>NZ_JBSFTG010000003.1:0-856228 GCF_053590715.1 Nocardia sp. NPDC003183
CGCAAAGCCGCGTCGACGTCGAGGCAGACGCGGGGGTGGACCAGCTCGGTGCCGAGCGCGGCCCGGGTGAGTTCGAGCTGGGCCCCGGGACATGCCCGGGTCCCACACCTCCAGCCTGAGGGGTAACCCGACAGCCTCCCCCAACTACCAACGTGGACCAGCCTTCATCCGAAGGCTGGTCCGCCCGCTTTCGCCACCTGGCTTCGGCGGCCCGTCTACAAACGACGCTGCCGTCGAGAACACTGCCGCACCACGACCTCGACAAACCTGTTGACCAAACCATCTGCGACGTGGACCGACTCGGATGAGGCCACGCGTCGTGGCCGCAGATGCGTCGGCCCCATCCTCACTCGAACACGAGTCCGAGTACGCCGCGCCGGCCCCGTCGATCGGCTCGCCTGCCACTGGCATATCGAATCAGAGGACCGTCGAGTCCAAGCGATGAAGACCGTGCCGCCCTTTCGTCGACTTGCAAGCGGCCGATCGACGACGGCACTGGCTCCACTGCCGATGCCCCGCGTTCTCGACCGGTGGTCGCGACCGAGGCGCCCAGGATCAGGCGTTCTCGAGCGTGGCTCCAACCCGGCTATCGGCCGCGAGCGTGCGACCACTACCCGTCCGACAGTCCGCAGGAACAACGTGCGCGGCATGCGAGAACAGTTCTCGAGCAGAACCCGCAGTAATTCCGGTCGACGTGAGCGGGCGATCTACAGTCGCACGCGTTGGTTCCCGGCGGAGTGACCAGTAGGCGAGCATTCATATCCACGCCGTCAGGTGGAAGTCCACATGCACGGCCGTCGCCCGTATCCGGTTTTGATCGAAACCGTGCGACGGAAGATCTTGCAGTTCAATGCTTTTCGTGGCCGGGCTCCGCTTGTCGGAATGCCTCCGACGACGGTGTTGCAGCTCCGGGTTCCCGGCAACCGACCACGAGCGGGGTTGGTGACGAACTCGGCCAGCCACGGCCCATCATGATCGGAAACGCGACTGCGGCGCGTAGTGACGAGGCCTGCAGTCAGCTGAGATCAGCATCTGCGCCGACGTTGTCGGCGTAGATGCTGCGGTACCAGATCAGACTTACCGTCTCGGCCGCTTCGTCGATGGTCGGGACTTCTCCCCCATACTTCTCGGACTCCACATACCAATGGAATGCCAGTTGGTCGACCATGGTGGCCAGGGCAACCGAGGCATATTCTGGGTTCAAGTTGCCGGCAGGCAGATGTCGACGTAGGTAGAGTTCCTTGCGGCGGAAGGTTTGTCGCTTGAGGTTCCACCAACGTTCGGCACATTCGGGAACAGCGGCGGACATCTCGATCAGTCCCGCGATGAGGCGCCGATTGTCGTAGTAGGTCGTGAGGTATCGCCGCGACGATTCTCGCAGCGACTCCAATTCGCTGCCCTTGACCCAGCTGCCGCTCACCGCGGTGAACAGTTCCTCGGTGACTTCCTCGAGGATTTCCAAGAAGATCAGGTCTTTGTTGGCGAAATAGCGGTAGATAGCACCGAGTGAGAGCGAACTCTTCTCCGCGATCTCGGCGACGGTGGCACCGAAGTATCCTCGTTCGCTGAGTACTTCACGGCCGGCGGCGAGAATGCGCGCTCTCGTTTCTTGACCCTTTTTGGTCGGCGCGGAACGCGTCCTCGGCTTCGATACGGCCACGAACGCCGCCATTTCTCACCCTCCCGCTGTCGAAAGACATCTGAACCGTGTTCAGTCTATCAGCGGCCACCGAAACCCGATGGTGCGCAACCCGGCACAACCCGGGGCCCCATCACACGCAGATCCGGAGGAGGTCGCTGCCCCGGAAACCGGAGCGCCGCTCGGACAGCCCTTGCGGGATGCCCGAGCGGCTGGAGTGTGCGGTTCGATCGTGGCGCGAGCGTTGCCCGTCTACTTGGTCGGAGTGAAGGGGGCGTTCACCGTTGCGGAGTACTGGATGAACGCGGCTATCGCCACCGGCGCGCCGACGAACATCGCCCCGACAAGGACACCGATCGGAGCGAGGGCGGCTGCGCCGATCAGGCAACCTGCCAGCGGGCCCGCTCCGAACAGGGTCGCCAAGGGGCCGGTCAGCACGGCACCTGCGGCACCGCCGAGCAGACAGCCCAGGGTGCCGGACGCCACCGCCCCGACGATGGCGCCGATTCCGGCTCCCATGCTGATGGTCGAGGTCATCCGATTCCACGCAGCGACTTCACGGTCGTAGGCGGATTTCCACGGCGCCTGGTCCTCGAATGGCAATGCGACGGGCTTGTAGTGGGCACGAGCGGTGTCCAGCGACGGCGTCAATGTGGCGGTGTTGCCGTCCAGCTTGGTGTCGATCGGAAACACGATGTCGTCGATGGTGAATTCCAGCGGAACTCCGGCCAGCACGCGACCGGCACGATCGCGGATCTGGAACTGCCCGTTGTCGACGATCAGCGTCCCGTCGCTCACGGTGATCACCGCGGCGCTTCCGTCCTTGTAGGCGGTGTAGTTGACGCCTGGCGCGAGATCGACGTTCACCGGCGGCGGGGGCGCGGGTTCGGCGGACACGGTCGTCGCTGCGCCGGCGAGTGACAGTGCAATCCCGGCGGCAGCGGCGAGATTCTTGGAGATCATGGGGCTCCTGTTCGGTTGGGTTCTATGGGCTTCATCAGGTGCGGATCGCGTGCTCAGGTGGTCGTCGGCGCCGCTGCGGTCGCGGTCACTGTCGGCGGTTCCGATCCAGGGGCGGGACCGCTGGATCGAAGTGTCAGTGCTGCTCCTGCGGCAACCAGCACAAGTGCTGCGGCCGCGACATAGAGGTGCGCCGGGGTCCAGCCCTCGTCGATCAGAGCTCCGACTATCAACGGTGAAGCGATCGCTCCGGCACGACCGATCCCGATAGCGCTACCGACGCCGGTCGCGCGAATGTGTGTCGGGTAAGCCAGCGCCGCGGTGGCGAGCAGGCCCGCGATACAGCCACTGATGCACATGCCCATGAGCAGTCCGCTCAGCAACGCGATCCCCAGACTCGACAAGGTCGCGGGAAACGCCGCCAACAGAGCGACGGTCACGAACATCGCAGCGGCCAGGACCCGACCGACAGGAACCCGAGCGGACAGGAATCCGAACAACAGAGTGCCGATCACGCCGCCGATGTTGAGCAGAACACCGCCGGTGAGACCGCGGCTGGGTGACATCCCGGCGGTGATCAGCAGTTGCGGGCTCCAGCTGGTGACGAAGTAATAGGTGAACAACATGATCAGGAAAAGCAGCCACAAGGTCATGGTTTCGCGGCGCAATGCAGGAGACAGCAATGCGGGGAATCGGGCCTGAGTTGTCGCGAGTTTCGGTGCCCGAGTCGGCAGCGAGGACAACGGCGCCATGCCCGCGCGGTGAGCGATCTGGTTGATGCGCTCGAGTGCGTCGGCGGCACCGCTGTCGAGGAGGAAGTCGACGGATTCGGGCAGGCGCCACATCACCAGGATCAGCGATGAGAGTGAAAGCCCGGCTCCGACGAAGAACACCGACCGCCATCCCCAGCTGTCGATCAGGAACACCGCTGCCAAGCCGCCGATGGTGGCGCCGACGGTGAATCCAGTGGTCTGCAGGCTCACAGCGAGCCCACGCCAGCGAGGCGAGGAGTATTCGCTGGCGAGCACGTTGGTGCACGACAGCAGCCCGCCCACCCCGAGCCCGGTCAGGACTCGCATCAGCCCCAACTGGACTTCGTCCTGGGCCAGCGCGGCGCCGATCATCCCGACGGTGGCGATGCCCACGCAGGACATGACGAGTTTCCGACGCCCGATCCGGTCACCCCACGGTGCGATGAACAGCGCGCCGATCGCCATGCCGAGCAGGCCGGCGCTCAGTAGGACACCGAGCTGGCCGGCGGACAGACCCCATTCGGCCTTGACCGAGTTCGCGGTGAAGGCCATCACGAGTATGTCGAAACCGTCGAGCATGTTCAGCACGACGCATACCCCGATCGCTGTCCATTGGTAGGACGACATCTTTTCGTCGCTGACCTCGAATTTTGGATATTCCGTCATTGCAATCTCCAAGAAAGAAAGGGTGGTGCGAGAGTTTCGGAGGTGGAGTCAGCGAAATGCTTGCTGACCGGAAAGAGCTCGGCCGATGGTCAATTGATGTATTTCCGCGGTACCTTCGTAGGTCATGACCGACTCGAGGTTGTTCGCGTGTCGCAAGGCGGGATAGTCGAGCGTGATGCCGTTGGCGCCGAAGATCGGACGGCATTCGCGCACGATGTCGATGGCCTCGCGAACGCTGTTCAGCTTGCCGAGGCTGATCTGTTCGGGGCGCAATTCTCCCCTGTCTTTGAGCCGACCCAATTGGAGCGCCAAGAGCATGGCGGTGCCCAGTTTCAGGGTCATGTTGCTCAGCTTCAATTGTGTCGCTTGATAGGCGGCAAGCGGCTTTCCGAAGATTTCCCGCTCGATTGTGTAGGCGATGGTCGCGTCGAGACTGTCGCGTGCGGCGCCGAGCGCGCCGAAGACGATCCCGAACCTCGCTTCGTTGAGGCACGCGAGCGGACCGCCGAGTCCGGTCGCCGACGGCAGTACCGCGGTGTCGGGCAGTCGGACGTCGTCGAGGATGAGCTCGCTGGTCACCGACGCCCGCAGCGAGAGCTTGCCGCTGATCGGGTTGGCCGAGAATCCTGGTGTGTCGGTGGGGACCACGAAGCCGCGGATGGCGTCGTCGGTGTGCGCCCACACGATGGCGACATCGGCGACCGACCCGTTGGTGATCCACTTCTTGGTGCCGTTGAGCACCCAGTCACCGTTGTCGCGGCGCGCGAAGGTGCGCATACCAGCCGGGTCGGAACCGAATTCGGGTTCGGTCAGTCCGAAACATCCGATGGCCGTGCCCCGCGCCATCGGTGGCAGCCAAGTGGTCTTCTGTTCCGGCGAGCCCCATTTCCAGATCGCGTACATGGCCAGCGAGCCCTGCACCGATACCAGTGTGCGCAAGCCGGAGTCGACGGCCTCGAGCTCGAGGCAGGCCAGGCCGTAGGCGGTGGCGCTTGTTCCCTGGCAGCCGTAGCCGTCCAGGTGCATGCCGAGCACACCGAGTTCGCCGAGTTGCGCGGCGAGCTCGCGGACCGGGACATCACCGGATTCGTACCATTCGGCCACACGGGGACGCAGCTCGGCTTCGGCGTATTTACGGACTGTGTCTTGCACTGCGGCGTCGGTTTCGGAAATAAGTCCGGCGATACCGAAAAGCTCGAAAGGTGTTTGCGGGGAAGGCATTTCGTATCCTTTTTCGGGTACAACAAAGGAACCCTGGTTTGTCGGGTGGAATGTGCGACCCCTGTGATCGGGCCGCGAATCTATCGGCGGCGCGGTGCGCCGGGTCGATCGGTCAGCGACCGACCCACTGCGGCGGTCGCTTCTCGAGGAACGCGCGAGCGCCTTCGCTGAAATCTTCGGTCTCTCGGATCATCTCCATGGTCTGCTCCCCCAGCGCCATCGCTTCGGCGGCGTCGAGGTTCATCCCTTGTCGCAGGACGGTTCTGGCGTGCCGGACCGCCAGCGGAGCGTTGGCCGTGATCCGGTCGGCCAGACCGAACGCCGCCTCCATCAGGCCTTCCGGTTCGACGAGATCGTTGACCAGTCCGAGCTGATAGGCACGGTGGGCGGTGATCGGGTCGCCGGTCAGCGCGAGTTCCATGGCGACGTTGCGCGGCAGCACCTGGGGCAGGTGATAGAGCCCGCCACCAGCGGCGACCATCGAACGCTTGACCTCGGAAAGACCGAACGACGCGGTTGTCGAGGAGACCACCAGGTCACACGCCAGCACGATTTCGCAGCCGCCGGCGATGGCCGGACCGTTCACCGCGGCGATCAGCGGTTTGGATCGCGCCCGCGCGACGAGTCCGGCGAAACCACCGCGAACCGTTTTCGCGGGGCTTCCGCCATCGGCGATGGCTTTCAAGTTGGCGCCGGAGCAGAACACCGGGCCGGTGCCGGTGATGACAGATACCCAGATGGTGTCATCGAGTTCGATGGCATCGATTAGCTCTTCGATCGCTTCGGCGTCAGCGTGATCGATGGCATTGCGTACCGTCGGGCGATCGAGTGTTATCACCGCGATGCGGCCATGTTTGTCGAAGTCGACCATGATTGGCTCCCTGAACAATTGAATATGAAACGCAGCGGCGTTCGGGGCCGGTGCTATCGACGCGTCTGCGATGCGTACAGTGCGCGCAGCGCCTTCTTGTCGATCTTTCCGACGCTGGTCATGGGAAGTTCGACCAACAGATGGACCTCGTCGGGAACGCAGAACTTCGCTACCTGCGGGCGCAGCCACGCCAAGAGTTCGCGCGCATCGACACTGCCGCCGGCCATCGGGACCACACACGCGATGGGTCTTTCGTCCCAGCGCTCGGAGGGCACTCCGATGACGGCGACGGACTCGACACCCGGATACCGTTGGATCGCGACTTCGAGTTCGAGCGAGGAGATCCATTCGCCACCGGATTTGATCAGGTCCTTGAGCCGGTCGCGCAACCGGATGTATCCGTCGGGGTCGATCACCGCGGTGTCGCCGGTACGAAACCAGCCATCCGGTGTGGAGGCGTGCTGCACGGTGTCACCGTGATACCCGGCTGTCACCCATGGCCCGCGGCACTGCAATTCACCCACGGCGACTCCGTCCCACTCGAGCTCGCGGTCGTCATCCTCACCGACGATGCGGAATTCGACACCGGGGCTGGCGATTCCCTGCGATTGCGAGACCGTGTGCGCTGTCGCGAGATCGGTCGGATCGAGATGGGAACGCACCCGGGTCATCGCCGCGAACGCATTCGTCTCGGTCATTCCCCACACCTGGACGATCGGATTGCCGGTCAGTTCCCGACACAGCTCCGAAAGCCGTACCGGCACTGCGGATCCGCCGGAACACAGCATCCGAACAGCGGATGTGTCACGATCTCGAAGTTCGGGCAGAACCCGCGACCACACCGTCGGTACGGCAGTGGAGAACGTGACCCGGCGCTGCTCCATCAGTCGCGCGACCGACAACCCACTCAGGTCGGATCCCGGCAGCACGAGATCGGCACCGGCGGTCAGCGCCGCGTAACACAAGCCCCACGCGCTCGCGTGAAAGATCGGCACCAACGGAAGGACGGTGTCACGCTCACAGATCCCCGCGGTATCGGTCTGCAGTAGCGACATCGTGTGCAACCAGAGAGTCCGGTGCGAGTTGACGACCGCTTTGGGGTTACCCGTGGTGCCGCTGGTGTAGCAGACGGTCGCCGGCAACGACTCGTCGCTCACCTGCAGTTCGATCGCGTACGCTGCGGCGATGAGTTCTTCGTAGTCTTCGATCGGCACCGGCGACGCCGAGATCAGATCGACGTCCACCGTGGGACCCTCGTCGTTCATCACCACGACCCGGCGCACGCTCGGTGTGTTCGCCAGGACCGGCATCAGTCGGCCCAGGAGCGACTGGTCGACGAAAACGACGGCGTCCTGCGCATGGTTGAGGATGTAGGTCAGTTGATCCGCGGGCAGCCGAACATTGATCGGATGCAGTACCAGCCCCGACCCCGGCACCGCGTAGCTCAACTCCACGTGACGGATCGTGTTCGCGGCGAACGTCGCGACCGGAGTGCCGACAGGCAACGCCATGCCCGCGAGCGCACCGGCGAGGCGGCGCGTGCGCTGGGCCCAGTGCCTGATCGAGGTCTCCACGAACGTGCCGTTGTGGGCCTCGGTGATCGTCTTGTGTGCGGAGTACCGCTCGACGCGCCGGAAGAGTTGATCGACCGTGAGCGGCACATCCTGCATCGTGTGCTTCATCGCGTACCTCGTTAATGATTGTGTCACTGCGCTGCCTCGATCAGCACCGCGTCGGTCTGTCCGAATCCGCCGCAGATCGCGGCGACTGCCCAGCGACCGCCGGACCGTTGCAGTTGACGGGCGGCGGTGAGCACCAGCCGGGCACCGCTCGCACCGGTGGGGTGGCCCAGCGCTACCGCTCCGCCGTTGACATTGGTGCGTGAGGCCAGCTCCCGTTCCAGCGCGAAGTCCCCGCCTGCCAAAGCCTTCGTGCTCACCACCGCAGTGGCGGCGAAGGCCTCGTTGATCTCGATGACGGAGATATCGCCAGCAGTGAGTCCGGCTTCTTCGATCAGGCGCCCGATCGCGACCCCCGGCAGATACACCGATGACGTGGGTGTCGACGCGGTCTGCAGATACGAGTGCACCTTCGCCAGCGGAGTCACGGCATTGCCCGACAGTGCCTGTTCCCCAGCCAGCATGAGCGCGACGGCACCGTCGTTGAGACCTGGAGCATTGCCCGCGGTGACCGTCGGGCCGCCGTAGACCGGTGTCAGGCGCGACAACTTCTCGATGCTGGTATCGGCACGGGGTTGCTCATCGACCTCGACGATTCCGTGCGGAGTCGACACAGCGCTCACCTCGCCGTGGAAGTATCCTTCGGCCAGAGCCTTGAAGTAGCGCTCATGACTCTGCAGAGCCCAGTTGTCCTGCTCCTCACGCCCTATCCCGCGGGCCTGCGCCTCGAGACCGACCGATCGTGCGATAGACACCCCACCCTCGAGTGGGTTGCGCAGCATCAGCAGATCTTCCACGGTCAGGTCGCCGCGTTTGGATCCCCACCGGGTCTCGTGCAGCAGCCGTGGCGTCTGGCTCATCGATTCCACGCCTATCGTGAGCGCGGATCGCGCGCCTGCGCCAATCGCGCGCACACCCAGCCCGACTGCGGCCATTCCCGAGCAACATGCCCGGTCGATGGTGAGGGTGGGTAGCGTCTCGGGCAGTCCCGCGGCGTAGGCGAGTTGGCGGGCGGGCACCATCAGTCCGCCCTCGATCATCGCCATCCCGACGATCAGTTCGTCGATGTCGTCGATCGGCCACTGCGTCCGAGTCAACAGCGACTCGAGCGTCTGTTTGGCCATATCGATCACGGACAGTTCCCGCAGACTGCCACCGAACTTGCCGAACGGGGTCCGGGTCCCGTCGGCGATCCATACGGGCTGCATCGGCTGCATGGCTTCCTCCATTAGTGAAAGTGACTTCACTTTTATTCTATGGAGTGGCCTGCGCCATAGTCAAGCCCCCCTAGATCTGGCCGACGCAGGAGTCCGACCCCGGCGCCACAGGACGGGTAAGCCCAATACCTGCGATTACGCGGGGTGCGATGGCAACCACAAAGCTCCGACCGCCGAGCCGCAGGATGGCGAGTTGCCGAACCGCCATCAGGTGAACCTTCACCCTTCGGTGGACATGGCCGTATCTGAACTGTACGGTCAGTTCAGATACGGCCGTGTTCCACTCGCCGGTGCACTGCTGCACTACGAACAAGGAGAGAGGAGTCAGGGTGTACGTGAGGTAGGGCTCCGCTCAGATACCCCTCACAGGAGCGACAGAGAGAGGAGTCCGATTGACCGGCGACGACGAAGAGCTCAAGCCCCCCACAGGTCCGCGAAGCACGATGCTTCATCAGAAGGCGATCCGCGCCACGCAAGAACTGTTGCGGGAGGCAGGGTATTCGGCGGCCACGATCGACGCGATCGCCGCACGGGCAGGGATCAGCAAGGTGACCCTCTACAACCATTGGCCGTCACGGACCGCGATCATCGCGAAGTCGTACGGACTGATGATGCAGGACGCTTTGACGGTTCCCGATACCGGCAACGTCGTGCAGGATCTGTCGATCTACCTGAAAGGCATCGTTCGTTTCTATGCGAGCGATCTGGGTGGGGTGTTCGCTCAGCTGCTCGCTTCGTGCATTCAGGAACCGTCTGCCCGCGTCTACTTCCACAAGTACTTCCTCGACAAACGGCGCGCCGGGTTCGCCACGATTCTGGATCGTGCCGCGGCACGGGGCGAGATTGTGAAATCGATCGACCGTGACGACATGATCGACATGTTCTTCGGACCTCTGGTCTATCGCTTGATATCGGGACACGCCCCGCTCACCGAGAACAGCGTGGACAGGCTTGTACCTCTGGCGCTCAACGGCTTTCGAAGTGGCCCCGGAGATGCCCACTGAGCTCGGTTCTCAACCTATCGTTCCTTGATTTCGGAAGGTTCAACAGTGATGTCACTACAGGGAAAGACCGCGCTGGTGACCGGCGCGTCGAAGGGAATCGGCGCAGCGATCGCCGCGGATTTCGCGGCCGCCGGCGCCACGGTCGCGGTCAACTACTCGTCAGACAAGTCCTCGGCCGACGACGTCGTCGCACGGATCACCGATGCGGGCGGGTCAGCGTTCGCCATCGCCGGTGACGTCTCCAGCGCCGCAGGTGCCCAGCAGTTGTTCACCGAACTTCGCAATCACCTCGAACGGCTCGACATCCTGGTCAACAACGCCGGCGTCTACCAGATGGGCACGATCGATGAGGTCACCGAAGAGGAATTCATCAGACAGTTCTCGCTGAACGTCTTCGGGCTGACATTCGTGACCCGCGAGTCGGTGCGCTCGCTGATGGCCGACGGCGGCAGCATCATCAACATCGGTTCGAGCGTGTCGTCATTTCACCCCGCCCAGTCCACGATCTACACCGCGACCAAGGCCGCCGTGGACTCGATCACCCGCACGCTGGCCAACGAACTGGGTTTGCGCGGGATCCGGGTGAACTCGGTCAACCCGGGATTGACCCAAACCCATGGGATGCAACGCAGCGCCTTCTCCGCCAAGTCATTCCGAGACGAGATCACCCGCATCACCCCACTCGGACGCATCGGCGTCCCCGAAGACATCGCGCCCGCGGTCACCTTCCTCGCCTCGGAGTCGGCCTCTTGGATCACCGGCGAAGTCTTGGTCGTCGGCGGGGGGCTGCGCTAGCGGCGCATCGCTCGCCATCAACCACAGTCAGTGCCGGGCCCCATTGCTGCTCACCTTTGACGACATCGGAGGCAATCCATGGCGCGTCAGGTCATCGAGGAATTCGTCGACTACTACGACAGCACGTCTACCGCCGAGGAAACCGTGTCGTCGTTCGCTCTGGACTGTGTCACCTACGAAATCGATGGCTAACGGTGTCCGGTCGCGCAACATCGTGGGCCGTGGAAACCATTCGCCCGCATGATGGACCCGATCACCCCGGCGCAGCAACCACACAACGATCACCCGGAAAGGATCCGGATCATACGAAAGTGGGCCCACCGCCGACGTGTTCGAGTATCGAAACGACGCCCGATCTCAGCGGTATTCGTCGAGGCCTATCACATGGCGGCAGTCTAGATCTCGTCGTGGCGGAACCTGTTTCAGCTTCGCCAAACCCTAACCATCCCATTCGACACTAGATCACAGTTGACGACGGCGCCGTCAAACACGCTGAGCGCGGAGCCGGCCGACACGAGTCAGCCGTCGAATAGCCTGCGATTCAAACACTTTGGAGCACACTTGAGCCTTCCACTCGTCGAGAATCTGAAATCGTTGCCAGCGACCTCTCACCAGGACCTTCTCGCCGAGCCGGTCGCCGAGGCGATCGCTGGCTGGGCACACGCAGAGCATGTCGCGGTGGTCGAAATCGATGCAGCGTTCTCAGACACCGCAGCAATGATGACGGCCTACAACCTGCCGCTGACGACCGGCGCGAACTGCGTGATCGTCGCCGGCAAACGCGGCGGTGAGGAACGCGTGGCCGCCTGCGTGGTCCGCTCCGACACCCACGTCGACATCAATACAGTCGCCAAACGAACCCTCGATGTGCGCCGACCGTCGTTTCTGCCCATGGACAGAGCGACCATCGAAAGCGGCATGGAATACGGTGCCATCACCCCGATCGGGCTACCCGTCACTTGGCGCCTGCTGGTCGATCCGAGGGTGCTGTCGATGACGGTAGCGATCATCGGCTCGGGACGGCGTGGCTCGAAACTGCTTCTGCAGGGCAAACTTTTGGCGGAGTTGCCCGGCGCGGAGGTCATCAACGACCTCGGGCGCGATCCCCGCGCCTGACCACCCCCAAGTGACCTCCACACCACCTGCAACACTTCGGTCTGGACCAGACGATGGAGCTGTACATGGACATCCCCGCGAGTTGGCTGGACAGAGCGCCCGCCCAACGCCGCTAGCGGAAATTTCTGCCAGCTCGGCGTGCTGAAACTCCTGCTTCACAATGGCGGGGTGCCACGCGGACGTCCGAACCGCTTCACCGAGGTCCAGCTCCGCCCTGACCTGCGGCGGATCACGCGGCGCCTCCATGCCGATACCGACGAGCGCGGCGAGTACCTGCGGTACGCCGACGATGACGAGCGCGCCGTGTGGGCTAAGGCATCCAGCTCGCCGCCCAACTCCACCGCAGCCAGCAACAGGAGAGGACGGGCCAGCCAGGCGCCTCCGCCACTTCATACCTCCAGCCGCCACGCTTCCGCCAGGTCAACCGAGAAGACGCCACCTCGGCTGCGAACGAATAGCCGCGATCGGTACCGAGGCTCGGCAACCAAGTGACATGTGACTATTCGGGCGACCAGGGCTTGCGCACCTCGACACAGCCCGGGTATCGGCGATGTCACCGCGCGCGACAAGCAAGTACGCCCACAGGTTCCTCCGTTAGCGAAGAGTCTTCTCAGAACACACCAGGCGCGGCCTCGGCGAAGCCCCAGTGCGGCCGGGACCTCCGCCGACCACCAATGAGGAGTACTTATCGGTCGATATGCTGCGGCCAACGCTCCGACACGAGTACTCCGCCCGCCGTCGGCTCTCTCCGCTCCGGCCAACCCAACTGACCAACGCCGAACGCCCCGCGCTCGTAACGAGTGCAGGGCGTTCGTGATTGGGTAATCGGCCGCGCACAGGCTTGATACAAGCTAATGGTTGGCGTTCACAGCGTACCGGCACGGCCCTGCCGTGGGAACCGGCCGTGTCAGGCCTCCCCCACCGCATGCGTCAGCCCACCACCAACGACGTCTGCTGGGTCAGTCGGTGTGCGTAGTGGTCGAATCGCCCTCCGGACACGCAAAGAAGGCCTCGATCATTTGATCGGGGCCTTCTTCGTCTGCAAAATGCATCGGCGAGAGGCCGCGCGGATCTCGGTTGCGCGAGACGCCCGACCAGCTGACCGCCGACAACGACCGGACCGCTCGGGCCGCAGCCGACGAGCCCCCGCTTGCGGGCGCCGATGCACTGCCCGCAACCGCACAGATCTTCGTCGCCCACCCGCGCAAGGCATCGCCGACCTCACACCAGCAGGTTCGAACTGATGGCGATCAGCAGCGTTGCAGAACTGGACAACAGCCCGGACCCAGACAGAAGTGCAGGTCTACCAGACCCACAGGATTTGAACCTGCGACCACCTGGGGCGAGTTCCAGTTGTCCAGAACCTACTCATCAGTTCCGAATAGTGCTCAGTACCAAGGGTTTCCGAGAAACGACTCTTCGCAACGAATCGCATGAATTCCCATTGATTCCGGTCAAAACTGTGGGGTTTCTGTGGAGGCAGCCGCTGAACGTCCGGTCGACGGGCTCATCCCCGCTCGTGCGGGGAGCACGGTGAGCAGGCCGGGGCAGATGAGCAGGGCGGTGCTCAGCGCGCCGATGAATGTGTGTCGCAGCGTCATTGCTGACTTCCTTGTCAGGTCAGAGAGCGGTGTCGGCGTAGCGGCGTACGCGGGCGTCGTTGTCGGCACGGGCGCCGGTGTCGAGGCTGTGCAGCACCCGGTCGCGGGTGAGGTGACCGCGCACGACCGCCGTAACCCGGTCGGGCAAGACCGCGGCGGCCAATTCGTGGACGCGCATCCAACCCGGCACCGCGACCAGGGTGCGCCCGTGGCGACAAAACGCGACCATGGCTTCGGCGATGCGTTCGGGCTTAACGGTTGGCAGCACCCCGCCGAGTTGCACACCGACGACCAGATCGGTGCGCACGGCCGAGGGCAGGACCGCGGTCACGGTCTCACCGGTGCCCGTGAGTTCGTCACGCACCGATTCGGTGAACCCGATGACCGCATGCTTGGAGGCGCCAGCTCAACGGGCGACCATGCAAAACGCTCGGCTGGGAAACCCCAGCCGAGCGTTTGCATAAACTACTCGCGGCCTGAACAACTGACCACGTCTTGCGACGGCCCCTAGAAATCGCCGTTGCGGCGCGCCACACAGGCGCGCGACGGCCTCGCGTAGATCAGGATGTGTCCTGTGGCCTTACCCGAGTTCGAGGGAAGTGACACCGAAAACTCTGTCCTGGAGATGGTTTCGGACGCCACCGGTGTACATGCGCGCGGTCTCGAACGTGGGTGTGAGGCCTGCCGTCTCGGCCAGTAGCACCGCCGGTTCGTTACCCAGTGGCACATCAACCGCCAGTGACGCGCCGTCCGAGGCTCGCGCGCACGCGGCGAGCAATTGGCGCGCGTCGTCGACCGTGTCGGCGAACAGCGGGCCGACCCGCCAACCGTCGCGGGCGGGGCGGACAGTGCAGAATCCAGTGAGGGTCGCGTCGACGATCCGCAGGAAGGTGTGGTGTGTCGGCTCGGTCAGCCAACGCGCCAGAAACATGGGCCGGGCCGCGGGAACGCAGCGCGCATCATAGGCGAGCACATCACCTACCTCATCGGGCAGCAGGACGCGAACGGTCCCGTCCGGTGCGGGCATGGTCGCGACACCGCCGAAACGCGCACTACGATAGGCGAGTTCGAATCCGCTGCGGCGATAGTTGCTCTGCTGGTCCACGACCCCGTCGAGCCCGACCACACGGGCACCCGCGTGGGTGAGCCCCTTTCGCCACGTGGCAATCCCGAAGCCACGTCCGCGCAGATCGGGTCGGACCAGGTAGAAGCCGAGGAAGGCATAGGTGTCGCCGTAGTTCACCACCGAGATCGCCGTGGCGGGCTCCCCGTCGACCCGCCCGAGGAAGAATCCGTGCGGATCCTGGGCGAAGAACGCGCCGCGATCAGCCTCCCCTGGATTCCATCCTTCGGCCGCGGCCCAGTCGACGACGGTGGCCCACTCGTCCGGCGTGGCCCGGGTGATGACGAGATCTGCGGGGTGCACAGCAGTTGGCATAGCCTCCACGGTAGCTGCGGGCTCGCCACATATCGGCGCGAGCACCACCACCGGAGGCGCTCCCGACAGGCAACATCATGGATTCTGTATTCACTTTCGAGGCATCCCCGAGCGACATCGGGAACGCGGCTTCCCGATCGAGAAGCCACATCCAAGTCGCCGTTTCGGACCCGGGTTCAGGGCGAACCAGTCACCGCAGGCCGGTGCGGAGCATGGCCAGGTGAGCCTGCACAACGACCTCGACCACTCCTTTGAACTGCGGGTACTACCTATGGTCGAGTGGCAGGCCGCAGCGCGTGCGCACCTGGAGCGGCTCGACGGGTTGGTCGGGCAGTATCGCGAGCGGCGTGTGGCGGGCACCGCCCATCCGGTGACGGATTTTCTGTTCACCTGATGGCGTACGGAGTGCCCGCGGTCCGAAGCCTGCGGGCAGATGCGTTGAGCTGTCAGCCCATCATGGTCGATATCGCCCAACGGCGCGCTCACTGCCGCGACAGCGGAGCACTAGGTGGTGTAGCGGGTGGCGCTGCCGCAACCTCGGTGTTCGAGCAGCAGAACGGCGACGGGTTTGCGCCATCCCAGCCCCGATCTGCCAGGTTGCCCCAATTCGACCGCAGGTCGATCGGCGATTTCTAGGGGTCGTCGCAACACGTGGTCAGTTGTTCAGGCCGCGAGTAGCTTATGCAACCGCTCGGCTGGGGTTTCCCAGCCGAGCGTTTTGCGTGGTCGCCCGTTGAGCTGGGTAGCGACCGCATCCAGACGCGCCAGGTCGTGGACGGAGAGAACGCACGCCAGCAGATCACGCAGATCATCGACACCGTCCAGGTCCCCGACTGCCCGATAGTGCTCAGTACCAAGGTCTTTCGCGAAACGGCACTTCTCATCGTTTCGCATGAATTCGCATTGATTCCGGTCAAAATGTGTGGTTTCTGTGGGGCGTTTCCAAGCTCGCCTCAGGACATCACCACCGCCAGCGATGCTGGGGACGAGCGACAGCGGACCGCCTTCGCGCCGAATTGTCGAAGGCTGTGGAACAGTTCGACGATCAATCTGCCAGCGGAGGAAAGTGAAGAAGGACCGGTTCCTGGCCGTACCAAGTGGCGCTGTCACCGGCCACGATCTCGGCGACGGCTCGCATTCAGTGTCGGATACCGACGGCGCGCTTGATAAGTGCGTCGAAGGCACGGTCGGGCAGCAACCATTTCAGGAAGATCAGTGGTCGGGAACCGAACCCGACCTGGTAGCGGGTCTTGGGTCGTCGGGCGGTGACGGCCTTGCCGATCGCGTCCGCGATCACCTCCGGCGGGGAACCAAGGCGGGCGACGGTGGCCTGCGGGCCCAATGAGGCGGCCACCGCTTCAGCCTGGGCCGAGTAGGGGCCGTCGCCCGAGACCTTGCGCAAGTGGTCGGCGGCGATGCCGCCCCACTCGGTACGGATACCGCCGGGTTCGATGACGACCACGTTGACGCCGAAGGGCTTGGCCTCGAGCCGCAGGCAGTCGCTGAGCCCTTCGAGAGCGAATTTGGTGCCGTGATACCAGCCGCCGAGCGGGGTGTAGATCTTGCCACCCATGGAGGTGATGTTGACGATGGTGCCGCTGCGCTGTTCACGCATGTGCGGCAGGGCCAACTGGGCCAGGCGCGCGGCGCCGAAGACGTTGACCTCGAACTGGTAGCGGGCCTCGTCGAGTGGCACGTCCTCGACCGCACCATAGGAGCCGTATCCGGCGTTGTTGACCAGCACGTCGATGCGCCCGGTCTCGGCCACGACGAGTTCGATACCGGCGCGCACAGAGGCGTCGTCGGTGACGTCCATGGCCAGCGGGCGGATCCCGTCGGCGGCCAGTTTCTGTAACCGGTCGGTGCGGCGGGCGGCGCCGTAGACGGTGTAGCCGAGGGTGGCGAGTTTGCGGGCAGTAGCTTCGCCGATACCGGAGGAGGCTCCGGTGACGAGGGCGATCTTGTCGGTCATGTCGTCTCCTGTCGGTAAGGTAAACAACAATTCATGTTCTATCGTGAACGAGTATTCATCTTCACGCAAGGACCCTGTGGGAGAAGTTCATGACCGAGGCCAGACCGCAGCGCGCCGACGCGATCCGCAACCGCGGCAAGATCGTGTCCGCCGCCCGTGAACAGATCACCACGCACGGACCCGACGTGGGGATGAACGAGATCGCGACTGCGGCCGGGGTTGCCGTCGGCACCCTCTACCGTCATTTCCCGACCAAGGCAGACCTGGTCACCGCCATCGTGGCCGAATATGTGGCCCAGGTCGCCGATGACGCCGAAGCGGCGTGCGATCGTGTCGCGGGCGGCGCGGACGCCACGCACGAGATCACGGCGTTCTTGCGACGGGTCGTGGAGGTCTCGGCCATCAATCACGCTGCCAAAGCAGCGGCACAGACCCTCGGCGCCGATCTCCGGGTACAGACCGACGAACAGCGCGCCGGCGCCGCACTGGCCACGCTCATCCGCGCCGGGCAAGCCGACGGCAATGTCCACCCCGATGTCACCGTCGCCGACATCTACCTGCTGTTCTCCACTGCTCCGATCGACCGGTCCCCCGCCGCGCGCGAACGCTGGCTCATGCTGGTCTTGCCCGGCCTGAGTGCCCGCACCCGAACGGTTGGTTGATCAGCCCGGAGTGTCGCGACCCTGGGCTGGGCGCGTTCTAGCCGCTGCCCCTCCCGCCACCGCGTGCGCCTCGAGACCGCGACGCCGATCGTTCAGATCGAATGCGCGCCCCACGACATCCGAAAACGGCCCGAAGCCAAAGGCTTCGGGCCGCGCGTCCGATATCGGAGTCGGGCAAGGCTATCGCGAGGCTCCACGGCGGCCGGTGACCAGCTTGACGAGGAACAACAGAACGACCGCGCCGGCGATGCAGGTGAAGAAGCTGAACCAGAGTCCGCCACCTTCGACGTCCACCCCGAGCAGTTCGAGCAGGAATCCCCCGAGCAGACCGCCGATGACACCGACGACGATGTTGAGCAGGATTCCTTGCTGGGCATCGGTTTTCATGATCTTGCTGGCGATCCATCCGGCGAGTCCGCCGATGATGATCCATCCGAGAATACCTAGACCGAGCATGGCCTGCTCCCATCGTCTGAATGTGCTGACGAGCATCCGGTGCGCTCGTCCGATCGCGGCATACCCCGGCATGGCGCAGCCAATCAGCCGAAGCGGCAGTCCCGCGAGTCGTTGGCCGGAAACGACGTGGAAACTGGCATGGCCGTCCTGCGCCTGGCAGCTCCACGGACTCGCCGACCGTGGAGTCGAACGGACCGTGCGTAGGTGCAGCGCCATGGCGAGCACGGTGTCGTCGGCGACGGTGGCACCACCGATCAATTTGCCGCGCTGACGGGCGGATTCGTGGCCTTCGAGAGTGCTGTCGCGGATGTACTCGCGCGTTCCATCCCCGACAGAGCGGCCAGCACGGTGAACACCACGGGCTCTCAGCGGGCAATCGAGATGGCGAAGGGCATGATTCTGGTGGATCGGATTACATGCGGTACCAACAGGATCGCGGCCTCCGTGGCCCGGGCAGTCTCGATCCCACCGAGGTCTGTGATCCACTCCCGCTGCCAGCCGAGGTCTGCGAGAAGCCCGCGTACAACCTGTTTGGCCTACACCGTCGCCACGATGCCTTCGCGGTGGCCCGGTCTGCGCGCTCGGTCTAGGTAGGGCAGGACCTGCGGTGCAGCGCTCGTCTCGAGCTGAACGGCTAGCTCGACGCACCCACAGCGCTCAGCGCATAGCTCGAGTCCACCAGCGCTTTCCACCGGTGTTCGGTCCGTGGCGCCTTCCAGGAGTCGACGGCGTGCTCGACCAGGCTGGCGATGCGCGACATACGATTCCATCCTTGCCGAGCGATGAGGGGAATTCACACATTGATGACACGGCTCTGGGGTGTCACGGGGATCGCACTGACAGTGATGACCGTGGCCTGCGCTCCCACCAGCTACCCTGCTGACGCCATCGAGAACGCGAAAGTCGGGGACTGCGTCTTCCGCGAATCCAGTGCCTACGAGGAGAGTTACAAGGTTGTGCCGTGCGATTCGCAGCCGGATGACGACTTGGTCGACAGGGTCCTTCAGATCAACCCTGGCTACCACAGTGACGACAGCTGCCCGCGCCATACAACGTCCTACCTCAACACCCGCAAGGAGACCACCCTTTGCTTGTCGAGCTACGGTTCGTGGAAGTTCAATAACAAGCCGCCGCCATGATCGAACATGACAACTGATCGTGCGCGACGGCCGTCCCCGTTGATCTGGGATCTCACGGACAGAACCGAACCCGCCGGACAGCACGAAATCGTGGACGGCGCTGCACCACACCGGATCCACCACACCGCCCCAGCAAAGCCGTACACCGCCCCTAGTGCCGGAGCCGCGCGTGAGCGCCACATCGAAGTCCGTCTGCTGCATCGGCATCTGCCCCACGAACACGTCGTCGCGGGCCTGGCTGCCGCGTTGCAGGCCGGGGTGCTCACCTCGGACGCGGTCGCGTTGGAGGCTCGCAAGATCGGCGAGTTCGCGCCCGTCGAAACACCTGTGGTCGATCTCGATGCACCGGGCACAGTCTCGTAGTTGACGCAGCGCCGGCTCGCGTCGGCGGGGTTCCCACGCGACAAATCGTTGCGCGCGTTCGACTTCGTTGCCAACCCCAACATCGAGGAAGCCACGATCAACACTCTCGCCAAGGGCGATTGGATCAAGAAGGGCCTGTCACTCTGCTTGATCGGCGACTCCAGCACCGGCAAGTCCCACCTGCTCATCGCGCTGGGCACCGAAGCGGCCATGCAGGGACACCGAGTCAAATACACCCTCGCCACGAAACTGGTCAACGAGCTCGTCGAAGCCGCCGACGAGAAGCAACTGACCAAGACGATCGCCCGCTACGGGCGCGCGTCGACCTGCTCTGCATCGACGAGCCCGGCTACATGGAACTGGACCTCCGCGGCGCGGAGCTGCTGTCAGGACATCTTGACGAGGTCGTCGGGTCGCCAGGTCTGGTCGTAGAAAGCGACCTCGGTGCCATACAAGCGCAGGGCAACGATGAAGTGGCGGCCGGGAACGGTTCGGACGTAGGCCGCGTCGGTGACGCCGTCGGGCTTGCGTGGCCCGAACCAGATGTCGATCGAGCCGTCGTCGTTGGGCGGGATGTCGTAGTACCCGTTGGTCGAGGGCAGCAACTGATCGGTTTCGGGCATGGTGCCGTCGGTGATGTTGTAGGCGGTGGTTGCCCAGAACAGTCCGGCAGGCACATGTGGTGGGAGGCGCAGTTTGTAAGTGTGGCTGCCGTGCAGAAACTCACCGTCGGCATCGTGATAGGTGAACGGGTACTTCGACCCGGCGCCGGTGGAGTGGATGTTCATCGCCGGTGCCGAGGAGTAGGCGTACTGGAAGAACCTGGACCGGGTGTTGAGGTCGAGGTAGCTGTCCTGCATCCACTCGGCCGTGCCCCCCGCCCAGGCGACTTGCCATCGGCGGTCGTCGTAGTAGTAGTTGCGATCGTCTTCACGTCCCAGCTGAGCCGATGCCAGGATCATCCTCGGGGCATCGGCAACGGCGCGATCCAGCGCTGCCCGCTGCCAGTCTCGGGGTCTGAACGGCTCACCCTTGATGATGCCGATCGAAGCCAGCACCCCGCGCAGTTCCGGTTCGATCGCCGAAACCGGCTCGTAGTCGACGAACTCCTTCAGCTTCGTCCAGTATTCGAAGTCGGTCGGGTACATCATGTTCAGGCGCTGACCGCTCGCGTTGGGAAACTGCATCGCCGCGACATCCTTCTCCGGCGTCCACAGCGGAAAGACCCGGGTCTGTTCGGCGACCGCGACTCCCGCCGCGGGATCGGGTTCCCCGTCGCCGCGGCCCATCACCGCACGGAAGAACAGGAACACGTTGTACGTAGACGAGGTGACGGTGTAGTAGCCGCCCGGGACGTGACCGTCGTAGTTCGGCGGCAGCAGCAGGTAGAGCCCACCACGCGCCCGGTCAGGGCCGATCGCACCGACGTCGGTCAGGGTGCGCTGGAAGAAATCGGTGAACATCCCGATGACATTGCCCGGAGCGTCCACCACCAGCGGCCCGGTCTCTTTCAGGTCCAGGTAGCTCATCGCGTAGATGACGTCCGCGTTCGGGGTCGGGACCCAGGTCCGGCTGTCCATCCGGTCTTTCCAGATCGGTAGCACGTGATACCCGCGCCCGAAGGCTTTCTCCGACCCGTCGCGCATCCCGATCACGTTCAGCGCGGGCAGCATGGTCATGTAGGCATGCACAGCGCGTTGGTAGAACAGGTCCGCGCGAAGCGCCTCGGCTTCCTGCTGCGGCAACCAATTGCCGCCGTTGAGCAGCCGCACCAACGGCGACGCCGTCCCCTCGAGTCCCGAATCATCGGTATTCGCGGTCTCAGCCATGGCCGCCTCCCGGTCAGATGAAGTGAAACGTCCGCTGGCGACGCTACTCGAGTCCAGCGGCACGTCCGGGACCAACACGCATCGTGCCGTACACGGCGAAGGCCGAAAGTGCTCCGCAGCAACACGCTGCGACCTCAGACTTCGCCGATACATGACGTCGGAATTCAACAGGCGAACTCGAAGAAGGTTGCCACGTTCTCGGCGAGACGTACCAAGCGCTGGCGACCATGGGCAACCATCGCGGACTCACGCGCACAACGAGCCATCGAGAGGATCGCTCCTTGGCAGAACGAACGGCCGGTCCTCGCGTTGGTGGAGCGAGTACGCAGCATCAACGAGCGATATCGTTCGGCACCCTCGCCGAGCGTGGCGGTGCGTTCGCACGCATGTTGAGCGTCCTCTGAGCTCTGGGATCGACTGTGCCGCAAGGGTGCTCGTTCACCGGTCCAGTTGCGGCATCTGGCGGTCCAAAGCCGCGAAATGACGCCGGGTCACGAACCATTCCGCGCAGGTGATCGAGCACCACGCAGCCAGCCCGGCACCGGCCATGATCAGCACGGTGACGCCGATCGCGTTCATGACCGCGGCGATCGGTGGCCTCGGTGCGTCCACCGGGTCGCCGGATCGGTTCAGCCACACCGAGATTCGATCACCCTTGTCGACCGTGCGACTGACCGGCACGGTGGCCACGACCGGCCCTGAGGCACCGGTCCAGGTCACCTCGGCCTGCCGGATATGTAGTGAAGTGTATTCGGGCCGGTCCAGCACCAGTGCCTCGACGGCAGTCGTTTGCGCGTGCTCGACACGGATCCGCGCGGCGTCGTCGGAGTAGGCGACGCTGCCGACCGCACCGGCCACCGGCACCGCGGCCAGCACGACGACGACGGCGAGCAACCGCACCGCGGCGCCCAGCCGATCCGGCCATCGCATCAGCGAGTTGGTGTTCCACGGGCGGCACCGCCACCAGCGCGCCACGCGCGAGAACACCGCGTCGGTCCGGAATGTCGACGACGTCATCGCGATCACGCCCTTGCCCGGGCCAGCAATTCGGCTATCCCCTGCTCGATACCCGCGCTGATCGCGTCGATATCGGGGGTGGTGTCGTAGTCGCCGGTGATCCCGAAGACGAGCTGATCGTGATAGCTGAGGATGGCGATCGTTGTGCGCAGGCGCATCGCGATGGGGATGCAGGGCAGGATTTCCAGCACCTCGCGTCCCCGCAAAGACAGCACCCGGCGCGGGCCGACGACATTGGTCGCCAGGGCGGCGACGCTGCGCTGCGGGAAGTGCCCGGCCAGCTGGAAAGCTCGTGCCACGACCGCGTGGGGTAGCCATTCAGCCATCGCCAGCACCGATTTCTCCGCCTCGGCCTCGCCTTTCGCGCGGTGCCGAGCGACGCGTTCGTGCACGGTGGCGAGCCGTTCGACGGGATCGGTGAGCTCGATCGGCAGGAAGGGGATCATCACCGAGACACGGTTGTCGGCGATGTCTTCGGCGCCGGGCGGCCGGACGGACACCGGAACCAGCACCCGCAACTTTCCGGCCGTCGGCTCCTCACCGCGCAGGGACAGCACCGCCCGATAGGCCGACGCGATAGCGGCCAGCACCACATCGTTCACCGTGACGCCGAAGACCCCGCCGATCTCGCGAGCTTCGGTCAGCGACGCCCTGGCGACCGCGAATCGCCGCTGCCTGCCGATGGGACCGTTCAGCGACGACGATGCCGTCGGGGTGAGCGCCGCGGTGACGACCGGGACCAGACCGCGCACCATCGAGAAGGCGAGCCGCGGCACCGTCAACGGCAACCGGAGAGCGCCGGCCACGCGGCCGGTTCGCGAACTGCGCTGTGCCGTCACAGGTTTCCGGTCACCACCCGGCGGCGGATCACAGAGCCGTTCGAACAACGCGATCCCCGAAACGCCGTCGACCATGCTGTGGTGGGCTTTGAGCAGCAAGGCCCAGCGTCCGCCGGCCACATGCTCGATGACCACGCATTGCCACAGCGGATGATCGCGGTCGAACCGCTCCGCCAGTTCGGTGG
Source organism: Nocardia sp. NPDC003183 (assembly GCF_053590715.1). Lineage (NCBI taxonomy): Bacteria > Bacillati > Actinomycetota > Actinomycetes > Mycobacteriales > Nocardiaceae > Nocardia > Nocardia sp. NPDC003183. Next base: position 23,422 of record NZ_JBSFTG010000003.1, read on the forward strand.
CGACGAGCTCGCGCAGCATCGGTTCGTCACACGGTTGAGGCAGGGCCGTCCACCGGCGGTGGTGAGCCAGTGCGAAATCGGGGTCGTCCTCCCACACCGCGGCCTTCAGCTCCAGCGGCGAAGTGCGGACTCGCTGCCGGAGACGTTCGTTGCGGTCGAGCGCGTCGGTGAGGATGGCGTCGAACTCCGCGCGGGTCGGCGCCGGTCCCGCCACAATCGCGACGGCACCGATGCCGAGGCTGATGTGCCGGTCGGTGTCCTCCAACTCCATGAACCCCGAATCCAGAGGATGCAGCTCAGTCATCAGATCGACCTCGAAGTAGACGATTGGGTGGGCCGGTCACCGCGGCGGGGACCTACATCAATCCTCACGCCGGGCGGTCGGGGACGGTAAGAGCAGATGGTCCATCACCGACTGCCGAACGGCTCTGCCCTGCGGCCCGTCACATCCGCTGTGCTGCGGCTGGAGTGTCGTGAACGGTAAGGAGTACCGCGGGCCCCCTCGCCGTCAGCCCACGCAGGATCGAGCCGAGGCGACCCGGAACCAGATTCTCGACGCCGCGCCGGAGCTGTTCGGGGAGCGCGGGATCACCGAGACCTCGACCAACCGGATCGCGGTGGCGGCCGGCGTCAGCATCGGCACGGTGTACCGCTACTTCAGCGACCGCTAGCGATGCCGGGCTGGTGCGAGCGCTGATCACGGGCGTGCAGTTCTACCGCACCGGCCTGCCGAAATCGAGCCGCGGCTGCGGGTGATCAAGATGCCGGTCATCTGCTCCTCGATGTCCGGAGGTGGCGTCGGCGAAGTAGCGCACGGCGCCGCTGGCCGTGACCCGCACGCGCCAGTCGCCGGTGCGGTAGTAGCCGGCCGTGGCCAGCGTTCGGTCGAGTCCATCCAGGTCGGTCGGCATGTTCGGCGCGAGGGGCAGGGACCGCGACCAGCTCGCGGTGGTGCTGGCGGAGATCGCGCCGTCGTCGGCGTGGTCGCAATAGACCTCGCTGCTGTAGAGATCGGCCGCGGCGTCACCGAAGTCGAGCCGGGCGATGACATACAGCTCGCTCGTCGCCATGAGAGTTCGGGGGCGATATCGGAGAACTTCAGTTGTCACCTGAGAACCTCACATCCTTGGGGCAGAGCGTTTCACGGGCCCCGATCCCACCATCCGCAATCGACGGGCAAATAGAGGATAAAGTCCCTTCGAATCAGGCCCTATTCCCGTCATCGGAACTGGTCAGCCTGGTCGGCGGGCGTCTGAGGTGTCGTCGGCGAGGCTGTTTTCGAGAAAACTGTCGAGGGGCCGGCGAGGGGTGCGCGGTGGCGGTTCCGTGCGCGCACAGCCGATTCGCACCAGCACCTGTGGGTAACGCTGTCCGACAAGTTCGGCCACCTTGGCTCTGGCCGATGGAATTTCCACGACGTGGGAGATGGCGCAGGTCGAGAGGCCCTGCGCCGTGCACTCGAGCAGCACGGCCGAGAGCACACGTCCACAGTCGAGCAGGTCGGTCGCCGCATCTCCGGTGGTGGACAGCACCGCGACCATCGCCTCATCATTGCCGTCTCCGGCCGGACCCGCTGTCCCGGCCGGGAATTCGCGCCCGATCGGTATGCGGGATCGGTCGAGGGTGGTCGGCAGTACGGCGGCGGGCAGGCCGGCTCGGCCCGCGTCGGGGCCCGCGGTCCACCAGCTCAGCTCTGCTTGGTACTTGGGGTCGTAGCGACGGAATCCGGCGGTCATCGCCGAGATCTGGTGCAGTGCGGCCGACGCGGCCGGGTCGAGAAAGGTTGTGGTCGTGCCGGATCGGCCGGCGATGAACTCCAGAATCTGGGACGTGGTCTGCCAACCCGACGGCTCCGACATCGGCATCCGGTCGCTATAGCGCCGTTCGATCGCCTCGCCGAGTAGTTGTTCCGGTTCGGTGGGGTCGTGCGGGCACACGGGTTCGAGCGAGGCGAGGTGGCTACGGACGGCCGGGTCAGGGAACGTGGTCACCCGGGTCTGCCACCCCGCCGCACCCCACGCGACTTCGGCGTGATTCAGCATCACCCCGGCCCCGAGCACGCCTTCGCGGTTGAACATGTCGGTCGCGGGGAGCAGCCGCTCGGGGTCGACGGACAGCGCCGCGGTGGTGCCGTCCCACCGCCAGCGCCACGGTTGACTGTTGTGCAGCGACGGCGCGCGCGAGGCGTGGCCGAAAACGGTACGGACAGTGTCGATGTCAGGGCTGGAGCTGCTGGTCATCGGATACCTCGTCCTCTCCGATCATCAGGTCCTCGATCCGTCGCCGTGGCGTTTCGGGAGGGAGGTCGGCGCTGTCCGGCGCCCATCCGACGCGCAGGAACGCCTGCGGATAGATGGTGTCGGACAGCAGGTCGTTGCGGATCTCCGCGCGCTCGGCGGCGACCTCGAGCGGTTCGGTGAGCAGGCAGGTGGCGAGTCCGATTCCGGTCGCCGTCAGCAACACGCTGCTGATCGCCTCCCCCGCGCGCAACCGCGACAACCGATCGTCGGCACCCGTCCCGATCACCAGCAACTCGGCGTGATCGGGTCCGCCTGCCGGATCGGTGAATTCGGCGGCGGCGTACGCCCGGGGCGGGAAGTCATCGGCAGGCCCGCCGGGCGGCACATTGCGGGCGGGGACGCCGTCGGCGCTGCTGTGCCTGCCCGACCACATCGCGAGTTCGAACCGATAGGACTCGTCGGCGGCGTGAATTCTGTCCGCCTGCCGGGCAGCGGCCTTCACCCGTTCCCGGTCGCCGATCCGGCGTACCACCGCACCCAGGACTGCGGCCCGCTCGGTGAACAAACCGAGGTAGCCGGGCGGGACCGGCCACGAGGTGTAACGGCGCCGATCGGTCCGCCGGACGGTGATGGCCTTGCTCAGCTCGATGTCGAGCGCGGTGGGCCGGTGCGGTACCAGGGTCAAGGTCGCCAGGTGATCCGGTGCGGCGGGGTCGGGGATCCGGCGGATCACCGGCGCCCAGCCCATCGCCGTCAGCGCCACCGACAGGTGATGCAGGGCCGCACCGCAACTGATCACGATGTCGCGGTAGTCGGGATCGGTCGCGGGCAGCGCGCGGCCGGTGTCGAGATAGAGGTGGATGCTGTGGTCGGCGACGCGCCAGCGCCAGGGCTGCACATTGTGCACGGACGGGGCGCGCCCGGACAGCACCAGCGCCGCCTTCACGGTGTCGTCGTCAGGCAGTCCGCGTTCCATGGGTGTCCGTCCTTCGTCGAAACGATCCGTCCTCCCCACGATCGCAGCAGCGCGAGGCACGGATAAGGGCACGACGACCCCGTTCGGAAGGACTTCAGGTCACCCGTCGGCCTGCCATGTAGCACTTCCTGGGCGTGGCCGGGGCGAGCAGGCTGAGAAGGAGCCGTACCCCCACAGGAAAGGTTCGATCATCATGTTCGATCTGCATGGGCGCAGCGTCGTCGTCACCGGTGCGGCGCGCGGCATCGGCGCGGCCGTCGCGCACACTCTCGTCAAGTCCGGCGCCGGGGTCGTCGTCGCCGACATACTCGACCGGGACGGCAGCTCCACCGCGGCCGAACTCGGCTCACGGGCGGTGTTCCGCCATCTCGACGTCACCGACGAGAACCAGTGGCGGCGCGTGCTCGACGACGCCGAAGCGACGTTCGGGCCGTTGGCGGTGCTGGTGAACAACGCGGGCATTCTCGACTTCGGCGGTGTGGAGTCGGAATCACCGGCACAGTTCCGCCACGTCCTCGACGTGAACCTCGCTGGCGCCTGGCTCGGTATGCACCGGGCCGCACTCGTGCTGCCCGCCTGACCGGCGCACCCGGTTTTCCCGGTCGACTTCAGCACACGCACCGGCGTGGACACCGCGGGCGCACGCGCCGAGTCCGTAGCGTCGGCCTGCGATCAGCCCACCAGCCAGAAAGGCCGACCATGACTCAGTACAGCGAGAACCCGCACCTGATGTCGTCCGCCGCGGTGGTCGTCGGAATCGACGGATCGGACGGATCCGCCGCCGCCGTGCGCTGGGCAGCCCGCACTGCCGCCGCCCGCGAACGCGCGCTGCACATCGTGCACTGCACCGCGCCGATCGCCGACCGCACCCCGCGCAGCGCCTACGACGCGTTCATCTACGCCACGATGCAAGACATCCGGCTCGCCGCCGAACGCGTACTGACCGAGGCTCGCGAGCAGGCGCACGCCATCGCCCCGGCGATCACCGTCACCACCGAGCTCGCCAACGGCAATCCGGCCCGGACGCTCATCGCGGCGTCGGCGCACGCGCATCTGGTCGTCCTCGGGGTCGCGCCGTGGGCGGGCTCGATCGCCCACCTGGGGTCGACGCTGCTCGCGGTGACTTCCCACGCGCAGGGCGCGGTCGTCATCGTGCGCGGCCCCGACCCGGACAGCCGGACCGGACCGGTTGTGGTCGGTGTCGACGGCAGTCATGTCGGCGAGCCCGCCATCGGCGCCGCGTTCGCCGAAGCGTCGCTGCGCGGAGCCGAACTGGTCGCCGTGCACGGCTGGAGTGATCTCTCGGGCGGCGAATTCGGTGGTGCCAGTTACCTATCGGTGCCGATCGCCGACTTCGAGACCGCCGAAGCGGCACTGCTGGCCGAACGGCTCGCCGGTTGGACCGAGCGATTCCCCGATGTCGTCGTGCGCCGTGAGGTCGAGGTGTACGGACCGCGCGAACGGCTGGCCGAATGGTCGCGAACCGCGCAGCTCCTGGTCGTCGGCAGCCGAGGGCGGGGCGGGTTCCGTGGTCTGCTGCTCGGTTCGACCAGCAACTGGCTGGTGCAGCACGCCGAGTGCCCCGTCATGGTCGTGCACCACGACAGACCCGGGCGATGAGGGCATTAGGTCCCCATCGAACGGGCGCAAAGACCGTCTCGGCAAATACCTGGCAAGGACGAGACTTGCTGGTATGAGCGATGAACGAGCCACCGCAGTCCCCGACCATCCCATGATCCGAGCGGCGATCCGCCTCGGGTGCCGCGCACCGTCGGTCCACAACACCCAGCCGTGGCGGTGGGTGTTCGACGGCACCCGGCTGCACCTGTTCCGTGACCACGACCGTCAGCTCACCGCCGCCGATCCGCATGCGCGCCAAGCGGTGATCAGCTGCGGTGCGGCACTGCACCACGTGCGGACCGCGTTCGCCGCGAAGGGCTGGCGCACCGACACCCTGCGGCTGCCCGACCCGACCCGGCCGGAGCTGCTGGCAACCCTCGAGTTCAAGCCGTGGCCGGACCCGCCGATGGGCGTCTTCCGCCGCGCCGACGCGATCACCCGCCGCTACACCGACCGGCTGCCGATGGCCGAACCCATCGGGTGGGGATCGGTCCGGCTGGCCCTCGACGATCTGGTCTCGCCGCACGAGGTCACCCTCGATGTCCTCGACGAGGACGCCCGCGAGCGCCTGTCGGTAGCCTCCGAGCAGTCCGCGGCCCTGCGCCGCTACGACATGGATTATCAGGGCGAACTCCACTGGTGGTCGGGTCATCCCAGCACACCGGAGGGGGTGCCGCCCTCGGCGCTGGTCTCGGCCTCCGAGCAGGCCAGAGTGGGTGTCGCCCGGGCCTTTCCGAAGCCGGGCCCCTCGGCCAGACGCGGCGAACTGCGCGATCACGCCCGCCTGGTCGTGCTGACAGCGACGGAGGAGACACCGCCGACGTGGCTGCACACCGGGGAGGCGCTGTCGGCGGTGCTGCTCGAATGCACCGCGTCGGGGATGTCGAGCTGCGCGCTCACCCACATCACCGAGCTCACCGCGGGACGGCGGCTACTGAGCAGCCTGATCGGCCATCCCGGCATTCCGCAGGTCGTCATACGGATCGGGACCGCTCCCGACGACCAGCAACCACCGCCCACTCCGCGGAGGTCACTCGCCGAGATTCTCACGGTGCAATGACCAGACCACGACGACACAGGCGAAAGCGGCCACCGGATTCCGGTGGCCGCCTTAGTATTTCGCCGAGCCGTTCGCTGGTCACAGCCTGCTGCGGACCACGATCGTCGGGATCTCCACCGAATGCAGGAGCGCGTTGCTCGTCGACCCGAGCAGCATGCTGGAGAAGCCACCTCGACCGTGGCTGCCGACCACCAGCAACTGCGCCGAAGCCGACTCGTCGAGCAGCGAGCGCACCGGCCGGTTCGCGACCACGATGCGGCGGACCGGCACGTCGGGATACTGCTCTGCGTAACCCGCCAGCGCTTCGGCGAGATCGGCCTCAGCCGACTGCCTGCCCATTTCCCACCCGAACGCGGGCAGATCCAGCGCGCTGGAATCGCTGAACGCGTGCAACGCGACCAGCTCCACCTTGCGCCGCGACGCCTCGTCGAAGGCGAGTTCCACCGCGGGCACACTGTTGGCGCTGCCGTCGACGCCGACCAGTACCGGCTGCGCCGCCGACACCGGATCGATCCCGGCCATGCCGTGGATCACCGCCACCGGGCAATGCGCGTGCTGGGCCACGGCGCGGCTGACCGAGCCGAGCAGACCGCGCTGAAACGCGCCGAGCCCGCGACTGCCGACCACCAGGATCTGCGCCGAGGTGGAGCGCTCGATCAGCAGCGGCGCGGCCAGCTCGAAACTCACCTCGGTGGTGATCGCGAGGTCCTCGTCGGGCACCGCGGCGCGGGCGACGCGCTCGGCCTCCCCGACGACCCGCTCGGCGTCGACGCGCAACCACTCCAGGTCCGCCTCACCCAGTGACATCCCGGGCCCGAACCCGGTCTGGACCGCGCCCGAGGTGAGAATGTGCAGTGGCAGGTGGTGCAGGGCGGCTTCGGCCGCCGCCCACGCGGCGGCCTGATACGAGCTCGCGGAACCGTCGACCGCCGCCAGCACCGACCTGGTCCGGTGTTCGGCTTGGTGCTCGTCGCTCATCATCGCTCCTCTCGTCATCGCGATCGCGTGACGATCGCGCTCTCGACATCGAGCATCGTCGGGTCCGGCCCGCCGTATCAGGGGACAAGGTCATCGCGCGACCGGGCCGATCGGCCCCGGATCGGATCGGAACGCCGCCACCGCGGTTGCCAGCGTGGGGAACAGCCGATCGGGACCGATGCGTTCGGTGAGCCCGCTCGCATCGAGCTCCTCGCGTAGATCCTGTTTGACCCGCGCCATCGCGAAGACGATCCCGCGCGAGACCAGCTCGGCACGCACCTGTTCGACCGCGTCGAGCGCGGTGAGATCTACTTCGACATTGGCCTCGGCGCTGAGTACGAACCAGCGGACCGGTTCCCCGCTTCGCTCGCGCCACCACCCGACGGCGGCGAGCGCCCGCTTGCGGAAATCCTCGGCGTTGGCGAAGCACAGTGGCGCGTCGTAGCGGTAGACCACCAGTCCCGCAACGGGTTTCGCGTCGGGGTAGTCGTCCACGTCGTGCATGCCCGCGAGACCGGGAACGAATCCGAGCACCGCGTCGTGCGCGCGGGCGAGGCGGCGTAGCAGGTCGAACACCGACAGGGCGATCGCGACCAGAACGCCGTAGAGCACACCGAGCACCAGCACGGCGAGCACGGTTCCCAGCGCGAGCACCAGTTCGCTGCGCCGGAAGCGGGCGATCCGGCGGAACTCGGCCACATCGATCAGCCGAAGCGCCGCGTAGACGACCAGCGCGCCCAGCGCGGCATAGGGGAATCCGGCCAGCACGCCGCCCGCGCCGAACAGTACGACCAGCACCGAGGCGAGAGTCACGAGCGCGTAGAGCTGCGTGCGCGCACCGAGCAGGTCGGCGATGGTGGTGCGGCTCCCGCTGCAGCTCACCGGAAATCCGTTGGTCAGCGCGGTGGCCACATTCGTCGCCCCCAGGGCCGCCAGCTCGGTATCGGCCTGCACATGGGTGCCGTGGCGCGCCGCGAACGCCCGCCCGGTCAGTGCGTTGTCGGAGAAGGCGACCACCGCGATGCCGACGGCGGGCAGCAGCAACGCGGACACCTCATCGACACCGACACCCGGAAACGCCGGCGTCGGCAGGCCGGCGGGAACCGCGCCGATCACGCTGATCCCGAGCCGCTGCGGCGAGATCACCGCCACCGCGACGGTCGCGGCCAGTACCGCGATCAGCGGGCCCGGTGCGCGCGGTGCCCATTTCGCCATCACCAGGAGCAGTACCAGCACCGAACCCGCCACCGCGGCGGTCGCGGGATGCCACTGGTCGATTTCGGCGACGAACGAGCGCAATTGCGCGGTGACCGACGTCCCGGTGACCGGCACACCCGTGACCTGCCCCAGCTGGCCGACGATCATCAGCCCGGCGGTCCCCGCCAGATACCCGACCAGCACCGGATACGAGAGCAGATCCGCGAGCACCCCGAGTCGCACCAGTGCTCCCAGCAGGCACACCAGCCCGACCAGCAGCGCCAGCGCCGCGGCGAGCGCCGCATACCGTTCCGGGTCGCCCGCGGCCAGCGGTGCCAAGGTCACCGCGGTGAGGAGTGCGGTCGTCGACTCGGGTCCGACCGACAGTTGTCGTGAAGTCGCCAGCAGCGCGTACACCGCCAGCGGGGCGACCGCCGCCCACAGCCCCACCACCGGCGGCAGTCCGGCGACCGTGGCATAGGCCATGACCTGCGGGATCAGGTACGCGGCGACCGTCACGCCCGCGACCACGTCCGAACGCAGCCACGCCCGTCGATAACCCTGGAATTGCCGAAGACCCGGCAGCACACGTGTCCACACCGTCCCAGCATTGTGCGCCGAACCCGGTGCCGAGACAGCTGAACGTCACCGGATCGGGACCCGGGTCCTTGTTCCGCGTGACCTTCGGCCCTGCCGGTGACCGGCCCGAACGCGCGAGGCTTTACCCATGTCCACCTACCTGCGACGATTCGACCCCCGTCGGTCCGTCCTGTGCCTGATCACCGGCTTCCTGGCCACGTGGGCGTTCGCAGGGGCGCTCGCCCTGATCACCGGGGCGCTGACGCTCGGACCGACAGCCGAGGACCGGTTGCCGTGGCAGAGCCCGATCCTGGCCGGGGTGCTGCTGGCACTCGTGGTCGGTCTGCCGATGACGGTCGTCACCCTCGATGCCGCCCGCGAGGACAAGCGCACCGCGCAGACAGCGATGATCGCTGCCTGCGCGCTGATCGGCTGGATCCTGTTGCAGCTGTTGATCTTGCGGGAATTCAGCTGGCTGCAGCCGCTGTGTGTGGTCCTGGCCATCACGATCGCCACCCTCGGCGCCCCACCGCTCACCCACCGCTCCGCGATTCGACGCTGAACCGAGCCGACGACGATGCGCGAAGATGGGAGACAACAGCCCGACCGAGGCGAGAGCGAGTCAGCGATGATCACGGTGTTCCTGGTCGACGACCACGAGATCGTCCGGCGCGGCGTGGGCGACCTGATCGCCCTCGAACCCGATCTCGAGGTGATCGGCGAGGCCGGATCCTGCTCGCAAGCCCTCGCCCGCATCCCGGCACTGCGCCCCGACGTGGTCGTGCTCGACGTCCGATTACCCGACGGCAACGGCATCGAACTGTGCCGTGAACTGCTCTCGACCGAACCCGAGCTGCGCTGCCTGATCCTGACCTCGTTCACCGACGAACAGGCCATGCTCGACGCCATTCTGGCCGGTGCGAGCGGCTACGTCGTCAAGGACATCAGAAGCCTGGAACTGATCAGCGCCGTGCGCGAGGTCGGCGAAGGCAAGTCCTTGCTCGACAATCGGGCCGCGGCCGCCCTGATGGCCAAGCTGCGCTCGGAAGCGGAGGAGAAGACCGGCCCGCTGGCGACCCTGACCGAACAGGAACGCACGCTGCTGTCGCTGCTGGGCGAGGGTCTGACGAACCGGCAGATCGCCGCGCGCATGTTCCTCGCCGAGAAAACCGTCAAGAATTATGTGTCCCGATTGCTGACCAAACTGGGTGTCGAGCGCCGGACCCAGGCCGCGGTCATGGCGGCCGACCTGAATCGGGAACAGCGCAGGTAACAGCCGTCGCCACCCACCCCCGGCGTGGAAGAATGCGCCCTATGGACAACACGTCAGGGGCCAGTGGCCGGGCGCCGGTGACCGAGACCCTGTCCCAGCTGCGGTTGCGTGAACTGCTCGCCGAAGTCCAGGACCGGATCGCCCAGATCGTCGATGTGCGCGACCGGATGGACCGGCTGATGGAAGCCATGCTCGTGATCACCGCGGGGCTCGACCTGGACAACACCCTGCGCACCATCGTGCACACCACGATCGAACTCGTCGACGCCGGCTACGGCGCACTGGGCGTGCGGGAAACCGAGAAGAACAGCAATCAGCTCGCCGAGTTCGTCTACGAGGGCATCGACGATCGCACCCGGGTGCTGATCGGCGACCTGCCCCGCGGGCACGGCGTCCTCGGTCTGCTCATCGCCGACCCGAAACCCATTCGGCTGTCCAACCTTTCCGACCACCCGTCCTCGGTCGGCTTCCCCGCCAACCACCCACCTATGCGAACCTTCCTCGGCGTGCCGGTGAAGGTGCGCGACGAGGTGTTCGGCAATCTGTATCTGACCGAGAAGGCGGGCGGTCAAGAATTCACCGAAGACGATGAGGTGGTGGTGCAGGCGCTCGCCGCCGCCGCGGGCATCGCGATCGAGAACGCCCGGCTCTACGAACAATCGCGCGTCCGCCAGCAGTGGCTCGAAGCAATCCGCGATGTGGCGACCGAACTACTGGCGGGCAGCCCGTCCGCCGACGTGCTCGGCCTGGTCGCCGAACGCGGACGCGCCCTCACCGATTCGGCCTGCACATTTCTCGCGCTGCCCGAAGACCCGGATGTTCCCCCCGACGAGATCACCGAACTGGTCGTGGTCGCCGCCGCCGGGATCGATGCCGGCAGCCTGATCGGCAAGCACATCCCACTCGAGGATTCGCACTCGGCCGAGGCGTTCCGGTCCGGGCGCACCGTCGCCGCCGCCTCCCCCACCCAGACCCCGATCTTCGACTCGGTCGACGATTTCGGGCCGGTCCTCACCTTGCCCCTGCGTGCGAACGGCTCGGTCACCGGCGTCCTGACCTCGGTGTTTCCCGCCGGTGCGGCGCAGCTCAGCGCGATCGACCAGGCGCTGATGACTACCTACGCCGACCAGGCCGCGGTCGCGTTGCAGCTGGCCGACACCCAGCGTCGGATGCGCGAACTCGACGTCTATGCCGACCGCGACCGCATCGCCCGCGGCCTGCACGACCACGTCATCCAGCGCCTCTTCGCGGTCGGCCTGTCACTGCAGGGCACGATGCAGCGAGCCAGGTCGACCGAGGTGCGCGGGCGTCTCGACGAGACCATCGACGACATTCAGGCGATCGTGCAGGACATCCGCTTCTCGATCTTCGACCTGCAGAGCAACACCACCACCGACTCCTCGACCTATCGCAAACGCCTGCACGACATCATCACCGATATGACCGACGAGATCGGCCTGCGCACCACGGTCCGGCTGGCCGGGCCGGTCACCGTGCTCGAGCCACCGCTGTCCGATCATGTCGAAGCCGTCCTGCGCGAGGCGGTGAGCAATGTCGTGCGGCACGCGAAGGCGAGCACGGTGGCGGTGGAGCTCACCGTGCGCGACGAGGTGTCGATCGAGGTCACCGATGACGGGACCGGCATCGACCCCGAGATCGGGCGCCGCAGTGGCCTGGCCAATCTGGCGGCCCGCGCCGCGGAGATGGGCGGGACCTTCACCATCACACCGAGGCCCCAGGGTGGAACCACCATGCGCTGGACGGCACCGCTGGACTGATTTCTACGCGTGCACGTCCGCCATCACCCGGGCATCACGCAGTGATCGCCAGTAGGCCGACGGCAAGTCCGCCGAGCATTGCTCGGTCCGGTCGATTTCGCGCTGCAACAGCAACCCGTAGGTGAATGTCGGTTCGTCGGCGTTCTCGGCTTCCCTGGCGATCTGGATCAGGTGCTGTTTGGCCACCACCGCGTCCTGGTGCTCGCCGAGCAGATCTTGTATCGCGGTCATGCCCCCGCACGCCTGCGCGGTGCGCGCCGGCGCGAGATTGCGCACGCTCTCGAGGTAGTAGCGGGTGCGCCGAATCGCTTTGCGCAATGCGTGGATCGCCGCGTCGCGGGCGTCTTCCTCCCCCGCCGAGTCGACCGCACGCATGCGCGACCTGACCCGATCGAGCAACGCGCCGAGCACCACGGTGTTGTCGACATCGTCGATCCCCGCGACAACGCCGCCGCACAGCAATCGTTCCTCGGCCATCAGGTCCTCGATCATCGCGGGAAACCGGGCCGATCCGAGCAGGTCACAGGCGGCCATCCAGGCGAGTCTGGTTCGTTCCCCGAAGTACTCGCTGATCCTGGCGCGCACCGGTCCGCGGACATAGCGCGGACGCAGCACATCAACGGCGGCGTGCAATCGCGCCGACTGTGTCCGCAGCTCGTGGGCCGCGCCGACGCTGATACCGAACCAGCGCAGTTCCTCGATCAGTCTGCGCACCTCCGGCTCGGCATGAACGGTTCGCCGGTGTGCGCTCAGGACGCTACGGGCCCGCCGCGCCGCGATCACCATGGCGGGGACCGAATCCGGATCGTCGTGCGCCTCGACCGTGATCTGACCATCCAGGATCGTCTCGCGCTGAGTGTGCAGGTAGCCGGCCAGCAACGTGCTCACCGACGCGGGCTCGCGGACATCGACGGTGAGAGGGCTCTCGGTCTTCATCGCAAACCTGCCTTGCTGAGTGGGTGAACGGTTCTGTCTCCACCCTGCTCGCAACACCGTCACCCGCCCAGGGTCGTTCGCCCCCGCAGGTCCCCGATCGGGGTGTTCTCGCCGACGACCTAGTGCCTCTCCGCACGGGACATCTGACCCTGCTGCGCTGCGAAAGCCCGGCTCACAGTGGAGGAAACAGAAAGGCCCACATCATGTTCACTCCTGGACACCCGAACCAGCCGGTTGTCGTCGGCGTCGACGGATCGCAGCAGTCCCGCATCGCCCTGCGCTGGGCTGCCGAGTACGCCGCGCGGCACCGCGCCCCGCTGCAGCTCGTCTACGCCATCGATGTCCCGGTCGACTACGGGCCGGGCCTCGTCGGGCCACTCTACGATGCGGAACAGCTACGCACCCACGGCGAATCCATCGTCGCCGCGGCTGCGGCAACGGCCGCGAAGGTCCCCCTCATCGCCCAGACCGTCATCTCCACTGCCGCGGTGTCCGGTTCCCCGGTTTCCGTGCTGCGCGAGCGCAGCAGATCGGCGCGGCTGGTGGTCGTCGGGAGCCGTGGGCTCGGCGCAGTGCGTCGCACCCTGCTCGGCTCGGTCAGCACATCACTCGCCTGCCACGCCGAATGCCCCGTCGCGGTGATTCCGGAAACGGTAGCCGACACCGGCGCGGTGGTGGTCGGTGTCGACGGTTCGCCCTGCAGCGCCGACGCGATCGCGATCGCGTTCGATGAGGCCGCACAACGCGGTGCGGGTTTGGTGGCAGTCCATACCTGGTCGGAGTTCTACCGCTACGAAGCGCGCACGACCATGCAGACCGAGGCCGAAGCGGTGCTGTCGGAATGCCTGGCCGGCTACGCCGAGAAGTACCCCGAGGTGTCGGTCGAGCGCGTCGTCGCAGAGGAGCTGCCCGCCGAAGCGATCCTCACCGCCTCCGCAGCCGCACAACTCGTCGTCGTCGGCAGCCACGGCCGTCGCGGATTCGCCGGCATGACTCTGGGCTCGGTCTCCCAGGCGGTACTGCACAGCGCCGAATGCCCGCTCATCATCGCCAGGCCCAACACCTGCAATTGAACAACGTGCGCTGCTCGACGCGGAATCCGTTACCTGGCACCATCCTCGGCGACCACATAGCAGTAGGTCGTTTCGCCGGGCAGGGCCAGCGGTCTTCAGGCCCTCCGATCCGGTCAACCCCCAGCGCTCGGGATCAACTCCGGGCATCAAGCAACCACGGACATGGGGCGAGGAGGGCGGCAGTGGACCAGCAAGACGTACTCCGCCCGCGCCGCAGAACCTCGCCCTCGCACGGCGGGTAGGCGAACGCAACTGGGATGTCGATATCAGGGCGTGGACTCCGACGTTCAGGTAAGGATGGGTCATCCGGGCGCATCCGCGATCGCGAAGGAGTCGTGATGAAATACGTGATCCTGATTCACTCCAATCCGCAGCCCTGGGGACATCCGACGGGTGACTACCTGCCCGAGTACCAGACGATGTCGCAGGAGCAGCGGGGTCAAATGAACTCCGATTTCGAGAAGCTGCTCGGCGAGATGCAGGAGAAGGGCGAGTTGCTGACGGGCGAAGCCCTCGGGGCGCCCGAATCATCGCGGCTGTATCGGTGGGGTGACAGCAAACCGCTGGTAACCGATGGGCCGTATTCGGAGGCCAAAGAGCACCTGGCGGGGTTCTTCCTTATAGATGTGGAAGACCGCACCCGCGCCGAGGAGATCGCTGCGCAATTCGCCGGCCCTGGCGAAACCGTCGAACTGCGTCCGACGATGTGGCCGGGCGGCGACGACCAGTGAGTGACCCGGTGGTGGAGGACGTGTGGCGGCACGAGTCGCCGCACGTCCTCGCTGCCCTGCTGCGCAGGCATGGTGACTTCGCAGACTGCGAGGACGCCGCCCAGGAAGCAGCCGAGGCGGCGGCGGTGCAGTGGTGTCGCGACGGGGTGCCTGCCAATCCACGCGGCTGGCTCATCACCGTGGCGTCGCGGCGATTGATCGATCGGTTGCGGGCCGACCGCGCACGGGCTGGGCGCGAAGAGGCGGTGGCCGGCGCACAGCCCGGCGGCGCGTACATCGCGCCGTCGGCGGATCAGGCGACTGCCGGCGACTGCGACGACATGCTGCAGATGTTCGTTCTGTGCTGTCACCCGAGTCTCAGCCGCTCCTCGCAGGTTGCGTTGACTCTGCACGCCGTCGGTGGACTGGGAACCCGCGAGATCGCTGCCGCTTACCTGGTTCCGTACCGGACCATGACGCAACGTCTCACCCGGGCTCGGTCGATCCTGAGGTCGGCCGGTGCTGTGTTCGAGCTCCCGAGCGAACAGGACTTGCCCTCGCGCGTCACGTCGGTACTCGATGTGTGCCACCTGCTGTTCACCGAGGGTCACACCCGTTCTGCCGGTGGCGCACTGGTGGATTGGAGTCTGACCGGTGAAGCAATCCGGCTGACCCGTCAATTGCATTGTGCGATACCGGATCACGACGAGGTTGCGGGCGCTCTGGCGCTGATGCTGCTCACCCACTCGCGAGCGGAGACCCGCACCGAGAACGGCAACCTGATCCCGTTGGCGGAACAGAATCGTTCCCGGTGGGACCGGGACCTGATTGCGGAAGGTGTCGCAATCCTGGAGCGGGTCCTGCCCCGCGGCCACGTCGGCCGGTTCCAGTTGCAGGCGGCGATCGCTGCCGTGCACGCGGAGTCGCCCACGTGGGAGAGCACGGACTGGCGGCAGATCAGCATCCTTTACGACATGCTCGACCGAGTGGGACCCAGCCCGGTGGTGACGCTCAACCGGGCCATCGCCATCAGCATGGTTTTTGGCCCGAAGCAGGGATTGGACCTGATCGCTCCCCTGCTCGACAACCCGTCGATGCGGCGTCATCACCGAACCCACGCGGTACGCGCACACCTCCTGGAAATGATCGGCGACCGGACCGGCGCCGTCGAAAGCTATCGGAGGGCCGCTCAACTCGCCACCAGCGTCCCTGAACAGCGGTACCTCAACGATCGGATGCGTCGCCTCGCCGGCCGAGAATGACGCGGGTTGAGGTGATGGAGTCGAAACGTGTATTGGGCCGGACAGGGGTGCCCACACACGCGGTATCGACGGATCCGCTACTTCTTCCGAGGAAGGAGTGCGTCATGCGCAGCGCAGTTCAGCCGCTTCGGCGGCCCGGAGGTTCTCGAGATCGTCGACCTGCCCGATCCCTCCCTGGACCGGAGACATACGGGGTTCCGGCAGTAACAGCTCGCCGGCAGTGCGAGCAGGCTCGGCGCCGAGTGTCGCCGGATCGAAGTGGGCGGCGAACTCCGAGAATCTTTGGCGTTGGTCAGCGCCGAGATCGAGCCACAGGTTCCCGACCTGGTCGCTGCGCTCGATCGGCGCAAGTGCGCGTAGTAGCCCTTGTCGTATTCCTCCACGATGCGCAGCATGTCCACCGCCTCACCGAGAGCGACGAAGCGAGCCGTGGTCGTGCACCGCCACCGACTCGCGGCGCCCGGATGCTCGACTCCTGCGGCTTCACCGTAGCCGAAATCGCCACCAGCGCAGCCATTCTCAGCCGATACTGTTGGTGCGACAGGTTCCACGTAGCCGGGCGGGAGTGGCTCGCCGACGGGGACCGAACGGGGGTGCAGAGGCATGCTGCTGCTGGTCAACAACCGGCGCCGGGATCTGTCCGGTGCCGCGCTGCGTTTCGCCAACTGGGTCCAGGCCAGCCCGAACCAGCCCGGTGTCGCGATACTCAACGTCGAGGTCCCCGGCCGCGGCCGCCGCCCCCGTCAGGTCGACGCTCTGGTCTGGACACCGCAACGTTGTATCGCCACCGAGATCAAGGGCTTTCGCCGACGCCAGGACGGAGTGCTGGTGGTGCCACCGAACGGGCCGTGGCTCATGGACGACGGTCGTGTCGCAGACCTGTACGGCAACGACACCGGCCGCAACCCGGCCGAGCAGGCCCGCGCAGCGAGCCTGGCCACCAAGAACTGGATCACCGAGGTGACCGGCGAACAGTGTCTCGTCTTTGGGATGGCACTGGTGATGTTGCTTCCGAGGCAGCAGGTTCCGCGCCTGGACTGCGCTCACACCCCACCGATGATCGACATCGTGATCGAGGACTACGACGTATGGCGCTACTACCTACACCTGGACCACGCCGAACCAGCCCGCTGGGACAGCGACCAGGTCGCGCGCGTGCTGACCAGACTCGGCCTGGGCCCGCTGTTCCAGAACAACCCGACCATCCTTGCCGACGCGCTCGGCGAACCGATCCGCACGCGCGCGTAACCGGACGTTGGGCCGACTGCGGTCCGCTGTGGTCGGCCCCGGTAGTTCGGTGGGCTGCAGTTCGAGAGCGTTTCCTCGAGCGTGACAGGCGAGACCCGTCCATGTCAGCGCACGGCGAACACCGTCGACGCGTACGCGAGACCGATGCCCAGCAGCAGTACTATCGGGTTGATCCACGTTCGCCACCAAGTCGGCACAGCGACGGTGGCCAGCAGGTACTGAGCGACAGTGTCGGCGGCGGGGGCGCAATCCGAGCCCGCACCCATGGCGTGGCATGGACTCGTCGATGTTCAGGCGTGCGCTGGGGCCGCCCAGATCGGTCTTCACCCAGCCCGGCGCTATGAGCAGCAACGTGCGCGGGTCGTCGCCGTGCCGCGCGGCGAAGCTGAGCATCAGCTGCGAGGGGCTCGAGCCGAACGGGCTCTTCGCGGTACTTGTGCTGCGGCGGTTCGCCGACCGCACCCTGCCGGTACCACCCCGAATCGCGGAGCCGCGGTGAGGCTTTCGGCGACCGGCCTTCCGGTCGCCAGCGGTGACATCTCGACGATCGCGCCCCGGCAGCTGCGTCGCCCGCTCGGATCGGGGTATTCCACGGAGTGAAGGGCGGTGACGCCGGGTCGCTGTGCACCGTGGCATCACGATCGTCGGTCCGCTCATCGGGTCGACTCGCACGCGGCCGGCGGGCGGGCGGCACCACACGTATACCGGTGTAACCGGATTCGGAGACTGTCATGATTGTTTTCCTCGGCCTGGTCCTGCTCATCGCCGCGGTGGTGATCGGCACGGCGGGCGTGCTGAGCAACAGCGGACCCGCCCACACGCTCAGCGACGACTTCAGCCTGCTCGGCTACCACATCACCGCAACGTCGGGCACGTTGTTCCTGTGCGCGGTCGTGCTCGGAGCCCTCGGCATGCTCGGCCTGGTCCTGCTCACCGCCGGCGCGCACCGTTCGTCGCAGCGCCTGCGTCAGACCAAGGCCGATCTTCGGCTCGCCCGTCGCACCGGCACGAGCGGGCGGACCTTCCGTCCTTCGGCCGAACCGAAGGAGAAGGGGACCGTGCTCGCGAAGACACCGCGTAGTGCGAGCGCACGCCGCACCTGGCGACATCCCTTCGGTGACCGCTCCGCCGACGCCGTGACACACTGACCCGACCACAGCACGGCGTCGCAGAGGTCGAGCGGGCGTGGACCGATCGAGCCTACGGGTTCCGAGCCTGGCTCGGGCCCCACCACCGAAGTCAACAGCGTCGAGGTCAACGCCGCCGAACAGTGTCCAGAACAGCGGACCGAGACCGCAGGAGTGAACGTGTTGCGCAGTCCAGAAAGACAGACCTATCTACCCGCCGCTGCCGAGTAGAGCTTCTCGACCGCCGGCGTAGACGAAGCTGCGGGCGAATCGGCTCAGCACTACCATTTGTTGACGTGCAGTACCGTGTCGAGCGGGGCGCGTTTGGCGAGCTTGAAGTCGGTGCCCTTCGTGTAGGCAACAGGCAAGAGCACGCCCTGCCGAATACTCGGGGGA
The DNA here is from genome assembly GCF_053590715.1 of Nocardia sp. NPDC003183. Taxonomy (NCBI): domain Bacteria; kingdom Bacillati; phylum Actinomycetota; class Actinomycetes; order Mycobacteriales; family Nocardiaceae; genus Nocardia; species Nocardia sp. NPDC003183. The sequence continues at coordinate 41,875 of NZ_JBSFTG010000003.1, forward strand.
ACTCCCAGCGCCTCGGCGACCTCTCGTTCGTACTCCAGATGCAGTGAGGTCCACGCAGACCCGAGGCCGCGCTCACGCAGTGCGAGCGCGAAGCTCCAGGCGGCGGGGAGCAGCGAACCCCACAGACCGGCCTGGTTCCCCTCCGGCATCTGCCCACCCGGAACGTGGATCGCACCGATCACCAGCACCGGTACCTGCTCCATCACCTCCGCCAGATAGGTCGCACTCGAAGCCACCTTCTCCGCGGTATCGGCGTCCTTCGGCGGCTTCGCCTGCCGCACGGCCGCGCCCGCCGCAGCGTAGGCGGTGTAGGACTTGCGGTAGTACTCGGCCACGATCTTCTTGGGCTCGGGATCGGTCAGCACGATCCAATGCCAGCCTTGCAGGTTACTGCCCGACGGCGCCTGGAGCGCTACCTCCAATGCGTCGGTGACCACCTCCAGCGGCACCGGCCGATCCAGGTCGAGACGTTTGCGCACCGACCGGGTCGTGGTCAGTACCTCGTCCGCGGACAGGTCGAGATGCGGGAACTCGACAGTCATACGTTCTCCCATCTTGCGCTCGGTATCAGGATCGCCCCGTCATATAGTCGACGGTGCGCGTATCAAAGTATGCGAAGATCCCTTCACGGGCATCGCCATCCCCCAGCACACCACGAAATCGCTGTTCACCGATGCGATCAGCTCCGCAGGCCAGATCTTGCCCAAGCCTCGATCCGGCGCACCGCACCTCCCGCCCGTCACACCACGCTCAACTCGGCAAGTGCGGACGTTCCACCGATGCAGGCTTTCGAGATCATGTCGTGCCGTTGATCTTTCGTCACGACCTCAGGCCGCGCGGGTCTGGGCATCAGGAGGCATCCGGTCGTGAGTCGATCGCGGCACACTCATCGCTTGACCGAGCTGCTGGTTCAGTCGAGTGTTACCAGTACGCATTCGTCCAGGTCGGCGGCAAGTCGGTACAACTCGGCATACTGGGCCAGCTGATCGAGAAGGTAGTCGCGATCCCACGGTCCTTTATAGACACCGGATGCTTCCATCGCTTCAGCGTCGAACAGATGTGAAGCAGTCTCCAGATTGTTCTCCACATAGTCAGCTATGGTTCGCGCAGTAGCCGGACGCACAAACCGAAGCGGATTCCCTTGCCCCGCAGTCGCACCCGAAGCGAGGGGCTCCGCCCCGAACACTGCGATCTCGGCCAACCCGACTGGATTGCGTTCTTCCTGCTTCCGGCGGTTGGGCGCAAGCAACCAGTACGCCGCGTCCCACGCCCGCGTGGAGAAAGTCCGGTTGAGAATGTCGGGCCGCTGCCTCACGATCTGACGAGCGACCGGGGCCAGCTCCGCCCAGATCGGGTCATTCCAGTACTGCGAATCGGCACCATCGCTGGTAGCCAAGCTGCCGAAAAACTGGATCGCGTTCTCGGCGGCCTCACGATCACGCATCGCGCGTTCGAGCAGCGGTTCGTAAGGAACTGCTTGGTACCGAGCATCGAGGGCCATCCCCAGACCATAGGACTCAGCTCGAGCAGGCCCTAGCCGACATTACATAGTCGGCATGGGCGCGCGTTCAGTGTGGAACGGGCCCGCGGATCGTCCGACGGGCCCGCCTGGTCGATGTCAGACGCAGTGCGCGGGCGGGGCCGGGCTCCAGCTGCCGATGCAGCCCGCCGCGATGTACGCGAGTAGATCGATTACGGCCGAGCCGGTCTGCAGGACGACCGGTTCGGCTGCGGCGGTGTGGCTGATGGTGGGCTGCGTCGGTGTTTCGGGCACGGCGACGGCGAGTCCGGTGGAGGCGGCGCCGAACGCGGCGACCGCGATGGCAAGGGCAGCAAAGCGTTTCACGAGCATGCGAGCGAGCCTAGTGTGAAACACAAGTATTTAGACATGGATCGAAACCCCCTGATTTCGGGGGGTTGCCCGTGACGCCCACATCATCGCTGATGCCGCCCGCACCATGCCGCACACGTTGCGCCAGGTCGATACCGGCGATGAAACCCCGACCGAGCTCGGTGGTTCTTCTCGTCTGACCTGTGCACTCAGGGCTCCAGCGAAATCGCCCGAACTCGAAGGCATCTAGCAATCGGCGGCGCCCGTCGAGGACACCCGCTCTGCACGATCGCCCCGGCGATTCAGGCCGACGCCTCGGCGATTTCCTTGCGTGCCCTTTCGGCGACCCCGGTCGGCATCGGCTCGTGCCGCAAATACCCGCGGGCGAACGACCCCGCCCCGTGGGTGAGCGATCGCAGGTCGATGACATACCGGCTCAGTTCGAGTTCGGGAACCTCGGCCCGGATATGGGTGAAGCCGGTATCGGCCTGCTCGGTGCCGAGAATGCGTCCGCGCCGGGTGGACAGGTCGCCGAGGACGGCGCCCAGCTGGTCGTCGGGGACCGTGACCCGCACTGCGGCAACCGGTTCGAGCAGCAGGGTCCCGGACGCGTTCGCCGCGTCACGAAGGGCGAGCGCACCCGAGGTCTGGAAGGCGGCGTCGGAGGAGTCCACCGAGTGCGCTTTCCCGTCCATCAGTGTCACTCGCACATCCACCAGCGGATATCCGGGAGTGACCCCGCGCGCGGCCTGCGCCCGTGCCCCTTTCTCCACCGACCCGATGAACTGGCGCGGCACTACCCCACCGACCACCCGGTCGACGAACTCGAATCCCGCCCCCGCAGGCAGCGGTTCCACCTGGATGCGGCACACCGCGTACTGCCCGTGCCCGCCGGATTGCTTGACCAATTTGCCGTGCCCCTCGGCTTCCGCGGCGAGCGTCTCCCGTAACGCCACCCGATGCGGTTCCACTTCCACTCGCACCCCGAACCGCCCGCGCAACCGTTCCAGAGCGACGTCCCGGTGGGATTCCCCCAGACACCACAGCACCAGCTGATGGGTGTGTTCGTTGTTTTCCAGCCGCAGGGTCGGATCCTCGGCAACGAGCCGGGTCAGACCCTGCGAGAGCTTGTCCTCATCGGCCCTGCCCTGCGCCCGAACAGCCACAGGCAGTAACGGTTCCGGCAGCTGCCACGGCTCGATCAGCAGGGGTTTCCCGGTGCCGGAGAGGGTGTCGCCGGTTTCCGCGTGGCCGAGTTTGCTCACGAATGCGATATCGCCGGCGACGGCCTCGGTCAGTGTCTGCTGTTGCTTCCCCAACGGCGCGGTGACCCCGCCGACCCGGTCGTCGGCATCGTGCTCGGGTCCGCAGACGCGGACGGTGTCCTCGCTGTGCAGCGTGCCGGAGAACACCCGCACCAGCGATACCCGACCCACGTACGGGTCCGACGAGGTCCGGATGACCTCCGCGGCGAGTTCGGCCGCCGGATCGCAGTCCAATGCGATGGGCGCGGTGCCGTCGCCGCGCGGCGCGGCCGACAGCGGGTGTTCGATCGGTGTCGGGAACCCTGCCGTGATCAGTTCCAGCAGTTCGAGCACGCCCAAGCCCTGCTCCGCTTCCTCAGCTGCCGGTGCCGCGAACAGCACCGGATGGAAGCTTCCGCGCGCCACGGCTCGTTCCAGGTCGCCGATCAGGGTGTCGACTTCTACGGGTTCGCCGTCGAGGTAGAGGTCCATGAGCGTTTCGTCTTCGCTCTCGGCGATGATCGCCTCGATCAACCGATCGCGGGCCGGGTCGATCACCGCGAGTTGTTCCGCGGAAGGTTCGGTGCGCACCCGTTTCCCGCTGCGATAGTCGGCAGCACGTCGCTCGAGCAGTTCCAGCAGTCCGATCGCGGGCCGGTGCCCATCGGGAGTCTTCTGCCCGTAGACCGGCAGGTGCAGGGGAAGGACTGTGTCGCTCGCTCCCCCGCTCAGCAGTGCCTGACAGGTCTGCACCAGTTCCGCGTACTCCGCCCGCGCCGTGTCCAGATGTGTCATCACGATCGCCCGCGGCATCCCCACCCGCGCGCATTCGGCCCACAGTTCCCGCGTAGGCCCCGCTACACCCTGCACTCCGTCGGCCGCCGACACCAGGAAGAGGGCCGCGTCCGCCGCCCGCAACCCGGCCCGAAGTTCGCCGACAAAATCCGGGCATCCCGGAGTATCGATCAGATTGACCTTCACCTCGCCCCACGTCACCGGGACCACCGACACCTGCACAGATCTGTGCTGTCGCCGTTCGACCTCGTCGTAGTCCGACAGTGATGTTCCGTCCTCCACGCGGCCTGCGCGGTTCACCGTCCCGGTCGCCAACGCCAGCGCCTCCACCAGCGTCGTCTTGCCCGCACCACTGCTGCCGACCAACGCTACGTTCCGGATGCTCTCCGGTCGCTGCGCCGCGTTTGTCCGGTCCACCATGTCGCTGCTCCCTCGGGTCGGGATCCGGCTCCTTCGAGCTTCCCACCGCAGGTAGGGACACGTCCACGATTTCCGGGATCGATGCTGCAGCGCTCGATTCAGCGTGTGCTGACGCAGCCCACGTAGCGGCGCTGGTCGTGAACGACACCGCGACAGCCCGCCGTGCCGACGTTGATGTCTGCGGTGTCGTGCCGGATCGCGAGCACCCGGACTCGGCCGGGCACGTCGACGCCGTGGCGCCTCATTGTCGCCGCTGAAACCGTCCGCACCACAATCGAAACCGGGCAGGACACCGCTTTCTACACCGGCAAGGTCGCGGTGGCCTCGTTCTTCACCACCTCCGTACTCCCCCACCTCACCGCCGACTTGGCAGTGGTCTCGGGCACGGACCTGCCGATTCGCGGCTGTGTTGCATGCGTCGCGATTCGAGGTCTACACACGGCTGGAAAGCGACCCGCGGCCCGTCCGCACCGTATCCGCCTGCTGCGCGTTTCCACGTCCGGCGCGCCCGTCACTTCTGGTTGAGCTCGGCGCGCTCCGGCAGTCCGGCCGCCCACAGCGCCGCGGCGATCAGCGCGGGCTGACCGAACAAGCGGAGCAGGCGTTTGGTGTCCGTGTCGAGGCCGAACGCGGTGGTGCCCTCGACGTATTGGCGATATTGCCCGGGAAGATCACGATAAAGAACGCGGCGAGTGCGATCCCGGTTATTCGCCGCTTGCGTGGCAGGCCCAACAGCGCGAGGCCGAATCCGATCTCGGCCACACCGGAGCCGAGCACCGTGAGGTCGGCGTCGAGGGGGAACCAGTCGGGCACCTGCGCTTGGAAATCACTGCGCGCGAATGTCAGGTGCGAGACGCCGGCAACCGACATGACACCGCCGAGTGCAAGCCGGGTGAAGCGCTGTGAGGGGCGCTCGGACGAAGGGCTGGTGAGTGAGAACATTGGTCCTTCCGATTGGGATCGCGCCTGACGGCCCATCGAGCGCGCCACTTGTGGCCTTTACGACTACCCAGGCGGATCAGTTCAGTGCGCCGTTGTAGTCCGGGAACTTGAAGGTGCGCTCGGCATGCCCGCCGGACAGGTCCGAGGGGCTGTTGCCGAAATTGGCGACGATCGTGTAGCCCTTGCTCTCGATGTCGGCCCGGCTCGCGGTCTTGTACTCGGCCAAGCCGGAATTGCCCGCCGACAGTGTGGTCGGCGCGCTGCCGTACAGCGCGTCGACCGGGTAGCCGACCGAGGTCAGGTTCGCCTGCGAGTAAGCGTTGACCAGGGCAGGCCTGCCGGTGACGAAGATGATCGCGGCGCCGTTCTGTTTCGCCCAGGTCGCCAGGCCGAGCACCGGCTGGATCGCCGGGATGATCAGGCCGGTGTTATAGGAGGTTTCCAGCGTCGTGTTGTCGATGTCGAAGACGATCGCGGGCCGTATCGCGCCGGGCAACCGACCGGCAAGGTAGGTCTTCGCCTCGGCCACGACGGGGGTGATCTCGCCGATCCACTGCGCGTACGGCGGCAATTCGGACTGATTGCCCGACAACGAGGACGAACCGCCGCCGGACAAAGACGACGAACCGGTGTCGGCGTCCGCGGCGGGCAATGGTGCTAGGAGCGCGGCCGCGACACCGACGACGAGCGATGCAGTAACACGTTTCATCTCTCGCACGCTAACAGCGGACTGAACCACGCAGCTTCGAAGTCTCGCGCAGTGGGACTGCTACGCGGGCGCGCCCGCTTGGTCGGCCTCGACGCGCACAAGGCTGGTCGGCACGTCGCGCTGAGATCATGCTTCCCGCCACCACCCGGAGCATCGTGGTCGTGCTGAGCAGAACGTGATCGTCACGCGGCGGAACTTACGTCGGCGGCCGGTAGGTAACGTCCCTGGCTATCGCTTCGTCGATCTGCTCGGGGCTGAGCAGACCCACTGTGTGCGACACGGCGGCACCAGCGGCCGCAGTTCGAATCGCGAGCGCTGCGGCTGAGACATCGTCCGGGACATCACCGATGACGAACAAGTCGTCCTCGCCGAACGCGAAATAACAAGCTTCCACCCGACCACCCACGCTCTCCACCATCTCCGTGATGGCCGCACGGCGCGCACTACCGCCCTGTGCCAATAGACCTTGTGCCCCCTCTTGGAGATAGCTGACTCGCCACAAGTACTTGGGCATACCCACCAGCCTCCTCGGCTCCAGACGATCTCGGCGAGACCGACCCTACGGGTCCGCCGCCCCACACACCGCCCAGGACGAACGCCGTCGTCGCAACGATGCGGCAACGTAACTGAGGCGTTATCGGAAATCCAGAGCGCAACCGAACCAACTGCCGTACAGGAAGCTCTCGCCGAGGCGGACGAGGGATCCTCGGTAGCTGGTCGTTCGGCTGATCCCGAGCTCGGTAGCCACCGCATGCGATTCGACCCGTCGATGCTCTCTATCGCAGAGCGGCACGCGCGGTGTCGGCCAACCGACGATTGGTCACCCGCAGCTGCCGTGCGGTGCTGGTGGCCAATGCCCGCGTCTGATCGGAATCGAGGCGGCCACACACGCGCCCCCAATGCACGGCGACTTGGTCACCGACAGCCACCTCCGTCGCGAGGTGATCGTCGTCGACCTCGGCGCGCCATAGCGCTGGACCGGACAACCGCAGCAGCGGACCGTCCGAGACCAACCGCCGACAGCGGACGGAAGCAGCCCCGCCTTCGCGAGCCACCACGGTGCCCCAGGTGATACGGCAACTGTCCAGGATGCGGATCGGGTGCTCGTCGGCGCCACGTCCCAGCAGGCGGGTCCACGGATACACGCCGAACACGTGGAATCCGTGGTTGGCGGCGGCTTCCTCGGCGAGATCGGCGTTCAGATACGACCAGTAGTGTCCGGCCATCGGCGCGATGATCGCGAGCAGTTCGGTGGTGAACGCGCCGGCGTCGAGGTCGGCGCCGATCCCGCCACCGAGCCAATAGGACTCGACGAGGCGCACGTCGAGCGGATCGGCGATGCCGGTCAGTCTCGACATCGCCCGCAGGTAGGGCCAGGCTCCGGAGAACTGGCGGGCCAGCGCGCGGATATCGGCGGCCGAGCCGTTGTGCAGCGCCCGCGCGTCGGCGGGACCGCAGTAGCCGAGCCGGTTGGGCGCGTAGGCGTAGCGGGCGAACATCTCGGTCCCGTCGATGATCGCGCCTCCTGTCAGCAGATCCGCGGCAGTTGTTCTCCGGCAGGCAGATCCACCACCCGGGTACCGCCGAGGGCGGTGCGGGCGACCACCATGCCCGGATGGTCCTCGACGCACACACCGATGGCTTCGGCACGAGCACCCAGCGGATGCGCGCGCATCGCCGCGAGCACCCGGTCGGCATCCTCGGAGGAGACGAAGGCGACCAGCTTGCCCTCGTTGGCGACATACATCGGATCGAGCCCGAGCAGCCCACACGCGTCCCGGACCGCGTCCGGGACGGGCAACTTCCGTTCATCCAGTGCCACACCGACTTTCGCGACACCCGCGATCTCGTTGAGCGTCGCCGCGACCCCGCCGCGGGTCGGGTCACGCAGCACGTGCACATCGGCGCCGGTGGCCAGCATCGCGGCGACCAGGCCGTTGAGCGGGGCGGTGTCGCTACAGACGGTGGTGCCGAATTCGAGGCCCTCCCGGCAGCTCATCACGGCGACGCCGTGCACCCCGATGTCACCGCTGACGATCACGACGTCACCGGGACGGGCGCGCTGCGGGCGGATGTCGACGCCGGCGTCGATGATGCCGATGCCCGCGGTGTTGATGAAGATGCCGTCGCCGTGGCCGGAGTCGACGACCTTGGTGTCGCCGGTGACCAGCTTGACCCCGGCCGCGAGCGCGGCAGTACCGACAGCCTCGGCGACCCTGGCGATCTCGGCGAGTGCGGTGCCTTCTTCGAGGATGAACGCCGTGGACAGCACCATCGGCCGCGCGCCTGCCATGGACAGATCGTTGACGGTGCCGTTGACGGCCAGGTCCCCGATCGACCCGCCGGGGAAGGCCAGCGGTTTGACGACGAAGGAGTCGGTCGAGAACGCCAAGCGCACGCCGTCGAGGGTGAGCACCGCCGAATCACCCATGCCCGCTTCGGCGGCGGAGCCGAACGCGGGCAGGAACAGGTGCTCGATCAGCTCGCCCGACATCGCTCCCCCGCCACCGTGGCCCATCACGATGGTCGGTGAGTCGCGCAGCGGCATCGGGCACACCCAGCTGTCCATGTCGAGGCCGGTCGCCGCGTTGTCCTCACGCATGAGCCACCTCCGCGGGCAGGTCGAGGCGTCGGTACAGGTAGTAGGCCGCGCAGGCACCTTCGGAGGAGACCATCGTGGCTCCCAAGGGGTTTCGTGGGGTGCATTGTTTGCCGAAAGCGGCGCATTCGTGCGGCTTGATCAGTCCCTGGAGGACCTCGCCGGAGCGGCAGATCGAGGACTCGGCGGTGTGCAGGTCGGTGACCGCGAACCGGTGCTCGGCGTCGTAGGCGCGGTAGCGTTCCGAGAGCCGCCAGCCGCTGTCGGGGATCACCCCGATGCCGCGCCAGGCGCGGTCGGTGACTTCGAAGACGTCGGTGAGCATCGTCTTCGCAGCCGGATTGCCTTCGGCGCGGACCGCACGGGGATAGGCGTTCTCGAGCTGGTGTCTGCCGTCCTCGAGCTGGGTCACGGTGCGCCGGATACCTTCCAGGATGTCGAGGGGCTCGAAGCCGGTGACCACCATCGGCACTCCGTATTTGTCGGCCAGCGGCGGGTACTCCTCGGTGCCCATGACACTGCAGACATGTCCGGCGGCCAGGAAGCCCTGGACCCGGCACTTCGGCGATTCCATGATCGCGGCGATGGCGGGCGGAACGAGCACGTGCGAGACCAACAGCGAGAAGTTCTCGATGCCCAGCCGTTTGGCCTGATAGACGGTCATCGCGTTGGCCGGTGCGGTGGTTTCGAAGCCGATGCCGAAGAACACCACCTGCCGATCGGGGTTCTGCCTGGCGATGGTGAGCGCGTCCAGTGGCGAGTACACCACTCGCACATCACCGCCTTCGCTCTTGACCCGGAACAGGTCGCGTTCGCTACCCGGCACCCGGAGCATGTCGCCGAAGGAGCAGAAGATCACCCCGGGCTGCGCGGCGATCTCGAGCGCCTTGTCGATCACCTCGAGCGGGGTGACGCACACAGGGCAGCCGGGGCCGTGGATCATCTCGATCTCGTCGGGCAGCAGTTGGTCGATGCCGTGGCGGATGATCGAATGAGTCTGTCCGCCGCAGACTTCCATGATGGCCCACCGCTGGGAGGTGGCCCCGCGGATCTGATCGAGCAACTTCTTCGCCAGGTCGGGATCACTGAATTCGTCGAGATACTTCATGACGTCACCTCCGTGTCGTCGCCGGCGCCGGAGTCGGTCGCTGCCGGTTCTGCCGTGGGATCGGGGAGCCCGGATTGTCTGGCGGCGAGGGCGAACCCGTCGCCGAACTCCTCGTTGAGCACACCGAGGTGCTCGAATTCGGCCAGTGTGCGCAATGCCGATTCCTCGTCGAGGCGCTGGATGGCGAAACCGACATGGACCACTACGTAGTCGCCGATCGCCGCGTCCGGAATGTATTCCAGGCACACGTCTTTGTGCACGCCGCCGAAGTCGACGACCGACATCATGGTGCCGTCGCGTTCGTGCAGGCTGAGCACCTTTCCCGGGACTGCCAGGCACATCGCTGCTCTCCTTTCGCTCAACCCGCACCGGCGGCGAGTAGTTGTCCGAACGCGAGACCACCGTCGTTGGGCGGCAGTCGGCGATGGGTGATGACGTGGAATCCGTTGTCGCGCAGCGCGGTGCGTGCTGCCGAGAGCAGCAACGCGTTCTGGAACACCCCACCGGAGAGCGCGACGGTCGTCGGGTGGGGTGCGAAATCCAGAGCCAGGTCCAGGACCAGCGCCGCCACGGCGTGATGGAAGCGCGCGGCGATCACGGCGGCCGGGACGCCGTGAACGGCGTCGGTGACCACTGCCGCCACGACCGGGGCCGGGTCGATCACCGCCGGGTCCGCGGTGTGATCGAGGCCGAACCGGTAGGTGCGCGAGCCGGGATCCACGGCGCGCGCGAGGGCCTCCAGTTCGATCGCGGCCTGGGCTTCGTAGTCGACGGTGTGGCGAACCCCGGCCAGCGAGGACACGGCGTCGAAGAGCCGTCCCATGCTCGACGTCGGGGTACACCCGAAGCCGGAGCCGAATTGGTGTGCCAGCACCGCGCGTTCGTCGGCGGGGCAGGCGGCGACCGAGGCGATCGTGTCCGACCAGTCCAGTCCGGCCGACCACAGATGTGCAAGCGCCATCCGGTAGGGCCGGTGCACGCTGACGTCCCCACCCGCGAGCGGCACGTATTTCAGGTGCGCGAGACGCCGGTAGCCCTTGTAGCCGGCGGCCAGGACTTCACCACCCCAGATGGCGCCGTCGGGTCCGAATCCGGTGCCGTCGAACGCGATCCCGGTGACCGTGTCCGAGGCGCCGAGTCCGTGTTCGCCCATGACCGCGGCGATGTGCGCGTGGTGGTGCTGGACGGTGTGGACCGGACGGCCTTCGGCGTGGGTGCGCGCCCAGGTGGTGGAGCGGTAGCGCGGGTGCGCGTCGGTGACGAGCTGGGTGGGCGCTACCCCGGTCAGTTCCGCGAGGTGCTCGGCGGCGAAGCCGAAGGCACGCAGGGTGGCCAGGTCGTCCATGTCGCCGATGTGCTGGCTGAGCCAGGCGTAGCGGCCCTCGCCGACCGCGCAGGTGTTCTTGAGGTCCGCGCCGACGGCCAGCGTCGGCGGCACCGGGACCGGCAGGGTCAGCGGGAGCGGCGCATACCCACGGGAGCGGCGCAGCGGCAGCTCGACACCGTCGACCACGCGCACGACCGAATCGTCACAGGGCGTCAGGATGCGGCGGTCGTGCGACAGCCAGCCGTCAGCGAGGGCGGCCAGGCGGGTGCGGGCGTCCTCGTCGTCGAAACAGATCGGTTCGCCACCGAGATTGCCGGAGGTCATCACGAGCACCCGCGGGACGGGCCGGTCGCCCGACAAGCCGAACAGCAGCAGGTGCAGCGGTGTATAGGCGAGCAGGACGCCCAGGTCGGGGTTGCGGGGCGCGACCGAAGGGGCCAGTTCGATGGTGTCGCGATCGAGCATGTCGTGCGGGTCGGCATCGGATGCCGCTTCGGCGGGGATACGGACGGGGGCCCTGCGGGCAAGCAGGACGATCGGGCGTTGGGGGCCCGTGAGCAGTAGCGCGGCGGTGTCGTCGACCTCCGCGATCGTGCGCGCGGTGCCGAGGTCGGGAACCATGACGGCGAAAGGTTTGTCGCCTCGCCGCTTTCGGCCCCGCAAGGTGGCCACGGCGCGCTCGTTCGTGGCATCACAGGCGAGGTGGTAACCGCCGATACCTTTGACCGCGAGAATCCCGCCCTCGCGCAACAGGTTTCGCGCCGAGTCCAGCGGCCCCTCGGCCGATGAGCCGGAAGGACCGAGGTAGGACAGACGCGGGCCGCAGTCCGGGCACGCGATGGGCTGGGCGTGGAAGCGGCGGTCGGCGGGGTCGGTGTATTCGGCGGCGCAGTGGGCGCACATCGGAAAGTCGGCCATCGACGTGCGGGACCGGTCGTAGGGCAGTTCGGCGATGATGGTGAACCGGGGGCCGCAGTTGGTGCAGTTGATGAAGGGGTGGCGATAGCGCCGGTCGGTGGGATCGGCCAGTTCGGTGGCGCAGTCCGCGCAGATCGCGACATCGGGTGAAGCCAGGGTGCGGCCGCCACCGTCGCGGGTGGTGTCGGCGATACGGAATCCGGTGCCGCCGCGCAACGCGACGATGCTCTGGTCGACCGATTCGACAACGGCCAACGGCGGTGGGCGCTCGCGCAGGCGTCGCGCGAACTCGTCCAGATCGGCGGGGGCGCCTTCGATCTCGATGATCACCCCGGCGCTGTCGTTGGCCACCGACCCGGACAGGGACAGTTCGGCGGCGGTCGTGTAGACGAAGGGCCGGAAGCCGACGCCCTGCACCACCCCGCGAACCACGAGGCGCCGACGTTGCCGGTCGGCGGTCATGACTGTTCGCCTCGTCCGAGCAGATTCAGCCCGGCCAGTGCGGTGGCGGCGCCGGCCTGGTCGGTCTTCTCGACCGCCAGACCCATGTGGATGATCACCCAGTCCCCGGGATGCACCGGATCCTCTTCCAGCAGACCGATGTTCACCTTGCGGTTCTCGCCGGAGACCGCGACCAGGGCGAGTTGCCCGTGGTATCCGTCGAGGATCTCCACGACCTGTCCGGGGATACCGAGGCACATGGTTCACCCCTCCGATCGGTTCGACGGCGCGACGGGCCCGTTCGAGTCGGCGACCATCGCGGTCGGATCGGCGACCAATCGCGCGAGAACCGCTGCGACCGCCTCGACGGCAGGATCGACCGCGGCACCTACCGGGCCGGACAGGCCGATGCCTTCTTCTACCGAGTCGACCTGGCAGCCGACGACGACGGTCGGTGGCAGGGTTCCGCCCAGCGCGCGAACGCTCGCGAACACGGCGTCGGGGTTCATGGCGTGCGCGTCGAGCTGCGCCGCGCCCGCTGGGTCGGGTTCGGCGTGGAAGACCGCGAGAGTACCGGGCGCGCCGCGATCGGGGACGGCGTCGACGAGCACCAGCGCGTCCCACGGATCGAGCAGGTCGTAGGCCAGGTGCATGCCACGGATGCCGTAGTCGACCACGCGCACGGTCTCGCCGTGCGGCGGTAGTCGCCGCACCACTTCGGGTCCGAAACCGTCGTCGCCGAGGAAGATGTTGCCGATCCCCGCCACGAGCACTCGCGCCGTCATCTCACATCCGGCGGATCTTCAGATAGCGCTGGACATCCGGTATCGAACGCACGCCGAGCACTGCGGCGGCCACAGCCACCACGGCGGCCAACGCCACCGCGAACATTCCTATCGTCGTCATGATCGACCTCTTCTCTCATTCTCGTGGGCTGTCGAGCGGTTCGATCTCCTCCGGGGCGAAATACAGGTACCGGCCGTACCATTCGTGCAGGTCGGCGGCGGGGTCGTCCTCGATGACCACGCCGACGTGGGATTGCCCGTCGACATCGGCGTGCACCGAGACGACCTTGGCGGTGCGCCCGTCGTAGAACAGGTCGTGGGCATCGGCGCGCCGAGACGGATGCAAACGCACCCTTGTCCCGTTGCGGACCCGGACCGCGCCGACCATGATCGCGTCGGCATCGGGGCGCACAGCGTTGTCGGCCAACGGGTCCCACCAGTCGACACCGTCGGGTACCTCAGGGATCAGCGCGGCCTGCTCGGCGTGCGGGTTCCGCAGGACACCGTGCAGCTGCTGCAATGTCTCCGGTGTCATCGCGTCGCAGCGGTCGATGATCTGCGCCGCCCGCTCGTCGGTCGCGCGGGCCTGGGCCTTCTCCTCGTCGGTCATGGTCATCACGCGCAAGGTGAGGATCTCGTCGATCTCGGTGGAGTCGAACAGCGGTCCCTCGCTCTGCTCGGCGATCTCGGGGTGGTCGTAGAGAATGATCGGCGAGATCAGCACGATGCTGTGGTCACCGGGTGGCCCGGCCAGCACCGGGAAACACCGGTGCTGGGAGCATCGGGCGACGGCCGCTTCGGCGTCGGGCGGCGGTTCGAGCAGGGAAACGAACCGGGCGCCTTCGGTTTCGGCGATGACGTGCGCGCCGATCAGGGAGCGGGCGATGGCGTCGTGCTGGTCGGTCGCGGGGGTGCCGGTGTTGCGGAGGGTGACACTGAGGCGCAGAAAGCGCTCGTCACGGTCCACGGTCAACTCGACTTCCCCGTCGAGGTGCGCGCGGTGTCGGACCAGTCGTCCGGCCGGTGCACCGTCGGGGCCGGGGATCGCCTCGTGGTCGGTGCCGGCCGGAATCGTCAGCCGCGCAGTCCAATCGGTCAGCGGCAGCGGACCGATCACCTGTTCGCACTCGACCGCCTCGTCCCATCTGATCCACGATCGGCCTTCGGCGACGAGCTCGGCGACCGGTGTGTGCCCGGCATCCTCGACGGTCCGGCGCTGCAACTGCAGGAACCGTACGGTCAGCGTGACCGAGGCGGACTCCCCCGCGTCGAGCAGACATTGCGCCGACAGTTGCGGTTCCTCGCCGAGTCCGGCCGCGGCTGCCCCGGTGGGGCCGAGGACACCGAACTGCCAGCGCGACTGGTTCTTTCGCGAGTTCGCCCGGTAGGGGTACAGCAGGTAGCCCTCGTAGAGCACCGCGTCGGCGACCGCGCGCGCCCTGGCCTGCGACCTGGTCAGCTCGATGCTCATGGGTCCTCCTCGGCGGTGTCGAGCAGGCGCAGTACCGCGTCGTCGAAGCCGAGCATCCCGTGGCTGGATTTGTACGCGGCGAGGGCGTCGAGAGTCTCGCGGTGCAACCGCACCCAGCCCGAGTTCGGGAAGTTCGTGGCCATCAGGTCGTCCCAGACCGAGACCGGCATCGCGAACTTGTCCTCCCGGTCCCAGGGAATCTGCTGCACCGCGAAACCCGTGGCGCCCCGGATGAAGACAGTGCCGCTGAACAGGAAGATCAGCGGCACTGTTCCCTCCCGTAGGGCGTGCAGGTATTTGGCGCCGCTCACCTCGAAGTCGTAGGTGCACGGCATCGGCAGGTCCACTTGGGCGCCGCCATGGAAGCCGGGAACCATGGTGGCGCAGTGCATCCAGAGGAAGGAGCGCTGGGTGTCGCGCCAGCGTTCGCGTGGGCCGAACAGGTCGACCAGGCCCGCGCTCTCCTCGTCGGTATAGCTACGGCGGTGCGGTTCGATCCGCACCTGTGCGCGCAGGGCGATGGCGTGCACCGGTTCCTCACCGAGCGCCGCGATGCCGATCCGGGCCGACAGCGTCGGTGTGGCGGCGTAGGGCTCCGGCGCGATGTCGAGCACCGCGAAAGTCGTCGAGTAGGCCGGGCACATCACGCACCACCTGGTCGCGCACGCGCCGAGACCGTGGCGAAGAACTCGTCGAGATACCGGTGCACATCCTGACCGCCGTCGAATCCGCGCCACAGCATCCGCATCCGGCCGACGAATTCGTAGCAGGTGTCGATGGGCAGCAGCAGGCAAGCCGCCTCGGCGGTGCCCCGCTCGGGGACCCGGATCATCAGTGCTTCGACGTCGGGGACCGCGACATCGATCTCGGGGTGCCGGTCGAGCAGGGTGCGCCACTGGTCGAGGGGCAGCTCGGATTCGGTGGCGCCCGCCGGTCCCGGATAGAACGCGACGGTGCGGCCCAGCGCCGAGTTCTCGAAGAAGAACGCCAGGCCCACCGGGATCTCGAGTGCGTCCCATTCACCGTGGCCGATGGTGAAGGTCGGGAAGCGCAGGTAGCGGTCGGGCACCGCGCGGTACCGCAGGACCGCGTTCTGGTCGGTGAACAGCAGGTAGCAGCCCCGGCACACGCACAACAGTTGGCGCCCTTCGACATTCACCACG
Organism: Nocardia sp. NPDC003183; assembly: GCF_053590715.1. Lineage (NCBI taxonomy): Bacteria > Bacillati > Actinomycetota > Actinomycetes > Mycobacteriales > Nocardiaceae > Nocardia > Nocardia sp. NPDC003183. The sequence continues at coordinate 57,628 of NZ_JBSFTG010000003.1, forward strand.
TGCTGATGCTCTTCGGCGATGGCCTCGGCGCACATCTCACACCGCTCGCCCGCCGGGACGGCGGGTTTGCGGTCGACGGTGAGGCGGCGCAGCACTCCCAGCCCAGAACTCATCCGGCCACCCCCACGGGCACGGCCACCGAGAGCTCCCCGGCGCGTACGAGCACGGGCAGTGGTTCCAGGTGTCCTTCGCCGTCGACTCTGGCACCGGCGTGGACGGCGTCGTAGTGCGCCCGGCAGGTCGGGCAGCGCAGTACGGCGTCACCGACCGGGAAACCCATCCGACGATGCAGTGCCGCGCCGGCGAGCGAGTGGTCGCAGGCGGGGCAGTGATCGCGGTAGATGAACAGGTCATCACCGACCCGGCAGGCGAGCACCGTCTGCCCGCCGATGACGAAGCCGCCGACCTCGCCCGCACCGAGTTCCCCCAGTTCCGGAACCGCTATCCAGCTCCCGTGCTGCGCCTCGACCGGGTGGGCGTCGGCGTGCACCCGGGCGAACAACGAATCGGCGGAGATCAAGGCATCCGCCGATTCCGGTTGCGCGGCAGCCACTTCGATCGATGCGATTTCCGGCGCGGCGGCACGTACCGCGTCCTCCACCGCCAGTTCCAGGGTCACCGACGACGAGGGGCAGGTGCGACAACTTCCGGACAGTTCGAGCCGGACGACGCCGTCGGCCACGCCGAGCAGTTCCACGTCACCACCATGGGAGCCCAGGTAGGGGCGCACGCTGTCGAGAGCAGCGCGGACGCGAGTGTCGACGTCGTGCGGATGCAGGCCGTGCACCAGCAGCAGACTCGCGACCAGATCGTCGGCGACGAGCTGCTCACGAACGTCACCATCGACCAGTTCGAGCACCCGTGCCAGCCCGGCACCGTAGAGGTCGGCGACCTCACGCACCAGCTGCTCGGCGCGCTCGCGAGCGACGACGCCACCCGCCGAACTCGCGTCCAGCAGGGTCTCGATCCGGTCGCCTGCGCCGCGCCACCGGTCTGGGTCGAACGCCGCCTCGTCGTGCTCCCCCGGACGATCCGGCATCACCGTTACTCCCCGGTGAGTGTCTGGGTCGGCGAGTGGAGTTTCTCCAGCGACTTGCCGTTGCCGAGGTACATGTGCACACCACACGGCAGGCAGGGATCGAAGCTGCGCACGGTGCGCATGATGTCGATGCCCTTGAAGTGCTCGCGGTCGTTCTCCTCGAAGATCGGCTGGCCCTGCACCGCGTCCTCGTAGGGTCCCGGCGTGCCGAAACTGTCGCGGGGGTTGGCATTCCACGGCGTCGGCGGATACGGGTGGTAGTTCGCGATCTTGCCGTCCCTGATCACCATGTGATGGGACAGGACCCCGCGCACCGCCTCGGTGAACCCACAGCCGATGCTCTCGTCCGGTACCTCGAAGTGCTCCCACGTCTTGGTCCGTCCCGCCCGGATCTCCACGAGCGCCTGCTCCGCGAAGTGCAGCGCACTGGCCGCGGCGTAGGCCTGGAAGTAGGTGCGGGCGCGGTTGCGTTCGATGGTGTTGCTGCCGAACGCGGGGATCTTCCATTCGAAGCTGACCGGGCCCTTCAACGCGGTCTTGGGCAGGTTGATCTGCACACTGTGTCCGGTCGACTTCACGTAGCCGATGTCGACGAGCCCGGCCAGCGCCGTCGACCACAGCCGGGCCAGCGGGCCGCCGCCGGTGTCGAGGGCCAGATGGTCGGTGCCGTCGAACCAGCGCGGCGACATCACCCAGCTGTACTTGTCGTCCATGTCGCGCTTCTGCGGCTTGGGGTTGGTGTGCTGGTTCCAGGGGTGACGCCGGTCGACCGGATTGCCGAGCGGGTCGGTCTTCACGAACATCTCCTGGTCGTTCCAGTCGTCGTAATACGAACTGCCCAAAAGGATTCGGATGCCGAGATTGATGTCGACCAGGGAAGTCGTGACCAGTTTTCCGTCGACGACCACGCCGGGGGTGACGAACATCCGCCGACCCCACTCCTCCATGTCCTTGTACTCGAAATTGCACACCTCGGGGTCCTGGAACGAGCCCCAGCAACCCAGCAGGGTGCGCCGCAGTCCGACCTGTTCGTAGCCCGGCAGCGCCTCGTAGAAGAAGTCGAAGAGATCGTCGTGCATCGGCACGACCTTCTTCATGAATTCGACGTAGCGCATCAGGCGCGTCATGTAGTCGGTCATCAGCTGGATCGTCGCGACGGTTCCCACACCGCCGGGATACAGCGTCGACGGGTGCACGTGCCTGCCCTCCATCAGGCAGAACATCTCACGGGTGTAGCGGCTGACGTGCAGCGCCTCCCGGTAGAACTCGCCGGTGAACGGATTGAGCGCGCGCATGATGTCGGCGATGGTGCGATAGCCGTGTGCGTCCGAATGCGGCGCGAGCGTGGTCTCGGCCTGCGCGAGGACGCCGGGGTTGGTCTCGGCGACCATCTTCTCGCAGAAATCCACACCGACCAGATTCTCTTGAAAGATGTTGTGGTCGAACATGTATTCGGCGGCCTCACCGAGATTGACGATCCACTCGCCCAGGTGCGGCGGTTTCACCCCGTAGGCCATGTTCTGGGTGTAGCACGAGCAGGTGGCGTGATTGTCGCCGCAGATCCCGCAGATGCGGCTGGTGATGAAATGCGCGTCGCGGGGATCCTTGCCCCGCATGAAGATCGAGTAGCCGCGGAAGATGGACGAGGTGCTGTGACACTCGACCACTTCACGGTTCTCGAAATCGATCTTGGTATAGATTCCCAGGCTGCCGACGATGCGGGTGATCGGGTCCCAGGCCATTTCGACCAGGCTGTCGGGATCGATCCGCTTGTGTGACGGCTCGGGGATGATGGCAGTCATTCCAATCGCCTCCTACCAGGTGCGGGTGGCGCCGGATTCCAGCTTCTCGCCCCTGTGCCGCCATCGCGGCTCCTTGTCCACCGTGCGTCCGGTGATATGGCGCAGACTGCGGATCACCGACCCGTACAGCCCTGATGCCGTCGAGGAGATCTTGCCGCCGGGCGGCTCGTCCATGAACGGCATGAATTTGTCCGGGAATCCCGGCATGGTGCAGCCGATGCAGATGCCGCCCACGTTCGGGCAGCCACCGACGCCGTTGATCCAGCCCCGCTTGGGGACGTTGCATTTGACCACCGGGCCCCAACATCCCAGTTTCACAATGCATTTCGGGGAGCCGTACTCGTCGGCGAAGTCGCCTTCCTCGTAGTAACCCGCTCGATCACAGCCTTCGTGGACGGTGGCGCCGAACAACCATTTCGGGCGCAGCGCCTCGTCGAGGGGAATCATCGGGGCCTGTCCGGTGGCCATGTAGAGCAGGTAGGTCAGCGTTTCGGACATGTTGTCCGGATGGACCGGGCAACCGGGCACGCACACGATCGGGATCCCGGCCTTGGATTTCCAGTCCCAGCCGAGGTAGTCGGGCACACCCATCGCGCCGGTGGGGTTACCCGCCATGGCGTGGATGCCGCCGTAGGTGGCACAGGTGCCGACCGCGACCACCGCGGTGGCCTTCGGGGCCAGCCGATCGAGCCATTCACTGGTCGTCATCGGCTGTCCGGTGGCGGGATCGTTGCCGAAGCCGCACCAGTAGCCCTCCTCGTGGAGTTGCTCGTTCGGGATGGAGCCTTCCACCACGAGCACGAACGGTTCGAGTTCACCCCGGTCGGCTTTGAAGAACCATTCGAGGAAATCGTCGGCGCCGCCGGTGGGACCGCATTCGAAATCGATCAGCGGCCAGTGCACCGCGATCTGCGGGAGCCCGGGAAGAGCGCCGAGCGCGATCTCCTCGATACTGGGCTGCGTCGCGGCGGTCAGCGCGACCGAATCACCGTCACAACTGAGGCCGGCGTTGATCCACAGCACGTGAATCAGGGCCTGTTCTGCTTTGATTGCTTCCTGGGTAGGCATGGGCTGCGCCACTTTCTGAAGCGGGGCATCGCAGGCTCGCGGGAACCTACGGTGTGATCCTGATCACGCAAGTCTATGTCGCTGGTGAGTGATCCTCAATAGTTGCTGACCGCTGCCGCCGGAGCCAGTCGTACCACTGCGCCATGCCGGAACCGCTGGTCACCGAGAGGGGCAGGATCTGCGCGTGCGGGTTGATCGACGCCGCGTATTCCCGGCATTTGTCCAGGTCGAAGTCCACATAGGGCAGCAGATCGATCTTGTTGACGAGGACCAGAGACGCCGCGGCGAACATGTGCGGATACTTCAGCGGCTTGTCGGTGCCCTCGGTCACCGAGATCACCACGACTTTGCCGCGTTCACCGAGGTCGAACAGGGCCGGGCACACCAGGTTGCCGACGTTCTCGATGAACAGCAGGGTGCCGGGGGCGGGATCGAGGGACTCGAGCGCGCGGTAGGTCATCTCGGCGTCGAGATGACAGCCCGCGCCGGTGTTGATCTGCACGACCCGACAGCCCGTCGCCCCGATCCGCTCGGCGTCGAGCAGGGTCGCCTGGTCGCCCTCGATCACCGCGATCGGTATCTCGGTGGACTCGCGGATCGTGCGCTCGAGCAGGGTGGTCTTGCCCGCGCCGGGTGAGCTGGTCATGTTCAGCGCCAAGATGTCGCGGGCGGCGAGCCAGTCCCGGTTTCGCTGGGCCAACAGGTCGTTCTTGGCCAGAACCTTTTGCTCGAGGGTGATCGTCTCGGTGACCGGCAGATGCACGTGATCGTCGCCGTGACCATGGCTGTGCCGGTGCGGCTCGTGCTCGTGGCCGTGGCCGTGCTCGTGCTCGTGCTCGTGGCCGTGGCCGTGCTCGTGCTCGTGCTCGTGGCCGTGCTCGTGCGGGAGGGTGATCACCGCGGCGTCGTCGTCGCCACATCCACAGGTTGCGCACATTCTCGGCTCACTTCCATCGAGCGGATTCGGAGTTCGTGCCCGGCTCTGATCTCGACATCGGCGCTGCCGCACCCGCACAGGGCGATCGGCTCGAGCACGGTGAACTCGGCGCCACAGCTTCGACAGCCCGCCCGGCCGGGCACCACGTCGATCTCGAGGCTCGCGCCCTCGGCCAGGGTTTCCTCGGCGGCGAGCTCGAAGCAGAACTGCATCGCCTCCGGAACGACCGCGCACAGCACGCCCACTTCCAGCAGCACGCTGTGCACCCGTGCTCCCGCCGCGTGTTCGCACACGGCGTCGATGACACTCTGGGTGATCGCCATTTCGTGCATCGCAGTCTCGGTTCGTCGAGGGAGGAACCCACCGCTCAGGTTACTCCTGGGCAACCCTCCGACGCGATGGCCGGCCGACGGATGAAGGCTCAGCTGAGTCGGTGTTCGGCGAGCAGCGCGGCATCGCCGAGGATGTCGGCGGTGGGGCCGTCGGCGACGACTTCACCGGCGTCGAGGATGACGACCCGCTCGCAGATCCGTTGCGCGTAGGGCAGATCGTGGGTCACCACGAGCATGGTGGTGGGCAGCGACAGCAGGATCTCGGCCAGCTCGCGACGTGCCACCGGATCGAGGTTGGCGGCCGGTTCGTCGAGAACGAGGACCTCCGGTCGGCACGACAGCACCGTGGCCAGCGCGGCGCGGCGGCGTTCCCCGAGCGACAGGTGCGCCGGTGAACGCCCGGCCCTGTCGGTCATCCCTACCGCGGCGAGCGCCTCGCGGACGTGTTCGGCGAGGGCTTCGCCGCGGACACCGAAGTTGGCGGGACCGAACGCGACATCCTGTTCCACGGTCGGCATGAACAGTTGGTCGTCGGGGTCCTGGAACACGACCCCGACCCGCTGCCGGATGGCGCGAACACTGTTGCGGTCCAGCCGCACACCGCCGATGTGCACCTGCCCCGATGTGGCGGTGAGCACCCCGTTCAGGTGCAGCATCAAGGTGGATTTGCCCGCGCCGTTGGGCCCGAGGACGGCCACCCGCTCCCCCGGCGCGATCTGCAGATTCACCCCGTTCAGTGCGCCGGTCCCGTCGGGATAGGCGAAGGTCAGCTCGACCACACGCACCGCCGGCGCCGTCGGTTCGGTCACCGCACCATCCAAGCACCTGCGCAGACAGCGATCGCGGCGGCCGCGGGCAGGCAGCCGAGCAGCCACTGCCTGCCGGTGGCGGGCGGGGTGCCGACATCGGGCACGGTGCCGTCGAATCCGCGCGACAGCATCGCCAGGTGGACCCGTTCGCCGCGTTCGTAGGATCGCAGGAACAGGGTGCCCGCGCCGCGTGCGGTCGCACCGGCTTGGCGCAGGGTGCGTGGGTCGTCGCCGCGGGAGATGCGGGCCAGCCGCATCCGCGCCGCCTCGGCGACCAGCACGTCGACATAGCGCAGCATCAGGACCACGATCATGACGATCGTGCCGGGCACGTGCAGCCGCGTCAGCCCTTCGGGCAAGGAGCGCACGCTCGTCGTCGCGGCCAAGGTCAGTGAGATGCCCACGCCGATAGTGCCTTTCGCGATGATGCCCCACGCTGCGTAGAGGCCGGTCACCGACAGCGACAGCCCGAAGATGTCGGTGCGGGGTTCCCCGGCGGCGAAAGGCAGCAGGACCGCCAACACGACGAACGGCAACTCGATGAGCAGACGCGGCCCGATCCAGCGCAACCCGATTCCCCACCACCGCCACAGCGCCACCAAGCCCAGGGCATAACAGCCGAACGGCCACAACAACTCTCGTGGTGTCGCCACGACCGCGAACACCGCAACCACCGCGCACACGATCTTGACCTCGGTCGGCGCCCGATGCGCCGGTGAATTCCCCGCCAGATACAGCCGGTGGACCGCGGCGCTCACCTACTCCGGCTCCGCATCCGACCGCGCCGCGACATCATCGCGCCGACCCCCGGAGCGCGATCCGCTTCGGCCGATCCGGACCACCGCGAACAGCACGGCGAAGGCGACCCCGACGCCGACCACGCCTGCCGGACCGGCCAGATCACTGTTGCCGTCGATCGCGTAGTCCGCCAGCGGAGAACCGGCGAACCGGTGTTCCTCGGCGCTGCGCGCGATGCACTCACCGTGCAGTTCCTCGGCCCCGTTCACCTCGACCGTGGTGCACCCGCGTCGGGTGGTGGCGTCGAGCCCGTCGGGCTGTGCACTCGCGGCATAGGACAGCCCGCCGGCGACGAGCACCGCGGCCGCGGCGAACACCCACAGGAAACCGGTGAAGGACACCCGCAGACGAACGGGAGACGCCGACGTGGACACCGGCCCAGCGGCACGCAGAACATAGACCAGATCCGGTCGTGCGCTCACCACCGCCACCACGGTGATCGCGGTGATGATGCCTTCACCGATCCCGATCAACGCGTGGGTGAAGAACATGTACCCCGCGACCGCCCCGACCGTGGAGCCCGCGGCCCCGCCGATTGCGTACTCGACGACGAAACCCATCGCGGCACACAGGGTTCCGACGAACGCGGCGGCGAATGCCACGACACCCACCCCCGTGTCGCTGCGCCGCCGCAGCACCGCTGTCCCGGCCCGAGCGACGAGGTATCCCGCGCCGACACCGATCAGGGCCATATTCGTGATGTTGGCGCCGAGTGCGGTCAGCCCGCCGTCGGCGAACAGCAGCGCCTGCACGACCAGCACCACCGCCACGCACAACGCCCCGAGGTAGGGCCCGACCAGAATCGCGGCCAGCGCCCCACCCAGCAGGTGCCCACTCACACCGGGCAGGATCGGAAAGTTCACCATCTGGACCGCGAAGATGAACGCGGCCACCAGCCCGGCCATCGGCGCCGCGCGCTCGTCGAGTTCGGCGCGCGCCCGCCAGCTCGCGAGCCCGAGCCCCACCGCCGCGATCCCCGCGAAGATCAGCGACGTCGGCGCATCGACGATCCCGTCGCTCATATGCATTGCCACGGTGCTGCCGTTCACCTATCAGAACACTACGCCCTTTATCTGTCCAAGTGAACAGATAAAGGAATGTCCGACCGCGATATCAGTCCGGCTGCGACAGGGGGTAGATGCGACTAGAATTCGATGATGGAGCGCCGCAGCGAAGCCGCGCGCAGCCGTGGCGGGGGTGACCGCCGTTCGCCCTTCGACCGGTTCGTCGAACAGGCCGAACTGCGCGTGAGTCAGGCTCCGTTCTTCTTCATCTGCGCTGGAATCGTCACGGCGTGGCTGATCAGCTTGCCGTGGTGGACGGACCTCAAAACGTGGCAGGTTGCCATTCACACCGTTGCGAGCGTTTTCACGCTGCTGTTGGTGGTGCTGCTCGAAAACGCCGGCCGCCGCGCGAGCGAGGCCGCGCAAGAGAAACTCAATGTCATCGCCGAGGCATTGGCCGCGCTCCTGGAATCCTCCGCGTCCACTGATCCCGAACTCCGGGCGGCCGCGGATCGGCTACGAGAAGCTGTCGGGCTCGAAGAGCGCCACTGACTGGAGGAACCCTCGACACCGCCTCGAAAGGAAGCGCGCCATGACCTCAGCCACCGAATTCGTCGGCGTCCGCTATCTCGTCGATGACGTAGAAGCCGCCATCGCGTTCTATACCGGTCATCTCGGTTTCACCGTGCACATCAACGCCGCACCCGCCTTCGCCGACGTCATCCGAGGATCATTGCGCCTCTTGCTGTCCGGACCGGCAAGTTCCGGTGCGCGTGTCACCCCCGCCGACATCGCCACTCCCGGCGCCAATCGCATCCACCTCGTCGTCGAAGACCTCGACGCCGAGATCACCCGACTCAGGAACGACGGCGTCGAATTCCGCACCGAGACCGTCACCGGTCCCGGCGGAAGCCAGATCCTGCTCGCCGACCCCGCCGGCAATCTGATCGAGTTGTTCCAACCCACCGAGCACAGGCCCACGGCGCCAGAACAGCATCGATGATCTGGGCCTCGCGGTCGTGGTCCTCGAGGCGCTCGTCTACCTCGCCCGCCGCACGCTGATGCCCAGCGATCTCGATAGAAGTCGAATACTCGAACTGCGCGAGCTCAGCCGATGCGGTCGACACTGCGAAATCGGTTCAGTGCCAGCGCGCCGAGGACCAGCGCGACCAATCCGAACACCATGGCGGCCCAGGCCCCGACTATCCCGTTGCCGGTACCTGGGCCGCCCTCGGCGGTGGCCGCGAACCAGCTCCCCAGAGCCAGGCTGATCAGCCCTGAGACCAGCGTCAGCACTGCCTGGTTCCGGATGTTGCCGGGACCGTTTCGGCCGACCCGAGCCAACACACGGACGCCGAATACCACGGCGATCAGTCCTAGCAGCGCAGTCGAGGTGGGTCCGAGTCGACCGGAGGTCAGTCCGGTGGTGGCGGCACTGTGGTGGATCGAAGCTGTGGCTGGTGCGGTAACCGCGATACTCGCGAACAGCGCTGTTGCAACGACGGCAGGGAGATGGCGGGCGGACATCGGGTGCTCCTTCAAACGTTCGGTGGCTCGATTCCGCTTCATCATGTCCGCCTATCGCATCGCCGATCATCGTGCAGGCGTGGACAATTCGCGCTGCCATCGGCGCGGCAGCCGACTGCCGCAGCTGCCGTAGCCGCTGCGGAATTACTGCGTTCGTAGTAGACGATTGATCGTCTGTCCGCCGGATTTGCTGCCATGCGATTGCGGCTAGGGTGCACCCATGAGCAGGGCGCGGATCGACATCGCGGACGGGGCGGTCGCCGTCGCGGTCACGGCCGTGCTGCTGGGCACCGGGCTGAGTGCACACCGTGACCCTGCCGATCTCGACGTGCTGGGCTATGCGCTGTTGACGATCGCCGGGCTCTCGCTCGCGATGGCCCGCCAGGCTCCTGTCGCCGTTCTGGCGATGTCGGGTTCGGCTGTGTTGGGTTATCAGGCCACCGGTTTCGATGTCCCCGCGATCGGGTTCCTGGTCGCGGTCTACGCCACAGTCCGGGCCGGGCAGCGACTGGTCGCGGTGGCGGGTTCGATACTGCTCGTGCTCACGCTGCCTTTCGCAATGCTGCTCGCCCACCCCGACTGGGCTGTGGGCGAGGCATTCACCCACGCACGCGATGTGCTGCAACTGGCCTGGCTGGTCGCTGCCGGCGCGGCCGGCGAGGCGTTGCGCCAAGCCGAGCGGCGCGCCGAGGAAGCCGAACGCACCCGCGAGGAGACCGCACGACGCCGCGCGGACGAGGAGCGGTTGCATATCGCACGGGAACTGCACGACTCGCTCACTCACCAGATCTCGGTCATCAAGATCCAGTCCGAGGCCGCGGTACACGTCGCCCACAAGAAAGGCGAACACGTGCCCGAGACACTGCTGGCGATCCGGGAAGCCGGCCGGGAAGCGGCCCGGGAACTACGCGCGACATTGGAAGCCCTGCGCGAGGACGTCAACGCATCTCGGCACGGACTCGGCCACGTTCCAGAACTGGTGGAACGTGCTCGCGCAACGGGTTTGGACGCCACGTTGACCATCACAGGAGAAAACCCGACGTTACCGGCCGCGCTGGACCGCACCGTCTACCGAATCGTGCAGGAATCGCTGACCAACATCTCCCGGCACGCACACGCCGTGACGGCCTCGGTCCGCATCGACTACCGCCCCGACGCGGTGATCGTGCGCGTCGATGACGACGGTGGATTGCGGCCGGGCAGCGGGGCGGTACACGGTGTCGGCCTGCTCGGAATGCAGGAACGCGTCACAGCTCTCGGCGGGCGCCTGCACGCCGGGCCCCAGCCAGAACGCGGCTTCTCCGTCCACGCCGAACTGCCCGTTGATCCCTCATGATCCGTGTCCTGCTCGTCGACGACCAGCCATTGATTCGCAGCGGATTCCGGGCTCTGCTCGACCTCGAAGACGACATCACAGTGGTGGCCGAGGCCGCCGACGGAAGCGAGGCCCTGGCTCTGGCTCGCCAGTACCTACCCGACATCGCGCTCATCGACATCCAGATGCCCGTCCTCGACGGTATCGAGGCGACACGGCAGATCGCGGCAGACCCCGCATTGGCCGAGGTGCACGTTGTCATCCTCACCAACTACGGCCTGGACGAGTACGTCTTCCACGCTCTGCGGGCAGGCGCCGCCGGATTCCTCGTCAAAGACATTCTGCCGGAGGACTTTCTGCATGCCGTTCGCGTCGCTGCCCGCGGTGATGCGTTGCTCGCACCCTCGATCACCCGTCGGCTGATCAACCGGTACGTCTCTCAGCCGCTGAGCACCGACAATGCGACGAAGCTGAACGAACTGACCGGCCGTGAACGCGAGGCCGTCACCCTCGTCGCCCAAGGCATGTCCAACGAGGAGATCGCCGACCGTATGGTCATCAGCCCGCTCACCGCGAAAACCCATATCAACCGGGCTATGACCAAACTCCACGCCCGCGACCGCGCCCAACTCGTCGTCTTGGCCTACGAATCAGGGCTGGTCGCTCCGCGAAATCTCTGAGGTCGGGCGCCAACCGCGATGCGCGATAGTTCGGCATTACCGGATGCTGGCGGACCCAACTGAAGAGGGATAGCGCAGGTTTCGAATGTTCCTGCCACCAGCGGTGCCGTACGCGGGCACAACCGCCGAGTGCCACATTGCGTCCTGTCGAAGTTTGTCTGCACTGATCAAGTTGCTCGCGATGTGGGTGCCGATGTCGGCCAGGGCATGACGGTCAATTCGGGCCACTGTTGGAGCCAGCGACCGGCCTTGGCCTCGTAAACGGTGCGCGGCGCGAGGACCGGATTGGGGCGGACGATGAGGTTGAACTTGTCCGACAGCCCGTGTGGGGCGTACACACGCCAACGCCCGCCAGGTTGTTCGAGGCGAACTCCCAGGCAGCAAGTGGTGGCAGCGAAGGAGTCGATCGCATCCTCGGTGGACCGGTGCGCAGGACATGGCGTCCCGAATTTCTGCTCGTACCAGAGATGAACACGTGCCTCGTTGCGGATCTCCACCTCGGCGGGGATATCGGCGAAGACCTGCTTCGCCGACTGGATTACCGCGTCTTCGGCCTCCCAGGACAAATCAGCGGAGTCGAAGTAAAACAGGTCGTAGTCCTTGATGCCTTCGCCGGGTCCCCGGCCGGTGACTGTATTCCAGACGGTCTGGAACAGGCAGCCCGCCGTGAGATACCAGCCGGGCAGTTCCAGCGATGCCGACAAGGTCAGCACCTCCGTCAGTACTTCGTTGTGCGAGAGTGCCTCTCGGAATGCGTCGAGTTGTTCGTCGACAGGCAGCTGGCTGATCATCACCTATGCCTACCACCCGCACCGGGACGCCACGCACAGTTCTTCGTTGTCCCCATGAGCACCCTCTCCCTTACCAATAGTCAACCGCCCCAATACAGCTCGATCCTCCGACAAGTTCGACTTGATGCATAGGCATCAACTCCACAAAACGCCCGCCGCGGCCGAGTTCACCGTCGAGCACTCCACTTTGCACGGCAACGATCCACTACACCCGGTGCCCTGGACCGAGAAGTCCATGTCGGCTTCAATCGCAGCCTCGCCCTGAGCGTGCACGCCGACTGCATTCACCGCTGCGAAGAGCCGGGGCCTGCGTGCCGGTCGAGAGTCTCGAGTGCGGCTGCCAAGCGGGCCGCGGCGTCCGCGGCGACCGGGCGCAGTCGCGCGTCGCTGGTGACCTCGACCATGAGCTCGGGGTTCATGGCTTCGACGTGGATCAGCTCGGTGTCGTGCGGGTCGCGGCGCACGACGACATTGCAAGGCAGCAGCAGCCCGATCTGGCGGTTGATGCCGACCGCCTGGTGCGCCAGAGGCGGGTTGCAGGCGCCGAGGATGCGGTAGTCCTCCATATCGTGGCCGAGTTTGGCCTTGATCGTGGCCGCCATGTCAATGTCGGTGAGGATGCCGAATCCTTGCTCGGCCAGAGCTTCCCGGACCGCGTCCACGGCGCGGTCGAAGCCGGTGTGCAATGTGGTCGACAGGGCGATGTCCATCACGTAATCACCTTCCTTGCGTAAGATTTCAGGAGAGTTCGGGTGAGCACACGCCCGAGGTGATCCCCGCGCGGCGCATGAGCAGCGTGGCCGGGCACCAGCCCACCGCGCTGTAGAGCAGCAGGTTGGCTCCCACCAGTGCCGGCACGATCAGCCACCACGCCGATATCGTCGCGGCCGCCGCGGTGCCGACCAGGACCAGGGTCCCGGCCAGCAACGGCACCAGCCGGGCAATGGTCCAGCTTCTGCCGGTCAGCGGTGAGGTCGACATGGATCTCCCTTTCTCGGATCCGCCCTCGCCCAGGATGGTTCCCGGGTCAGGCCAGGGCGAGGAACAGTTTTTCGAGTTCGGCGACGGTCAACGGGTCACCGGACTCTTTCGATTCATCGAGGCATTCACGCAGCCCGGTGGCCAGGATCTTGAACCCCGCCCGATCCAGGGCGCGTGAGACCGCGGCGAGCTGGGTGACCACGTCTTTGCAGTCACGGCCCTGCTCGATCATGGTGATCACCCCGGCGAGCTGTCCGTGTGCCCGGCGCAGCCGGTTGAGAACCTGGGCAATGCTGTCTTCGTCGCCGACCACGGCATTCTCCTTCATATCCGTCCGACCACCCACAATACCCCCAGGGGTATTACTGCAGGTGTGTCAGTGATGAGCGAAACTGATTCGCGGAAGCACCCGACGCATCCAGGCCGGTGACCACCAGGCCGCGCGCCCGGTGAGCCGCAGGATGACCGGCAGCAGGACCAGCCGGACGATAAGGGCATCCAGCAGGACCGCGACACCGAGGATGATGCCCATTTCCTTCGGCGGCAGCGGCTCGGCGAGGGCGAAGGTGAAGAACACCGCGACCATGACCGCCGCCGCAGCGAAGATGACCCGCCCGGAATGGGCCAGCCCTTCCACCGCCGCGGTCCGGGCATCCCCGGTGCGTTCGAACTGTTCTTTGGCGCTTGCCAGCAGGAACACGGTGTAGTCCATCGCGATCGCGAAGATCATGGCGAAGAAGAACACCGGACCCCACCCGTCGAGGAATCCTTGCGGGGTGAATCCCAGCAGCCCGGCGCCGTGGCCGTCCTGGAAGATCAGCTTCGCCACCCCGAACGCCGCGGCCGTGGAGCCGAGGCTGACCAGGGTCCCCAGGAGGGCGATCAGCGGGGCCTGCAACGCGACCAGCAGCAACACGAACCCCAGCACCAGAATCACCGAGACAACGATCGGCAGATAGTCGTTCAGGGCCTGCTGCAGATCCAGGTTCTCCGCGGGCGCGCCGCCGACCAGGGCTTGGTCGGGCAAGCGATCCCGCAACTGCTCCAGCACTGTTCCCATGCGCTCGTCGGAGGGATCCATGTCGGGCAGAGCCTGCATCATGACCCACCCGGAATCGTCGGCGGCGGGTTGCGCGGGCGTCACCATCGCGATTCCGGCGCCGGCCGCCGCCTTGACGGTGCTGTCGGCCTGCTCGGCGGGGGTGATGATCTGTAGCGCGCCGGGCGCACCGGCACCGAGCTGGCGCTGGACCAGCTCATAGCCCTGACGCACCGGTGCCTCGTCGGGTACCACCTGGATCGAGGGCATCGCGACCTTCAACCCGAGCACCGGCAGCGCCAGCACGATCAGCACACCGGCCCCGGCGATCGCGAACGGCCACGGACGCTCGTGTAGCAACCGGCCCCACTGAGCGAACCATGGCGAGCGGTGCTGCTGACGGGTCGCATACGGCAACGCCGCCGCATTGATCCGGCCCCCGAGCGCGCCGAGCGCGGCAGGCAGCAACGTCAGTGTCGCGGCCAGCACGAGCGCGACCGCGAGCATGATCCCCACCGCCATTGTGCGCACCGCAGGCGCCGGCACCAGCAGCACCGCCGAAAGGCTCACCAGCACAGTCAAACCCGACAACACCACCGCCTTGCCCGCGGTGGCCATCGTCTCGGCGACCGCCCGCCGCGCATCAGTGGTCCGGCTCAGTGCATCACGAAACCGGGCCACCATGAACAGCGCATAGTCGATACCCAGCGCGAGGGCGAACATCATCGCGAAATTCATCGCCCACACCGAAATCGGGGTCACCTGGTTCAGCAACACCAGCCCACCAGCCGAGGCCACCAACCCGGCCACCGTCAGCAACAATGGCAAACCCGCCGCGACCAGCGAACCGAATGCGAGCACCATGATCAGGAGCGTGACCGGCCATGAAAACAGCTCTGCCTGGATCATCGCGTCGTGATTGGCCTTGTTGAAATCGCTCCACAACGCCGAGGCTCCCGTCGGATATACCTCGATGCCGTCACCCGAGAGCGCGGTCAACGCTGCCTTGTGCTCGTCGACAGCCCGCACCATGTCATCGGTCGACGCATTCGCCCCCGCGATCAGAATCCCGGTGTGCCCGTCCGGGCTGATCGTCATCCCCGGTTGCGGGTCGATGATCGCTCCGAACCGGGAATCACCGGCGATTACCGCAGCCACCTCGCCCAGTGTTGTCTGCATCTGCAGATCGGAGACCCGCGCGGTATCGGAATGCACTACGACCTGCAGCGCCGCCGAGGAATTACCACCGAAGTGCTCCTGAGCCAACTCCCTGGCCTGCACTGATTCCGAACCGTTGGCCTGCCATCCTGCACCGGCCAACGAACTGAACACACTCGGCGCCGCAGAGCCCAGCGCGATGAGCGCCACCAGCCATATCCCGAACACGACCCGAGCGCGACCGGCCATCACGGACCCCAGACGTGCCAGCACCCCTGCACTCGTCTGCCTGGGCCCAGCCATGCTCGGCGTCCGCGCTGTCTTCGTCTCCGTCATGTTCCTTCACCTTTCGAGCACTAGGTCTTGTCCGAAGCCGAACCTATACCCCCGGGGGTATAGGTTTCCCCGGTCCACGTTATACCCCCGGGGGTATATAAATCGATGAGCTGTCCACCACACCCGATGCCCAGCCCTGGAACAGCCGATCCGGATCTCCGAGTTCGCCCGGCGGTCTACGAGCACGTTCGCCGACTGTCCCGCGATTCCCTCTTAGCTGCGGCCACCTGCTATTGGTCGGCGGCGCAGCCTCGATGGCCGTCGAACTCGCCGAAGGCCTGGTGGTCGACGCCGAACGAACGCACAGACCCGACAGGCAGGGAACCGCGACACGAGAGTCGGTGCCAGAATCTGGCGGCTGGACCGTGTCGAGAACCCAGCGGACCACAGATTCGGGTAAGCGACTACTCGTTCTTTCGGTCCCTGTGCGGAGAAGGCTCGGTGGTGCGGTTCGTCCTGGTGATTCGGACCCTCCGGACCCAGGCACCCGAGCCGCCCGCACAGGAGGTGCGTGATGGCCCTCAACGACCTGATCCGGCGCAATGTCGCTGAAATTTCCGAGACTGAGCGCAACCGATTACGTGATGCGTTCGTAGCGCTCAGCGCGTCGAAGCGATACCCCGATGGTGTGTCTTACTGGGACAAGCAGAATGCGATTCACCAAGCTACCCACGTGCATGGCACCCCGGCATTCCTGGCGTGGCATCGTGAGCTGTGTAATCGGCTCGAACGACTGCTCCGGGAGGTTGATCCCTCGCTGTCGCTGCACTACTGGGACTGGACAACCGATCCGACCTCGAATGCCGATGGAGCCAGACTCTTCACCGCCGAGTTCATGGGCAGCGCGAACGGTGATGCGGGACGTCCTTTCCAAGACTTCGAAAGCACCGAGGGCAACGGTCACAAGCGGGTCTGGCGTGCCGTGCGGTCCGGGTTGCCAGCGGTCCCGACGGATGCCGCCCTCATCGGCACTGGCAACGACGCGGCCGAGGCCGAGCAGTTCTCACGAATGCGTGAGGCCCTGCGACTGATGGCGCACGACGTAGCGCACAGCTATATCGGTGGAACCATCGGCCAACAACATTTTGCGTTCCACGATCCGTTCGTGTTCCTGCTGCATTCCAATGTCGACAGGCTGTGGGCGAAATGGCAGACCGCGCGGGGTCGCGCGTGGCGCAAGAATCCGGACCGGATATACGGTCGGGAGGGGACCGACCCGACGATCCTGTCCAGTATCCAACCGTGGGCCGGTGGCACCGGGCTGCGGCCGTGGGCACCTCCGGAAAATCAGCAGGTTGTGAAGAACTGCAGAGACCTGTCGGTGGTCGGTCCCCCGCTCTACGACACCAACGAAGGCTTGCCCAGTTCGAAGGCGGCAGCACTGCGGAGCGGGCCGAAGACATACTTCTTCGCAGGCACTCGCTACATCCGGGTCACCCGCGGCAACACCGGCGCCGGCACCATCGATCCCGGCTACCCCACGAACATCTCTGTATGGGGTTGGGGCAGCTTCGGCGAAGGCCTATTCGGACTGTGGGGTGGGATCGACGCCGCGTTGGATAGCGGACCGAAGACGTACTTCTTCGCGGGCACTCGCTACATCCGGGTCACCCGCGGCGACACCGGCCCCGGCACCATCGATCCCGGCTACCCCAAAAACATCTCCGAATGGGGCTGGCCGGCCGATTTCCGAGACTCTTGGGTGTAGCCAGCCTTGTCGAAACGACGGTGTCTTGTCCGTATTGATCAACGCGTTCGAGGAATGACGTCAAATATGAACCGGTCCTCTGACCGCGACGTACTTGAAGTAGTTGGGCCAGCCGCGCAGAATCTGGTTGAGACCCACGATCACGTAAGGATCAGCAGGCCGTCATCGGTGACCGGAGGATGCGTGGACTACATCTGCTACATTTCGCGAACCAAGGTGGACAGTCTGCACGGGCAACTCGATCCGGAGCGCAGTAGCGAGTTTACCGAGCAGGTGATCTCCGAACAGTCGGGTGTTCGAGATGTCCGCGCGGGTTTGTCCCTCGGCCATATTGTCAGCCTGTTCAACGGCAGCATGACTTACGGGCGGAAGAACGTGATCCAGCGGGAACGCAGGGTGAAGCTTGCCTATTTCGAGAAGCTCAGGGACGTACTGTTGACCATAGCTGCGGACCACGGCGACGTGCCCGATATCAGAGAAGCCATCTCTTCGGGACAGAGCGGGACATACTACTTTTACGATGGCCTCTTCCGGATTGAGATGCCGGTTGTGAACCCCACTTCGGCGGACATTGTGACAATTCGTTCGTCGTTCGGCGGCCGCGACCTGCTCTTGGACTGCTCGCTGCGCTTCTTCAGCGAAGGTCCTGAGCCGGACGGAACCTTCCTGCTGCATTCGGGCAACTACCGCTTCTTCGGCGGCCAGGTGCAAATGAGGATGTCCACCGTCTTCGCACTACTTGGTGTAGATGGAACAGACGTCGTCGGAACTCCGCTCTACCTCCAGCTGTCGGGCGCTGATTTATCGCCCGGAGCGGCGCTGTAGGCGTGGTGTGTCGTGGAGATGCTTGATGTGCGCAAGCACGATCCCGAGGAGTACGAAGGGAAGGGGATAACCATCCGCGGCTGTCTGTATCGGATCGGTCCCCAGCTCGGCTCGGGTTATTCGAAGTTCGTCCATGTGCTGCGCAACGCCAGATCGGGTCTGCACCTGAATGTGCTCGCGATCTATCGTGACGCCGACTCGGGCCGACAGGAGCTGGGCTGTGAACTGGCTGTCAAAGCTCTCGACGACCTTATGGAGGGACAAAGGGTGGTGCCCAGTCTCATGGAGGTCGATCTGCCGGGCGGAGTCGCGTACATCCAGGACTACATAGGCCCCTATGAACCCGCGCCGAGTCAGGACATCGTGTCTGCGGAGCGACTCATGGTGGCCGGTGAATGGTTTGAGGCCGCCGATATGTTCTCGCGTGTTCTCGAGACGCGGCCGGACCACACCGTCGCACTGTTCAACCGCGCATCAGTCCTCAACTCCATGCGTCGCCCGGACCTGGCGGCAAACCTGATGGCGCGGGTTATCGACATCGAACCGAACTACCGCGCCTACCTGCGCGACTACGTGAAATACTGCTCGGCCGCCGAAATGCCGATCGAGGTCATGGATGGGTGGAGGGCCATCACCGAGCGCTACCCGCACGACACCAGCTGTCGACAGTACGTCGACAAGGTGCCGCGACAGGCCGCCGCGCTGCACAACAGGGGAGTCCAACTGGCGACCGAAGGCCAGTGGAATGAAGCGGCAACGTCGACAGAACGGGCGATCGAGTCATACGTTCGGCTGGCCGAATTCGATCACAAGAAATTCGATCAGGAGCTGGCAGAGAGCTTGTTGAACTATGGGATATTCGCAACAGCGGGCGGCAACATGATTGGCAGCATTCAACCGCTACTTCAGACCATGCGCATCGCCCATGAGTACGGGCGTCACGATCTGTATGACCTTGCCGCACACGAGATGCGGCAAGCATTGGCGCTCGACCGGCAGACTGTGGCGGAGGAACTCGAGCGGTTGACCGGAGGCCCGGTACCACCATGGTTCGGCAATCCGAGCTAGCGTGCGGCGGCGCATGTACGCGCGGATTCAGATACGCACGTCTGCAAGAGAATTGGTGGCTTCGGTGGATGCGCAGGGCCTGATGCGAGCGCACGGACACTCCTCGAGAACCCACCACTGAGTGGGTGACCAGCGCTAGAGGTGGATGAACGTCGAGCGGGCACGGAGTTGCGGGCAGAGATTCGGCACAGGCAGCAGCTGCGCAATCGGATCGCCCAGCGAAAGGCGGTCGATGACTGCGTCACCGCCGGAATCGGGAATGGTCACGACGCGATTGTCACCCGCTCGGTCGCCTGGCGCCATGACACCGCCGTCGAAGAATTCGAGTAGTGGATTACGCGCGTGATCATCGCCCCTGGTTACGACAATCAGAGTCTCGAACAGTGGCCAGCCCGTTGTACCGACGAAGCGAGGAGGCTTCCATGACTACCAGGCCAGTGCACAGCACATTCCGGATTTCGTCGGGCTTTCGAACGCCGGATCGACCTGACCATGACGGTATCGATTTCGCCGCACCGGCAGGCACGCCGATCTTCGCACCGGTGGACGGTGTGGTCGTCGAGGGTGCGGAACGCCCACCGGGGTCGGTGTCGGGGTTCGGAAACTGGGTGTGGCTGGATGCACAGGACAGCCGCGGTGTTGATCTGATCTTCGGCCACATGCGTCATGCGAGCATTCTGGTGAAGCAAGGCGATCGGGTGCGGGAGGGCGAACAGATCGCGAGTGTGGGGTCGGAGGGCCAATCCACCGGTCCGCATCTGCATTTCGAGGTGTGGGGCCCGCCCGGGCGCATCGGCGGTGAACCGAGGAATCCGCAGCCTTTCCTCGAGGGTGCGGTCGACCCCGGCACGCAACCCGACCCCGGTACCGACGGGTCGAGCCCGGAGGCCTTCCCACTGCCGCGAGGGTTCTTCTACGGACCGTTGGAGGGCCCGGCCTCGTCGATCTCCGGGCGTCACGGCAGCGAACGGCCCGAGTGGATTGCGGGCTTGAAGCGCTGGCAGCAGGCGCGGGGCCTGCCACAGACCGGTGTTTACGACCAGACAACCGCCGACGCGGCGCGTTCGGTGCAGTTCGCGAATGGGTTCACCCCTGATGGACTGATCGGCCCGGCGACCTGGCGGGCGGGATTCACCAGCACCTCGCCCGGGGAGCGTCCATCGAGGATGCAGCTGGTCGATCACGCCGCGGCGCGCCCCGGGGCGCAGGCAGTGAAGGCCGACGGATACCACGGGGCTGTTCGCTACCTGGTGGACTCACCTGAACGCGGCCTGATCAACAAGAAACTCACTCCCGAGGAAGCCGCAGGGTATCTCGATCTGAAGATGCCCCTTGTCAGCAATTGGCAAAAGGGAAAGAACGCCACTGCCGATTGGCGCCGCGGGTTCGACGGCGGTGTCGCCGACGCCCAGGCCGCCGACGCGTGGCACCGGCACTGCGGCGGCCCGGCCGAGGCTCCGATCTTCTTCTCCATCGACGACGATCTGTCGCTGTCCGAGTGGAACAGCATGGCCATCCACTATCTGCGCGGCGCGGCGTCGGTACTGGGCAAGGAGCGCGTCGGCGCGTATTGCAAATACCTGGCGTGCGATTGGGCAGTCGAGGACGACGTCGTCGGCACGTGCCGCGACGGCAGCGGAAAACGGTTCCTGTGGCAACCCAACACCTGGCTGGGCGGTAGGCCGCTCGGCACGATCTCCGAGCACGCCTGCCTGTTCCAGCGGCTCATTCACCCGCGCGACAACGTCAAGGTCGCTGGGATCAACGTCGACGTCAACGACACCCTCACCGCCGACTTCGGGCAATGGCAATACGCCGCCCAGCCCGTTACCCCAGAACCGATCGTCGTTCCCGACCCGATTTCGGTGCGCGAACCCGACGGCTACGACATCGCCTGGCACGCCGGGCCGGGCTCCCGCTCCGGGCATGGCCCATACAAGCGGATCTACCTGCACACCACAGAGAATCAGGACTGGATCAGCCGCGCCGAAAACGTCGCCGACGGTCAAGCGGCCAGGCAGGACGGGTCATATCACTACATCGTCGACGACAACCACATCATCCAGACAGTCTCCACGAAGAACGCCTCCTGGAGCGTTCCGGTGCGCGGCGTCAACGACGAGAACCAGGATTCGGTGCATATCGCCCTCGTCGGGACCTCCGGCGCGATTCCACGGTGGACCACCAGTCCGAGCCCCAATGTCGAATCGAACCCGAAGCAGCGCTCCGTGTGGCTCGAGCACGACAAGATGCTCGACATGGTGGCCTTCACCATCGCCAAAATATCCGGGGAACACCACATCCCGATCGAGCGGGTCGACATCGCCGGTGTCGGAAACGACATGCACGGCGTCTCCAGCCACAACAACTACACCTACGGTTCCGTGAAACTGAGGGGCTTCAAGGACGGCACCCACTGGGACGTCCCCGACACCTTTCCCTACGATGTCGTCCTCGCCGCGGCAAAGCAATACGCGGGCATCCCCGACGACCCCGACCGTTTCCCACTGCCGAACGGGCACTACTGGGGTCCCTTGTCCGGGCCGCAGGAGTCGTGGTCGAACAGGTTCGGCAACGAGCCGCAAGCATCGAAGGACGGCTTGCGCCGCTGGCAGGCCGCCCTCGGAATCGCACAGACCAGCGTGTACGACGACGCCACCCGCGACGCCGCGACCGCGATGCAGAAGGCACAGGGCTGGCCGGTCACCGGCCATGTCTACGCCGGTGAGTGGTACGGCGTCATCAAGGACGGCTGGCGGTTGCCTGCCCCCGCTGCCGTCCCCACCGGCACACGCAAGATCACCGACGCGACCGGCCCCGGCCACACCGACCAGTTCGGTATGGCCGCAACCGATCTCGGGGTGATGACCCGTACACCCTCGGGCCGAATTCTCGCCGTCTTCGGCGATACCTTCCGCGACCCGATGGTCGGCAGTGACGACTGGCGCTCGCCGGTCGCGTTGTACTCCGACACAACGAATTTGGACAACGGAATCGTGTGGCACGAAGCCGCGGGACCGGTTCCGAACTACGCCCAGCAACTGTGGCCCTACGACCACGCGGGAGGGACGACGGCGCTGCCCTCCGACGTCATCACCATCGGCCAGGACATCTACCTGCACGTGATGATCAACCAGGGCCTCGGCAACGTGGTGCGCACCGAGATCTGGACGTCGAGCGACGACGGAAAGTCCTGGCGGCACACCGGTGCCCAGTTCGACGCCGGCCTGCACAACGGGTTCGCGCAGCTGTGGACCTGGGAACGCGACGACGACGGGTGGGTGTACGTCTTCTCCACCGGATTCCAACGCGACAAGGGGGTCATCCTGCGCCGCGTCCGCCAGGACCGGATCACCGACCCCGGCGCCTACATCGGCTGGGGTTGGCGCGACGGCAGCTGGAACTGGGGAAACCCACCGACACCGGTACTCGAAAGCCAGCCCTCCGCGGAAAAGTTCGGCGAGATGTGCCTGCGCAGAATTCAGAACAAATGGGCTCTGGTCAACTTCGACGCCTCCACCACCGGTGGCTACGATATCGACCTGCGTCTGCTCGACACTCCCACCGACAACCTCTACCAGGTGCCGAAGACGACACCCATTCGCGGGTCGGCATGGGGAGAAGAGGGCAATGACAGGGTCGCGCAACTCTACGGCCCGTGCATCATCCCCGGATCCACCCTCGACGCCGGCCTACACCTGTTGGTGTCGCAGTGGAAGACCACCGACGGATGGCCTTACCGCGCAATGCACTTCAAGATTCCCGTCCGATAGCTGGCGGGATCGGCGAGTATTTCCACCAGGTTATGAGCAGGTCTGACTTCAGCTAGTCGGGCGACGTGATGTCGCGGAGGACTTGCTCGGCGCGCTCGATTCCGGTGTGGCCGTCGAAGTCCGGCCAATCGTGATAGTGAACATGCGGATTACGGATCAGGAACTCGGAGACGACCTGCATGGTTCGGACGGCCTTGACGAAGTCGACACCGAGTCCCGTCGGCACGGTCATTCGGCCGACATTGCCGAGCGGGCCACCGAGACCACCACCGAGGATGTTCGATTGCAGGAACTGCAACACCGCAACCGCAAACGGCACCGTCAGCTCCGCCTGGACGAGTAGGTCGTAGAACTGCTCGAGCAGCGTGTCGTCAGTCGTCGTCGCATACATGTCACCGTCGAGCACGAAATCGAAGGTGCGGTCGCGGAATTCCTGGGGCGTGTAGTCGCCGGAGATTCCGGCCCCCGGCGGGTTGTTACCCAGCAGCGTGCGTCCCGGCGGACGGCACGGCGACCCGAAGGTGATCACGCGCCGCAGATCGTCCGCTCGGTGCGCGAGCGGCCCGCCGTCTGTCATGAGCATCATCAGCCGCACCACGACTTCCGCGCCTTGGCTGTATCCCGCGAGGATGAAAGGGCCGGGATTCAGCAGGATCAGCCTGATCCCCTCTCCGACGCCGAGCGCGACCGACTCCCGGTAGCTGGTGTGCGGGTCCGGATTGAGAAATCCACTGGCGGGGTACGCGACCGGTTGATTGCGGACCCGGCGCTCGCCTTCGAGCGCCGAGCCGACGTCGAACGGTGGTCCCTGACTCCAATGGCCCCACGTGCCGGCGAAACTGTAATACAACGGCAGGGTCCCGGCTGGTGGAAGCCGGTCGAAGTTCAGTCCGAGCCTGCGCAATGTCGTGGTGTCGGCCGTGCCGGGTTCGGCCACATCGAGTCCCGCCCGGCGCTGAAACTCCGCGACGACCGTGGTCGTGGCTGGGCCGTATTCCCCGTCTACGACCAATCTGGAGTAGAGGGGGTAGTCACGGTTCAGCGTCGCCTGGAGCACCCCGACGAGGTCTCCACGATCTCCGGGCCTGAGTACCACGCTCATCGGACCAGCCCGCCGACTCCCAGTGGCAACACCCCGCCGTTGTTCCGCTCGAGACCTGTCACCCTGATCTCCGCTTGATCGCCACGATCGGAGTACCTTTCCATCCTGATGTCGCAAGGAAGCCGACTCTGGAACCTGATCGGCTCACGCGCAGAACTCACGAAATCGAACGAAGGAATGTGACTGGCACGCCCTCTGTAAGGGCAGTCCGCACCTCAGAGGAGGGACCAGAAAAGTTGGGCGGAGATCGAGACCTAGCCTCTCGGCCATCATCCACCCAAGTTCGACTAGTGGATAGAGGTCGAGACCGATTTGTTGCTATGCACTAACTTGCCTGCGGCACAGTGTGATCAACGTTGCCGCTGACATACGAACTCGAGACACTCACACCCAGGACCAGTGGATCTTCTCCGATCAGCCCAGCGGACGCTCCGATCATCGGGTCGGAGGCACCGGATGGGACTTCGACACAGGCCTAGGGTGCCGAGCAGGCGGCAGCGTCCAAGGCTCGGGAGCCTGCGTGGTAGCGGTCGTCCATCAGGTCTTAATCGAGGGCGATGGCTATGGAGTGGACAGCACATGGGCATACGGCCTCGGCCTGGCACGAATCACCTCTCGCGCCCATTGCGCATCGGGCTCGAAATCGGCGAGCACGGAGAGCGCGTTGCGGATCGCTTCGGCGATATCCGTTGTCCCCCAACGTGCGGTGCATGCGCACCAGCCCGACCAGATCAACCACGTCCTGCGAGGCCGTTGGAAGTCGCCGAGCAGCTTTGCCCGGCGAAGCTGAAATGCGTAATCAGCGCGTGCATTCAATGCGCCAATCGGGCGGCCATCGTGGTCAGGTTGTCGGCAAACGTCAGCACGAATTCGACGCACAGGTTGATCAGTTCGTCGCGGCTGATGTCCATACCGCCGTCGAGCCAGGCCAGGACCAATTCGGCGGCGCCGCCGGTGATCATCAGAGAGACCGCACTGACCAGGGTTTCACTGCCGGCAGGCGGGTCCAACAGTGCGCGTTCCTGTTCGGCGACGACGTCGGCGATAGTGCGCATGGCGGCGGCGCGGCGGCGCATCAGGATTTCGCTGCCGTGCGCCTCGGCGAAAGCGATGCGGGCGCGGCGGGGGTCGTCCACGACGGAATTGAGGATGGCGGTGACGGCTGCCCGCGTTTTGGCTGCGATGTCATCCGGTGCGGCGGCGAGTGCGTCCAGTGAGCTGCGGATCGCGGTGTCGACGATCTCGTCGTGCACGGCGGCGGCGAGTGCGTCGAGGTCGTCGAAGCTCTCGTAGAAGAACCGCGGACCGACCTTGGCCTGTTCGCAGACTCCGCGCACGGTGGTCGCGGCCCAGCCCTGGGTGCCGATGATGTCGAGGGCAGCGTCCATCAGCCGCTGGCGGCGTTCGTCGCGTCGCTGTTCGGCCGAGGTGCCGCGATAGATGCCGGTCGCTGCCCGTGTCACACACCTCAGTATGCCGCAACAGAAATAGGAATCAACCGTTTACGGAAACGGTTGATTCCTGTATGGTCCAGATCACACCACATCGCAACGGTGCGAGAGGACCACGAGCATGATGTCCACCCTGGGCCGACGGGCCAAATCCGCCGTATCCGCTCTTGCCGAGCGATATCCCTCGCAGACCCGCGCGCTGGCAGACCCGCTGCCCGACAGCGGATTACGGCCGATCATGGGCGATTACGGTGTCCCAGTCATCGGGCACGCCATACCCGCGATGAGCGACAGTCTCGATTTCGCCCGCCGCCGCTTCGACAAATACGGGCCGGTGCACTGGGTCGGGATTGCCGGGCGACGCGTGGTCATGGTCGCCGGACCGGAAGCCACCGAAGAGGTACTCGCCGACCGCGACAAAGTGTATTCCGCGCAACGCGGCTACACCTTCTTCATCGGCCCGTTCTTCCACGGCGGCATCCTGCTGCGCGACTTCGAGGAACACCGCTATCACCGTCGGATTTTGCAGCAGGCCTTTACCCGGCCGCGGTTGGTCGGCTATCTCGATATCACCAGTCCGGCCATTGCGCGCGGTATGCGCGAATGGACACCGAATCGCGATTTCCAGCTCTATCCGGCGGCCAAACGCCTGCTGCTCAGCTTGTCCTCGGAAGTGTTCATGGGGGCGAATCTCGGGTCGGAGGCCGCCGGGCTGGAGCGGGCCTTCATCGATGCGGTGCGGGGCGGCCAGGCGCTGGTGCGTACGAATCTGCCCGGCGGTCTGTGGGCACGCGGTCTGCGCGGGCGCGCGGTGCTGGAGGATTATTGTCGTCGCGAGCTGCCTGCCAAACGCGCGGGAAATGGCGAGGATCTGTTCAGCGTGTTGTGCCGCACCGCGTCCGAGGAGGGCCATACGTTCACCGACCAGGATATCGTCGACCATCTGATCTTCGTCCTGCTCGGCGCGCACGACACCAGCACGATCGCGGTGTCGATGATGGGGTATCAGCTCGGATTGCATCCCGAATGGCAGGACCGGCTGCGCTCCGAATCGCAGGCGTTGGGCAAGGAGTCACTCGACTATGCCGATCTGGACCGGCTGCCGACCCTGGAGCTGGTCTTCAAAGAGATTCTGCGGATGTACTCCCCTGTCGGGCAGCAGATCCGCGAAACCGTGCGGGATACCGCGATTCAGGGTCAGTTCGTCCCCGCTGACACCTTGGTGATGATCGGCTCGTACTCGGCCATGCGCCAGGCCCGCTGGTGGAACGACCCCGACGTGTTCGATCCCGAACGGTTCACGACCGAACGGCACGAGGACAAGGCTCACCGCTATACCTGGGCCCCTTTCGGTGGTGGCGCACACAAATGCATCGGACTCTATTTCGGCGGTATGACAGTCAAGGCGATCATGCACCGCATGCTGTTGAACTACCGCTGGACCGTGCCCGCCGACTACACGCCGCCGATGGGCTGGGCGACCGGCCCTATCCCCCTCGATGGCCTACCCATCCGACTCGAACACCTCGGCGCCTCGGGGTCGGCATGAAGATCGCCGCCGACCGCACCCGTTGCGAGGGCCACGGCATGTGCGAAGCATTGCTGCCCGATATATTTCGGGTCGACGACGAAGGCAACGTGACGGTGCTGACGGAACAGGTAACCGAAGCCGAACTCGACGACGTGCGGCTGGCGGTCGACAGCTGCCCGGTGGAGGCTCTGCGCCTGTTGGACTGAAGCACACTCGCGCCAGCCCTGGCCACGGGTAAGGACCGTTTATCTGTGCCCAGGCGCCGTGCCATGATCGATAAGTTGAAGAATGTGGGCGATTCGGCATTCGGTCGATCCGAGTTCGATCGGCTCCTCGGCTCGCCGCACGCGGAGTTGCACATGCACTGCTCTCGGCTTTTCGGCTCGGCGCACGACACCGATGATGCCTGACAGCAGGCATTGATGCCGATGCAGCTCGTGGGCGAGCTCAGCCCCGGTCGCCCACGAATGGGCGGCCACCATCGCCTGCGGCAGGATCGACGAAATAGGCCGGATCGCGAAGAAAACCAACACCCCCGTTGCCCCCTCGAGGAGAAACTCAATGCGCGCACGTCGCTTGCCGCGTCGTTTCCTGACCGCGGCGGCCGCGGTCCTGCTCACAGTGACCGGGTGCGTCTCCACAGCCTCGGCCTCGCCGGCGGCCGGAGACCGGCGGCCGAACGTGGTGATGATCCTGGCCGACGACCTGGACGCGGCAACCACCCCGGTGTGGCAAGCGATGCCGCGCACCGCGGCACTGATCCGTGACCGCGGAGTGGAGTTCACCGACGGCTTCGCGCCGATGCCGATCTGCTGCGCGGCCCGCGCTTCCATCCTGACCGGCGAATACGGGCACAACACCGGTGTCCTCACCAACGCCGGCGAGGTCGGTGGCTTCGACACCTTCCGCGCGCGCGGCAACGAATCCCACACCATCGCCACCACCCTGCACGACGCCGGATACCGCACCGGCATGGCCGGGAAATATCTCAACGGCCTCGAACACGACCCCGGCCACATCCCGCCCGGCTGGGACGACTGGAACGCCGGAGTCGACAACTTCCTGTACTCCGGCTACAACTACACCCTCAACGAAAACGGGACCCGCGTGAAATACGGTGTGGCACCGGCTGATTACCAAACGGACGTGATCCGCGCCAAGTCCGAGCGGTTCCTCACAGACGCCGCCGCCTCCGGGCAGCCGTTCTTCTGGTACGCGGCCTCCACCTCCCCCCACTTCCCGATCCCGCCCGCACCCCGCCACCTGCCCAGCACCCAGCCCACCCTCGCCCCGCGGTCACCGAACTATCAAGAACCCGACGTGTCCGACAAACCCTCATGGCTGATCGACACCGCCGACGCGAGGGCCGCGACGATCGCCGCGACCAACGACATCGACTACACCAACCGCCTCGGCGCTCTCAAATCACTCGACGACATGGTCGCGGGAATCGTCGAAACCCTCGAACGAACCGGCGAACTCGACAACACCTACCTGATCTTCACCTCCGATAACGGCTACAGCCTCGGCGCCCACCGCCTCACCCAGAAAATGGCCCCCTACGAAGAATCCATGCGAGTGCCCCTCGCGATCAGCGGCCCCGGCATCCGCCCCGGACGCAGCGACGCCATGGCCCTGTCGATCGACCTCGCACCCACCCTCTACGACTGGGCGAACATCCCCATTCCTGACCAGGTCGACGGCCGGTCCCTGACCCCCGTACTGTCCGGCGACACCATCGGCTGGCGCACCGATTTCGCCGCCGAATACGGTGGCAACGGCGACAGTGGCCGCAACGGAATCGCCCAGGAACAAATCCCCGGCACCGACACCCCCGTCATGTACGCACTCGACATGCCGTCCTGGAGCGCCGTGCGCAACCACCGGTACCTCTACGTACGCTGGTACGAGCGAGAACGCCCCCTCGACCAGCGCGAATACGAACTCTACGACCTGCAGGCCGACCCCTACCAACTCACCAACCTCATCAAGACCCCCCAAGGCCGCGCGGCCCACGCTGACATCGTCACCGACCTCGACCACCGCCTCGGTGAACTGACCACCTGCACCGGACGCTCCTGCCGGTGACAACCCATCGGGTATCGGTCTCGTCGTTCACCGCGCTGCGCGGCATGCGCCGGTCGATAACCACCTACGCCACGAGCAAGGCGGGGGTGGCCGCCCGAGGGGGTTCAGTAGGCCCGGGAGAAGATCACCCGCTTGCCGTAGGAGGCCGGTGCGTCACAACGAACGCACTGGCCGCTTTCGGCGTCGCCGGTCAGCGGCACACACCGCGGCGTCGCCGCCGTGAGGGCCTTGATGTCGATCTCACACTGCGGTTTACCGCAGTGCAGGGCCAACGCCCAGCCCGTCGCGACGGCCGCCTCGAACGCCGCCCAATCGTCGACAGCGCTGGTGTTTTCCTCGCGAAACGCGGTCGCGCGAGCGAGTAGATACGCCTGGAAATCGTCGAGGATCCCGGGCATGAGGTCGGGCATGGTCGCCAAGTCGACCGACTGCTTGCCCTCCTCCCCCAAGCGCCGAACCATCACCGCTGTCCCGGCAGCGAGATCGCGCGGGCCGAGCTCGACGCGCACAGGGACACCGCGCATCTCCCACTCGTTGAACTTCCAGCCCGGCGTCTGGTCCCGATCATCGACGTACACGCGGACCCCAGCGGACCGAAGCTTGCCTGCCAGTTCATCGGCGGCCGCGACGACAGCGGCCGCGGTATCACCGCGCATGATCGGCACGATGACGACCTGGTGCGGCGCCAGGCGCGGCGGCAGCACCAGGCCGCGGTCATCGCCGTGGGTCATCACGACGCCGCCGAGCATCCGGGTGCTCATTCCCCAGGATGTCGTGTGGCAGAATGTGTCTCGCCCATCAGAGGCGGCGTACCGGATTCCGAATGCCCGCGCGAAGTTGGTGCCCATGTAGTGCGAGGTCCCGGCCTGCAACGCCTTGCCGTCCCGCATCATCGACTCGATCGTGATCGTCTCGACAGCGCCCGCGAAGCGTTCACCGGGGGTCTTCTCACCCGGCACGACCGGCATCGCCGCCAGCTCCCGGGCAACGGTCTCGTAGATCCCGAGCGCCAACTCCATCTCGACACGAGCCTCCGCCTCGTCGGCGTGCGCGGTATGGCCTTCCTGCCACAGGAATTCCGTCGTGCGCAGAAACATTCGCGGACGCATCTCCCACCGGACAACATTGGCCCACTGGTTGAGCAACAACGGCAGATCGCGATGGGAGCTGATCCACTTCGCCATCATCTCGCCGATGATCGTCTCGCTGGTAGGTCGCACGACAAGTGGTTCTTCGAGCTCCTTACCGCCCGCGTGCGTGACCACCGCAAGTTCAGGCGAGAACCCCTCGACGTGGTCGGCTTCGCGTTCGAGGTAGGACTGGGGAATCAGGAGCGGAAAGTAGGCGTTCTCGTGACCGGTCTGTTTGATACGCCGATCGAGCTCGGCCTGTAGCAGTTCCCAGATCCTGTACCCGTACGGTCGAATGACCATGGTGCCTTTGGCCGGTCCGCGATCGACGAGGGCAGCCTTTACGACGACCTCGTTGTACCAGTTGGAGAAATCTTCGCTCTGGGCGGTAACTCCGCGCTCATCCCGTGCCATACCGACAAGGCTAACGCCCCCCACCAGCGAATTTGCTGGTCCTGGCTCACCTGCGGACCTGCGGATTTCGCGACAAGCGAGTACGGCCGCGCGAGGGATAGCAGGGGCCGTCGCGACGTTCTGCGGGGCCGCGCAGTGGCGCTTGGAACGTGAACTTCCACCGACCTGCCTGCTGCTACGCGCGCGAGGTGCAGACCCGCGGCTGTAGCGAGGTGCCGCGCTGCGAGTTCCGCGATCACCGTTGTCCGCCAGCTGGTTTCATGAAGGACCACCGATACAACTTGGCGCGCAACAGGGATGGGGAAACGGTATGCCGGAGAGCAAATCACGGAGCGAGTCGATCGACTACCTCGAGGATCCGATCGGCGCCGCCCGGCAAGGCACCAACCCGACCGTGATCGGCCGACTGCGCAGTGGATGGGCTGTCATCGGCAGCACACAGCACCTGCCCGGGTACTGCGTGCTCATCCACGACGGAAACGCTGACCAACTCACCGAACTGCCGCGGGCGGACCGCGTCACATTCATGCACGACATGGTGCTGCTCGGTGAAGCGGTCGAACGCGCATGCCGGGCCGCGGACCCGGAATTTCTGCGCATCAACTACGAGGTCCTCGGCAACTTGTGGCCACACCTGCACGGCCACGTCCTCCCCCGCTACCGCTGGGAACCCGACCACCTCCGAGTAGGCCAGGTCGCCCTCTACGGATCTGACCGAGACGCTCCCGAACACCGGCTCGGCGCCCGGCACGACCCGTTGCGGGCCGCCATTTCGGCTGCACTGCAAGAAGTAGCCATCGAGGGCTGAAACCGTAAGCGTCGCTTGCCAACTGTCCGGACGGCGCGCGCGTCGATGCCCTCGGAAGAACGAATCCGCCCCTGGGCGGCACGCCGGAGCGGATCAGCCCGTTCATCGGAAGGGCTGCCGCCGCGGTCGAGGCGATCGGCGAACAAGCCCAACCGTTCGACGAAGCTTTGCTCGAAGACCTCGTTCTCGAACATCAGCTGCTCGACCGTGCCCGCTACGTCAAAGCACTCGCGACCACCGTTCAGAACGCCGGAGCGGCCACCGACAACGGCCGCGATTCCTGCTTCCGGCGCATCGTGAACACCGAGTGCGCCCGCGGCGATAGCACAGCCGCAGCGGTAGTCGCTGCCGATGAGCACACGCTTGCAATACAGGTCGGGCTGCTGACACACACTTCTACCGTCGCGAGCAATGCGCTCGGCCACCTGGCGCACAGGTGCGCGGCTGCCGCCCGCCAATTCGCGGCGCAGCACCCCGAATTGACCGAGGCGCTGCGCTCACGGGGCACGGTGATCTCGCAAGGCCAGTGGCCTTCACCCCGCTCCAACCTTCAGTTAAGCTGAAGGTTATGGAGCCTCTGCCACTGTGTCGCCTCAGTATCGTGCCGGGCGCCTTCCGTCTCGTACGAGGAGAAGGGTGCTGCGCGTGAGCTTCCGTCATTACCTACGCCGACCCCCAGCTATCAGCGCCGCCGAGGCGGTGCGCCTGGTCACGGAGGGTGCGATCGTCGTGGACGTCCGTCGTGACTTCGAGTGGAATCGAGTACACATCCCAGGTGCTGTGCACATGCCGCTCGAGGTGCTCCAAGCGCGCTGCATGGAACTGCCCGAGGACCGTCTGCTCATTACCTTCTGCACCGGCGGCCTTCGCTCCGCGGGCGCGGCGAACCTCCTGGTCGAGAACGGCTTCGAAGCGGTCAATATGAGCCGTGGCCTGATCGATTGGCGCGCCGCCGGTGGGCCGCTCACCCCGTGAGAAGGGCGCCCCGACCAGGCCGAAGCCCGAGCTCGGGCGTTCAGAGGTGGCGGTTCAGGACCACGTCCCGGTTTCTGTAGCACTCACAACCCTGCGACGCTTCAAAGGAAGGTAACGTTCGGTCGCCGGATTCGGTGATCGAGGCTCCTGGGCACTCGAGGACCCAGCGCCCTCGTCGCCGACGTCGGCCCCGCGCCCCGGAATACAGAGTCTCGTCGATGGGACCCGGTACGACGCCGCCCCATAACCGCTCGGGCAAACACCTGGAGCGGCGTCAAGACCTCCGTGCTCCGACCATGCGGAGGGCGAGTTCGACATATCCCGCAGCGATGACATCCGCGTCGGAGTAGGACTTGGAAGGAAACCATCGGCTGACATCGACCCCGAGTGAGGTGATTGCCAACGTGGCAACCCCGACATCGACGGGAGCGAACTCGCCTGCCGCAGAACCATTTTCGATGATCTCGGAGAATACGCGAGACGTCGACCGGCGGATTTCAGCGATGACGGTGAAGTGCTCGGGCGACAGCGAGCGTAGTTCGTATTGCGCAACGCGCGCGCCGGTGTGGTTGTCGGCGTGCCACATGACGTAGGCGTTCACCGTCGATACCAGCCGATCGGTTGCCGAAGCCCCGGCGTGATCGGCATCGGTGACCGCATCCAGGACAGAACTGTGCCCTTCCAGGCTGATGGCGTAGAGAAGCGCTTCTTTGGTCTTGTAGTGCGGGTACACCGCTCCGGGACTCATGCCGATACTGGCGGCGATCTCGCGGGTACCGGCCGCACCGTATCCCTTGGCAGCGAAGACCTCGATGGCCGCGGCGCGTATCCGCGCGGCCGCCTTGGAAGTCCCT
Source organism: Nocardia sp. NPDC003183 (assembly GCF_053590715.1). NCBI lineage: Bacteria > Bacillati > Actinomycetota > Actinomycetes > Mycobacteriales > Nocardiaceae > Nocardia > Nocardia sp. NPDC003183. Next base: position 90,971 of record NZ_JBSFTG010000003.1, read on the forward strand.
AGTTCATCGCGAACCGCTGATCGTGATACGTCCACAGGACTCCGCCTCTCGGTCCTTGGGGTTGACATGTCGCCCTCCTCCACGCAGGATATGCGATCGTATAGAAACTATGCAATCGCATAGCTAATCGTTTGCTTCATCGCACAGCACCGCGACTAGGTGACCTCACCCTGTCCCGTCCGGCACACACTGAGGAAATGTCATGTCCACACCCATGTCCCGCCGCGATCTGGATTTCCTGCTCTACGAGTGGCTCGAGGTCGACTCACTGACCAGTCGCGAACGCTTTTCAGACCACTCACGCGAGACGTTCGACGCGGTACTGGATTTGAGCGCGAACATCGCCCAGAAGTGCTTCGCGCCGGTCAACAAAAAGGGCGACAGGAACCCGCCGTACATCGGTGCAGCGGGCCAGGTGGTACTGCCGAGCGAGATCAGCGACGGCCTCGAGCAGTTCCGCAGCGCAGGGCTCATCGCGGGGTCGTTCGACGAAGCTTTGGGTGGCATGCAATTGCCGACTGTCGTCAACCGCGCGGCGATGACCTGGTTCCAAGCCACCAACGCGGCGATGTCGTCCTACTATTTCCTCACTGCCGCCAATGCGAGTCTGCTGGCGGAGTACGGCACCGCCGAGCAGATCGAGACCTGGGTCCGGCCGATGCTCGACGGTCGTTTCACCGGCACGATGTGTCTGTCCGAGCCCCAGGCCGGGTCGTCACTGGCCGACATCACCACCAAGGCCGTCGCGATGCCGGACGGCACCTATCGGATCACCGGCACCAAGATGTGGATCTCGGGCGGTGACCACGAGCTGACCGACAACATCGTTCACCTGGTCTTGGCAAAAGTCCCCGGTGGCGGCGCTGGGGTGAAGGGCATTTCGCTGTTCATCGTGCCCAAGTATCTCTCCGATGGGACGCGCAACGACGTCGCGCTGGTCGGTCTCAACCACAAGATGGGCAACCGCGCCACCACGAACGCACTGCTCAACTTCGGAGACGGAACCTTCGACCCCACTCCGGAATCCGGCGCGGTCGGCTACCTCGTCGGCACCGAGCACCGTGGGTTGTCCTACATGTTCCACATGATGAACGAAGCCCGCATCGGTGTGGGACTGCTGGCCACAGCGCTGGGGTACGCCGGCTACCTCGCCTCCTTGGAGTACGCCCGCACTCGCGTCCAGGGTCGAGCGATCGATGACGCTGCCTCGGCCGCGGACAGCAAGCCGGTCGCCATCATCGAACACGCCGACGTCAAACGGATGCTCTTGGCCCAGAAGTCCTACGTCGAAGGCGCGCTGGCGCTCGGGCTCTACTGCAGCAAACTCGTCGACGAAGCCGCCACAACGACCGGACCCGATCGTGATCGAGCGAACCTTCTCCTCGATGTCCTCACTCCCATCGCGAAGAGCTGGCCGTCACAGTGGTGCCTGGAAGCGAACAGTCTCGCGATCCAGGTCCACGGCGGCTATGGCTACACCACAGAGTTCGATGTCGAGCAGCACTACCGCGACAACCGGCTGAATCCCATTCACGAAGGGACGCACGGCATCCAGGGCCTGGATCTGCTGGGCCGCAAGGTCACGATGCACGCCGGTGCGGGCCTGACCCTGCTCTCGGACACCATCAGCGACACCATCGACCGCGCCTCCACCGCGCCGGCGCTGTCCACCTACGCCGATGATCTGGGCAAGGCGCTGAACCAACTGGTCGCGGTCACCGCACAGATCTGGTCGGTCGACGACCGCGCCGCCTCGCTGGCCAACGCGAGCATCTACCTCGAAGCCGCCGGGCACATCGTGATCGCCTGGATCTGGCTCGACCAACTGCTCGCTGTCGGCGACCGGGACGGGGCCTTCTACGACGGCAAACGCGTCGCGACGCAGTACTTCTTCCGGTATGAACTGCCCAAGGTCGCCGCGCAGCTGACACTGCTGGCGCAGCTCGACCGAACCACCCTCGATACCGACCCGACCTGGCTGTGAGCCTCGTTCACCGCACCACCTCGTCTACGTCCCAGGAGAACTCGATGTCCCTACTCGAAATGTTCGACATGACCGGCAAGGTCGTCATCGTCACGGGCGCATCGTCCGGACTCGGAGTGTCGTTCGCTCAGGGGTTCGCCGAGGCGGGCGCCGACCTCGTTCTCGCGGCCCGCCGTGCCGACAAGCTCACCGAGACTGCGGAATCCGTGCGCGCAGCCGGTCGACGAGCTGTCGTCGTTCCCGCCGACGTCTCGGTACCCGAACAGTGCCAGGCAGTCGTCGATGCGGCCATCTCGGAGTTCGGGCGCGTCGATGTCCTGATCAACAACGCCGGCGTCGCCTCCGCCCACCCGGCGACCCGGGAGACCCCCGACCAGTTCCGCGCGGTCATCGACGTCAACCTCCACGGCTCCTACTGGATGGCGCAAGCCTGCGGCCGCGTCATGCCGGCCGGCGGCTCGATCATCAACATCTCGAGCATTCTCGGACTCACCACCGCGGGCTTGCCACAGGCCGCCTACAGCGCCAGCAAGGCCGCCATCATCGGACTGACCCGCGATCTGGCCCAGCAATGGGGATCCCGCAAGGGAATTCGCGTCAACGCGCTGGCCCCCGGGTTCTTCCGTAGCGAGATGACCGACACCTACGACGAAGGCTACGCCGCGTCCCTGATGCCCCGGGTCGTTCTCGGGCGGTACGGCCACGGCGAGGAAATCGCGGCAACCGCGGTATGGCTCGCCTCTGCCGCCGGCGGCTACGTCACGGGACAGACCATCGCTGTCGACGGCGGCGTCACCATCACCTGAGTCGCCGACCGCACCGAGCATCGCACGCTCTCCCCGAGACAGATCGCTGCGCGGTGGCAGGCAACAACTCATCCTCTCCGCTCCCTGCCATCGGCAGGTAGACCCGGCAGGATCGGCTTCGGCAGATCCGTCACGAACGCCGCAGTTCGTGACGGTCTTTGCCGTGACCCCAAGACTTTTGGGGCGACCTCACGTCCATGCGCTGCGGTATCTTCCATGCGATCGCCGCACCTGGTCGGCGCGCAGAGGAAGCACACACCACATGTTCAACAAGTCCATTGCGGCCGCCACGCTCTCGGTGAGCGCCGCTGCCGTCCTCGCGGCACCGCCCGCCGCCGCCGACCCGGCCAACTGGGGCGCCGTTTCCCTCAGCGTGTGGGGCAACGTCTACGCGTTTTCGGTCAACCACCCGACGGAGGCCGACGCCATTCAAGCCGCCGACCGAGCGTGCAAGGGTCAAGGCATCATCGACTGCCGGATGGTGGTGACGTTCGCGAACGGCTGCGGTGCAGTCGTGACGAGTCCGCTCGCGATTGTCGCAGGGTTCCCGATCGTGGGCTTCGGTAAAGGGTCTACCCCAGGGGAGGCATACGCAGACGCCACCCGCAACCTCCCCACCGGCACCGGAAGCGCCGGTTCGTTCAATCGCGACCACGCCTGCACCCGGCCGTGATCCAGGTCCCGCACGGTCTTCTGCGCGCGGCCCCTATCTTCTTCTGCCGCATGACTAATGGACTGTTGAGCTTGTCGTGCATTCGAAGGTCGGCAGCAGATCACGCGCGCAGTTCCAGGGCAGTTCTCAGTCGAGCAGTGATCTTGCAGGGGCCGAGACCTAGTGGAAAGTGGGCCGAATAGCGTTGCAGGACAGCGACTTCGGCTTCCGGGTCGTCCACCTTGCGATAAACGAGGGCGGCGTGCTCGGTGATCCGAGCGGACGGTGTGGTTTCGATGATCGCGGATGCAGCGCTCAGGCGGGTATGCGAGGCATCCGTGCTATCAGTGTGAGCGCGGTGGTAAGCGGCGGCGAAACCGGCAAGTGCGCGGGTGAGGCTGATCGACAGGGTCGCGATGCCGATCACGGGCACTCGCCGCGGTGAGCTGGCCACCGCCAACACGCACACGGCCAACCGGCACCTTCAGTCACACAAAGCGATGATCGCGATCGAACAGAGTGACGACGCTGTGAGGTGCTTCCCGGCCGAAGAAGACCTCCAGATTCTGCGCCGAGCGGCTTGCGGCGTCGCTGCTGCGCGGGAAGAGCCGCTGCTCGTAGGCGGTGAGCGCGGCCTCGGTGTCGGATTGCTCGACCAGCTCAGCGGCCAGGTCGGCGCCGTCGTACATGGCGAGGTTTGCGCCCTCGCCGGCAAAGGGTGACATCAGATGCGCGGCGTCGCCGACGAGAGTCACGCCCGACACCCTGTCCCATTCGAACCCGACGGGAAGGGCGTAGATGGGTCGTAGCCACGGTTCCGCGTCGCTTTCTGTCACGAAGGCCGTGAGCAGTGGTGACCAGCCGTCGAACTCGTCGGCGACCTGGCGAAGGCCGGCGGACGGGTCACCGAAGCTGATCGACTTCATCCACTCCTCAGGTGTGTTCAGCGCCACGTATCCGCGCACGCGCCCGTCGGCGTAGCGATGGGCGATGATCCCTTTGCCTGGCGCGACCGCCATCAGGGTGCCGCTGCCGATCGCGGCGACGCCGGCCCGACCGTCCTGGCCGACCGCAGAGAGAGCGATCTCGATGAAGCAGGTTCCGCTGTAAACAGGCTTGGCGGGGGCGAGCAGCGGACGCACCTTCGACCAGGCACCGTCCGCGCCGATGACGATGTCGGCTCGCGCGGTCGAACCTTCCACGAAGGCGAGCTCGTAGCCACCCTTCACGCGGCGCCGGACCGAGGCGAGCTTGTGCGCCCACCTGATCGTCTCGGGCGCCAACGAGTCGATGAGAAGGCGCCGCAGTTCGCCACGATCCACCTCAGGACGGGCCGACTCGGGGTCGCCAGGCATGTCGAACAGGATCGTGCCGTGGCGGTCGACCACACGCTTGGCGTCCTCGCCTGGACGGACCAGAGCGAGGAACTCGTCGTAGAGGCCTGCTGCGCGAAGCGCGACCTGCCCGGTCGCCTCATGAATGTCGAGCAGGCCGCCCTGCGTACGAGTCGTCGCCGAAGCCTCACTCTCGTAGATCGTTGCGGCGATGCCGTGAGTCCGAAGCACCCGGGCTAGCGTCAGCCCGCCCAGTCCCGCTCCGATGATGGCGATGGTCTTCGGCATGTGCGCTCCTCTGTAGCGCCGACACGCGTCGGCGATGATCAGCGCCGTGAGCGGACGAGATGTCCGGTCTCGGCAGGAGACGCTCACCGATCGGAACCATCTGAATCGATGTACGAGCGATGCCCGGCGGGGCGGTGGGCCCGCAGGACGTCGTTTTTCGCGACCCGACAACTATAGGCCCGGCATCCACGTCGCGCGACCGGGCCGCTCACGCTGCGCCGACAGCCGCCTGCACCGGCCATTGCGCAGACGAGGTCGCTGCCGCCGCGCGGCCCCCCGCTGTCATGTCCGCTGCGCGGGCGATCGAGTGCGCCATCTTTTGAATCGAATTGTTTTCGAGGCAAAGGCGCGCACCAGCAACGGGGTTTCCACGTGAAGATCGGAGTGCTACCTTCCTGAGCGTCTATTCGCGAAAGATAGCGAGGCATTCGATGGGATTGGTAGAGCGCCTGGACCACATCGGCATCACCGTGGCCGATATCGACGCCGTGACAGCGTTCTTCGTCAGCCTCGGGCTGGAAGCCGATCCGAAAATGACCGTCGAGGGCGAATTCCTGGACACGGTGATCGGCATGACCGATGCCGCCACCGAGATCGTCATGTTGCGCGTGCCCGGCGGCGATACCGCGCTGGAGCTATCGAGTTTCGCACGGCCGCAGCACCTTCCGGGTTCACCAGTCGCGCCGGCCAACGAGCTCGGGCTGCGCAATGTCGCTTTCGAGGTGCGCGACCTACGGGCCGCTGTCGCCCGGGCCGCGGCCGAGGGCTACGGCCTGGTGGGCGGGATCGGCGAGTACGAGGGCGTGTGGCGGATGGCCTACGTCCGGGGGCCCGAGGGAATCACCGTCTCGTTGGCCGAGCGCATTCGGAATTGAGGAGATCTCGTGAGCACGACCGTGACCGACGAACAGATTCAAGCCCTGGCCGCCACCGCAGAGCCCTTGACCCTGGTGCTCCTGCACTGGGCGCCCGGGCGAATGGTCGACGGCGCGGACGCGATCGAACTCGAACACCAGCGGCGGATGGTGACGTTGCGCGCTGACGGTGTGATCGCTGTTCTGTGCCCGGTCGCTTCCGACACCGTTGCCGGTGTCGCGATCATGACCGTGCCCGCCGAAGAAGCTTCGGGGCTCATGGCCGAGGATCCCTGCGTGCGAGCAGGCATGATGCGGTGCGAGGTTTACCCCTGCCACGGCTTCCCCGGAGACGCCCTCCCCCTGTGAGCTCCGGACCGGGGCTCGAGCGAACCGAAGCGACAGACGCCGCATGTGCAGACAGCGCGACGTGGTCGAGGCGTTCCTCGATACCTTCCTTCCGGCTTCCCGGCAGAGAGCTGTGCGGGGCAAGCTCGTGCTCGTCACAGACTTGGTGACGATCCGGGCGGTCGTCGACGGTTCATGACGGTCGCGAACGCTGGTCGTCACCGCTGCGTGCGTGCTCGGGCAGCGGTGACGAGCGAGTTCGACTTTGGCGGACAAGGAAACGAAGGTGGTGTCGGAAAGGTCGACAACTAGTCGCCGACGAGCCGCCGCGAGGACGCGGTCTTACGGTTGGGGCTTTGATCACTGCGCCAGCCGCTGCACCGCACCGCGTGCGCTGGCAAACATTCGGCCATCCCGTATACCGAATTCGAACCGCGCCGGCAGGACCGCCGACCGACCGGTTCCGACGCGCTCGCTGTGTTCGGCCAGAGTCACGGTCGCCCAATCGTGTAGCGGCGCCGGAATCCGGTACCTGGCACCATTCTCGGCGACCAGATAGCAGTAGGTCGTTTCGCCGGGCAGGGCCAGAGGATTGTGGATCGCGATCTGGACGACATCGAGGACCAATCCACCCTCCTCGGCGGTGAGCGTCGGCGGGTTCAAGTCGGTCTCCATACCCGAACGATAGCCCAGCAAATACTTGGACAACTCCGGCTCTGCGTAACCCGCACATTGAGATCGCATGACAACGCCATCGATCGGAGCGCCGCGGCGCGCGCGACCGGCGGTCTTGACTGCTGCGGGCCTCATGCTCTGGTCTGGCTAAGGCGCTGCGGCAAATCCAGCGATCCGGTCCGAGGACTCCGGTCCCATCGCGGCGGTCAGCGCGGACCTGGCGAGGTCACGCAGCCAGACATGCGCGGGATCGGTGTCGTAGCGCTGGTGCCAGGACAAATAGACCGGAGCCGCCGGCAAGTCGAGCGGAAGCGGGACCAGCACCAGCCCGAGATCGGGAGCGGCCGCGCGCGCTGTCGCCTCCGGCACGGTGACCAGCAGGTCGGAGTCGCGCACGAACTCGAACGCCGCATGTTCGGTGGGCACCGTCGCCACCACACGCCGGGCGAGGTCCACCCGACCGAGCGCGTCGTCGAGAAGATTGGTGAGCTTTCCGCGCCGTGAGACCGTGAGGTGATCAGCTGCGGCGTACCGTGCGGCAGTGACGGTCTCACCGTCCGTGAGCGGATGGCCTTGCCGCACAACGATGACATGCCGGGTTTCGGCCACCCGCTCGGCACGGATCTCGAGCGCGGCGGGACGGTCCGCGTTCGCGGCGAGATCGACTTCCCCACGCCGTAATTCGGGAGTGTCGATACTCGACTCCGCGATGAACCGCAGGCGCACACCCGGCGCCTGCTCCCGCACCGAACCCAACAGCGCCGGGCCGGCTGACGCGACGAGAGCGTCGTGCCAGCGCAGCGTGAAGGTGCGGTCGAGGGTGTCCAGGTCGAGCGCACGACTGGGCGCCAAGACCCCCCGTACCTGCGTCAACAGGTGGTGCACCTGCTCGCGGACGGCCAGCGCATAGGGCGTGGGGGTCATCGTCCGTCCCGTGCGCACCAGGATCTGGTCCCCTGTCGTGCGCCGTATCCGGCCGAGGCTGCGGCTCATCGCCGGAGCCGTGACGTGGAGCCGGTCCGCCGCTCCCGCCACACTGCCTTCCTCCAAGAGCGCGTCTAGGGCTGCGAGCAGATTCAAATCCAATTGCATGACAGTCATCTTAGACGTGTTTTACATGCACTTGCTGTTAATCATTGTCGGTTCTAACGTCGAAGACAGCGAAAGAGAACGAGAAGTTTTCGCCAGGCCACCCCGCCAGAGAAAGAGCGCAACCATGACCGAGTCGACCCTCACCCCTGCTGCCACCACCGACGCCGAGCTGCTCACCCAGGCCGAGATCGCCGTCCGCGCAGCAGGTTCGGCACTGCGCGACCGATTCGGTGACATCGCCACCTACCGATCAAGCGAGGAGCTGATGGGCGCCCTCGCAGCCAACGACGACACCGTGACCGATCTGCTGCGCCCGCGTCTGGAAGCGTTGCGTCCCGGTGCGCGCTGGGTGGCGGAGGAACTCGACGGCGGCGCCCTGCCCGAGGGTGAATGGTGGGTCGTGGACCCGGCCGAGGGCAACATCAACCACCTGCACGCCCTGCCGGAATGGGCGGTCACGGCCACCCTCGTCCGCGACAACCGGCCGGTGCTCACCGTGGTCCACCTGCCGCTGACCGGACAGACCTACACCGCGCTCACCGGCGCCGGCGCTTACCTGGACGGGCGCCCGCTGCGCGTCTCGGCGACAACTGATCTCGGGCTCGCCATCGTGGCCACCAGCCAGGCCCGCCCTGACGAGGACACCACAGTCGTGCATCGTGTCGGCTCCTCGATCACCGAGATGCTGCTCGACGCACTCGTCGTACGGGTCGCTGTACCCGCGACTCTGCATCTGGCGAACATGGCCGCCGGTCGCATCGACGCCTTCTGGCAATTCGCCGGTGCCCGCGCCGACCTGCTGCCCGGCGCCCTGCTCGTCACCGAAGCCGGTGGGCGGATCTCCACCACCGACGGCCGCCCCTGGACCCCCGACAGCGACAGCTTCCTCGCCACTGCCCCCGGCATCCACGCCGCGGCGGTCACCACCCTGTCTCGCTGACACCGACCACCGACCTCAGGAGGAACACCCCCATGAACACGATCACCATCCTCGGCAGCGGCCGCGTCGGCAGCGGTCTGGCCACCGCGCTGCGCCGGGCAGGCCACGACGTCGCAGTGCCCGACCGCTCCCCCGGCGCCGCCGCCGACGCCGCCCGAGCCGCCCAGATCGTCATCAACGCCACCCCTGGCGCAGGCTCGCTCGAGCGACTCGGCGCGCTTCAGGAGGAACTCCGCGAGACGATCCTCGTCGACGTCTCCAACGCCACCGTCGACGGGCCCGATGGCCTGCCCGCCGGCCTGCTCTACCCCGGTTCGAGCCTGGCAGAACAACTGCAGCAGGCCCTGCCCGAGACCCGCGTCGTCAAAACTCTCAACACGATGCTCTTCTCGGTCATGACCGCCCCCGCCACGCTCACCCAGCCGCCCACCGTATTCCTGTCCGGCAACGACCCGGAAGCCAAACGCACTGTGGCCGGGCTGCTGACCGGCATCGGCTGGAACCCTCAGTGGATCACCGACCTGGGCGGGATCGAGACCGCCCAGGCGAGCGAGGCTGCGATCTTGTTCGTGCCGCACGTGATCCGTTCCACAGGTCTCGCCCCGTTCGCCATCTCCATCGCTCGCTGAGGCAGTGGGACATTCGGGGCGCACAGGCTTGCCATCGCACTGTGAAGCCAGAAGCCTCGGTCGAGCGCACCACCCGACTTTGTAGCTGCGTCGGGGACTGACCGGCCTGCGCAGCGGAGTTACTGACGCGCAGGCCCGGGACCGGTTTATCGGCTGGCAGTATCCGACGTTGTGGGCGTTCACCGGGACCACCTTCTGTCCGGGCGTGTTCTCCGAGCGTGTCTAGCGTTTCCAGGCCGAACCGATCGATGACCACACCTGCCCTGTTCGGTATCCGCACGGTGATAGCGGCGGGTCAACGATCGATGGTCGCATGGACCAGGCGGGCGTGATCGCGCAGGACTCGACCGGACCACCTACCGGACTGTTCGGATCGCTGGATTGCCCAGTGTCGAGAAGTCTTGTGCCGCTGCAGTCTTCTACGGTGAGGACGTGCGGTTGCGGCACCGAGCACCTCCACCCCCGAGGCGATGCCGCTGGAAGGTTGTGCGCGAGCTACGGAAGCCCGGCAGGAGCTTGGCGCCACGGCAGCTCCCGCTCGCGATCGGAACTCCAACTGCGTCGAGGACCGGGGTAGCAACTGGTTCTCGCGAGAATGACCTGGCCGACCGCCGGCACTCGTGTGCATTCGATCTACCGATGTTCTTCCTGGCCCGGTCTCGCCCAACGCAACATCGAAAGCCCGCGCTCGTAACGAGTTCGGGGACAGCCGGGAAGAAAGACAAGCCTGGTTGCGTCAGCCTCTGACGCAACCAGGCTCAATACTCAGCGCTTCCGCAGGTCGACCACTGTGGATAGCGAATGTATCCCCCGTTACCTACTTCGTGGCCCTGACACGGGGCCACGGTCGCCAGGCCCGGTATGACTTCTTCCCCCGTCGCACTCATGATCCGGGGGGGTGGTGTCGCCGGGTGCTGGTGGCGTCGACGGAGCGCTAATGGGGACAGGGCTGCTGGTAGGTCTCTTCGTAACGTGGGTGCCGGGCGTTGACGCCAGATCGGGTGACCGTTCCGGGTTTTCGACGCGATGAGGAATGAGAAGTGACACAGGCGTATGCCGTGTTCTGCGGCCTTGACGTGGGAAAAGGCGAGCACCACGCCGTCGGTCTCGACACGACCCGCAAGCGGTTGTTCGACAAGGCGCTTCCGAACGACGAAGCCCGGCTACGTACTGTCTTCGACCAACTCGCCGCCCGTGGCCCGCTCTTGATCGTGGTCGACCAACCCAACACCATCAGCGCCCTGCCTGTCACCGTCGCTCGCGCCTGCGGCGCCGACGTCGTTTACCTGCCCGGCCTGTCGATGCAGCGCATCGCTGATCTCTATCCAGGACAAGCCAAAACCGACGCCTCGCGACGCCTACATCATCGCTGACGCCGCCCGCACCATGCCGCACACACTGCGCCGGGTCGACACCGGCGACGAGACTCTGACCGAGCTTGGGGTCCTGGTCGGCTTCGATGACGACCAGGCGGGCGAGGCGACACGGACCAGCAACCGCATCCGCGGGCTGCTTACCAGCATTCACCCAGAGCTCGAACGCGTTCTGGGACCGCGGATCTCGCACCCAGCGGTCCTGGAAATCCTGTCACGTTGCGGTGGGCCGCAAGGAATCCGAGCGGCAGGCAGGCGCAAACTCACCACGATTGCGACCAGACATGCACCGCGCATGGGCGCGCGGCTGGTCGAGGAGATCCTGGCCGCGCTGCCCGCACAAACGGTGACAGTTCCGGGCACGAACGCCGCCGAGATCATATTGCCGAAACTCACTGATTCTTTGAAAACTGCTTTGCTGCAATGCAAGAGCGTCGCTGAAGATATCGAGAGGATGCTCGATGATCACCCTCTTGCCAAGGTCCTTACCTCGATGCCCGGCGTCGGGTCAGGACCGGAGCCCGCACCCTGCTCGAAGTCGGCGACTGCTCGGCCTTCGCTTCGGCCGGCCACCTCGCCTCCTACGCCGGGATCGCACCGGTCACCGACCGCTCCGGCAGCTCTATCCGCGGCGAGCACCCGGCCACGAACCGGCAACCACAAACTCAAACGCGCCCTGTTCCTGTCCGCGTTCGCCGCCATGCACGACCCCGCCAGCCGCGCCTACTACACGCGAAAACGCGACGAAGGTAAGAAAACACAACGCCGCCCTCATCTGCCTGGCCCGCCGCCGCTGCGACGTCCTCTACGCCATGCTGAAAACCAAACAGCCCTACCGCATCCCGGGCGCTGCCGCATAGACGAAGCCATCACAAACCAATCGCCTTTGGCCCGTCGATTAAGTTGAGCGCATGGGTGAAACTCGGATCACAACGGCGCTCCACGCCACGACGGACCTCGCGCAAGCGGTGACGACTCTCGTTCAGCAGCTGTCGACTACTGCCGCGCCCATCACCGTCGAATCGCTCGCCAAGCTCATAGAGTCCGAATCCGCGACACTGCTCATCGCATCAACCGATGAGGGTGTCGTCGGCATGCTCACCCTCATCACCTACACAATCCCGACCGGAGTCCGCGCGCGAATCGAAGATGTCGTCGTCAACGAATCCGCACGCGGCAAGGGAATCGCATTCGAGCTCACCCACACCGCAGTCGAACTCGCACGCCAAGCCGGAGCACGCACCATCGACCTCACCTCCCGGCCATCACGCGAGTCCGCGAACCGGCTCTACCAGCGAGCAGGCTTCACCCCACGCGACTCCCTCACCTACCGCCAAACCCTCGCAACCACCGACCCAGCGACGTTGACAAGAACATATGGACACCCCCGGACACGCGAAGAAGGTGATCATCTGATCGGGGCCTTCTTCGTTGCAAACCGTGACAAGCGGTGAGGTCACGCTGATTCCGGCTTTACGAAACACCCAACCGGTGTCTCCGCCGTACCGGGATCTCCGTGAACACCCGATTCCATGGAACCCCTCGTGCCTGACACGACCGACACCGAGCGGACCAACGCCACCCGCCGTGGCAGTCCGACGGCTCAACCGGCAGTCGGCGCCACGGCCGTCGGCGGCGGTTGCTGTCAGGGGACTTCTCAGTTCAACCCACTCACTTCTCGGGCGATCGACGAGACACGGCTCTGCGCGGCCGAAACGACACCCTGCCGCGCCTTGTGCGCCTCCTCGTAGGCGAGGATCATCCGGACTGCGGCGGGATCGGCGAGTTCCTTGATCGCTGCCGCCGCCTGGGCGACATTCAAGTCGTCATATCCACTGATGGGCAGCTCTCTGGGATCGAGAAGGCCGGTGGCGGTGCGCAGTGAATGCGTTGCCTCGGCGGTGGAATCCGCGCCTTCACGCCGCGAGACCTGCTCAGTGGTTTCGAGAACAGCATCGCGCGAGGCCGCGAGCGTCTTCACGGCGACATCGCCCGCGTGCGCACCCCTGGCGAGCAACTCGCCCAGTGCGGGCGGGGCAGCACGGAATGTGTCCAATGCGCGGTCGATGCTGCGAGCAGACCACGTCACAGGGATATTGATCAGCTTCACCGCGGTCCCCGTAACCGCCTGAATCGGTGTTCGGCGCAAAGCCGCGGGCCCGCCGAGCGCGTCCTCGGCGAGTACGGTCGTCAACCATGTGACGGTGGCCGTATGGGCGGTGATCAACCGCTGCGCCACGGCTACTACATCGGCGTTCTGAACGGTGGTCGCGAGTGCTTTGACGTAGCGGGCGCGGTCGAGCAGCTGATGTTCGAGGACGAGGTCTCCCAGCAAAGCTTCGTCGAACGGCTGGGCTTGTTCGCCGATCGCCTTGACCGCGGCGGCAGCCCTTCCGATGAACGGACCGATCCGCTCCGGCGCGCCACCCAGTTCACGGATCGCGGCCTCGATGGCTTCCGCGCGAGCGCGGGCGTTGTGGGCGTTCTCAGCCAGCTCGCGGCGTACAGCCTCAGTGCGAGCCTGTGCGATTCGAGTCTCGGCGATTCGGATTTCGGTCTCCGTCAACTCGCGGATAACGCGCAGTTGCGCGAGCAGGGTCGTCACGGTGTTGCGTGTGCTCATGAAGTCTTTCCTCTTCGATGTCGACGTCAGGGAGGCGCAACGCTGCACCACTATGTCGACTACCCCGCACTCATGGTTCAAACATTGCGCCGCAACAGTTGTCGATCGTGTCCCGGGTGAGATATTGGTTGTGTGCCCGGTGGGTAGCGCCGACAAGGTGTGAACCAGCGATCGCGGCGATCCACGCCGCCAGTGTCGACGCCGAGAGGTCTTTGCGCACGGCCCCGAGGGGGTATACCGGGTGACCGGGTCGGCCGGGACCGACGCCAGATCCGCTGTGCCGCATCAGGTATGGAATGCCTCCTATGCTTCGGAGTAGGTGCGAGTCGTGGTGTCGGGGGTCGCGGCGTAATGGGTGCGCGCGGCGTCGGCGGTGATCAGGTCGGGGTGATCGCCGACAGTCATGACCGCGCGAGCTCGAAAGGTACTTAACGTCAACATGATTCAGCTCTTCGAATGCAGACCGAAGGGGTACGACCGCAGATATTCTCGACAGATGGATACCCCGGTTGCCATCCAGCGCCCGCCAGTAGCTGTGTTCCGGAGGATGCCCGAGGGGGAACCATCGCGTGCCTGAGCGCTGTGGTCCGGTCCGCGGCGACGCGACCGCCGGATCTCGCAGGCTCAGGCCCGCACAGACCGGACCGGTCCGCGGCGGACTCCAACGATCAGCCGGCGACCAAGCAGAACGGGTGACCGGCCGGATCCAGCAGCACCCGCCACCGATCGCCGCCCGGCTGGTGGTCCGGCCTGACCGCGCCGAGCCTCAGCGCCGACTTCTCCGCAGCGTCGAGGTCCTCGACGCCGAGGTCCAGGTGGAGCTGCTGCGGCACGTCCTGACCGGGCCACCGCGGGGCCCGGTATCCCTCGACCCGTTGGAAGCCCAGGTCGCAGCCCGAACCATCGGTCAGGCCGACGAACTCGTCAGTGTCAAAGCCGAGCTGCATGCCTGTCAGCTCTTGGTAAAACCGGGCCAGAGCCCGGGGATCGGCGCAGTCCAGAGTCACGCCTCGCAGCATGGCGATCGGCATCGTCCACTCCTCGGTCATCCGTGTTCGCGGGCCGCGGGGCGGCACCCGCAGGTAGTCATCCAACCGCACTGTGGTGGCTCGGCTCCACTCCTTTTCGGGCAGCGGACAGCGCTCTTCTCGGGCTCGGTCGTGTGCGTCGTTGCACCACCGATTCGGGCCGGTGACGGCGAGCGGGACGCGCGTGGTGGGGGTGCGGAGCCGAGACTGCGGAAGCTCCGCGTTCCGGCGAGTTCGGCTGACCTGTTGTTGTGGATATTACAAATGCTGGGTGCGTGAGCCCGTTGGTGTTCGGAGGTCCATTCACGGGAGTAATGGACCTCCTCGGCCAGAATCCGAACGTCAGCCGGCGGGCAATACCCGTGACACCTGGGATCTGGTGACCGAACAGGCACGAGGCGAAGCCCTTTCGGGGGACATCGACACCGCCATGGCGGCCCTGGAGAAAGCCCAGCATTTCGGCCAGTCACGCGCCACGGTCTTACAAACCCAGCTCCAGATGTTCCTCAGCACCTCTTCCCCCTACGATGCCTGATTGCGAACGCGGTATCGGGTTCGAGGACGCGGCGGGCGAGCATCCGATTCTCACCCGCCGCGCGGACCTCGCTGAGGTAGGCGCCCGACACTGCGCGGCCACTGCCCTCGGCTCGGCCTGAAGTTCGTGCTGGACAGTCTGATCGCTGACGGGTCACTACGGGCGTTCCGCGCCCCCCGGATCGAGGTCGACCACGCCTTTGCCGCTCGCAATGTCGAGTGGCACCGAGACCTGGTCGTGTGCGATCAACCAGGTGCCGGCGATCTTCCGCATTCCGTAGGTGACCCGGACCCATATACCGCTCGTTGCCTCGCCGTTCTTCAGCGTGCCGTGCAGACGTGCGAAGGCGTGCCCGAATGCCACACCATCGCCGACACTGAGCGTCAGATCGCGCACGTCATAGGTCACACTCTCGAAGAACAGGAACACTCTCGCCCAGTTCTCGAGTTTCGCCGCCATCCCGACGTGTCGGTGCGGCGGCTCGAGGTCGAACGACACGATGTCGCTTGTGTACAGCAATTTCAGGACCTCGAGATCCTTGGCTCGCACTCCTTCGATCGCCTTGTCGATTTGGCGCCGAATCTCGACTTCATCCGCCTCGATGCGGTCAGCGCGTGACTGGAACTCGTTGGACGCGGTCATGATTCACTCCCCGAGAACTGCCTCTGCATCGCCCGCAGCGGCGCGAGGGCAGTGCTCCAGGTGATGACCTGATCCAACGTTTTGTGCAGGGCGGCGACATGGTGGTCGCCCGGTGTGAAGGTGAGGTGGTTCTCGAAATCGGTGAGCAGGGAAATCTCTACCGGGCGGCTCACATCCGCCATACCCAGCCCGCTGCAGACCACCCGCAGCTGCGCCACGGCACGGGCGCCGCCGCTCACCCCGTAGGAGACGAATCCGACCGCCTTGTCGGTCCATTCCGCGAACAGGTGGTCGATTGCGTTCTTCAGCACTCCGGGGATGCCGCCGTTGTACTCCGGGGTCACCATCACGAAGCCGTCGAACGGGCCGATCCGCTCGGCCCAGGCGCGGGTGTGCGCGTGTGCCGACGGGCCGAACATCGGCGGCGCGGGCTCGTCCAGATGCGGTAGCGGGTGATCGCGTAGGTCGATCAGGTCGAATTCGGCGTCGCCACGCCGCGATGCCGCGTCCAGAACCCACTCGGCGATCTGGGGGCCACTGCGGTTCGACCGGGTACTGCCGAGGATGATGCCGATCTTGGTCATTTCTGGAACTCCTGCTCTGCTGAAAGCGTTACCACCTTCCGACGACGTAGCCGGGCGAAATGTCAGGCCTCACAAATCGAGTCGCTGTTTCGTCGGATAAGTGAGTGCCGTCGACACGAGGAGCCCAACACCATGACCGATCCGCAACTGCGCGCGGTGATCGACGAACGCCGTCAGCTGATCAATCTCGCTTACCGGCTGATCGGCTCGCTGGCCGAAGCCGAGGATGTGGTGCAGGAGACCTACGTGCGGTGGTACGCGCTCTCCGAGCGACAGCGGCAAGACGTGGTGACGCCTGGTGCGTGGTTGACGACAGTCGCCAGCCGCATCTGCCTCGACCTGCTCGGCTCGGCGCGTGCCAGGCGGGAACAGTATGTGGGCGAGTGGATTCCAGAGCCGATACCCAACCACTCCGAGTGGTTGGGTGGTCCAGCGCCTGGAGACCCCGCCGACCGGGTCACCCTGGACGAGTCGATCGGCATGGCCTTCCTGGTCGTGCTCGATTCCATGACGCCGGCCGAGCGAGTGGCGTTCGTCCTGCACGACGTCTTCCGCTACTCCTTCGCCGAGATCGTCGACATCGTCGGCCGCACCCCCGCGGCATGCCGCCAGCTCGCCTCCAGCGCCCGCCGCCGCATCGATACCTCGCAGCGCCCATCGAGCGCCCAGCGCGCCGATGTGGTCAGGGACTTCAAACGGGCTTGGGAAACAAGCGATATGGAGGCCCTGATCGGACTGCTCGACCCGACCGCAATCGCGACCGCGGACAGCGGCGGTCTCGCTCCGGCCTTCCGCGACCCGATCACCGGCAGCGAACACATCGCCAGCGCCTGGATCGAAATCGCCACCCGCGGCCCCCAGGTAGCTCTGCTCGAGCGCACAGTAAACGGTCAGCCCGGCCTGGTCGCCCAGTTTCGCAACGCCGTCATCTCCGTCTACGCCTTCGATATCGTCGGCACCCGCATCACCCGCATCTGGGCAATCCGCAACCCGGAGAAACTGCGCCTCTGGACAACCAGCTGAACTGTGGCTGCGGAAACATGGCGGCCAGAACCCGCCGACACCCGTTGACCGAACGCACGGTATTCGGCAGATGCGGACGTTCGTGACCGCGCAATCCCGGGATGCGAGCATGCACTCCACCACCAAGGGTCTTCACCTTCTTCGTGGTCGTATTCGTCGTCACTGTGCCAAACTGATAAGAGTCAATTGCTATGACCCGGGGAGACTGTTCAGGAGGTTGATCATGTGCCTGCCCGGTTTCAGCGCTGAATCATCGATGTCGCCTACCACCGCGAGGCGATAGTGGTCGTCGCGGCCGGGAATGCCAGGCGCATCGCGGGATCTCCCCCGGTCAGTCGCAGATCGGTGATTCCACTCGCGTCCTACGCATCCGGTCGACCGATGCCGAGTTCGAATCTCGGCGAGGGCGGGTCGTAGATGGCCGACTGGGACGGCGCAGGCTACGCCCACATCAGTGGACTCCAGCGCGCGATGGCGACGGACGCTGTGGAGTCCGTCTCGCTCGCGGGTGCCGAGGACATCCTCGATGTGGGTTGTGGCGACGGCTATGTGACTCGCTTGATCGCGGCGCGAGTGCCCGCTGGTTCCGTGCTCGGCATCGACCCGTCGCCGCGAATGATCGAGGCCGCCCGCACGGCCGACGACCAGCTCACGAACATCGACTTCGGCGTCGGCGATGTCACGACCATGACCTTCCCCCGCGACTTCGACCTCGTCGTCTCGTTCAACGCACTGCACTGGGTGCTCCACCAGGAGACGGCCTACCGGCACATCGCCGCGGCACTGAAACCCAGCGGACGGGTGCTCGTGCAATATGTCTGCGCTGGACCTCGCCCGAGCATCGAGAACGTCGCGATGGCTGTCACCGACGATGTGCGCTGGTCGACAGCGTTCGCCGGGTTCGCGCGCCCCTTCGTGCATATCGACCCCGACGCACTGCCCTCGATCGCGGGGAGTGCCGACCTCGAGGTCACCGCACACTCCGTGACCGACCGGGAATGGGACTTCGGCTCACGCGAGGCCTTCGCCCGGTGGTGCACGGTCGGCTTCGCGGACTGGACGGCTCACATTCCCGCCGCCGACATCCCCGCCTTCATCGACGAGGTCGTCGACCGCTACGAAGGCGTCGTCGGTCGGCCAGGACTATTCCGATTCCTGCAGTTACGGGCCGAGCTGTCGCGACGGACAGCCTTCCTGGAACCCAGGTAGTAAAAACGGTCTGCGCACTAGCGACGGTGACGAATGCCTAGAAATCCAGAACTTCTCGCGACGAAACGCGATAGCCCCCGGACCACAGACGTCGATCATCAAAGTCGCTGAACCAGCGACGACGTTCACGATGACAGCCGGGTCGCGGCCGAGGGGCCGAATTAGTAGACAGCAGACCAGTATTCGTTCACCGTCCATGTCACCGCACGGAATTCGGGGTGTTTCGGATCGTCGGTGACGGTGATCGTCGCACGTGCCAGGTCGATCTTCATGCCATCGGCCACGAACTGCTGACTATTGGCGGTGAAAGTGAAGAAGGCTCCGTCGAAGGGGTCCGGCCGTAGCGCCGGCGCCGCCGCCCGCATGATCCGGGTGCCAGCCTGGTCCTCGCACACGACGAATCGCTGGTCGCCGCCCACTCGGCTGCCCTGAAAGGTGGTCACCGGACGCCCAGTGGTCTGGCTGACCAGCAGCACCAGCCGTTCCGTGCCCTGACATCGGGCGAACGAATCGCGATAGCCGTAGGTGTCGGTGCCGTCGGGCAATGTGCCGTCGGTCTGCGTCGGTTCGGCCGTCGTGCTGGTGCGCGGCGCTGACGGGCTGGGCGAGGTCGCGGCGGTGTTCTCGCCGGAACACGCCACCATCGAACAGATCAACGCGGCCCCGATCAGCGCCGGAAAACCTTTCCGTGCTGAAATCATCAACGGAGACCAACAATTCAGACAAACGCCGTTCTGCCGCACTGCCGCCAACACGCGGACTTCCAGTTCGACGCCCGGCTCGAGCCCCCGGGGTTACCGTGGAGTGAGGTGTCTAGGAGAGGACCGTCGCCATGTACCCGCCCGGCCCCCGACTACCCGCGATCGCGCAGACCATCCGGTATGTGCAAGCGCGGGAGCGGTTCATGACCGCCACCGCTCTCCGTTACGGCGACACCTTCACCCTGCGCATGGTGCCGCCATACGCCCGACATCTGGTTGTCTTCACTCGCCCCGAGCACGTCCGCGAGATCTTCGCCGCCTCCCCCACCGACCTGCACGCCGGCGAGAGTAACGGCATCCTGCGTCCGCTGCTCGGCGATCATTCGGTGCTCATCACCGACGAGGCCGAGCACGCTCGGGCCCGCCGCCTGCTGATGCCCGCCTTCACCGGGCCAGCTCTGACCGGTTACCGCAAGATGATCGAGCAGATCGCCGCTGGCCACGTGGAGACCTGGCGGGCTGGGTCGACGATCCGCGGCCTGGACGCGATGACCGGGATCACCCTCGATGTCATCGGCGAGGTGGTGCTCGGTGTCGCCGATCCGCGCCGCCGCGACCTACTCGGTCCACCCATGCGCCGGATTACCGACATCGCCCCGCTCACCCTGCTCGGTTCCCGCTACCCGGCCCTACAAAACCGCGGCCCCTGGAAGCGGTTCCACCACGACCGGGCCAGTCTGGACGCCCACCTCTACGCCGAGATCGAGCAGCGCCGCACCGGCAGCAACGCCACGGGCGCAGATGTGCTGTCGCGGCTGATGGCAGCGGGCAGCGGCAACGACACCCCGCTCACCCCGGACGAACTCCGCGATCAGTTGGTCACCCTGCTCGCCGCCGGGCACGAGACGACCTCGGCCGCACTGTCATGGGCGCTACGCGAACTGGCCGCCAACCCCGCACAGCAGGACCTCGCCCGCCAGGCCGCGCTCGACGGCGACACCGTTTACCTCGAAGCGGTGATGAAGGAAGCACTGCGCTACCACTGGGTCATCGGAGGGATCGTGCGAAAGCTCACCCGCGACATGATGATCGGCGGCTACGACCTGCCCGCTGAAACCGTCGTCGCGACCTCGATCCTGCTCGCACACCAGCGCCCCGAGGCTTTCCCGGACGCGGTGTTCCGGCCCGGCCGCTTCCTCGACGGCAGCGTGGCGCCGAATACCTGGCTGCCGTTCGGCGGCGGAGTGCGGCGGTGCATCGGGGCGGGTTTCGCGCTGATGGAAGGCGCGGCGGTGCTCCAAGAGATCCTGCGCCGCCACGTCCTGTCCCTGCCCGCGGCCGCGACGACGCGGGGCCGGGTCCGCAACATCACGAATGTGCCGTCCGACGGGGCACCGATTCTGGTCAACTGAAAAGCGCACCATCATTGGTGGATGCTCTGTTTCGCGCGACGCCGGATGGAGTTTCAGACGCCCTCTGACGCACAGGTCGAATTCGGGCGACAGGACCATCAATCCGTCGTGCTGGCGTGTGCTGCGATGATCCGCCAGCCGTGCGTATCGTCGTGCAACCAGGAACGCGTGTAACGCATCCTGGCTCCGAAAGGCTCGCCGTTGACGGTCCCCTCGATGGTCCCGAGAAACCAGGTCACCCCGGCACGCCCGTCGGTGAGTACGTTCAGCTCTTCCTCGACCATGGCCGTCACCACCTGCGTCCGGGTGCGGTGAAGCTCCAGATCATCGGTCTTGGTGTAGACGTCTGCGCCGAAGGTGAAGATCAACCGGTCATCGAGCAGACGATCCAGCGCCTGCACATCCCCGGCAAGTTGCGCGGCCTGCAACCGCCGCTCAGCATCCCGTAAGTTCTCCATGCGCCTCACCTTGCCAGCCGATGTCGCACCCACGCCACGATGTTCGCGTTCAGCTGAGGCTGTCGCGATCCACGAGTCGACCCGACAGCGGGCGTCAGCGGGTGCCGATGGGCTGACCGAGGAAGGCCGCCAGCTCACCGCCGATGATCGAGACCCACTCCCCCCATGTGCGCGAGTCCAGCGCCATGGAGCCGACTTCATCTAGCTGGCAACCGTTCTCGACCGGCACCCCGGCGAAGCGATCACGCATCCACATCATGGCGCTCGGCAAGCCGATACCCTCCAGGCTCAGATGCTCACTGAAGTGATCACGGGTATAGGTCACCTGCGCGTTCGGATCCTGACAGTAGGTGCCGTAGAGCTTGTTGACCGGCCCGACGGGCACCAGCCAATCCATGTTCGCCTGGTACAGGAACACCGGCATGTCCGGCACACTCTTACCCATCCGGGTGCGCTCGATCACCGCCTGGGCAGCCGGTGCCGCGAGGGGATCTCCGGGTGTATTGAACAGCCCCTTGATATCCATGAACGGGAACAGCGCCGCCTGAAAGCCCACGCACAGCTGATCCTTCGCGGTCAACAGCGCCTGCCCCAGCGGATTGTTCGTTTCACGCAGGAAGGCTGCGAACTCCGGCTCTTCATGCGCCAGGCCGATGATGCCCGCGTACACCAGACCGGAGGCCGCGTTGTTGTTCGCCAGATTCACCAACTCGCCCAGGTCGGCATCAGTGCCGCCGGAGACCGCGCCGACGATATTCAGTTCCGGCGCATAGGTTTTGCGCATCTCGGCCGCCCACATCGTAGGGACCGAACCACCGGAGTAGCCCATCATCCCGACCCTGGTCGCCGCCCCGTCCAGACCCATCGGCGCGAAGTTCTCGGCCGCGCGAATGCCGTCGAGCGCGATCCGCCCGGCCAAGGGGCCGTGCGCGAAGGCCGCGTTCGGCCCCTGGTGATCGGGCACCACCACGGCCCAGCCCTGTTGCAACGCCACCTGGACCTCGAGGAACCCGATCGGCGCGACCAGCTGCCCGGTGAGGAAGCCGGGCAGCGCCCACTGCTGGATCGAATACGACGAGGCGCAGTACTTACCCGTCGAGTCCTCGGCCATGTGGTACGAGAGCAGGTTTCGCGACCCGCGTGGCACTTCTCCGCGCGGCTTCAGCACCGTCGCGACAGCGCCTATCGGTTCGTCGCGACTGTTGTTCGACCGATACGACAGCTGCCAGGCATCGACGTTGAGCGGCAGCACGTTGTAGGTCGCGACGTTCACCTGCCGCGCGGCGATGATCTCGCCGGGCTGTTTGGCTGCGACGACGTCCGCGGGCGGGCGGTAGAAGGAATCGAACTCCGGTATCGCCGGTGAACTCACGAACGGCGGCGCGGGCTGCACGACTCCGTCGAACGGCAGTGCTGAGGCCGGCGCGGCGACGACCGTGGCGGTCCCCGCGACCATCATCACGGCGAAGGCGAGCGAACGGGCCCGCACCCGCGACCTTGTCCGGCTGTGGCGGTCTCTCACCGGCGGGCGCCAGTTCACTGCGGCCATATCGAGCACTCCCAGCATCATTGTTGGACGCGAATATCTAAGATGTGGGGCACATTACCCATCCAGCGAGAGATGAGGCAAGTCACAGTTGGCTCCACGAATGGGTCCATCCCGCCTCAGAGGTGCGGCGGTGATGACCAACTGCCCCAGACACTCAGACGTAACGCCTTCGCCACCCCAAGCGCATCGATTTCATTGCGTGTAGACCGAAATGAAGCTGCTACCAGCGCGGTGAGCACTAGACCACCGGCGACTTGATCGAGATTGGACATACATAGACAATGACGTCTAATGTTTCGCTGCGACTTGGAACACGCAGCGTCTGGGTCAGTGCAGTGGCACACTCGAGAGGTTGGGGAAGATGAACTTTCGTCCAGGAGCGGCTAGCCGCCGTCTGATCGGGCTGGCGGCGGGGGCGATGGCAATCGCGATGATCGCCGGCGCTGCCCCCAGCACGGCCGAGCCGACTGTGGTTCAGCCCGCTACTCCGATTCCGGCCCCGCCGGAGCTCGATCCCGCCTTTTACCGACCAGCCGCCGACGTCGTTGCGGCGAAAGCACCCGGTGAGATCATCGCCGCGCGCCAGGTGAACGTCGCCAACGTCGGGGTCATCCCGCTCAATGTCGATGCGTGGCAGGTGTCCTACCGGTCGAACAACAGCCGCGACGAGGCCGTCCCGGCCGTCGCGACGGTACTCAAGCCGCGGAATTCGACACCGTCGAAGCTGGTGTCGATGCAGATCGCCGAGGATTCGCTGGCCGGGTATTGCGCGCCGTCCTATGCCGTGCAGCAATGGTCGCCTGCCATTCTGGCCGGCCAGATCGTCGCTCCGGCAGAGTTCGTGATCGCGCAAGCGGCGGTGCAACAGGGCTGGGCCGTCGTGATCCCCGACCATCAGGGGCCCGACAGCGCGTACGCGGCCGGGCCACTGGCCGGTCGCATCACCCTCGACGGCATTCGGGCCGCCCGGAATTTCGAGCCGCTACGAGTCACGCCGGACGCGCGCATCGGCATGTACGGATACTCCGGTGGCGCGATCGCCACTGGCCACGCGGCCGAGCTGAAACAAAGCTACGCACCCGAGATCGATATCGTGGGTGCCGCCGAGGGCGGTGTTCCCGCCGATCTCGGCGCAGTGCTCAGCAACGGCAACAACGGGGCGTGGGCCGGGATCATCTACGCCGCGGTACTCGGCCTTTCGCGTGAGTATCCGGAGTTCGCGGACATGTTGAACCGAGATCTCGACCCGCTGGGCAAAGGTCTGGCGACGGTAAAGGGCGGGCTGTGCGTGCAGTACAACACCGCGCTGGTGCCCTTCCTGAACATCTCGGGCATGCTGCGCGTCCCCGGCGGCGACCCTCTGCGCGACCCCGTTGTCATGGCGACCCTGGACAAGACCCGCATGGGCAAGTCTGTTCCCGACATGCCGATGTATATCTGGAACGCCAACCCCGACGAACTCATCCCGGTCGGTCCGGTGAACACGCTGGTGAACACCTACTGCGAAAGCCTCACGGCAACAGTGCAATACACGCGTGAACACTTCGCCGAGCACATCACCACGGAGATCTCCGGCGCCGCGCCCGCGCTGCTGTGGTTGAAGGATCGACTCGACGGAGTTCCCGCTCAGCCGGGGTGCAGCATCACCGATGCGGGCTGGCTAGCCCTGAATCCGGACGGAATGACCCTGTTCGCGTCCATCTTCGGCGAGACGATCGCGTCGTTCTTCGGCAAACCGATCGGAGCCAAATAGTCGAGCCAGCTCGGAGTGGACCACCGAATCATCGGCTTCTTCCGAACTGTCCATCGGCTGCCGCGAACCGGCCGCGCTCGGGCCACTAGAGTTGACGGCGTGATTGCGAGCGGGTCCCCACGCATCTACGACGGTCGCCCGGTCGAGGATCGCCGGGCCGAACGGCGGGAGCAGTTCATCGCAGCCGGTCTCGCCGTGTTCGGCGAGCAGGGATATCAAGGCGCATCCATCACGATGGTGTGCAAGGCCGCTGGGTTGGCCCGCGCGCAGTTCTATGAGCATTTCGGCAACCGCGAGCAACTACTGCTGGCGGTCTACGACCTGGTTCAGACTGATGCGCGCCGGGCGGTGGTCGAGGCGCTGAGCGAGGCCGGCGAGGTGGACGCGCCGACGCGGGCGCGCATCGCTGTGCGTGCCTACGCCGAATCGATCGGGATGAACCCCCATCGTGCGCGGGTATCTTTCGTCGAAATCGTCGGCGTGAGCGCCGATGTCGAGAAGCACCGGGTCGACCAGCGTGAGATCTGGGTACAGTTCTTCACGGCAGAACTGAAGCAGGCACGAGACCCGGACTTCGTTCCCGCCGGCGGTTTCCGTGCCGCAGCAACAGGTTTCATCGGAGCGCTCATGGCGCTGGTTCATCAGTGGAGCGTCGAGGGAACCTCCGCCGAACTCGAGGACCTGGTCGAGGTTCTGACGCGTTTCCTCATCAGCGTGATGTGAAGCCGGCTGTCGGCCGCGGCGGACTGATTGCCGGAGACCGCGCTGTCCCGGGCAATCAGTCACCGGTGGTATCAGTCAGCCAACGGGATATCGATACCCGCGGCACCATGGAAGGCGGACAGCGTCACCACGGCGCCAGGTTCGGTCTCGCCGGCGTACAAGGGGTCCTCGGTGGCGAGGATGACGGCAAGCCGGTGGCCGGCGGGGACCCGATAGTCAGTGGCCTGCAAGCGCAGTTCGACTGCGGTGGGATGTTCCGGTACGGCGTTGCTCACGGTGGTCGCGGCATGGGTGATGATCTTCAGATTGCCGGTGACCACGTCCAGGTCGAAGAGGTAGGCGACGACGGTGGCGGTCTTCGTGGTGGGCGTCACCGTCACACGAATTCGCGGTATGCCCGCGATGTGGTGCGGCGACGGGAGCGGAGCGCTCGTCCACACCGCTGCGGCGGATCGGTCGACCTCGGCGAGCTTGTGACGCACGGGCATGAGCAACCGCTCGCGGAAGCCATCCATGACCAGTTGATTCACGGCGCGGACATTCGGGGCACCGGACCGGATATTCCGGCTGAGATCCGATGGCGGGTCGAGAACCAGCGCACCATCGCCGGATCCGCTCGCAGGTGCGGCGAGATAGTAGGTGCGGATCGGATTGGACGACCAGCCTTCCACACCGGCGAAGGAGGAGACGGTGAAGCTGTGCATAGTCTCGGTGTGCACAGCACCGTCGTCATCGATGCCGTTGTCGACACCGTTGAGATAGTGGTCGAGCCAGTCGTATGCGGCCTCGGTGGTGCGGGTGTACACACCGAGCAGCAAGCCCGGGATCTCCACTGCCCCATGATCTCCGATTGCCAGATCCAGGCGCTTGGGGCCGGGGAACTCGGCGAAGTAGCTCAGCAGCTGGTTCTGGGGAAAAATGGTCTCGTGCCAGTAGCTGGTGAAGAAGGTCGGCACGGGGCGGCGCTGATCCGGGATGTGGGCGGGTGACCGCCGTCGCGCGTACTTCAGCACGCCTTCGATGTCGGTGTTCGTCCGGAAGTCTTCGAGCACCTTCACCAGTTCGGCGCTGGGCTTCTCACTGATCGCGGCCAGCGCTTCGGCGGCGAGGATGTGACGGGTCCCGTTGTCGTACAACGCTTCGCCGAGGTCAGCCCATGTGCTCAGGGCGACAACCGCTTTCACGCGCGGATCGGACTGAGCGACGAGCTGGCCGATGCCTGAGCCGTAGGAGATGCCGGCCATGCCGATTCGCTCCGGGTCCACCTCGATTTCCGGGTGCTCGAGCGCCCAGCTGATCACCAGCGACCCATCCGCGACGTCTTCGGGACCGGCCACCGTCAGCTCGCCACCGGAACCGGGCAAGCCGCGCTCGGTATAGGCAACGACGGCGTAGCCGCGCATGAGCAGCCTGATCAGCGCCCCGGAGTACATTTTCCAGCCCGCCGGGTCCAAACCGGCGGGAAGCACGACGAGCGGATGCGGGCCGCCGCTGGTCGGCCAGGCGGCCATCGCGTCGAGCAGATCGCCGTCGTAGCCGGGAATCTGGACCTGAGCGAACCGGCACCGCCCGCGGACGGCGGCGATGTCATCGACCAAGTAGTCGGGGACGCCGGCCGCGTTCCCGGTGAGCAGATCGGCAACGACGGCGAACGCGGCGGCTTCCTGATCGGGGGCGAGTAGACGCAGGCGGTCCGGGCGAGCTTCTGGCATGGCGATCTCCTGTCGAATTGGTGTATTTCACGGCAGCAGAACAGTTTCGCGACAAGCAAGGGAGCCATAGCGGGATCAGATCCGAGCCCCCCGCTCAGCAGTTATGCTACATCGACATCAATCATCTGCGTGTCCTGTTGCCGCAGTTGCCATCCGAATTCCCTCCCCCGCGCTCGTTGACTGATCATGTTCTGCCCCAACGCTTCACAGCGTCGAGGGAGACGGCGCGAACCGGGCGGCCCGCGAAGTTCCCGGCACACCGACGCCCACCGCGATCGCCCCCTCGGTCGTCGCATATCCGAGGAAGCCGCACGCCCGGCACCGGCCCACTTCTCACAGAAGGGCCGTAGAGCACGTCGGCGCCGGATCGTGCCGACCGGGTTTGCCTGCCGTTCCCGCCGTTGTTGTCGCAGCCGTCGCACCAAGCCGCACAGGCCTCCATGCCAGCTAGTTGATTAGCACAAGTAATGTAATGTATAGTTGCATTCTGCAAGTAAATATTCTCGTCTGGGAGTAGTCATGGCAGTGTCACCCGATACGGCTCAGAGCCTGATCAGAGAGCTCTATTTCATGGGCCGGACCATCCGCGCTGCCCTCTCCCATCCCGACGAAGGGGACCTGCTTCCAGGCGGCATCGGCGTGCTGGGC
The DNA here is from genome assembly GCF_053590715.1 of Nocardia sp. NPDC003183. NCBI lineage: Bacteria > Bacillati > Actinomycetota > Actinomycetes > Mycobacteriales > Nocardiaceae > Nocardia > Nocardia sp. NPDC003183. Next base: position 118,546 of record NZ_JBSFTG010000003.1, read on the forward strand.
TCGCTCGAGGCCAGGGGTCCGTGTCGGCAGGTGGATCTCGCTGTGGACTTGTGTATCAGCCCGTCGACACTGAGCAGGCATGTCGCCGAGCTGGTGCGCTCCGGCAACATCGCCCGCCACGCCGATCCCAGCGATGGCCGGGCCACTCTCATCCAGATCACCGACGAAGGACGCGATCTGCTGCGGCGAGTCCGAATATCGCGAGCACAGGGATTGCAGATCGCTCTCGCCGATTGGAGCGAGGACGAAGCCGAACAGGCCACCTCGGTCGTTCGCAAACTCAGGAATTCACTGGCCGCAGTCGTGCCCCACACCGCGGTGGGCGCGCGCCGGCCGGTTTCGACAGAAAGTCAGGAAGCGGATGTCTGATCCAGTCGAGTCGGGGACGCGGCGGGCCCCGGTCGCGATGACCCATCGTCAAATCCTGGAAGCCATGACCGGGCTGCTGGCGGCGCTGTTCACAGCGCTGCTCAGCACCACGATCGTGGCGACCGCGCTGCCCACCATCATCGGCGACCTGGAGGGGTCGCAGACCGCATACGCCTGGGTCATCACCACAGCACTGCTGGCCAACGCCGCGTCCACCCCGATCTGGGGCAAGTTCGCCGATCTGTTCAACAAGAAGCTGCTGGTCCAGTCGGCCATCGTCATCTTCGTCATCGGTTCGGTGATCGCGGGCGTCGCGGGCAATGTGCCCATGCTGTTGGCGGCACGAGTCATCCAGGGCATCGGCATGGGCGGCTTGACCGCGCTCGTCGTCGCGATCATCGGTTCCATCGTCTCGCCGCGTGAACGCGGGCGCTATTCCGGCTACATGGGTGCGGTGATGGCGGTGTCGATGTCGGGTGGACCCATCCTCGGCGGTGTCATCGTCGACAGTCCGCTCGGCTGGCGCTGGTGCTTCTTCGTCTGTGTGCCCCTGGCCGTGATCGCCCTGGTGCTGCTGCAGCGGACCCTGCGGCTGCCGACCGAACGCAAGGCTGGGGTGTCGATCGACTGGCTCGGCGCCGCCCTGATGACGGCCGGTGTGTCGGTGCTGCTCATCTGGGTGTCGTTCGCGGGGAAGGCGGACTACTACGCGTGGTTCTCCCGCGAATCGGCCCTGTACGTCGGCGTGGGCGTAGTGCTGCTGCTCGCGACCCTGCTGGTCGAATCCCGAGCCGAGTCGCCGATCATCCCGCTCTCGATCGTCACCGAGCGCACCACCGGTCTGGCGATCATCGCCTCGATCGCGGTCGGAATCGGCATGTTCGGAGCGACCACCTTCCTCGGCCAGTACTTCCAGACCGCGCGCGGATACTCACCGACGGTGGCCGGTGTGCTGACCATCCCGATGGTCGCGGGCATGCTCGTCGCGTCGACCGGTTCGGGACAGCTGATCACCCGGTTCGGGAAATGGAAGTCGTTCGTCGTCACCGGCGGTGCGCTGCTGGTGGTCGGGTTCGGGCTGCTCTCGACGATCGATCACGCCACCAACCTGTGGTTGGTCGGCACCTATATCGCCGTTGTCGGGCTCGGTGTCGGCATGATGATGCAGAACCTGGTGCTGGCCGTGCAGAACACCGTGAGCGTGCACAATATCGGCGCGGCATCGAGCAGCGTCGCGTTCTTCCGCACGTTCGGTGGCGCGATCGGTGTCTCGGTGCTGGGGTCGGTCCTGGCTACCCGTGTGAGCGAGCTGTCGACAGAGGGTTTCGCGAAGATCGGTGTGACAACCAGTTCCTCCGGCGGCAGCAATCTGAACCTGCACGGCCTACCCGCACCGATAGCGACGATCGTGCGCGCCTCCTACGGCGATGCGACCGGCCGGATCTTCCTCATCGCCGCCGGGGCAGCGGTCGTCGCCTTCCTCGCGACCATGTGGCTTCCGAATCGTCCGCTGCGCAGCACGATCGACATCGATCCGGCGCTCGACCCGACCGTGAAAGAGTCTGCGTCGCAGGACAATCCGACCGATGCCGACAGAATGGCAGCGCTGGATGCCGAATTGGCCGTACTCGCGGACCCGAGGTGGGAAGAAGACCCGGTCTGGGAAGGCGCCGAGCGCGTGTTGTCCGAGTCGGAGCTGGTGCCGACCGCTTCGGCCGGACGGCACGCACCGGTAGCTCAGAACGGTCATCGGGCCTACCAGGCCGACGCGTCGTCGCAGTCCGCTCCGTCCACCGGCGAGTTGTCCGGCTCGGGCATCGGCGGTGGAGCGGTGGACGGTCATGTCCGCCGCGAGAATGGTCAGCCGTTACCGGGTGCGGTGTTGACGTTGATCGATCAGGGTGGCCGTCAGGTCGCGCGGGCGTGCAGTGCCGCTGATGGTGGCTATGCGATCAGTGCGCCGGCGTCGGGGGGTCATGTGTTGATCGTGTCGGCGATGGGGCACCAACCGGCCGCGGTCAATGTTTCGGTCGGCCGGCGGCCCCTGCGCATGGATCTGACCTTGGTGGGTTCCGGTGAGTTGTCGGGTGTCGTCCGCACCGCGGCGCACGGCTCGCCGTTGTCGGGTGCGACCGTCACCTTGACCGATATGCGTGGCGAGGTGGTCGGGGCCGCGGTCACGGGCGGCGACGGCACCTACCTGTGCCACGGCGTGGTGTCGGGTGTCTACACCTTGGTCGCGGCGGCTGAGCACATGCGTCCCAGCGCAATCACATTGACGGTGCCCGACAGTGGCGTCATGCGTCATGACATCGAGTTGACCGCGATGGCGGTGCTCACCGGATCGGCGCGGGCCGACGGCGAGCGGGCGGCGCCGGACGTGCTGGTCACTGTGCTCGACGCTGCGGGTGAGGTGACCGCGACGGCGCGCACCGACGAGAACGGCCGCTACGTCGTGACCGATCTCGTCGAAGGGCAGTACACCGTGGTCGCTCGTGGCTATCCGCCGGTGACCGGGCAGGTCACCGTGACCGGTAGCGAAGCCGCCTACGACCTGCGGCTCGGTTACGACCTCGGGGATCGTTGATGAGCGGGCTGACCGGTCGTGTTCGCACCGCGGAGGGGTGGCCGGTGCCGGACGCGGTGTTGACGGTGACGGATATGACGGGCAGCCAGATCGCCCGTGCGGTTGCCGACGAAACCGGCGCGGTGAGCACCGCCCTGATGCCCGCGGGTACTCACACCGCGGTGCTCACCGCTGTCGGGTTCGAGCCGGTGGCACGGATCGCGCAGATCTCTTCCACCGGGACGGGCGCGCTCGGTGAGGTGGTCCTGGTGCCGACGATGGGGGCAGTGGCGCTGCCCTCGACCGGGCCGTGGACGATCGATCCGGCGCATTCGACAGTGATCGCCACCGCGCGTCATCTGGGAATCGCGAGTATCAAAGCCCGATTCGCCGAGGTGAGTGGGCGACTCGATATCGCTGAGCCGTTCGAGCGTTCCACCGGGTACGCGGAGATCAAGGCGGCGGGTATCGATACCGGAATCTCGATGCGTGACAATCACCTGCGCTCGCCGGAGTTCCTGGACGTCGACAGGTATCCGATGATCACGTTCACCGGTCACGGGTTACGTCGTACCGGGGGTGACACCTGGGTGATGCCGGGTGAGCTGGTCATGCACGGGCAGCGCCGCTCGGTCGATCTCGAGGTGGCCTTCGGTGGGTTCGGGTCAGATCCGTGGGGTGGTGTGCGCGCCGCGTTCCACGCCGAAACACTATTGCACCGCAACGATTTCGCGATCGACTACAACGCGATCGTGCGCACGGGCGTGGCCGCCGTCGGGACCACCGTCAAGATTGAACTCGACATCGAAGTCGTCCAAGGCGAGCAGCTACCCGCAATCTAGCGATCACCCACACCTTGTCGCCGCGGATTGTCGAGTCGGAAAGCGAGTCTGGCGCGATCAGCGCGGGCGGGCATCGAGCACACAGTCCGGCGCGGCGGTGGGCACCGTCCGCAGCAGCGTGAAACCGCCGCGCGCGAGCAGCTCGCGGAACTGTGCCTCGGTGCGTTCGTGGCCGCCGTCGGTGTTGACCAGCATCTCCAGGTCGATGAATTTGCCCGGGTGCGGGCGCTGATGATCGGGCAGCACCAGTTCGATCACCAGCAGCCGGGCAGACGGATCCATCGCGGCGTGGATCGTGCGCAGGATCTGCTCGGCCTTGGCGTCGGACCAGTCGTGCAGGATGTGTTTGAGCAGGTAGACGTCCCCGCCTGCCGGGACCTCGTCGAAGAACGACCCTTCCCGCGCCGCGCAGCGCCCCGCCAGCCCGTGCGCCGCGAGTTCGTTGTCCAGGTTCGCGACCACGTCGGGCAGGTCGAACACGATGCCCTCGGCGTCCGGGTAGCGGTCGAGGACCTCCACCAGCAGGCTGCCACGCCCGCCGCCGACATCCACCAAGGTGCCGAACTGGCCGAAATCGTAAGCCGCCAGCAGCGGTTCGATGGACAGCGTGCTGATGCTGGTCATCGCGCGGTCGAACAGGTCGCCGATCTCGCGGTGCTTCGCGGCGTACTCGAAGAAGCTCGCACCGTCGAGAGCGGGGCCGACGGCTTCGCCGGTACGTACCGCGTCGGTCAGGTGGGTCCAGTGGTTGCGGTGAAACGGCGAACCGAAGAACAGGGACGTGTCGCGCAGCGTCACCTCGCCGTCGGAGCGCAGCGACTCACCCATCCTGGTGAGCCCATAGGAACCGTCGCGATGCTGGGCGAACACCCCAAAACTCACCAGCAGACGCATCAGCCTGCGCACGCCGTCCTCGTCGGCGCCCACCGCCGCGGCCAGCTCGGCCGCCCCGCGCCGCCCACGGGCCAGTTCGTCGGCGATACCCAGTTCGGCCGCGGCACTGATCGCCTGCGAGAGGAATCCGGCGATCTGTAGTTCCAGTAGCGCGATATGGCCGGGAACCAGTCGGCGATGCAGCGCCGAGAGCGCGTCGCGCACTCGCTCGACGGCTCGCAGAACCGGTGTGGGTGGTGGCTTCTTCAGTGCTGTGGACGTCATGAGACTCCATCGTCGGCCGGTTGACCTGCACGTACGCGACGAAGCTTACGGGAACCGCGCGCGTCGGGATACAGGAATCGGGGTCAGGTCGGAGTCGCCGGTGCGAACGACAGAACCGCGTCGGCTCCGCTGGTGCGCAGGGCGTGCGCGGCGACATGGCATTCTCGAGACGACCCAGGTCCGCTGAATCGAGCTCCCGACCCAACTACTGATCGCGCGCCCGCGAGATGTTGACAACAATAACGAGCTCGACAACCCCGGCGGAGAAAGGTGTTGAGGCTCAGCAACTTTCATTGCCGGACAACGTTGACCGCGAGTATTCGATAGCGCCGATCCGGAGTGACAACGACTGCGAATGACTGATGCCCGGTCGTTGGCTGCGCAGCGACCGGGTGGTGGCCGGTCGACGTGGCTACAGCGAAGCGGAGGCGCCTCGTGCCACGTCGACCCGGCAACCCGATCCGAGCACGCTCAGTCAGGCAGGTACCGGATCGGCACCGCGCGCTCGATACCGGCGAGCCTCGAGATCAGCCAGCGTGAACACCAACTGCGCGCGCTCGCCCAGCATTCCGGTCAGCAACAGGTCCAACAGCGCCCGATGCTGAGACCGCGCCGATCGCGCCATTTCGCACCGCCCAGGCCGGTACAGACCAGCCACCACCGGTTCTGTCCTCATGACCAGCCCGCGAGGCACCTCGCATGTCAACGTCACGTTTCGCCGATACCACCCGGATCTCAACGTCGTCGCCCCACAGACGCTATTCCGTCGATCAGGTCACGGATGACAACCGATCACCCGTTCGATCGCACCGACGACGAAACATGGTGCACCGCAAGTCGGCCCGGCGTCAGAAGCCGCGAAACACCCCGTCCGGGTCCACCGCTGATGCGAAGTCCTCGAAGTCCATGTTCGCAAGCGTGAGGTTGACTTCGGCCGGCCCTACTTCTCTTGGCAAGATCCGGAAAGTCGGCAGGCCTGCGGCGGGTTCACCGCCGCCGCTGTTGTCGACTGCCAGGATCGGGTGCTCTGGATCGCGGATGGTCTGTTCGTCGATGATGTAGATGTAGTACTGCGATGTGAGCAGCTTCTCGAGGTCGCCGGCCGTCACTTCCCGGAAGTCAGGGGTGTCGACAATGGTCAGCCCGTACTCGACGTCTTCGCTTTCATAGAACCGATTCACCGCGTCGAGTGTCTCGCGCCAGGCCGCATCGTCGTTGAAATCTGTTCGCAGCAGTAGTGATTCACCCTCGGGCAGCATTCGATTCACAGGGTTATCGTGCACGACGTTCGCGCCCGGGCCATCGTCGCAGCCCACCGTTGCCGACACAATCACCAGCGCCGTCAGCGCCGCGCGGATCACCCTCGTCATCGCACCCTTTCTCAGCCTTGCCCCATACTCGGTGCCTGCGCCGAAATACCGCCTCACAGTAGTTCGACAGGCCCGCTATTTGGATTCCAGCCGTCCCAGGGGGTGGGCGGGCGCGAGTACGGCCTGGGCGATAGTCCAGCCGCTGTGATCGATACCGGCGACGTGACGGAGGTAGGCGAGGGTGACCTGCTGTATCAGCGCGACCCGGTCGGGGTTCTCGTCGGTGGTCTCGCTGACGTGTTCGCCGGAAATACCGCCCAGGAAGTGCTGGCCGCCGAACACAGTGAGCAAGCTCTTGTTCGCCCGGCTCAGCGTGTAGGGATCGGTCGTCCAGGCCGGCCCGCGGGTGGACAGCGGGAGGTTGTCATCGTCCCCAGCGATCACCAGACCTGGGGCGTTGATGTGCGAGAAGTCCTGGTCGCGCAGCCACGGAAGATGTTCGCGAGCGAAGGCCGTGAGTTCTGTGCCGCCGCGTCCCGCGGTGGCGAGTTGGATACTGGCCGTGACTCGCCGGTCGGACAGGTCTTCCGCGATCCCGGTTTCCGGGTCGGTGACGCGCAAACCGACCAGGATTCCCGCGGTCTGCCCACCGAAGGAATGTCCCGCGGCGATGATCCGGTCGTGGTCGACTCGACCGCGCAAACCAGGCACCGATGCCGCCAATACGGAAAGTTCGTCGAGAATGCTCGTCATGTCCTGCACCCGGTGCCGCCACAGTCGCGGCTTGCGCGGATCCTCGGTTGCCAAGGCGATCCGCTTCGAGTCCAAATGCGTAGCCTGGATGACCACGAATCCGTGCGAGCTCCAATAGTCGACCAGCGGCCCGTAGGCGTCGAAGTTCGAGCCGAACCCGTGTGCGAAAAGCACGACCGGTAGGTTGTCGCCGGTGACCGGGGCGGAAACCCTCACTTGGAGGTCGTCAGCACAACCGGACCTGCGCACCCGGAGTGGTTTGACGGTGACGGTCGGCGCGGGCGCGGGGTCGGCCAGGCCGGTGGCGGGGTGAATGACCATGAGTGAAATATTCTTTCGGTTCGCTGCCAGGACTTTCGTCGCGGATGGGTACCTCGACTACGCTAGAAGTTGACGTCGATGTCAGAGGCAAGCGTTTGTGGCATGGATCATGTGAAGGGCCGGAATGCGTATTGGCGAATTGGCTCGCCGGACCGGGGTTTCAGCCCGGGCCCTGCGGTACTACGAACAGCAGAACCTGCTACATGCCGAGCGCAGTTCCAGCGGTCAGCGCCACTACGCCGACACCGCCGTGGATCAGGTACTGCTGATTCAGCAGCTGTATGCAGCGGGCCTGTCCAGCCGGACCATCGGCGAGCTCACGCCACATCTGATCAACGGCCGCGCCACACCTGCCCTACTCGGCCGCCTCGAGGTGGAGCGTGATCACTTGCGCCAGAGCATCATCGAGCTGGCGCGCACCGAACAACACCTGGACGCGGTCATCTCGGCAGTCTCGGCCAATGTGAGCACCGGAGCGGTATGCGTTCGAGAAACCCGCGCATAAGGGCGGAACGTAACTCACCGATCCCGCCAGCTGTCCAGACAAGCCGATCCGAATAGGTCGTCCGTCGGTGTGGGTGGCTTGGTCAGACCGTATGGCTGTCCACCACATCTTTTCTTACCAGGAGTTTGTCCATCGGATCATCATGACGAACAGATCGGCGGGATGGTGCGGTGGTCGTCGAGCGTGATGAGATCGCCGGTGCGGTGACGTTCTTGGCGCAGCAGGGTGTTGTCGTGGTGGAGCGCGGCGATCGTCGTGGCAACCGCGTCGAGGTGTGTTGAAGGGTTGTCGAACCTTGGATATTCGCCGCCATCACAGGGTTTCAGAACCGCCATCGGCCTCCTCACGCCCGGCGTAGAAGTGTTCGCGCCGCGCGCAGTTCGGGAATACCGATGACATGGGCGGCGAGCACAAACACCAGTACGGCAGCGATGGCACCGGCCGCGGTGGCCGCGAGTTGTTCGACTGCGCCCGCGCTGATCGAGGTGCGGGTCAGCGCGACGGCACCGAGTCCCGCCAGCCCGGCGAGAACGGTGGCCGCCGCGACCCGGGCGACGGTGGTTGCGACAGTGGAGAACCCGAGCAACCCATGTCTGCGCCGCAACAGGATATGACCGGCGACAGCGCCGGCGACGTAGGCCAACGAGCTCGCGACGCTGAGCATGACGATGACGGCTCGGTCTGCCAGCACCGTGGCGGCCAGGACGAGGATGCTGACCTTCGTGGTGACCATGACAAGGTTGAGCACGGCCGGGGTGCGAGTGTCGTTGTAGGCGTAGAACACCCGCATCTGCAGCATCACCAAAGCAAACGGCGCCAGCCCGAATGCGGAACAGGCGACTGCGGTGCCGATCAGGGTGGCGGCCTCGACATCGACACGGCCGGTGAACACCACCGTCGTGAACCCGGGGCCGAGAAGACTCATGGCCATCGTCATCGGAATCAGTGCCACCGACAGATACCGGGCACCGCGGGCGAGATCGGCCACGACCGCGGTCCGGTCGCCGAGGGCGGCCGCGCGAGAGATACGCGGCATCAGCACGGTCAGCACGGACGCGGCCAGAATGCCGTAGGGGACCTGGAACAGCAATTCGGCGTAGGTGTAGACCGATACACCGCCGTGGTCGAAGGCGATTCGCATCGTGATCGCGACGCCGATCTGGCTGATCACCGCGTAGACCAGCAGCCAGCCCATCACCGGCAGGCCGGACCGGACCGGGCGCCAGGTGTAGGGCAAAGGCCGCACCCGCCAGCTCCAGGTGAACCCGTCTCGGCGCAACGCCACTACGACCCAGACTGCCTGCCCGGCGATCCCGGCTGTGGTGCCGATACCGAGGGTCAGGATCTGCGCGGTGGTCATCGATGCCGGAGTGAGCGTGACCGGGCCGGGAAGGGCCACGAACACAGCACAGGTCGCCAGCAGGATCACATTGTTGACGACCGGCGCCCACGCTGCGGTAGCGAAGCTGTTACGGACGTTGAGTACCGCGCCCACGACGACGGCGATGCCGTAGAAGAAGATCTGCGGCAGTAGCAGATACGCCAACCAGGTCGCCAGGCGCCGCTGCTCGGCATCGGCGACGAACCCGCGAACGATCCACGGCGCACACGCCACCGCGACGGCCGTGACCACGGCCAGGGCGATCATGGTCGCGACCATCAGGCGCTGAGTGAACTCGCGTGAACGTTTACGGCCCCGACGACGGGCCCGGGTCAGCACCGGAATGACCGCACTGGCCAGCACGCTGCCCAGCAGCAACTCGTAGACCATGTTCGGCAGATTGTTGGCACCGTTGTAGGCGTCCCCGACCGCCGCGGTCCCCAGCACCGCCGCTACCACGAGCGTGCGCACGAACCCGGTCACGCGACTCACCACGCCGGCAACCGCGACATAGCCACCCGACCGCACCAACCCGGAAGACCCTGAGCCCCCGTGACCACGCACGCCTTTCAACGGCACCGGCGCGACAGCACGTGGAGTGCTGTACTGCACCGGCAACGGTTGGGTAGCGAAACTGCCATAGTCGTTCAACCTGCCCCCTCCGCTGAGAACCTCGTGATCACTCAGCCTACGGATGCTGATCCGACTTGCCCCGCCACTTCGGGACTGAGGTAGCGCCGGACGAGGAGCGGCGAGAGTCTTCCCGGCTCGACGCCGCGGGGCCACCGACTCCGGGCCAGACGTGTACTGACGCCTTCCCATCGGACAGGTACTTCATTCCTGAAGTACGAAACTGCCTCCGTATCAACATCATCGACCGGTTCCGGTTTATTCGCCTCCACGACGGTCAACCCTTTGCTCATGACCACCTCACGTAATCGGGTACCGAGTACGCCGAGCATGGATCTGACCAGCACCACCATCGTGTTGGCGACCAGCGTGTTCTTTCTGTTGGGCCTGGCCGCCTTGACCGGGTCGCCGACCGTCGCCTTCTTCTGCGCCGTCGGCCTGGGTGCGGCGATGACGATGTCCTCCAAAATGCTGGGCCTCAACAGCCTCTAGTTCACCTCCTCCCCGCCGTTGAGCATGTCGCAGACCAGGAGCTGATCCGCATGTCCACCACCGTCGCCCGCCCCACCTACGAACACGCCGAACCCTTGTTCGCGCACCTGGCACTGACCGACCCGCGCAGCCCTGAACACGATGCTCTGCGCGAGGAGATCATCGAGGTCTGCCTCCCGCTCGCCGAGCACATCGCTCGCAAATACGCCGGTCGCGGTGAAGTGTTCGAGGATCTGCTCCAGACCGCGCGGCTGGGCGTGGTCATGGCAGTCGACCGCTACGACGTGACCACTGGATCACCGTTCCTGGGTTTCGCGGTCCCCACCATCATGGGTGAAGTGCGCAGACACTTCCGCGACCACATCTGGCCGTTGCATGTGCCGCGTCGCGAAAAGGAGCTACAGGGCAAAGTCAGGGTGGCGACCGACGAGTTGACCCGTCGATTCCACCGCTCCCCCACCGCGCAAGAACTCGCGACCGAACTCGATGTTCCGGTTACCGACATCGCCCGTACTCTGGTGGCGGCCAACGCGTTCCAGACGCGCAGCCTCGACACCCCGGCACGTGATACCGACGGCGATCCCAGCATGACCATCGCCGACACCTTCGGCGATGAAGACCCTCGCTACCAACTGGCTGAAGACACGATCACCGTCGCGCCCTTGCTGGCACAACTGCCGCCGGAAGACCGCCAGCTGCTGATCTGGCGGTTCTACGACACACTCACCCAAGGTGAGATCGCCGAGCGCCTCGGTGTCTCTCAGATGAGCGTGTCTCGCAAGCTCACCAGACTGCTGGGTGATCTGCGTGCGCAGACCATCGACGACCGAGTCCCGCTCGCGGTCTGAACTCCCGGCGCGCCTGCGCCGTCTCTCCGCTTCGCAGCCACCTTCAGCTGTTCCTCAGATCGACGCCCGACCGAAGGCGGAGTCATCCAAAGGGGTCCGGCCGTCGAATTCCTGGGTGAAGGGCCGGTTTCCGTAGCGCTCACAACCTGCGACGGCCCTTCCGAGGAAGGCAACGCTCGGTCGCTGGCCGGATCGATCAGCGACCGAGCGTTCCGTTGGTCGCTGCCACTGCGGTGAACGACACGACCCCAAATATCAAGCGTCCAGCTTTCCCAGCGGATATTTTGCCCGTATGAGCCGTCCTGAAACTGCGCTATCGGCTACCCCGACCGGCCGCCGACGCCTGTCCTATCCGGTGTTCGCGCTGGTCGTGATCGCGTATCTGGCGATCATCCAGCTCGGTGGTCTGCTGATGACCGAGCTGACCGGCGAGGACGACTTCCTGTCCACGCGCGCGGTGTTCTACGGCATGATCATCCCGCTCGGTGTCGCCTTGGCGTTCACCTACGGTGTCATCGCCTACCTCGGCTGGATGCGGCCGGTCCTGCACGACGATCGCCCGACCCGGCCGTGGGTGCGGGTCGTGCCGATCGTGTTCCTCGTCGCGATCGTCTTCGGTATCAACTACAGCGCGCTGGGCGACAAGGGTCTGCTGTACACCCTGATGCTGCTGATCGCGACCCAGTTCGTCGGCTGGGGCGAGGAGGGCATGTTCCGCGGGATCGGTGTCGTGGTGCTGCGCGATCACGGCCTGACCGAGGGCAAGGTCGCGCTATGGTCGAGCATCGTGTTCGGCGCGGTGCATCTGACCAACGGCATCACCCACGGCGCGAGCGCGCTGCCGCAGGCGGTCATGGTCAGCCTGGCCGGCTACTTCTTCTACCTGACCCGGAGAGTGACGCGTGGCAACACCGCCAACTCGGTGCTGCACGGTTTATTCGACTTCACCCTGCTCACCGGCACGTCGATCCTGATCGATCAGACCTTCTATCTCGGCACCCTGCTACCGATCCTGCTCTACCCGGTGCTGGCGATCGTGCTGCTGGTGAAGCGGCGCAGTATCGAGCCCGCGCCGGGGACGAGCCCATGATCAAAATCCCTTCGCTCGCAGATCGCCGTCTCCGGGTGACTACAGCAATACCCGCGCGGTAAACAGCACGACATCCGATTCCTTGGGCAGGACACGGCCGTGGTCACCGTGCGCGGCGAATCCTGCAAAGGCGACCGCCCCAAGAAGCTGACCAAGGTGCAGACCCCCGGTACAGGCACACCTCGGCAGCGCCGAGCGGTTATCGAGTTTGCTCGAGTGCGGCGAGAATGGCTGCCGTTTCTTCGAAGAGGGAAAATCGGGCGATTCTGTGGTCATGCACTTCCAGGAGGGCGACCTCGTGACCGTGGATGATCGTCCTGGTTCCGCGGACTGTCCCTTCGAACCATGCGATCACGACGATTCGGTTGCCCGCCTGGAAGGTTCGCTCGATTGTCAGGTGGGTGTCGAGTCGAGTGTGCCGAAGTCCGAAGAACTCGAAGAAGCCGTCCGGACCGTCGTATTGTCCACGCCACGGCAACGACCTGACCGGGTAGTCCAACACGAACTCCGGTGCGATCAGCGCCCTGACCCGGTCCATGTCGTGTCGGGCCAGGGCCGAGTAGAACCCTTCGACCACGGCAATTTCGTTGGCGGACAACGGCCTTTCGACTCCTCGAATCATCGGCGGTGTGAAGCGCGTGGCATCACCGCACTTTTCGTTCACTGTCGGTCGACGATTCGGCCAGGTTGCGCAGTGCTGCGATATCTCGATCCAGGTTGCGTTGCAGCATGCGAGCCAGCAGCCACCCGAACGGCCGTTGTATACCGTGCGGAACGACGCGCAGCTCGAGGCGGACGCGGCATCGGTCTCGGCCCAGCGGGGTTACGGCGCGAGAGCCTTCGGCGTCGGCCCCGGTGAGCGTGCGCCAGGTGATGCGGGTGCCTGGTTCGACAGTGACGACTTCACCATTGTTGTGCCAGGTCCGGCCCGCGAACCGGAGTTGTTCGACGGTGCGAGCGCCGGGAGTGGCAGGCCCGGGCGGGGAGGCGGACATGGCGACGACGCCGGTGCGCCATGCCGTGTCGGTGGCGTAGTCGGCCAGTAGCGCCCACACGGTGGCGGCCGCCCGTTCGACTGTCGTTTCCGCAGCCAGGTCGAAGCCGGTCATCGTGTCTGCACCTGCCGTAGGGCGGCCAGCATGGCCGGGGTGTCGATATAGGCGTCGAAGCCGACGATCCGCCCCTGACGCAGGTGCCAGATGTGCACCTCGGGAAGGTCGAATTCGACGCCACCGGGGATGGTCGTCCCGACCGTGCGGCCGACCTGCACCACGTCCTCGCCTGCGGCGAACATGTGCTCGGAGATCACCTTGCTGTCGATGTGCGCGAGCAGCGTGGTGAAGAAGCCGACCGCGCCCACATGCCCGTGATGGCGGCCGCCCCAGGGCAAATCGGCGGCCTGGTCGATGTCGATGTCGGGGTCGAAAAGGCGTTCGATCATGCCGAAGTCGCGGCTGTCGAAGGCCCGGTAGACCTCCGCGATGATGTCGAGAGTGGGGTGTGACATAGGACTGTCCTCGCAGACGTAGCGGTGAGTGCTTGGCACGGACGCCGGTATGTGCCGGCTCGTCGCAACGATCGCGCGCAGGTGTTTCAATACCGCTACAACGACCGTCGAGACTCGCGCGCCGACGAAGCCGCCGAACATCGGCCTCTCAGTCTGCTGAGATGCCCTCGACCGAGTCACGGACCAGAGCGACCATGGCCGTCCAGCTCATCTGCCTGCCCAGCTGCTCGGCCGCGCGTTGTTCACCGGCGGGCAGCAGCCGTTCCATCCGATCCAGCACTACGGGGTGGGCGAATTGTGTGTAGCGCCGCGGATCAGCCCCGATCCGCTCGGAATGCTGAATCGCTGCCGCCCGCAGCCCGACAGCGGACTCGGGCGACGACAGCGCCATCAGCGTGTAGGCGGCAATGTAGACCGCACCCAGCGCGTCGGAAATATTCGATTGCTCGCCGAACGCGCGCAGCGCGCGGTCGATGGCGGTCAGGGCCGACGCGGCCGTGTCGGCGTCCGCGGCCGGAGTGAGCAACGAACAGGCGAGCACCACGTCGGCCATGCCTTGGCACCACAGGTGACCGCATTCGGCGCTGAGTTCCCGCGCCGAGGCCAACCAGCCGATCGCGTCGGCGAGATTGCCCTCCAGCAGTAGTGCGATGCCCTGCCCGAACTGTGCGCAGCCACGGATCCAGTCCGCTGTCGGGAGCCGGTCGACTTCGGCGATCAGCCGGTCGATCGCGCTCCGGGTCGAGGCCCGATCGCCGAGCGCGGTGAGCGCGAGCGCACGGAACATCAGCGCGTGCAGCCACAGGTCTCGGTCGGGCTCGGGGTCGGCGAGTAGTTCCATGGCTGCCTCCGCCCGCCCCAGCGCCTCGCGGGCGTCACCAGCATGGAACGACACAATCGACAAGGCCAGCAGTCCGCGCGCGCGATCCTCGGTGCCGGCGTCGGCGGCGGTGTCGAGCGCGGTCCGGATGACATCGCGGCCGTCGACCAGCACGCCGAGGACCGGCCATGCGAATTGCAGCGCCGCCGCGCTTCGGAGCGCGTGCACGGGATGGTGTGCGAGGTCGTAGTCGATTCCCGCGCGGATATTGGGCAGTTCGGCGGCGAGCGAACGGTAGGCCGCGCCGGCACGGTGCCCGGTCAGCAGCGCGGCCTGGTCGGCGACGAATCCGCGGGCCCAGGCGGCGTGTGCGGCGCGGGTGGCAGGTGGGTCAGGGTCGGTGTCGCGGCAGTAGCGGCGGATGGTCTCGAGCAGCCGATAGCGTGTCCCCCCGGAGGTGACGTCGGCGGCGATCACCGAGCGGTCGAGCAGCGATGCCAGGGTGGCGAGCACACCGGCGTCAGTTCCCACGGGTCGCACGGCTTCAGCACCCTGCCAGGTGAACCCGCCTTCGAACGGCCACAGCCGCAACAACATTGCGCGATCAGCGGGGGTGAGATGGTCGACGCTCCAGCCGATTGCGGCCTCCAGGCTCGCATGCCGCGACAGTGACCCGCGTGGCGTGGTTCCTAGCACGTCGAGCCGGTCGCGCAAGTGAGCGGCGATATCGTGCAGGCCGAACGCGCGTTCCCGGGCCGCCGCCAGCTCGATCGCCAGCGGCAACCCGTCCAGGCTCGTGCATATTGCGCGTCCGGTTTCCCGGTCGCTGTCAGTCGGTTGCCAGCCGGGCCGACCAGCGCGCACCCGCTCGATCAGCAGCTGCACCGCGGCACCGTCGCCGCCGGCTGCGCCGAACACGGGCAGGGGTTCGACGACCAGTACCTGTTCGCCGTCGATCCCGAGCGGCTGCCGGCTGGTCGCCAGAATCCGCAGGTCCGGAGAGGCGGCGAGCAGCAGCATGGTCACCTCGGCCACGGGCTCGATCAGATGCTCACAGTTGTCGAGTACCAACTGCCCCGGTCGCAGGGTCAGGGCACGCCGCACCGGGTCCAAGGGATCGCCGCTGATCCGGACCAGACCCAGCGCGGTCGCGATGGCGGTCACGACACTGTCACCGTGGTGGACATCGCCGAGCCGTACGATCCAGCGATCCGCCGAATCCGCTCCCCCGGCACAGTATTCGACGGCGAGTCTGGTCTTGCCGACTCCGGCCGGACCCACCAGGCTGACCATGCGCCGCTCGGCAAGCAATACGGACAGCAGGCTCAGTTCGCGATCACGACCCACAAACGACGACAACACGCGCCCGATCGGTCGCTGTGGCGTACGGAGCGAGGTCTCCGTGCGCATCTCGCGCGGTCGCGGGGATTCCACGAGCAACAGCCCGGGGTCGTGGTCGAGCATTCGCTGCTCGAGAGTGCGCAGCGCCGGCCCGGGATCCACTCCGAGCTCCTCGACGAGAAGTTCACGCACCCGCCGGATTTCGGCCAATGCCTGGGCCTGACGTCCGCTGCGGTAGAGGCCGAGTGCCAACAGTTCCCAGCGCCGCTCCCGAAACGGCGCCGCCGACACCGCCTCGCTCAGATCGGCCACCGCCATCGCGGTCTCACCACACGCCAATCGAGCCGCCTGCAGTTCCTCGACCGCTGTCGCACGCAGCTCCGTCAACCGGGCCCGCTCGGCGGGCAGGTCCGGCGCTTGATCCAACTCCGGCCACGGATCCCCTCGCCACAGCACGAGCGCATTCTCGAACAACCGCGCGGCCGACCCGGCGTCCCCAGCCGCGAGCACACGCACCCCATCGGTGATCATGTCGGCGAACCGGCCATGATCGGTCCATTCCGAATGCACCGTCAGCGCATAGCCGAACGCGCTGCGCTGCAGGCACTCTCGGGCCGACGGCCCCAACGCCGAACGCAGCCGCGAGGCAAGGACTCGCAGGGTCGCGGCCGCCTGCCGCGGACGATCCTCGCCCCACACCAGTTCGGTGAGCACACCGTCCGATACCGGGGTTCCCACCGTCAGTGACAGCGCTGCCAGGAATCGGCGCGGCACCGGGCCGCCCAGGTCGACGGGCCGGCCGTCCACCTCGACAGCGATCGGGCCCAGCACCCGAACGAACAGCACCAGCAGAGCCTAATCAGCAACGGCCTCGCCGACTCGGTGACAACGCCGTTCATCGCACTTTTATCGCCCCGCGAGACGACTGCCCAGCTTTCCTCGCGATCGCCTCGAGCCGCGACCTGCACGCCGAACTCGGCCGGGCATCGTATTGACGCGAGTGCGGTCCCCGTCGTAGTGCGCCAGGACGCGATGATCCATTGTGCGCCGCCACAGCACCGGCACCGATGCGACGACGATCATGGTGGCATAGCCCGCGGGCAGCTGCGGTGCCTCGGACGCGCTGCGCAGGGTCTGATACCGGCGCCCGGGATTGGTGTGATGATCGCTGTGCCGCTGCAGGTGGAACAGGAAGATGTTGGTGACAAGGCGGTCGGAGTTCCAGCTGTCGGCCGGCGAGCAGCGCGCCCAGCGACCGTTGGGCAATCGACTTCGCAGCAGGCCGTAGTGCTCGACATAGTTCACCGTCTCGAGCAGCCAGACGCCTATCACCGCCTGAACGACGAGATAGGGCAGGACACCGGACCCGAACGTCGCGACGAGCCCGCCGAACAGCACCACCGTCATCGCCCACGACTGCAGAATATTGTTGCGCGGGCACCACCACGAACGTTGCTGGCGTCGCAGCCGGTCCCGCTCCAGTTCGAGCGATGACCGGAACCCCCCGATCACGCTGCGGGGCAAGAATTTCCACAACGACTCACCGAACCGCGCGCTGGCCGGGTCCTGCGGCGTGGCGACCCGAGCATGGTGGCCCCGATTGTGCTCGACGTAGAAATGCCCGTACCCGGATTGCGCCAGCGCCGCCTTCGCCAGCCACCGCTCGAGCCGCTCGACCCGGTGACCGAGCTCGTGCGCGGCGTTGATACCGATCCCCGCCAAGAAACCGACTGTCACAGCCAATCCCAGCTTGTCGACGAATCGAAGTTGCGAATCGGTCCACAGGTAGCACGCGATCACCAGGGCAGCGACCTGTACCGGAAGGAACAGGTAGGTACACCACCGGTAGTAGCGGTTGGCACCGAGTTCTTCGTAATCCTCGTCGCTGGGATTGTGGCCGTCTTCACCGACAAGGCGATCCAGCACCGGAATCACGAACAGCACGACAATCGGTTCGATCCACCAGAAGATCGCCAGTCCGGTACGCATCACCAGCTGTGAGGGCAGCAACGCGCAAACCGGCGCCACCAATCCGAATGCCCAGAGATATCGCTTCGGATCCGCCGTCGGCACCAAGTACCGCTCGAGCAGGTGCCGCGGCCGCGGCACCCGCATCGACATCCTCATCGAAGATTTGGGGTCACGGCAGCCTCGCGCAGTTCGTCGGTGCGGGCTGACCCGCGAGCCTGTCGGTCATCCACCTCTGCGACCCCTCCAACGCCGCCGATGCGGGGATCATTTCCGGCTGCCCCGGCGCTGACAGGGCCAGATGCGCGGGCTCCGTCCGGATGACCGCCCCCGCCGCCACATCGGGCGGCGTGCTGTAGAAGTCGCCGACGGCTACCTCAGCGGTCGGCACCGACGATGCTACCGGCGCCGATACCAGCCCGGCGCCGACCGCGACGACCGCTCCTGACAGAGCTGCCGGTCGCCCGCATACCCGCCTCCTCAACACTGAACCTCCCCTGTGACGTGTCGCACTCCGCTGCTGACTGGGATAGACCGTACACACAGGGTTCAGCGCAGGAGATCCCAGGTATCTACATTGGCGATGAGCTGGTATTTCATCCCAAAAATCCTATTTCTGGATGAATACACCGAAGCACTCCGCATCCACGGCAGGCGCGCCATAGTTCGTAACTTATATAGCGTTGATCTATGAATCCTTCCTAGATGACAGCTGTCCTCGATAAGAGCGTGCCTCATGTCGACAGTTGGCCGGCCGGGCCGCAGCGCGCGCTCGGGCAGCCGATCACGCCGTCAAGCCAGGTGCCGCACGTGGATGCGCAGGGCGTTCGCGGCGAACTCCGCGGCCGCCGGGCTGCCGAAGGTCTGGTGGAAGTCGGGGTTGGTCTCGTAGAGGTCGGCCATGCCTCGCACCATCCGATCGCGACCACAGGCGATATCGTCACGTCAGCGCCATCCATCGGGTGCTCGCCACGGAAGGACAACCTGTGACCGAAACACCCACCCACGCCACCTCGACCCCGCCCGGACAGGGGACAGGTCGCGAGGTCGTGCGCCTTGCCGCGATCGTCGCGGCACTGGGCGTGGTGTTCGGCGATATCGGCACCAGCCCGATCTACACCCTGCAGACGGTGTTCAATCCGGCCGACCCGCACCCGGTGCCGGTGAGCCAGGACAACGTGTTCGGGATCGTCTCGCTGATCTTCTGGTCGGTCACGGTGATCGTGACGATCACCTATGTGACGCTCGCGATGCGCGCCGACAACGACGGCGAGGGCGGCATCATGGCGCTCATCACGCTGCTGCGGCGCTGGAGCGCGCCGGGCGGCAAGCGGACGGCGACTTTCCTTGCGGCACTGGGGATCTTCGGTGCTTCGTTGTTCTTCGGCGACTCGATGATCACCCCGGCGATCTCGGTGCTCTCGGCTGTCGAAGGATTGAAGATCGTCGAGCCGTCGCTCGAGGAGTTCATCATCCCGATCACCGCGGTGATCATCGTGGTCCTGTTCCTGGTGCAGCGCAAGGGAACCGCGGTCGTCGGGCGCGTATTCGGGCCGGTGATGATCGCGTGGTTCACCGCGATCGGGGTGGCCGGGATCGCGGGCATCAGCGACAACCCGGAAATCTTGAAGGCGATCTCACCGACCTACGCGCTGGGATTCCTGTTCGGCCACTTCCACATCGCGTTCTTCGCGCTTGCCGCCGTGGTCCTCGCGGTGACCGGCGCCGAAGCCCTCTACGCCGACATGGGTCACTTCGGGCGTCGCCCGATCGCCCGAGGCTGGCTGCTTCTGGTGTTCCCGGCATGCATGCTCAGCTACATGGGCCAGGGCGCGCTGATCCTGTCCGACCCGGCCAACATCACCAGCCCGTTCTTCCTGCTCGTCCCGGGCTGGGGTCGGCTCCCGATGGTGCTGCTGGCCACCGCCGCGACGGTGATCGCTGCTCAGGCCGTGATCACCGG
Source organism: Nocardia sp. NPDC003183 (assembly GCF_053590715.1). Taxonomy (NCBI): domain Bacteria; kingdom Bacillati; phylum Actinomycetota; class Actinomycetes; order Mycobacteriales; family Nocardiaceae; genus Nocardia; species Nocardia sp. NPDC003183. The sequence continues at coordinate 138,410 of NZ_JBSFTG010000003.1, forward strand.
CGCGTTCTCCGTCGCCTCCCAAGCCGCTCAGCTCGGCTACCTGCCGCGACTGCGGATCGTGCACACCTCCGAATCCACCATCGGTCAGATCTATGTCCCGTGGATCAACTGGCTGCTCATGGTTTCGGTGCTGACCTTGGTCTTCGCGTTCCGCAGCTCCCACGCCCTCGCCTACGCGTTCGGGATGGCGGTCACGGGCACCATCACCATCACCACGCTGCTGTTCTTCTATGTAGCCCGCGCCCGATGGCGTACCCCGTACTGGCTGCTCGCGCTCGGTGCGGTGCCGCTGCTCGGTATCGATCTGCTGTTCCTCGGTGCGAACCTCACCAAAATCGTGCACGGTGCGTGGCTACCGTTGCTGATCGGCGTCATCGCGTTCACGGTCATGACCACCTGGGAACGCGGTCGCGACATCGTCACCGCAGCGCGCGAACAGCGTGAAGGCCCACTGCAGGAATTCGTCGACGAACTCGGCGAAGGGCGACCGAGGATCTTCGAGGTTCCCGGCACGGCGATCTTCCTCAATCGGGGCAAGAAAACTACTCCGCTGGCGATGCGCGCCAATGTCGAGAACAACCACGTCCGCCACCAGCACGTCGCGATCGTGAGCATCGCCACCGACCCGGTGCCCCGTGTCCCGTTCGCGGAACGGCTCACCGTCGACCCACTCGGCCACGGCGACGACGGCATCATTCACGTCACCGCCCGCTACGGCTACGCCGAACGTCCCGATATCCCCGCGGCGTTGCGGCATCTCGATGCCACGGCGACAGAGGGAAGGCTCGACCTCGATCGCGCCTCCTACTTCGTCTCCAAGATCGAACTCCGCCGCGGTGACCAGCCGACCATGGCGACGTGGCGCAAACGACTGTTCATCGCGACCTCCCACATCACCGCCGACGCCGCCGACTACTTCGGCCTGCCCCGCGACCGCACCGTCATCATGGGCTCCCACATCGACGTCTGAATCTCTGATCATCGGCCGCGAGACGGACGCTTCACCGACCCGAATTCGGGACTGTCGGTGGCGTTAGAATCGAGGGGGGTGCGAGGAGCAGAACGATGAGTACCACCAGTGTGATTGTGATCATCGTCGTCGCGGTCGTTGTTGTTGTCGCGCTCGTGGCCGGCGCCTTGATGTTGATGCGTAAACAGCGTGCACACCAGCGGGCAGAGGCCGAGGATATCCGTGCCCGCGCGACGGAACAGGAGTTCGAGGTCGGTCAGCGAGAGGCGCGGGCCGACGAGATCGCCGCCCGCAGCCGCGCCGCCAAGGCCGAAGCCGAGGCCAAGTCCGCACAGGCCGAGCAGCTTGCCCAGCAGGCACATGTGCATCGCGATGATGCCGCGGATTCGCGAGCCGACCTGGACAAGGAATGGGAGCGCGCGGACAAGGTCGATCCGGACACGAAGTCGGGTCACGCATCCGAGTGATCTGGACCGGTCGGCCCCGCGCCGCCCCGATCGACCTTCGCCGGCAGCCACATATCGGGATCGGGATCGGTTGTGGTGCTTCACCTTCGGGGACGACGAACCCGCTGCCGGGTTCGAACGCGACAATGCCCTGCACACCGGGGTTCTTGATCGCGGTCTGCCGGTCGGGGCCGCCGCCCTGGGAAGTGAGTGAACAAGATCCCGTCGAACAGGGCGTCGATGTTGTCGGTGATCGCGGTGGCGTCGTAGTACTCCTCGTCGATCAGGGCCTGCCCACGCCCGTCATGCGTGAGCGCGGGCAGTGCGGGTCAGTTGTGGCTGCGGCCGGACAGGCGGCGCACGGCCTCGGGATCACGGTGGTCGAAGAACAGGGACTCTCCGGTGTCGAGGCCGGCGATCGCGGTCATCTCGGCGTCGGTGAGGGTGAAGTCGAGGCTGTCGAAGTTCTCGGCCATGCGTTCGGGGCGCACCGATTTCGGGATCGCGATGACGCCGCGTTCGGTGAGCCAGCGCAGCACCACCTGGCCCACGGACTTGCCGTGCGCGTCGGCGATCGCGGTCAGGGTCGGGTCGGTGAACAGGTTGTTGCGGCCCTCGGCGAACGGCCCCCACGACTGGATCTGCACACCGAGCTCGGCCATCTCGGTCTGGTATTCGGCGCGCTGGAAGAACGGGTGGGTCTCGATCTGATTCACCGCGGGGGTGATCTCGTTGTGCTCGATGAGGTCGACGAGCCGGTCGGGGTAGAAGTTGGCCACCCCGATCGCGCGGATCAGGCCCTGGCGGTACAGGTCGGTCATGGCGCGCCATTCGCCGTAGTAGTCGCCGAAGGGCTGGTGGATCAGATACAGGTCCAGATAGTCCAAGCCCAGGCGATTCAGCGAGTCCTCGAAGGAGCGTTTCGTCGCGTCCTCCGCAGACCCGTCACGCGAGTCCTGGATCCACAGTTTCGTGGTGACGAACAGATCCTCCCGCGCCACGCTGGACGCGGCGATCGCGGCGCCGACGGCTTCTTCGTTGCCGTAGCTGACAGCGGTGTCGAGCAGCCGGTAGCCGGTGGCGATCGCCTCGGTGACAACTTTTTCGGTATCGGCATCGGGGATCTGGAAGACCCCGAAACCCAGGATCGGCATCTCGACACCGTTGTTGAGGGTCACAGTCTGCACAGCAGTACTCCTTTCGATGGAGGAAACAGGGTCGAACAGCTGGATCAGCTGGGGTGCGCGGCAACAGTGCGGGTACGCGCGTGTTCGGCGGGACGGACGAGCACCACGACGGAGATCAGCGCCACCGCCAGCATTGCCGCCCCACCCGGGTAGGCGGCGCTGACACGCCCCGCCGGCCTGGCCGAACCCGAGCCCGACCGCGAGCGGGCAGGCCGGTGAGGATCGTGTCGGTCATGCACCCATTGCACGCCGACCCGACCATGGCTGGAAGTGACCGCTGTTCCGTGTACTGGCAGTCACTGCTTCCCGACCGACCTGCGGTTTACCGTGGACGTCATGAACAACCAGAGCGAGGTGCGTGAGTTCCTGCGGACCCGGCGAGCCCGCATCACCCCTGCTCGAGCCGGCCTACCCACCAGCACCGGGCATCGCCGCGTGCCCGGGCTGCGCCGGGAAGAAGTCGCCCTGCTGGCCGGGATCAGCGTCGACTACTACGCGCGCATGGAACGCGGCAACCTCACCGGCGTCTCCGACGAGATCGTCCACGCCCTTGCCCGGGCGCTGCAACTCGACGACGCCGAAACCCAGCACCTCCAAGACCTCACCCGCGCCGCCAAACCGGCCCCCGCCACCACCCGACGACCCAAACGCACCTCCGACCAAACCGTGCGTCCGACCCTGCAACGGTTCCTCGACCCCATCACCGGCACGCCCACCTGGGTCCGCAACCGGCGCATGGACTACATCGCCGGCAACGCCCTTGCTCGCGAACTGCTGTCCCCGCTGCTGACCGACCCCTCCAACGAAGCCAACAATGCCCGCTTCGTCTTCCTCAACCCCGCCGCCCGCCTGTACTATCCGGAATGGGAACGCGGCGCCGACGACATCGTGGCCACCCTGCGCACTTACGCCACGCAGAACCCCCTCGACAAAGGACTCACCGACCTCATCGGCGAACTCGTCACCCGCAGCGACGCCTTCCGCCACCGCTGGTCGGCCCACAACGTCCGCTTCCACCGCACCGGCATCAAACGAATCCATCACCCCGACGTCGGCGACCTCGAATTCGCCTACGAAGCAATGGAACTGCCCGACACCCCGGGCTGGACCATGTTCGGATTCACCACCGAACCCGGCTCCCCCACCGAAGAACGCGTGAAACTGCTCGGCAGCCTCGCCGCCACCAACACGAGCCAGGATTCGACGTAGTCACCGAAGTGGCCAGCTGGTCGATTACGAGTGGTGATCCTAGATCGCATCGAGACCGGCCTGTTCGGCGGCGACCTCGGCCCTAACCGCGACTCCGCAGGTGCGGCGCTCGAGAACGCTGGGGTCGTCCCGCGATGGCACGACCGGCGACAGCTCAGATCAGATCCAGTCGACTGAAATCGGTGCTGTACTTGCGGATGAGCGCGGCTGACATGTGGGGAATGTCGATTTCGGCGGACTGAACGGCGGCACGGAAGCGGTCGGTGGGGAATTCGGGGCGGACGAGGGTTTCGCGAGTGTTGCCGAACGCCTGGAGCAGCGGCAGCAGTGAGTGTCGTCGCCGGCTCTCCGGCATGGCGCGGACAGCGGTTTCGAAGCGGGTGAACCACTCGTCGTAGTCATCGATTCGCGCGATGGGGTGACCGGCATCGATGAGCCAGTCGACGACCACGTCGAGTGAGACGCTGCGCGGATCGAGGACGTTGTAGGTGCGATAGCCCGTCACGGTGTGCTCACTGAGTGCGGCGATGGCCGCGGCGGTGAAGTCGACGGGAAGGCCACCGTGGTGGGTGCGTCCTGCGTCTTCGGTCGGATAGAACGATCGCGGCGCGATACCGGTGAAGATCAGGCTGAGCAGCAGGCGGGTGAAGACATCGGGCACGTTCAGCTGCCCCGAGTATCTGCTGTGCGCGAGGATCATGTCCGACCGGAACACCGAAACCGGCAGACCGCACCGTTCGTGTGCCGCACGCAGGAGCACCTCGCTCGCCCATTTGCTCGTCGAGTAGCCGTTGGCGTAGGTCCCGTCGAGTTCGCGAACCGGGCTGGCGAGCCGGATATCGGCGTCCTCGTCGGCGGACACTGTTCCCGTGGCGACCACCCCCATGGTCGAGACGTGGCTGACTCGTTTGATCCGCGCGGTGAGTGCCATCCGGATCAGCTCGGCGGTGCCGATGACGTTGGGGCCGAACAGCTCCGGATACGGCAGAACGTGGTTGACCAGTGCGGCCGGGTGGACGATCGAGTCGACGGTGCCGGCCAGCCGGTGCCATGTCGGCTCGTCCAGGCCGAGGCCGGGTGCGCTGACATCGCCCGCGAGGACCTCGAGACGGCCTGCGGCCAGATCGTTGAAGCGGCGGACCAGGTCGGGGTCGCCCCGATCGAAGGCCGCAGCGAGCCGCAGGCGTGCGGTGGCGGCCGTTTCGCCACGGACCAGACAGATCACTGTGCCGCTCGTGCGCGTCAGCAACTCCAGGCACAAGAACCGGCCCAGGTAGCCGTTCGCGCCGGTGAGCAGCACGGTGTTCGTCGCGCCGCTCGGTGGCGGTAGGGCCCGTGCCGCGTCGAGGGTCGCGGTGTCGATGAACTTGTCCAATGTGAGGTCACTGGCCCGGACTCGGGTGCTGCCGGTGCCGTGCACTGCCGCGAACGTCGGCTGTCGCGGCCCGCCGGCCACAACCGTCTCGATGTGTCGCGCCAGTTGTCGAAGGTTGTTCGCGGGGTTGAGGACGACGCTCACCGGCACCTCGATATCGAAGATCTCCCCGAGCAGGCCGGCCAAGGACAGCGCCGACAGGGAGTCGCCGCCCAGGTCGGTGAAACGCTCCTCGCCGAGCAATTCGCCGCTCTCACCACCCAGCAACGCCTGAGCGGCCCGCAGGACGGCGTCGGCCACCGGCTGGTTCCGGCCGCCGCGACGCAGTGCGCTCAGCTCACCGGTCTCCCGTTCCGCCAGCTCGGTGTACATCTGCTCCAGGCGCTCGCCGTAGTGGTCTTTCATCTTGGGGCGCAATGGTTTACGGACGTCGGAGAGCAGGCCGTTCGCCGTGCTGAACGGCTCGGTCTCGATCAGGAAGTCGCGCGGGATCTCGTAGCGCGGCAGGTCCGCGTTCTTCGCCACTTCCCGCAACGATTCGCCGATCAGCGGTTTCAGGTCCGCTACGGCCGCGCCGACGCGGTCGAGCGCCGCCGAGGTCGGCACCACGACCGCGAGCGGATAGGCGCGCTCGCTGTTGCCGTACACGAAGATCTGCCCGACCAGCGGGCTGGTGACGAACAGCGCCTCCAACCGGGCGATGGCCACGAACTCGCCGTTGGACAGCTTGAGCACGTTCGTGCGGCGATCGAGGTAGACCAGCTCGTCCGGCCCGATCTCGGCCATGATGTCGCCGGTCCTGTAATAGCCGTCGCGGTCGAAGATCTCCGCGGTGGCCTCCGGACGCTTGTAGTACCCGGGAATGATGGCATCGGTCTTGACCAGCAACTCCCCGCGCGGATACGGCGAGTCGGTACGCGAATAGCCCAGTTCGGGCACGTCGACCAGCTTGTAGTCGCGCACCGGCGGTCGGCACACCTTCCCGTTGACCATGATTCGACCCGCTTCGGTCGAGCCGAAGCCGTCCTGCAGCGGAAGGTCGAGACAGGATTCGACGAAGGCGGCCATCTCCGGCGACATCGGCGCCGACCCGGTGCCGGCCCACACCACGCGGCCGCCGAGGAACCGTTCACGTAGTTCCTCGCGCACCCGCGCCGCGGCCGCGACACGGTCGCCGCTCGCGTATCGGTCCAGTTCGCTGTGGTACCGCTGGAACAGCATGTCGCAGACGCGCGGAACCAGCCGCAGTGTCGTCGGCTGGACCAGGGCGATGTCCTCGAACAGCGTGGACAGGTCGCTCGTCGCTGTGAAGTATCCAATGCCACCTGCCGCGAGGGTGCCGGAGAACGCGGCCCGTCCCGACACGTGACTCATGGGCAGGCAGTGCACGCCGATAATCGGCAGTTCATCTGTCCCCGGCCAGAACCCGCGCCACGCCGGAACGACCATGCGGTCGGTGTACATGGCGCCCTTGGGTACCCCGGTGCTGCCCGATGTGTAGATGAGCATGGCCAGTCGGTCACTCGCCGGATCGGCCTCGAACAGTGGTATCGGCGGCAGGGTCGCTCCGCGCGCGAGCACGTCGGCCAGTGTGTCGAGCGCGATCGGGCTGTCGGCCAGGCGTCGGCACGCTGCCTCGACCAGCTCGCGGTGCTCATCGACGGCCGCCTGATAGTCGAAGACCAGCAGGCGTCGCACCGACGTGCTCGCCAGTGCGCACTCGACGGCAGTGGTCAGCTGTTCGAGGCTGGTGGCCAGCACGCGTGGCCCGGTCTCGGCGATGAGAGGCGTCAGCTGGTCAGCGGCGGCGCCGGCCGGTAACGGCACCGACACCGCGCCGAGCCGGACACAGCCCAGCTCGATGGTGGTGTAGTCGGTACTGGTGAAACCGACGACGGCGACGAACTCGCCCGCGCGCAACGGCGACCCGGGATGGTGGTGCCATTCGGTTGCCACAGCGCCCGCCCGCGACCACAGTTCGCCATAGCTGATGGTCTCGAAGGACGGCAGCAGGCGAAGCGTCGTACGGCCGGTCGCCGGATCGATGCTCGTCTCCCGCGCGCGTTCTCCAACGGCGGGCCGATCCGCGTAGCCCTCCATGATCGTGGCCACGATCCGCCCCAGCGACAGCCCCGGCTTCCGGATCGCCGCGGTGACTGCGGCATTCGGCACGGTATCGCGGAACTGTCGGTCGGCGGCGTGTAACTCGGCGATACGGCGTGCGCGCCGAGCGTCGAGATCGCTGGTCTCCGAGCGCGAAACCGTCACCACTGCCAGCCTCCGTAAGCAATTTCCGTGTTCGCACACGCGACCCCGGGATTGGGACTATACGGCGATCAACTGATGCACATTCGGTGGTGAAAGTCGATAAATCGCTTTCCTATCGACCGATTCGTTTACGCGACCGGACCACACGAGATCGGCTCTCTTCCTTAAGGTTTCGAATCAATAGAGGACGAATCAAAGGATTTGACGTGAATGAACTCGGAGCAGTGGAGGAACTGGAGGCGGCGGCCGCCGGTCTCACCGGGCTCACCGACTTCGGTCCGTCGGAGTACCGGGAAGGGCTCGGGGTGCTCCTGTCCTCCTATCAGGAGGAGGCCGATCTGAGCCCGCAGGGTATCCAGGCGGTTCAGGGCGAGCTGACCGGCATCCTCGCGTCCCGCCTGATCAGTCAGGCCCAGTGGGCGGCGCGGCCCGAATACGCCGAGGTCGCGATCGAGCGGCCGGTGTTCATCGTTGGCATGCCGCGCACCGGGACGACGACTCTGCACCGGATGCTGACCGCCGACCCAGCGCACCAGGGCCTGCAAATGTGGCTCGGCTATGCGCCACAGCCCCGGCCGGCGCGCGCGGACTGGGCGGCCGACCCGGTCTTCCAGATGGTGCAGAAGGGCATCGACGGATTCGTCGAACAGGTTCCCGGCTACCTGGGCATTCACAACCGAAGAGCCGACGAGGTCGAGGAATGCTGGCTGTTGACCCGGCAGTCGATGCTCTCGGCGTATTTCGAGTTCACCGGGAACCTGCCGTCGTATTCCGCGTGGCTGGCTGAGCAGGATTTCACCGAGACCTACCAGCGGTACCGTCGCAACCTGCAATTGATCGGGCTGCCCGACGCAGGCAAACGCTGGGTGCTCAAGTCGTCGAGCCATCTCGTCTGCCTGGACGCGCTGCTGGCCACGTTCCCGGACGCGCTGGTGATCCAGACCCATCGTCGGCCCGCCAGCGTGGTGCTCGGCTCGGCGTGCAGCATGGTGAACAAGATGGTCGCGGGCCGGTCGGCCGGCTTCCAGGACGAGGCGATCGGCCCCATCCTGCTCGAGTTCGCCGTTCGCTCGCTCGAGCGCTACGCCACGGACCGGGCCGAATACGACCAAGCCCTTTTCCACGACGTCGAGTTCGACGAGTTCACGGCCGACCCGCTGGCCGTCGTCACCGACATCTACCGGCGACTCGGACGCGAGATCACCGACGAGGTCCGCACCGCGATGCTCGCGGTGGTCGCCGAGGACGACCGCCTTCGCTCGCACACCTACGACCTGACCGACTACGGCATCACCGCCGACGAGGTCGACGCCCGACTCAGCACGCTGATCTGAGGGGAACGACCATGGCGACGCAGTCCTCGGTCTCGGTATTGGATCGCTGGGGGTTCTCCACCTGGCTCGAAAGCGCTCGCGGGAGCGGCGAATTCATCACGCTGCCCGAGCTCGACGGCAGCAACGACGCGGTCGTGAGCATCGACGGCAACAAGCTGGTCAACTTCTCCGGCATCGGTATCCTGGGCTGGCAGCACGACCCGCAGGTGCGCGAGGTCTTCGCCGAGACAGCGACGGACTACGGCCTTGTCGTCGGTGGCTCGCGGATCATCCAAGGCGTCTCCCGGCCGCACCTCGAGCTGGAGACGCTCGTCGCCGAGATCACCGGCAAGGAGCGGGCGCTCACCTTCGCCACCGGAATGCTGGCCAATCTCGGTTTCGTGAACGCGATGAGTTCCCGGTTCTCGTTCAACAACAACCACGGCGTCGACAACACCGACACCGTGCTCGTGCTGGACCGGGAATGCCACTGGAGCATGTGGAAGGCCGCCGAACGATTCAAGTTCGGCCGCAACCTGATCATGTTCGACCACAATGACACCGCCAGTCTTCGACGCGAGCTGGAGCAGCTGGCGGGACGCAAGATCATCGTCGGATTCGAGGCCGTGTACTCCGCCGACGGGTCGCTCGCCCCGGTCGCCGAGATCCTCGATCTGTGCGAGGAGTTCGGCGCGATCAGCTTCGTCGACGACGCCAACGGGTTCATGGTCTACGGCAACGGCGGTCACCGGTTCGCCGCCGAGTACGCGGCGCTGCGCCGGGCAACCTTCCTGATGGTGTCCTTCGGCAAGGGCGTCGGGCTCAGCGGCGGCGCGCTCGCCGGACCGGCCGACGCCTTGGATGCGTTCCGGTTCCTCTCCGGCACAACAGTTTTCACTACCAACATTCAGCCGCCGACCGTCGGCGCCATCGTGCACGTGCTGCGCCGGATGCGCCGTGATCCGTCGATCATGGAGAACTATCTCGACCGGGTCGACCGGTTGCGGGAGCGGCTGCTCCAGATCGGCTGCACGATCAACCCGACACCCACGTACGTGACCTCGATCCTGGTGGGCGCGAACGACACCGCTGTGCGTGTGCGACAGGAGTTCATCGACCGCGGCTACCTGGTGCCGATGTTCGGCTACCCGGCGGTGCCGAAAGACCGCGCGGTGATCCGCCTACTGATGAACAACCGAATCTCCGACGAGCAGCTCGACGGGTTCATCGACACCCTCGCCGAACTCCGAGCGAAGTACAGGTTCTGATCATGACCGCCGCACCGGCGATCTCACTGCCGCCGGGTTCCCGACTACCCCGCTCGGTCCAGGGATTTCTCTACCTCAGCGGTCGCCGCCGGATGATGCGGCGCTCACGCCGCCGGTTCGGCCCGGTGTTCACGCTGGATCTGCCGGTGATCGGACCGTCGGTCTTCGTCGGCGACCCGGCGCTGGCCCGTCAGGTGTTCACGGCCGGTCCCTCGGTCGCAGGGAAGGCCGAACCCAACCTCGGTGCGTTGCTCGGCCCCGGATCGGTGTTCAGTCTCGACGACGATCCCCACCGTCGACGTCGCCGGCTGCTGTCCCCGCTCTTTCACGGCAAACGGATGCGCGAGTACGAGGCGCTCATCGAACGGGAGTATGCCGCCGAGGCGGCGACGTGGTCGGAGAACACCGAATTCCCGATCCTGCCCGCGACCGTACGCATCACCCTCAACATCATTCTGCGCGCGGTGTTCGGCGCGGAGGGCGAGGAGCTCGCCGCATTGCGCCGGCTGATGCCGGCCCTCGGCGACGTCGGCTCGCGGTTGGCGACCGGCCGTGGGATCGGGTTCGGTCGTGGTCGCTCCGCACGGACTCGACTCGATGAGCACCGCGCCGAATACGACGCGCTGATCGCGAAGCTGATCAGCCGCGCACTCGCTGATCCGTGTCTGCCCGACCGCGAGGACATCCTCGCGCTGCTGCTGCGCAACCACTACGAAGACGCAGAACCCATGTCGCACAGTGACATCGCCGACGAGTTGGCGACCTTGCTCACCGCCGGCAACGAGACCTCCGCCAACACCCTGGCCTGGACGCTGGAACGCCTGCGCCGGCACCCGGCCGCGCTGGCCCGGCTGGTAACCGACCTGGACGCCGGAAGAGACGAGGTGCTCCAGCGGACGATCTGGGAGGTGCAGCGCGTTCGACCGGTGATCGGCACGGTTTCCCGGCAGGTGAAGGCGCAGAGCTTGGAGTTGGGTGAGTGGGTGATCCCGCGCGGCCATCGGGTCATCGTCTCGATGGCCCTCATCCACGGCGACGAAGCGGTCTATCCCGACCCTGAGGTCTTCGAACCCGACCGATTTCGCGGAAGCCGACCCGACCTCATGTCATGGCTTCCCTACGGTGGCGGGAATCGCCGCTGTGTCGGTTCCGACTTCGCCGATACCGAGATGAAGGTCGTCCTCCGTAGCCTGCTCCGGGATTTCGAGCTCTTGCCGACAACCGCGGCCGGGGAGCGAATGCGCGATCGCGGCATCGCCTACATGCCGGGGAAAGGCGGCCGGGTGGCCTTGCGCCGGCGACAGTTCAGTCGAGCGAGCGGCACTGTTCGATGAATCCGACCAGTTCGTCGAGCCGGTCCGAGCGCACGTCGACCGCGCGGTCGACCACCTTCACCAGGTGCGCGTAAGCGGCGGTGTGGTCGTAGTCGGCGACGTCGGCGATGCGCAGGGCCCAGCGCCAGTAGCCACGCATGGTGTCGGCCAACGGCATTCGGAATCCCTCGATGACCTCACGGATCGGGTCGACCACCGCGTCGCCGTGCACCCGCAGGTACCGGCTCACGACATCGGCCATGAAGGTGAAATGCCGGGCCTCGTCACGGGAAAGGCGAGTCAGCACGGCGCCGAGGACCGGATCGGCGACCACATCGCGTAGCTGCTGGTAGTAGATCTGGGTCGCCTTCTCCTGCACCAGCGCGTAGGCGAAGAACTGCACCGGATGCCGGTAGGGCAGGTCGAACGGCTTGCGACCCTCGACCGCGAGATCGGTACGCAGCCCCGCGCGGTCGGCCATCCCGGCGGCCTCCTGATAGCGCGCGAGCGCCCGCGCGTGGGTGTCCTCCTCTGCCGCCCAGCGCACGGTGAAGTGATACAGCTCGCGATTGTGGACGAAGGTCGCGGCGTCGACCGAGTCGTCCACGGGGAAGTACCGGTGATAGACGTCGAAGTAGCCGGGCAGGTGATCCTCGATATAGGTGATGAACTGCACGGCCGATCGCTGGCCCTCGGTGAGTCGGCCCGCGTCGGCACGGGCCCAGTCGAAGCCGGTTTCCACGTCCCAGGCGCGCGCGGCCGGGGAGGCGGCGAAGAATCCGTCGACGGCGGCGGCGATATCGCCGGCCGGGATCATCTCGGCTCCGACGCGCGGGTGTTCGGTCGAAAGGTGCTCGGGCATACGCTTCTCGGACATGGGGGCTCCTCGCGGTCAGCGGGCATTGCGGCAGGTCAGGGCGTAGTGCTTGGTGGTGTAACCCCAGCCGGCGTTGGCGATTTCCAGATACCGCCGCAGCTGGGCCGCCAGTCCTGGCCTGTGCGTGTCGATCCGCTCGGCGGCCGCGTCCACGTTGGCGATCCAGTCGTCGATGGTGCGGCGGTAGTCGTCGGTGAGATCGTCGATCGAGTCGATGGCGAATCCGGCGTTCTCGGCACCGGCCACCAGCTCGGACAGCGGGCGCAGCTCGCCGAATCCGAAGATGTCGGAGCGGATGAACCGGGTGCCGGTTCGATCGTCGAACGCGGTTCGCGCCCGGGCGCTGCGAAAGCAGCTCTCCGACACGTAGAGCATGCCCCCGCGTCGCAGCGTGCGCCGGGCGCGGGTGAACGCGGCGTCCAGGTCGGGCATGTGCACGATCGACCCGAGCATCGTCACCGCGTCGAATGTGCGAGCGGGCAGTTCCAGCTGCTCGAAGTGCGCGACGTGGGTCCGCACACGGTCGGTCAGGCCGCGGGCAGCGGCCTGACCGGCGATGTATTCGTGCTGGCGCGGCGCGGGGCTGACGCCGACCGTCTGACAGGCGAATTCCTCGGCCATGAACAGGACCAGCGACCCCCAACCGCAGCCGGCATCGAGCACCCGCTCACCGCCCGAGAGCCGAAGCCGCCCCGCGACGAAACGCAACTTGTGCCGCTGTGCCTGTTCGAGGGTGTCGGTATCGGTCAAGTACCGGCCGGAGCTGTATTTGCGTAGCGGGTCGAGGAATTCGCCGAAGACCTCGGGATCGAGATCGTAATGCTGGTTGGTGTCGGCGACCTCGGTCACGCGGGCACCTCCGCCAACGCCGTGTGCACCACGGCCGCCACGTCGGCGAGAGTGGACATGCCGAACACGTCCTGGTCGTCGAGCTCGATGTCGTAGACGCGCTCGATGCGGGCCACCATGCGCAGCACGCGGACCGAGTCGACGCCTGCCACACCGCGCAGGTCGATGTCGGACCCCAATTCGGCGGCGGGCACGCCGATCTCGGCGGTGGCTATCTCGGTGACAGTGCGCAGGATGTCGGCGACGGCAGGGGTGCTCATGGATGAACTCCGTTCTGGGTTGACATGGCGTGCTCGAGCCGAGCGACGTCGGCGTCGTCAAGGGTGAGCAGGTGGCGGACCTCGCCCAGGGCGAACGGCCGGTAGGTGGCCGAAGCGGACGCGCAGAGCTCGTCGTCCACGTCGTGGATCTCCGCGCTCGCCGTGATGACGGCGGAGTCCGTGCGGGAGATGGTCGCGGTGCAGTGGTAGTCGTGGTCGACCCGCAGCGGCGTCAGGTAGCGGGTGCGCATCGAGACGGTGAAGGCCGGCATCCCACGCTCGAACATGATCACGTTGGCCATCACCTCGTCGCAGATCACGCCGACCAGGCCACCGTGCAGGACACCGGGATACGACTCGAAGGACCGAGTCGGCCGGAATCCGGCTCGCAGACCGCCGGGGTGGGCGGTGAAGCGCAGCCCGAGACCCGCCGGGTTGTGCGGCGAGCAGCCGAAGCAGTGGTAGTCCGGCACCGCCTCCCAGGGCAGCCGGACCGCGAGGTCGGGGGTGGCCGCGCGGGCAGGCTCAGGGACGCGCATCCGGCTCAGGCGATCGCGTCGGCCAGGGCGCGCCGCACCCGGGCGTTGGTGGACAGGTCGAGTCCGGTGATGCCGGCGAACGTGCGCCGAACCTTGTCGTGCAGTACCTCGAGCTCGCCTTCAGCGGCGATCTGTTCCAAGAACAGCTCGAAGCCGGTGTCGATGGTCTCGTGCTCGCCGAGTTCGGTGAGGCCGGATTTGAAAGTACTCACCGGATGCTTGATCTTGGCCTCGGAACTGTAGACGTACAGCGTTTCCAGCACCGACGGCAACTCCTCGGGGCTCTGGGTGAGACGCTGGGTGGTGTAGTGGATGAATTCCCGAGCGTGGCCTGCCTCGTCGCGGCTCGCGTTCAACAGCAGCCCCTTGAGTACCGGCTCCCCCACCCACTGCGACACCGCGCGGTAGACGTGGTTGACGGTGAGCTCGGAGATGATGTTGGTGGCCAGAGTCGCCGACGGCGTCGTGCCCGGCGCGTACGGCTGACGCATCGCCCCGACCGCCGTGTCGTCGACGCTCTCGCCGACCGCGGCCAGCCACGCCCGGAAGGCGTAGTGGTGCTGCACCTCCTGGTATCCCCACACCACGGCGAAGGTGGAGAAGTCGTAGTCGTCGAATTCGTTGAGGAATCCGTGCACGGCGGCGATGACATTGGATTCGCCCATCGTCGCGCTCTTGGCGAGAGTCACGTACTCGGGCCGGACCAGTGCGGGGTCGATGGTGTCGAGGTCGAGGTCGGCCAGCCGCCAGTGCTGGCGCTCGTAGTGGCGGAAGACGTCGTAGCTGTGCATGGTTGCTCCGAATCTGTTTCGGTGGCGATCAGTTCCCTGGCGGCCAGCCGCCGCAGTTTGCCGCTGCTGGTTCGGGGGATGCTGCGCGGCGCGACCAGATACACCCGCACAGCGGCCAGCCCGAGCCGGGCGGTGATCCGTCCGGTTATGGCGGCGGTGAGCTCGTCGCCGGCGCTGTCTGCGAGTTCGGTTTCGGCGATGACCGCAATGGTGTCGCCGCCGTCGGGGTCGGCTGCGGCGGTGCAGCGGCCCTTGTAGACGCCGTCGAGATCGCGCACGACAGCCTCGACGTCGTGCGCGTAGTAGTTGACCCCGCGCACGGTGATCATGTCCTTGCTGCGGCCGGTCACATACAGCTCGCCGTCGCGCTGGTAGCCCAGATCGCCGGTCCGCAACCAGCCCTCGCTGAACAGCTCGGCGGCGGCCTCGGGATCGGCGGTGAGATAACCGTCGGTCACCGACTCGCCGCGAATGAGGATCTCGCCGACCTCACCGTCGGGCACGGTCATGCGCGAGTCGGGATCGACCACGCGCAGCCGCAGGCCTGCGACCGCCGTGCCGACGCCCGCGATCGCACGGGCCCCCTCGGCTTCGGGGGAAACCCGCTGTGCCCTAGCGGAATCCGACAGCGTCACGCGGTCGACCCAGTCGAAGACGGGCTCGCGGCCGAGCGGCGGGAAGGTGACCGCGAGGGTGGCCTCGGCCATCCCGTAGACCGCGAACATGGCCGCTGGGTCGAATCCGGCCGGCCGGAAACGCGCGCAGAACTCTCGCACCACGTTGTGGGCAATGGGTTCCGCCCCGTTGAAGGCGATCCGCCAGTGTCGCAGGTCGTAATCGGCCGCGCGGTCCGGCGGCACGGCGGCCAGCAGGGCCTCGTAGCCGAAGTTCGGCATCGCGGAGATGGTCGACCCGCTGGCGGAGAACTCGCGCAACCAACGCTCGGGGTCCTTGACGAACGCCGTCGGCGACCACAGATGCGACGGGATTCCGCGCAGGATCGCCGACAGCGTGCCGATCAAGCCCATATCGTGGAACAGCGGCAGCCAGAACCCGCCCTGGTCAGCCGGACCCAGGTCGATCCCGGTGCGGATGGCAGCAAGCCCGGCCAGCACCTGCCGGTGGGTGAGACGCACGCCCTTCGGTGCGGCGGTGCTTCCCGAGGTGAACTGCACGACCGCGACATCGTCCGGATCGACCCGGGGCAGCCCCGTCGCCGCCGGTTCGGCGAACAGGGTTGCGGTATCGAGGAATTCGATATCCATGGCCGCCCGCAATGGTTCGGCGATGGCGGCGAACTGCGGCGACACCAAGATGGTCCGCATGCCGGCGGCGTCGGCAATTCCCGCCAAACGCGCTGGGTAGGAAGCTAATTGGCGGGCCCCGGCGGGCAGCGGCAACGGGGTGGCCGCACCGCCCGCGGTCGTGGTCGCGAACAGGCCGATGAGGAACTCCGGCGCGTTCGGGCACAGCAGGCCGACCGGCTCGCCGCGCGCGACGCCGCGCGCGACCAGCGCAGTAGCGGCTGCAACGGACCGTTCCCGGAGTTCGGCATAGGTGAGCGTCGACTGCGACAATGACCAGAACGTGGTGCGAACCTGCGGGTGCGCGGTCGCGACCTCGGCCAGCCGCTGGTGCAGCGTCAGGCCCGGAATGGACGATGTCATTGCTGTATGACAAAGGCCCCGGGTAGCCGAACCCTGAACGATCAGTTAAATGCAGGGCTGCGATAACACAGTCCGCTCCGACAATAACAATAACGCGAATTTCCCTAATAACTCGCCTGAAAAGGGAATTCGGGTTCCGGGCCCGGAGCAGTCGACAGGACGACGGCTGATCAGGGTTTGGCGCCGAGGACAAGGTCACCTCTGTCGACTCTGGACCTCAGTGCAGTGACGGCACATACCGATGGGTACAGACTTTGCTTGCCGCCGCTGCGCAGCGACCTACATCACATGATTGCTCGATTGTGGTCCCAGTCACCGGTATCCGTGGTGCGCGGTCGATCAGATTGGACTTGTAGGAAATGCTTGCAATGAAGCAGCACATGCGCCGGTCCGCCGTGGCCGCAGCGCTCATCGTGGGGGTTGCCGTCGAGCACGGACTCGGAGCGACATCTGCCGGCGCGGAGCCCGGCGTGACCTCGGACTCGCAGTCGCTCGCCGACGCGATCGCCGATGGACTGAAGCCACACCCTGATCTGAAGGGCGACACCGTTCCCGGCGTCGACTACACCGCGGTGGCATCGCGCCACGACGAAGTCACCAACCCCTCCCTCAGCGCCGTCGATCCCATCGGCCACCCGGCCCTGAACCGCACGTTCAACCCGTGGTTGATCGGTGGGGGCGAAACACTGTGAGCCCCCGATGACCAGCCACACCGAACTCGGGTCGCCCGCGCAACTCTCGCCGGCGACCGACCGGATCGCGCACAAGATCCTCGAAACCATCCCGCGTCGCAGCCGACGAGGAAACGTTCTGCGCGAGGAGATCAGCGCCATCGTTGCCGACTGTCTGGTACTGGTGTCCGACACAGCCCGGACACACCGCGGCCTCGGGACGCCGCGTCTTCGTCCGGTTGTTGCGCGGTGGGCGAGCATCGGCGTCCCGATCGACACTGTGCAGCACCATGTTCACGCAGGGTTCCGGCTACACATGGACGATCTCGAAGCCCGCTGCGCGCCCTTCGACGAAGTGCGCCGACTGATGGATGCGTTGAGCTCGGTGACCGCCACGATATCGACGATCTATCTGGAGGTCGCACCGCCCAGCGGCGATCGCGGTGGGTATGTGGCGCGCACTCTACTCAGGGGCCGACATACGACGAGAGCTACCCGTGAGCACGGGGCGCCACCCGACAAGCGGTACACCGTGCTCGCGGTGGCCGCGGATCGGTCCGCGCGCGACGCGGTATCACCGCGCGACTTCCGGGCGATGCTGTCGACAAGCTTCGGGCAGCCGGTGCCGGGTTTGGAGTCCCGGTTCGGCGCGACGATTCTGGTGCCGGAATCATTTCCCACCGCGAAGATCCGCGGCACGGTCGGACTGACCGCACTCACCGTGGTGGGGATCGCCGCCGACCGAGATCGGATTCCCTCGGCCGCCGAGGAGGCGCACGAACTCTTGGATGTGGCGACAAGACTCCATCGCCCGCCGGGCATGTACGAGATCGGAGACCTCGCAGTCGAGTACCAACTGACTCGGCCAGGGCCTGGGCGGGATCGTCTCGCATCGTTTCTCGATCCGGTTGCCGAGTTTCCGGACCTGATCAGCACGCTGCGCGCACATCTCGGCAACGGTCTCAATCGCCGACTCACCTCACGTGAAACCCATATCCATATGAACACCGTCGACTACAGGCTCCGGCGTATCTACGACCTCGTGGGGCTCAGTGCCCATGATCCAAAGCTCATTTGGTTGCTTCAGTCCGCACTGATCGTGCGCGACTACCAGTCGGCGGACCAGTCCGACACGGTCGTCCGGTAATCGGCTTCGCGATCTGCCTGACAGACCCAGGGCAGCGCTTCCCAACCTCGGCCCCGGCTGCGGACGGGCGGCGACCCGCACACACCGTGTCGGCACTGCCGTTATGGGCGCGGTTCGCAAGCAGCGAGGTTAGTGCTGTCAGAAAGGATCAGGACAAATGACGGTTCCGCAGGGACACAGCGTTTAGATTTGGAGGAATACGACGAAGGTGCCCGAACACAGACGGAAAGGTGCTTGGGAGGACAGGCCGATATCCACGACAGGAAGGGGAAAAGATGGGAAGCGACGACCCGAGTGTCAAGGAGCTTGCTGTCAACGAAAGCTGGGCGCTACTCCGTACCGAGGAAATAGGCCGCCTCGCCGTGTGGGTGGATGACCATCCGGATATCTTCCCCCTCAACTACGCGGTCGATCACGGAACCATTGTGTTCCGATCCGCGCGAGGTACGAAGGTGTCCGCCGCATTGTCCGATGCGCGCGTCGCCCTGGAAGTCGACGGTTACCTCCCTGAGTCTCACGAAGCCTGGAGCGTCGTGATCAAGGGGCGAGCCGAAGGGATCCGTGAGATCGGTGACCTGATGGACACCGTGGATCTGCCCCTCTCTCCGTGGCAGCCCGGGGAGAAGAACTTCTTCATCCGACTCGTACCCACCCTGGTGACCGGTCGCCGGTTTCCTGTTGCCGACCCCGGAGCTTGGCAGACACCCTTGTCCGGCGTGCGACGGTCTCCTCCGGAGTGAGGAAAACTCTTGCTGCGGCGGCACTCTCATCGTCATGCGGACATGAACTGCGGCCGGTCGCCGACGACCCGGCGAAATTTCACAGTCATACTTGACTGTGAACCATCGAATGGGTCAGGCTGGTCCGACCACGCGCCGACCACCTCCCCGTGAGCTGCCGTCCGCCGAATCGCATCCGAAGGGACCGTCGATGTCCGAGAACCGACCTCACGCAGGCCATCGTCCCGCCGGCTGGTACGACAATTGGACCGAAGGTCCGGACTCCCCGTGGCGAGACCGACCCGCGCCCGACTACGACCACGAGTACTCGACTCTCACCTACGAGCGCGACGGACGCATCGCCCGCATCACTTTCAACCGCCCGGAAAAGGGCAATTCGATCACCCCCGACACCCCACGTGACCTCACCCACGCCGTCGAGCGCGCCGATCTGGACCCGCGCGTGCACGTGATCCTGGTCAGTGGCCGCGGGAAGGGCTTCTGCGGCGGCTACGACCTGGACATGTTCGCGGAGAAGAGCTTCCGAACCGCCGAAGGCCCGGACGATGTCGACGGCACTGTGCTCGATCCGGTGGTGAATGCGCTCAACCACAATCCGTGGGGTACCTGGGACCCGATGATCGACTACGCGATGATGAGCCGCTGCAACAAGGGCTTCGCCAGCCTGTTGCACGCCGACAAGCCCACCGTCGCGAAACTGCACGGCTTCGCCATCGCGGGCGGCACCGATATCGCCCTGTTCAGCGACCAGATCATCTGCGCCGACGACACCAAGATCGGCTACCCGCCCACCCGCACCTGGGGTATTCCCGCAGCCGGTATGTGGGCCCACCGTATCGGCGACGCCCGCGCCAAGCGGCTGCTCTTCACCGGTGACAGCATCAGCGGCAAACAAGCCGAAGAATGGGGTCTGGCGGTGGAATCGTGCCCGGCGGAGGAACTCGACGAACGCACCGAGGAACTGGTCGGCCGGATCGCCCGCATGCCGGTCAATCAGCTGATGATGGCCAAGCTCGCTCTCAACTCGGCACTGCTGTCACAAGGCGTGGCCAACTCCGGCATGGTCAGCACCGTCTTCGACGGCATCTCCCGTCACACCCGGGAAGGCTACGAATTCCAAATGCGCGCCGCCACAGTCGGTTTCCGGGAAGCAGTGCGCGAACGCGACGAACCCTTCGGCGACTACAAACGAGCCCGGTTCGACCGCAGCCACACCGAGCAGGAATGAATCATGCAACTGCATGGACGAACCGCGGTTGTCCCCGGCGGAGGCAGCGGAATCGGCGCGGTGCCCGGGTGGATGTCGAGCCCTATCCGTCGGCGTCGCTGACGCGACCCACCAGGATGCGAATTGTGTCAGCCCACTGCTCGAGCACGGCGCGGTTCGCCTGATCTGAGAGCTGTAGTGCACGCGTGCCGGCGAGCCCCCGCAGGATGGCGACGGTCAGGTCACGGACGGCCGGATAACGCGGATGCGCCACGATCCCCGCCCCGAACAGCCCATCGATCACCCGGTGCAGATCGCGGCCCGCCTTGCGCTCGGCCACCCGCAGTGCGGCGGCAAGATCAGGATCGGTGCCCGCCGCAGCCCACAGCTCGAACTCGGCACGCGCGGGCGGTTGCGTCATCGCCGAGTACAGCGCGGTCAGCGCGCGCTCGACCGGGTCCACCGTGTCGCCCAATTTCACCACCGCCGCCTGCGTCGCCGCTTCGTTGAGCACGACCAGATTCGCCACCAGCGCCTCGGACAGATCGCGCACTGTCGGGAAATGGTGCAGGAGCGCACCGCGACTCAGGCCCGCCCGCTGCTGCACACCCACGGTGGTCAAGGCCGAATAGCCGCGTTCGACCAGCAGCGAAGTCGCGGCGTCCAGAATGCGCGCCCGCGTCGCGTCCTTCTGTTCAGCGCGTGTCGCCATCAGCGGCCCTTTCGTCTGCCCGACGACAATTTAACAGTCACGGGTAACCCGACCCCACGAAGCTGACCGCTGGTCGCCGGTAGGCTCGCCCGGTGAGGAAAGAGCTTCGAGTCGCTGCCTACGCGATATGCGTTCGGGAGTCCCGTGGAGCGATCGAGATCCTGCTCGCCAGATGGGTGTCACCCGACGGTGACAGGCAGTGGACGCTTCCGGGCGGCGGAATGGAACACGGCGAGGATCCGATCGCGACGGCCGTCCGTGAGGTCACCGAGGAGACCGGGTACACCGTCGAACTCGTCGAACTCCTCGGCATCGACTCGATCAACCGCCGATACCCGCGCCCGCGTGGTGAATTCGCCGATTTCCACGGCTTACGAATCGTGTACGAAGGCCACATTCGGGCCGGCGAACTCCGCAACGAAACCAACGGATCGACCGACCTCGCCGCCTGGCATCCGCTCACCGACATCGAGCACCTCGACCGAGTCGACCTCGTCGACATCGGAATCGAGCTGTGGCGAACCAAACCGGCCACCGGTCGCGTGCGCGGTTGACCGCGATGGTCGCGTGGGACGCTCCGATCGTGGTGTCCTCGGTGGCCGATTCGGCGAGCCGGGTCCGCCATCGGACCGCCGTGGATACTTCGTGGCACTCGCCCGTCGAGGTGAGCAGGGAAGTGGACTGGTAATCGAGCAGTCGCATGTCGCACGCTCGCACCATCGCTGAGACTCCAGGAGGTGCGCGATGGTTCGCAGAGGTGAACACGCAGTGGTACTCGGCGCGAGCATGGCAGGTCTGCTCGCCGCCCGAGTGCTGTCCGATTCCTATGACCGGGTCACCGTGGTGGAACGCGACCGTCTCGACGGTCAGTACGCCCCGCGTCGTGGGGTACCGCAGGGCAAGCACGTGCACGCGTTGCTGCCCAGCGGATCCCAGGCGCTCGAGCGGCTGTTTCCCGGCCTGCTCGACGAGCTCGTCCGCGCCGGTACGAAGGTGATCGAGGACTACACCGACTTCTATTTCTCGATCGGGGGCAACCGGCTCTCGGCCGCCGTCAAACCGGATGTCACGACCTATCTGCCGACCAGGCCGCATCTGGAAGGTCGTGTGCGGGACCGTGTTCGGGTGTTGCCGAACCTGCGGTTCGCCGACGGCAACGATGTGGTCGGCCTGGTCGCGGATGAGGCCGCGGTCACCGGTGTCAGGATCATCTCCCGCACGGCAGGCAGTGCCGAGGAAGTACTCGCCGCCGATCTCGTCGTCGATGCCATGGGCCGTGGCACGCGCACGCCGGCCTGGGTGGCCGAGCTCGGCTTCGACATGCCCGCCGAGGAACGGGTTTCCGTGCACATCGGGTACTCGAGCGTGGCGCTGCGGCTGCGCCCGGGGAGCGAACCGGAGACGCTGGTACTGATCGGCCCCGCCCCCGACCGGCCGATCGGGATGGCGTTGTTCGCGACCGAGGACGACACGTGGTTGCTTACCGCGACCGGGTATCGAGACCATCACCCCGGCACGAGTTTCGACGAACTGGTCGAGTTCGTGGCGCCGTTCGCGCCTCCGCACGTGCTCGACGCGTTGCGCGCCGCGGAGGCGCTGTCCCCGGTGACGACCTACCGGTACGACGCCAACCGCCGTCGCCGCTACGACCTGGTCAGCCGCTTCCCCCGGGGACTGATAGCGCTCGGTGACGCTCTGTGCGGCTTCAATCCCATCTACGCACAGGGCATGTCGGTGGCCACTTTGCAGGCCATGGCCTTGCGCGAGTGCCTGCACACCGGAGGGGACGACGTGGAACGCCGGTACTTCCGTGCCTCTGCGATTCCGGTGAACGTGGCCTGGCGACTCGCCGTCGGCGCCGACCTGACGCAACCGCTGGTGGAGGGCACCCGCACCCTCCAGATCCGGCTGGTCAACGCCTACGTGCGTCGGCTGCTCGAAGTGGGCAGGCACGACCCCGTGGTCGCCGCGCGATTCCTGCGCGTCTCGGCATTGCTGGACCCTCCCGCGTGGCTGATGCGGCCGAGTACCCTCGCGCGGGTATCGGTCGGGATGCGCAGGCGCGGCGACTCGGTGGCACCACCACCGCGGGTGCTCACCCGGTGACGATCGCCAGCGGGCACCGTCGATGAACGGAACTGAGCAGATGACTGACGACGCGAGGACCGTCGCCGACCGGCTCCGATCGGCGCGCAGGCGGCGGTTCGTCGGGCGGGCGGGCGAAGTGGAACTGTTCCGCACCGCGCTCGACGCGGACGAACCACCGTTCACGGTGCTGTTCCTGCACGGGCCGGGCGGCATCGGCAAGTCCGCGCTGCTGGCCGAAATGCTCGAACTCGCCGAACTCGCGGGCGCGACGACGACGCGGGTCGACGGACGCACGGTCGAGCCGTCGCCCGAGTCGTTGCGCACCGCGCTGGGCCCCGCGATGTCCTCGGTGGTGTTCATCGACACGTTCGAACGTCTCGCGCCGCTGGAGGATTGGCTGCGCGAGACGTTTCTGCCGGTGTTGGCCACGACTGTTCTCGTGGTGATCGCCGGCCGTCATCCGCCTGCCCGCGCCTGGTCGGACGACCCCGGTTGGCGGGATCTGTTGCGCACGATCTCGTTGCGCAACCTCGCACCCGACGACGCCCGCGCCTATCTGCGGATCGCCGAGGTGCCCGAGGCGAAGCACGAACGGATGCTGGCGCTCACCCACGGCCACCCGCTGGCGCTGTCGCTACTGGTCGACGTGCTCGCCCAGACCGCGGGCGAGTTGCCCGCCGCACTGGTCGAGGCCCCCGACGCGGTGCGCGCCCTGCTCGCGCGGTTCGTCGATTCGGTGCCGAGCAAACGTCACCGGGCCGCACTGGAGGTGTGCGCGCACGTCCGGTTCACCACCGAGGCGCTGCTGCGGGCCGCGCTCGGCGAATCCGACTGCGCCGACGTGTTCGAGTGGCTGCGCGAGCTGGCGATCATCGAGCCGGGGCCGCTCGGGCTCGCGCCGCACGAGATCGCCCGCGACGTTCTCGACGCCGATTTGCGCTGGCGTGATCCGGAGTCCTACCTCGACGTGCATCGCCGCGTGCGCGCGCACCTCATCGAGGTCCTCGACGCCACCGCGCAACAGAATCGCTGGCCGGTGGCCGACCTCGTCTTCCTCCATCGCCACAACCCGTCGATCTCGGCGTACTGGGACTGGTCGACCTTCGGCCGGGCCTTCCCCGACCGATACCGCGCGGAGTATCGGGAGTCGATCCTGGCGATGACGAAGCGGCACCAGGGCCCCGAGCAAGCCGAGTTGGTGGACTTCTGGCTGGCTCGTCAGCCCGAGCAGTTCGTCGTGGTGCAAGGCTCGGGCAGCGCACCGATCGGCTACTTCTGTCGGCTGGCGCTGCACGACGCGACGGAGGCCGAGCTGGCCGCCGACCCCGGCACCCACGCCATGTGGGACTACGCGACCAGGTACGGCAGGCCACGGCCCGGCGAACCGGTGCACGCGGGACGGTTCCTCATCGACGCGGAACTCAACCAGCGTCCGTCGCCGACCATCAATGTGGTGACGGCTTGCTCGACGCAGTTCTGGTTGTCGCGTCCGGATCTGACGTGGGACTTCATCGGCGCGTTCGAAGCCGCCGACGCATGGGAACCCTTCATGACCCACATCGATTTCCATCGTGCCCACGATGCCGAATACGAGGTCGGTGGCCGGCGGTACGCGGTGTACGCCCACGACTGGCGCCGGGTGGGCATCCCCGAATGGCTCGACCTGACCAGTGATCGTGTCGTCGGCGGGGTCCCCGCGCGACCCATGCCGCCCACGCCCGAACTCGTGCTGTCACAGCCCGAATTCGCCGACGCCGTCCGCTCCGCGTTGCGCGGGATAGGACGGGGCGACGGCCTCGAACGCAATCCGCTGCTGCGCTCGAGAGTGGTCGCCGACCGACCGGGCCCCGCCACCGGTGCCGCGCTGCGCGATCTACTCACCACGATCGTCGAGTCGGTGCGCGAGGACTCGCGCGGTGAGAAGCTCTACCGCGTCCTCGACCGCACCTACCTGCGTCCGGCGCCCACCCAGGAACGGGCCGCCGAACTACTCGGGCTGCCGTTCTCGACCTACCGACGCCACCTCACCCAGGGCATCGAGCGGGTGATCGCCAAGATGTGGCATATCGAGCTCTACGGAACCAGCTGATCAGGCCCTGCGGACCGGCGGAGGCGCCCATGTGCCGTTGAGCGCTTCCGTGCGAGGGGCATACAGCCGCATGGTGATACCGAGGGGCCCGCTCGGCGCGGGCAGCCAGTTCGATTCGCGCTCTGGTCCCGGGTTGGTGTGGGAGATGTAGATGTCGAGCGAGCCGTCGGAATTCTGCACCAGTGCGTCTCGGTCGCCGATGGCGAAGCGGTCGAGTTCGTTCGGCGCCTGGAACCCCTCGTCGTCGTACATGGTGACCGACCAGAACGCGGCCACCGGCGGCAGCTCGCCCGCGTCGAAGTGGATCACGTAGTCGGTATCGCCGTCGAGCGGCCGGCCGTCGGCGTCGGCGACCAGCAACGGGTAGATCGCGTCTTCGGGCGGGTTGGCGCCCAAGCCCGCCAACGTGATGGCCGAACGCCGGAAATAGTCGTTGCCGTACACCCCGATGTCGGCGAGCACGCTGATCCACCCGTTGATCGGTGGCGCCAGCTTTTTCGGCGCCGCCATCACCGCTGCTCGCGCGGCCTGCACACCGGCTTCGATGTCGGCGAGCTCATCGGTGGAGAATCGGGTGGCGTCGAAGTCCCGGCCGGGAACGATACCCAGCCGGGCGATGCGCGCGAGCTGGGAGAAGTCGGTGCCGTGTGGCGGGTCGACCTGCAACGCCGCAGCGGCACGGACGAAGAACTCCGTCGCCGACATCGCGTTGACCTGGCGCAGCGGTTCGGTCTCGCTCGCCGAACTCGGATCGGCCACGAACGGTCCCGGTGCGGCCAACTCGGTGATCTCGAGTCCGGCCTGGAACTTGTTGACCGCCACGTAGTCGGCGGGCCCGTTGGTCTGGGTGCGCCCGATCACCCACACATGATGAGTCGGCGCGTGGATCACGGGCAGGTCAGCCGGAAGATCACCGGTGTGGCCGGGGCCGACGACGACGAAGTCCAGTTCGCCGGTGCCGGTGGTGCGCTTTCCTGGATTGGCGAAAACATCCGTCCACGCGTCGAGCATCGGGAGCATGTAATAGCGGTCGCCACTGTCGGGAACATGGATGTGCACAGGACCGCGGGTCAGATCGAGCCAGGCCGAGGAGTACAGCGTGTCGAAATTCGGGCGAACCACCGCCCGAAAATGGACATCAGGGAACTCGTGGATGTGGTGGAACTGGTTCGGGGGCCCGAAACCCGGAGTCGAGTCCGCCGGGGAGTTGGTCTGCTGCGCGCGAGTGACGTCCATCGTGACGAGGGAGTACAGGTAGACATACGCTTCGTAGCTCAAGGTTTTCAGATCGCTGGACAATACGCTCACAACGCCTCCCTCGCATATGGCCTCGCCTGGCAAATTCCTATCCTGCACCTGCCGGTGCACCGTGAAAAGATCCGACCCATATATCGAAATCTTCTTGTGTCGCCGGATTCGGGCCGTTTCGTCCCCGTATTCGAGCGTGCACACAGTGCCGAACCGGTGTACCGGCGGATGAACGGGCGAACAAGAAGCCGCATCGGTCGGGACACGCGCCCGCGTGACGACAGGGAAACGGCGGCCGATTCACTAGTGTCCGGGGTCATGTTGCGAATCATCCGGAGAGTGAGTTACGCCGTCTCAGCGCTGGCCATTCTGTCGCAGCCGACCGCGCATGCCGATACCGTCAATCTGCCACCGCACGAGAAGACTTTCGAGTCGAGTATGGGCAGTTTTACCGTCGGCACGCACGACGAAGTCATCAATCGAATCGCGCCGTTGAACAGCACCCCCACCAGCCGTGAAGCCTTGGTCTCCACAGTCGCCTACGGACGCCTCGACGGGCAGGCCGAGGGCGTGCTCAAGACCGGATACTCCGTGGGCTGTCCGGCCAGGATCGGTGCCGTGCTCCCCGGCATCGATCCCACCACCGAATTCGGGCTGGAGGGGCCGCAGCAGAACTCCGCGACGGAACAGGTACAGCGGCAGGCGACGGAGCAAGCACAGTCGCAGACTGTCGAGCAGTCGAGTTCCGGCGAATCGGTGCAGTCCCAGACCCAGGAGTCCGGGCAAGTACAAGAGTTCGAATCGGGACAGGTGCAGGAGTTCAGCGGCATCCTGCCCTCCATCGCGATAGACCCGGGTCTCTTCCTGGAATTGGACCTGCAACCCGGCGACATCACCAACGTCGACATCGGGGACGGCAAACCGCTCATCCCGGGCAAGACCGTGCAGATCGTGACCCGCGACTTCCACATCAAAGTCGACAACTGCATCGGGCCGGCCACCATCCGCCAATACACCTACGTGCTGACCAAAACACCCGAAGTCGACGACAGCGGAGCGGTGTTCGGCGAGCCCACCACCCTGTAGCGAGCCCCGCGACCGCGCGTGGCGGTCCTCTTTCGATCCCGCCGAGTGAAAACGTCTACCGGGCAGCCGAATCATGATTGCGTAGCCTCAACCGCGCGCGACGGTCCCCCGGCCCGCTCGCATTCGGCGATACAGCTCGAACCGATCGACGTGGAGGAGCGCACCATGACTGCCGAAGATTGGCGGCACAACGGTGTCCGGGTGATCAAGGCCGATCAGCTCGATTCGAACACCGCGCAGACACCCGGAATGGAGCGGGCGGCCGCGATCGATTTCGCCCGTGTCGGCGCGCAGAAGATCTGGGCCGGGACCGTCACGATCCATCCGGACGCCAAGACCGGCGCACACCATCACGGCGCACTCGAAAGTGTCATCTACGTGATCCGCGGCCGCGCCCGGATGCGATGGGGCGAGCGGCTGGAATTCGTCGCAGAGGCCGGGCCCGGCGACTTCATCTTCGTGCCACCGTATGTCCCGCACCAGGAAATCAACGCCAGCACCCACGAACCCCTGGAATGCGTGCTGGTGCGCAGCGACAGCGAAGCCGTCGTGGTCAATCTCGACATCGAGCCGATCGAGAAGCCCGACGCCGTCCATTGGATCGACCCCATCCACCACCATCTGTAGCCCTTGATTCCGGCCAAAGTGTGAAGGTCGGTGCGGTGATTCACCGTCGCCGACGTCAGCCGGCCACAGTCGCTGATCAGTGGTGCACCAGCGGACTCAGGGCCTTGCCTGCCAATTCGAGGATGCCCGGCTCGTGACCGTTGGCGACCATGTTCACGATGATGCCGTCGACCCCGTGATCCAGGATGCGGCGCTGGATCTGCTCCGCCACATCGTCGGGGGCTCCGGCGAACACGCTGTCCGCCGAGATCGCCACCACGACATCGCGCTGCATGAACTCCTGCGCCAGCTTGCGAGCCCGGTCGCCGTTCTCGTCGATGACGACGACAGCGCGGTAGCTGGTCTCCAGAGTCTGTGGGTCACGCCCGGCCTCCTCGCAGCGCTGCCGCAGGGTGGCCAATTTCTGGGGCAGGTCGCTGGTGTGGCAGAGGATGTTCAGGTGGTCGGCGTAGCGCGCGGCCAGGCCGAAGGTCTTCTTCTCACCGCCGCCACCGAGCAGGATCGGCAGGTCGTCGCGCACCTGCGGCTCATTGATCGCGTTCTCGGCGCGGTACCACGTGCCCTGGAAGGTGGGCCGCTGCCCGCGCAGCATCGGCGAGATGATCTGCAGCGCCTCGTCCAGCCGCTGGAACCGCTCGGTGAAGCTGCCGTAGTCGAACCCGTAGCCGCGGTGCTCGAGCTCGAACCAGCCCGCGCCGATGCCGAGGGCCGCGCGGCCGCCGCTGATCACGTCCAGCGTCGTGACGATCTTGGCCAGCAGCGCCGGATTGCGGTAGGTGTTGCAGGTCATCAGGGTGGCCAGCTGGATTCGCTCGGTGACGGTGGCCAGCCCGGCCAGGGCCGTGTAGGCCTCCAGCATCCAATCGTCGGGCTGCCCATAGACCTGATAGAAGTGGTCCATGAAGAGCACGGCATCGAACCCGGCTGCCTCCGCCTCCTGCGCCTGCGCGATGACCTTCGGGAACAGTTCGCGCGCAGAGCCCGCGTAGCCGAAGTAGGGCATCTGATATCCGAGACGAATGCTCATGTTCGACGACCCTACGGTCGTTTCCCCCGTCGACCCGCAGCGATAATCCATGGCAATCAACCGCGCGTCACACGGCAATGGCCGGAAGTTCACCGATTGCCGTCCCGCGCCGCAGTACGATGAGTGGGCGAACTGATACTCGATCAGGTCGAGGCCTGGGTCGGCGCCCCGCTGCCCTCGCACACCGGAGTCGCGGCATGAATGTCGTCGTTTGGATCGTTTCCGGCCTGCTGGCCGCAGTCTTTCTCCTGGCCGGTGCGATGAAACTCGCCAAATCCAAAGAACAGCTCGTCGCGGACCCGAAAATGGGCTGGGCCGAGCCCTTTCCGGAAGGCCTGATCAAGTTCATCGGCGTGGCAG
Organism: Nocardia sp. NPDC003183; assembly: GCF_053590715.1. Taxonomy (NCBI): domain Bacteria; kingdom Bacillati; phylum Actinomycetota; class Actinomycetes; order Mycobacteriales; family Nocardiaceae; genus Nocardia; species Nocardia sp. NPDC003183. Next base: position 167,744 of record NZ_JBSFTG010000003.1, read on the forward strand.
AAGTCGCCGGCGCACTCGGCCTGATCCTGCCCGGCGTGTTTGGTATCGCCACCTGGCTGGTGCCCGCGGCCGCCATCGGTCTGGCGGTGATCATGGTCGGCGCGATCGTCACGCACGGGCGTCGCGGCGAATGGTCGAACGTCGTGATGACCGTGGTGCTGCTGGCATTGACGGTGTTCGTCGCGGTGGAACGGATCGGCCCGCAAGCGTTCTGACGTCGGTCCCAGTGGGCGGGACTGTACCGGTCAATTGTCCAATTCGCTGGATGTCGTCGGCGCTCGGCAATTACGGTGCCGCGCATGTCTCGCACTCACCGCATCCTCGCAGCCGCGGCTCTGGCCGCTGTCCCCTTCGCCACGGCAGCGCCGGCCCCCGCGGCTCCGGTCGTGAACAAGGTCGTGGTCATCGGCATCGACGGCACCCTGTGGAGTGAGGTGACGGCGGCCGATGCCCCCAACCTCGACCGCCTGGCCGCGCAGGGCACCCTGGCACGCACCTCCATCGCCCCGCACACCACCATGTCGTGCGTTTCGTGGGCCACGGCGCTGACCGGCGTATGGGATACCAAGCACGGGATTCAGGACAATGGATCCACCTGCAACGCAGGACCTTTCGCACAATATCCGACGGTGTTCACGCAGGTGGAGCGGGAGCGTCCGGCGCTGTCGACGGCCTCCATCGGGACCTGGGACAAGATCGGCATGATCGCGCGCACCGGCAGCCCGCAGGCCGATCGGGTGACCGTCACGCAGATCGATCCCACCGGCGCGGGCGTTTGTGAGACCACCGCCGATTCCGCGGCCACCGCGCAGGTTGTCTCGGCCATCACCGAGCAGGGAACCGACCTGCTGTTCACGCACCTCGATCAGGTGGACATCGTCGGACACACGCTGCGCGGAATCTGGCCGCAGGCCTATCGCGATGCCATCGGCCGCGTGGACAGCCTGGTCGGGCAGATCACCGCCGCGGTGGACGCGCGGGCGGCGGCGCATTCGAACGAGCGGTGGACGATCCTGGTCACCACCGACCACGGACACAAGCCGGATGGGGGGCACGGCGGTCAGAGCGCCTACGAGACAGCCAGTTTCGTGATCGCGCGGGGAGCGGGGTTCGCGGCGGGCACAGAGAACAACGGCTACACCCTCGCCGACATCACACCGACCGTGCTGGATCTGCTCGACGTCCCGGCGCCCGCGAACCTCGACGGCGAGTCGATGATGACGGGCGGTTCGGGCAACCCGGCACTACCCGCGCCGAACACGCCACCGGTCGACTCCGGGATCACCGGTTCGTCGTCCGGTTCGGCACAGGCGGCGATGGTGGCGAATCCGTTGTGCCTGCTGGGAAGTGGATCGGCGAGCGGTTCGTCCGAGCGCTAGTTCCCGCCGCTCACCGAGGTGCGATCCGGAACAACCCGCTCATCGTGCCCTGATAGAGGGTGCGGTCAGGGGCGATGGTGCCGACCATCTGCAGGGTGTTGTGCACGGCGGTGGCCCCGATGACCTTCTCCGTGTCGACGCGCCCGGTAGCGGCGTCGATCACGGTGTAGCGGAAGGTATCGGTCAACCCGGCGCTGCCGGTCGAAATGATGCTGTGGCGCGCGACGGTGTAGATCTTGCCGTCGGCCACCGACAGACGTGGAACCGCCGCGGACAGAACAGCATTGGTCCACTTCACCTGACAGCCGGAACCACTGACGTCTACGCGGACCATGCCCCCGGTGAACGAAGCATGCGCCGGGTCACTGTCGCCCGCCCCTTCCGGCACCGCGGGATACGGATACCCGTAGGTGCTGGCGACGAAAAGGCTGTTGCCGGAACCGATCGGCGAGTTCTCGGTGCCCTTGACCGTCGGCACCGAGCACACCGGATTGCCGCCGGCGGTGTCGAACACGAGCAGATTCTCCTTCGGCACGGCGTTGTCGGTGATCGCCACGTACTCGGTGCCGCTACCGGGGCCGAAGAAGGTGGGAGTGGCACCGGTCCCCCAGGAGAGCTGACCGGGCTTGCGGGCCGGACCGCGGTCATAGGCCTGGCGCCACACGATGCGGGGACCGCCGGTCTCGTCGATATCGACCAGGTACAGCGCGTGGGTGGTGGCGATCGAGACGCCCTCGGGCGCGGTGGAAATGCTGTTGGCGACCTTCTCCCCCGGACCGAGCACGATCGACCGGGCCGCGCCGGTCGCCGGATCGGAGTAACCCGCCACCGCGTTGTCGGTGGCGAACCACACCCGGCCGTCGAAGTCGGGCATCACCGAACTCACAGCGTCGCAGTCGCTACCACCGCAGTGGCCCGTGACAGCTTGCGCTATATCGGTGCGCGTCTCGACGAACAGCTTCCAGTCGTCACCGTCCTTGCGGTGGCCGATCCGTAGCAGCTGCCCGCTGCCGTCGACGGTGACCATGCGGTCGTCGCTGTCGAGATAGGCGTACACACCACCGAGGAGGCTGCCCTTGGCCAAATCGAGGGAGGCCAGAGGCTGCCCGCTGCCGGGGTCGAGCAGGAACACCTTCGGGGCCCGGTCGATGATCTTGGTGCACAGCGCCTGCGGAATCCCGTCCGCGCCTTGCAGAATGGTCGGACACGCAGCAGCGAGTTCGCGGAAGTCGCTGTCGATGCTTCCGGTTCCGGGACCCGCGAAAGGCGTGGCGTCGGACGACTCGGCATCCCCGTGCATCGTCGCGGTTCCCGGCGGGCCCAGGTGCGGATTCGCGGGCGGTAGCGAACCGAACTCCGCGGCGGCGGTTCCGGTGGTGACCATGAGCGACACGGTCAGACACAGCGCGGCGGTCGCGGCGATGCGACCCATTCTTGCGAACACGGGCGACTCCCTGATTCCTGCCATCGACGCGCTCGCTCGCCAGAGCGAACCCGCCTCGAAACAAATACTCGAACTCAGCCTTTCGAATACTCGTACAGCTCGCAGAGTAGGGGACCGCAGTCGCGACGGCAAGATCCGTCGGCGACCGTCGCGCACCCCGGTCGGCACCACTGGTTCCGGGTTGCGGGTGCCTCGGTTCCGATCCGCGACCGCCGACTCGAGCGACGCCGGCACCACGAGCACAACGGCATTCCACGATCTTGGGGAACACTCGATGTCATGGAACCACTCGTGTCTGACGCGACCGACACCGAACCGATGTTGGTTACCACCCTCGATGCCTGGCGGTCGGGAGGTGATCAGCTGCCCGTCGACGACGACCGGACCGCCTGGGCGGCAGACGACGAGTCGGCGCTTCTGGTTGCCGATGCGCTGGCGCCGACCGCGCAGATCCTCGTCGTCACCCCGCGCGCGGCATCGCCGACCGCGGGACACCTACCCGCCGGGAAGGTGCGGTGGGCCCGGCGCGGCCCGGCAGGCCGCCATACCGAACTGCTGCACCGGCCCTCGACCGCGGAGACCCTCGACCTGCTGCCGCATCCCGAAGGCGGCTGGTTTCGCGAAACTTGGCGCAGTGCGCACACTTTCGCGCCGACTGACTATCCGGGCCCACGCGCCGCGGCGACCGGCATCCTGTTCCTGCTCCCCGAGCACGAACAGTCGATCTGGCATGCGGTGCGCTCCGACGAACTGTGGATGTGGCATCGAGGCGGACCACTGGAACTCCTGCTGGGCGGCGACAGCGACACTCCCACCACAACCGAGACCGTGATCCTCGGCCCAGCCATCGAGTCGGGGCACCGCGTGCAGCAACTCGTCCCAGCGGGTAATTGGCAGGCGGCCCGGCCGTGCGGTGGTGCGGAGGTACTGGTGAGCTGCGTCGTCGCACCGGGCTTCGATTTCGAGGATTTCCGGAGCTGAACCCACCCTCGATCGCCGGAAATGGCGAGCTCTCGGCTCGCCATTCCACTGTTACCGGGTTGCTGATTGATTCCTCGGCGCGCAGGGAGCAGAGTTGCGTTACACAGCGCGACATCACCCCTTCGAGCACACGCTGATCGGAGAATCATGGGACACCGAACGAGTTTCGCAGTGTTTGTCGCGACCGCGAGTTTGTTCATTGCCACCGGCTGCGCGACATCGTCGGATTCCGGCGGCGATGCCACCAGCACGTCGGCCGGCGCGCAGGCCGAGCCCGTCTACGCCACCGCCCTCAGGCCGGTGATCACCCAGCTCATGAAGGACAACGTCATTCCCGGTGCTGTCGTGGTCGTCAAATCGCCGAAGCAGGGCGATTGGACCGAGACATTCGGCACCCGGGTCATCGGGGCCGACGACCCCATGTCGGTGGACGACTATTTCCGCATCGCCAGCAACACCAAAACCATGACGTCGACCGTCATTCTGCAGTTGGTGCAGGAGGGAAAACTCGCACTCGAGGACCCGATTGCCAAATATTGGCCGGATGTGCCGAACGGCGACGAGATCACCATCGCCCAGCTCTCCGAAATGCGAAGCGGGCTCTACAGTTACACGTTCGACCCACAGTTCAATGCCATGCTCGACAGTGACCCGAACAAGGTGTGGACGCCCGAGGAGTTGCTCGCCATCGCCTTCTCCCATCCGGTCAACTTCGCACCGGGGGAGAAATTCGATTACAGCAATACCAACATCATCCTGCTCGGCCTGGTCATCGAGAAGATCACGACGATGACGGCCGCCGAGAATTTCCAGCAGCGGATCTTCGAACCACTCGGCCTGAAGCACACCTCGCTGCCCGCGGCGGCGGACCACTCGATCCCCGATCCGCACCCGCAGGGGTACGCGTTCGGCACCAATGTCTCCACCATCGACACCTTCGCCCTGCCGCCCGAGCAGCAGGCCGCCGCGCTCGCGGGCACGCTGCAACCCAACAACGCGACCGACGAGAGCCCGTCGTGGACATGGACCGCGGGTGCCGCGATCTCGACGGTCGGTGATGTGGCCACGTACGTGCGGGCGCTCGTCGAGGGCGACCTGCTGGACGAGCAGATGCAGCGAGTGCGGATGGACAGCATCCAGCCGATCGATCCGGCTGCGCCCGATGTCGCCGGATACGGTCTCGGCATCGTCCGATTCGGGTTGCATCTGTTCGGACACGACGGTCAGATTCCGGGATACATGACCTTCATGGGCCATGACCCGGAGTCCGACCTCACGATCGTGGTCGCCACAAACCTCGCGACAGTGCCGTCAGGCGAGGGGTCGGCACTGGTGCTGGTCAAGGGCATGCTGCCGACCTTCTACGGCAACGAGGCGGTGCCGGGCAGCCCGGCCGCGCCGAACACCGGCGCGACGACCGCGCCCACCAGCCCTGCTCCACCGACCACCACCGGCCGGTGACGAACCCGCGAGCCCGCCGCCCGAACGGATGTCCGCTGCACACGATGACACCCGGCTGATCCGATGTTCGCATGCGGTGAGGCGATCCTTGCTTTACTGCTCGAAGGAGATATCGGAGTCTACGGAGGTGTCATCGACGGTGCCCGCTCGACGATTCGCCCGGCGATGGGCCGCGCACCTGGCTGCGGTGAACATCCCGGTACGCGGCGAAGACGAGCTCGTCGACGTCCTCGAAGATCTCCTGGCCCGAGTGCTGGTCGCGCTGGCCAACCCCGCGTGGGATCCCGCCGTCGGCGAAAACCTCGGGATCGCCGTCGCCGATCTCGGCTTCCGCTCCCCCGCTGTCATCGATGCCTCGCTGCCGACCCTGCGTGAGGTCTGCCGGCACGCCGGAGCGCCACCCGAGGTTCTGACGAGCCTGGCCTCGCGGTTCGGCCTCGGCGTCGGGCGCAGTCTCACCTCCGAGTCGGTGACCGCGCACGCCGCCGACGGCTTCGAGATCGCGTTCCGCCACGCGTCGGTGGCCATGTCCATCGGCGACGCCCGAGGCCGCATCATCGACGCCAATCCGGCCTTCGAACGCCTGGTGGGGTACTCGCTCGACCAGCTACGGGGACTCGACGGCTTCGACCTGGCCGGCGACACCGCCGACGTCGAGCGCCGGCGCATCTTCGCCGAACTCGCCGGCAACGACTCGGGGGCCGTGCGGTTCGAAAGCGAACAGCCTCGCCCGGACGGAACTACCAGGTGGGTCGGCTGGACGATCACCCAGTGTGTCTCGGCCGACGGCGAACGGGCTTATCTGCTCGGCTTCGGCCAGGACCTCACCGAACAGCACACCGCCGCGCAACGGCTGCACTGGCAGGCCCACCACGACCCGCTCACCGGCCTGACCAACCGGCGCGGCCTGCACACCGAGTTGCACTCGCTCGTCGGCGACGCCCACCCCGGACAGTGCGCGGCGGTGTGCGCACTCGACGTCGACGGGTTCAAAGCGGTCAACGACACCTACGGACATGCCGTGGGCGATCAGATCCTCGTCGAGCTCGCCGAACGCCTGCGGCGATGCTTGAGCACCGATGAGGAACTGCTCGCTCGCCTCGGCGGGGACGAGTTCATCGTGGTACTCCCCCCGTCCGCGGTCGACCGAGCGCGCAAGACCATCGATCTGCTCCACGCCGCGGTGATCGATCCGTTCGCCCTGCCCGACGGGCCGATATCGGTATCGGTCAGCATCGGCGCGGTGGTGACGCCTCTGACCGGTAGACGCGTTTCCGAACTGCTCGCCGAGGCCGACGACTGCCTCTACCAGGCCAAAGCGCTGGGCAAGAATCGGTGGATTCTGCGCGAGCGGTGAGTCAGCGGGCGATTCCGTCGAACATCAGCCGCTGTATCGCGATACTGAGCTCTCGTTGCTGTTCGGGCGGCCCACTGTCGTCCGCGCTGCCCCGTTCCCCGGCATCTCTGGCGCACGCGATGACCCCGGCCAGCAGCATGCCCATCACAGCCTGCGCCGTGTGGTCGACATCGAGATCGGCGCGCAGGTACCCGCGTTCGATCCCGTGTTCGAGATAGCCGGCGGTGAGAGCGTTGGCGGAGTCGAGCACGCTGAACATTCGTTTGTTCAATTCGGCGTCGACACCGACCGTCCCGGTGAACAGGAACCGGGGAATGCGCGGGTCGGAGTACAGGATGCCGGTCAGTCCGTCGGCGATGCGGCCGACCTGGGCGCGGTAGTCGTCGAGGGTTTCCGCGGCGGCGGGGGCGTTGTCGGTCGCCAAGGCTTCCAGCACGCGACCGAACAGATCGTCCACGACGTGGTCGATGATGTCGCGCTTGTTCTGGAAATACCGGTAGAAGGTGCCGTGGCCGATCCCCAGCCGCGTGGCGATGTCGGCGATCGAGGTGTCGTGGTAGCCGCTCGTCGCGAAACAGTCGAAGGCGGCGTCGATGATGTCGCGGCGTGTTTCCTCGCGCATGCGTTCCGCTCGCTGAGCGCGTCTGTCTCCGAGTGCCTCTGGTCCGACCACGCCTGTGATGATAGCCTCCGTCAAAGTTGAGTGACACTTCATTCCGTAAGTAGAATGATGTGTCAGTCCAGGCATGGAGACAGAACAAGGGAGTTCGTCATGCGTGACCCGAAGATCGTCATCATCGGCGCCGGCGTCGCCGGGATCACCGCCGGCGTGATCTTCAAGCAGGCCGGCTTCGAGAACTTCGTGATCGTGGAGAAGGGCTCCGATGTCGGCGGGGTCTGGCATTGGAACCGCTACCCCGGACTGACCTGCGATGTTCCGTCGCAGATCTATCAGTTCGGCTTCGCACCCAAACCCGACTGGTCACAGATCTGGGCCACCGGTGGCGAGATCCAGCGCTACCACCGCGATGTGGTCGAGCAGTTCGGTCTGACCGATCATCTCGCACTGAACAGTGAGGTCACCGAGGCCGTTCACGGCGCCGACGGGTGGACCGTCACCCTCGCGGGCGGCCGAGAGATCACGGCGGACTTCGTCATCGCCGCCACCGGCGTGCTGCACCACCCCTTCACCCCCGATATCCCGGGAATCGACCGGTTCACCGGTGCGGTGGTCCATACCGCCCGGTGGGACGACGCGATCGAGACCGCAGGCAAGCGCATCGCGGTGATCGGCAGCGGGTCCACCGGCGTTCAGGTGGTCTCCGCGCTGCAACCGCGAGCCGCGAAGTTGACCCAGTTCGCCCGCACACCCCAATGCGTGCTCTGGGCTCCGATGAGTCTGCCCCAGCCGCGACTGCTGGCCGAGCTGCTCGCCGCCGCGCCCGCCGCGCACCAGCGCCTCTACTCCACGCTGTTGTGGAGCTCGGGCGTCCTCGCCGATATCGCGTTGAAACCGACATGGCGACGCCGCGCCGCGCAGCAGTTCGCCCGGTGGTCGCTGACCACCCAGGTGCGCGATCCACAGCTACGAGCGGCGTTGACTCCCGACTACGAGCCGTTCTGCAAACGGCAGGTCCTCTCCGGCACCTATCACCGCGCGATCGGCGCCGGCAACGCGGCGTTGGTGACCGACGCGATCAGCGAGATCACCGAAACCGGAATCCGCACCGCCGACGGCACCCACCACGATCTCGACGTGATCGTCTTCGCGACCGGCTTCCACCCACACAACTACATGCGCCCGATGAACCTGCGTGGCCGCGACGGACTGAGCATCGACGAGGCCTGGGCGAAGGGGCCACGCGCCTACCGGATGACCGCGATCCCCGGTTTCCCGAACTTGTTCACCGTGCTCGGCCCGAATTCGCCCACCGGATCGATCTCGCTGCAGTACTCCGCGGAACTGACTGCCCGCTACATCACGCGGTGGCTGAAACGCTTCCGCGACAACGAGTTCGACACCGTGGAGGTGACCGAGTAGGCCACCGTCCGGTTCAACGACTCCGTCGCCGACGCCATGGGCCCGACCGTGTGGAACACCGGGTGCAACTCCTGGTACTTCACCGAGGAAAACACCATCGACCTGTGGCCTTTCGACCGCAAGACGATGACCACCCTGCTCACCGAACCCGACGACCGCGACTACCTGATCGCTCACCAGGATGGAACTCTGTCATGACGACACGACACGTCGACGTACTGATCATCGGCGCCGGCCTCTCCGGCATCGGCACTGCCTGTCAGCTCGTTCGCGAGCGGACCGGCCGCAGCTTCGCGATCATCGAACGTCGCGACAACGTCGGCGGTACCTGGGATCTGTTCAAGTATCCGGGCATCCGGTCCGACTCGGACATGTTGACCTTCGGTTTCGGGTTCCGCCCGTGGATCGGCACCAAGATCCTGGCCGACGGGCCGAGCATCCGGAACTACATCGAAGACACCGCCCGCGAGTACGGCGTGCTGGAGCATATCCACTTCGGCCGCAGAGGAATTCGCGCCTCCTTCGACAGCACCACCGGACTGTGGACGGGCGAAGTCCGCAACGAGCGCACCGGCGAGATCGAGATCTGGTCGGCGAATTTCCTGGTCGGCGCCACCGGCTACTACGACTACGACAAGGGCTATCAGCCGGCGTTCCCCGGCGCCGCGGACTTCACCGGCCAGATCGTGCACCCGCAGCACTGGCCCGAGGACCTCGACTACCAGGGCAAGAAGGTGGTGGTGATCGGTTCGGGTGCCACCGCGATCACCCTGATCCCCGCGATGGCCGACGCCGTCGAGCACATCACCATGCTGCAGCGCTCGCCCACCTACATCCAGACGCTGCCCTCGAATGATCCCGTCGCGATCACGATGCGCAAAGCCCGTGTGCCGGAGAAGATCGCCTATCGGATCGGCCGTGCCCGCAATATCGCGTTGCAGCGCGCCAGTTTCCAGCTCTCGCGCACCAATCCCGAGCTGGCGAAGAAGGTGTTCTTGAACCAGGTCAGACTGCAAGTGGGCGACAAGATCGACATGCGGCACTTCACGCCCGGTTACAACCCGTGGGATCAGCGTCTGTGCGTGGTGCCCAACGGTGACCTGTTCAAGGCGCTGAAAAGCGGCAAGGCCGATATCGTCACCGACCGCATCGCGAAGTTCACCGAGAAGGGCGTGCTGACCGAGTCGGGCCAGGAGCTCGAGGCCGACATCATCGTCACCGCCACCGGCCTGAACGTGCAGATCGTCGGCGGCGCCGAACTCGTAGTGGACGGCGTACCGGTGGACCCCCACGGTTCGGTGCTCTACAAGGGTGTCCTGATCTCCGGGGTCCCCAATGCCATGATCATTCTCGGCTACACCAACGCGTCGTGGACGCTCAAGGCCGACCTCGCCGCCACCTATTTCTGCCGGGTCCTCAACACCATGCGCGACGGCGGATACTCCCGATTCTCGGTGCGAGCGGGTGCCGACGACATCGCCGAAGAGTCCGTGATGGGTGGTGACCTGACCTCCGGCTACATCCAGCGCGGCGACGGTGTCATGCCGCGGCAGGGGCGGCGCTCTCCCTGGAAGGTGGTCAACAACTACTACCGCGATCGCGCCCTGCTCGGCAAAGGCGAACTCCTCGACGGCGTATTGACGTTCGACCGGATCGCCGCACCCCACGGCACGGGGTTGATCCGATGATGTCGTGCCGGCGCACAAGGTTTTATCAGCCCCTCCCGGAATCGACCGTGAGCAGAGCCGCCGCCGGGGAAATTCTGCGAATCAGACCGATGACCGCACGGATCGCCCCGGGAATCACGATGCGGGCCGACGCGTATCGCGTGTTGTACCGTTCCACCGACCTTGCCGGAAAGCCGATCACGGTCTCGGGAGCAATTCTGATTCCCCGCGATATCTCGGGACCGCTGCCACTGGTCGGGTTCGCTCCGGGCACGCAGGGAATGGCACGTTCGGCAGCGGTGTCGCGGCTACTCGAACGCGGGCTGGAATACGAAGGAGTGTTCATCGCCGCCGCGTTGGCCCGCGGCTGGGCGGTGGCGGTCACGGACTACCCCGGGCTGGGAACCGAGGGAACTCATCCCTATGTGATCGGTCCGGCCAACAGCCGCGCCTTGCTCGACGTCATGCGTGCCGCGCGGTACCTGCTCACCACCCGATCGGCGCAGATCAGCCACTACGGGATCTACGGCTACTCCGAGGGCGGCAACACCGCCGCCTGGGCCGCGCAGATCCAGTCGCTCTACGCTCCGGATCTGCCGTTGGCCGGTGTCGCTGTCGGCGCGCCACCCGCCGATCTCGCCGAAATGGGTGCGAGCCTCGATCGCACCGCGGGCTTGTTCCTGCTGGTGTACTCGGCGATGGGGCTGGAAGCCAGTTTCGACAACCTGGATCTGCGCCGAAATCTCAACGCCGCGGGCAAGTTCACGCTGCCGGTGATTCGTCGACTGCATCCGCTGGCGCTCGCCGCGGTCGGGTTCGTCATCCCGAAGTCGCGGACCGTCTATCTCCGCACCGACCCGTTCGAGGATCCGGTGTGGCTCGAGCGAATGCGTGAGGTCAGCCTCGGATACCTACCGCCGACAGCGCCGGTGCTCGTCGGGCACGGCCCCCGCGACCGGGTGGTCCCCTACCGACAGACCGAGCTGCTCACCCAGCGGTGGCGCGAACTCGGCGTCGAGGTCAGCGAACATCGGATCCGATTCGGTGGCCACTTCACCGCGGCACCGCAATTCGCCCGGGCCGGATTCGCGTTCCTCGCCGACTGCTTCGCCGAGCAGGACCGGACAGCGACCCCGACCGCCTCCTGAGCGATTCCGCCGGAGTCCGCCGGACGTCGCGGCGCAGTACTGCCGGTGCCGACCGACACCCGCGCCACCCGGATCGCCGAGATCGTCACCGAGCTCACCGGTGACGCCGCGAAGCAACGCATTCAGTTCTGGCACAACGGAAATGCAGCGCCGGATGACGGATTTCCTCGCCGACGACGGGGCGGGTGCGGTGCTGCCCGATATGGCCGTCATCGGGGATCGTCCTAAGGGAAGGTTAGGAACCGCCCGTGCCGCTTCCTTTCGGCATGTGAGCGCCGACACAGTGGTCTCCGACGGCGCAATGCCGCGCCGATAGAGGAGGGTCCAAGGTGACAACGACACAGGCCGGTGGTGAACGGCGAGTCGTGGCGAACGTGCTGCGCGGCTCGATCGGCAACCTCGTCGAGTGGTACGACTGGTACGTCTACGCCGCGTTCAGCGTGTACTTCGCGAAGGCGTTCTTCCCGGACGGCGACCCCACGGCGCAACTGCTGTCGACGGCGGCGGTATTCGCGGTCGGGTTCATCATGCGCCCGATCGGCGGCTGGGCGCTCGGGCGCTACGCCGACCGGTTCGGCCGGCGCGCCGCCCTCACTCTGTCGGTGACGGTGATGGCCGCGGGTTCGCTGATGATCGCGGTGACGCCCGGATTCCAGACCATCGGTATCGCGGCGCCGGTGTTGCTGCTCATGGCGCGACTGCTGCAAGGACTGTCGGTCGGCGGTGAATACGCCACCAGCGCAACGTATCTGTCCGAGGTCGCGTCCCCGGGCCGGCGCGGGTTCTACTCGAGCTTCCAGTACGTGACGCTGGTCGCGGGCCAGCTCGTCGCCCTGGGCGTGCAGATCATCCTGCAGCAGATGCTCTCGTCCGAGCAGATGTACAGCTGGGGCTGGCGCATCCCGTTCCTGATCGGTTCCGGTGGCGCGATCGTGGTGATGCTGCTGCGACGCGGCATGGACGAGTCGGACTCGTTCAAGGCCATGGAGAAGACCGCCGAGACCGGCAAGGCGGCCGCGAGCAGCTCGCGCGGTTCGCTGCGGGTCCTGCTGCAGTACCCCCGCGAATGCCTGCTGGTAGTCGGCCTGACGCTGGGCGGCACGGTGGCGTTCTACACCTACACGACCTACATGCAGAAGTTCATGATCAATACCTCGGGCATCTCCAAGGACACCGTGGCCTGGATCAACTTCGTCGCGCTCCTGGTCTTCGTGGTGCTCCAGCCGATCGCGGGCGGTCTGTCCGACCGGATCGGCCGCCGCAAACTGCTCATCTTCTTCGGTGTCGCCGGCACGGTGCTGACGGTGCCGATCATGACGGCGCTCGCGCACACCTCCAACCCACTCGCGGCCTTCGGCCTGATGATGACCGCGCTGGTGATCGTCACCGGCTACACCTCGATCAATTCGATCGTGAAGGCCGAGCTGTTCCCCACCAAGATCCGCGCGCTCGGCGTCGGGCTGCCGTACGCGCTGACCGTCGCGATCTTCGGTGGTACCGCGGAGATGATCGCGCTGGCGTTGAAGAAGGCAGGCCTCGAGTCGCTCTACTTCTTCTACGTCGCCGGATGTATCGCGATCTCGCTGATCACCTACTACTTCATGCGGGAAACGTCGGCCGAGTCGACCATCGACGCCGACGACGTCGTCGATGCCGATGCGGTCGAGCCGGAACGGGCGATGGCCGCCGTGCGTGGCTGACCGTCCGGAACACGCGCCGGTCCTGCCGCTATGGGAGGATCGGCGCGTGCGGCTTGCGGTGGTCGAGGACGACGACGGTGTGGGCGACGCCCTGGTAGAGGCGCTCACCGCGCGCGGCTACCGGGCCGAGCGCATGCGCCGTGGCGCCGACCTGCTCATCGCCCACCGCGATTTCGACGCCGTGCTCCTCGACCTCGGGCTGCCCGATGCCGACGGGTTGCAGGTCCTGCGTCAGCTGCGTGAGGTCAGCACGATCCCGGTATTGATCCTGACCGCCCGCAGCGACGAACGCTCCATCGTGCGTGGCTTGCGTGGCGGAGCGGACGACTATGTGGTCAAGCCCCCGCGGATCGCCGAACTGATGGCGCGGCTCGAGACCGTACTGCGCCGGGCCGCGGCCGTCGCCACGCGGGCCAGGACCGAAGTCGTCACCGGTGATGTCCGGGTGGATCTGCATGCGCGGGTTGTCGAGGTGGCCGGTGCTCCGATCGCGCTCACCCAGAAGGAATTCGAGCTCGTCGAGGTTCTGGTGGAACGGCCGGGCGCCGCGGTGAGCAGGCAGCAGCTGATGGACCGCATCTGGGGCGATGCGTTCGTCGCGGTCTCGCGCTCGCTCGATGTCCACATGACCGGGCTGCGCGCCAAACTGAACCGGCCCGGGCTGATCACCACCATTCGCGGCTACGGGTATCGGTGGGGCGAGTGAGTGCTCGAGGACCGGCATGCGCCGCAGACTGCTGATCGCGCTCACCGTCTTCGCGGCGCTCGCGGTGCTGGCCTTCGCGATTCCGCTGTCGCTGACCGCCGCCACCAGCCGAACCCAGGAGCTGGTGCTCGGCCGATCCGGTGACGCCGACCGCTTCGCGACCCTCGCCGACGCGGTGGGGTCGGCCGGCGGGGTGCAGGCACTCGCCGACGAGGTCGGCCGCTATCACGAGCTGTACGGGGAGAACGTGCTGGTCGTGGATGCTCGCGGGGCACCGATCGTCAACGCCGGGGTCGAGGTGAGCGATGTGCGGATCCGGGCCGCGGTGGCCGCGGCTCGCCGCAACCAGCGACCGCAGCAGGTGGACCGGCTGACGCCGTGGAGCGCCCCGGTCATGCTCATCGCCCGGCCCGTCGGCACCGGTGTGCAGGTCAACGGGGCCGTCGTGATCGAGGCGTCGACCGCCGCGGCGCGCGCGACGATCGCCCGGGTGTGGGCGGTGATCGCGGTGGGCGCGCTCGGCGCGATGGTGGTCTTCGTGCTGTTGGCACTGGTCCTGAGCCGATGGGTGCTGCGCCCGCTGGCCGCGATGTCGGACGCGGTCGCCGAACTCACCGCGACACTGCCGAAACCACGCGGCCGCGCCCCGATCACCAGAAATTACGGTGGCCCACCGGAGGTCCGTGATCTCGCCGAATCCGTCGACGCCATGGCCACCGCCGTCGCCGATTCCGCCGACGCGCAACACCAGCTCGTCGCCGATACCGCGCATGCCATGCGAAACCCGCTCGCCGCCTTGATGATTCGTCTCGACTCGCTGGAGTACGCGGTCCCCGGCCAGGCGTCGGCGACTTTCCGCGGTGCGACCGCGGAAGTGGAACGGCTGACCGCGCTCCTCGACGATCTGCTGGAGCTGGCCGTGGCGCAAGCACCCGCGTCCTTCGGCACTGCGGCATCCACCGACGAGCGGTGCGATCCGGCACAGGTCGTGGCCGACCGAATCGACGCATGGGGGTCGGCGTTCGACGACGCGGGGATGCGGTTGACCACGGCACGCCGACCCGACGGATCGGTCAGCCCTGCGCCGCCGGACGGCGGTGAGGATTCCGGCAGCCACAGCGCGGCGGCGATCAGCTCGGCGGCGCTGGCCCAGATTCTCGATGTGGCACTGAGCAATTCGTGCCGGTACGCGGGATCCGGCGCGCACACGGTCGTCGGGGTGAGCGACGAACCGGGCTGGGTGAGGGTCCAGGTCGCCGACGACGGGCCGGGCGTCGCGCCGGACGAACTCGACAAACTCACGGCACGGTTCTTCCGCGGTTCCGCCGCGGCCGCGGGCGGAACGGGGCTGGGGCTGTCGATCGCGCAGGCACTGGCCACGGCATGGGGCGCGAGGTTGACGGTCGAGGCGGTGCACCCGCACGGGCTCGCCGTGACGGTCCGGATACCCGAGGTGGCGCGATGAGTGGTGGATCGCCGATGTCACGTCGCCGAATGCTGGCCTTGGCCGCACTTGTGTCGGCGGGCGTGGCCGGGTGCGGCACGAACGACCGGACAACGGTGCGGCTGGCGTCGGGCGAGGACGGGGGCTTCTACTACGCCTTCGCGCGACTGCTGGCCGCCGCGGCCGCTGACGACACCGACACTCTCCGCATCGAACCGGTGGAAACCGCTGGTTCGCAACAGAATCTGCGGATGGTCGCCGACGGCGACGTCGACACCGCACTGGCGCTGGCGGATTCGGCGAGCGATTTCGGCGGGCGTGTGGTGGCGCTCGGTCGCGTCTACGAGAACTATCTCCAGCTGGCGGTCCGCACCGGCGATCCGATCAACGAGGTCGCCGACCTGCGCGGACGCCGAGTCAATCTCGGTGCCGCGGGCTCGGGCGCCGCGGCCACCGGTCAGCGACTGCTGACAACGGCCGGGCTGGATCCGAGCGTCGACGTCGTGGTCGAGCATCGCCCGCTGCGCGAGGCCGCGCAACGGTTGACCGACGGCGACATCGACGCGTTGCTGTGGGCCGGTGGCGTGCCCACCGCCGCACTCGCCGTGCCCGATCCCCTGCGCCTGATCGACCTCGGCGCCCTCGCCGCTCCCCTGCGCGAGCGATACGGCCCCGTCTACGACCGGGTCGCCATTCCCGCCGACGCCTATCCGGGTAGCCCGGCGGTGCACACGATCGGCGTCGCCAACCTTCTCCTGGCCGCCGCGACCCTGCCCGACGAGACAGCGGCCGCCATCGTCGATCTGCTGGTCCGCCACGCGAACGCGCTCGTCCCCGCCGAGGCCGCGGGCACCCAGTTCCTCGACGGCCGATTCCTGATCGGCACCGGGACGGTCCCGCTGCACCCGGGCGCCGTCGAGGTCTACCGCCGCTGGCACGGCTGAATCCGCCCGTCGATAGTAAGGTTTGCCTTGCCTTATTGAGTATGGTCTAGTGATCGCGAACCGATAGCCACGTGCGGAGGAGAATCGTGATCGCGAACCAGGATCGACCCGACCGTGCCCTCACCCGGCGCCGATTCTTCGCGGTAGCGGGGGCGGTCGGGGTGAGCGCGAGTCTTGCGGCCTGCGGGGCCAACGCCGACAACGGACGCGACAGCACCGGGAGCTGGCAGTTTCCCGATGGTCGTGGCGGCACCGTGCGGACGGAGGGGACGCCGCGCCGGGTGGTCGCGTTCACCGGCTCGGCGGGCGCGCTGGTCGATTACGGGGTACGCGAGTCCATCGTGGGCATTTTCGGCGAAGCGCATGACCGAGATATGTTGGGCGACCTCGATCCGGACTCGGTGACCGTCGTCGGTGATGCCTGGGGGCAGTTCGACATCGAGAAGTACGCGACGCTCGAGCCCGATCTGCTCGTCACCGATTCCTATGTGCCGGGCCGACTCTGGTATGTCCCCGACGACAACCTGTCCAAGATCGAGTCGGCGAACCCGAATGTGGTCGCCGTGCAGATCGCCGGTCAGCGGCTCCCCGACATCATCGCGCGCTATCGCGCCCTGGCCGCGGCGCTCGGCGCCGAGACCGCCACCCCGGCGGTCGCGGCCGCGGAGCAGCGCTTCGCCGCCGCGTCCCAGGCGGTGCGCGACGCCGTGGCGGTGCGCCCCGGCCTGCGCGTGCTCGCCGCCTCGGCAACCCCCGAACTCTTCTACGCCTCCGACCCGCGCGCCTCGGCCGATCTGAGCTACTTCACCGAACTCGGGGTCGAATTCGTCGTTCCCGACCAGGTCGATCCCGGCGGCTACTTCCAATCACTGAGCTGGGAGACGGCCGACCGCTATCGCGCCGACCTGATCCTGCTCGACGACCGAACCTCCGGCCTGCAGCCGGCCGCGCTCGCCGACCGGCCGGTCTGGCGCAGCCTGCCCGCGGTGCTGGCCGGCCAGGTCGCGCCCTGGTCGCCGATCTTCCGCTTCTCCCATGCCGCCACCGCTCCCCTGCTGGAACGCCTGGCGACCACGATCCGGGACGCGCAGCGAGTCCGCTGACCGACCTTTTTGCCGAACCCGCAATTTCGCGTGCCAGATCGTGGTGGCCTCAGCGAAACTGGGCGCGCCTGCTCATCCACCGCAGCGCCTGACGTTTCGCGACGAAGGAAGGTGACCACCGTACCCAGCACACCGCGTCGCGCCCGCCGCCGAGACACCCCGCCCCCACGGACGGGAAGCGAGGAGATCGAGGTCCTGCGCGGATTCCTCGATTATCTGCGGACTTCGATCGTCGCGAAGGTGGACGGCGCGCCCGAACCTCGAGTACGCACGGCCGCGGTGGCATCGGGCACCAATCTGCTCGGCCTGCTCGAGCACCTCACCTTCGTCGAACGCTCGATGTTCCTCGGGGACACCGTGACCGACTGGCAGGCGACCTTCCACGCCCCGGCGTCTGCCACTGTCGCCGACGTCGTCGCCCGCTACCGGGCCGCGGTCGAGCAAGCGAACGAGATACTCGACGGCTGCACCGATCTCGGTGCCCCGCTGCCGCGACCGCGACCGGGACGCCGCGCTCCCAGCGTGCGCTGGGCACTCGCCCACATGATCGAGGAAACCGGGCGCCACGCAGGCCACGCCGACATCCTCCGCGAACTGATCGACGGCGCCACCGGCCGCTGATCTCACCCAGACAAGGAACAGATGATCTCCACCTCCCGACCACACAGCGTCGGTCGATCCGCCTGCGCGGCAGCGGCTTTCGCGCTCGCATTCCTGCTCACGATGTGTGCCGCAGCCTGTTCCCCGGCCGCCTCCGACATCGCACCCCACGCCGCCGCGACGGCGGGCGACCCCGTGTTCGACAAGACATTCCGGCACGAGTTCGCCGACGTCGACGGTGTCCGGATGCACTATGTGACCGGAGGCAGCGGCACACCGGTGGTGCTGATCCACGGGTGGCCGCAGACCTGGTACGGCTGGTGGCCGATCATGCCCGCCCTCGCCGAGAACCACACCGTCTACGCCGTCGACCTGCCCGGACTCGGTGACAGCACCGGTTCACCGGCCGCCTACGACAAGGCCACGCTGGCGCGGTACGTGCACACCCTCATCGCCGACCGGCTCGGCGTGCGGGATGCGCGCGTGGTCGGACACGACTTCGGCGCCGCCGTCGCCTTCGCGTACGCCGCCCAGTTCCCCGCCGATACCGACCGCCTCGGCTACCTCGATCTCCCGCTGCCCGGGCCCGCGATCGACGCACCGACCTACCGCACACTGAGCTGGCACATCGCGTTGCACTCCCAGCGGCGAGTACCCGAAGCTGTTGTCGGCGACAACGTTCGCGAGTACCTGGCGCTGTTCTACCCGCAGGTCTCCTTCGGCGGCACGGCGTTCGGCGGCACCTCGGATCGATCCCCGTTCACCGACGCCGAGGTCGACGAGTTCGCCCGCACCTACCGCAAGCCCGAGGCTCTCGCGGGCGGCTTCGAGCTCTACCGCGCCCTCGACCAGGACGTCCGCGACACTGTGGCGACCGCGCCGACTCCAGTCCCGACCCTGCTCATGACCGCCGAGGGGCAGCTCGAGGCGATCCGCGCCACCGTTTCCCCGCGCCTGAGCAACATCGTGCGGGCGGTCGACGTGCCGCACGCCGGACATTGGCTCGTCGAGGAGAACCCTCGATTCGTCACCGAGGAACTCCAGCGCTTCCTCGCCTGACGCTGCCGCGCCGACACTGTCGCCTCGATATGCCATCATGAACTGTAACGAGTTCTAAAAATGCCCGAGGAGGCCACCGTGGGTGCTGCGCGATCGGTGCGGACAGGGCCGTTCGTCGTGCCCGCCGTGGACGAGATCCCCGGTGGGCGGATGCTCGACCTTCCCGGACGTGGCCGGACCTATGTCGTCGACCTCCCCGGACCACCCGGCGCACCGGTGCTGATCCTGCTGCACGGCACCGCGTGCACGGCGGCACTGAACTGGTTTCCCGCGTTGGAGTCGCTGAGCGCCCACTATCGCGTGGTGCTGTTCGATCAGCGCTGGCACGGGCGCGGGATCCAGTCGGCCCAGTTCCGGATCGACGACTGCGCCGACGATGTGGTCGCGGTCGCCGACGCGCTGGGTCTGGATCGCTTTGTCTGCGTCGGCTATTCGCTCGGCGGTATCGTCTCGCTGCTCACTGCACGCCGGTACCCGGACCGGGTGGCGGGACTGGTCCTGTGCGCGACTCCCTATCGCTTCCAGGAGAAGTGGCGCGAGCGGGCGTTCCATCGCGGTTTCGCTTCCGTCGCCGAGGCACTGGGCGACTATCCGTATCGCCGCGCCCGGCGCTTCACGCGGACCCTGCCGGATCTGCCGCCCGCCTTGGTGCCGGGGCAGCTCCGCCGCTGGGCGGTGGCCGAATTCCGCAGTACGAGTGGCTGGGCGCTAGCCCCCGTGCTGGCCGAGATCGGGACCTTCGACGCCACCGAGTGGCTACCCGAGCTGCGGATGCCGACCGCGGTGGTCATCACGACCAGAGACCGGGCGATCCCGGTGTACCGCCAGATCGAACTCGCGGCCGCCGTCCCGGGGTCGAGTATTCATCCGCTCGCGGCGGGTCACGCGGCGTGCGCCGTCGCGCCGGACCGGTTCGTCGCGGCGCTGACCGACGCGTGCCGGGCAGTGGCGGCACGGCTGTAGGTGACGACCCTGTTCGACGCCGGTGGCGAACAGGGAGATCGGCCCGAGCGGGTGATCAGCCCTTGGCTCGCGCCGCGGCGAGCAGGTCTTCGATCACGGCGGGCACGGCTTCGGCCAGTGCTTCGACATCGGGAACCAGGTCGCGGCAGGCGATGAAGCCGAAATCGAGATCGCCGCAGTTCGACAGCACGGTGACGGTGAGCCCGGCACCGTGGAAGACCGGACCGAACGGAAACATCCCGTCCACCCGGACGCCGAGGAAGTACAGCGGCATCGGCGGGCCCGGCACATTCGAGACCACCAGGTTGTGCACCACCGGGTGCCGTTCGGCCAGCTTCAGCGACGAGTACACGCGCGAGGCGAGCCGAAACGTGTTGGGCGGGGCGTACTTCGACCAGTCCTGCAGGAAGTCGGCGCCGATCATGTCGTGTTCGGCCTTGGCTTCGCGGTTCGCGACGGCCAGCACCCGCAGCCGCTCGACCGGATCGGCGACATCGGTGCCGAGGCGGCAGAACAGCGTCGAGACCTTGTTGATCCCCTCGGTGTGCCGGGTGGATTCGTGCACCGAGACCGGCACCGACGCGATCAGGGAGCGATCGGGCAGCTCGCCTCGTTCTTCCAGGTAGCGGCGCAGCACGCCGCCGACGACGGCCAGCACCACATCGTTGACCTTCACCCCGAACGCGGCCTTGATCTCCTTGATCGCGCCGAGGTCGGTCTTGGTGAACGAGACCGACCGCGCCGCGGTGACGGCCTGGTTGAACGGGGTGCGTGGCGCGGAGAACGGAAGTTCCATCCCCGCTTGATTGTTGCGGCGCCGCCGGGCGAAGCCCGCGACCATCCCGAGGGTCTTGGGGACCATGCCGAGCATGCCGGCCCTGGCGGGCAAGCGGACCGCGGCCCGCGCCGCCAGTTCCAGATCGCCGGGCACCGGTTCCGGTTGCCACGGCTCGGGTTCCGGGCGGCTGGTCCCCGGCTCCAGATCGCACAGGTGCATCATCATGTTCGTGCCGGTGATGCCGTCGACGGCCGAGTGATGGTACTTGCAGACGACGGCCACCTTGCCGTCGTCGAGACCTTCCACCACCGACATCTCCCACAGCGGCCGATTCCGGTCCATCGGGCGACTGGCGATGGCGCCGATCAGCGCGGCCAGACCGCCCGTCTCCGGCAATTCCACGCGCCGGATGTGGTTGTCGATGTCGAAGTCGGCGTCGTCGACCCACAGCGGATGATCGAGGTTGAACGGCACCGAGTGGATTCGGCGACGCATATGCGGGATGAGGGGCAACCGCTTGCGGAGCTCGTCGCGGAGGTCGCCGAAGGAGTAGGGCCCGTCGGCCGGGTCGAGGATCAGCAGTGCGCAGACGTGGAGATGCTGGGTGTCGGTCTCCAGATAGAG
The DNA here is from genome assembly GCF_053590715.1 of Nocardia sp. NPDC003183. Classification (NCBI taxonomy): domain Bacteria; kingdom Bacillati; phylum Actinomycetota; class Actinomycetes; order Mycobacteriales; family Nocardiaceae; genus Nocardia; species Nocardia sp. NPDC003183. The sequence goes on from NZ_JBSFTG010000003.1 coordinate 189,143, forward strand.
GAAACTGGCATCCAGTCCGGTGAGTTGTTCCATAGCAGAAGCCTACTAGAACACGTTCTAGTTTTGCCGTCGCCCGTGCCGAATTTTGACGACGATCACAAGTGGTACGCCGGTGCCGACAACACCTCCGGCCGGGCAGCACGCCCGGCCGGATATGTTGTCGCACAGATCAACTCAGCGCGGCGCCATCCGGATGGCGCCGTCGAGGCGAATGGTCTCGCCGTTGAGCATCGGGTTCTCCACGATGTGGCGGGCCAACGCGGCGAACTCGGTGGGCTGCCCCAGGCGCGAGGGGTGCGGCACCTGCGCGCCGAGGGACTGCAGCGCCTCCTCGGGCAGCGTCTCGAACAGCGGCGTGCGGAACAGGCCGGGCGCGATCGTGACGACGCGGATCTTGAAGCTCGCCAGGTCACGCGCGATCGGCAGGGTCAGGCCGACGATGCCACCCTTGGACGCGGCGTAGGCGGCCTGGCCGATCTGGCCGTCGTAGGCGGCGACGGAGGCGGTGTTGATGATGACGCCGCGCTCCTCACCGACCGGGTCGGTGCCCGACATGCGCTCGGCGGCCAGCCGGATCACGTTGAACGTGCCGACGAGGTTGACGTTGATCACCTTGGTGAAATCGGCGAGCGGGAACGCGCCCTTCTTGCCGACCGTCTTGATCGCGTTGCCGATACCGGCGCAGTTCACGGCGATCCGCAGCGGCGCCAGCGACTCGGCGACGTCGAGGGCCGCGGCCACCGCCGATTCGTCGGTCACGTCCGCGGCCGCGAACGCCGCGCCCTCGCCCAGTTCCTTGGCGATGGCCGCACCGTTGGACGAGGGGAGGTCGACGATGACGACCTTGGCGCCCTTGGCGTGCAGTTCCTGCACGGTCGCCAAGCCGAGACCCGACGCACCGCCGGTGACGATCGCGGACGAGTTGACGAAATCCATACTGTTTCTCCTGTTTTCGGTGAGGTCTCACTGAATATTGACACACTTCGCCAAAACTGTTTGGCTTTCGCGGTGACCCAGCCAGCTCCCCGCCGCCCCGGCCGCCCCTCCGTGCTGGACACCAGGGCCGTGTCGGTCGGCGCACTGCGCTTGTGGACCGACCGCGGTTTCGCCACCACCAGCTGGAGCGATCTCGCCGAGGCCACCGGAATCAGCACGCGCACCCTGCTGCGACACTTCTCGTCCCGAGCCGAGATCGCCTGGATCGGGGTCGCGCCCGCGACGGAGCGGCTACGAGACGCGCTCGCCGGCGCCGCACCCGAGGAGCCGCCCGCGGTGGTCGTGCGGTCCGCGATCGTCGAGTCGGTGTCGCGCGATCCGCAGATCCAGGAGCTGGTGCCGGACTGGCTGCGGCTGATCTCCTCCGAACCCGAGCTGGCCGCGACCGCTCCCCGGATCTACCGTCCGTGGATCGATACGCTGTCGGACTACCTCGCCGGTCGACTGCCCGGCTCCCCCGCTCCCATCTGCCGGGCCATCGCCACCGCGTACCAGTCCGCCACCTTCGCCGCGCTGATCGAGTGGGCCGAGTCCGGCGCGCAGGGCGACTGCGCGGATTCGGTCGACCGGATGCTGCGCTGGATGGATCCGCACCTGCCGGGCTCCGCGCCGGACCGAGCGGCACTCGATCGCGGCTAGGCTCGCACCCGCCGCCGCGATCGGGCCTCGCCGGTCTCCGGTGCGAACGAGGTGAGGCCGACCTCCCGGTATCGCCCGGCCAGGCGTTCGTACTTGCGCCGATTGCGGGCCATCGGGGAGTCGGTGACCGCGGCCGGGAGCCGGGTGTAGGCGACGCGCAGAACGGTCGTGAGGATTCGGAAGTGCCGGTCGTGGCGAGCGGTCCAGGCGATCGGCATCTTGGCGCGCACCTCGGGGTGCATGATCCCGCAGCCGAGAACCATCGCGATATAGCCGAACGTGGGCGCGCTCACCCACCAGAACGGGGCGGTGACGGCGGGCAGGAAGTCCGGGCGCGGTGCACGGCGAACCGTTGTGGTGGCCGCTTCCAGCGCCGGGGTCGCGCGCAGCTCGGTGATCATCTGGTCGTAGTGGACGGCCAGGTCCGCGTAGTTCGCGATCGGCTGCGAGTTACCCGGCAGGTGCAGGCCGCGCGTTTTGGTGCGGTAGTGGTCCCAGATGGCCTGGTCGGCGGCCGGCGACGGGGTGTCGCCGGTCAATGCGAGGTAGGCGCCGCGCTGGACGAAGAAAGTCGAGTAGAGGATCCAGTTCCAGGCGTGCGGGTTGAGCGCCGAATAGCGTTCACCGTCCGGGCCGACGCCTTTGACGTCGCGATGCAGGAGCATGAGCCGCTGCGACTCGGCGTCCCGGTCGGCGTCTTCGCCGTGATAGATCAGCTGGTCGGCCGCCGCGGTGCGCACTGCCCGCGCCCACGGCTGATATCGCGCCCGGCCGGTGGCCTCGAGCGCGGCCGAGACGGGGGGCAGCATCGGCTGGTCGAACAGGCCGACCCCGAAGAAACCGAACAGCACCGAGCCGCCGACACGTTCGAATCGTGCGACGGCGCTGTGGGATTCGCGCGAGGACGCCGGGGTGACGTCGGCCGAGCGGGTTTCCTGATGTGGCACAGGACAGGTCATCGGTGAACTCCTTTGTTCCGCCGACAGTTCTGGTGCTGGATGACACCATAAACTAGTCTGGTGTCAGAGTGCACCAGAATTGAGGGAGGGTCAAGAGTTCCGGGTGGACTATTCTGGCGCCCGAGGAAGAGGAAGGGCGGCCATGCGCAACGACACCGACGACGCGGCGACATCACGCGTCTACGGCGGTGTAGCCGCGGACGAACGCCGGTCCCGCCGTCGTGGCGCGCTGTTCGACGCCGCGCTCGACCTGCTCGCCGAGGGCGGAGCGCCCGCGGTCACCAAACGGGCCGTCTGCGTGCGAGCCCGGCTCAACGATCGCTACTTCTACGAGCAGTTCGCCGACCGCGACGCCCTGCTCACCGCGCTGGTCGAGGAGCACACCGCCCTCGGCATCGCCGCGGTGGTCACCGCCACCCACGACGCCGACCCCGACGTCCACAGCCAGGTGCGCGCGGCGGCGGACGCCGCGCTGGGCTTCCTGCTCGCCGACCCCCGCCGATCGGCCCTGCTGCTCAACGCGCAGAGCACCGAGGCACTGCAGGCCGCGCGACTGACCACCCAGCACGCGATCGCGCGCGCGATGTCGGCGGTGGGTCGCGAGATCCTCGCCGAACCCGCCGATCCGCTCGACGCCGACATGACCGCCTACAGCGTGGTCAGCGGCGCACTGGAGTTGGTCGCGGCCTGGATGCGCGGCGAATTCGGCACCACCCGGGAACATCTCACCGACCTCATCGCCCGGCTGCTGCTCAGCTCCGACAGCACGCAGCACGTCACCGCGACGAAGTCGGCGCAATAGCGCGAGCCGCCCAGGCACGAAAGTCTCCCACTCCCCGGTCGTCCAGTGGTGTCGCCGGAGGTCGGCGTGGGACGCTCAGAGATCGAGACTGTCGATCGAGGAGGCCACCGCCCGATGCGGGGAATCAACCACATCGTTCTGTTCGTCGCGGATCTGCCGCGCAGCATCGCGTTCTACGAGGACGTGCTCGGATTCGAGCGGCTCGCCGAAGGATTCCCCGGCGGCGCGTTTCTGCGTCACCCCGGCTCGGCCAACGATCACGACCTCGGCCTCTTCCAGGCCAGGACACCCACGGCGGGCCCGGCGGGCTCGGTCGGGCTCTATCACGTCGCCTGGGAAGTGGACACGTTGTCCGAGCTCGTCGCCGTCCGGGACCGCTTGACGGCGGCTCGCGCACTCACCGGTGCCGGCGATCACGGGTCGACCAAGGCGCTCTACGCCCGCGACCCCGACGGCATCGAGTTCGAGGTGTGCTGGCTGGTGCCCGATGAGCAGGTGGAGGACGCGCTCGCTCCCGGCACCTCACTGACCGCGCCACTCGACATCGACGCCCAGATCCGGCGGTACGGCGCCACCACCGCCGGCGGCCCACGCACCGATCCCCAGGTATGGGCGCGCGTGGCGGCACGTCGGGCGGCGACGTCGTAACCCGCGCCGGTGTCGGCTAGCGGTTACCAGCTGATATCGGCCGTCGACTCGAGCGGGCTGCGCTGGGCCACCGACTCCTGGGTCACGAAAGTGTCGGCGATGTGGAGCGCGGCCGGGAATCGGCAGTGCGCTCGCTGTTCGATCTCGGCCACGGCGACCTGGAAAACGCGGAACTCGTCGAGGGCGAGCGCTTCGAGTTCGTCGAGGTGCTGGGTCAGCAGAAACGCCTTGCACCGCAGTCGGTTTCCCTCGGCGAAGCAGATCACCTTCCAGTACTCCCGCGGCAGGGCCACCCCACGATGCACCTGGTCGTCCGCGCGGAAGGCGGGCCCGCCGAGCACGCTCACCCTCAGGTTGTCGACCTCGACGTCGGCGAAGACCGCGTCTTCGAGTTGGCCCCACACCCCGGCGCGACTGCTCTGGTTGAAGTCGTCCATCTGCGGGGTGATGTTGGTGTAGAAGAACGAGTCGACATTGGCCTGCTCGGCTTCGGCCTCACTGCCCCACAGCAGATCCGCGCGCCGCGCCAGGTGGCCGCGATCGAGCCGATTCTGTCGGTAGAGTTCGTTTCCCACCTGCGCCTCGGCCGGGACGCGTGGGTCTTTCACGAAGTCGATGCCGGTGCGGGAAAGTTTGCGCATCGCGGCGCCGTCGATGTTCCAGGCCACCCAGAACGCGAACCGCCGTGGCCTGCTCAGCGCCAACGAGAAGTGGGTGTAGCTGATCACGTCGGAGCCGTCGAGACGAACCGCATCGCCGCGCACGGCCGCATCCAGTTCCGGAACCTCGACCCGCGACCCGAGAAAGTCCGGGTCGTACCCGGTCCGCGGCGCGTCGCTCTCGAATCCGGTTGTCGACGGAGAATCCACGTGGACGGTCATCGCAGGCCCCTTCCCGAAGGGTGGACAAGGTGTGTCGGCAGTTGCGTACACACGATCGTCGTCGCCACCGCAGCCATCCTCACGAGTAGTCGACTACCCGTTGTCCTCGCCCGCGGGCGAGGAGAGGTCCGCTCCCCTAGCGCGGGTCCGGGGTCCCGTCGCCGGTCACGGCGAAGGTGGCCCACGCACGGACGACCACGGTGCCCGCGGCGTCGGCGCCGCACAGGCTCACATCGACCCGGGATTCGCCGTCCTGCACGTAGCTCTGGGTCACCCGCCCCGAACACGACATGACATCGCCGGGCGGCAGTGGTCGCACCGACCTGGTGCGGAAGCGGCGGATCGCCTCGGCCCCGAGCCAGTCGGTGGCGTAGGTCGCCAGCAGCGCCGCCGCCTGCGGTGACACCTGCTCGCCCGCGAAGGCTTCCGCCGCCGCCCACGACTCGGCGACCAGTCCGCCCGTGCGGTCGAAGTATCGGGTGAGCGACTCGGCGGCGCCGACGGCGGGTTGGCCGGGGGCGCCCGCGCGGATCGCGGTCAGCTGGTCACCCGCGCGCGGCGGCGGACCGAAGAACCGGTGATCGGTTTCGACTCGCTCCCCTGCGATGGATCCGTCGGCGGGCAGGAAGGTCGGCGGCACCACGGGCCGATCGGCGAGCCGGTAGGCCGGATTGTCCGAGCGCGCCGCCTGTGCGAACAGCCGGATGGCATCGGTGTCCAGTACCACCGCGACGTTACCCATGATTCACTCCTGCTCGTCGAAACCGATGCCGTCACGGTAGGGCGGTCCGCCTCCTGTGATCGGTTCCTCTCCCGGTCATCGGGACAGCGGCCGACCGGGACGAAAACATGTCCGCTGACCGGGAACACCACGACCCGCCGACCCCCGCGCGGCGCGACCATCGGCGCAGCTCATCCCCACTCCGTCCGAACATGGAGGTTTCGATGCCGGAGAACTCGCCGAACGGCCGATCGCAGGACACCACCGCCGACTACCGGCAGATCGAGGCCGCCGCGGCGCCGACTCGGTTCGCCCGCGGCTGGCACTGCCTCGGCCTGCTCTCGTCGTTCCGCGACGGCAACCCGCACGAGGTGAAGGCCTTCGGCACCATGCTCGTGGTGTTCCAGTCCGAATCCGACGGCGCGCTGCACGTGCTCGACGGCTACTGCCGCCACATGGGCGGCAACCTCGCGCGCGGCACCATCAAGGGCGACTCGATCGCCTGCCCGTTCCACGACTGGCGCTGGGGCGGTAACGGCAAGTGCACGGCCATTCCGTACGCGCGCCGGGTGCCGCCGCTGGCCAAGACCCGCACCTGGCCGACGCTGGAGCGCAACGGCCAGCTCTACGTCTGGCACGACCCGCAAGGCAGCAAGCCCACCGATGACGTGACCATCCCCGAGATCGAGGGGTACGGCACGCCGGAGTGGACCGACCTGACCTGGAATTCGATTCTGATCGAGGGCTCGCACTGTCGCGAGATCGTCGACAACGTCGTCGACATGGCGCACTTCTTCTACGTGCACTACTCGTTCCCGCGCTACTTCAAGAACGTCTTCGAGGGCCACGTCGCCACTCAGTACATGCGCTCGACCCCGCGCCACGACGTCACTGTCGGCACCAGCTACGACGACCCGGATTCCGCGCTGCGCTCGGACGCCTCGTATTTCGGTCCGTCGTACATGCTCGATTGGCTGTGGAGCGAATCGAACGGGATGACAATCGAGACGGTGCTCGTCAACTGCCACTACCCGGTCGACGAGAACTCGTTCGTGCTGCAGTACGGCGCGATGGTCAAGAAGCCCGAGGGCATGTCCGACGAGGACGCCAACGCGATGGCGGCACAGTTCGCGCAGGGCGTGGAGTACGGCTTCGAGCAGGACGTCGAGATCTGGAAGAACAAGGCGCCCATCGACAATCCGCTGCTCTCGGAGGAAGACGGCCCGGTGTATCAGCTGCGCCGTTGGTACAAGCAGTTCTATGTCGACGTCGACGACGTCACCGAGGACATGACCAAGCGGTTCGAGTTCGAGATCGATACCGATCGCGCGGTGACGAGCTGGGAGGCCGAGGTGGCCGACAACATCGCCCGCGGCGCCGTCATCGACACCATGTCCTGATCCGCCACCCCACTACGAACAGAAAGCATCACCGGAGATGACCAGAGTTCTCGACAATATCGCCGCCATCGCGGACCAGCTGCGTGAGCAGGCACCGGAGGCGGAGCGGCTCGGGCAGCTGCCCGATGCCACAGCCCAGCTGCTGAAGGCGGCGGGCCCGATCCGCCTGCTGCAGCCGAAGAAGTACAGCGGCTACGAGGCGCACCCGCGCGAGTTCGCCGAGACGGTGATGGCCACCGCCGCGCTCGACCCGGCCAGCGGCTGGATCGCCGGCATCGTCGGCGTGCACCCGTGGCAGCTGGCCTTCGCCGACCCGAAGGTGCAGGACGAGGTGTGGGCCGACGACCACGACACCTGGATGGCCTCGCCCTACGCGCCGACCGGCATCGCCCGTCCGGTCGACGGCGGCTACATCTTCAACGGCCGCTGGCAGTTCAGCTCCGGCACCGACCACTGTGACTGGATCTTCCTGGGCGCCATGCTCGGTGATGCCGAGGGCAAGATGGCGCTGCCGCCGACGATGCTGCACATGATCCTGCCGCGCCAGGATTACCAGATCGTCGAGGACTCCTGGAATGTGGTGGGCCTCAAGGGGACCGGATCCAAGGACATCATCGTCAAGGACGCGTTCGTGCCCGACTACCGGGTGATGAACGGTGACCACGTCATCGACGGCACCGCGCAGAAGGAGTACGGGGTCACCGAGACGCTGTACAAGATGCCGTGGTCGACGATGTTCCCGCTGGGCATCAGCTCCGCGGTGGTCGGCATCGCCGAAGGCGCGCTGGCCGCGCACCTGGACTACCAGCGCGACCGGGTCGGCGCGCAGGGCACCGCGGTCAAGGACGATCCGTACGTGCTGTTCGCCATCGGCGAGGCCGCCGCCGACATCAACGCCGCGCGCCAGGAACTCCTCGCCAACGCCGACAAGATCTTCGACGCCGTCGACGCGGGCAAGGAGATCGGCTTCGCCGAGCGGGCCGCGGTCCGGCGCACCCAGGTCCGCGCGGCCTGGCGCGCGGTCACCGCCGTGGACCAGATCTTCGCCCGCTCCGGCGGCAACGCCATGCGGATCGACAAGCCGCTGCAGCGCTACTGGCGCGACGCGCACGTCGGCCTCGCCCACGCCATCCACGTGCCGAGCACGGTGTATCACGCCTCGGCCGTCAGCTCCCTCGGTCTCGAGCCCGCGGACAACCTGCGCTCGATGATCTGACCCGAACACCACGAAGGACAACGGAAATGACAGACATCAAAGGCCTCGGCTACGTCAAGATCCAGACCGCCGACATGGACCGGTGGCGCAAGTTCGCGTTCGAGGTGCTCGGCTTCGCCCAGGGCAGCGGGCCCGACGAGGACGCGCTGTACCTGCGGATGGACGAGCGCGCGGCGCGGATCACGATCGTGCCGGGCGACAGCGACGCCATCGTCACGATCGGCTGGGAAGTCCGCGACCACGCGGCACTGGTCCGCGTGCAGGAAGCCGTGACGGCGGCCGGGATCGCGGTGAAACCGCTGTCGGTCGAAGAGGCCGACGCGCGCCGGGTCGAGGAGGTCATCACCTTCCAGGACCCGACCGGCGCCACCCTCGAGATCTTCCACGGCGCGGTGCTCGACCACACCCCGGTGATCACCCCCTTCGGCGCGCGATTCGTCACCGGCGCACAGGGTCTGGGCCATGTCGTGCTGCCGACCATGGACCCCAACGGCGCGTTCGGCTTCTACACCGACGTGCTCGGGTTCCTGCCGCGCGGCGCGTTCCGGATCCCGGCGCCGCCGGAGTACGGCCCGATGCGGGTGCGGTTCCTCGGTGTCAACGAACGCCATCACAGCTTGGCGCTGTGTCCTGCCCCGCACGGCGGCGCGCCGGGCCTGGTGCACATCATGGTGGAGGTCGACTCCCTCGATGCCGTCGGCCAGGCTCTCGATCGGGTGACCAAGGACGGCTTCTCGGTGTCCTCGACGCTGGGCAGGCACACCAACGACAAGATGGTGTCGTTCTACGTCCGCGCGCCCGGCGGCTGGGATATCGAGTTCGGTACCGAAGGCATGCGGGTCGACGAGACGTACTACAGCGCCGAGGAGATCACCGCGGACAGCTACTGGGGCCACGACTGGTCCGGGAGTGAGCCGCTCGCGGCGATGTAATTCCGCAGGTAGTCCCACGACGGCCCCTGGCCCGAGCTCCTCGCTCGGGCCAGGGGTCGTCTTTTTCATATTGGCCTGCCGATTCATGTGACAACGACCACAACGGATGGTATGAATAGGTATATGCCTAATCGAAATATGCGACTGGGCATCAGCTCGTAGATCCGAATGGAGAGCTCATGGTCATCCAGGCCGAGGCCACCACCCCGAGCGCGATCCTCGATCGCGCGTCCCTGCTGCTCGACGCCTTCGACGGCCCGGGCAGGCTCACGCTCGCCCAGATCGTCCGGCGCACCGGTCTACCCCGGTCCTCGGCGCATCGCATGCTCGATCGGCTGGTGCAGTTGCGCTGGCTACGTCGCGAGGGGCGCGACTACGAACTCGGCATCCGGCTGATGGAGCTCGGCTCACTGGCGGTGCACCAGGACCGACTGCACCGCGCGGCGATGCCGTTCCTGCACGAGCTGCACCGGGTCACCGGGTTCGTGGTGCATCTGGCCGTGCTGGACGGTCCCGACGTCGTGTACCTCGACAAGGTCGGCGGCGAGCTGTCGGCGGTGGTGCCCACCCGCGTCGGCGGCAGGCGGCCCGCTGCCTGTACCGCGGTCGGCAAGGCGATCCTGGCCTACTCCGACGAGCGCCGCATCGCCGATGCCCTCGCGGGCCAGGCCGGCGCACGCACCCGCTACTCGATCACCACCAAGGCCCAGCTCGACACCGAACTGGACAAGGTGCGCGCGCACGGGATCGCCGTCGAGCGCGAGGAGTCGCTGCCCGGCTTCGGCTGTATCGCGGCGCCCATCGGCGACCTCGGCGAGGCCGCCGTGGCGGCGGTGTCGGTGTGTGGACCGGTGGATCGGATGCTGTTCGATCACCGTCTCAGCGCACCGGTGCGCACGACCGCGCTCAACATCTGGCGCCACGTCGACGACGGCCGGGTCCGGGTGCATCCGACGTTGCAGCAGCATCCTCGTCCGCTGGGCGTGAGCCGTTCGTACGCCGACCACCGCGGGCCGCGTACGGCGTGATCCCCGTCGCGCCGTACGCCGCCGGCCCGAACGCGGGCGGCGCACGGCGCGACCCGGTTGTGCGCGGCAGCGGGGTCAGATCCGTTCGCGGACGATCACTTCCGTCAGAGCGGGCGGTTCACGCAAAAACTGTGGCAGATCCGGTCGCGGATGATCATGTCCGGGCATTCGGGGTCGAACCAGCGGTCGACGTGCGCCCAGTGGACCGGATGCATCAGATAGGGGCCCGCGAGAGCGTCGAGGTCGGCGAACTCCTGCTCCCAGACATGGGTCCACGCCGCGAGTCCGGTGCCACGGGTGACCCGGCTCAACTGCCAGGATCGGATGCCCGGCAGGTAGCGGGGCATCCGCAGCAGGTCTGCCTCGAAGCGCTCGACCGTCGCGCGCGGGGTGTGCTGCTCGACTCGCAGCAGCAGTACCCGGTAGACCGACCCGGTGGCGTCCGGCTCGGCGATACCCGCTGTGCCGCCGTGATATTCGGTGCCGTCGACGTGGGCGACGGGACTCTCGCTCAACAGGGTATCCACCTCGGTGGTGGTCCCTGTCCAGTCCGCGGACTCGTCGAAGCGCAGGTGCACCAGGACATCACCACCGTTGCGCACGCCCGGCAATGTGGGCTCGACCAGCACGCGGCGTGCGGCCGGGGCCGCGATTTCGCGCACCCTGGTCATCAGCCGGTCACGCACCACGGTCTCGGTGCCGGGCGAAAGATGCACCAGCCGAGTCACTTCAAACATTGCCGAGCCTGTCGATGTCGGTGGCGAGCGCGCCGGTCGAGCGGGTCCGTTCGACGATCAGCTCCCGCGCCGAGGCCCACCACTGCCGCACCGACTCATCCGACCGTCCCTGCCAGGTCATCTCCCACCAGCCCTGTGCGCCGTCTAGCACCCAGCTCGCGATGATCGTGTTCGACTCGTCCGGGAACCACACGGGCGGACTCACCACGATCCGCTCCAGCGTCATGCCGCGTCGGCGCGCGCCCGGGGCGTAGTCGCGCAGATAGGCGTCGACGAATTCCCTGGCCCGTCCTGGCTTGGTCACTACGGTGTCGATCACGTAGACCTTCGTGGCTTCCATGCACCGACCGTAGGCAGCCGCCGAAGGGCATCGACCTGGTGTTTCCGCCCAGTGGGAGAACGCGGTACGGATCGCGCGGCACCGACCCTACGGTGAGGCCGACGACGTCCGATTCCGTCGCCGAAATTCAGGAGGACCAGTGACTGTGCGAACGTTCCCGACCACCGGGCCCGGTGCGGTTCCCGATCCGGAAGTCGCGGCCGTGCTCGCCACGCTCGACGCCGGATTCCCCGATGTCGCCACGATGGCCGCGAGCGAGGCGCGTGCCGCGATCCGCGCCAGACGCGCTCCGCTGCAACGACTTCCCGATATGGCGCTGGCGCGCGACCTCACGATCGACGGACCCGGCGGCCCGCTACCGCTGCGGGTGTTCCGGCCGCATCACGACGGCGAACCGCTGCCGGTGATCGTGTTCGCGCACGGCGGCGGCTTCGTGTTCTGCGACCTCGACAGTCACGACGAGTTCTGCCGCTCGATGGCGGCGGGTGTCGGTGCGGTGGTGGTCTCGGTCGACTATCGGCTCGCGCCCGAGCACGCGGGCCCCGCGGCCCATGACGACATGTTCGCGGCGCTGCGGTGGACCGCCGCCAACGCCGGCGACCATGGCGGCGACCCGTCGAGGATCGCGGTGGCCGGTGACAGCGCGGGCGGTAATCTCGCCGCCACCGTGGCCATCGCGGCCAGGGACGCGGACGGGCCACAGATCGCGGCCCAGATCCTGATCTATCCGGTGATCGACGACGATTTCGAGACCGAGTCCTACCGGCGATTCGGCACGGGCCACTACAACACCACCAGCGCCATGCGGTGGTACTGGGCGAACTACGCACCGCACGGCACCGACGACGTGCGTCTCGTGCCGACCAGGGCGGACTCGCTGGCCGGTCTACCGCCCGCGGTGGTGGTCACCGCCGAACTGGACCCGCCGTGTTCGGCCGGGGACGCCTACGCCCAGCGCCTGGCAGCCGACGGTGTCGCGGTTCGTTATCGCCGCTACACCGGGCTGTTCCACGGATTCCTCAGCATCCCGTCCCTCGCCGCCACCGTCGCCGCGCGCACCGAGATCTGGGCTATGGTGCGCGAGACGCTCGACCTCCCTCGGGACCCGAGGTGATCGGTACCGGTAGCGCCCCACCCGAGACCCTTCAGGCCCGCGTTCCGAGTAGGGGGTTCAGGTTCAGACCGCGGTGAAGTACTCGATCTTCGGCGCAGCCGCCAGCAAGGGAGCCATCAACTTGCCTGCCGCGCGGAAGTGCTCCGACCGGCCGTGGGCTTCGACGGCGGCGTCGTCGGAGTACAGCTCGAAGAACCGGTAGTGATCGGCGTCGGTCCGCGAACGCACCAGCTGGTAGGTCAGATTGCCCGGCTCGTTGGACTTGATCTGTTCGACGAGATCGGCGACGACGGCTTCGAACTCCGCACCCGCACCGGCTTTGACGGTCACCTCGGCGATGACTGCGATCATGATTTCTCTCCTTTTTCCGTGCGACAGTACCCGCGATCGGAGAGACACGGCCTAGTCCGCCGGGTCGTGCTGCTCGAGCTCTTCTTCGCGCACCCGCTGCTCGATCTCGCGCCAGCGACCCGGCGTCGGGTGGGGGTAGTCGGTGCGGTCGTCGTGTTCGGCGCCCGCCAAGACGGTGGCCGCGTTGTCGATGTCATCGATCAGCTGCTGCGCGAGGTCGCGTTCGGTCGCGTAGTGGCGCTGCGCCCATTGCAGCACGAGCTGCGAATAGGCCCAGCCCGGTTCGGATTTCGCGGCTTCGGCATCGATCGCGGCGCGTTGGGCGAGTTTGTCGACGTCGGCGATGTGGTCGTGCAGGATCTGCTTGAGCCGATCCGGGGACCCGAGATGGCCGAACATCACGCGCAGCAGCACGTGGTGTTTGAGCACCGACGGATCGACCGGCGCCTTGTTCCACCACGTGGTCACCGCGGCCCGGCCCTCCGCGGTGATCTGGTACAGCCGTCTGGCGCGCATGGTGTTGTCGGGATCGAGTCGCGAACTCGCGAAGCCGTGCTGTTCGAGCTTCTTCAGCTCGGCGTAGATCTGGCTGTAGGACGGGGTCCAGTAGACGTAGCGCAGACTCCAGTCCGCCCATTTCTTCAGGTCGTAGCCGGAGATCTCCTCCTCGTACGAGAGCATGGCGAGCACCGCCCAGCTGGTCGGCGGCAGATTGGGCACGCCGGAGTCGGGGTCGGGGGTAGCCATGGCTGAATGCTAGCAACCGATCTTCCCGGAATTCACCCGTCAGCAACCGCTGACCGGGAGGCCGTCTTGAGGCGCTGCCCGATCTTCCCGGATTCTGGGAGGCATCGAATTCCTTTCGGAAGGACCTCTATGAATGCGGACAACGTCGTCGTCGACGCAGGTATCCCGGCCCCCGCGGACCTGCGCAGAGTGCTCGGGCACTTCGCGACGGGCGTCGCGGTGATCGCCGCCCACGACGGGACGCGACCGCTCGGCTTCACCTGTCAGTCGGTGGTGTCGGTGTCGCTGGACCCGCCGTATGTGTCGTTCTGCCCGGCCAAGAGTTCCACGAGCTGGCCGCTGCTGCGTGCGGCGGGCGCGTTGTGCATCAACATCCTGGCGCAGGAGCAGAGCGCGCTGTGCCGCCAGTTCGCGGTGAGCGGGGCCGACAAGTTCGCCGGCGTCGAGTGGGACAGGGCGGGCAACGGCGCGCCCGCGCTGGCCGGGGCGCTGGCCCAGATCGAGGTGACGGTGGAGCTCGAGCACGACGCGGGCGACCACACCGTGGTACTCGCGCGCATCGGTGAGCTGCGGGCCACCGAGGGCGCCGAGCCGCTGCTGTTCTACAAGGGCGGGTTCGGCGGCTTCACGGCCTGACACGACGACGGGGTGGTCCGGTGCGGACCACCCCGTCGTCGCCGCTCACGCCTCGATGACGTCGAAGCCCTTGTACCCGGCGGCCGCGACCTCGGCGATGATCTGGCCGTAGACGCCGAAGCCGCCGACGAAGGGCATGAACACCCGTGGCCTGCCTTCGATGTTCGCACCCAGGTACCACGAATTCGCCTGTGTCATCAGCGTTCCCGCGGCCCGGTTCACGCATTCGAGCACCCACTCCGCCACCGCGTCCTGGCGTGCCTCCAGCGCCACCGCTCCCCTGCCGTCGAGGAAGCCGATCGCCTCGGCCACCCAGTCGACGTGCAGTTCCGAGTGCAGCACCATGTTGGCCAGCACCGACGGACTGCCGGGACCGGTGAGGTTGAACAGGTTCGGAAACCCTGCCATCCCCAGTCCCAGATAGGTTTTCGGCCCTTCCCGCCAGGCGTGGTTGAGCGTCTCGCCGTCGCGGCCGACGATGTTCATCCGCGACACCGAACCGGTCATCGCGTCGAAGCCGGTCGCGAGCACGAGGGTGTCGAGGGGGTAATGCGTGTCGGTGGTGTGCACGCCCTCGGCGTCGATCCGGGTGATCGGTGTCGCCTTCAGGTCGACGAGGTCGACATTGGCGCGGTTGAAGGTCTGGTAGTAGTTCGTGTCGGTGCAGATCCGCTTGGTGCCGATGGGGTGGTCGTGCGGGACGAGCAGGTCGGCGACGCGCGGGTCCTCGATCACCGCCCGCACCTTCTCCTCCCAGAATTCGCGGGCGGTGTCGTTGGCGGCGAGGGTCGTCAGCTGATCGGGGAAGGTCTTGCTGAACAGCACACCGCCCAGCGCCCAGCGCTTCTCGTAGGCCTCGCGCCGGTCCGGCTCGCTCACCGCGACCGCGGATGCCGGATGCGCCTGGTGCGGCGAACCGCCGCCGCTGGCCATCGACAGCCGCCTGCGCTCGGGATAGTTCGCCTTCTGCGCGGCCCGGTCCTGTTCGGTCAGCGGCGTATTACCGGCGGGCACACTGTAATTGGCGGTGCGCTGGAACACGTGCAAGCGCTCGGCCTGCTCGGCCACACACGGGATCGTCTGGATACCGGAGGAGCCGGTGCCGATCACGCCGACCCGGCGGCCGGTGAGATCGACCCCCTCGTGCGGCCAGTGCGACGTGTGCAGGAGCTGCCCGGCGAAGGTGTCGAGTCCGTCGATGGCCGGGGTGTTGGCGTTGGAGAGCGGGCCGGTGGCCAGCACGACGAACCGGGCCGAGACCGCGCGGCCGGTGTCGGTGTCGACCTGCCAGCGCAGGGTCTGCTCGTCGAGCACGATATCGGTGACGCGCGTGTTGAATTCGATGTCGCGACGCAGTTCGTAGCGGTCGGCGACGTGCTCGAGGTAGGACAGGATCTCGGGCTGGGTGGCGTACTTCTCGCTCCAGTTCCACTCCTGTTGCAGCGCGTCGTCGAAGGAGTACGAGTAGTCGACGCTCTCGACATCACAGCGCGCGCCCGGGTAGCGGTTCCAGTACCAGACGCCGCCCACGCCGTCGCCGGCTTCGAACACCCGCACGGTGAGACCGCTACCGCGGAAGCGGTGCAGCGCGTAGAGGCCGGCGATGCCCGCACCGACGACGACCACGTCGACGTCGGCCGGGCCTTTCGCTGGTGCCGATGGGGTCTCGGGGTTCACAGTGCCTACCTTTCGATGGAGACCGGTTTCTCTGCGGGCGACGCTAAGGACGCGCGCCGCGTTCGAGCAGGTCCCCTTCCCGCTGACCGGCACATTCGCGCATCGATGCTCTCCCGGTGATCGGGAGAGCCGCCCCACGACCACCGGCGCCGGGCCTACCGTCGAGCGCAATTCGAGGTGGTACCAGGAGGAAACAGTGGTGGACTGGAACGACGAGGTGGATGTGCTGGTCGCGGGGTCGGGTGGTGGCCTGGCCGGCGCCTACACCGCCGCGCGCGAGGGACTCAGCGTCGCGGTGGTCGAGGCGACCGACAAGTTCGGCGGCACGACGGCGTACTCGGGCGGCGGCGGGGTGTGGTTCCCCTGCAACCCCGTACTGGAGCGCGCGGGCACCGACGACACCCTCGACGACGCACTGACCTACTACCGCGCGGTGGTCGGTGACCGCACCCCCGACGAACTGCAGCAGACCTACGTGCGGCGAGGCCGCGATCTCATCGAGTACCTCGAAGCCGACGACCATTTCGCCTTCATGGTGCTGCCGTGGCCGGACTATTTCGGGAAGGCACCCAAGGCCCGGCTCGACGGTCAGCGCCACATCATGCCGACGCCGCTGCCTGCCGCGGAGCTGGGCCCGCTGCGCGCATCGTTGCGCGGAACGCTGGACACCGACCGGCTCGGCGCTCCCCCGCAGGACCTGCTGATCGGCGGTCAGGCGCTGATCGGACGGATGCTGCGCGCGATCTCGAGCTACCCGCACGCACAGCTGCACCTGGATTCGCCGCTGGTGGAACTGGTGGTCGAGGACGGTGTGGTGACGGGCGCGATCGTCGAACGCGACGGCGCCCGCGTCGCGATCCGCGCGCGGCGCGGCGTGATCCTGGCGGCGGGCGGTTTCGAGCAGAACGCCGAGCTGCGCACGCACTACGGTGTGCCGGGCGAGGCACGAGACACCATGGGGCCCTGGGGAAATCAGGGTAGGGCGCATCAGGCGGGCATCGCGGCGGGCGCCGACACCGATCTGATGGATCAGGCGTGGTGGTCGCCCGGACTGACCCATCCCGACGGGCGGTCCGCGTTCGCGCTGTGGTTCACCGGCGGCATCTTCGTCGATCAGGACGGCAAGCGGTTCGTCAACGAGTCGGCCCCCTACGACCGGCTCGGCCGCGACGTGATCCGCCAGATGAACGATCGCGGGCTCACCCTGCCGTTCTGGATGATCTACGACGACAAGGAGGGCGAGGTGCCGCCGATCAAGGCCACCAATGTCTCCATGGTCGAGACCGAGAAGTACGTCGAGGCCGGTCTGTGGCACACCGCCGACACCCTCGCCGAGCTGGCCGCGAAGATCGGCGTGCCCGCGGCGAACCTGGCGGCCACCGTGGAGCGGTTCAACGCGATCGTCGCCACCGGTGCCGACCCCGATTTCGGGCGCGGCGACGAGGCCTACGACCGGGCCTTCTCCAACGGCGAACCGCCACTGGTGACCATCGACAAGGGGCCCTACCACGCGGCGGCGTTCGGCATCTCCGATCTGGGCACCAAGGGCGGGCTGCGCACCGACAGCGCGGCCCGGGTTCTCGGCCGCGACGGTGAGCCGATCCCAGGCCTCTACGCCGCGGGCAACACCATGGCTGCCGTGAGCGGCGAGGTCTACCCCGGCGGCGGCAATCCGATCGGCGCGTCCATGCTGTTCAGCCACCTCGCCGTCCGCCACATCCTCGGCGAATGATCCACCCCCGGTCTTTCCCGCTGGACGGGAGAGACCGGGGCATCCGAGCCACCGGATGTGGTTCGGTTCACAGACTCATCCCTTTCGACATTTCAGGAGCGACACGATGGCTTCAGCGGACGACATTCGCGCAACGGTGCGCAAATATGTGGAGGCCGTCGGCAGCGGTACGGCCGCCGACGTCGTCGCCCTCTACCGCGAGGACGCGACGGTCGAGGACCCGGTCGGCACCGAACCGCATGTCGGGCACGCGGCGATCACGAAGTTCTACGAGAACATCGAGCCGCTGGAGCGTTCGACCGAACTGTTCTCCGTCCGCGTGGCCGGCAACAGCGCCGCGTTCAGCTTCCGGGTGGTCACCAAGTTCGGTGAGCAGACCTTCACCCTCGATCCGATCGATGTCATGACCTTCGACGAGGACGCCCGCATCGTGAGCATGCGCGCGTTCTGGTCCCAGGACGACATGGTCGTCGGCTGAGCGAGGCGGAGATGACTGCGACCGAACAACACTGGGATCACGAAGTCGGCTTCCTCGTCGTCGGCAGCGGCGCGGGCGGGCTCACCGCCGCGCTCGCCGCCGCCGATCGCGGCCTGGACACCCTGGTCATCGAGAAAGCCTCCGTGTACGGCGGCAGCACCGCGCTCTCGGGCGGCGGCATCTGGGTGCCCAACAACCCGGCGCTGCTGCGCGAGGGCCTCGGCGATTCCCGCGCCGACGTGCGCGCCTATCTCGACGCCGTGGTCGGCGATCGGGTGCCGTCGGCCAACCTCGACGCGTTCATCGACGAGGGCCCGCGCATGCTGGCCTTCCTCGAGACCAGCCCGCACCTGCGTTTCCAGTGGTGCGCCGGCTATTCCGACTATCACCCCGAAGCACCGGGAGGACGGCCAGCGGGCCGCTCCATCGAGCCGCTGCCGGTCGATCTCAAACAGCTCGGCGCCGATGAGGATCTGCTGCGTCCGGCCGCGCTCGCGACACCGCCGGGGCTGTTCATCACCTCCAAGGACTTCGTCCAGCTCAATATGGTGACCCGCACCTGGAAGGCCCGCTGGACCGCGCTGCTGACCGGCCTGCGGGCGGTCAAGGCCATCGTGTTGCGCAGACACATGGACACGCTCGGCCGGGCCCTGATCGCCCGGCTGCGCCTGGCCGTGCGTGATGCGGGAGTGCCGCTGTGGCTCGACACCCCGTTGCGCTCGCTGATCACCGACGACGCGGGCGCGGTGCTCGGCGTGCTCGCCGAGCGCGACGGCCGCGAGATCCGGATCAGGGCGCGTGCCGGTGTGCTGCTGGCCACCGGCGGGTTCGAGTACAACCAGGCCATGCGCAAGGACCACCTGCCCGAGGGCGGACGCGACAACTTCAGCGCGGCGTCGGCGGACAACACCGGCGACGGCATCATCGCGGGCGAAAAGATCGGCGCGGCAGTCGATCTGATGGACGACGCGTGGTGGATGCCGTCGTTCCAGCGACCGGAGGGCATCAACCAGGTGCTGGTGTCGGAACGCTCGATCCCACGCTCGATCATCGTCGACGGCACGGGCAAGCGGTTCACCAACGAGGCATCGCCGTATGTGACGTTCGTGCACGCCCAGCTGAAGGGCGGCCACGATCCGGCCTGGCTGATCTTCGACGCGAAAGCCAAGAGCCGCTACCCGATCGGTGGCATCGTGCCCGGCCAGAAGTTCCCGGCCTCGTGGTCGGGGGCCGGCCTGATCCGGTCCGCGCCCGATCTCGAGGGACTCGCCGCCGCCATCGGCGTGCCCGCCGACGCGTTGCGCGACACCGTGGGACGCTTCAACGGTTTCGCTCGCGACGGGCACGACGCGGACTTCGGCCGCGGTGTCAGCGCCTACGACAACTACTACGGTGATCCGACCCTGGCCACGCCCGCACTCGATGTGCTGGACAAGGGCCCGTACTACGCGCTGCGGGTGCGGATCGGCGACCTCGGCACCAAGGGCGGCCTGGTCTACAACGCCGACGCCCAGGTGCTGCGCGCCGACGGGTCTCCCATCCCCGGCCTCTACGCCGTGGGCAACACCTCCGCCGCGGTGATGGGCAACGACTACGCCGGTGCGGGCGCGACGATCGGCCCGGCCATGGTGTTCGGCTACATCGGCGCCCGCCATGCCGCCGGCGAGCGATGAGAGGGGCGGCCATGCAACCCGTCGAATGCGCTTCCTGCGGAAACAAGGTGCTGGCAGAGAAATTCAGTCCCAGTCACACCAGCATCCAGTGGCTCGACGACGCCGAGTCCGCGTGCCCCGAATTCGCTCGGCGCGCGGCCCTCGGTGAGCACAGCAGCTGGATCCCCACCTGCCCCGCCCTGCGCGACTCCATCGAGGACGCTGTCCGCGTCGGCGCGCTGGCGACCGATCAGCTCCGCCACGAACCGGTTCCCGGCCGACTCGGCTGACACCCAAGACCAGGAGAGAACCCCATGAACAGACTCGACAACCACCGGACGCTGGTCACCGGCGCCGCCTCGGGCATCGGCGCGGCCACCGCCCTGCGACTGCTCGACGAGGGCGCCAGGGTGGTCGCCGCCGACGTATCAGCCGAGGGCCTCGCCGCGACGAGCGCGCAGGCCGCCGAGCGCGGCACCGCCGACCGGCTCACCACCCTCACCATCGATATCGGCGACGAGCAGTCGGTGATCGAGGGCGTCCGCTCCTCGATCGAGACCCTCGGCGGCCTGGATTCGCTGGTGAACGCGGCGGGCATCCTGCGTGCCTCGCACACCGATCAGACCCCGCTCGACCTGTGGGACCTGATCATCCGGGTGAACCTCACCGGCACCTTCCTCGTCGTCCGCGAGGCACTGCCGGCACTGCTGGTCAACCCGCGCGCGACCGTGGTGAACTTCAGCTCGACGTCGGCGGCCTTCGCGCACCCGTACATGGCGGCCTACGCGGCGAGCAAGGGCGGCATCCAGTCCTTCACCCACGCCATCGCCCTCGAGTACGGCGGCAAGGGCTTGCGCGCGGTCTGTGTCGCGCCCGGCAGCATCAAGTCCGGAATCACCGAAGCCACTGGCGGATACGTGCCCTCCGACGCCAACTGGGCCCTGTTCGGAAAGCTGTCGCCCGTCCTGCCGACCGACCTCGAATCCGGCGGCGCGGGCATGGGTGACCCTGCCGCGGTCGCCGGCGTGATCGCGATGCTCGTCTCCGAGGACGGCGCCTTCATCACCGGTACCGAGATCCGCATCGACGGCGGTACCCACGCATGACCGACCTGAGCTACGAGGGCACGCTGCGCGAGATCACCACCGATGCGGGCGTCTTGCGGTACCACGAGGCGGGCGAAGGACCGCCGCTGTTGCTCCTGCACGGATCAGGGCCCGGTGTCACCGGATGGCGCAACTTCCGCGGTAACCTCGCCGTCTTCGCGCAACGATTCCGTTGTCTCGTCCTGGAATTCCCCGGTTTCGGGGTGAGCGACGACTTCGGCGGACATCCGATGATCACCGCGCTGGATGCGGTGGTTCGTTTCGTCGACGCGCTCGGCCTCGACAGCGTCGACATCATCGGCAACTCGATGGGTGGCGGCGTAGCGCTCAACTACGCCATCGCCCATCCCGAGCGGGTCGGCAAGCTGGTGACGATCGGCGGCATCGGCCGCAATCTCTTCAGCCCCGGCCCCGGCGAGGGCATCAAGCTGCTCCAGGAGTTCACCGAGGAACCGACCCGCGAGCGGTTGATCCAGTGGCTGCATTCGATGGTCTACGACCCCGCGATGGTGACCGAGGAATTGATCGAGGAGCGCTGGACCCAGGCCACCGATCCCGCGACACTGGACAGCGCTCGCCGGATGTACAGCAAGGCCGCGTTCGCGATGATGATCAAGGCGATGGAGGCCTCCGACGCACCGCCGCCGTGGGCGATGCTGCACAAGGTGGCTGCCCCCACGCTGATCACCTGGGGCCGCGATGACCGGGTGAGCCCCCTCGATATGGCGCTGATCCCGATGCGTACCATCCCGCGCGCCGAACTGCACGTATTCCCCCACTGTGGGCACTGGGCGATGATCGAACGCAAGGGCGAATTCGAGTCGGCCGTACTGGCTTTCCTCACCCGCGAGGACACCGCGCACTGAACCGGCACAATGCGCGGGCCGCCATCGGGCGGCCCGCGCATTGCGGTTTTCGCGGCGGATTCTCTGCCGGCTGCTGGCAGGATGAACTGCTATGCGCTTCACCGTGCCCACCATCGTGGTGATGATGGCGGCAGTCCTGCTCACTGGATGTTCGCTCTTTCCGCAAGGGCCCGATCAGGCCGAGCGTGACCGCTGGTCCCGGGTGATCGAGACAGCCATCGAGGCCCTTCCGGGAGTGGCCGACGCGTCGCATACGTTCCAGTACCACCCGTACGGCCCCAACTCCTACTACACATCCCGACTCGAGGTGCAGCTCGAGGACGGCGTCACACCAGCCGAGACCGCGTCTGTCGTGCGTGTCATGGGCGCTCAGCAACTGCCGCCGCACTATCGAGGCGACTCGACCATGGTCAAGATCCACCGGAAGACCGACTCCTTTTCCGGGACCGGCAGTTCGTGGCGGAACGTGGACGTGGAAGCGAACGCGGCATACACCTGGACCCGAGTGTCAGCGGCCGATACCGGTGCGCAGATCCACTGGTCCACCAGCAGCTTCACCGCCACCGCGGACACGGACGGACCGACCGAATTCATCAGTGTGCGAGCGGGCTCCGAGGCCGAACCCCACCGGGCCACCGCGGCGATGCGCCGCATCATCCAGGACTTCCCCGAACTGGCATCCAACTACTGGACAGTGTCCCCCGTTCATGGGGAGAGCATGTCCGAGCACTACTCGAAACTGGCGCCCAGTTCGACCCACACGGACCGCCGCCCCCGTTTCCCCTCCACCGGCGAACTCGAACTGTGGGAGTGGTTCCTGACCGATCAACCCACCCCGTTCCTCGCCGAGGTGTCGGTATTCGACCCGCCCGACACAGCGGGCCGCACACTGGGCGTCACGGTATTCCCGCCCAGCGGACAGAAATTCAGTGCCGCGCAGGCGACACAACTCGCCGACCGGCACCTTCGTTACCTGTCCCGGCCCGGTGCTGTGGTCGACTACACGATCGTGACGCGCGACGGCCCCGGGGTCGCCGTCCTTGTCGGCGGCTGCCCGGCATCCGAGCGCGAGGTCGCACCGGAGTCGGAGCCCTTCGCGCGTCAGTACGAACGGTGCTAGCGCACTAGCGCTGGGTGCTGCCCGCGTCGATGGGCAACGTCACCGCGGTGATGTAGCGGCCCTCGTCCGAGGCGAGAAACAGGGCGGCATTGGCGATGTCGACCGGGTCGACCCACGGGATGGGCAGCATGTTCATGGTCACGGCCGCCTCCGCGAATTCCTCGCGGGTGGGGTTCTCCCGGTCGGGCCGGAACACCTTGCGCACCATGTCGTTCTGGATCATCGGGGTGTCGACATTGGTCGGATGCACCGAGTTCACCCGGACATGGTGCGGGGCCAGCTCTTTCGCGAGCGAGCGCATCAGCCCCACCACCCCGTGTTTGGCGGCGGTGTAGTGCGCGACACCCACCAGGCCGCGTAGTCCGGCGATCGAGCTGGTCAGGATCATCGCGCCGCCGCCGCGCGCGATCAGGTGCGGGGTGGCGGCCTTGCACGTCTGCCATACCCCGGTCAGATTGACGTCGATCATCGTCTGCCACTGCTGTTCGGTCAGTTCCAGTGCGCCGCCGCTGGAACTGATTCCGGCAGTGGCGCAGACGATGTCGAGACCACCCAGCTGCTCGACCGCGGCGTCGACCGCGGCCCGCAGCGCCGCGCCGTCGCGGACGTCGACGGTCGCGGCGACGATCCGCGCACCGGTCGCCTCGACCGCGCGCACGGTCTCGGCGAGGTCGTCGTGCGTCGCTCCCGGCGACACCACGGTCTCGACCGGCCCGCAGATGTCGACGGCGACGATGTCGGCGCCTTCCTCGGCCAGCCGGATCGCCTGTGCGCGGCCGATACCGCGCGCGGCGCCGGTGATCAGCGCGATCTTGCCCGAAACCCGTCCCATGTCACACCTTCTGAGTAAGTCCGGCATCCACCACGAGTTGGGTTCCCGTCACGTAACGGGACTCGTCGGATGCGAGGAAGAGCACGGCATTGCTGATGTCGACCGGATCCACCCACGGAACGGGCAGAATCGTGCGCCGGGCCAGCGCCTCCGCCGCGTCCTGCTGCGTCGGATTCGGCAGGTCGGGGCGCAGTTTGGCGTACACCGCGTCGTTGAGGATCATCGGCGTGGCGACGGAGCCGGGATGCACCGTGTTCACCCGGATCCCGCGCGGGCCGAGCTCGTTGGCCAAGGTGCGGGCGAGCCCGACCACGGCGTGCTTGCTCGCCGAGTAGTGCGCGGCGGCGGCCGCGCCGACGATGCCGTTGGTGGAGCTCACGATCACCACCGAGCCGCCGTCGGACAGGGCGGGGACGGCCGCGCGCACGGTGTGCCACATGCCGGTGAGGTTGATGTCGATGGTGCGCTGCCAGGCCTGATCCGACAGCTCCCAGGACAGGCCGAGGTCGGTGTAGATGCCGGCGTTGGCCACGATCACGTCCAGGCGACCCAGCGCGGCGACGCCGTCGGCGACTGCCACGTCCAGGGCTGCCTGATCGCGCACGTCGGCGACGCCGGTGACGCACTGGCGACCCGTTGCCTCGACTTCGCGTGCCGTCTCGGCCAGCTCTGGCGCGGCGGCCTCGATGTCGAGTGCGATGATGTCGGCGCCTTCCTCGGCCAGCCGACGGCAATGGGCGCGGCCCATTCCCCCGGCCGCGCCGGTCACCAGCGCGACGGTGTGCTGCATGCGGTTCATCGGGTGCCCCCGGAGAATCTGGTGTCCACGAGCCCGACGCTAGGGTCGCCGTCCACCGCATCCGCCCTGGTCTTCCCGGTCAGCGGGCAGTGCATCGCGATCTCCCGGCCACCGGGAGCCACGGGCTCCGCAACGCCGGCGAGCCTGCGACGGTGCTCCGCAAGACCGGTTCCGAGATCGAGGAGAACACCAGTGACGAGGGCGACTGTCGACGTTCCGCGGAGCTCGCGGGTGGTGACGCTGCGCGTATCCGCGGTGATCGAAGAGACCGCGGACGCGCGGACGCTGGTGTTCGAGGTACCCGAAGCGGTCGCCGACCGCTTCGCCTTCCGGCCGGGCCAGTTCCTCACGCTGCGGATCCCGAGCGAGCGGCCCGAACCGGTGGCGCGCTGCTATTCGCTGGCGAGTTCGCCGTTCACGGGCGATCCGCCGCAGGTCACGGTCAAGCGCACACCCGGCGGCTACGGCTCGAACTGGTTGTGCGACAACATCGCTGTCGGCGACACCCTCGATGTGCTGCCGCCGCAGGGCGCCTTCACCCCGGCCTCACTCGACACCGATCTGCTGTTGTGGGCGGCGGGCAGCGGCATCACACCGGTGATGTCGATCCTGCGTTCGGCCCTGGCCTGCGGCACCGGCCGGGTGGTGCTGTTCTACGCCAATCGCGAGCAGGCATCGGTGATCTTCGCCGACGCCCTGCGCGATCTCGTCGCGCGGTACCCGGGCCGGATCACTGTGGCGCACTGGCTCGAATCGCTGCAGGGCCTGCCCACCGCGGCCCAGCTGGCCGACTTCGCCGCGCCGTATTCGTCCTTCGCGGCGTTCGTGTGCGGGCCCGGCCCGTTCATGTCGGCGGTGACCGAGGCACTCTCGGGCGCCGGATGGCCGCGCGAACGCGTCACCACCGAGGTGTTCGTCTCGCTGTCCGGTGATCCGTTCGCCGAACCCGAGCCGCTCGACCCCGTCGACGACGCGGATGCCGCGCGCGTGGAGGTAGAGCTCGACGGGACCGTGCACGCGTTGAGCTGGCCGCGCTCGCGCACCCTCGTCGACGTCATGCTCGCCGGCGGGCTCGATGTCCCGTACTCCTGCCGCGAGGGCGAGTGCGGAACGTGCGCGTGCACCGTCGTCGACGGCGAGGTCACCACGACCAACTCGGCCGTCCTCGATCAGGACGACATCGACGCCGGGTACACCCTGGCCTGCCAAGCCCGCCCGCGCACCGACCGGGTCCGTATCCGCTTCTGAGCGAGAGGTGTTCTGTGGCAACCGATACCGCGCGGCCCGATGTCGGCTTCGGCTCGGACCGTGGGCCGGTGCTGGCCTCGCTGATGCTCGCCACCGGACTCGTCGCGCTCGATTCGACGATCCTGGCGACCGCGGTGCTGTCGATCACCGGCAGTCTGGGCGATTTCACGCTGTTCCCGTGGCTGTTCACGAGCTATCTGCTCGCCCAGGCCGTCACCGTGCCGATCTGCGGCGCGCTCGCCGACACGTTCGGGCGCAAACCGGTGATGTTGTTCGGCATCGCGGTGTTCGCGCTGGGCTCGCTGCTGTGCGGGCTGGCGAGCAGCATGCTCGCCCTGATCGTGTTCCGCGCCGTCCAGGGCATCGGCGCCGGCGCCATCCAGCCCACCACCATGGTCATCGCGGGTGATCTGTACACGTTGGCCGAACGTGCCACGGTCCAGGGCTATCTGGCCGGGGTGTGGGCGGTGGCCTCGGTGACGGGCCCGCTGCTCGGCGGTATCTGCGCCGACTATCTCGGGTGGCGGTGGATCTTCCTGGTCAACCTGCCGCTGGCCGCGCTCGCCACCTGGATGCTGATCCGCAACTTCCACGAGTCGGTACCGCGGCGCCGGCGCAGCGTCGACTACGCCGGGGCGGTCCTGTTGACGCTCGGTGCGGGGGCACTGGTGCTCGGACTGCTCGAGGGCGGTCAGGCGTGGGCGTGGGGATCGCCGGTCGGTGTCGCGGTCTTCGGGTGCGCCGGACTGTCGCTCACGCTGTTCGTCGCCGTCGAAGCGCGGGCCACGCAACCGATTCTGCCGCTGTGGGTGTTCACCCGGCGGGTGGTGATCGCGAGCAGTGTCGCGGCCATGCTGGGCGGGGCGCTGCTGTTCGGGTTCACGACGTATGTGCCGATGTTCAATCAGGGCGTGCTCGGGTCGAGCGCCCTGGTCGCGGGGCTCGTCACCGGAGCGCTCACCCTGGGCTGGCCGTTGGCCGCGGCCAGAGCGGGAAAGGTGTATCTGCGCTTCGGGTTTCGCACGTGCGCGGTGCTGGGCAGTACCGTCGCGGCGCTCGGCGTGGTGACGACCCTGCTGCTCGACGAGGATTCAGCGCTGTGGCAGGTCGCCGCGTCGTGTTTCGTGGTGGGCGCGGGCATGGGCTTGGTGGCCACACCCACGCTCATCGCGGCGCAGACGAGCGCGCGGTGGGCCGAACGCGGGGTCGTGACCTCCGCCACCATGTTCGCGCGGTCGCTGGGCAGCGCGGTGGGAGTCGCGGTCTTCGGCGCGATCGTCAACGCGCGGCTGGCCGGCGACGGTGCGCCGACACCGCGATCGCTGTCCGCCGCAATACATCTCGTGTTCGTGTCCATCGCGGTCATGACCGTTGTCCTGGTCGTCGCGTGCGCGGCGATCCCGCGCCGGGCCGGGGAATTTCCTGTCCATCCAGCGGGAGAGCCCGGCCCGGCGAGCCGCCTCGACCACGAGCATGGGGTGGCATCACCAGACGAGAAGAGGGAGCCAGGATGCTGACAACCGGCATGCGCACCGAGCTCGCCGCCGAACTGGCGCGGGCGGAGCTGGATCGGGTGGCCGTGTCCCCCATCGTCGACCGGTATCCGGGCATCGATGTGGTGGACGCGTACGAGGTCCAGCTGCTCAATATCCGGCGCAGGCTCGACGACGGCGGAAAGGTCGTCGGGCACAAGGTGGGGCTGTCGTCGAAGGCGATGCAGCAGATGATGGGCGTCGACGAGCCCGACTACGGTCACCTGCTCGCCGACATGGAGGTCTACGAGGACGTCCCCGTCGATACCACCAAGTTCCTGCTGCCGCGCGTGGAGGTCGAGGTCGGGTTCGTCCTCGGCGCCGACCTGCCCGGCGAGGACTGCACCGAAGCCGACGTCTTGGCCGCGACCGTCGCCTACGCGCCATCGATCGAGCTGATCGACTCACGGATCACCGACTGGCAGATCGGGCTCGCCGACACCATCTCCGACAACGCTTCCTCGGCCGGGTTCGTCCTGGGCCGCGAACGCGTCGCCCCGGGCGATATCGATATCACCGCGATCGATGCCGTGCTCACCCGCAACGGTGAGATCGTCGCCGAAGGCCGCAGCGACGCGGTCCTCGGGGATCCGTCGATCGCGGTCGCCTGGCTGGCCCGCAAGGTCGCGACCTTCGGGGTCCGGCTGAAAGCGGGCGACATCGTGCTCCCCGGTTCCTGTACCCGCGCCATCGACGCCCGACCCGGCGACGATTTCCGCGCCGACTTCACCGGACTCGGCTCCGTCCGCTTGTCGTTCACCTGAGCCGATCCCACCCGCGGCCCGTCCGGGCCGCCATTCCTCGAGGAGGCCAACCGTGTCCCACGGTTCCGTCACCGCCGCGATCGTCGGATCCGGCAACATCAGCACCGATCTGCTCTACAAACTGCTGCGCTCGGAGTCCATCGAGCCGCGCTGGATGATCGGCATCGACCCCGAGAGCGAAGGGCTCGAACGCGCGCGCGGACTCGGCCTGGAAACCTCCGCCGAAGGTGTGGACTGGCTACTCGCCCAGGACGAGAAGCCCGACATCGTGTTCGAGGCGACTTCGGCCTACGTCCACCGCGCGGCCGCACCCCGCTATGCCGAACTCGGCATCCGCGCCGTCGACCTCACCCCCGCCGCGGTGGGTCCGGCCGTGGTACCGCCGGTGAACCTGGCCTCGCTGCTGGAAGCGCCGAACGTCAACATGATCACCTGCGGCGGGCAGGCCACCATCCCGATCGTCGCCGCGGTTTCGCGCGTCGTGCCTGTCCCCTATGCCGAGATCGTCGCGTCGGTCTCGTCCAATTCGGCAGGTCCTGGCACCCGCGCCAACATCGACGAGTTCACCAAGACCACCAGCCGTGGCGTGGAAACCATCGGCGGCGCCCAGCGCGGCAAGGCGATCATCATCCTGAACCCCGCCGAACCGCCGATGATCATGCGCGACACCATCTTCTGCGCGATCCCCGACGACGCCGACCACGACGCGATCACCGCCTCCATCCACCAGATGGTCGCCGACATCCAGCAATACGTGCCCGGCTACCGCCTGCTCAACGAACCCCAGTTCGACGAACCCTCCGTCGTTTCCGGCGGACTGGCGAAGGTTTCGGTGTTCGTCGAGGTCGAAGGCGCGGGCGATTTCCTGCCCCCGTACGCGGGCAACCTCGACATCATGACCGCCGCGGCAACCCGTGTCGGTGAGGTCATGGCCGATCAGATCCTGTCGACGCGGGTGTGATCATGACCGATTCGTCAGCCCTGGACACCATCACCCCCGAGGCCCTGCGTCCGCCGCAGCCGAGCCGGGCGTAAGGAGACTCGACCATGCCATTCTCTGCCGAACTCGACATCCGGATCACCGACACCTCCCTGCGTGACGGCTCCCACCACAAACGCCACCAATTCACCACCACCGAAGTCCGCGACATCGTCACCGCCCTCGACAACGCCGGCGTCCCCGTCATCGAAGTCACCCACGGCGACGGTTTGGGTGGTTCCTCGTTCAACTACGGATTCTCCAAAACCCCCGAACAAGAACTCATCACCGTCGCCGCCCGAACAGCCAAGAACGCCAAGATCGCGTTCCTCATGCTGCCCGGCGTCGGCGTCAAAGAAGACATCAAGATCTCCCAGGACAACGGCGCCGCCATCTGCCGCATCGCCACCCACTGCACCGAAGCCGACGTCTCCGTCCAGCACTTCGGCTACGCCCGCGACCTCGGCCTCGAAACCGTCGGCTTCCTCATGATGTCGCACACCCAGCCAGCCGAAACCCTCGCGAAACAGGCCCGGATCATGGCCGACGCAGGCTGCCAATGCGTCTACATCGTCGACTCCGCGGGCGCACTCGTCCTCGAACAAGTCTCCGACCGCGTCGCCGCCGTCGTCACCGAACTCGGCACCGACGCCCAGGTCGGGTTCCACGGGCACGAAAACCTCGGCCTCGCCGTGGCCAACTCCGTCTACGCCGTCCGCGCCGGCGCCACCCAGATCGACGGCTCCACCCGCCGCTTCGGCGCCGGTGCGGGCAACACCCCCGTCGAAGCCTTCGTCGGCGTCGCCGACAAGCTGGCCATCAAGACCGGCGTCGACTTCTTCGCCATCGCCGACGCCGCCGAAGACGTCGTCCGCCCCGCCATGCCCCAGGAATGCCTGCTCGACCGGCAATCACTGATGATGGGCTACGCGGGCGTCTACTCCAGCTTCCTCAAGCACGCCGAACGCCAAGCCGAACGCTACGGCGTCTCCGCCGCCGAAATGCTCGTCCGCGCGGGCAAACGCAAACTCGTCGGCGGCCAGGAAGACCAACTCATCGACATCGCTTTGGAACTCCAGCGCGAAGCCTCCGTCACGGTCTGAAGTACCCGATTCAGTCATCATCGCCCCGCGTGGATCGCACGCGGGGCGATGGTGACTTTCCACGAAGAACACGGTGCGGATATAGTCTCGTCGGCGAAATCCACTGTCCGAATGGACATTTCGAGTGGGTCGGCTATCGTCTGTCGCACGCCGTTCGGGACCGGTCGACGTGCGACCACCGCACGCCGGGTCCCGATGAAGTGGGGGATCATGGCCCAGCGGAGTCATCGCAGGCAGACCGGTCAGCTGATCACGCCTGACGGCGTGCCCGGCGACGGCGTGGACCAGGTGCACGTCAGCGGTGCCATCGCTCTGCCCGTCGCCCCGGATGCGCTGTGGGACCTGCTGTCCGAACCGCACACTATCGCCGCGTGGATGTCCGAACTCCACTCCTGGACCGGCCCGGCGCCGGATCGAGTCGGTGCCGATCTCGAACTCGCCGCTCAGGTCCAGATGTTCGACATGCTCCACGACGTGCATCTGGTCATCACCGAATACTGCCCGAACCGCAGCTGGACGATGACGTGCGGCGCGGTGACCGGTATCGCGGTCACCTTCGCCGTCGAACTCGAGCACCTGCGCGACCTCTCGCGCGCCACTCTTCGCACCGGCCTGCACGGCCAGGTGTTACGAGACGCCGACGCGGTCGTACTCGGTCACGCCCTTCAGCGCGGGTTGGACTCGAGCCTTCGTCAACTGGCCGACATCGCGGACCCGGACGGAATCACTGCCCGGCCCCCGGTAGCCGTCGTCAACCACCTGGGCTGAGACCGCCGGGGTCACCGGATGTTCAGGCGACGCGCGCGTGTTCCTCGACCGCCGCGGGCTCCTGCGCAGGCTGCGCCGGCCGACGTCCGGTGACGAGGAACAAGACAACCAGCCCGACCGCCAGCCACACATACGTGTCGCCGATGATGTGCTGATCCCACGTCCATGAGGTCTCACGGTGTTCACCGTCGGGCAGGAAACTGTGCGGCGCGATCACGAAGACCGCGGCGACGACGACAGTCGTGGCGTACCAGCCGCGAGCGCTGCTGACCGGCAGGGTACGGGCGTGGCAGACCATCGCCAGCAACGCGGGCGCGATCCAGACCCAGTGGTGCGACCACGAGATCGGCGACAGCAGCAGCGTGAAGACCGCGTTGAGCGACAGCGCGATCGCGGGGGCGTCGGCGGCCTTGCGCATCGCGGCGACGACCAGGACCAGTAGCAGGGTGCCCAGCACCAGCCACAGCGCGTCGAACGGCAGACCGGTGATGTGCAGGCGGGCCATGACGGCCTGGATCGACTGATTGGTATGGAAAGCCGAGCCGCTCAGGCCCGAGACGTTGCCGAGGCCGCCGAACCAGTAGCGGGTGGATTCGGTGGGCAGGAACGCGAAGGAGGCGATGGTGGCGATCGCCCCGGTGCCCGCGGCGGTCGCGGCGGCCTTGTAGTCCTTGCGTACCAGGAAGTAGAGAACGAAGGCGGCGGGCGTGAGTTTGATGGCGGCGGCCAGACCGATCAGCATGCCGCGCGGGTAGCGGGTCTTCGGGAGCAGGCAATCGGTGGCGACCAGCACCATCAGCAGGAGATTGACCTGACCGAAGTCGATGGTCGAGCGAACCGGTTCCAGCAGCATCGCCAGGGGGACCGCGCAGGCGGTGACGAGCAGGGCGACCTGCTTGCGGTCGGGGTGGTAGCGGCGGGCCACCAGATACAGCGTCCAGGCGACGGCGGCGATCGACACCACGACGTAGAGGATCTTCGCCGTGCCCCACGGCAGCAGCGCGAACGGCGCGAGCGCGATGGCCGCGAACGGCGGGTAGATGAAGGGCAGACCGATGCCGATCGAGGTCTTGGGCAGCTGACCGTACATATCGGCGCCGTCGCGCATCGCCTCGATGCCGAGGCGGTAGACCTGGAGATCGATGAACCCGCCGGAATAGCGTTCGAAGGGCCA
Organism: Nocardia sp. NPDC003183; assembly: GCF_053590715.1. Lineage (NCBI taxonomy): Bacteria > Bacillati > Actinomycetota > Actinomycetes > Mycobacteriales > Nocardiaceae > Nocardia > Nocardia sp. NPDC003183. The sequence continues at coordinate 221,120 of NZ_JBSFTG010000003.1, forward strand.
GATCGGCGTCCTGACACAGACCACCGACACAATGGTGAGCAACACCGGCACCAGCCACCATGCTCGATTGATCGGGCGTGGGGAACGCTCTTGCTCGGGGTGGGTGGTGTCACTACTCATCCGCGGCGACTATACCGACTCACACGCGCTGCCGGGGCACCGCCCATCGGCGGGGGTGACGTGCGCAATAGCCAGGCGGATGCCCGCCCACGAACCGAACGCGCTGAAGACGGGCCTGGTCAGTCGCCGCGGTTGTAGCGGGTCAGGTAACCGGCCATCGCCGCGACATCGTCGTCTGTCCAGTCGGCGAAACGCGCCTGGAAGGCCTCCCGGCGCCGGCGTTCGGCCTCGCCGGCGACGGCTCGGCCCTCGGGGGTGGCGCGCAGGACGTGGTTGCGCCGATTGCCGGGATCGACCGCGCGTTCGAGGTAGCCGAGCTTCTCGAGTGCGCCGACCTGCCTGCTGACGGTCGATTTGTCGAGCAGGAACTGCTCGGCCAGGTCGGTGGCCAGGCAACCGTCGCGTTCGAGGATCAGGTCGAGAATGCTGTAGGCGACCAGGCTCAGCTCGGGGTGTAGTTCGGCGGCGCGGCCGCGGGCACGGCGAGCGAAAGCGGTGAGTTCCCGCTGGATGGTGTCGACAGCCTGGGTTCTTGTGCTCCGCGCGTTCATAGTTGTATCATACAACCATACATAGTTGCATTTACCAACTGTTTGGAGATCTGCCCCGATGACTCGCACCCAGTTCCGGCACGTCGCCGGACATCTGCTGACGCCGCTGCTGATGTGCCTCGGTATGGCTCTGGCCTACCTCGGCGCGTTCCATCAGCCCGAGCCGAACAATCTCGCGCTCGCCGTGGTGGGCGATTCCCCGCAGACGATGGTGCTGGCACAGACGATGAAGGACAAGGGCGGCGCCGGGCTCGACATGGTCACCGTGCCCGATCGCGACGCGGCCATCGACGCACTGCGCAATCGCGAGCTCGTCGGCGCCTATGTGCCCGACGCCGCCAAGCCGGAACTGCTGGTCGCCACCGCGAGCTCCGACACCAGCGCGATGGCCGCGGAAGTGGCCTTCCGGTCGGTATCGGATCACCAGGGCGTGCCGCTGGTGATCACCGATGTCACGACCAAGGCGGGCGGTGACCCGACCGGGCAGGGCATCTTCTTCCTGCTGGTCGCGTTGAGCGTGGGCGCGTACGGCAGCGTCGCGGTGATCGGCGCGGCGGGCGCGCTGCTGCGGATGCGGGTGCGCGCCGCCATCGGTGTGGTGACCGCGCTGATCGTCAGCCTCATCGGCGTCGTGGTGGCGGGTCCGGTGTTCGGCGTGATCGACACCGATCTCGCGAGCGTGTTCGCCATCGCCTGGGTCTACACCTCGGGCATCATCCTGATCGGCATCGGCCTGCACACGTTCTTGAAGCGCTGGACCACCCTCGCTCTGATCACCCTGTTCGTGATGCTGAACTTCACCACCTCCGGCGGCGTCTACGGGCCCGAACTCCAGAACGGGTTCTTCGGTGCGCTGCACTCGTTCTGGAACGGCGCCGACTTCGTCGAAGGCCTGCGCAGTCTGCTCTACTTCGACGGTGGCGCCGGGTTCGGCTCCCGCCTGTTCGGGTTGTTCGCCTGGCTGGTCGTGGGTGTGGCGCTGGTCGTGGTGGCCGGTCGGTACGAGGCACGCCACGCACCCCAGCCGGTCGCACCTGCCGCGGTCGAGGAAGAGATCGGCGAATCGGTGGCCGTCTGAGGCGTCGATTCCACGCCTGATCAGTCAGGTCAGGCCCCGGCGAATCCCGTTGCCCGACATCCGGACACACTGTCGCGGACCAGGTCGACCGGGGTCGCCGGGGCACTGTCGTTTTCAACGGCCGTCTTGTCGTGAATCGACCACGACTCCACGTAGACACGAGTACGGTGTAGCGCGCAACCGCGGACAGTCTGGCGCCGCGAGGGGGTGTAACAGCGGAAAGGGCGGGTGCCACCGATGAATGATCCCGACGCGCAACGCCCTGGCGACCCACTCCCCCTCGATCAGCGCTACGACGGCGCCGATCCGATCGAATGGTGCGGTGCGGCGGTCTATCCGATGTACACCGAGGCGCTGCCCGCCGGAACGACGGCGGTGCATCTGCGCGCACTGTCGGTGATGGCACCCGAGGACGTGTCGGGCCTCGGCCTCGGTCTCTCCGTCCACGACGGGCACGTGAATCTGAACGGGAAATCGCTGGCGGGCGTCGACATCTGGTACGAAGCCCTCGCCGACGGCATCGACATCTCGGTGACCGCGGACGCACCCGACGCGCTGTTCACCCTCACACCCGTCTGGGTGGCCGAATCGGGCACACACCAATCCTGGACCGGCAACTACGGCATGGTCGTCGACCTGCTCCCCGACGGGGCCTCGACCCTGTGGTGCAGCACCGGTCCCGGCACACCAGATTTCAACGAACTGGTCGTCGAACTCAGCACCGGTCCGGCCGAACCGGCACGCCCCGAACCACCCCACGATCCGGCCGACCCGGCTACGACACCGCTCGGCCCGGCCCCCTCGACTCCCCCCGTCGAACCAAGTCCCCCCGCCGCTTCCACCGAACCGGCATCATCGGATCCCCCACCGAAAATCTCGATCGCCCCGACCGATCCGCCCGAGCACCCACGAACCAGCCAGGGCGTCGGCGGCGCCCTGCACGACCTGGGAACCGCCATGCACGAACGCGGCGAACACGACTCGGCCCGCGCCCTCTGGACCCAAGCCGCACAGGCAGGCCACAGCGGCGCCGCCTACGACCTGGGCACCCTGCTCCTCCAGCAAGGCGAACGCGCCGCCGCCGAACAATGGTGGAAGGCCGCCGCCCACGACGACCCACGCGCCGCGGCCTCCCTCTCCGCCCTGTCCGAACAGCCTTAGGACGAGAAAAGCCGCCACCCGTGGTGATCCGCGGGTGGCGGCTTCGTGGCCGACCTGCCTAGGGCGACTGGTCCGCCAGCACCGCACCGGCTTCGGCCGAATTCTTACGCAAGGGCGTGAAATCGCGGGCGGCGATGTGTTGCGGGCGGCGCTGGGGGGCCGCGAAAGGCTCCGCCAGGGCGTTTTCCACGCTGTTGAACACCAGGAAGATGTTCGAGCGCGGGAACGGGGTGATGTTGTTCGACGAACCGTGCATCATGTTGGAGTCGAACAACAGCGCCGAACCGGCCCGCCCGGTGAACTGGGTGATCCCGTAACGGGCGGCCAGGAACGTGACATCGTCCGTCGTCGGGACCCCGATTCGCTGCTCGCGCAACGACTCCCGATAGTGACCGCTCGGCGTTTCGCCCAGGCACGGCACAAAGGTGCGGTGTGAACCGGGCATCAGCATCAGGCTGCCGTTGAACGGATAGTTGTCGGTCAACGCGATCGACAGACTCACCGCCCGCGGGGCCGGCATGCCGTCCTCGGCGTGCCAGGTCTCGAAATCGGAATGCCAGCCGAAACCACTACCACCGAAACCGGGCATGTAGTTCACCCGGGTCTGATGCAGGTACACCGGCGAACCGAGGATCTGCTCGGCCAGGCCCGCGATCCGCGATTCGGCGACCAGCTCCGCGATCGGTTTGCTGAGCTGATGCACCTGGAACACCGAACGGACCTGCCCCGCAACGGGTTCCACGATCACCCGTTCATCGCCGTAGAGCACGGGGTCGGCCGCGAGATGGCCGACCTCGGCGCCGAAGGCGGCCACCTCGTCGGGGGTGAGCAGGTCGGGGATCGTCGCGAAACCGTTCGCGTCGAATCCGATCAGCTCCGGCGAGGTGACCTGGCCCCACACCGTGGGATCGGTGCGTTCGATATGCGGGGCAGGCTCGGACAACCGGGTCGGGTAGCGGTCGAGCTGATCAGACACTGGCGCCATCCTCCTCGATAATCAGCGGATACACCCCGTTCTCATCGTGTACCTCGCGACCGGTGACCGGCGGATTGAAGACGCACAACATCCGCAGCTGGGTGCGGGCGGTGACCTGGTGACGTTCGTGTCCGTCGAGCAGGTACATCGAGCCCGGGCCCAGCTCGTACGTTGTCTGGTTGTCGAGATCGAGCAGGCTGCCCTCACCCTCGACCAGCCACACCGCCTCGACGTGATTCTGGTAGTGGAACCGGTGGACGGTGCCCGCCTCGATCGTGGTCTCGTGGAAGGAGAAACCGACCTTGTCGCCGCCGAGCACGATGCGCTTGCTGCGCCAACCCGGCCCTGCCACATCGCGTTCGGTGCCGGTGATCTCTTCGGTGGTGCGCACGATCATGCGGCACCACCACAGACGGTGTCGATCGAGGAGACCAGCACCGACAGGCCCTGATCGAGTTCGTCGCTGCCCAGCGTCAACGGCGGCAGCAGTTTCACGACCTCGTCCATCGACCCCGAGGTCTCCACCAGCAGACCCTGTTCGAACGCGGTGCGGCACACCTTGCCCGCCTGCGACGGGTCGTCGAAGACGATGCCGTGCACCATGCCGCGTCCACGAGTGGACACTCCGGCATGCCGCTGCGCGACCGCGTCGAGCGTGCGACCCACGTAGGCGCCGTTCTCGGCGGTGCGCTGGGCGAGTTTGTCATCGGACCAGTACTCGCGCAGGGCGGCGGTCGCGGTGACGAAGGCGGGGTTGTTGCCACGGAAGGTGCCGTTGTGCTCACCGGGCGCCCACTGGTCGTGCTCGGGCTTGAGCAGCACCAGCGCCATCGGCAGACCGTAGCCGCCGATCGACTTGGACAGCGTCACGATGTCGGGGGTGATGCCGGCGATCTCGAAGGAGAAGAACGGGCCGGTGCGCCCGCAGCCCATCTGCACGTCGTCGACGATGAGCAGGATGTCGCGCGCGGCGCACAGTCCGGCCAGGTGACGCAGCCATTCGGCGCGGGCCAGGTTCACGCCGCCCTCACCCTGCACGGTCTCCACGATCACCGCGGCGGGGCGATCGAAGCCCGAGGAGCTGTCGTCGAGGACGCGCTGCATCCAGCCGAAGTCCTCGATGGTGTTGTCGAAGTAGCCGTCGTAGGGCATCGGGGTGGAGTGCTCGAGCGGCACCCCGGCACCGGCCCGCTTGGCGGCGTTGCCGGTCACCGACAGCGCACCGAGGGTCATGCCGTGGAAGGCGTTGGTGAAGCTCAGGATGGTCTTGCGGCCGGTGACCTTGCGGGCCAGCTTGAGCGCGGCTTCGACGGCGTTCGCGCCGGTCGGGCCAGGGAACTGGACCTTGTAGTCGAGGCCACGCGGCGAGAGCAGATTGTCGCGGATGGTCTCGAGCAGTTCACGCTTGGCCACGGTCGACATGTCCAGACCGTGGGTGATGCCGTTGCTGCCGATGTATTCCAGCAGCGCCTTTTTCAGAATCGGGTTGTTGTGTCCGTAGTTCAACGCGCCGGCGCCTGCGAAGAAGTCGAGGTATTCGCGGCCCTGCTCGTCGCGCAACCAGGCGCCTTCGGCGGTGCTGAAGATGGCCGGCCAGTCACGGCAGTATCCGCGCACATTCGATTCCATGGCCTCGAAAATGCTGGTGTCGGTGGTCGTGATCATCGTCGTTCCTCCTGGCGCTGAGCCGGTGAAATCACATACAGCAGCTCTGCCTCGTGTGAATCGGGGAAATCGTTTTCTTCGAACAGGTCCTCGGTGCGCAAATCGGCACCGCGTTCCCGGGCCACCGCGGAGAACAGCGCATGCGAGGCGGTGTTTCCGGGTGAGATCGTGGTTTCCAAGGTGGTGATGCCCGCGCCGGCTACCGAATCGAGCAGCGCGTGCAGGATGGCGGCGGCCAGGCCGCGGCCGCGAGCTTGCGCGTCGACGGCGATCTGCCAGACGAACAGCGTGTCCGGAGCTTCCGGGCGCACATATCCGATGACGAATCCGACGGGCTGACCGTCACTTTCGGCAACCAACGAGGTTGCGGCGAAATCGCGACACCACAGCAGGTACGCGTAGCTGGAATTGACGTCGAGTACCTGCGAATCGCGGGCGATCCGCCACAGCTGGGCACCGTCGCCCAGCCGCGGATGACGCAATCTCGGTTCCGAACCAGGGGCCGCCGCGCTGGCGGCCGGCTCGATGGACATGGTGGACGTTGTCATATATCTAACGTGCCCAGCCGACTTTGCGGTCTTTGTGTCGAGCTCTTTGCGGTTGTATGACGAATCGTTTACTACGACTGCACATCGAGGCGATACCCGAGACCGCGCACGGTAACCACGATGCGCGGGTCGGACGGGTCACGTTCGATCTTGGTACGCAGGCGTCGCACGTGGACGTCGACGATGCGCTCGTCACCGAAAAAGCCCTGATCCCAGACTCTTTCGAGCAGCACGGATCGACTCAGCACGCGGCCGGGGGTCTCCGCCAGTTCACACAGCAACCGGAATTCGGTGACCGTGAGGTGGATCTCCTCGGCGCCGCGGCGCACCGCGCCCGCGTCGGCCGCCAGCACCAGTGGCGCGTGCGGATCGGCGTCGAGCACGGCCTCGGGGGTCGTGTCGCGATCGGCGGTGATGCGGGCGCGACGGCGGAGCGCGCGCATCCTGGCGGTGATCTCCTTGATTTCGAACGGCTTGCTCACGAAGTCGTCGGCCCCCGCCTCCAGGGCCGCGACCACGTCGTGGGTGTCGTAACGGGTGCTGATCACGATGATCGGCACATCGTGGTCACGACGGATCTCCCGGATGCAGTCGAAGCCGTCGGCTTCGCCGCGCATCAGGTCGACGATCATCAGATCGGGTGGCCCGTCGCTGCGCAGCCGATCGAGGGCGTCGGAAGGCACGCCTGCCTCGGCTACGGCATACCCTTCGTCTTCCATCGCGCGACGCAGGTCGCCGCGCATCTGGACATCGTCGTCCACGATCATCAGGTTCGCGCTCATGTGTGTGCACATCCTTTGCTGACACGCCGGGCGTGTGCCGGTGCACTGGGGGGTTTCGCGTCCCCAGACCGACACGACTACCCGCCTTCGAGCTTGTTACCTATCTGTTATGTACCCAGACTGGTGCGGACGTAAACCCGTCGTAACAATTCGCCCGCTCAACGGGCGGTTCGAGGGGACGTGGCCGGTGGCATAGTCGCAGGGGTGACCCCGACTTTCGCTGATATCGAAGCCGCCGCAGCGCGCATCGACGGACTGGTTCGCCCGATCACTGTCGCACCGGCCGGACCAGGGCCGGACCCGCTCTGGTTCGCACTGGAGTTCTTGCAGTTCACCGGCACGTTCAAGGCGCGTGGTGCGCAGAATTTCGTGCGCGCGCACGCGGCAGCGGAAACGTTGCCGGACGCGGGTGTGACGATCGCCTCGGGCGGCAATGCCGGGTTGGCGTGCGCATGGGCGGCACGGGAGGCGGGGGTGCCCGCGACGGTGTTTCTGCCCGAGACCGCGCCTGCGGTCAAAATCGGTCGACTTCGTGACTACGGCGCGCGGGTGCGACTGATCGGTCCGGAATACAAGCAGGCGTTGGCCGCTTGCCGGGAATTCGCCGAGACCAGTGGTGCGCTGGCCGCCCATGCCTATGACGATACGCTCGTGGCCGCGGGCGCCGGCACGCTGATGCGCGAGATCCAGGCGCGCATCCCCGACGTGGACACGGTGCTCGTCGCCGTCGGCGGCGGTGGGTTGTTCACCGGAACGGCGGTCGCCGCACAGCATTTCGGGATTCGCACGGTGGCCGTCGAACCCGTGGGCTGTCGATCGCTGAACGCCGCGCTCGAAGCCGGTCACCCGGTGGATGTCACCGTCGACTCGATCGCCGCGGATTCCCTCGGCGCCCCGAATGTGTCGGCGATGGCCTTGGCCGCCGCCCAGCATCCGAGTGTGCGGTCGTTGCTGGTGCCCGACGAGGCGATCCGCGCGGCCAGGCAGCAGCTGTGGACCTCCCATCGCATCGCCGTGGAGAACGGCGCGGCCACCGCGATGGCGGCACTGCTCGACACCGGTTCGGGCCCGGCCTATCGGCCCGAACCCGGCGAACGGGTGTGCGTGATCCTGTGTGGGGCCAATACCGACCCCAGCGACCTCGTCTAGCGGACCAGGGCGTTCTTGTCGACATAGTTGGTCATCGCGGAGTTCAAACCGCGCATGGCCAAGGTGTAGCCGTAAGGGAAGTACCGCTGACCCCAGTGGGCCAACTGGATGTCGCGGGAGGTGTAGACCCAGTAGCGGTTGCGCTCGACACCCTTGATCACCGACGTGGCCGCCTGCTCCGGGGTGACGGCGTGGCGCATGAACAGCCTGATCGCCTTGTTCAGCGCCGCGTTGTCGCGGTCGACGCCCGCGATGTCGACGCTGTCGACCATCGGGGTGGCCATCGCGCCGGGGCAGACCAGGCTGACGCCGATCTTGTGGCGGCGCAGGTCGAACCGCAGCACCTCCGAGACACCGCGCAGGCCGAACTTGGTGGCGCTGTAGGGCGCGTGCCACGGTAGACCGAAGATGCCCGCCGCCGAGGACACGTTCACCAGGTGACCGCCGCGACCGGCGGTGATCATCGGGCGCACGAACTCCTCGATGATGTGGATGGGGCCCATCAGGTTGATGTCGACGGTGCGGCGCCACTGCTGGGGCGTGAGCTTGTCGACGGTGCCCCAGGTGGCGATGCCCGCCACGTTCATGACGATGTCGACATGGCTCACGGCCTCGAAAGTATGGGCGGCGAGACCGACGACCGCGGAATGGTCGCTGACGTCGGCCGCGTGCGCGAGATGCACCGTCGCCCCGGCCGCGCGCAGTTCCTCGGCGGTGGTGGCGAGCGTGTCGGCCGTGATGTCGGTGAGGACGAGCGAGGCCCCCTTCGCGGCGGCCGCGAACGCCGTGGCGCGGCCGAGGCCGCTGGCGGCACCGGTGATCAGGCAGGTCTTCCCGTCGAACTTCGTCATGGTCCCGACCCTACGTTTGGTGAACAGATGCGTCTACGGTTCCGCGGTGATCGCGATGGTGGTCCAGCCGCCGACATGGATCCGGCTGCCTTCGCGCAGTGCGACCGCCTGCTGCGGTGTGATCGGTGATTCGGCGCCGTCCAGGCTGGTTCCGTTGGTGGAACCGAGGTCGGTGATGGTGAGCGCGCCCCTCTGATCGACCTGGATCATCGCATGTGCGCGGGAGACGCCGATATCCGCCGGGGCGATGCCGAGGTCGATCTCGGGCACGATCCCTTGCGAGGCCGATCGTTTTCCGATCAGGAACTGGTTGCCACGCAAGATGATTCGACGTTCGGGGTAGAAGTCCGGGAATTCGACACGCTCGGCATCGGGTCCCTTGCGGGCTTGGACGCGCGCGTAGAACTCGCGGTCGGCGAAGATCCGCGCGACCCACTCCCCGGATCGGCCACTGTCGGGGGGCGCGCCGGCAGCGATCATGGTGGGGTCGAATCCGGGGTCGGCCGATTCCGCGCGATCACCGGGACGCGAGGACGTCGCTGTCGCCGGTGGCAGGGCGGAATCGTGGCCGCATCCTTCGCAGAAGCGTCCGCTGGTCGGCGCGTGGCAGTTCGGGCACAGGCGCAGAGCCGCCGGGTCGGGCGCGGGCGCCGTGCCCAGAGCCGATCCGCACACATCGCAGTAGTCCGTCGACCGCGACTGGTGTCCGTCCGCGCACATCAGCATGTCAGCCGCCCTCCGGCCGCACCCGGGCGGTCTTGGTGGAGCGGATGTCGAGGGCGAGTTCGTCGGCCGCGGCGACCTGGCCGCGCAGCTTCACGGTGCCGTCGTGCTCGACCTCGACCACACCACGCAGCAGTTTGGCGGTGGACTCGTGGCCGGAGGCGGCGGCGAGTTCCACCGCGCGACGCAGCTTCGCGGTCGCGGTGGTGACATCGCCGGTGCGGCGCGCCGCCAGACCTTCCTGCACGGCCTGGGCCAGTTCGACCTGGCCGGTGTAGTGGGCGACGCGGGTACTGATGCGGGTCGACAGCGTCGAATCGGTGGTCCAGACCGCGCGCACCAGGCCCTGGCCCAGTACCTCGTCGCCGGCCAGCACACTCAGCCGCGCGGCCAGCTTCTCCCGGCCCGGCGCGGCCGGTTCCAGTTCGATCTGCACGTGGTATTCGCGCTCCTCGGCGGCCCACGACGACAGCGGGTAGTCCCCCACCTGCGCACCCACGTCGATCCGGCGCCCGGTCAGATCCTCGAGCACCGGCGAGACCTGTTTGACCATCCGCACCCGCGCACCGGCCGGAGTCCACACCTTCAGCGTCAGTTCCGGGATCACGCGCGCGGCCGAGGAACGCATCATCGCGGCGAAATCTCGGGCCAGGTCCTTCGGATCGGCGACGATGTTCGCGTCCCCGGACAGTTTCGAGGCGATCTTGCGCACTTCCTCGGCGACCCAGTCGTCGCCGACACCGCGGCAGTCGCAGACGAAAAGCCCTTCGGCACGGTCGAGTTCGGTCGCGAGCTCCTGCGGGGTCTCGTGCTCGTTCTTGCCGTCGGTGAGCAGAATCGCGTGCGCCTGCGCGCCGGGGTGCGCGGCGGCGACCTCGCGGGCCAGCGCCAGCCATGAACCCATCGCGGTGCCGCCGTCGGGCCGCAACCGATCCAGGGCTCGCCGGGCCGAGGCGCGATGTGTGCGGTCGGCGGGGGCGGACAGGGTGTTGTCGCTCGGGTAGATCATCCGGGCCGACTCGGTGCCCTCGATGATGGCGAACGCGGTGCCGTCGGGGATCTCGTCGAGCGCGGTGCGGGTGGCGTTGCGCGCGTTCTCGAATTTGCGCTTGTTACCCATCGATCCGGAGCAGTCGATGATCAGGATCTCGAGCCGCGGCGGCGGTGTCGCGACGGCGGCGAGTTCGGGCCCGGTGGTCACCGTCAGCACCGCGTCCACCACGCTCGCGCCTTCGGCGAGGAATTCGTTCTGGTCGACGGCGATCGAGATACCGGCTGTCTCAGGGGAACTCATGACACTCCTGGTTCGGGCGATACGGCAACGGGCACCGGAGCCAGGGCGACGGTGATGTTGTCACTGCCCCCGCTGTTGAGGGCGAAGTCGGCGAGCGCGCGCGCGGCGGCCTGCGGCGACGTCTCGACGGTGAAGCCGGCGAGCGCGACCGCCTCGGGCAGGTAGTTCCACAGGCCGTCGCTGCACAGCAGCAGCGTGCCCGGCTCGGTGGCGAGCATGCGTTGCAGGCAGTTCGCCGACCACGGTGCTTCGCCACCGTCGGCGCCGAGCCAGCGCAGCAGGGTGTGGGCGCGCGGGTCGTTCATCGCCGCGGTCTCGTCGAGGGCGCCCGCGTCGACGAGAGCCTGGGCCCAGGAATCGTCGACGCTGAGCCGGCGTGACGCGGTCGGATCGCCCGCCGCCAGCCAGAATGCCCTGCTGTCACCGACATTGGCGACGGTGATGTCGGTACCCACGCTCGTCTCGCGCACGATCGCGGAGACATAGGTGCACGACGGCGCGTACTCGGGGGTGCGTGACATGCCGCGCACCGCGGCGGTCGCCGCCGCCAGGCCCGCCATCGCGGCATCGGAGTCGGCCCTGCCCTCGGCCAGGGCGGCCAGCGCGGCGTCGACACCGGTGCGGGCGGCATTGCCGGAGGCCGCCTGCGGATCCTGGGAAGTGGAGACGCCGTCGCTGACCACGATCACCCGGATGCCGTCGCCCTCGCGCACCGCGGCCGCGACCGCGTCTTCGTTGCGGGAGTGGCTGATTCCGCGGTCGGTGAGGACATACACCGCGCCGAGGTCTTCCTCGAAACGATCAGGGACAGGCTTGGGGCTGCCGCATTTGACGCAGTAGCCGCCCTCGTAGCGGCGTTCACCGCAGGTCGAGCACTGCGGCACCGCGACCGGATCATGCACGGGCAGTGCGACTTTGCGCACGCCGAGTTCGCGACCGCAGCCTTCACAGAAGCGGTGTCCCGCCCGCGCCGAGCCCGCGCAGTCGGCACAGCCCGGCGCCGTCACAGGGTGGTCCTGGGGCGCACCGAGTTCGCCTGGTCCACCAGGACGAATCGGGTCCACATGTCGTCGGCCTCGCGCGCCAGTGTCCGCAAGCATCGTTCCAATCCCGTCCGCACGCCCTGCTCGGTGAATTCCACGTCCAACAGCTTGCCTGGTGTCCTCGGTTGCTGTCCCGACCGGATCCAGTTCAGTGCCGCCTCGAGGACGACCATCCGCACCTGCGCGGTGCGTGTGCGCGAGTCGAGGCGCAAGTGGTCGACGCGCTCGCCGGTCCGGCGGAGCAGGTCCTCGTCGAGGTCGGCCGGATCCCGGTGCGTCAGTAGCGTTTCGACGGCGGAGAGCCGGGCCTCGGTGAACATCGAGGAGGTGCGGTCGACCTGATCGAGGACCGCCACCGCGCCCGTGCGGTCACCGTCGGCGCGGCGCAGTCGCGCGGCGCCGAAGGCGGCCGACAGATAGGTGTGGTCGGTGCGCCAGACCGTTTCGTAGAGCGCCAGCGCGCGGCCGAGCTCGAAGGCTCCGGTGTCGGGCTGCTCGCCGCGGGCGCCTGCACCGAGCTCCAGGGCGGCCGCCAGCGCGAGTTTGGGAGCGGATTCACCGGGCAGTGCCGCGTAGACGGACTCGAAATCGGCGGCCGCATCGGCATAGTCGCCGGTGAGCAGGGCAGCCTTGGCTCGATACCAGACGGGGCGCCAGTCGAATTCGAGCTCGGCGTCCAAGGCGGCCAGCCGGGTCAGCGCCGCTGCCGCGTCACCCGCTTCGAGCTCGGCGCGCACCAGTCGCAGCGGGATCTCGACCGACTCGCCCGATCCGGTCACCACCGCGCGCAGTCCGGCGGTGAGTGCCCGCTCGAGTTCGGCCGGGGTCGCGGCATCGGTGGTCGCCAGCAGGGCGGCGCCACTGTCGCCGGGGTCGACCAGCGGGGCGGGCAGGCCGGCGATGAGGGCGCCCGGTTCGGGTGTGACACTGTCGATGCCGAAGACGGCGCGGGCGGGACCGAACTGGCTCGACATGCCGGGCCGTGGGATGCCGTCGCCGGTCGCCAGCACCTCGCGCAGCACACCGGTGAGCTGGTCGGCCATTTCGCTCGTCGAGGCGAAACGCGCCAGTGGGTCGGGGTCGGTGGACCGCCGCAGGAATCGGTACAGCGAATCATGTTCGGCCAGTACCGGTTCGGTCTCGGGACCGGGGATCGGGCCGAGCTTGCCGTCGACGGAGGGCACTCGCATCATCAGCACGGCCAGTGTGCGGCCCGCGGTGTAGATCTCGGTGGCCACCGTCGGCCCGGTTTCGGCGATCTCGGGTGCCTGGTAGCCGAGGGTGCCGTAGATGGGGCTGGTGCGGTCGTCCATCGCGATGACCGCACCGAGGTCGATCAGCTCGAGGCGTTCCTCGGTCTGCATCACATTGTCGGGCTTGAAATCGCAGTAGGCCCAGCCGCGAGCGTGCAGATAGCCGAGGGCGGGCAGCATTTCCAGCACATAGGCGATCGCCTGCGCGGGCGGCAGATAGCGCTGGGTTTCGGCGCGGTGGGCGCGCAGGATCTGCTTGAGCGAGGTGCCGCCGACATAGGCCATGACGATGTAGCCGACGGGTTCGCCGTCGGCGTCGGCGTGTTCGGTGAAGTTGTGGATCTTGACGATGTTGGGGTGGTCGACCTCGGCGAGGAAACGCCGTTCGGCCAGGGCTGCGGCCAGGGCGTCGGCGTCGCCGGTGTCGATGAGTCCTTTGAGGACCACCCAGCGTTTGTTGACGGCGCGGTCGGTGGCCAGATAGATCCAGCCGAGACCACCGTGGGCCAGCGCCCCCGCCACTTCGTACTGGCCGCCGACGAGATCGCCTGCCCGCAGCCGGGGCACGAAGGAGTAGCGGGTGCCACAGTGCGGGCAGAACCCGGCGGTGCGGCCGGGAACACCGGCCTGGCCGCGCCCGACAGGCTTGTCACACTTGCCGCAGAAGCGGTCGGATTCGGGCACCTGGGGGTCGGTGAGCACTGCCGTGGCCGGGTCCACGCGCGGGACCGGCGGCACTTCGACGAGCCCGGCGCCGAGCCTGCCGCGCGCGGCCGAACGCGCCGAGCCCGAACGGGTTCGGACCGAGCGACTCGAGGTGCGCCCGCTCGCGCTGACCGTCGACGCGGACGGGCTGTGCATCGGGCCCGTGACCGTGGCCGGTGCGGTACCGCAGGTGTCGCAGTAGCCGTCGACGATCGTGCCGTCGCACTCGGGTTCGCCACAGGCGCCGGGTACCGGCACGGGTATCGGTGGCGGCTGCGGGTTCGCACTGCGCGGCTGCGCTGTCGTGCGCCCCGATCGGCCGTTGCCCGCGAGGCCGGCCTGCGGTACCGGTGGCGCGCTCGCGACGGGCGCGGTACCGCACAGTGCGCAGTAGCCGTCCTCGATCGTGCCGCCGCACCCCGGTTCACTACACCTCATGCTGTCCGCCCCGCTTTCTCCCCGATGATCGAACGATAGTCCGCGACGGCCCGGGTGACCGCGGCCAGATCGCACGGTGTGCGGGTGAGCAGACCGGCCGCGATCCGGTCGGCGGCGAGCACATCCCGGTCCTCGCTCACTCCGAGCCGCGAGGCCTTCGCACGGTAGGCGGTGAGTCTGCCGCGCAGTTCGGCGCGCCGATCGAGCAGACCACGCGCCAATTCCTCACGCCGTGTGGCCTTTTCGGCAGCGTCGCCTGCCCGCACGCGCAGCGCGAGCAGATGTTCCACTGTCGGCCGATCGGGTGTACCGCCGAGAGTGTCGAGTTCGGCGCGCAATCTCGTGGCCGGTTCGCCGCCGTCGGGTAGCTCGCCGGTCGCGACCTTGTGCTGAGCCTGGGTGACGGTGCCGTCGGCGCGATCTTGCCGTTCGCCGAGATCGGCCAACTGTGCGCGCAGGGCGGCGACAGCGCCGAGCAGATCGGCGGCAACGGCGAGGTGGTCGCTGTGGCGGGCGGATTCGGTATCGATCAGCGCCGTGAGCGAGGCGAGGGCGGTGGCGATCTCACCCGGCCCGAAACCGAGCGGATCGGTGCCCGCGCGACCCAAGAGCGTGGACAGTGGTTCGGTGGCCGCGTCCAGTGCGCCACGAGCTTGCTCGACGCGCTGTTGCAGCGGGGCGAGTGCGCCGAGCACCTGTTCATCGACCGCCGCGACCTCGTCGGCGAACGGGGCGACGAAGGCGAACGCGGCGCGCATCCGGTCCAGGCAATCGGCGATGCCGACGGTCACGACGGTCTCACTGGGACCGGTCAGGCCGCGCTGTGCCAAGGGGATCGGGATCCGCGCCACCTCGTGTGGGCGACCGCGCAGCAGCTCGGTGAGCCGCCCCCGCGACCGGTCGTCGACCCTGCCGCGACCGGCACGCACCGCCTGCGCCTCGCCGAGGATGGCGCGCACCCGCCCCAGGTCCTCCCAGAGTTCGCCCAGTGCCTTCTCCACCGGCGCCCACCGACGCGCGGTCTCCCCCGTCGGCGGATAGCGGCGGACCAGGGCCAGGCCGGGGTGGCGGTCCAGTTCCAGCAGGGTCGTGGTCACCGTCGCCAATTCCGCTGTGCGCCCCGCCAGTTCACGATCGATCTCGAGCACGCCGAGCATCGGCCAGCTCATCCGACGTACCGGGGTACCGGCGGCCCCTGCGAGGGGCCCAGAGTCGACAGGTGCTGGGCGTAGATCCGCTGCCAGGTGCCGTCGGTACGGGCGCGGTCGAGTACGCCGTTGACGAAACGCACCAGCTCGTCGCTGCCGCGCGGCACCCCGACGGCGTAAGCGCCCGCGCCGATCGGGTCGCCGACGACCTCGAGATTGTGGTCCTGGGCGACCAGCCCCGCCAGGATCGGCTCGTCCCCGCTGATCGCGTCGACGGTGCCCTGCTGCAGCGCCACCAGGCAGTCGGTCCAATTGGTCACGCCGAGCACGGTGGGTGGGGTCGGCAGCGTGAACAGCGGCGCGGCGGCGGTGGTGCCCTTCGCGACGCAGACCCGCTTGCCCGCGAGCCCGGCGCCGTTGGTGATGCCCGCCCCGTGCGGGGCCGCGATGCGCTGCGCCGCACGGTAGTAGACGCTGGAGAAGTCGACCTCACGGCGGCGTTCGCAGGTCGCCGAGAAGGTGCGCACGATCATGTCGACCTTCTTCTCCTGCAACAGCGGGATCCGGTCGGCCGCGGTGACGGAACGCAGTTCGATCTTGTCCGGGTCACCGAACAGATCGCGCGCGATCTCCCTGGCCAGGTCGATGTCGAAACCCTCGAGCTTGCCGGTCGACGGGTTACGGAAGCCGAACATGTAGGTGTTCTGATCGACGCCGACCCGCAGCCTGCCGTTGGCGATGATGGCGGCCATCGCCGACCCCGCGGGCATCGCACCCGGTCGCGGCTGAGTCGTCGGCGCCAATGTCGCTTCGGTATCGCAGGTTCCGGTGCCCTCGGCGGTCGGCGCCGAGGTGATCGCCTCGGCGCCGGGCAGCGGTGGGGCCACGGCGGTGGCGGCGATGGTCGACGGTTCGGGGGCGTCGGCACAGCCCGCGACCAGCGCGACGGCCGCGGCGAGCGCGACCAGCAGTGGACGCCTCACAAGAACTCCTTGAGTCGTGGCCAGAGTCCGGAGATCACCGCGCCGGCCGCGGCCAGCAGCAGGAGCAGGGTGCCGAAGGGGCTGAGGGTCAACGATGTTGCGGCGGCGGCGACACCGTCGCGCAGGTCGTCGCGGGCCTGGGCGAGGTCGTCGCGCAGTTCCTGGTCGAGGCGGGCGAAGCTGGTGGCCGAGCTGTCGGGGCCGGTGCCGATCGCCTGGGTGACCGCGCCGGGATAGTCGGCCTTCTCGTAGGCGGTGCGCTGGGCATTGTGCCCCGCGTTCCAATTCGTCAGCGCGCGTTCGGCATCGGAGTCGCCGCCACCGGCCGCGGTGAGGCGCCCGCGCAGGTCGCCGCTGTGGGTTTGGAAGGCCTTCTCCGTGGCGGTGATGTCGCCGCGGGTGATCAGGGCCAGGGTTTCGTCGGTGCGGGCCTGCTGGGCCAGGATGCGGGCCCCTGCCAGGTTCTCCACGCGCGCTCCGGCGCCGGAACTTCCGTCCTCGAGCAATTGCGCGGCGGTCGAGGTGGCGCCCGCGGTCCACAGCAACGCCACCAATGCAGCCAGCGCGGCCATCGCCAGGCCGGTGTTCACCAGGCGGTTCGTCCGGCGCAGCAACACGATCGACCCGACCAGGCACACCACGAGGACCAGCAGCAGGAGCACGATGCTCGTCCACGGCAGCGCGCCGATGCGCTGCTGGTCCTCCCGCACCGCGGCGAAGCGGGCCTTGCTGAGTTGTTCGGCATTGGGCAGCAGCGATGTCTGCATCAGATCCGAGGCCTGGCGCAGATACGCCGAACCCACCGGGAAGCCCTGACGATTGTTGGCGCGCGCGGTCTCCACCAAGCCCGTGTAGGTCGGCAGGTCGGCGGCGATGCGGGCGACGATCGCCCTGGTCTGCGCGTCGGTGGCACCGGCGGTCGCCTCCGCCAGGGCGGCGGCGGCCTCGGCGAGCGCCTGCTCGTAGGTGTCTCGCACCTGTGGCGATTCGATGCCGCCGGACAGGAAGGCCGTCGCGGCGCCCGCGTCGGCGGCCGAGAGCGATACATACAGACTCTGCGCGGCGAAGGCCAGCGGCTCGGTCCGATCCAGCACCTGTTCGGTGCGCACGATCTTGGCGTCGAGCTGTCGTCCCGCCGTCGATCCGGCAACCAGGCAGGCCACCGTGGTCACGACGAGGACCACCCCGATCGCACCTGGTGTCGTCGCGGCGAATCGCCGCAGCCACGTCCCCGCGTCACGGATGGTCGCCGGTAGGCGAGATCCCACACCGTCCTCCTTCATCTCCCCGGGCGGTGTCTTCGATCGCGATAGTACGGGAGCCGCTGAAAGTTCGCCCGGGTGAAGGAAATCGGCCGAAACGCGACAACGAGGAGGCCCGCCACGCGGCCCAGCGACCCGGTGCGGACACGCAAGAATCCACTGCGGCCGATTCCTGACCGCGACAGCCCCCGCATTCGTGGCACAAGATCGTCGACAGTGACCCTTAACGGGTAGGACTACACTCTTTTCCTACGGTGACCCTCGGGTAGATCGGAGTCGACATGTCGAAGTTGATGAACTCCTTGTCCGAAGACGAGTACGTCCTGATCCGCGGCACAAAGAAAGCGCAGATGGCCGATCTCGACGAAGAGGCGCTGATCCGGCTGCATACCCGTGTGCGGCGGGCGCGCAACAAATTCGTCAAGGTGTACCGCCGATCCGGCGCGGCCAAGGTAGAAGCCAAGGGAGCGCGCGGCGCCGGAAAATCGGCGAACACCCACAACGCCGGCAAAGCGGAAGTCTTCGAAAGCGCGCTCAGCAGGGTGAGCCGCCAGCTGGCCACGGCCTCGAAACGCAATGCCCGCAAGTTGAAGGCCGAGAGGCTCGCCCGCGCCCGCAAGGACGCGCCGTCGTTCAGCGATATCGGCGACAGTGACGGGAAGGTGCGCTCCGCGGGGAAAGCGCGCACCGACGCCACCCGCGAGTCCTCCGGTCGAAAGAAGTTCGAGGCCTCCAGCATCGCCGCGGGGGCACGGCGCCAAGCCGCGAAGGACGGGCGCTAGCTCCGAGGAGAGCTGGCGCTGCCACCGGCGATCGTCAGCGCGCCTAGGCGCCGATGCTCTCCGCGCCCGGCTCCACGCTGGTGCCGGTCTTGCTGAACTGGAGCACGCCGTCCTCGATCGGGGCCTTGTGCATCAGGGTGCGGTCCCGGTAGTAGTTGTTGACCAGTTTCCAGGCACCGCGCGCGCCCTGGCGGGGCATGGCGTCGTTGCCCCGCTGGATGTAGCCCGAGGTGAGGGCGCCACCCATGAGCGACTCGTCGGCGATGTCGTCGGGGTTGGCGTGCACCTCGAAGGTGGTGTAGCCGCGGTCGCGCATGATGTTGAGCACGCGGCACAGGTACGCGGCGGCGAGGTCGGCCTTCAGGGTCCAGGAGGCGTTGGTGTAGCCGATGATCATCAGGAAGTTCGGGATGTCGGAGTACAGGACGCTCTTGTAGGCGACCGTCTCGTTGAACTTCACCGGAGCGCCGTCGATGGTGAGCGTGATGCCGCCGAGCATCTGCACGTTCAGGCCGGTGGCGGTGACGATGATGTCGGCCTCGAGCTCCTGGCCCGACTCGGTCAAGATGCCCTTCTCGGTGAACTTCGCGATGCGGTCGGTGACGATGTCGGCCTTACCGCTCTTGAGCACCTTGAACAGGTCACCGTTGGGCACCACGCACAGGCGCTGATCCCACGGGTTGTAGCTGGGGGTGAAGTGGCGCAGGTCGACCTTCTTGCCGAGCTGCAGGCGCACCTGCGCCAGCATGAGCTTCTTGGCCAGCTCGGGGTTGGTGCGCGAGAGCTGGAAGCTGGCGCGCTGCAGGGCGATGTTGCGGGCGCGACCGATCTTGTAGGCGACGGCGTCGGGCACGCGCGACTTCTTGAAACCGATCGCGACCGGGTCGTCCGACGGCAGCGCCTGGATCCAGGTGGGCGAGCGCTGCAGCATGGTGACGTGCGCGGCGGTGTCGGCCATCGACGGGATCAGCGTGATCGCGGTGGCGCCGGAACCGATGACGACGACCTTCTTGCCTGCGTAATCCAGATCCTCCGGCCAGTGCTGCGGGTGCACGATCTGACCCTTGAAGTCGTCCTGACCGGGGAATTCGGGCTGGTAGCCCTTGTCGTAGTTGTAGTAGCCGCTGGCGCCGACGACGAAGTTCGCGGTCCAGGTCTCGGTCTCGCCGGTCGCCTCGATCACGGCCTGCACGGTCCACAGCGCGGTGCCACGATCGAAATCGGCGGTGACGACCTTGCGGCCGAACGTGATGTGGTCGGTGACGCCGTATTCCTTGGCGGTGTCCTCGACGTACTGCCGGATGCTGGCGCCGTCGGCGAGCACCTTGGTGCCGATCCAGGGGCGGAAGCCGAAACCGAAGGTGAGCATGTCCGAGTCCGAGCGGATGCCGGGGTACTTGAACAGGTCCCAGGTACCACCGATGTTCTCGCGGCGCTCGAGGATCGCGTAGGTGCGTCCGGTCTGCTCGCGAGTCAGGTGACAGGCCGTACCGATTCCGGAGAGGCCAGCGCCGATGATCAGTACGTCGACATGCCGCGTCATTGAGGAAACTCGTTTCGTAGGGTCGCCGGCCCGAGCACCGTCGCCCGAGCTTTTCACGAGGTTACGTGTTTCGCTTAGTTACGTCTAGTTCGGCATGCCCGCACTGCGGCGTGTCGGGGGTTGCGCGCACGGTGATCGGAATCCGTGACGGGGGCGAGCGCACCGGTCAGCATCGAGGGATGACCGATCACCGACTGTCGTTTCACTGGTTCCTGCCCACCTACGGCGACTCACGCGGCCTGATGGCGGGCGGACACGGGAGCTTCATGTCCGGTGATCGCCCCGCGACCCTGCGCTATCTCAACCAGCTCACCGCCGCGGCCGAGGACAACGGCTTCGAGGGTGTCCTGACCCCGACCGGCGCCTGGTGCGAGGACGCGTGGCTGACCACCGCCATGCTCGTGCAGACCAGCGAGACGCTGAAGTTCCTGGTCGCGCTGCGTCCCGGCCTGACCAGCCCCACCCTGGCCGCCCAGATGGCGGCGACGTTCCAGCGGCATTCCGCCGGGCGTCTGCTGCTCAATGTCGTCACCGGTGGCGAGCAGCGCGAGCAGGAGGCCTACGGCGACTTCCTGGACAAGGCCGAGCGCTACGCGCGCACCGGCGAGTTCTTGCACATCGTGCGCGAGCTGTGGTCGTCGACCGAGCCGTTCAGCTTCACCGGCGAGCACCTGCGGGTGAAGGACGCGATCCTCAGCGCCCGTCCCGATCCGGTTCCGCCGGTGTTCTTCGGCGGTTCGTCAGGGCCAGCCGGGCCGATCGCCGCCCGCTACGCCGACACCTACCTCACCTGGGGCGAACCGGTGGACGCGGTCGCGAAGAAACTGGACTGGATCCGCGGACTGGCCGCGATCGAGGGCCGCACCGTCGACTTCGGCCTGCGCATCCACGTGATCAGCCGCGACACCGCCGCCGAGGCGTGGACCGAGGCCGAACGGCTCCTCGACGGCATCTCACCCGGTGAGATCGAACGGGTGCAGGCGAACCTGGCCAAGAGCGACTCCGAGGGGCAGCGCCGGATGGCGCGTCTGCACAACGGGCGCACCGACGGGCTCGAGATCGCCCCGAACCTGTGGGCGGGCGTCGGCCTGGTGCGAGGTGGCGCGGGCACGGCGCTGGTCGGGTCGCACGCCGAAGTGGCCGATCGACTGCTCGAGTACGCCGCCATCGGGATCGACCATTTCATCCTGTCCGGGTATCCGCATCTGGAGGAGGCGTACTGGTTCGGTGAGGGTGTGCTGCCGATCCTGGAGCGCAAAGGCGTGTGGACCCATCCCTCACGGCCGGTGTCGGTGCCCACCGTCGCACCGTTCACCGCGGCCGCCAGTAGCTGACGACTCCGGGCGCGCCCCCGGTTCAGGGTCGCGCCCCGGGGTTCGAAACCCTGGAACGGCAGTCACTGCACCATTGCCCTTACTGCCGTTTGCCGGGTGGCACGCTGTCCCAACATCTTTCGATGGGCGTGTGACCTGCGGGTTATCCGGTTACCCAGCGGTAGGACTCAAATGCCATGACGCACAGCGTGCTTGGCTGCACCGCACTCCCCCAACCGATTTCGGCATCGAGTGCAGCGGGGGTTCCACGTGAATCAGTGCAGTTCGGGACAGGTCCGGGCAGCGACCCACAGGGCCGGTGGCCCCTCGGCGATAGGCTCGACAACGTGACTCTCACCGTCGGCTTCGACCTGGACATGACGCTCATCGATTCACGTCCGGGCGTCGCCCTGGCGATCGACACCCTCGCGCGCGAGTTCGATCTCCCGATGGACGGCTCACACTTCGCCGAGCACCTCGGCCCGCCACTGGCCACGCTGCTCGGCGACGCGGGCGCGCCCGACGATCTGATCCCCCATCTGGTCACCCGGTACCGCGAGCTGTACCCGGACGTCATCGGCCACATCGGCGCCCTCCCCGGCGCCGACGACGCGCTGGCCGCCGTGCGGGCCGGCGGTGGGCGGACGTTGGTCGTCACCGGCAAATTCGAGCCGCACGCGCGCCTGCACGTCGACCATCTCGGCTGGCGGGTCGATCGCCTCGCCGGTGACCTGTGGGCGACCGGAAAGGCCGACGTGTTGCGCGAGGAGTCGGCCCACGTCTTCGTCGGCGACCACGCGGGCGACATGCGCGGCGCCAAGGCGGCGGGCGTGGTGGCCGTCGGCGTCACGACCGGACCCTACGACGCCGACGGATTGTGGACCGCGGGCGCCGATGTGGTCCTGGACGATCTCACCCGGTTCGGCGAATGGCTGTCCGAGCACACATCCGGGCGATAGTCCTCGAAACAGCTTGTGACGCACACCAGTTCCGGAACCCATCCGCGGCCCGGCGCGTTCACCGGTCATGCCGACCGACCCCTACTGGAACCACAACACGCACTACCACCCCTGGGTACTCGATCAGGTGCCCGACACTGCCCGCACGGCATTGGACATCGGCTGCGGTGACGGGTTACTCGCCCGCAAATTAGCGACCCGCTGTGACGCGGTGCTCGGCGTGGACATCGATGACCGGGTCATCGCCAACGCGCCCGCCGCCCCCAACGTCCACCTCGAACACGCCGACTTCCGCGACCTCGACCAAACCTTCGACGTGGTCACCGCCGTCGCCACCTTGCACCATGTCCCGGTACGTGAGGGCGTCACCGCCCTGCGCCATCTCGTCGCCCCCGGCGGCACCCTCGCGGTGGTCGGCCTCTGGAAGATGCACCCGGTCAGCGACTTCCACTACCTCCCCCTCCTCCCCGCGATCTGGGGCCTGGATCGGTGGCGGCGCCGGTCGCACGGCGGCCCCGATGTGGCGCTGGCCGACCCACGCGAAACCCTCGCCGAAATCCGTTCCGCCGCCGCCGAACACCTGCCCGGTGCCGAGATCCACCGCCGCCTGATGTGGCGCTACACGCTGCGCTGGCAGCGCCCACGCTGAGTTGTCACCGCGGGTACGCGGCGACCAGTCCGCCGTCGACGATGATGTCCTGACCGTTGATGTAGGACGCCTCGGCGGAGCCGAGAAAGGCGACGAGGGCGGCGATCTCGTCGGTGTTGCCGAATCGTCCGCTCACGACGCGGGACGCGGCCATGGTGGCGAACTCCTCGGTCATCGCCCCGGCGGACATGGGGGTATCGATATAGCCGGGGCTGATGGAGTTGACCCGGATGCCGCGGGGGCCGAGTTCGGTGGCGAGGGTGCGGGCGAGATTGTGGACCGCGGCCTTGGTGGCGGCGTAGAGGGTCAGGGCGCTGTCGGCGCGGTGCAGGGTCCACGACGCGTTGAGGACCACGGCCGCGCCGGGGGTGAGCAGCGGCAACGTCTTCTGGACGGTGAAGAACACGCCCTTGAGGTTGACGTCGACGGTGTGGTCGAAGTCGGCCTCGGTGATGTCGGAGAACGCGGCGAAGGCGCCGGTGCCCGCGTTGGCGAAGACCAGATCGAGGCGGCCGAATCGCGCGGTGACGGCGGCGACCATCGTGTCGATGGCGTTCAGGTCGGCGGTGTCGGCGGCGATACCGGTGGCGCGCGGGCCGAGCTGCGCGGCGGCGGCCCGGACGCGTTCGCCGGTGCGGCCGGTGATGACGACGTGGGCGCCTTCGTCGATCAACCGCTGTGCGGTGGCCAGGCCCATTCCGCTGGTGCCGCCGGTGACGAGCGCGATCTTGTCGGTGTAACGGTTCATGAGATTCCTTCGGTGAGGTGGTCGGCGACGGTGGGCAGCCAGGCCGGCCGGTTGTTCCCGACGAGGTGGTCGCCGCCGGGGATGCGCAGGTAGTGGGCACGCGGTGCGGTGCGCGCCAGCAGTGCACCGTCGGTGACCCCGGGGATGGCGTCGTCCGCGCCGTCGACCACCAGCAGTGGGCAGTGCAGGGCCGGGGCGAGGGGTGTCAGATCGACTGCGGAGGCGAAGGCTTCGGCGGCTTCGCGGGACCCTGCTCGGCGGGTGATGAGGTCACCGACGGGGTCGGGCAGTGCCGGCCAGTCGAGTCGGAACGGTCCACTCACCGTGGCGGCCACGGTGATTCGCGGGTCGAGTGCCGCGGCGGCTGCCGCGTAGTACCCGCCGAGGCTGAGCCCGACGATGCCCACCTCCGCGACACCGAGCGCGTCGATCACCCCGCCGATCACGACGGGATAGTCGGTGGTCACGGTCGAGGTCGCGGCGAGCGCGCCCTGCCCGGGTCCGTCCATGGCGAACACGGCCGCGCCTCGACGGACGAGTGCGTCGGCGAGCACATGGAACTCGTCCTTGCTCGAGTCCAGTCCCGGCACCACGATCACAGTGCGTGCCGCGTCAGCGGGGCCGCGCCGGATGCCGGTGAAATCGCGACCGGTGATCCGCCGCGAATCCGGTTCCAGGAGCGAGAAGCCCGCTTCGGCGGCGGAGTCGGCCGCCGCCGCGTGCACGTGGTGATCGCTGTCGGGGATGAGCGTGGCCAAGTGCGCCCATCGCGCCGCCATCAGGAGATTCTCGCCTCGGGTGACCGACGACGGCGGCGCTGTTGGATATCGCGCGGCCGCCGACCCACGGTCCGCCCGGTCAGGCCCGGGGTGCGGTTGCGTAACCCCCCGGTGCTGCTCGGCCGCGACCCGGAACCGCAGGGCCGCGGCCGCGCACGCGGGCGCCCAGTCGGCGGGAGTCGCGACAGCGGCACAGGCCCGGCGATAGGCGTGTGGGTCGATTCCCGCGCCCGTGGCGCGACTGAACATCGACTCGACCAGTTCGGCGTTCATCGCGCCGCACCCGTGGTCAGGACGGCCTTGCCTCGAATGCGCCGATCCCGCAGATCTACCAGCACTTCAGCGGTCTCGGACCAGTCGGCGACCCGGCCGATCTCCGGATGCAGCCTGTTCTCGGCGACGAGCCGCACGAGCGTGGCGAGGTCGCGATCGTAGGGCGCGCCCGCGTAGTGGAAGTGCCGGAGCGTCGCGTTCTCCGGGCCGGTGAAGAAGTCGAAGAAATCGAGCGTCGCCGGTGTTCGGCTCGCCTGCCCGAACCAGACCGCCGTGCCACCGGGAACGAGCTTTGCCAGGCACAGTGCCAGTGCGGGGCCGCCGGTCGACTCGAGGACGAGGTCGAAGGGCCCGGAGGCCGCGTCGAGGTCGTGCACCACCTGGGTGGCGCCCAGGGCCGAGAGCCGCTGTCCGCGTTCGGGCGACGCCGTGACGGCGGTGACCGAGGCGCCGGCTGCCGCCGCGAGTTCGGTCACGTAGTGCCCGACGCCGCCCGATGCCCCGGTGAGCAGGATCCGAGTCCCCGCTACCGGCCCCGCCACACGCATCAATCGCAGGGCGGTGATGCCGGCCAGCGGAAGGGCGGCCGCACGGACCGCGTCCACCCCGTCGGGCAGGGGAACCAGTGCGTCCGTCGGCACCGCCGCGTATTCCGCCCAGCCACCCAGCGGCGGATGACCGACGACCCGGGTTCCGACCGATGGGCCGGATCCGTCGGCCGCGGCCTGGACGACCAGTCCGGCGATGTCTTTGCCCGGCAACAGATCCGGGCGCGGATCCGCCAACAGGAAGGTCTCGCCACGGTTGGGCGCGAAAGCCTCGACGCGGACGAGTGCCTCGTCGGCGCGGGGCACGGGTTCGGCCGCTTCGGTCATGGTGACCGGCCGCTTCGGGTCGCCGGTCGGAATCAAACGTCGCATGCCGTGATGTAACCGCCGTACCGTCGGCCCGGGCCAACAACTGGGCCGCGATGGTGACAACGCACGGTTGTCGCCGCTGCGTGTCATACCTCGACGCCGACGCCGACGGTTTCGCCGCAGTCGGTGGAACTCCGTGTCAGGGCGGCCGACAGGAGCGCTATGGTGCGAACGTGGACCTGGACCTGGCAACCGTGCGCGCGTTCGTGCGCACGGCGCACGAACGGCATTTCGGCCGTGCCGCCGCGAACCTCGGGATCACTCAGCAGGCGCTGTCCAAGCGAGTCGCCCGACTGGAATCCAGCCTCGGTGTCCGCCTACTCGACCGCGACCAGCACGGGGTACGACTCACCGAGGCCGGCGCGCGGTTTCTGCCGGGCGCCGAGGAGACCCTGCGCGCCGGTGATCGGGCGGTGGCCGCCCTCGTCGGCGAGCACGGTCCCCTGCACATCGACGTGTGGGGACACCTGTTCGCTCCGCTGCGCACGGTCGCCCAGGTCGCGACCGCACCGGGAGCACCGCCTCTACGACCGGGCCACGGACGCGACCTGCCCACCGTCGCCGCGGCCGTCGTCCACGGTGAGATCGACGCCGGATTCGGCCGGGTCCACCCGCCCTTACCGGACGGTTTGACCCATCGTCTCGTCCGCCTCGAGCCGGTCGATGTGGTCGTGAGCACCGATCATCGGCTCGCCGGGGCCACCTCACTGCGCCCCGACCAGCTGCGCGACAGCGTCCTGCACGCACCGGCCGATCTCGGCCGCCTGGACTTTCTTGCCCGTTTCGCCGAACGTTTCGGTATCAGCGAGCACCTCACCACGCCGAATCTCGGTCTCGCACCGATGCTTTCGACGCTGGCCGCCGATCCGCGTGGCTTCGCCCTCCTGCCCGCCGACGTCGAGTTCCCCGAGGCGCCAGGGGTCACCGCGATACCGCTGGTGGACCCGACTCCCCTCTACGCCTGGTCGTTGATCTGGCGTACCGGCGCCGAACCGCCACTGCTCGAAGCGCTGGTGACCGCCCTGGTCCGGACGGCAGGCGAGAATCGGTGGCTGGAGTACGACCCGGCCCGCGACTGGTTACCGACGCAGGAACCCACCCTCGCCTGATCACGGGCACAGCGACTCTGTCGGTCCGTATTGTCCGAATCGATGCGGGAGGTCCGCTCACCCGGTGATACAGTCCGGCAGGATTTTTCGATGGGGAGGGTCAGTCATCAACGCAGCACGGACAGTTGGGTGGCGCACCGGGTTCGGGGGGTCGGCTCGATGAATCGCACCAGGTGGATCATCGCGAGCCTGGTGGCGGTGGTCGCGGTCGTCGTGGCGGTGGTCGTCGTCGTGGTGGTCACCCGCGACGAGGATCCGCGTGAATTCGTCGCGGAGAAGTACCGGCGAGCGCAGCAACTCGATCAGGCGAACAACGGCCTCGCGTTCCTCGCCACCGCCGCACCGGCCGCGGTGGCCGCCACTATCGCGAAAGCCACCGACCCGCGCGGCCTGCGCAATACCGGCGACAACCACTATCTGCGCTTCGACCACGACCTCCTCGCGGTGTCACCGCATGCCGGTGGCTCCCTGATCCTCGTCGACAGCTACGCCAACGGCACGCGCCGCCATCACGCCCACACCAGCGGTTACGGCTGGACCAGCGGCTCCGCGGCGGGCGACTACCGCGGCGGCGGCAGCGACAACGGCGGCAAGTAGTTCATTCGGGCATCTCGCCCGCACAGCACAGGAGGACACTCATGCTCGCCGACCTGGCGGCGGACGCGGGCGCCGCGCTCGCCTATTCCGCGGTGGGAATCGTGTTGATGGCCGTCGGTTTCGGCGTCGTCGACCTGCTCACCCCCGGCGACCTGCGCGCCCAGATCTGGATCGAACGCAACCGCAATGCCGCGATCCTGCTCGCCTCGAACCTGTTCGGGGTCGGGATCATCGTGGCCGTGGCC
The DNA here is from genome assembly GCF_053590715.1 of Nocardia sp. NPDC003183. Taxonomy (NCBI): domain Bacteria; kingdom Bacillati; phylum Actinomycetota; class Actinomycetes; order Mycobacteriales; family Nocardiaceae; genus Nocardia; species Nocardia sp. NPDC003183. Next base: position 248,764 of record NZ_JBSFTG010000003.1, read on the forward strand.
ATCTGGACCTCGGAAGGCAAGATCGCCGAGGCGCTGCTGTCCAGCGCGATCTACGGGGTGATCGGGCTGGCCGCGATGGCGGTGGCGTTCGTGCTGCTCGACGCGCTCACCCCCGGCGACTTCCGGGCCGTCGTCGCCGACGCCGAACCGCATCCGGCGGTGTGGGTCACGGCGTCGGCGCATGTCGCGGTCGCGCTGGTGGTGGCCGCGGGCCTGACCTGATGCCCCGGCACCGCCTGGCCAGGGCGGCACTGCTGGCGACCGTGTTCGTCTGCGCGGCATGCGGTTTGGTGTACGAGCTGTCGCTGGTCACCCTCGGCAGCTATCTGATCGGTGACACCGCCGCGCAGGCGTCGATCACGTTGAGCGTGATGGTCTGCTCGATGGGTGTCGGCGCGCTGCTGGCGAAACCGCTCCGGTCGCGTGCCGCCGCGGCTTTCGTGGCCGTGGAACTGGCATTGGCCGTCGTCGGCGGGCTGTCTGTGGCTGCCCTGTACGCCAGTTACGCGTGGCTCAATCTCTATACCGGCACGCTGGTGCTGGCGGCGGCGGTGATCGGGATGCTCGTCGGTGCGGAGATCCCGTTGCTGATGGAGTTGCTCCAGGACATCCGCGAGCAGGAGGCCAGCAGCGCGGTCGCCGACCTGTTCGCGGCCGACTACGTGGGCGCGCTGCTGGGTGGCCTGGCGTTTCCGTTCCTGCTGCTGCCGGTATTCGGGCAGATCCGCGGCAGCCTGGTGGTCGGGGTCGTGAACGCGATCGCCGGACTCGCGTTGGCGTTCTTCTTCTTTCGCGACAAGATGACGCGCGGCGCCCGCCACACCCTGATCGCCGCGACCGTCGTGGTGGCCTGCGGGCTGACCGGTAGTTACCTCTACGCCGACCGTTTCGAGGCGACCGCGCAGCAGGCGCTGTTCGCCCACCCGATCGTGTGGCAGACACGCACGCCCTATCAGCAGATCGTGCTCACCGAATCGTTCTCCCCGTTCGCCACCACCGATACCCGGCTCTATCTCAACGGCGGACTCCAGTTCTCCTCGGTCGACGAATACCGCTATCACGAGGCGCTGGTGCACCCGGTGCTGGCGGGCCCGCACCGTTCGGTGCTGGTGCTGGGCGGCGGCGACGGCCTCGCGCTGCGCGAGATCCTGCGCTATCGCGACATCGCCGAGGTGACCCTGGTCGAACTCGATCCGGCGATGATCGAGCTGGCCCGCACCGACGACCGGCTCACCGATCTCAACCGCCGCGCGTTCGACGATCGACGGGTCACCGTGGTCGAGGCCGACGCCTTCACCTGGTTACGCAGTGCCCCAGGGCTTTTCGACGCGGTGATCGTCGATCTGCCCGACCCCGACCAGACCTCGGTGGCCAAGCTGTACTCGCAGGAGTTCTACGCGATGACCGCCAACGTGCTGGCCCCCGGCGCCCGCATGGTGGTCCAATCGGGCTCGCCCTTCTTCGCCCCGCGCTCCTTCTGGACCATCGACGCCACCGTGCGCTCGGCGGGTCTGCACACCACTCCGTATCACGTGGACGTCCCGAGCTTCGGCGACTGGGGCTTCGTGCTGGCGTCGGCGGGCGCGGCGCCGACGCCGTCCCTGCGCAGCCCCGGGCCCCTGCGTTCCCTGGACGAGACCACCCTCACCGCGGCCACCGTCTTCCCACCGGACCGCCGAGCGGTCGACCCCGAGGTCTCGACATTGATGCGTCCGGTGATCCTGGATCTGCAACGCCAAGAATGGCGTTGACGTCAGACCTGACCCGAACAGGCCAGGTGCGTACCGACGACGACGAGCCCGAGGACGGCGACCACCGCCGACAACGCCGGGGCCGGTTCTCGCACCAACCGGGACGCGCCGCGCCGCACAGCGACACCTGCCCGCTCCAGCCGGCTCCCGAGGGCCGGACGTCCGGTGGGCTCGCCGTCCGCGCGCCCGCGGAACCTGCGGCGGACGACGCCGAGCAGAGTGAGGACGAGCGCGGTGATCAACATCGTCTTTCCTTCCCGCTCAACGGGTTCCGACAACAGCACGCGATGACTTCGCGGGCCGTCCGGGAGCGGTGACGATGCCGAACGCGATCAGGCTGTCGGCGGTGTCGCGCACGGTGTCCTCGATCGGGCGCATGGTCCAGCCCAGTTCGCGGCGGGCCTTGTCGGCGCTGACGTGTTCGGTGCGGCCCAGCACCGGCACGGTCAGGCGCACACCTTTGTCGAAGACGGCGACCACGCGGATCACCCAGTTCGGCAGGACCCGGGTGGGGACACGGAAGCCCTCGGCGGCGTAGTCGCGGGCCAGCAGGCCGGCCAGCTCCCCCATCCAGAGCGGATCGGCCGCGCAGATGTACCGATTGCCCGCGGCCTCGGGAACTTCCATCGCCAGCCGGTGCGCCACGGCGAGGTCGCGCACGTCGACGGGGGTCCAGCCGGTTTTCACCGAACCGGGGACGTCGCGGGCCAGCAGTCGGCGGACCGGCTCGTGGGAGGTACTGGTCCTGGCTTCGAGCAGCGGGCCCAGGATCATGCCGGGATTGACCACCACCAGTTCCAGACCCGAGGCGGCGGGCAGGGATTCGACGAAGTCCCAGGCCGCGCGCTCGGCGAGGGTCTTGCTCTTCTGATACGCGGGGATGCGCTCGACCACCGACCAGTCGTCCTCGGTTCGCACCTCGTCGGTGTCGTGGCCGTAGGCGACGGCGGCGACCGAGGAGGTCAGCACGACGCGGCGGACACCGGCGGCCGCTGCGGCGCGCAGCACGCGCAGGGTGCCCTGCACCGCGGGCTCGATGAGGTCCTGCTCGTCCTCCGGCGGTGCCGCGGGGAACGGCGAGGCGACGTGCAGCACGGTGTCGCAGCCGGTGACCGCCGCGGCCCAGCCCGCGTCGCCGTCGAGGGAGGCGGCGACGAATTCCAGCTCGCCCCCGGTGCGGCGGGCGAGTTCGGTCAGGTGGGCGCGGGTGGCGTGCGCGGCGAGGTCGCGCACGGTGGCGCGGACGGCGTAGCCGTGGTCGAGGAGTTCGGCGATGCAGTGGCCGGCGACGAAACCTGTCGCGCCGGTGACGAGTACCCGAGTGGTCATGGTGGTCATCCATTCCGTCGATTCGGTGGAGCACGCATCTAAGCGATGCTCAATTAATCTAAACACTGCATAGATTTCCTGTCCAGTGCCAATTCCGGCGGAGGTCTCGCATACGCTCGGAGGGTGAAGCGCACCAGTTACCACCACGGCGACCTGCGCGCCACGCTGATGGACGCCTGCCTGCGCCTGATCGAGAGCGAGGGCCTGGCCGCGGTGAGCCTGCGCCGGGTCGCCAGGGAGGCCGGGGTCAGCAGCGGCGCGCCCTATCACCATTTCGCCGACCGCGCCGCGCTGCTCTCCGCCCTGTCGATCGACGGCTTCCAGCAGTTGGCGGCCTATCTGACCGCCGCCAGGGCCACGACCACCGACCCGCTGGCTGCCCTCACCGAACTCGGCGATGCCTACGTGCGGTTCTCCCGCGAACACCCGGCCCAGTTCCGGCTCATGTTCCGGCCCGAACTGTCCCAGCCGGAAAAGCACCCCGACGCCCACGCCGCCGGCGACGCCGCCTTCGACGTCCTGGTCCGGACGGTCGCCGACTGTGTCGCCGTCGGGGCGCTGCCCGCCGATCGCGCCGAGACCCTGGCCGTCGCCTGGTGGGGACTGGCACACGGGCTGGCATCGCTGTGGCTCGACGGACATCTCGAGAAGCGCAGTGAACAGATGGGCACGCACGCCCCCGAACTCGTCGACACGATCATGCGCACCTTCACCGCGCTGATCGCGCCGGGATCGGCGACCGCCTGACGCGCCGCCCAAATTCCTGCGACCCGGCACGTGCACTCACCTAGAGTGAGTAACACCGTCTTTGTCCGTGCGTACCCGCTTCGAGCAGGAGGCCCGATGTCCGGCACCGCGAAACTCGATCCCGTGGTCGAAGCGTTCGTCGACGCGCTCAACGCGCAGGACACCGACCAGTTCTACGGTGTGCTCACCGAGGACGCGACGATGTCCGATGACGGTGTCGAACGCAATCTCGCCCAGTGGACCGAGGCCGAGATCTTCAGCAGCAACGGACATCTGGTCGTGGACACGGTCGACTCCGACGACGGCCTCGCCCTCACCGCCGACTACACCAACAGCCGGTGGGGTTCGATGCGCACCACCTGGCAGTTCGTCCTGCGCGACGGGCTGATCAGCCGATTCGAAACAGGACAGGCGTGACCGACGATCTTCTTCTCACCCCGCGTTACGGCACAGCCACACTCGCCGATCTCCTCCCGTCGGTACTGAGCTGCCTCGGTGTCCCCGGCGACACCGACCGACTCGGCCTCGATCTCGATGTCGACCGGGTCTGCGTATTACTCGTGGACGGACTCGGCGCACACGCCCTGGCGGCCGAATCCGCTGCGGCGCCGTTCCTGACGAGCCTGCCCGAGGCGAGCATCGACGCCGGGTTCCCGAGCACCACGGCGACGAGTCTGACCACCCTCGGCACCGGCCTGCCCGCCGGCGAGCACGGCATCGTCGGCTACTGCATGCGTCTGCCCGGCGAGGAACGCCTGTTCAACTCGCTCAGGTGGCAACTCATGGGCGACGGACCGAAGGCCGACGCACGCGCCACGCTCCCACCAGACCGGATCCAGCCGCATCGCACCGTCTTCGAGCGCGCCACCGCGGCGGGCATCGCGGCGGTGCAGGTCGCACCGAGCTACCAGGACGGTTCCGGCCTGACCTCGGCCGGCTGGCGCGGTGGCGAATTCCGCACCGCCTACTCGGTCGGCGATCTCGTCGACGGAGTTCTCAACGCCCTCACCTCGGCACCGAAAACCCTGGTCTACACCTATCATTCGGAACTCGACACCACCGGCCACGCTCGCGGGCCCGCCAGCCGCGCATGGCGGTTCGAACTCGCCAATGTCGACCGGATCGCCGCCGAGATCGCCGCGCGCCTGCCCGCTCGCTCGGCGCTGATCGTCACCGCCGATCACGGCATGATCGAACTGCGCGAGCGCGTCGACTTCGACACCCACCCGCACCTGTCGGACGATGTCGCGGCACTCGGCGGTGAACCACGCGCCCGCCACGTCTACACCGACAACCCCGCCGCGGTCGCCGACACCTGGCGCGGCGTTCTCGGGAGCGGATTCCTGGTGCGCACCCGAGACGAGGCGATCGAGGCAGGCTGGTTCGGCCCGGTCGTCACCCGCGACGCCGCCGCGCGCATCGGCGATCTCGTCGTGATCGCGAGCGGCGACGGCGGTGTCGTGCGGTCGGGCGCCGAACCGCTGCAATCGATGATGATCGGCCACCACGGCTCACTCACCGCCGCCGAGCTGCGGGTTCCCCTGCGAATCCACCGCGCCTGAGCACCACCGCATAAGCTGGCGTCGACGCGCAACCGCGCGCAGCGAACCATTCCAGGAGGAATCATGCACGCCAACACCCGAACCGGCGCCGTCGCGGTGGGCGTCGCGGTGCTGGCGGCACTGGCCACCGGATGCACCGAGGTCGAGCGAGTGCTCAACCAGGGCGGTGACACGAGCTGTCGCGACTACGTCAACCAGGACGCGAACACCAAGCGGATCACCATCACCAAGGCGATCAAGCAGCAGACCGGCAACGACAACGAACCGGCGGGCACCGTGGTCGACTCGATGATCGTGCAGGTCGATCTGCTGTGCGCGACTCAGCGCAACGTCGACACCCCGATCAAGAACGCCGATATCGCCGGGATCTTCCTGAACAAGTAGTCACCGGCGTCAAGGCAACGCGACAACCCGGCGACCGGTGACCGGTCGTCCTGGGCACAAACGTTCCCACGGCGGTGGCACAGCTGATAGACAGTAAGCGCCACACCCGTTCTCGTCGCTGGAACGGTGCGTCACCGACGAGCAGGGAGTGAACGTGGGCGAGGAACTGGGCAGGGCACCAGGCGCCCACGACGACCCGATCGCCGGACCGCACCGGCCCGAACGACTCTCGGACTACCGGGTCGAACTCGAGAAGCAGTGGAACCGCCTCGCCGCACCCTCGCGCCCGCTGACCCTGCCCCGCGACACCGGGGCCGTGCGCAACGATGTCGCCAAATCCTGGCAGCGCTCCCTGCACACCGTCGACCCCGCCACCGAAGTCGCTCCCGGATTCAACGACATCAGTGACCGCTGGTCGGAATCCCCGCTGCGCAGACCGGTCACCGAACTCGCGGGTCAGCTGCGCGGAATGGCCGAGGAGTCGGGCTATCTCGCCGTCGTCAGTGACGAATCGGGCACCATCTTGTGGACCGCGGGCGATCGCACGCTGCGCCGCCAAGGGGAAGCGGTGAACTTCGCGCCGGGCGGGGTCTGGGACGAAAGCCACATGGGCACCAACGGGTTATCTCTGGCCCTGCACGACGACAGGGCCGTCACCGTGTTCTCCGCCGAGCATCTCGTCGCCGCGCTGCACGGCTGGGTCTGCTACTCCGCGCCGATCCACGGCCCCGACGGCCGCACGGTGGGCGTGCTCGATCTGTCCTCGACGTGGGAACGTTCGCATCCGATGGTGATGACCTCGGTCCGCGCATTGGTCACCGCCGTGGAGACCATGCTGCGCGCCGAGGCGCCCACCCCGGCACCGGGTGTTCGGCTCGAATGCCTCGGCGCCGCACGGCTTTTGCGCGACGGCAGGCCGGTGCCGCTGCCGCCGCGCCAACTCGAGATCCTCGCGCTGCTGGCGCTCGAGCCCGACGGCTACACCCCCGAGCAATTGCACGCCGCGGTCTACGGTGAGCGGCCGGTGTCGCTGAACACGCTCAAAGCCGATGTGTCGCACCTGCGCCGCGCCACCCGCGGCGAGATCACCAACCGGCGCTACATGCTCACCGGCCAGGTGTCCTGCGACGCGGTGGACCTACTGGCCGCCATCGAGGGCGGCGACCTCACCTCGGCGCTGTGGCTGTATCGCGGACCACTGCTGCCCGGATCGGATCTGCCCGGCGTCGAACAGTGGCGCGCCCACCTCGATGTCGGCATTCGCAACGCCGTGCTGGGCAGCGACCGGCCCGAGCACGCGGTCGCGTTCGGGCAGCGCTGCCCCGGCGATGTCGCCGTGCACGAGCACGCCCTGCGGCTACTGCCTCGCGATGATGTCCGCCGCGCCGTCGTGACGGCCCGGCTTTTCACCGCACGCCAGGGCTGACCTGCGCAGACGCCGTCACCAACCTCGTACCAACCTTCGCCGACCATAGTGTGGGGCACCACGCAGAGGTCGCGAGGAGCGAGGCGAATGATCTACGGCAAACCCGGATCGGATACCGGCATAGTCAGCTATGCCGCCCGATACGACAACTTCATCGGAGGTGACTGGTCGCCCCCTGTCGAAGGCCGTTATTTCGACAACACCTCACCGGTCGACGGTGAGATCTTCTGCGCGGTGGCCCGTTCCAGCGCAGCCGACATCGACATGGCGCTCGAGGCGGCACACCGCGCCACCGACCGATGGGCCGCGACCTCGGTCACCGAGCGGGCCGACATCCTGCTCAAGATCGCCGACCGGATCGAGAACAGTCTCGAACCGCTGGCCGTGGCCGAGACCTGGGACAACGGCAAACCGGTGCGCGAAACCCTGGCGGCGGACCTCCCGCTGGCCATCGATCACTTCCGGTACTTCGCGGGTGTGCTTCGCGCCCAAGAGGGCTCGCTGTCCCAGATCGACGCCGACACGGTCGCCTATCACTTCCACGAACCGCTCGGCGTGGTCGGCCAGATCATTCCGTGGAACTTCCCGATCCTGATGGCCGCCTGGAAACTCGCACCCGCGCTGGCGGCGGGCAACTGCGTGGTCATCAAACCGGCCGAACAGACACCGGCGTCGCTGCTGCTCGTCGTCGAACTCATCGCGGATCTGTTACCCGACGGAGTTCTCAACGTGGTCAACGGTTTCGGTGTCGAGGCGGGCAAACCGCTGGCACAGAGCCCACGGGTGGCCAAGCTCGCCTTCACCGGCGAGACCACCACCGGGCGGTTGATCATGCAGTACGCCAGCGAGAACATCATTCCGGTCACTCTCGAACTCGGCGGCAAGAGCCCCAACATCTTCCTGCCCGATGTGCTGGCCGCCGACGACGATTACCTCGACAAGGCCGTCGAGGGGTTCGTCATGTTCGCCCTGAACCAGGGCGAGGTGTGCACGTGCCCGTCGCGGGCGCTGATCCACTCGTCGATCTACGACGAGTTCCTCGCCCGCGCCATCGCCCGCACCGAGGCCATCGTGTCCGGTCATCCGCTCGACACCGAGACGATGATCGGCGCACAGGCCGGCAACGACCAGTACGAGAAGATTCTGTCCTATTTCGACATCGGCAGAGCCGAAGGCGCCCGTGTGCTCACTGGAGGGGAAGCACGCAAGGTCGACGGTCTACCGGGTGGGTACTACATCGAACCCACGGTCTTCTCCGGTGACAATACGATGCGGATCTTCCAGGAGGAGATCTTCGGCCCGGTCGTCGCGGTCACCCGCTTCGATACCGTCGACGAAGCGATCCGCATCGCCAACGACACCCTCTACGGTCTCGGTGCGGGCGTGTGGACCCGCGACATGAACACCGCCCACCGACTCGGCCGCGGCATCAAGGCAGGCCGGGTCTGGACCAACTGCTACCACGCCTACCCCGCCCATGCCGCGTTCGGCGGCTACAAGAAGTCGGGGTTCGGCAGGGAGAACCACGCGATGATGCTCGGGCACTACCAGCAGACCAAGAACCTGCTGGTCAGTTATTCGACGACGAAACTCGGGATGTTCTGATGCAGAATCGAATCCACCGTGTGGAGATCACCGAGCGCGCTCAGACCCTGCTCCGCCGCCTCATCGAGGACAACGGCCCGGTGCTGTTCCGCCAGGCCGGCGAGGGCTGCGACGACGACGCCGCACCGGTGTGCCTGTCGGCCAAGCAGTTCCCGATCGAGAAGGCCGACATCCTGCTCGGCCGGCTCAGCTGGCACACCGAATTCTGGATCAGCGCGGCACAATTCGAATGCTGGAAAGATACCCACCTCACCGTCGATGTGACGCGCGGTGAGGCTGCCGAGGATTCGCTCGAGGCAGGCCAGGGCATGCGATTCGTGTTGCGCGCCAGGCTGCTGACCGAGGCGGAGCACGCGGCACTGGCGGCCGGGCCGCCACCACGCACGGGCGCCGACCGCACACTGTAGCGGCGCCCGCCGAAAACCTGACCTGGCAGCATCTTTCCCGGCGCTGCCAGGTCGCGGCGAGCCCCCGCCGACTGGGCCATCGCGGCTCAGCCGGCGGGGTGAGCTCGCCGTTTTTTCGTTTTCACCCCCATATAGCAAATGTGTTCCCGCGCAAACCAAATCGCGTCTCGCTCAGCGAGACACAGGCGACAACAGTGCAACGATTCCGTTACGTTATGGCGATGTTCTTAGCGAGACTCGGTGTGCGCACCCGGATTCTGGCGATTGCTCTCATCCCGAGTTTGACTCTGGTGGTGGTCGGCGTCGGTACGGCGGGCTACCTGGTCGAGCAGAGCAACAAGGCCAAGTCATGGGCCGTGCAGTTGCAGGATGCCGCCGTACCGGCCCGTGAGCTGATCGAGGCGGTCCAATCCGAGCGCCACCTGACCCTGGCCCACATCGCGGGCGACGAGACCGCCGCACTCGGCCTGGCCGCCGCGCGCACGCGCATGGACGGCGCCTTTCGCGGCCTGATCGCCGCCGGTGAGAACCTGCGCGCGATCGATGACTCCAACATCGGCAACGACAAGGCCGGCTTCGCCACTCTCGGCACGCATCTGGACGGCGTGCGCAAGGGCGCCGACGCCCGGATGCTGCCGATCGCGGACGCCTACCTGTTCTATAACTCGCTGCTCAACGTGATCATCCAGGGCACCAAGGTCGCCGAGCGCGCGGCACCCGACGCGGTCGTCGCGACCGGTGTGTCCGAGGGCTTGCGCTTGCTCGGTGCCGCCGAGGCGATGTCGCGCAGCAACGCGGTCGCCGCCGCGATGGTGGCCTCGGACGGCGCCTCGACCATCCCGCTCGACGAGTTCACCAACCAGAGCGGCCTCTACCACGGCGAAATCGCCAACCTGGCCGCCGGACTCGACGAACCCGAGCGCGGCGCCGTCGTCGCGTTGACGGCCACCGGGCACTGGCAGCGGCTGAGCGCGATGGAATCCGCTCTCGTGCAGCGTTTCGCGGTGTCGGCGGCCGCCCAGGCGAGTACCTCGACCAGCAAGGCTCCCACCCCCGTCGCACTGCCGATGCCGATTCCCGAATGGCAGAACGCCGCGGCCGAGGTCAACCGGAGCCTGCTCGACTCCTACACCAGCTACAACGACCATGTGCAGAAGCTTGCCGAGGATTCCTCGCGCAAGGCCGAGACCAATGCCGCGCTGGCGGGCGGCGGCGTGCTCGCGCTCAGTGCGCTCGTCTTCCTCATCGCGATCGTCCTGGCGAACCGGATCATTCGCCGGCTGCGCCGGCTGCGTACCGCGACACTGCAACTCGCCGACGAGCAGCTGCCCGCCACCATGCGCACCCTGCGTGACGGTGGCGAGGTCGACCCGGCCGACACCGCGCCCACCCTGGACTTCGGGCACGACGAGATCGGTCAGGTCGCCAAGGCCTTCGAACACGCCGCCGCCGCGGCGATCGGTGCCGCGGTCGACGAGGCCCGTACTCGCGAGGGCGTGCGCGCGGTGTTCCTCAACATCGCCCACCGCAGCCAGATCGTGGTGCACCGCCAGCTCGAGATCCTCGACGAAGCCGAACGCCGCCAAGAGGATCCGGCACTGCTCGAGACGTTGTTCCGGCTCGATCACCTCGCTACCCGTGAACGTCGCAACGCCGAGAACCTGATCATCCTCGGCGGCGGTCGCCCGGGACGGCAGTGGCGTCAGCCCGTGCCGGTGATGGACGTGGTGCGCAGCGCCATCGGCGAAACGCTCGACTACGCGCGCGTGCGGGTCACCAAGCTGCCCGAGGTCAGCGTCGTCGGCACCGTCGTGGCCGACCTCGTGCACCTGCTCGCCGAGCTCGTCGACAACGCCACCGCGTTCTCCCCGCCGCAGTCGCGGGTCGAGGCGAGCGGCAATGTCGTCGGCAAGGGCGTGGTCGTCGAGATCACCGATCAGGGCATGGGCATGAGCGCCGACGACCTGGTCCGCTACAACACCATGCTGGCCGATCCGCCGGATTTCGGTGTCGGCACGCTGTCCTCGGACTCGCGCCTGGGCCTGTTCGTGGTCGCCCGGCTGGCCCTCGCGCACGGTGTGTCGGTGCGGCTGAGCGAATCCGATTACGGCGGCATCCGCGCCATCGTGCTGATCCCCCAGCAGTTGCTGGCCGGCGAGGCCGACCTCGCGGGCACGCCGCCCACGATGACCGGCCCGCTGCGTCGTGGGCTGCCCGCACCGCAGGATTCGGGACCGATCGCCGCCCTCGAATCCGCGCCCGCGCCGGTCGCGACCCTGGTCGCCGACCCGCCGACCCCGCGCCCGATGGCACCGGCCCCCGAGGCGCCCCCCGCGCAGACCCCGCGCTACGACACCGGCTCCGACGAACGACCCGCGCTGCCGCGTCGCAGCAGGCAGACCAATCTGGCGCCCGAGCTCGCCGAGCCCGCCGCCGAGGCGCCGCGCGCACCCGAGCGCCCCCGCTCCGCAGAACAGGCGCGCGACATCATGTCCGCGATCGAGAACGGCACCCGCCAGGGTCGCAAACAACAGACCACATCGAACCAGGACGAACAGGAAGGCTGAGGTGAACTCTTCCCCCGGTGATCTCAACTGGCTACTCGACGATCTCGTCGACCGGCTGGCAGGGGTCCGCTACGCGGTCGTGCTGTCCACCGACGGACTGCTGCTCGGACGCTCCTCGCAGATGAAGCGTGAAGACGCCGAACACTTCGCCGCCATGTCCTCGACCCTCTACGGTCTCGCCCGCAGCGCGGGCAGCCGGTTCGACGGCGGCGGCGTGCGCCAAGCGGTGATCGAGCTCGATCGGGCCGTGCTCTTCGTGACCTCGGCCGGTGACAACGCTTGCCTGGCACTGCAAGCCAACGAATCGGCCAATCTCGGCATGGTCGCCTACGAAATGAATCTCACCGTGCAGCGGGTCGGCAGCTATCTGTCTACGGAGCCGCGGCACGGGCATGCGCAGCTATAGAAAGTCTCGACAATGACTCGACTCGGCGATCCGTGGTTCGACGACGCGGCCGGACCCCTGGTCAGGCCGTACGCGGTGACCCGCGGCCGCACCATGGGCGCGGCGCACGACCTGGACATGCTCACAGTGGTGGTGGCGGTATACCCCGCCCCCACCCTGCGCAAACCAGAACCCGAGTACGCGACGATCGCACAGATGTGCAAGCGTCCGCAGTCGGTGGCCGAGGTCTCGGCCGTGCTGAAACTGCCTCTGGCGGTAACCAAGATCCTCGTCGGTGATCTCATCGCCGAGGGCCACCTCATCTTCCGGGCTCCGGTAGCGGCCGAGGCCGGTGCCGGTGACCTCAACATATTGCGAGCGGTTCTGGATGGCATCCGAAAACTTTGACCCGATGTCCGCAGGCGACCAGCACATGGCCGCCTCGGTCAAAATCCTCATCGCCGGCGGCTTCGGCGTCGGCAAGACCACCATGGTCGGTGCGATCAGCGAGATCGCGCCGCTGCGGACCGAAGAGCTGATCACCGAGGTCAGCACCGGTGTCGACGACCTGTCGGGGGTGGAGCAGAAGCACACGACCACCGTCGCGCTGGACTTCGGTCGCATCACCATCGACCGGGATCTGGTGCTGTATCTGTTCGGCACGCCCGGACAGGACCGCTTCTGGTTCCTGTGGGACGAGCTGTGCCGTGGCGCCCTCGGCGCGATCGTGCTGGCCGACACCCGGCGATTGAGCAATTCGTTCGCGGCGGTGGACTTCTTCGAGCGGCGCGGCTTGCCGTTCCTGATCGCGGTGAACTGCTTCGACGGCGCGCCGCGCTACACGGTCGACGAGGTGCGTGATGCCCTGGACCTGGATCCGAACACGCCGGTGATCCTGTGCGACGCGCGCGATCGGCCCTCGGCCAAGGCGGTGCTGACCCACCTGGTCGAGTACCTGATCGATCGCGCCGCACGAACTCCCGTCACCACCTGAGACTATGCCGAGCCCGGCGCGGGGACTGCCCGTTCCGCGGCTCGGCTGGTCTGCTCCCAGGCCGACCAGGTGGCCATCTTGGCGCGCGCGAGGTCGAAGGCCAAGTCGTACACCATGTTTCCGAGCAGCAGGCGCAGCGGCGGTTCCCCGGCGCCGACGAGTGTGAGCAGCGCCTCGGCGGCGAGGGCGGGCTCGCTGTCGACCGATCCCTCGGCCCACTGGGCCTCGAGCTGGGCACGCAGCGGGGCGTAGGCCTGGATCGGGGTGGTGTTCACCATCGCCGAATACAGGTCGGTCCAGTACCCGCCCGGCTGCAGAATACTCACGCGCACACCGAATTCCGCGGCTTCCATCGCCAGGGCCTCGCTCATGCCCTCGAGCGCGAACTTGCTCGCGGCATACATTCCCGACAGCGGGAACCCGGCGAGTCCGCCGATGCTCGACACCTGCACGATGTGCCCGCTGCGCTGCGCGCGCAGATGCGGGAGCACGGCCTGACTCACCCAGAGCGCGCCGAAGAAGTTGACCTCCATCTGCGCGCGAGCCTCGGCTTCACTGAACTCCTCGATCATGCCCATCGAAAGCGTGCCCGCGTTGTTGACCACGATGTCGAGGCGGCCGAAGTGGGCGACAGCGGCATCGACCGCCGCGTGCACCGCGGCGCGATCGGTGACATCGACGGTCAACGGCAGTACCCGGCCGGGGTGGGCCGCGGCGAGTTCGTCGAGGGCGGATCCGGTGCGCGCGGCGGCGGCGACCCGGTCCCCCGCCGCCAGCGCCGCTTCGGCGAAGGCGCGACCGAGACCGCGGCTCGCTCCGGTGATGAACCAGACGCGGGATGCGGTGGTAGCGGCGGTGGTCATGGCGTTCCTCCTTGACTAGACAAGACGTTGCGTCTCGTCTGATGATCCGAGGATGCCAGCGGTTCACCGCCCTGTCAAGACGCAACGTCTCGTCTCCTCGATTGCTAGGATGGCGGCATGAGTCAGCAGAACCCCCGGCCGTCGGCCGACGCGACCCGGCGCAACGAAGGATCTCGGCGCGCCATCCTGTCCGCCGCCTTCGAGCTGGCGGGCGAGATCGGCTACGACAAGCTGGCCATCGAGGCGATCGCCGCCAGGGCAGGTGTCGGCAAGCAGACGATCTACCGGTGGTGGCCGTCCAAGGGCGCCGTCCTGCTCGACGCCTTCCTGATGCTCAGCGAGACCGGCGACGACGCGACACCGGGCCTGCCCGACACCGGCGACCTGGAAGCCGACCTGAAACTGGTCCTGCGCGCGACCGTCGCCGAACTCGCCGACCCCCGCTTCGACCTCCCCCTGCGCGGCCTGACCAGCGCCATCATGCACGACACCGCCCTGGCCGCCACCTACGTCGAACGCCTACAGAGCCCCGTGGACGACCTGAAACGTCGCAGACTCGCCGCCGCGCAAACCGCGGGCCAGATCGCCCCCGATATCGACCTCGACGTGGCCATCGCGATGATCTGGGGCCCACTGATGGACCGCTGGCTCCTGCGCACCGGCACCCTCACCACCGAATTCGCCGATCGCGTCGTGGAGACCGCGCTGCGCGGACTACGCGGCTGACCTGATCGAAAGCACGTCCTATCAACGACATTCGGCCCGCACCGCGCAATTGTCGTGCCCCTGCCTCCATGACCGGCGCGCGACGATGACGCCGGGGCGACTTCACCCGCGTAGCGACTCGGGTAGCGGAGAACGATCACCCGCGCCGGGGCCGTCCATCAGCCTCAGGTCGCGGCCGTGGACTCGCTCGCCGCAGTGCGAGCAGGTGGGTTCGATGGTGGTGAGGTGGGCGCAGGTGCGGTGCAGGACCTCTACCGGGGGCCCGTTCGGGGCGGCCCATTCGTCGCCCCACTGGCGCATCGCGGTGATCACCTGCCACAGGGAGCGGCCCTTGGCGGTCAGGCGGTAGTCGTAGCGGACGGGGTTGTCCTGGTAGGGCTCTCTCGTCATGATCTCGTGTTCGACCAGGCCTTCGAGGCGTTGGGTGAGAACGTTGCGGGCGATGCCGAGGCGGTCGCGGAACTCGTCGAAACGGGTCACGCCGAAGAGGGCGTCACGCACGATCAACAAGGTCCACCACTCCCCGACCACTTCCAGGCACTGGGCCAGGGAGCAGTTCATGTCTTCGAAGCTGGTGCGCCGCATGTCCCGAGTCTAGTCGGTTGCATGAAAGAACTCACCCATCTACGGTGAGTTGCATGATGAAACTCACTTGGCGGTTCGGCGCGCGATTCGCCCTCACCGCCACGGACTCCGGGCGGTGGCATGCCGTCGTCGACGACTCGTGGCGCGGCTGGACCGGCCCACACGGCGGCACGCTCGCCGGGCTCCTGATCGACGTCGCCCAGCAGGCGAGCTCGCGCGAGCACCCCGTGCGCGCCGCCGATGTCCGGTTCCTCGGCCGACCGGCGACCGGCGCGTTCACCCTGCACGCCACCGAACACCCGGTCGGGCGCAGCACGACGATGCTGGACGTGGTCGCCGAACAGGACGGTGCGCGGGTCGCCGCGGCCACCGTCACCCTGGGCGCGCCCGGCGCGACCGCGATCCCCGCCCACAGCGCAAGACCCGCACCCGTCGTCGCGGCCGCACCGGACTGCGCGCTGTTCCGGCTGCCGCCGGAGATCGTGCCCGTCGGCGCGCATTTCGTCATCCGTCCCGCCGCGGGCCCGTTGCCGCTCAGCGGCGCGGACGAGGCGATGATGTGCGCCTGGATCGCACTCGACCCCGCGCTGCCCCTCGACGCGCCGAGCCTGGCCGTCCTCGCCGACGCGCTGCCACCGGGACTGTTCCCGCTGCTCACCGCGCCGGTCGCCGTCCCCACCGTCACCCTGTCGCTGCAACTGCACGCCGATCTCACCCACCTCGGCGACACGCCCGTGCTGGTCCGCGCCACGAACGTCAGTTCCGGTGACGGCTGGTCGGTCGACGACACCGATATCTGGGACGGCGACGGCGTACTGCTCGCCACCGCCCGTCAAACCCGCCGCGTCCTCGGCTGAACGAGAGCTGGAACATGCCATCCACTACCCCACTCCGGGAGACCAATCCCCGGTTGGTGCTCGCTATCGTCTCCATCGGCGTGCTGTTGTCGAGCCTGGACCTGTTCATCGTCAATGTCGCCATGCCCGCCATGGCAGACGACTTCGGCGCCGGCCTGACCGAACTGTCCTGGGTGCTCAACCTCTACGCCATCGTCTTCGCCGCCCTGCTCGTTCCGGCCGGTCGCCTCGGCGACCGTGGCGGCAACCGCGCCACCTTTCTCACCGGCCTGGCGATCTTCGTGATCGGGTCGGCACTGTGCTCGGCGGCCTGGAACGTGGAGTCGCTCATCGCCTTCCGTGTTCTGCAGGCGGTGGGATGCGCCCTGCTCACCCCGTCCTCCCTCGCACTGGTACTCGCCGCGACACTGCCGCAGCGGCGCGCGGGTGCGGTGCGGCTGTGGGTCGCGTTCGGTGGTCTCGGCGCCGCGCTGGGCCCGGTGCTCGGCGGCTTGCTGGTCGAAATCGATTGGCGCTGGGTGTTTCTCGTGAACGTGCCGATCGGGTTGGCGGCGTTCGCGATCGGTGTCCGTAAGCTGCCGTGCCCGCCCGCCGCGGGCGGCCCGCTGCCCGATCTGCTGGGTGCGGGCGCGCTGATCGGGGCGGTCGGGTCGCTGATCCTGGCCGTCGTCCAGGGTCCCGACTGGGGCTGGACCGCCACCGGAGTCCTCGCCGCGTTCGGTATCGCGATCGTGCTCGGGGTCGTCTTCGCCGTGAGCTCGGCTCGTCATCACAGCCCGATCGTCGACCCCGCCCTGCTCCGGGTCCCGAATTTCGTGCTCGCGGGTGCGAATTCGCTGGTGTTCCAGATCGCGTTCGCGGGCATGCTGCTCTCGGTCACGCTCTGGGCGCAGAACGTGTGGGGGTGGTCGGCCTTGCAGACCGGACTCGCGATCGCGCCCGGCCCCCTGGTCGTGCCGTTCGTCGCCATCGCCGCGGGCAAACTCATCGCGCGAATCGGTGCGGGACCGGTGATCGCGGCAGGCGGACTCGCCTTCGGCGGTGGACTCCTGTGGTGGGCGCGCGCAGCCGAACTGTCACCGGACTATGTCGGTGGCCTGCTCGGCGGCATGCTGCTGACCGGTCTCGGCGTGGGGCTCACCCTGCCGACCGCGTTCGCCGTCGGCGCGGGAACCCTTCCCCCGCAACGTTTCGCGACCGGATCGGGCGTCCTGAGCATGGCCCGCCAACTCGGCCTCGCCCTCGGCGTCGCACTTCTCGTCGCGCTGCTCGGTACGCCCGACACCCCCGCTGCCACGCTCGACGCCTTCCAGCGCGCCTGGTACGTGACCGCCGCGGTCGCGGTCCTCGCCGGACTCATCGGCTTCGCCGTGCGGACCCCAGCGCAGGCCGGACCACCGATCGAATCGCCCGGCCACACTCCGGAGGCGACCGAAAGATCCGGGGGCGCGGCAGTGTCGGCGTGACCCCGAGCGGTCGGCGACCACGATGTCGCCGGCCGCGTCCTCCGGTCCGCTCAGCCCCAGGTCGCCTGATCGGGGACCGAGGAATCGACGATCACGTAGAAGAAGTGACCGGGAGTCAGCTCGTTCATGTCGTGCCAGCGGCCCCAGGGGTCGCGCTGGTAGTAGTTCTCCATCCCGGTGCCGTCGTCGTAGCAGACGATGTTCGACGTCCCGAACGGACTCCAATACACGTCCGTGCCAGGACGTGGCACCTCGAGCGGGGTGCGGAACAGGTGACTGCACGGCGTGATGACGGGGTCGTAATAGCTGGGCTGGGCGGCGGCGGTGGCCTGTCCGGCGATCCCGGCGACGGTGACAGCGGCGACCGCGAGGCCGAGACGAACGGTGCAACGCATCGAATCTGCTCCTGACCTGAGCGGAAATGAAGGCTCTTCGTATCGCGAACGATATTACGCCCGGTCGTCGATCGGCACGAAAATCAGACCACAGACGGATCTGCCGAGCCGTTCGGTCGCGCTACCGTGGCAGGAGCGGTTCGGCGGAGGGTAGGAAAGCTGTGGACAGCACGACGATTGCCCGGCAGTGCACATTGTGTGAAGCGCACTGCGGGATTCTGGTCACGGTCGAGGATTCGCGGGTCACCCGCGTCGAAGGCAACCCGGACGACGTGCTGTCGAAGGGCTACATCTGCCCGAAGGCGACAGCCATGGGCGGTCTGCACCACGACCCCGACCGGCTGCGGACACCGATGCGCCGCGTCGGCGACAGTTTCGAACCGGTCGGCTGGGACGAGGCCTTCCGCGAGATCGGTCAGCGTTTGCGCGCGGTGCGGTCCGCGCACGGTCCCAGCGCCATCGGGATGTACATCGGCAACCCGGCCGCGCACAGCTCCTCGGTGATGTACGCAGCGCTGCTGCGGGCCGTCCTGCTGACCCGGAACTTCTTCTCCGCGTCCTCGATCGATCAGTTCCCGCAGGAGTTCGTCGCGTGGCGGATGTTCGGCTCGAACGTTCTCATGCCGATCACCGATATCGATCGCACCGATCGGCTGGTGGTGCTCGGCGCCAATCCGGCGGTGTCCAACGGATCGATCACCACCATGCCCGGCGCCAAATCGCGCATCAAAGCGGTCCGCGCCCGGGGCGGCACCGTCGTCGTGATCGACCCGCGCCGCACCGAAACCGCCCGGCTGGCAGACGAACACGTGGCGGTCCGTCCCGGCGGCGATGTGTACCTGCTGCTCGCGATGCTGCATGTGCTGGTCACCGAGGAACTGTGCGACGAACGGGCGGTCCGCGCGCTGTGCACCGGCTGGGACGAGCTGGCCGCACTGGTCGCCGACACCACCGTGGAACGCATGGCGCCACTGGCAGGCGTCGACGCGGACACCATCAAACGGCTGGCCCGTGACCACGCGGCGGCACCCTCGGCAGTGTTGTACGCGCGAATCGGGGTGTGCCAGCAGGTGACGGGCACACTCACCCACTGGCTGGTCAATACGATCAACGCGGTCACCGGCAATCTCGATCGCGCGGGCGGTCAGATGTTCGCGACGCCCGTCGTCGACGCCGCCCGCTACGCGAAGTACCTGCCCGTGGGCCACGGCGCGTGGACCGACCGCTCCGGCGCGCACAAGTCGTTCCGCAGCGAACTGCCGGTCGCGGTCCTCGCCGAGGAGATCCGCACCGAAGGACCGGGCCAGATCAAAGCGATGATCACCTACGCGGGCAATCCGGTGCTCTCGACCCCGCAGGCGGACAAGCTCGATGCCGCGCTGGAATCTTTGGATTGCTATGTGGCCGTCGACATGTACATCACCGAGACGACCCGGCACGCCGACTTCATCCTGCCGCCCGTCTCCGCGCTGGAACGCGAGGAACTGAGCCTGCTGTTCCCGATCTTCAGCGTTCGCAACAACGCCCGCTACGACGCCAGGGTGTTCGAGCCGCCGGCCGACGGATTGGACGACTGGCAGATCCTGGCACGACTGGTGACCGAAATGGTCCCGCTACCGGCACGGCGGCTCACCGGACGCGTGCTCAACGCCGCGTTCGAACAGTTCAGCCCCTTGCGACTGTCCGCGGCGGCCGTCGCGACGGGCCCCTACGGAATCCTGCGTCGTGGACGGAACGGGTTGACGCTGAAGAAGATTCGGGACACGGCAGGCGGTGTCGACCTCGGACCGCTGCAACCACGGCTGCCCGAACTGATCGGCACCGGCGACCGCAAGACACACTTGGCACCCGCGGATTTCCTGGCGGCGGTGCGCACAGTCCTCGACGACGCGACCGGGACGGCCGAGCCGGGATACGACCTCCAGCTCATCGGACGGCGGCACCTGCGCAGCAACAACTCCTGGCTGCACAACATCCCGTCGATGGTGAAGGGCCGCGACCGCTGCACCGTGCTCATCCATCCCGACGACGCCGCCGCCCGTGGTCTCGCCGACGGTGATCCGGCCACGATCGAATCCCCGGTCGGTTCGATCGTGGTTCCGGTGGAGATCAGTGGCGATATTCGCGCCGGGGTGGTGGCGATCCCCCACGGATGGGGCCATCGCGAACCCGGGGTCGGCTGGTCGGTCGCGGCGGGCCTGCCGGGCGCCAATGTCAACCTGCTGCACGACCCGGCCCGCACCGACCTGCTCTCCGGCACGTCGGCGGTCAACAGCACGTGGGTGCGGGTGAACCCGGTGGCGTCCGAAACCCCGGACGCCACACCACGATCCGAGGTCGTGGCCGCGCCGCGGTGAACCCGGCTACGAGGTCGGGTCCACCGCGCCGGGGTCAGCGAAAGCGCAGGTTCGCGGTGGCGAGACCGAAGATCTTGCGACCGCCGGACTTGGCGACGATGGCGATCACCGCGCTGCGGGTCTCCGGGTCGAGGGACTTCACGCGACCGGTGTACTCGACCTGGCCGCCCTCCCGGCCGACGATGGTGTAGGTCGACAGGCGAACGCCGTAGCGGGTGACCGCGCCGGGGTCGCCGGACCACGTGGACAGGAAGCCCGCACCCAGACCCATGGTGAGCATGCCGTGGGCGATGATGTCGGGCAGGCCCGCCAGCTCGGCGATCTTCTCGTCCCAGTGGATGGGGTTGCCGTCGCCGGAGACGCCGGCGTAGTTGACGAGATCACCGCGCGAGACGCGGGCGTCGCGGAGCGGGAGTTCGTCGCCGACGGTGAGTTCGTCGAACGACAGCGTGGTGCTGGGGACGCGGGCAGCGCCCTCGACCGACAGCACAACTTCGCCCTCGGGACGCAGGGTGGTCTCCACCACGGCGTTCTTGTCGGCGCTGTAGATGCTCACGCCGTGCAGCATGATGTTCTCCACCGCGGCGGTGATCGCGGGATCCACGCCGTCGTCCCCGGTGATACCGACGACCGTGGTGTGCATGATGTGCACGGTCTCGCCGAGCTCGTCGACGAAGGTGTTGGTGACAGTGATCAGGTCCTTGCCCGCGATCGTGCGCACCGAGGTCAGCTCGACATCGACCACGAGTCGGTCACCGGCCACGATCGGCTTGTGCTGTTCGAAGACCTGCTCGGTCTGCACGAACATGTCGTAGCCGACGACCACCGTTTCGAACAACAATTTGTTCGCCGCCATAGCCGGGATGGAGACGAACGTCAGCGGCGCGACCAGACCCGGGTAGCCGAGCGCGGCGGCGGCCTCGTCCTCCCAGTGGGCAGGATGGAAGTCCTGGACGGCGCGCGCGTATTCGCGGATCTTCTCGCGACCGACCTCGTAGACGCCCTCGACCCGGTAGTAGTGCCCTACCTTCGACGCGGTGTCAGGGCCATCGATGGGCGGGGCATCGACTACGGAAGTCACTATGAATCACCTTCGTTCGGGGAACGGACACCCGGCAGGCTAGTCGACGCGCAGGCGGACCGGGCATTCCTTGGCACAGTTCACAGTTCTGCGCTCTTCCACCGCGGTCAGAACGAGGGTACGTCGCTGGTGCTGGCGTTGCCACCGATCGAAGGCTGCAGCGTGATCTCCCAATCGGAGTCACCGTCGAACGGGTCGTCGAACTTCTGGAACTCACGCTCGCGAGTGAAGGCCAGCGTCGCCTCGTCCCAATCCTTGCCGGTCTTCAGATAGACGTAGTACGTGCCGTCGATCCCGGTGAGGGTGGCGTTGGAATTGCCCTGCACGTAGATGGTGGCCTGCGGCTTCTTGGGATCACCGTTGGTCACCACGACCGCGAAGTCGTCGCTGTTGCCGTTGACGATGTCGAGCTTGCCCGCACCGACCAGCCCGTCCTGCTGGACCACCGCTCCGTTCTCGCCACGACGGTTCAGCACCGGCGCCGCGGGAGTGGTCGCGCGCACGGTCGTGGTCGCCTTCGACGAACTGCTCGCCGGCACGGCGTCGACGGACTGTCCCGACTCGCATCCAGCTACCAGAAGGGCCACCGCGATCGCGGACACGGCATACCACTGACGATTCGACATCGTTCCCACCCCATGCTCATGGACCGGACTCCCCGATCCGGTCTTCCTCGCCAGTATTGCGCGAATTGCCCGGTATGTCATCACAACTCATCCTGGAAACCCGCCCCCACATCATCTGGAATGAGTCATGATCTGGAATGTGTCCACCACATCGGACTTCGAACAGATGCTGCGCGCAGCCTCCCTGCGCGTCACCGCGCCACGCCTGGCGGTGCTCACCGCAGTGCACCAGCATCCGCATGCCGATACGGACACCATTCTGAGCCGAGTCAGAGCCACCCTCGGGGCCGTCAGCCAGCAGGCCGTCTACGACGTACTGCGGGCACTCACCAGCGCCGGACTGCTCCGGCGGATCCAGCCGATGGGCACCGTCGCGCGCTATGAGACCCGCGTCGGTGACAACCATCATCACCTGGTGTGCCGATCCTGTGGGGTGATCGTCGATGTCGAGTGCGCCGTCGGCGACGCACCCTGTCTGACTCCCCTCGACGACCGCGGTTTCGTCGTCGACGAGGCAGAAGTCATCTACTGGGGCAGGTGCCCCGACTGCACGACATCACCATCACTCTCCTGAAAGGATTCACCGTGCCCGAGGAACACCCACCTATCGCGGAAGCCAACACGGAAGCCGGTGACAGTGGTTGCCCCGTCATGCATCGTCCGTTCGCCTCCACCGACGCGCGCGGAGCGAACGCCGAGTGGTGGCCGAACCAGCTCAATCTCACACTGCTGCAGAAGAATCCGCCCTCGGTGAACCCGATGGGCGAAGACTTCGACTACGCGGCCGAATTCGCCACCCTCGACCTGGCCGCGGTGAAGGCCGATATCGAGCAGGTCATGACGACCTCACAGTCCTGGTGGCCCGCCGACTTCGGCCACTACGGCCCGTTCTTCATCCGGATGGCCTGGCACTCCGCGGGCACCTACCGGGTCGGCGACGGCCGCGGCGGCGCGGGCGCGGGCCTGCAGCGCTTCGCCCCGCTCAACAGCTGGCCCGACAACGCCAGCCTGGACAAGGCGCGCCGGCTGCTGTGGCCGGTGAAGAAGAAGTACGGCCGCAAGCTGTCGTGGGCCGACCTCATCGTCTACACCGGCAACGTCGCGCTCGAGTCGATGGGCTTCGAGACG
This sequence comes from Nocardia sp. NPDC003183, assembly GCF_053590715.1. Classification (NCBI taxonomy): domain Bacteria; kingdom Bacillati; phylum Actinomycetota; class Actinomycetes; order Mycobacteriales; family Nocardiaceae; genus Nocardia; species Nocardia sp. NPDC003183. The sequence goes on from NZ_JBSFTG010000003.1 coordinate 272,005, forward strand.
TTCGGTTTCGGTGGCGGCCGCGTCGACGCGTGGGAGCCCGAGGAAGACGTGTTCTGGGGCCCCGAGCGCACCTGGCTCGGCGACGAACGCTACACCGGTGACCGTAACCTCGAGCGTCCGCTCGCCGCGGTCCAGATGGGCCTGATCTACGTCAATCCCGAAGGCCCCAACGGCAATCCGGATCCCATCGCGGCCGCCGTGGACATCCGCGAGACCTTCGCGCGGATGGCGATGAACGACGAGGAGACCGCCGCGTTGATCGCCGGCGGCCACACCTTCGGCAAGACTCACGGTGCGGGCGACGCCGATCTGGTCGGCGTCGAACCGGAAGCCGCACCGCTGGAACAGCAAGGGCTGGGCTGGAAGAGCAGCTTCGGCACCGGAGTCGGCGAGGACGCGATCACCAGCGGCCTGGAAGGCATCTGGAACAGCACCCCCATCACCTGGGACAACAACTTCCTCGAAACCCTCTACGGGTACGAATGGGAGCTGACCAAGAGTCCGGCGGGCGCGCACCAGTGGATTCCGAAGGACGGCGCGGGCGCCGACACCGTGCCCGACCCGTTCATCACCGGCAAGAAGCGCGCACCGATCATGCTCACCACCGACCTGTCGCTGCGGTTCGACCCGATCTACGGCCCGATCACCCGCCGCTGGCTGGAGAACCCCGCGGAGTTCGCCGACGCGTTCGCCCGCGCCTGGTACAAGCTCACCCACCGCGACATGGGTCCGATCGCCCGCTACCTGGGCCCGCTGGTTCCGTCCGAGGAACTGCTGTGGCAGGACCCGGTGCCCGCCCAGAACGGCCCGGTGATCGGTGATTCCGAGATCGCCGCGCTCAAGGGTCAGATCCAGGCCGCCGGCCTGTCCATCGCCCAGCTGGTGACGACGGCGTGGGCGGCGGCCTCGTCGTTCCGCGGCAGCGACAAGCGCGGCGGCGCCAACGGCGGCCGGATCCGGCTGCAGCCGCAGGCGGGCTGGGCGGTCAACCAGCCCGACGAGCTCGCCCAGGTGGTGCGCGTCTACGAGGGCATCCAGGACACGTTCAACGCCGGCGGCGGCACGCAGGTGTCGTTCGCCGACCTGGTCGTCCTCGGCGGCGCGGTCGGTGTGGAACAGGCCGCCCAGGCTGCCGGTTTCCCGGTGACGGTGCCGTTCACGCCGGGTCGTACCGACGCGACCCAGGCCCAGACCGACGTCGAGTCGTTCGACGCGCTCGAGACCCCGGCCGACGGGTTCCGTAACTACGTGTCCAAGGACGCGCAGATTCCCGCGGAGTTCCTGCTGATCGACAAGGCGAACCTGCTCACGCTCAGCGCGCCGGAGATGACCGTGCTGATCGGCGGTCTGCGCGTGCTCGGCGCGAACTACCAGTCCTCACCGCTGGGCGTGTTCACCGATACCCCGGGTGCGCTGACGAACGATTTCTTCGTCAACCTCCTCGACATGGGTACCGAGTGGGCGCCCTCGGCCGCCGACGAGAACAGCTACGAAGGCCGTGACCGCTCCTCCGGTGCGGTCACGTGGACCGGCAGCCGCGTCGACCTGGTGTTCGGCTCCAACTCGCAGCTGCGGGCCGTGGCCGAGGCCTACGCGACCGACGACGCGAAGGAGAAGTTCGTGCACGACTTCGTCGCCGCGTGGACCAAGGTCAGCAACCTGGACCGGTTCGACGTCACCGCCTGATCCGAACAGCGAAACACCCTGCGGCTCAGCTCGAGTCGCAGGGTGTTCCGTTGGTGACTAGGACTCGGCGAGGGCGGCCAGCCGGTCCACCGATGCCTGCAGCTTGTCGGCGGTGGTGGCCTTGGCCCGCACCTGACGCAACTCGTCGTGCAGGTCGGTCCAGTCGTAGGTGTGGGTCACCCGGGTGTGGGTGTCGTCGATCGGCTCGAGCTCCCAGCGCCACAGGTGTCCCGGCGGGGTCTTGTCCCGCTCCGACGGGTTCCACGCGATACGGCGACCCTCCTCGAACTCGACGATGTGGTTGTCCCGGTCGGCGCCGTTGGTCAGCGTCGTGGTGAACACGTCACCGACCGCGCGAACCCGCTGGCCTTCGACGGCCTGCGCGAGGTTGTCGTTGCCGTCCCAGCGCGGCTGCTGCGCGGGATCGGCGATCAGGTCGAAGATCGCGGCGGGGGTCGCCGCGATGTCGCGGGAGGCGTGGACGATGCGTGGCACGTCGATGGTTTCGGTCACCGGGCGATAGAACCAGCAGCTCACCCACCCCGGCAACCATTCCGCTCGAGCACGCGACTAACTCGTTCGATACACCGCGAACACCGGGATCTCCCGATCGGTCTTGTCGCGGTACTCGGCGAAGCCGGGCAGCCGCTCGACCATCCGGTCGTAGAGGGCGGTGCGCTCGGGATCGGCGACGAGTTCCGCCTTGCCCCGGTATGTTTCGGTCCCGACCTCCACGGTGAGTTCCGGGTCGGCGAGGAGGTTGTGATACCAGGCCGGGTGTTTGTCGGCGCCACCGTTGGAGGCGATCAGCACGATCCGGTCGCCGTCGGGCAGGAACACCAGCGGATTGGTGATCGCGCGCCCGGACTTCGCGCCGGTGGTGGTGATGATCACCATGGCGTCGTTGCCTTCGAACATGCCACCGACGCGGCCGCCGTTGGCGCGGAACTCGGCGATCACCTGGTCGTTGAAAGCATTCATCGTGGTCCTTTCGTCGGGTAACTCCCCCTGCCCCAACGATCCAGGCGCGCCACGCATTCCGGCGCTGTCCACGGCATATGCGCCGAAGTAGTGACTTACTCTAACGTTGCGGGGTGCTAGGACATTCTCATGCGACGAGTGGGGCGCTGGCCTGGGCCGGTACGGCCGCCGCGTTACCGCTCACAGTCGCCGCTTTCCCCCTGTTCGACAGCGACACAACGCGATTCGGCATCGCCGAACTCATCATGGGCACGCTGCTCACCGCGGGTGCGGCGCTGCTGCCGGACGCGGATCATCCCAGCGGCACCATCTCCCACGTCCTCGGGCCGGTGTCACATCACCTGTGCCGGTTGATCTCCTGGGCGTCGGGCGGACATCGTCACGGCACGCATTCACTGCTGTTCGTCGTCGCCGCGGTCGCGGCCACCTGGGCCGGGGAGCACTACCTCGGCCGACCGTTCACCCTCGGCCTCGTGTTCTTCCTGCTCGCCCTCGCGGTGCGATCGCTGCACCTGTGCCCGCCGGGAAAGAGCGTCCGGACCTACGGAACGGTGATCGTGCTCGCGACGGCGGGCACCTTCGCGGTCGACCAGTGGATCGTCGACCGACCGGCGTGGCTGCCGATCTGCGTGGGTCTCGGCTGTCTGGCCCACCTGCTCGGCGACTGCCTCACCGATCGGGGCTGCCGGTTGCTGTGGCCGTTTCCGTTGCGCACCCGGGTGCCGCTGATCGAGCGGACCGGGAACCGGGTCGAGACCTGGGTCATCTCTCCCCTGTTCGTGCTCGGCACGATGGGCGCGCTCTGGTACGCGATCGTCCACCGGCCGTGATCGCTGGGACGGCGGGGCTCCCGCCGTCCCGAGCCGACCGGCGTAGCCGGTTCTTCGCCGATTGCCCTGACCGGTTCACATGTTTAGATGCGCATATCGCAGTATCAGAATGATTTTTGTGAGGCCTCCCAACTCTGACACTCAGGGCATCGTCGCAAATCTCGAAGCCGCCCCAACCCCACCATCATTCAGTGCACAGTTGTACTCTCAACTCTGTGACGGAGCAGCTCCCCCAAGCCCAGGCCGAAGTACAGGCGCTCACACGGCTCGCCGGTGACGAGTTCGCCGGGGCGGTCGATGGGATCGCGGCCATCCACCGAGCCCTCTCCGACCGGGTATTCGCGGCGGTGCGACTGGGCGTCGGTCCCGCGGCGGCGCCGGTGAAAATCGTCCACGACGCCATCACCGATGGCGTGTACGCCGCCGTCAGCGGCACCGGCTTCGTCGTCGGCGAGGTCGCGAGCGCGGTCCAGCTGCCCGGTGTCACCGCTCCCTCGCGCACCGTGTGGGGTGCGGGCATTCTCGCCGCGATCCAGGGGCTGATCGGTGACACGCTCGAGGACGAGACCCCGATCCTCTCCTCCCCCATGACCTTTCGCGTCGACGGCGTCCCCGTCCCACCCGAGGAGTTCGCCGCCCACGTCCCGGTGCCGACGACCCGGCTAGTCGTGCTCCTGCACGGACTCGTGGAGACCGAACACTCCTGGCGGCTCGGCAATCGCCCCACCTACGGCGAGCGCCTCGACGACGATCTCGGCTACACCCCCCTCTTCGTCCGCTTCAATACCGGTCTGCACATCTCCGAGAACGCCGCCCAGCTCAGCGCCCTGCTGACCCGCCTGGTCGACAGCTGGCCGATGCCGGTGCACGAGATCTGCCTGATCGGGCACTCGATGGGCGGACTGGTCATGCGCAGCGCCTGCCATCAGGCCGAGGAGTCGGGCCAGCAGTGGGTGCGATCGGTGCGGCAGGTGGTGTGCCTGGGTTCACCGCACCTCGGTGCGCCGCTCGAGCAGCTCGTGCACTACGCGTCGGCCGCGCTCGATCTGCTGCCCGAGACCCGGCCGCTGAGCACACTGCTGCGCAGGCGCAGCGCGGGCATCCGCGACCTGCGGCAGGGCTCGCTGGTCGACGAGGACTGGCGCGACCTCGACGTGGACACCCTGCGCGCGCGAGCGGTGAAGGAAGTACCGCTGCTGCCCGGCGTCGATCACTACTTCGTCACCACCACCATCACCCACAGCCCGAAACATCCGCTCGGCGTGATCATCGGCGACGGCATGGTTCTCACCGGCAGCGGGTCGGGGCGCGGCCGGACCCGGCGCCTCGATTTCGACGCGGTCAACAGCCTGCACATCCCCGCGGCGAACCATTTCAGCCTGCTCAATCACGACGCTGTCTATGAAGCGCTGCACGGCTGGTTGACGAGCGCACCCCGCCGCGCGCGTCAGGTGGATACGCTGTGGCCATGACTCTCGACCACGGCGACCCGGGCGACGCACCTGCCATTCCGCTGCCGACCGCCCCCCTGGCCAACGAGGCCCGCCCCTCGCCGGCCGAAGAAGCCAGAACGATCGCGGCGGGCACCAATACCGGCACGCTGGCCAGCCTCACCGCCGACGGCGCGCCGTGGGCGTCGTTCATCACCTACGGATTGCTCGACGGCGCACCGGTACTGAGCGTGTCGCGCCTGGCCGAACACGGCCGCAACCTGGCCGCCGACCCGCGCGCCAGCATCGCGATCGTCACCCCCGACATCCCGGCCGACCCGCTGGCGGGCACCCGGATCACCCTCGCCGGTTTCGTGGAACGCCCGACCGGCGCCGAGGCGGAAGCGGCTCGCGCGGCCCACCTGGCGGCGATCCCGGCGGCCAAGTACTACATCGACTACAGCGATTTCACGCTGTGGGTGCTGCGCGTCGAGCGGGTGCGCTGGGTCGGCGGCTACGGCCGGATGGATTCGGCCTCGGCCGCGGAATACCTTGCCGCACAGCCGGACCCGATCGTCGCACACGCCGCGCCCGGTGTCGCGCACCTCAACGCCGACCATGCCGAAGCGCTGCTGGCGATGGCCCAGCAGCTGGGCGGATTCCCCGACGCCATCGCCGCCACCTGCGAGAAGGCCGACCGCTACGGCCTCGACCTGCGGGTGGAATCACCACGCGGCGTGGCGCTCACCCGAGTCGGCTACGCCAGCCCCCTGTCCGAGATCAGCGAATTGCGCGCGGCGACAGTGGAACTCGCGCGCCGGGCCCGCGCGACGCCCTGATCACGCCTCGTACAGCTCGAGCGGCAGGTCGTCCGGATCGAAGAAGAAGGCCATCTGCTTGCCGGTGTGCTCATCGGTGCGCAGTTCCTCGGTCCGGACGCCCCGTGCCCGCAGCTCATCGAGGGCGGCGGGCACGCTCGCGACCGCCAGAGCCAGATGCCGCAACCCCGCCGCTTCCGGTCTACTCGGGCGTGCGGGCGGGTCGGGAAACGAGAACAGTTCGATGCGGACCCCGCGGGGCAACTCGATGTCGAGCTTCCACGAATCGCGATCGGCCCGGTAGTTCTCGTCGAGGACGGTCCCCCCGAGAGTCTCGATATAGAAACTCTTGGAGCGGGCGTAGTCCGTCGCGATGATCGCGATGTGGTGTATGCCGAGAAATTGCACGCCGCAACGCTAGCGGATGCGCGCCGGTGGATCCCGCACGGACGCGACCGGCGCGACCTTCCTCGGCATCGGGCGCGCACTCAGGTCCAGAGCACCGCGACCAGCACGTTCACGATCGCGAGGCCACCGGCGGCGTCGGTCATCCAGTCGATCTGCTTGCCGCGCTTCGCGTCACCGCGGCCCATTTCGGCGAACGCCGCCACCGCGACCGCGACAACCAGCTTCACAGCCAGCTTCGTCGTATCCGGATCCTTGTCGAGCGAGTCGACCGCCGAAGCCAGCCCCGCCAGGATCACCCCGGTGATCAACTGGGCGCGCGCGCCCCACACCATCAGCTCGGACACCACCGGACGCGAGGCGACGTACCCACCGACCACCGCGGCCATGCCGAGCAGGTGGGTGACAACCACCAGGTCATAAACGAATTCCATGGGTGCGAAGCGTAGTTCAGACGGCAGCGTGGTTCAGACGAAAGCGGCCGGTGCCCGAAGGCACCGGCCGGTTCAGACGAACTATTCCGTGGCCAGGATCAGCCCAGCTGCTCGTCCAGCAGATGCGCGTCCTTGCGGATGCCGAAGGCGGTGATGACTTCCATGACACCGATGACGATCAAGAAGATGCCGACGACCCAGACCAGCGTGGTGAGGGAGCTGATCGGCCACACGATCAGGACGACACCGGCCAGCGCGCTGATGATGCCGTAGAAGATCTGCCAGCCCCGGCCGGGCACGCCCGACTCCGAGATGGCGGCGAACAGGACGGCGACGCCACGGAACAGCCAGCTGATGCCGATGAACAAGCCGAGCAACACAATCGAGGTGAGGTCGTCGCGGAAGCAGAACACACCGATGATCAGCGACAGCACACCACTGATGAACGACAGCACCCGAAAGCTGGTGCTCGGCAGGTGGGTGAAGGCGGCGATCAGCTGGAAGATACCACTGACAACCATGTAGATACCGAACAGAATGCCCGCCACGAGCAGCGACGGACCGGGCCACACCAGCACGATGATGCCGAGGACCACCGCGAGGAGGCCGGTGACCAGAACTGTTTGCCAGGTTTTCTTGGCAAGAGCCGTGAACGGGCTCCCAATCACGGTATTTGTCGTCATGACGAGATGTTATGCCCGCTTGCTCTGGTTTTCCGGAAATTAGCTGGAGCTGTCATCGTGTCGCGATCACGCACAGCGCCGTGAGCGGGCCCACAGGCGAGCCGTCACATCGTTGCCCTCGCGAAAGTTTGGTCGCCGACAGTCTCGGGTAGATGAAGAATGTGTCGGTTGTACTCGTGCTGCAAGCTCGGGGCCTCGGTGAGCTTCTCTCCGCGGTCCCGGCTCTGCGTGCCCTGCGCCGGGCCGAACCACAGAGCCGGATCGTCCTGGCGGCGCCGCATCGGTTGGAACAGATCGTCGACCTGATCTCCTCGGTCGATGAACTCGTCGCCACCGCCGACCCGGCCGCCCTGATCTGGGATGGACCCGCGCCCGAATTAGCGGTGAACCTGCACGGCCCCGACGGCGCCAGCGCCCGAGCACTGGCCGATACCGGCGCCGCGCGGATCATCGGTCATCGCACGCCCGCGCTGCCCAAGCTCGCCGGTCCGCGCTGGGATCCCGACGCGCATGTCGTCGACCGGTGGTGCCGCCTGCTCGAGGGCGAGGGCATCGACGCGGATCGGCGAAACCTCGGATTGGTGCCGCCGGTGGCCTCGATCAGCCGGCGCGATTGCATCGTCGTCCATATCGGCGCGGGCGCGCCCGCCCGGCGGTGGCCGCCGGAGCGGTTCGCCGCGGTGGTGCGCCACCTGCTGGTACTGGGCCGCGACGTGGTGCTCACCGGCGACCCGTTCGAGCACGACATCGCTCGACAGGTGGCCGCGCAGGCCGGCTTGCCCGACGACCGGGTCCTCGCCGGTCGGCAGAACCTCACCGACCTCGCGGCGACGGTGGCCGAGGCCGCCCTCGTGATCAGCGGCGATACCGGTGTCGCACACCTGGCGACAGCGTTCGGCACCCGCACGGTCCTGCTGTTCGGTCCCACGCCACCGCGCCGCGGCGGCCCGCCCGCACATCTGCTGGGCAGGCACGCGGTGCTCTGGGCCGGACAGGTCGGCGATCCGGACGGCCTGAGCACCGACCCCGGTCTGCTGCGGATCGGCGTGCCCGAGGTGATCGCGGCGGTCGATATGCAGCTGGACAAGCAGGCGTGGGCCGAATCCGGCCGGTCACGTTACCGCCGGGTGGGCTGAGCCGGGTCGGCGTCGGCCGCCTCCCGCAGAGCGGCGGCATGGGCGGCCAGCGCGCTGGGCCAGTACTTGTCGAGGTAGTCGCGCGCGTCGTTGAGGCCGCGCGGGTCGAGGGAGTAGAGGTGCCTGTTCCCGTCGCGGCGCATACGGACCAGGTGGGCCTCGCGCAGGACGCGCAGGTGTTGCGACGCGGCTGAACTGGTGATTCCGGTGGCGGCGGCGAGGTCGGCCACCGAGCGGGGACCCTGCGGCAGCAATTCGAAGATCGCGCGCCGGGTAGGGTCGGACAACGCCGTGATGGCACGGACTCCGTTAGCGTCCACTGAATCAGTGTCCCTGGGATGCGGAATTTCGGCAACGATCTTGACCAGGGCAATTTCACCCGGTGAGTAACAGGATGTTGGCCATTCGTTAGAGTATCGTTATAGATCAACTGGGGTTATAGCGCTTCGTGATCGCAGCCACAGGATTGGCCGCGAAGGTTACGGTTTAGCTACGTTCATAACCATGTTCGTGACCAACCCGTTATCTGCTCGAGTCTCTGACGCCTTCGCAGGTCGTTGGGGAGGCGTGGTCGCGGGTGCGGTGGCTCTGTCCGCACTCGTGGGTACCTCCGTCGCCACTTTCAGTGAGCCCGAGAGCCCTGTTCCCACTACCACGATCGCCGCGGACGCCACCGAGGCCATCAACGCCGGCCAGTCGCCGTACCGCTTCACCGCGTACACCCCGGCCGAGGCCCAGGGCCCGCAGGGCGCGACCCCCGCGTCCGCCCCGATCCCGTGGGAGGAGCACCGCGAAGCCGTCGGCCTGGAACTGCCGCCGCTGCCGTTCATCGCTCCCCCGCCGCCGCCGCGCCCGCAGACCGTTCGCCCGGTCAGCGGCAGGCTGACCTCGTACTACGGCGCCCGCTGGGGCACCGCGCACAACGGCATCGACTTCGGTGACCCGATCGGCGCACCGATCTTCGCCGTCACCGACGGTACCGTGATCGAGGCCGGTCCGGCGTCGGGCTTCGGCCTGTGGGTCCGCGTCCAGCAGGATGACGGCACCATCGGTGTGTTCGGCCACGTGAACGACATCCTGGTCGAGGTCGGTCAGCACGTCAACGCCGGTGACACCATCGCCACCGTCGGTAACCGTGGCAACTCCACCGGCCCCCACCTGCACTACGAGGTGCATGTGCCCGACGGCTCGCTCTACGGCGCCCCGATCGACCCGCACCCGTGGCTCGCCGCGCGTGGCGTCGATGCCGGCGTCGCCCAGGACTGATACCGCTCACCCACTGATCGCCGCCCGGCGCGCGATCAGGAATTCCCGAAGCCGCGCGACCGCGAGCGTCGAGTCATGGTCTCCCGAGACCAGGCCGACCTCGCGGTCGCGTTCGCCATCGATGGGTATCACCGCCAGGTCGGGGTTCGCGACCTCGGCGGCGGGCAGTAGCGCGACGCCCTGTCCGAGTGCGACCAGTGCGCGCAGGGTTTCGAACTCGGTGATCTCGAAGACCACTCGTGGTGTGAAACCCGCTGCGGCACACCAGCTGTCGAGCAGGGTGCGCAGCTGGTAGCTGGGCGGGTTCGCGATGAACGCCTCATCGGCCAGTTCGGTGAGGTCGACGCGAGCGCGCCGGGCCAGCGGATGCGTGCGCGACACGTGCAGGTCGATGCGCTGACTGCCGAGATCGACGGTCGGCAGGTCGGCCGGGGGCGGGATCATCACCGCGAGGTCGAGCCTGCCCTCGCGCACCTGCTCGGCCAGCGCCTCGCCGTGCGCCTGCACCAGATGCAACCGGATCCGAGGCGCGCGGGTGTGGAACTGCGCGAGCAACGACGGAATGCTGACCGGGCCGAGCGTGAGCGGGAATCCGAACCGCACCAGCCCGCTGTCGGGGTCGGCGTCGGCGCGCACCTGCCGCACCGCGTCGTCGAGTGCGCGCACCAGTCCCTGGGTGTGTGCGTAGAGATCACGCCCCTGCGGGGTGAGGGTGACCCCGCGCCCGATCGGCTGGAACAACGCCACGCCGAGGAGCTGCTCCATCGTTCTGATCCGGCGGCTGAGCGAGGACTGCGGCACGCCGAGTCGCTGGGCCGCGCGCGTGAAGTGGCCTTCTTCGGCCGCCGCGTCGAAGGCGGTCAGCAGCGGAGCCAGTGCCTGCGCTCCCGCCTCCGCTGAATCATCCATATCCGGATCATATCCTCGGTGATTCCGTATTGGACGGATCGCTGTTTCCGGCGTGAGGATGGCGGTACACAGCTCACGGGAGGTTCGACCATGAACGACACCACACCCACACGGCCCGGCACCGGCAGCGGCGACGACATTCTCGACGCGGTACTCATCGGCGGCGGCATCATGTCGGCCACGCTCGGCGCCCTGCTGAGCACCCTCGCGCCCGACTGGTCGATCGCGCTGTTCGAACGGCTCGGCGAACCGGCCGCGGAGAGCAGCCATCCGTGGAACAACGCGGGCACCGGACACTCCGGGTTGTGCGAGCTCAACTACATGCCCGACGCGGGCGACGGCGCCAAGGCGGCCGGGATCGCCGATCAGTTCGCGCTCTCGCGCCGGTTCTGGTCGGCGCTGGCCCACCGTGGTGAGCTCGCGCCCGACACGTTCCTCACCTCGACACCGCATGTCACGGCGGTCTTCGGCGAGCGAGACATCGCCTACCTGCGCCGGCGGTACGCCACGCTGCGCACGCTGCCCGCGTTCGCGGAGATGGAGTACACCGAGGATCGTGCGGTGATCGCCGGCTGGGCGCCGCTGCTCGTGCGCGGCCGGGCCGACGGCGAGGCGATGGCCGCCACCCGGCACACCGCGGGCACCGATGTCGACTTCGGGGCTCTGACCAGGTCGTTGTTGTCGACGATGAGCGCGGCGGGCAACGCGGTCCGGATGCATCGTGAGATCACCGGGCTCACCCGCAGCGCTGACGGGCTGTGGACCGTCCGCGGCCGCGATCTCGACAGTGGGCGGCGGTTCCAGGTCAGGGCGCGGTTCGTGTTCGTCGGTGCGGGCGGGTACGCGTTGCGGCTGTTGCAGCGGGCCGGTCTCCCCGAGGTGCGCGGATACGGGGTGTTCCCACTGGGCGCGCAGTTCCTGCGCACCGACAACCCCGAGGTCGTCGCCGAGCATCGCGCCAAGGTCTACAGCCAGGCCGCGCTGGGCGCACCGCCGATGTCGGTCCCGCATCTGGATCGCCGCGAGGTCGACGGCACCGGCGCGCTGCTGTTCGGCCCCTACGCCACCTTCAGCACCCGCCTGTTGCGCCACGGCAAGCTCACCGATCTGTTCACCACGCTGCGCCCGCACAATATCGTCCCGCTGGTCGCGGTCGGTCTGCGGAATTTCGATCTGGTCCGCTACCTCGTCACCGAGCTACTGGCCACACCCCGGCGCAAGTTCGCCCAGCTGCAACGCTTCTACCCCACCGCCGACCCCGCTGATTGGACCCTGGTCCAAGCCGGGCAGCGCGCCCAGCTGGTCAAACCCGATCGCGAGCGCGGCGGCGTCCTCGAATTCGGCACCGAACTGGTCACCGGCGCGGACGGCACCATCGCCGGCCTCCTCGGCGCCTCCCCCGGCGCCTCCATCGCACCGTCGATCATGAGCGACCTGCTCGAGCGCTGCTTCCCCGAACGCCGATACGAGTGGGCCACACTGCTCGCCGAATTGCTGCCGCCTGCCCGATCGACCACCGACGTCACGTCGTAGAACACCTGTCGGACAAGCACATCCGCACCCCGGCCGGGGTGCGGATTGCGTTCACCGCGGGGCGGTGACGAGTGCGCCGATCAGGCGGTGGCTGCGGGCCGACATCTGGGCGGCGGTCTGGTCGGGATGACGCAACCACCACAGGACCAGCGAGGTCACCGCGCCCATCCAGACGTCGGTCAGCGCCGAGAGGTCGGTGGGGTCGGTGAGCTCGACCGCGCCGATGGCATCGGCGACACCGCGCGCGGCCTGGGCGGCGATGCGGCGGCGGGCGGCGCGGACGGCGTCGGCGGCGGGGCCGTCGTCGGGGTGGGAGCGGTCGAAGAGCACGGTCCAGTCGTGTGGGCGCGGTTCCAGCGCGACGAAGATCGCGTCGAGCGTCCGTTCCGCCTTGCTGAGACCGCCGGCCCCGGCGATGGCGGATTCGATCGCGTCGAACAGGACGGTGGCCGCCCGGTCCACGCAGGTGATGTAGAGCCCGTCCTTGGACTGGAAGTAGGTGTAGACCAGCGGCTTGGACACGCCCGCGCGCTGCGCGACATCGGCCAGGGACAGCCCCGCGTAACCCACACGACCGATTTCGGCGACGGCGGCGTCGAGGATCTGCTGTTCGCGCTCGGGGCGGGGGACACCTTTGGTACCGGCTGTGCTCACCGTTCCATCCAACCATCGACCTCCGTGCCGGTTGACACCCAATTGGTCCCTTTGTAATTTACCATTAAGTAAATTACCTGTTCGCCCCCGCTGTACGCCTCGACAGGAGTCCCCGTGTTCGCCGAAGTCGCACAATCGGTACTGCTCAACCCGCCCGCACTCCCCCGCGTGCTCGCGCGGCTGGTCCGTGGTGAGCAGCACGAGATCGCCGGGAAGACGGTCGTGCTGACGGGCGCCTCGTCGGGCGTCGGCAAAGCCGCGGCACACGCGCTCGGCCGGGAAGGGGCGCGGGTGGTGCTCGTCGCCAGGAATGCCGAGCCGCTGGCCGAGGTGCGCGACGCGGTTCGCGCCGAGGGCGGGGATGCCGAGATGATCACCTGCGACCTCGCCGACGCCGAGCAGACCGACGCGCTGGCGAAGACCCTGCTCGAGCAGTTCGGGACGGTCGACGTGCTGGTGAACAACGCGGGCCGTTCGATCCGCCGCGGCGCCGCCGACACCACCGACCGGTTCCACGACTACGAACGCACCATGGCGCTGAACTACTTCGGAGCGACCCGGCTCACGATGGGACTGCTGCCGTCGATGCTCGACGCGGGCACCGGCCACGTCGTCAATGTCGCGACCTGGGGTGTGGCCGCGGGATCGATGCCGCTGTTCACCGCTTACCACGCGTCGAAGGCGGCGCTCGGCGCGTTCGGGCGCAGTCTCGGCGCGGAGACCCGGCGCCGTGGCGTGCACGTCACCACCATCGGCTATCCGCTGGTGCGCACCGAGATGATCGCGCCCACCGGCAAGTACGCCGACGCGGCGGCACTGTCGGCCGAGGAAGCCGCCGACTGGATCACCACCGCGATCCGGACCCGCCCGGTCGAGCTGTACCCGACCTACACTCGCGTACTCCAGGCCCTCGCGCTCGTCTCACCCCGCGCGGTCGACGCCGCGATCTGGCGGATGGGAATCTGAGACAACCCCTAGAACTCGCGTAGCCCGACCCGTACCCGGGTATCGGAGCCGAACCGTTCCACAGCGGGACGTGGTGTGGCGCACCGGATTTCTACCTTCGGTACATGGCGACGATCGACCTCACCCACACGCTGTCCCGCATCACATCCCCCACCGCGCGCGACGGCACCGACCGCGCCCCCTGGCACGGCCCGCTGCTGGTGAATTCCGCGCTCATGACCGCACTGGTGGTGGTGTCGATGGTCGGGATGGTGGTCGACGACCGACTGCTGCTCGGCGAGTCGGTGTGGCTCAAACCGGCCAAGTTCGGGCTCGCCTTCGCCCTCTACGGCGTGACCCTGGCCTGGATACTGCGGCTGCCGCATCGCGGACGGCGTGCCACCTGGTGGCTGGGCACTGTCTTCGCGATCACCGGGGTCGCCGATGTGGGATTCATCGCGGTCCAGGCGGCACGCGGGACGTTCAGCCACTTCAACGACGCCACCGACCCGGTCAACGAGATCGGGCAGCAGGTGTTCGCATCCGGCGTGCCCGGGTTGTTCCTCGCCAATCTCGTCCTGGCGGTGATCATCTCCTGGCAGAAACTGGCCGACCGGCCGACCAGGATCGCGTTGAAGGCCGGGCTGTGGCTGGCGGTCACCGGGATGGCGCTCGGGTATCTGATGGGTTTCACCGGGCCGCAGCTCGTCCGCACGGCCGACGGCACCGTCGTGGGGTTGATGGCCGGGCACACCGTGCGGCCCGGCGATACAGCACGTGACGCTGCCGCGGGCATGCCGATCACCCACTGGAGCACCATCGGCGGCGACCTGCGCATCCCGCACTTCGTCGGGCTGCACGGCATCCAGGTGCTGCTGCTGATCGCCTTCGCCCTGGTAGCACTCGCGCCTCGCTACCGCTGGTTGCGCACCGAAACGACCCGTGCGGCGCTGCTCGTGGTCGCAGTCCTCGGCTACTTCGGACTGCTCACGCTGGTGGTCTGGCAGGCGCTGCGCGGACAGTCGCTCACCAGTCCCGACCTCGCGACAGCCGGTGCCGCCGCAGCCCTCGCGCTGTTCGTCGCGGGGGGCGTCACCGCCGTGTACCTGCGCGCCCGGGAGTCACTGTCGAGCTAGCGCGGTAGTCGCCCATCGGTGCCGCTGCGTGTGCCCCATCGGCTTACGATGGGGCACACGGGTTTTCGCATCGTCAGCGGAGTCGTTCCGCTTCCCGGGCCAGCTGCAGCAACGTCGCGCTCAGCTCTGCCAGCTCCGCCGGAGAAGCTCCCTCCCCCACGGCTGTCGCCACGTCCTCGGCCGCACACCGCGCGGCGAACCACCGATCGGCGAGATCGGCGGCCTCCTGCGCGGTCAGCACCACCGCGTCCTCGGGAATTCCGGTCCCCTTGAGGCTGCTCCGGTGCTCATAGGCACGTTGGCGACACGACTGGCGGCAATAGCGGCGACGCCGACCCGACTCCGAATCCACGATCTCCCGCCCGCACCACAGGCAGGACAGCAGGCGACTGCGCGACATGATCGGAAACCCTATCGGCCCGCGACACACTTCGCCGGTTCAGGTCTCGCTGAGCGGGCACCCTCCCGATACCGACCTACCGTCGACGCCGATTCGGGGGTCGCTCGGCTGATGTGGCCGGGCGACTACAATGGAACAGTTCAGACTTCCCGTGCGTTGAGGTAGTACGAGTTGCGGCACCAGCCGCCGAAATTACAGGAGCACACATGGCAGATCGCGTACTCCGGGGCAGCCGGCTCGGAGCGGTGAGCTACGAGACCGATCGCGACCACGACCTGGCCCCGCGCCGGATCGCCCGCTACCGCACCGACAACGGTGAGGAATTCGACGTCCCGTTCGCCGACGACGCGGAGATCCCGCCCACCTGGCTGTGCCGCAACGGCCAGGAGGGTCAGCTCATGGAGGGCACCTCCGTGGAGACCAAGAAGGTCAAGCCGCCGCGCACCCACTGGGACATGCTGCTGGAACGTCGCAGCAAGGAGGAGCTCGAGGAGCTGCTCAAGGAGCGCCTCGACCTCCTGAAGACCCGTCGCCGCGGATAACACAGAAGATGTGAACGCCGAAGGCCGCCTCCCCCTCGGGAAGGCGGCCTTCGGCGTTGTGTGGCCGTACTCAGTGGCTGGCGACCTTGCGGTACTGCAGTAGTGCCGCGGGCATCGCGATGGCGAGGATGACCAGCGAGCAGATGATCGCGTAGAGGATGCAGTTCTCCGCGGCCCAGCCTGTGGCGGGGACGAAGGTCGGGGGCGAGTCGTTCTCGAAGAGCTTGCGACCCGCCGCCGACACCGCGGTGATCGGATTCCATTCGGCGATCGCGCGCAGGGGGCCGGGCAGGGTTTCGGCGGAGATGAACGCCGAGGAGATGAACGTCAGCGGGAACAGCCAGATCAGACCCGCGCTCTGCGCCACCTCCACCGTCGGGGAGACCAGACCGGTCAGGGCGCCGACCCACGACATCGCGAACGCGAACAGCAAGATGATCGCGAACGCGATCACGGCATCGCCGAAGCTGCCGTGGATGCGCCAGCCGACGATGTACCCGCAGATCGACATCACACCCAGGCTCACGATGTTGACGACCAGGTCGGACAGCGTGCGCCCCATCAGGACCGCCAGCCGCGACATCGGCAGCGTCCGCATCCGGTCGATGATGCCCTTCTGCAGGTCACCGGCCAGGCCGACGGTGGTGAACGCGGCATTGAACGCCACGGTCTGGGTGAAGATGCCGGCCAGCAGGAACTCCCGGTACTGGTCGCCGCCGAGCGAGGCACCGAAGATGTAGGCGAACAGGAACACGAACATCAGCGGCTGGATGGTGGCGGTGACCAGCAGCGTCGGCACCCGCAGGATGGTCAGCAGGTTGCGGTAGGCCACGATCGCGCTGTCGCGCACGAACCGGGCCTTCGGTTCCATCTCCTCGCCTGCGGGCGGCCGCGGGGTGGCCGGCTGGATGGGCAGATCGCGGGTCTCGTACTCGTCCACCGTGACGTCGGGGGCACTCACGACAGGACCTCCTCTTGCACGTCGTCGGTTTCGGGTTCGGGGACGGTCTCGGCCGGGGTGCCGGTGAGGGAAAGGAACACATCGTCGAGAGTGGGACGCACGACGTTCGCGTCGAGCACGCAGACACCGGCGTCGTCGAGGCGGCGCAGCGCTTCGACCATCGTGCGTGACCCGTTGCCCACCACCACCGACACCTCGTCGCTGCCGGGCTCGTGAACCGGCTCGCCGACCCCCACCTGCTGCAGGACCTGCACCGCGGGCCACGGGCTCTGCCCCGCGGCGAGGGTGACCGTGAGCCGGTCGCCGCCGATGGAGGTCTTGAGTTCGTCGGCCGAACCGCGGGCGATGACCGTGCCCTTGTCGATGACGGTGATCCGGTCGGCGAGCAGGTCGGCCTCCTCGAGGTACTGGGTGGTGAGCAGGACGGTGGTGCCGTCGTCGACGAGATCACCGATCACCTGCCACATGTCCAGGCGACCGCGCGGGTCGAGGCCGGTGGTCGGTTCGTCGAGCACCACCACCGGCGGCCGCGCCACCAGCGCACCGGCCAGGTCGAGGCGACGGGCCATGCCACCGGAATAGGTGCCTGCCCGCCGACCCGCCGCGTGGTCGAGTCCGAACGCGGTGAGCAGTTCCTCCACGCGCACGACGGACTGCTTGCGTCCCATGCCGTACAGGCGCGCCACCATGCGCAGGTTCTCGTAACCGGTCAGGTTCGCGTCGACGGCCGCGTACTGGCCGGACAACCCGATCCTGGTGCGCGCGGTGGCCGGGTCGGCCAGCACGTCGATACCGGCGACCCGCACCGAACCGGCATCGGGTCGCAACAGCGTGGTGACGATCCGTACGGTGGTGGTCTTGCCCGCACCGTTGGGGCCCAGCAGGCCGAGCACGGTCCCCGCCGGGATCTCCAGGTCGATCTCCTTCAGTACGCGCACCTTGCCGTAGCTCTTCGCCAGGCCGCGCACTTCTACCGCGAGACTCACGGTCGCATCTCCTTCTGGCCGCTGCCGCACACGGTGATGTCCGGGACGGCGTCGAGGTGGCGATGCAGCACGGGGCCGATCGCCGCCAGCGATTCCGGTGTGGTCATCGCCGCGTGCCTGCAGGGCAGGTCGTGGTTGTGGATGTTGCCGGTGACGAACGGCTGCCAGGCGTCGGCACAGCGGCTCGGATCGGCGGCGTTGATCTCGTCCGCCGTGGCGGTGAAGAACACGAGGTCGCCGTCGAAGGTGCGCGGCCGGAACCGGTTGGCCATGACGGTGCCGTCGGCGTACCCGGTGTAGAGGCGTTGCAGATGTTCCACCGAGAGCGCGGCGAACGGACCGGCCTGGGCCCGCAGCAGATCCGCCGCTTCGTTCAGGTCGAGGTCGGCGGGCAACGGTTCGCCGTCGACCAGGTCGGCGCCGAACTCGCCGAGGATGTCGGCGACACTGGGCATCGAGGTGTCGAGCCAGCGGTCACCGAGCTGGTAGCTGTCCATCATCGCCAGCAGCGCGACGTCCTCGCCCGCGTCCTGCAGCTGCACGGCGATCTCCTGCGCGATCAGGCCGCCGAGCGACCAGCCGAGTAGGTGATAGGGACCGTGCGGCTGGATCGACTTGATATGGGCGACATAGTGTCCGGCGGCTTCGGGGATCGAGATGAAGCTGTCGTCGCCGGACACGTGCGGGGCCTGCAGGCCGTACACCGGGCGCTGCGGGGCGAGATGAGCGAGCAGTCCCGCGTAGCACCAGGCCAGCCCGATCGCCGGGTGCACGCAGAACAGCGGGGTGTCGTGCGGGCTGGTGGACGGGCGGATGGCCAGCACCGGGCTGGTGGCCGCCTCGATCACCGCGTCCGGGTCGAGGTCGTCGAGCTTGGCCGCGATTCCCGCGGGGGTGGCGTCGCCGAACATCATCTGGACGGGCATGTCGTAGCCCTGCTCACGCAGTGCCGCGACAACTTTGGTGGCCAGCAGGGAGTTGCCGCCGAGTTCGAAGAACCCGTCGTCCACGCCGACCCGCTCGACCCCGAGGACCTCGGTGAACACCGCGCACAGCGCCATCTCGGCGACGGTCGCCGGCGCGCGGTACCCGCCGGACGCGGTGAACACCGGCTCGGGCAGCCGGGCTCGATCGAGCTTGCCGACCGGACTCAGCGGCACCTCGTCGAGCAGCATGATCGCCTGCGGGACCATGTAGTTCGGCACGTGACCCGCGACGTGCTCGAGCAGTTCGGGCACGCTCGGCGCGCTCCCGTTGCGTGCCTTCACATACGAGACCAGCGCGGTGACCCCGGCCTGCGTGGTGTGACCGATGGTGAGCGCGAGCTCGACATCGGCGTGCCGGGCGAACGCGACGTCGATCTCGCCGAGTTCGATCCGGAATCCGCGGACCTTCACCTGATGGTCGGTGCGGCCGACGTACTCCACGTCCAGCGCCGACTTGGCGCCGTCACGCCAGCGCACCAGGTCGCCGGTCCGGTACATCCGTTCGCCCGGCGCGCCGTAGGGATCGGCCACGAACCGCTGGGCCGTGAGTCCCGGCCGGTTGAGGTAGCCGCGCGCCAGGGCCGAGCCCGCCAGCTGCAGCTCGCCGGTGACACCGATCGGGGTCGGGTGCAGTCGCCGGTCGAGCACGGTGGCCGCGACGCCGCGGATCGGCCCACCGATGGTGATCGGGCCCCGCGGGCTCATCGGCTGCGGCATCAACGTGACGATGGTCGTCTCGGTGGGGCCGTAGACGTTGTAGAAGTTGCGCCCCGGCGCCCAGCGGGCGAGCAGTTCCGGCGGCAGCGCCTCACCACCGGTGAGCACGTGGGCCAGCGAGTTCACGCCCGCCGGGTCGACAGTGCCCAGCGCGGCGGTGGTGATGAACGCGTGGGTGATCCGTTCCCGGATGAACACCTGCCGCAGGTCCTCGCCGCCGACCACCCCGGCCGGGGAGATCACCAGCGTCGCCGCGCCACCGAGCGCGAACAGGATGTCGAGCATGGCGGCGTCGAAGCTCGGAGTCGCGAAGTGCAGCACCCGGCTGCCGGGACGCACATCGAACCGGTCGGCGGTCTCGGCGGCGAAGTTCGACAGACCGCCGTGGGTGACCACGACGCCCTTCGGGGTCCCGGTGGAGCCCGACGTGTAGATCACGTACGCCGGATTGTGCAGGCGCAGTGGGCGAATCCGTTCGGCGTCGGTAACCGGCGAGTCGTCGGTCCCCAGCACGGTGGCCCTGGTCTGCGGGTCGTCCAGGACCAGCCAGCGGGTATCGGCGGGCAGTCGATCGCGGTGCTCGAGCAGCGTCAGACCCAGTGCCGCATCGGAATCGGTGAGCATGTGACTGATCCGCTGCGGCGGGTAGTTCGGGTCGACCGGCACGAACGCGGCGCCCGCCTTCGCGACGGCGAGCATGGTCGCCACCGACTCCACCGAACGCGGAATACCCAGGGCAACCAGGGTTTCCGGCCCCACACCCTGTCCGATCAGGACACGGGCGAGCCGGTTGGTCCACCGGTCGAGCGCGTCGTAGGTGACCACGGTGTCCCCGGCGCACAGCGCGACGCCCTCGCGGGAACGAGCCACGGCGGCACCGAAGACCGCGGGCAGCGTCACCGCCTGCTCGGCGCGGGCGCCGTGCACCGGTGCCAGCGCGGTCCACTCGACCGCGTCGAGCAGGGCCAGGTCGCCGACCGCGGTGTTCGGGTCGGCGGCCACGGCGGTGAGCAGCCGGACCAGGCGGTCGCCGAGCCTGCGCGCGGTGACCTCGTCGAACAGGTCCGCCGCGAAGTTCACCGACAGGCTGATGCCGTCGCCCACCCGGTCGGCGGTCTGGGTCTCGGTGAAGGTGAACTGCAGGTCGAACTTGGCGATACCGGCGTCGGCGTCGACGGCTTCGATCCGCAGACCGGGCAGTTCCAGCATCCGCACCGGGGTGTTGCGCACCGACAGCATCACCTGGAACAGCGGGTGGTGTGCCTGGGAGCGCGCCGGGTTGACGACCTCGACGAGCCGTTCGAAGGGCAGGTCGGCGTTCGCGAACGCGTCGAGGTCCCCGTCGCGGACGGTGCGCAGCAGGTCGACGAACGCGCGCTCGTCGGAAACCTCGGTGCGCAGCACCAGGGTGTTGACGAACATGCCGATCATCGCGTCGAGTGCTGGATGTCCACGGCCCGCGCTGGCGGTGCCGACGGCGATGTCCTCGGTGCCGGTGACCCGGTGCAGCAGGACCGCCAGCGCCGCGTGCAACACCATGAACATGCTGACGTTGTTCGCCGTGGCGATGCCGCGCAGCGCCCGGTGGGTCGCCGCGTCGACCGTGCAGTCGACGGTGCCGCCCTGGTAGGAGGGCATCGGCGGGCGCGAGCGGTCGGCCGGGACGGTGAGCAGCTCCGGCAGGCCGTCGAGCACACCGCGCCAGTGGTCGAGCTGCTTGCTGATCAGCGAGTCCGGGTCGTCCTCGGTACCGAGGAGTTCCTGCTGCCACAGGGTGTAGTCGGCGTACTGGACCGGCGGGATCTGTTCGCCGAACGGTTCACCGATCTGGATGCCACGGTAGGCGGCGGCCACTTCGGCGGCGAGCGGTTCCAGCGACCAGCCGTCCATCGCGATGTGGTGCACGACCAGCACCAGCACATGCTCGGTCGAGCGCGCGACCGCGAACTTGGCCTTGGCCGGTGCCGACTGCCCGGTGTGGTCGACGCTGATCAGCGCCGCCCGCATGGGCACCGAGGCCGACAGGTCGAATCCCGGGGTGACGAAACGGGTCACGGCGGTGTCGACCTCGCTCGCGGTGGCCGTCGCGTGGAACAGCGTGACGGCGGCGATCGCCGGGTCGAGGACCAACTGCTCTGGCTCGCCGGCGGTCTCCGGGAACACCGTGCGCAGCGTCTCGTGCCGACGTTGCACCGTGTGCAAAGCGGCAATGAGCGCATCGAGGTCGACCGTGCCGTGCAGGCGCAGTACGACCGGGACGTTGTAGGCGCCCGAGGACTGACTGTCGCCGCCGGCACCCGCGTTGAAGCGGTTGAGGAACCACAGCCTGCGCTGCGCCGCCGACAGCGGAATCCGCTCCGGGCGTGGCTGGGGCACCAGGTCCGGCCGGTGTTCGTCGCCGGACGGTCCGGATTCGATGAGCGCGGCGAGTTCGGCGACGGTCGGCGCCGCGAACACGGTGCGCACTTCCAGGCGCACATTGCTGGCCGCGGCCAGCCGGGCCACCAGCTGGGTGGCCAGCAGCGAGTTGCCGCCGATGTCGAAGAAGCTGTCGGTGGCGCGGACCTCGCTCGCCCCGACCAGCTCCTCGAACACTCGCGCGACCGTCCGCTCGGCGTCGGTCTGTGGTGCCCGGCCCGCGGCGGCGGTGAACTGCGGTTCCGGCAACGCCGTGCGATCGAGCTTGCCGACCGGAGTGAGCGGCACTTGGTCGATCAGGTTCAGCGACGCGGGCACCATGTGCCCGGCCAGCCGGACCATCGC
This sequence comes from Nocardia sp. NPDC003183, assembly GCF_053590715.1. Classification (NCBI taxonomy): domain Bacteria; kingdom Bacillati; phylum Actinomycetota; class Actinomycetes; order Mycobacteriales; family Nocardiaceae; genus Nocardia; species Nocardia sp. NPDC003183. The sequence continues at coordinate 294,206 of NZ_JBSFTG010000003.1, forward strand.
GTGCCGCTTCACCCCGGCCACCTCGGCCGGGTCGACGCCCTCGTTCAGCTGGATCCACGCGACGATCCGGTCGTCGCCCGCGATCCGGCGGACCTCGGTGTGTGCGAAGCGGACCTCGGGATGACTGCCGAGGACGGCGCTGATCTCGCCGAGTTCGATCCGGAAACCGCGCACCTTCACCTGATGGTCGCTGCGACCCAGGTAGTCGATCTCACCGTTCGCCGTCCAGCGCACCACGTCGCCGGTGCGGTACATCCGGCTGCCCGCCGGGCCGAACGGGTCGGCGATGAAGCGTCCCGCGGTCAGGCCGTAGCGCTCGTGATAGCCCTGGGCGATGCCGGCGCCGCCGATGTAGAGCTCGCCCGGCACCCTGCCGACGACCGGTCGCAGCCGCTCGTCGAGCACGAGGGCCCGTGAGCCGCGCACCGGCGTGCCGATGGCGACCGGAACACCCACCCGCAGCTCCGACATCGCGGCGATGACAGTGAACTCGGTGGGCCCGTAGGCGTTGACGAACCGCCTGCCCGGCGCCCAGTTCTCTACCAGGTCCGGCGGCACCGCCTCGCCACCGGCCATCAGACCGCGCAGCATCGGCAGCGGGTGGCGGGTGGGGTCGATCGAGCCCAGCACCGCGGGCGTCAGGAAGGTGTGGGTGATCTGCTCGCGTTCCAGCAGGGTCCCGAGTTCGTCACCGCCGTAGATGTCGATCGGGCCGATCACCATCTCGGCGCCCGAGTAGACGGCGAGGAGCATGTCGAGCACCGAGACGTCGAAACTGGGTGTGGAGAAGAAGAACGTGCGGGAGAACCGGTCGAGGCCCATCCGTTCACGCAGGTCGAGCGCGAGACTCGTGAGACCGCCGTGGGTGACGGTGACGCCCTTGGGCAGGCCGGTCGAACCGGACGTGTAGATCTGATAGGCCAGGTCGGCGGTGCGCACCGGCCGGACCCGCTCGGTGTTGCTGATCCGGACCCCGTCGTAGCCGGCCAGTTCGGCGTTCAGCTCGTCGCCGTCCATCAGCAACCACTGGGTATCGATCGGGCCCGCGGCCTCGCGCAACGAGTCCGCGTCGGCGCGCGCGGTGAGTACCGCGCCGGCACCGGAGTCGGTGAGCATGTGCCGCACCCGGTCGGCCGGGTAGCGCGGGTCGACGGGCACGAACGCGGCGCCGCTGGCCGCGACGCCGAAGATGGCGAGGGCGCAGTCCAGTGAGCGGGTGAGCCCGACGGCCACCCGGTCGCCGGTGCCGATGCCGCGCGCGATCAGCGCCCGGCCCAGCCGGTGCGCCCGGCTCGCGACCTCGGCGTAGTCGAGCTCGCCCACGTCCCCGGCGACGCTGCCGTCGGCGAACCAGCGCAGCGCCGGCCGCTGCGGATACTTCGTGGCGGCACCGTCGAGGATGTCGGCCAGGATGACCGGCGTGACCGCGGCGGGTCCCTGTGCGGGGACGTGCTCACGGTGCTCGAGCACGGTGAGCGGGTCCAGATCGCACACCAATTGCCGTGGGTCGGCGGTCACCTGGGTGAGGATCTGCACGAACCGGTCGGCGAGGGTCTGGATGGTGGCGGCGTCGAACAGTTCGGTGGCGTAGACGAAGTCGAACCGCAACCCGCTGTCCTCGGCGGGCGCGACCCGCAGTTCCAGGTCGAACTTGGCCAGGGCGATGTCGAGCTCTTCCGCGGCCAGCCGCAGTCCGGGCAGTTCCAGCGCGGGTGTGCGGTTGTCCTGCATGCTCAGCGCGACCTGGAACAGCGGGTGGCGGTTGCTCGCCCTGCTCTCGCGGCCCAGCGCGTCGACGACGCGCTCGAACGGCACATCGGCGTGGGCGAGGGCGGCGAGCTCGCCATCGCGATCGGCGTGCAGCAGCTCGGTGAAGCTGCGGCCGGGATCGACGTCGGAGCGCAGAACCAGGGTGTTGACGAACATGCCGACGAGGTCGTCGAGCTGGATGTCGGTGCGCCCGGCGACCGGGGTACCGATGGGGATGTCGCGGCCACCGGTGACGCTGCGCAGCAGCACCGACAGCGCCGAGCGCACGACCATGAACAGGCTGACACCGGTGTGGCCGGCCAGCTCGTCGAGCGCGTGCTGCAGCGGTGCCGAGACCGCGCAGGTCACGGTGCCCGCGGACCCGGTGGGTTCGGCGGGGCGTGGCCGGTCGAACGGCAGCGGCAGCTCGTCGGGCAGTTCGGACAACGTCTCGCGCCAGAACGCGAGCTGGGTGGCGGTGATGCTGTCCGGGTCGTCCTCGCTGCCGAGCACGGCCCGCTGCCACAGGCTGAAGTCGGCGTACTGCACCGGCAGCGGTGCGCGTTCGGGGACGGCGCCCCCGGTGCGAGCCACGTAGGCCAGTGCGAGATCACGCGTCAGCGGGCCGAGCGACCAGCCGTCGGCGGCGATGTGGTGGACGACGACGCCGAGCAGGTGTTCGTCGGATGCGGTGCGCAGCAACGACACTCGCAGCGGCGTCTGCCGGGTGAGGTCGAAGCCCTGGCGGGCCAGCGCGGTCAGCGCCGCGTTCGCCTGATCGGGTGCGGTGTCGACGGCGTCGATCACCGGCATCGCCTGCTCGCGCGGCAGGATCACCTGCTGGGCGCCGGAGAGGTCTTCGGGGAAGACCGTGCGCAGTACCTCGTGGCGCTCCACCAGGTCGCCGAGAGCGCCCCGCAACGCCTCGACGTCCAGATCTCCGCCGATTCGCAAGACGAATGCGATGTTGTAGGCGCTCGATTCGGGGGACAATCGGTTCAGGAACCACAGCCGTTGCTGCGGCAACGACAGTGGTATGCGTCCCGGGCGCGGGGTGTGTACCGCCAGCGCCACCCGCTGCGTCCGGGGCGCTTCCGTGATCAGCCGGGCGATGCCCGCCACGGTCGGTGCCTCGAAGATCTGCCGGACCGGCAGGTCCACCTCGAATTCGGCGTGTAGCGCGGCGGCGAGCCGGGTGGCCAGCAGCGAGTTGCCGCCGATGTCGAAGAAGCTGTCCTCCGCGCCGGGGATCGGGCGGCCGAGAATCTCGGTGAATACTGCGGCCACCCGCATCTCGAGGTGCGTGCGTGGCGCACGCGACCCACCACTGACCACGAATTCGGGTGTGGGCAGGGCCTTTCGGTCGAGTTTGCCCGCCGGGGTGACCGGCATCGCGTCGAGCACCGCCAGTGCGGCGGGCACCATGTAGCCGGGCAACCTGCTGCGGGCGGTGTCGAGCACGGCGGCCGGGTCGAGCGGGCCGTCGGCGGTGACGTAGGACGCGAGCCGCTGCTGCCCCTGCTCGTCGACGTGGACAACGGTCAGCGCGGACCGAACGCCCGGGTGTTCGCGCAGCACATGGTCGATTTCGCGCAGTTCGATCCGGAATCCACGGATCTTGATCTGATCGTCGGCGCGGCCGAGGAAACGCAGCAGGCCGGTCATGTCGGCGACGACGAGATCGCCGGTGCGATACATCCTTTCGCCGACGCGGCCGTGTGGGTTGGCGACGAACCGCTGCGCGGTGAGTGCCTGCTTGCCGAGGTACCCGCGGGCCAGGCCGGGCCCCGAGACGTAGAGCTCGCCCGGTGTTCCCGGCGGCACCGGGTTCATCCGGCCGTCGAGCACGAACAGCCGCATGCCGCGCACGGGGGTGCCCAGCGGGACAGGCTCGCCCGGAACCATGGCCGCGCTCGCGGTGACCGCGACGGTGGCCTCGGACGGGCCGTACATGTTGTGCATCCGGTACTTCGTGGCCCAGGCTTCGACGAGTTCGTCCGAGCACGCCTCGCCGCCGACGATCACCGTGTTGAGAGCCCGGAACTCGCCCGCGGGCACCGTGGCCAGCGCGGCCGGGGTGATGAACGCGTGGGTGATGCGTTCCGAGCGCAGGAAACCGGCCAGCTCCGCACCGCCGTACAGGTCGGCGGGGGCCACCACGATCGTGGCACCCGCGGCGAACCCGAGCAGCAGTTCCAGCACCGAGGCGTCGAAGCTGGGTGAGGAGAAGTGCATGGTGCGCGCGTGGTCGGTCACCTTGAACAGCTGGGTCTGCTCGCTGGCCAGCGAGGCGATGCCCGCATGGGTGACCACGACGGCCTTGGGTGTGCCGGTCGAGCCCGAGGTGTAGATGAGGTAGGCGGGCTGCCCGGCTCGCATCGGATGCCTGCGGTCGGCATCGGACAGGGGGCTGCCCGAGCGGACCGCGCAGTCGGCCTCGAAATCGGCCGTTCCGAAGACCATCCACTCCGGTGCCGACCGGTGCTTGCCGGTGGCGGTGGGCAGCGCGGCGAGATGCTCGGGCAGGGTGAGCCCGAGCGTGGCCCCGGAGTCACCGATCATGTGCGCGATGCGATCGGCCGGGTAGGCGGGGTCGACGGGCACGTACGCGGCGCCGGTCTTGGCGACCGCCCAGATGGCGATGATCGACTCGAGGCTGCGCGGCAGCGCCACGGCGACCACCGTTTCGGGTGCGGCGCCGTGCGCGATGAGACTGCGCGCCAACCGGTTCGAGCGTTCGTCGAGTTCGCGGTATGTGGTGTCGAAACCGAGGTAGCGCACCGCCACCGAGTCGGGCAGGTGTTGTGCGGTGTCGCCGAGCAGCCGGGCCAGGGTGCCCGCCGGTTCGGCGGGCGCACCGGCCACGGGGACCAGGCGGGCGATCTCGCGACGGTCGAGCACGTCGAGGTCGCCGATCGCCGTGGTGGGGGTGGCGACAGCGGCGGCCAGCAGCGTGGTGAACCGCCGGGCGATGGCCTGCACCGTGGCGCGATCGAAAACATCCGTGGCGAAACCGAATTCGGCGTGCAGCGGTCCGTCGTCATGAGTGTCGCGAACCTCGAGCTGCAGGTCGAACTTGGCGACGCCGATCTCGATCGGCACCAGTTCCGCGGTGACACCGGGCAATTCGACCCGCAGTTCCGGGGTGCGGTCGTAGGACAGCATCACCTGGAACAGCGGATGCCGGGTGGTCGAGCGATCGGGATTGACCAGTTCCACCAGCCGTTCGAACGGCACGTCGGGGTTGGCGAAGGCATCGAGGTCGGTCTCGCGGACCAGGTCGAGCATGCGCTCGAAGCCGGAGCCGAGGTCCACTTCGGTGCGCAACACCAGGGTGTTGACGAACATGCCGACCAGTTCGTCCAGCGCCGGATCGGAGCGGCCCGCGATGGGCGTGCCGATGGTGACGTCGGCGCTCGCGCACAGCCGGGCCAGCAGGGTGGCCAGGGCGGCGTGCAGCACCATGAACATGCTCACGCCGCGACCGGTGGCGAGTTCGGCTGCCGCGCGCCGGGTTTCGGCGTCGATGACGAATTCGACGGTGTCCCCGCCGGTGCCACGCTGTTGCGGCCGTGGCCGGTCGAGGGGCAGGTCGAGCTGATCGGGCAGCCCGGCCAGCGCACCGCGCCAGTGCCCGAGCTGGCGCGCGATGGGTGCCTCGGGGTCGGTTTCCTCACCGAGCAGTTCCCGCTGCCACATCGCGAAATCGGCGTACTGCACCGGCAACGGTGCCCACTGAGGCGCGGCGCCGCCCGCGCGCGCCGACACCGCGACCATCAGATCCCGGGCCAGCGGCGCGACCGACCATCCGTCACCGCTGATGTGGTGCAGCACCACGAGTAGCAGGTGATCCTCGGCGCCCACCCGGTAGAGCGCGACCCGCAGTGGTGTCTCGGTCCGCAGGTCGAAACCACGCCCCGCCACCTGCGCGGCCAGCGCGGGAATCTCGGCGGCGGCCACCTCGATCGGCGTCAGCTCGGGTTCCACCCCGGCCGCGGGGTGGATGCGCTGGTACGGGCCCTCGGGGCCTTCGGGAAAACTGGTGCGCAGGCTCTCGTGGCGGTCGAGCACGTCGCGCAGACCCGCACGCAACGCCTCGAGGTCGAGATGCCCGGTGAGCCGCAGGGCCAAGGGCATGTTGTAGGCGGCAGCGTGTTCGGCGAACCGGTTGAGGATCCACAGCCGCTGCTGGGCCAGCGACAGCGGCACCCGTTCCGGTCTGCGTGCCGGAACCAGTTTCGGTGTCGAGGTCTCGGGCCGGTGGGTGCTGATGTAGCCGGCCAGCGCGGCGATGGTCGGCGACTCGAACATCTCCCGGATGCTGAGGTTCGCATCGAGGGTGGTGTTGATCCGGGCGACCGCGCGGGCCGCGACCAGGGAATTGCCGCCGAGATCGAAGAAGCTGTCCTCGATCCCGATCGTGGTGCCGTCCAGGGCGAGAACCTCGGTGAAGATCTCCGCGAGCGCGCATTCCAGCTCGGTCTGCGGTGCGGCGGCGCCGGTGGTGACCCGCACACCCACCTCCGGTGCGGGCAGGGCTGTGCGATCGACCTTGCCGTTGGCGCTCAACGGCAGTTCGTCGAGCACCACCAGTGCCGAGGGCACCATGTAGGACGGCAGGCCGCGGCGCAGTGCCGCGAGCAGGACGGTGGGATCGGGCGCCGACGCGCCGGGCACGGCGACCACGTAGGCGACGAGTTCGTCCTCACCGATGCGGCCGGTGCGGGCCACACAGACCGCGCGAGCGATATCGTCCTGCGCGAGCAACGCGGATTCGATCTCGCCGAGTTCGATACGCAGTCCGCGAATTTTCACCTGGAAGTCGGTGCGGCCCAGGTATTCCAGGACGCCGCCGGCGATCTGCCAGCGCGCCAGGTCACCGGTGCGATACATCCGCTGCCCCGAGGCGAAGGGGTTGGCGACGAACCGGTCGGCGCTCAGGTCGGGACGGCCCAGGTAGCCACGGGCCAGTTGCGCGCCCGCCAGGTACAGCTCGCCGACGACACCGGGCGGCACCGGGCGCAGATGCGGGTCGAGCACATAGGTCTGGGTGTTCCACACCGGCGAACCGATCGGCACCGTAGTGGCCTCGGCCGGGCACGGCCAGTAGGTGACGTCGACCGCGGCCTCGGTGGGCCCGTAGAGATTGTGCAGCTCCGGTCCGCCGTCGGGGCCGTGCAGCGCGGCGTGGAAATCGGCGACCGTCGCGCCGGGCAGCGCCTCACCACTGCAGAACACCCGGCGCAGCCCCGCCCCGCCCCGCACGCGCGGGTCGGTGACGAACAGCGACAGCATCGACGGCACGAAATGGGCTGTGGTGATGGACCTTTCGGTGATGATCCGGGCGAGGTAGGCCGGGTCGCGATGCCCTTCGGGAGCGGCGACGACCAGGCGCGCACCGACCTGCAGCGGCCAGAAGAACTCCCAGACCGACACGTCGAAGGTGGCCGGGGTCTTCTGCAGGACCGCGTCGGTGTGGTCGAGCGGGTACTCGGCCTGCATCCAGCGCAACCGGTTCACGATCGCGGCATGCGTGACACCCACGCCCTTGGGCTTACCCGTGGAGCCCGAGGTGAAGATGACGTAGGCGAGATGATCGGGGCGCAGCGGCGCGGTGCGGTCGGCGTCGGTGATCGGCGCGACGTCGTTGCCGCTCACGTCGAGCGTGTCCAGATCGACCCGGACGGCGCCCTCGGGCAGCCGGACCCCGTCGCGATCCGCGGTGAGTACACACACCGGATGTGCCTGTGTCAGCACCGCTTCGATGCGATCGACCGGATGCCCGGGATCCAGCGGCAGGTAGGCCGCGCCGGTCGCGAGTACCGCGTAGATCCCGACGACCAGATCGACACTGCGATGCAGGCACACACCGACGGTGGTCTCCGGGCCCGCGCCGCGGGCGATGAGTTCGCGTGCCAGCTGGTTCACCCGGTCACCGAGTTCGGTGTATCCGAGTGTGCGGTCGCCGAATTCGAGACCGATGGCGTGCGGGCTGCGCGACACCTGGTCCTCGAACAGCGAGACCAGCGTCGCGGCCTGCATCGGCATCTCGGTGGCGTTCCACTCGCGCAGCACCCGCTCGTTCTCGGCGGTGGTGATCGCGGTGAGCGTGTAGGTGGGGGTGGTCGGCTCGGCGGCCAGGAAGCGCGCGAGGAAGTCGAGGTAGCGCGCGTGGTGGGCGGCGTTCTCGGACTCGCCGTAGAGCTTCGGATTGGCCTCGAAGTCGAGCTGGATGCGGCCGCCGTCGCCGTTGTAGATGTTGATCGAGAGGTCTTCGACGGGTCCGGTGGCGAGCACATGGAGCTGACCGGCGATGTCGTCGAACTTCAGCTCGTCGTGGAACAGCATGATGTTGACCATCGGCCCGAAGAAGCCGCGCGCGTCGCGGGAGTACCCGCAGTCCCGCCGGATGTCGTCGGAGCGGTAGCGCTGGTGGCGCAGGGCGCCGGTGATCTGGAGTTCGGTCTGGCGCACGACGTCGGCGACGGTGGTGTGCTCGTCGAACCGCAGGCGCAGCGGCACCACGTTCGACACCACACCCGCCGACCGGCGCAGCGCGACGGTGGTGCGTGCCGAAACCGGAAGGCTCAGTACGACATCCGGGTCACCGGTGACCGAACGGACATAGGCGGCGAGCGCGGCGACGATCAGCGCGGAGTTGGCCGAACTGTGTGTGGTGATCGCGTCGGTGAGCAGCGTGTCGAGGTCGGCGTCGAGTACCGCGGTGGCACGGTGGCGCCCCGCGTCGTGGGTGTCGCCCGCGGCGGTGACCGATGACAGCGTCATCGGTTCGCCCACGCCGGCGAGCTGTTCCGTCCAGTACTCGCGGTCGGCACGGAACCGGCTGGACTCGCGATAGCGGGATTCGTCGGCGTAGAGGTCGACGAGCGCGGCGGCGCGGGAAACGGACGGCTCACGCTGCTCGCCGACCGCGGAGTAGATCTCGGCGGTGCGCGAGAGCGCGTTCATCGCACCGTAACCGTCGATGACGATGTGGTGGCCGCGTTCGTACCAGAACCAATCCCGGTCACCGATCCGCAACACCACATTGATGGTGAGGGGCTCGTGCTCCATGTCGATCGGGGTGCTGGCGTGGGCGTTCATCCAGGCCAGCGCGGCGGCCCGGGGGTCGGATTCGCCGCGGAGGTCGATCCGGCCCCAGCCGGGCCGCCACGTGGGGTCCACTCGCTGGTGGGGCACGCCGTCGATCTCGAGTAGGCGGACGTGTCCCACCTGGGATTCCGCGCCGAAGCGCTCGACCGCGTACAGCAACCGGCCGACGTCGAGATCACCGTGCAGTTCGACGTAGTGAGCGATGGTGAGCGGAATATCGGGCCGGATCCGTTGCGCGTACCACAGTGCTGTCTGACCGGGCGAGAGGGCGAACGGTTGGCCCGGGTCCTCGTCGGTGATGCTCGAGCTGACGTGGTCGGTGGCCAAAGAACTCATCAAGCACTCCGTTTCTGCCTTGTGTCACAACTCCCCGAGCAGCGCCCGGGCACACGACGGCCCAGGGCGTGGCTTTTCCACGCCCATGATTCGGAGTACTACGGCAGCCGGATGGCTACGAATGTGAATTTATTTCGAGCTCAACGAATTACGCCCCTGAAGCAGCAACTTTGTGCCGCTTCCCCCCGGTTGAAACAAACCGCTTATTCAGAATTGTCCGAACTTCGCGCAAGATGCGTCGGATTCGCGCGGCGGCGTCGAAGTAATAGCAATCCGACACCGATCGCGGTCAGGATAACGGACGCGAGTTCCGGCCACCCACCGATTCGGGTAGCGACTGTTGTTGTGTCGCGCAACGGTAGCTGGGCCACCAAGGCGGCGGGGACGACTTGCTCGGTGTGCTGTCTGAGCACGCCGTCAGCGGTGATGATCCCGCTGACACCCGTGGTTGCTGAGACCACGAGCGCACGCCCGTGCTCGACCGCGCGTACCCGCGACATCGCCAGTTGCTGGTAGGTCATCTCGCTTTCGCCGAAGGTGGCGTTGTTGGTGGGCACCGTCAGCAATTGGGCGCCCGCGGCGAGGGAATCCCGAAATGCCCGATCGAACGCGACTTCGTAGCAGGTCGCCACGCCGACCGGCACACCGGCGGCCGTCACCGTTCCGTCACCGTTACCCGGCACGAAATAGCCCGCGCGGTCGGCATAGGAGGAGAACAAACGGAAGAAACCGCGCATCGGCAGGTATTCGCCGAACGGCTGGATGATCTTCTTGTCGTGGCGCTCCCCCGGGCCCGCCGTGCCGTTCCACACGATCACCGAGTTGGTGGTCGTGCGGTCACCGTTCACCAGGACTGCGCCGACCAGGATCGGGGCGCCGATCCGTACCGAGGCTTCGGTGATCTCGGCGGCGGCGTCGGCATTGCGCAGTGGGTCGATATCGGAGGAGTTCTCGGGCCAGATCACGATGTCGGGCCGCGCGGCCTGTCCGCGGGTGACGGCGTCGGCCAACTCCTCGGTGCGCCGGACGTGGTTGTCCAGCACGGCGCGGCGCTGGGCGTTGAAGTCGAGCCCGAGCCGCGGCACACTGCCCTGGATCGCCGCGACCGTGATCGTTCTGATACCTGTGTCCGGGGCGGGCAGTGTCGGCCGCAGGATCACTCCGGCCAGGGGCATGGTAGCCACGGCCACCACCGCGGTGGCAAATCCGGTGCGCACGGCGCGAATGTTCGGGCGTGGCGCGGGCGTGCGGGCCCAGGTGACGACGCGCAGGGCGAGCGCGGCGAGCGCGGTGCCGGTCAGCGCGACCGCGAAGCCGACCAGCGGCGCACCACCGTAGGCGGCCAGCGGCAGATACCACCCATCGGCTTGACCGAAAGCGACCCGCCCCCACGGGAATCCGCCGAACGGGAAACTCGAGCGCACCCATTCGCTCGCGGTCCACGCCAGGGCGAGCCAGATCGGCCAGCCCGGCAGCGCGCTCAACCACCGGGCGAGCACACCCCACAGGCCGAAGTACAGCGCGCACACCGTGGACAGCGCCAACCACGGCACCGGGCCCACGTAGATCCCGGTCCACGGCAGCAATGGCACGAAGAACGCCAGCCCGCCGAGCAGCCCGTACCCGAAACCGCCGCGCAGCCTGCCCGGCCCGCGCACCGCGAGGGTGAGCAACGCGATGGCCACGGGGGCGAGGAACCAGAACGGGCGGGGCGGAAAGCTGCCGAACAGCAGCAGCCCGCCCACGACGGCCGCGAGCAGCCGCAATACCGCCGGGTGCGAAGCGGCGGCGGATCGGCTCGCACCGGGATCCACCTCGCCCGCTGCTGATGCCGGCTCGGCTGCGGAGTCGGGGTGGTTACCCGTCGCGGGATCGATCATGGTGTGTCGCTCCGTGATTCGTTGCTGGCGGCGGGTCAGGCAGCGTAGATCGTGATGCCGTCGCGCACGGTGCGCAGGCAGGTCGGCAGGTCGACGCCCGGATCGAGGCGCGGGAGGGCGGGTACGCGGGAGCGGGGGTCGGTGGACCAGCGCTGCACGGTGTCGGCGGCCGCCGCGACGACGAGCTCGCCCGCGTCCCACACGGCATAGGAGGCGGGTGCGCCGGGAACCAGCGTGCCCGCCATCCCGTCGCGCACGCCGCCCGCGCGCCAGGCGCCGCGCGTGGCAGCGGCGAAGGCGGCGCGCGGGGACAAGCCGTGGCCGGGGGTGCGGTGGTGGACGGCCGCGCGCACCTGTTCCCACGGGTTCATGACGGTGACGGGCGCGTCGGACCCGATGGCGAGGGAGATGCCCGCTGCCGCCATCGCCGAGAACGGGTTGAGGCCCGCGGCGCGCTCGGCGCCGAGGCGGGTCGCGTACATCCCGTCGGGTCCGCCCCACGCGGCGTCGAAGCCGGGCTGCACGGACGCGATCACGCCGAGCTCGGCCAGTTGTGCGATCGCAGCGGCGTCGGTCATCTCCGCGTGTTCCACCCGGTGCCCACGTGAGGCGATCGCCGGACCACCGAGTTCGGCGGCGACACGGGCGAATCCGGCGACGACGGTATCCATGGCGGCGTCGCCGATGGCGTGGAAACCGGCCTGGATCCCGGCCTCGGTGCACGCGCGAATATGCGCGGTGATCGTGTCCTCGTCGAGGAAGCTCTTGCCGCAGCCCGCCGCGTCGGCGTAGGGCGCGCGCAGCAGCGCCGTGTGCGAGCCGAGCGAGCCGTCGACGAACAGGTCGCCACCGAGCGCGTGCACGCCGAGCTCGTCGAGCAGGGCGCGCGCGTGCTCCGCGGTGCGCACGGCCTGACCCCAGTAGGCCCGCACGGCCACACCGTGGTCGAAAGCGAGCAGTTCGCGGATGTCGTCGCGGCCGGAGATCTCCGGGCCCGCGCATTCGTGGACCGCGACGATGCCGTGGGCGGCCGCCGCGTCGAGGGCCGCCCGGCGAGCCGAATCACGCTGGGCACGAGTGAGTTCCGCGAGCGCGATGGTGCGCACCCGGTGGTGGGCGTCGGCGCGCAGCAGTTCGCCACGCTGATACCCGTCGCCGAGGTCACCGGCCGCGTCGAGCAGCGCCGAGGAGGCGACGGCCGAATGGGCGTCGACCCGGGCCAGGTAGACCAGCCTGCCCGAACCGGCGGCCTCGTCGAGTTCGGCGACCGTCGGCGGACGCTGCTCGGGCCAGCCGGTGTCGTCCCAGCCCTCGCCGATGATCACCCCGTCCGGCTGGCTCGCGGCGTGCGCACGCACCGTCTCGAGCAGGTCGGACAGGGATCCGGCGCCACGCACGTCGAGCCCGGTCAGCTGGAGTCCCAGCGCGGTGACGTGGACATGGGGGTCGACGAACGCGGGTGCCACGAACGCACCGTCGAGGTCGATGATCTCCGCGTCGGGGTGCATCGCGCGCCCGGGCGCCTCGGCGCCCAGCCACACCACGGTGCCGTCGGTGACCGCCATCGCGGCCGCGTCCGGGGAGCTCGAACTGTAGAAACGACCGCCGATCAGCAACTGGGTACTCACGATGCCCCAGTCTGCCGTATCGCCGGATCGGCACCTCGGCAGGGACAGGCTCCGGTCGGCGGCGCGAGCGTCAGGTCGGCAGCGACAGTGCGGCGCGCACTTCGGCGTCGCCGAACCCGGCGAGACAATGCCCGCCCGCCTCCACGGCGATCAGTTCCAGCCGCCATGCGGCGGTGGTGAAGTCCGACATCGACTGTCCGGCAGCGGCGCTCGCTCTGCGCACCGCGTCGGCCAGTTCCTCGCTCACCGTGACGGTGATCTGCTCGGTGGCCATGTCGGTACTGTAGACCCTTCGCCGCCGCGCGCGGGCGTGTCGGTCGAGGCCTTGTCGGATCAGGCGGGGCCGAGCGCGCGCGGACCCGCGGTGTGACCATCGTCGTACCACTGCCCGACCACGGTGCCGTCGACCACGTCGCCGTCCGCGTCGACGACCATCCCGCGATACGGCGAGGGCGCGAACGAGGGCAGCGGGCCGAAGCGCCGGGTGCCGAGCTTCTCCAGCGCCGGTCGCAGCAGCGCCCTGGTCGGCGGGAACAGCGCGAGCAGGCCGACGAGTCCGGTGACCAGACCGGGCACGAACAGCAGCACCGAGCCGGTGGCGACGATCACCCCGTCGGCGACCGCGCTCTCGGCGGTCACCTCACCGCGCGAGGCCCGCCGGAATCGGTCGAACACCCGCCTGCCCTGCCGTCCGAGCAGCACCAATCCCACGCCCGAGACGGCGACGAGCACGATCAGCGCCCAGCCGATGCCGATCAACTGGGCGAGACCGACGAGGGCGGCGATCTCGACGACGAGGTAGAGGACGAACAGCACTGCGGTCATGGCGATCCTTTCGGACGATCTACCCCTTCAACGCACGAGCGCCCGATTTTTCTCCCGAGCGAGCCGGCGAATTCAGCCGCCCGGTCGCACGAGCCCGGTCTCGTAGGCCAGCACCACGGCCTGCACCCGGTCGCGCAGACCGAGTTTGGTGAGCACCCGGCCGACGTGTGTTTTCACCGTCGCCTCCGACAGGAACAGCGCCGCGGCGATCTCGGCGTTGGAGCGGCCGACCGCGATCTGTTCGAGTACCTCGCGTTCGCGCGCGGTGAGGACGTCGAGGATCTTCGGGTCGCGCAGGCTCGTCGGGTCCTCGGCCACGAGCCGGTCCAGCAGCCGCTTGGTGACCTTGGGCGAGACCACCGCGTCACCGGCGGCGACGCTGCGGATGGCCGAGACGAGATCCTCGGGCGGGGTGTCCTTGAGCAGGAATCCGCTGGCGCCGGCACGCAGGGCGCCGAGCGCGTGTTCGTCGAGGTCGAAGGTGGTCATCACGAGCACCCGCACGCCCTCCCCCGCGGCCACGATCTGCGCGGTGGCCGTCACTCCGTCGACAACCGGCATCCGCACATCCATCAGCACCACATCGGGTCGCAGTTCGCTCGCGCGCCGCACGGCTTCGTCGCCGTTGCCCGCTTCACCGATCACGTCGATGTCGGGGTGCGCGCCGAGCACCATTTTCAGGCCCATCCGCATGAGTTCCTGATCGTCCACCACGAGCACGCTGATCGGCATTGCCCCACCCTAATAGTCACCGCCGCGCAGCATTCCCCCGTGTTTTCCCGCACGACCGCGGGGTGAGCGGGGTTCAGTCCGTTTCGGTCCGCAGTGGAAGGTCGGCGCGTACCTGCCAGCGGCCGTCGTCGAGTCTGCCCGCGGACAGAGTGCCGCCCAGGACCGCGACCCGTTCGCGCATGCCGACCAGCCCCATCCCCGCGCCGGGAATCTCGGCGCCCGGACTCACCTGTGCGGGAACACCGCCGCTGTCGACGACTTCGACGCGGATGTCCTCCTCGCGCCGATACACCCGGACCACCGCCTTCGGCTCCGCTCCCGCGTGGCGCAGGGTGTTGGTGAGCGATTCCTGCACGATGCGGTGCACGCCGAGGCTCACCTCGGGGGCGATGTCGTCGAGTTCGCCGGTCAGCTCGAGGTCGACGGCCAGGCCCGCCTCGCGCATCATCTGGGCCAGCTTCGCGATGCCCGCGCTCCCGTGCTGGGGCAGCAGTTCCGGTGCGTGCTCGGTGCGCAGCAGGGCGACGGTGCGGCGCAGTTCGCGCAGCGCGTCGCGACCGGTACCCGCGATGGTGGCGAGCGCGCGTTCGGCGGTGTCGGGGTCCTGACGCAGGGCGTACTTGGCGCCGTCGGCCTGCACGATGATGACGCTGACTGCGTGCGCGACCACATCGTGGAGTTCGCGGGCGATGCGGGTGCGTTCGGCGGCGACCGCGTCGTGGGCGCGCCGTTCCTTGTCGTAATCGGCGACGGCCAGCCGCGCCGCCACCTCGGAGTCGTACGCGTGCCGGGCACCGTTGAACTCGGCCAGTGTCCAGCACAGCGCGTAGATGAGCGCGACCATCGCCAGATCACCGCCGCGCGGCTCGTCGAGCAGCAGGACCGACGCCACCATGTCGAGCGCGAGGAAGGCGAGGAAGATGAGCCCGTCACGCCGGCCGACGTAGGCGACGAGCGTGTAGAGCATCACCCCGAGCCCGATCAGGGCGACATGGTCGGCTACCTGTCCATCGATCAGGTAGCCGATGAGAGTATTCAGCAACGACAGCACCAGCATCGCCGCCGCCACCGCCCGCGGATACACCCGCCGCAGGATCAGCGGCAGCGGCACGATCACCGAGAAGATCAGGTAGACGACCTTGTTGTGTTCGTCGCCCACCCCGAGGGCATCGAGGAACAGCAGCAATCCCGCGAGAATCGAGTCGGCGACGATGGGTCGTCCGCGTAGCCACAGGCTGAACCGGCGCACGGGCCCAGCGTAGCCCCGGCTGGCTTTCCGGCCGTGATCTTGATTGCCTGGACGCGTGCAACTCGGAGACTGGACGGTCCTGCTGGTGGCCGCCGCGGCGGCGGGCTGGGTCGACGCCGTGGTCGGCGGCGGCGGGCTGATCATTCTGCCGACCCTGTTCCTCGTCGTTCCCGGCATCGCACCGCAGACCGCGCTGGGCACCAACAAGCTCGCCGCCCTGGCAGGCACCGCGACCGCGGTGGCGACCTTCGCGCGCAAGGTGCCGATGCAGTGGAAGGTACTGCTGCCCGGCGCGGTGATCGCCGCGATCACGGCCGCGTGCGGCGCGGCGGCGGTGTCGCTGATCGACCGCGACCTGTTCATCCCGCTGGTGATGGTGGTGCTCGTCGGGGTGGCGGTGTTCGTGACCGTGCGACCCTCGGTCGGCCTGACGATGGCCACCCATCCGCCGACCCGGCGCAAGGTGATCCTGGTGGTCGGCCTCGCGTCCGGTCTGATCGGCCTCTACGACGGGCTGCTCGGGCCGGGCACCGGCACCTTCCTGATCATCACCTTCGCGACCCTGCTCGGCACCGAGTTCGTGCGGGCGGCCGCGATGGCCAAGGTGATCAACTGCGGGTCGAACGTGGGTGCGCTGCTGTTCCTCGGCTCGACCGGCCACATCCTGTGGGGTCTCGGCGCGGGCATGGCGGTGGCGAACGTTCTCGGCGCGCTGATCGGTTCGCGGATGGCGCTGGCCAGGGGCGCGGGGTTCGTCCGGATTGTGTTGCTCGTCGTCGTGGTGGTGATGGTGATCCGGTTGGGGTGGCAGCAGTTCGGTTAGGGCGGCGATTCGATCAGCGCACCGGTTCGGCGGCCGCGGAGGCGGCGAGCCACGGTTGCAGGACCCGCGAGGTGGTCTCGTGGATCTTGCGATGGAGGCGTTCACCGTCGTCGATGCCGTGCTGTGGCTGCTGGAACAGCACCGTCAGCGCGCCCGACACCGCGCCGACCACGGCGCCGACCAGCGCCGCGGCGCCGACCTCGTCGAGTTCGTGCGGGAACGCGATGTGCAACTGGTGGGCGATCTCGCGCTGCGCGACCAATTGCGCGTGCGCGGCGCGACCGCTCACCGAGGGGACGGTCCGCGAGACCCGCGCCCGCAGGGCGGCCACCCGCGAACCGACGTCGTCGACGAGGTGTTCGCCGGGGTTGTCGCCCGCCGCGCGCAAGGCCCGCAGCAACACCTCCACCGGTCGCTCGCCGGGCCGACGGGTGGCGATGGCGGCGACCGCCGCGCGCACCCGTTCGTCGGGTTCGGGGAAGAGCAGTTCTTCTTTGCTCGCGAAGTAGTTGAAGAAGGTCCGGGTGCCGACCTCGGCCTCGGCCGCGATGTCGGCGACGGTTGTCTCCTCATAGCCTCTGGCCTCGAACAATTCGACGGCGGCCACGAGGATCGCACGTCGGGTTCGTTCCCTTTTTCGATCGCGCAGGGCAGATGGCGGCACGGCGGGCACCCTACGGCATTTTCGGCACCGCTCGCGGGATGACCGGAGTCCGCGCGTCACGGCGGCAACAGACATGACGGTGCGCCGGAAGCGGTTCCGGCGCACATGTGTCGGTGGCACCGGTTAGCGTAGGTGCGGTGAGCGATACCACGACTTCCAGAGATGTGGACGAGGAGTTCCGCGCGCTCGGGCTCGCCACCCTGGCCGAGGCCGCGCTGTCGGCGGCCCGCGCGGCCGGCGCCGAGCATGCCGACCTGCGCGTGCAACGGTTGGTGACCCAGTCGATCCGGTTACGGGATGGTCGCGTCGAAGCGGTCACCGACGCGACCGAGCTGGGACTGGCGGTGCGCGTGATCGTCGACGGCACCTGGGGTTTCGCCTCCCACGCCGCACTCACGCCCGAGATCGCCGCCGAGGTGGCGCGCCGGGCGGTGACCGTGGCAAAGGCGCTGCGCGCGCTGAACCGGGAGCGCGTCGAACTGGCCGACGAACCACGCTATGACGACGTCTCGTGGGTCTCGGCCTACGACCTCGACCCGTTCACGGTGCCGGCAGCCGACAAAGTGGCGCTGCTGCAGGACTATTCGGAACGGCTGTCCGCGGCCGACGGTGTCGACCACGTCACCGCCTCGGTCCTGCAGGTCAAAGAGCAGACGTTCTACGCCGACACCGCGGGTTCGTCGATCACCCAGCAGCGGGTGCGGTTGCACCCCCAGTTGGAGGCTGTCACCGTCGATTCCGCGTCGGGGGTGTTCGAGACGATGCGCACGCTCGCCGCGCCCGCGGGCCGCGGCTGGGAGTACGTCACCGGCGCCGACGGAACATGGGACTGGACGGGCGAACTCGCACAGATCCCCGGCTGGCTGGCCGAGAAGGTGAAGGCGCCCAGCGTGGTCGCGGGCCCCACCGATCTGGTGATCGACCCGACCAACCTGTGGCTGACGATCCACGAATCCATCGGTCACGCCACCGAATACGACCGCGCGATCGGCTACGAATCCGCCTACGCGGGAACCTCGTTCGCGACGCCCGATCAGCTCGGCACGCTGCGGTACGGCACACCGATCATGCACGTCACCGGTGACCGTACCCAGGTCAACGGGTTGAGCACCGTCGGGTACGACGACGAGGGCGTGGCGGGCCAGCGGTGGGACCTGGTGCGCGACGGCATCCTGGTCGGCTATCAGCTCGACCGCGTGTTCGCCCCGCGTCTCGGGCTCGATCGCTCCAACGGATGCTCGTATGCCGATTCGCCGCACCATGTTCCGATCCAGCGGATGGCGAACGTGTCGTTGCAGCCGGATCCCTCGCGTGACACGACCACCGCAGAGCTGATCTCCCGTGTCGAGGACGGCATCTACATCATGGGCGACAAGAGCTGGTCGATCGATATGCAGCGCTACAACTTCCAGTTCACCGGTCAGCGGTTCTTCCGGATTCGCAACGGCGAACTGGACGGGCAACTGCGCGATGTCGCCTACCAGGCGACGACCACCGATTTCTGGGGGTCGATGGAAGCGGTCGGCGGGCCGAGCACCTGGCAGCTCGGCGGCGCCTTCAACTGCGGTAAGGCACAGCCCGGTCAGGTGGCGGCGGTGAGCCACGGCTGCCCGTCGGTGCTGGTGCGCGGGGTCAACATTCTCAATACCCGGACGGAGGGCGGTCAGTGAACGAGGGTCTGTTCCCGGCGGGCACGGTGGTCGAGCGTGCGCTGGCGGCGTCGAAGGCCGACGAGGCGATCGTGATCGTCACCGACGCGCACGAGGCGTCGCTGCGGTGGGCGGGCAACTCGATGACCACCAACGGCTCGTCGATTTCGCGGGAGTGGGCGGTGATCTCGGTGTTCCGTGACGGCCCGAACACCGCGCGGGTCGGTTCCATCAGCTCCACCAGCGTCGATCCCACCGAGATCGAGGCCGTGGTGCGCGCCAGCGAGGAAGCCGCGCGCACGGCCGCCCCGGCCCGCGACGCGATGCCGCTGCTCGAACCCACCGACGACGACACCGCCGCGTGGGATCAGGCGCCCGGCGCCACCGAGATCGACGTGTTCGCCGGGCTGGCGCGCGACCTGTCCACCGGTTTCGACGGCACCGACCGGCTCTACGGTTTCGCCCACCACCAGGTGCACACCACCTGGCTGGGCACCTCGACCGGTGTTCGCCGCCGGTTCAGTCAGCCGACGGGTTCGGTGGAGATCAACGGCAAGCGCGGCGAGGGCAAGGATCTGGCGAGCGCGTGGGTGGGGGTCGGCACCGCCGATTTCACCGACGTCGACACCCCGGGCCTGCTCGCCGAGTTGTCGCGGCGCCTGGGCTGGTCCGCGCGCCGCGTCGAGCTGCCCGCCGGCCGCTACGAGACCCTGTTGCCGCCGTCGTCGGTGGCCGATCTGATGATCTATCTGGCATGGAGCATGGAGGGTCGTGGCGCGCACGAAGGCCACACCGCGTTCTCCCGCGCCGGTGGCACGCGAATCGGTGAGCGGCTCAGCGACATTCCGTTGACCCTGTACTCCGACCCGAACGCGAGCGGTCTGGAATACCGGCCCTTCGTGGCGACCCCGTCGTCGTCGGAGTCGCTGTCGGTGTTCGACAACGGTCTGTCCGCGCGGCGGGTCGACTGGATCGGCCGTGGCGTCATCGAATCGCTGGTCTATCCGCGCGCGACGGCGGCCGAATTCGCCGCCCCCGCCACGGTTCCCGGCGAGAACCTGCTGCTCACCGGCGGCGGCGAGGCATCGCTGGACGACATGATCGCCCGCACCGAACGCGGTCTGCTCCTCACCTGCCTGTGGTACATCCGCGAGGTCGACCCCGCCACCCTGCTGCTCACCGGTCTCACCCGCGACGGCGTTTACCTGGTCGAGGACGGCAAGGTCACCGGCGCGGTCAACAACTTCCGTTTCAACGAAAGCCCCCTCGATCTGTTGCGGCGGGTGTCGGAAGCGGGTGCCACCGAGATCACCCTGCCCCGCGAATGGAAGGACTGGTTCACCCGAACCGCCATGCCCCCGCTGCGCATCCCCGACTTCCACATGTCGTCGGTGAGCCAGGCCACCTGACCGGGGTGAACCCCCTCCGTTGGACGGCCCCGAGCGTGAAAGCATGATCGGGTGACTGGTATCCGGATGTTCGCCACCGACCTCGACGGCACCTTGCTGCGTTCCGATCGCACGATCTCGCCGCGTACCGCCGAAGCGATGGCCGGCGCGCAAGCCGCGGGCATCGAGGTGGTGTGGGCGACGGCCCGGGCCCGCCATTCGGTCCACGAGCTGGCGCAGTCCTGCGGTTTCCGTGGCAAAGCGGTGTGTGCCAACGGCGCGGTGCTGCTCGACCTGGCCGACGGCACCCCGGAGATCATCGACACGGTCTCGATCGACACCGGCGCGGCGGGTGCGGTGATGGCGCAGATCCGCGATCTGATTCCCGGTGTGGTGTTCGCCAATGTCGGCGCCACCCGGTTCGTCGCCGAGCCCGCCTATGCCGCGCTGTGCACCTTCGCCGATCACCACCGCAACCCGCACGAGATGGAACTGTCCGATATCTTGCCGACGGGCGTCGACGCGATGGTGAAGATCGTCGCCCGTCATCCCGAGTTACCGGGCGCCCAGCTCTACCGCAAGGCGGTGGCGGTCGGGATCACCGGCGTGGAGCTGACCCACTCCGGCGCCGCGTACATGGAGATGGCCGCGGAAGGTGTCTCGAAGGCCAGCGCGCTGGCCCGATTGTGCGCGCTCGACGGCATCCACCTGTCGGAGGTCGCGGCCGCCGGCGATGCGCTCAACGATGTCGCCATGCTGACCTGGGCGGGTACCGCGCTGGTTCCGGCCAACGCGGCACCCGAGGTCATCGCACTCGCCGACCGGGTGCTCCCGGCCAACGACGAGGACGGTGTCGCCTCCTACCTGGAGGAATTGACCGGCTCGGCACAGCGCGACTCGGCTAGCTGACCGATGTCGGCGCCCGGCCCACGCTGAGGTGCAGGATCGTATCCGTCACGCTCACGGTGTCCGCGTCCAGCGGGAAGTACCCCTGCTCCTGGGTGACATCGGTGCGGGTGTGTCCGGGTCCGAGTTCTGCCGCCGGGATCAAACCCCAGGTGCCGATGCGGTTCTGCAGCGTGTGTTCGAAGGTGCCCGGCCCGGGTTCGGCGAGTTCGAGGCCGTCACTGCGTCCCAGACTGCCGAGTATCACCCCGTAGTGCTCGCCCAGCAGCGATCCGACGATCGCCCCCGCGCCGGACCAGACGAGCTCCATCGGCCCCATCCGCATGACGCTGGTGTTGCGCCGCAGGTGCAGGTTGTGCGAGTACACCAGGGTCGGACCACGGCGTGCTTCGGTGGACCGGATGTCGAGCAGGTTCTGGGCCATCAGCGCGTCACGGGCGGCGGCCAGGCTGTTCCATCGCACGCCGTCCTCCGTCGGCTGGGCCGCCTGCCGGTGGTACCGGAGCAGGCCGAGCCCGGCGGTGAGATGAATTGCCGCCCTTCGCCACTCGGCGAGTGACGTGGCCGCGATCCGTTCCGGTGCGCGGGTGTAGAGCAGGGCGAGCATGTCGTCGGCCATCACCCGCAACCGCTCGGCGTCGGGGGTGGCACCGGGCGAGACGTCGGCGTCCAGGACCGCTTCGGTGCGGCTCCAGCGCTCGTCGCTGCCGGCGGGCCCGCTGATGTCGAAGTCGAGTTCGAGGTAGTCGCGGGCGAATTCGAGGTAGGACCGCGGGCTCGGCGCACTCATCGTCTCCATCGCGGCGTCGAATCCGTGGAAGCGGACCTGATCCTCGGCCGGCCTGCACGCGTTGTAGTCGCGCAGCCAGGCGACCAGGTGCCGGTTGCCGTCGAGTTCGCCGAACTCGTGCGAGAAGCCGGTCCGCATCACCTCGTCGAAGGCGCCGTGGCCGCCGCGAACGTAATCGTCCACGGCGAGCGCGGCAACCCGATCCGTTTCGAGAGCGATCGACCGGAATCCACTCGCCACCAACTCGGCGAACAGCTCATTGCGGACCGACGCGAAGCCGGGTTCTTTGTGCGTCGGTTCCCCGAGCGCAAGCAGTTCACAGGACGAACGGACGAAGTCGCTGATTATCTGGCTCATACCTATCAACCGTATCGTTGAAAGAACGGTTGAGACTCGAGCAGCGTCGATTCAGGAGATCTGTCGTAAAGTCTCAAAACAGTGAGAACCCTACGACCGTCCGACCTGGCCCGCGAGCACGCGATTTCGACCCAGGCGGTCCGCAATTACGAGCAGGACGGATGCCTCCCGCCGGCCGAACGCACCCCTGCCGGCTACCGGATCTACACCGACCTGCACGCGGCCGCGCTGCGCACCTACCTCACCCTGATCCCCGCCTACGGCCACGCGCAGGCGGGCGACCTCATGCGCGCGCTGCACGCGGACGACCTCGACAGGGCTCTCACGGTCATCGACCGCGGGCACAGCCAGCTCCTGCGAGACCGTGAGACTCTCGCCACGGTCCGCCGGGCCGTCGACCACCTGATCACCGAATCGAGCTCTGCCACACCGGGTTCGGCCACGACAAGAACCATCGGCGAACTCGCCCATCACCTGCGAGTCACCCCGGCCACCCTGCGGGCGTGGGAAGCGGCCGACATCCTGTCTCCCGATCGGGACCCGGCCACCGGCTACCGCCGCTACGGCCCCACCGACCTCCGTGACGCCGAACTCGCCCACATCCTGCGCCGAGGTCACTACCGCCTCGACCACATCGCCACCGTCATCGGGCAGATTCGCGCCGCGGGCAGCACCGAGGCGCTGGCGAAGGCCCTCACCGACTGGCAGGCCACCATCACCGCCCGTGGCGTCCGCATGCTCGACGCTGCCGCCGCACTGAGCCGATACACCGTGGACATCCGGGCGCACCGTCCCCGCCCCGGTGCGCCCGCCTGACCTCAGACGCGTTCGAGTACCGCCGACGCGCCGATGCCGCCCGCCGCGCAGATCCCCAGCAGCGCGGTCTCTTTCCCGGTCCGGGCCAGCTCGTTGGCCATGGTCGTGACCATGCGGGCGCCGGTGGCGCCGAAGGGATGGCCCAGCGAGATCGAGCCGCCGTGCACGTTCAATCTTTCGATGTCGACGGTGCCCACCGGCTCGTCGCGGTCGAGACGGGCCTTGGCCCACTCGGTGCTCTCCAGCATGCGCAGCACCGACAGTGTTTGCGCGGCGAAGGCTTCGTGGATGTCGACGAGGTCGATATCGGCCAGCGTCATGCCCGCCTTGTCGAGGGCGCGCGGCATCGAGATCGCCGGGCCGATGAGTACCTGGTCGGCAGGGTCGACGCTGACGAAACTCCAGGAACGGAAGGCGGCTTGCGGGGTGAACCCGAGAGCGCGCGCCTTCTCCTCGCTCATCAGCAGCACCGCCGACGCGCCGTCGGTGAGCGGGCTGGCGTTACCCGCGGTGACCGTGCCGTTCTTCTCGAACACCGGTTTCAGGGTGGCGAGTTTCTCGACGCTGGTGTTCGCGCGAACGAGTCCGTCGACGTCGATCAGCGTGCCCGACGGCGTGCTGACCGGCACGACCTCGTCGTCGAAACGTCCCGAGGCGATGGCGGCCGCCGCCCGCTGGTGCGAGCGGGCGGCGAACGCGTCTTGATCGGCGCGCGAGATCCCGTTGATGCGGGCCATCTTCTCCGCGGACTCGCCCATCACCTCGCCGGTGGTGCGCTCGGCGATCTTGGGCTGGCGCGGCAGGATGTCGGTGAACGGCGCGAGCTGACGAACCACATCGAGGTAGTCCGTCGCCTTGGGCTTGCCCAGCGCGACCGGCGCGACCGCGTGCACGACCTTCTGTGGCAGCTTGATCTCGGCATTACTGGTGGAATCGCTGCCACCGGCGATCATGATGTCGTACTCGCCGCGTTCGATCGCCGCGGCCGCCGAGGTCACCGCCTGCAATCCGGACGCGCACGCGCGGGTGACCGTGTACCCCTCACACCCGAAGTCCAGGTTCAGGTCGAGGGCGATCTCCCGCGCGATATTGGGCGCGTGACTGGGCAGCACGACGCCGCCCCACACGATGGACTGGATCTCGCCGGGCGCGATCTCGGTCCGCTCGATCAGCCCGCGCACGGCCGCGCCGGCCAGGGCGATGCTGTCGAGGCGGGTGAAGTCGGTGAACGCGCGTACGAACGGCGTCCGCGCGCCCCCGACGACGACGGCTCGGTTGCGTTTGTCGGCCATGTGAGTCCCTTCGGAAGTGCTGCCGAAGACTCACAGTATCCGATACCGGCGGTTCTACATATCGGATCGACGCAAATCAGGAGGGCGTGATCTCGATGCCGATCGTGCCCGCCTTGCCCCGGCGCAGATTGCTGCCGAGAATCACGAGCGGGCCGGTCAGCCAGTACTTCTTGCGCAGCAACGAACGGAGTTCGTCGGTCTCGGCCGCGTCCAGCAGCCGGGCGGTGCCGGTCACGATGTCACCGTGCGCATCCCCGCGCACGGTGCAGGGTTGCACCGTCACCTCGGGGTTGCGCCGGACGCGCTTGACCTTCCAGCTGTCGGTGACCGTCCAGACGAACAGCTTGTCGTCGCGGGCCACCGCCCAGACGGGCGTTCCCACGGGCGTGCCGTCCTTGCGGAAGGTGGTGAGCAGTACGTAATTCGCGGTCGCCAGTTCGCCGAGGCGGTTCGTCATGCCCACAGCCTAGTGGGCGCGGCGATCCGCGGCCGAGCGGCAAAAAGAGTACGGGCGCTTTCGCGAAACTGTTCGTAACCTCTGGGGCGAAATCGACTCTCTGGCGAAAGGCCGACGATGACCGATACCGCGGTGCCCCTGCTCTGGAGCGGCGACCTGCCGAGCACCCTCGAGTTCTACCGGGCGCTCGGCTACACCGTCACCCATGAGCAAACCCGCCCCTACGTCTACGGCGCGATCGAACAACACGGCTGCGCCCTGCATTTCGCGCCCGCGCCGCCGGGCATCGAGCTGCCGGTGGAGCATGCGGGCGCGCTGCTGATGGTCGACGACGTCGCCGCACGCCATGCCCAGTACACCGCCGCCCTGCGCGCGCACTACGGCAAGATCCCGAGCAAGGGCTGTCCGCGGATCACCCGATTCCGTCCGGGCCAGTCCCGGTTCTCCCTGGTCGACCCGGTCGGCAACACCGTCCTGGTGATCCAGCGCGACGAGCCCAGCGAACTCGAGTACGGTGGCTCGCGCGAGCTGGAAGGGCTGGCCCGGGTGCTCGACAATGCCCGTATCCTGCGCGATTTCAAGAACGACGACCGCGCGGCGACCCGCGCGCTCGAGGCAGGCTTGCGCCGTTTCGGGGCCGCCGCGAGCGCCTTCGAGCGGGCCCGCGCCTACGCCGCCCTCGCCGAACTCGCTGTCGTCGCCGCGGACACCGACCGGGCTGCACACTGGAAATCCGAACTCGACTCGGTCGAGTTGACCGCCGAGGAGCGCACGGCGATCACCGCCGGTGCCTCCGATCTCCTCACCGCTTTGCTCACCGCGACCGACTGAACCGGGTCATCGGGGCGATCGGCCAGTAGGCTTCGGCTATGCGAGGTCGATGGCACGAACGCACCACCCGTGGGCGGCTGATCCGTTGTGTGGCAACAGCAGTCACGGTTGCCGCCGCCCTCGGGGTGGGCCCGGCCGGTCCGGCGCAGGCTGGTGCGCCGTCGTGCGCCGACGGTTGGCACGTCGACGTGCTGGCGGCCGATCTGGGTGGCCTGGAGAACCTCGAGTACGACGGCCGCGGCGGCTTCTACGTCAGCGGCATCGTTCGCGGAGAGATCCTGCACGTCGGCGCCGACGGCCGGGTCACCACGATCCGCACCGGCCTTGACAACCCCGCCGGACTGCGGCTGATCGGCGGCGATCTCTACTTCGTCACCGGTGACGGCACCACACCGAACGGCGGCGGCACCCTGAGCCGACTCGATACGGCCACCGGCGAGGTCACCGTCGTGCTCCCGAACCTGGTGCAGCCCAACGGATTACTGCTGCTCCCCGACGGCGACCTGCTCATCTCCCAGCTCTCCGTCCCCTGGCCGCCGGTGGGCATCAGCCGCTACCGCCCCGCCACCGGCGAATTCACCCTCGCCTGGTCCCCTGTCCCCCGCCCCAACGGCCTCGCTCTCGCCCCCGACCACCGAGCGGTCATCACCGAGGACGTCCTCACCTCGCAGCTCGTGCGGGTTCCTTTCGACGCCCCCGACCGGCCCACTCCCCTCGCCACCGTGAACGACGGTCTCCTGCCCGGACTGGACGACCTCGATGTCACCGCCGCGGGCCTCGCCTTCGTCACCGGCGACTACTCCGGCAGCGTCTACCAGGTCGACCCGGCCACCGGCGCCTGGTGCACGCTCGCCACCGGCTGGACCACTCCCCGGGGCTCGCTCCCCAGCCCACCGCCGATCGGGCCCACCTCGGCCCGCCTGGCCCCCGACCTCACCACCGGGGCGTGGTCGCTCTACGTCACCAGCATCGACGGCACACTCCGCCGTCTGCGGCCACCACCCGGTATCGACCTCACGCCCTCCTTCCTGCGCTGAGTACGAGCACGCTCCGAGCGAAGAGTCAGCGGGGCCGCTCGGCCCGGAACCGGAACATTCCGAGACCAGTTTCCACGTCGATGCCCGTGAACCCCGCGACCGCCAGCCGGTCGGCGAGCGTATCCGCCGGGACCGGCACGCACGTGTCACCCACATGCTGGAGCCGGAACAGCGGACTGTCGAGTCCGTCCGAGCCGGCGAACACCCCGCCGGGTCGCAACACCCGCAGCGCTTCGGCGAACAGGTCGTCCTGCTGTGCGGGTGAGGGGACGTGGTGCAGCATCGTGAAGCAGACCACCGAGTCGAACTCCTTGTCCGGCAACGGCATCGCGGTCGCGTCACCGTCGACCACCCGCAGCTCCCGCGCGAACCGGGTGCGCAGACACGCGGCCAGCACGGGGTCGATTTCCAGGCCGGTGAGCGAGGCCGCCCGGTCCCGCAGTGGCGCCACGTTCGCGCCGAAACCCGGGCCGATCTCCAACGCGGACGCCCCGAGGTCGATGTCGCGCATCACCCACGGCACGATCTTCGTCGCCGTCACCCATTCCCACGCCGTGGACCTGCACAACAGCCTGTGCCAGTAATTCATCGCCATAGCTACGACGGTAGGAGCCGGGGGCCGTGGCCGACAGACACTACGCTGACAGACTATGTCGCAGAACGGACATGACCTGCTGCTGGCCGCGAACACCGGTCCGACGGCCATGGTGCTCGGCGCGGGAATCCTGCCCGCCGGATACTGGTTCGACGAGCACCGCCACCCCCAGCATCAGATCGCCTGGGCGGGTAAAGGAGTCATCGGGATCGACATCGGCGCCCACCACTGGGTGCTACCGCCGACCAGAGCCTTGTGGATACCCGGCGGCGTCGCGCATCGCACCGGAACGACGGCCGGGGCAGATATGCGCGGCATTTTCGTCGAACCCGACCGGTGCCCGGCACTGTTTCCCGGACCGACACTGCTGAGCGTCTCCCCGCTGCTGCGAGAACTGTTCGACCACATGACATCACGGCGATTGACAGACGACGGACGGACGCGGGCCGAAGCGATGGTGTTCGATCTACTGGAGCCGGTCGAGGTCGTTCCGATCGGCGCGCCACTGCCGACCGACCCCCGTGCACGCGTCGTCGCCGAGGTCCTGCTCGACAATCCCGCCGACGACCGCACCCTCGCCGAACTGGGCAGGCACGCCGCGGCCAGCTCGCGCACCCTGGCTCGCGCGTTTCGCGCCGAGACCGGCCTGACCTTCGCGCAATGGCGGACCCAGATCCGCTTGGCGGCCTCGCTGACCCCACTGGCCGACGGTGTACCGGTGACCCGCATCGCCGCCCGGGTCGGCTATCACAGCCCGAGCGCGTATGTGGCCGCGTTCCGGCGGGCCGTCGGCACGTCGCCGGGACAGTACTTCGCCGGCCACGTAGCCAATCGGTCGTCCTGACCGGTCGGGGTTTCACGCGTGGTGAGGTCAGCGGTGGCGCATCGTCGGTTGCCGTGGTGGACTGGCGGATTCGGCTATCGGGAGGTCAGCGTGCGATCGGCACCGCAGTGGGCACGGCAGGACGGATTCGGGATCCGGGTGGAGTGGGGGCGAACCGGCGCGGCGATACTCGGGCCGGGGGCCGGGTGCCTGGTGGTGATCGACGTGTTGTCGTTCACGACGTCGGTGTCCGTCGCTGCCGCCGCCGGCACCGCGGTCTTCCCGTATCGGTGGCGAGACGAGTCGGCGCGGGACTTCGCCGCGGAGAATGCCGCCGAACTGGCCGTCGGACGGCGGGAGGCCGGTCCGTGGTCGCTGTCGCCGGCGGCGATCCGGCGCGCGCCGTTCACGCCACGCCTGGTGCTGCCCTCGCCCAACGGTTCCACCATCGCCGCCGCTGTCGAGGAAACGCCGGTCGTCGCCGCCTGCCTGCGCAATGTCAGCGCGGTCGCCGACTGGCTCGTCGCCCAGCACTGGGGCACTCCCGATCGACCGATCGCGATCATCGCGGCGGGCGAGCACTGGCCGGGCACCGACACCGTGCGGCCCGCGCTCGAGGACTGGCTCGGTGCCGGTGCGCTCGCCGCCGCGCTGATCGATCGCGGCATCACTACTCCGTCCCCCGAAACACACACGGCTGCGGCAGCATTCGAGGCGGCAGCCGACGTGGGCGCGCTGATCACGGAGTGCGCGTCCGGCCGCGAACTCGCCGCGATCGGCTTCGCCGAGGATGTGGCCATCGCGATCGAACGCGACGCCGACGCCACCGTCCCGGTTCTCACCGGCAACGCCTTCGTCGACCGCCGACCCCGCTAGCAAGCTTCGGCACGTCCGGAGCCGATCGATCAGTCGTGGGAGGTGAGGATCCGTGGGCCGTCGGCGGTGACGGCGATGGTGTGCTCGCTGTGCGCGCAGCGGGAGCCGTCGGCCGAGCGGATGGTCCATCCGTCGGCGTCGGTGTAGACCTTCGCCGTGCTCGCCGCGAACCACGGCTCGATGGCCACCGTGAGACCGGGCCGCAGCCGGAACCCGCGCCCGGCCCTGCCGTCGTTGGCGATATGGGGATCCTCGTGCATCGTCCGCCCGAGCCCGTGCCCGCCGAACTCGGTATTGACCGGGTATCCGTACCCGCGAGCGACGTTCGCGATCGCGGCGGAGATATCGCCGATCCGGTTGTCGGGTTGCGCGGCCGCGATCCCGGCGGTCAGGGCCTCTTCCGTGGCCCTGACCAGTCGCTCGTCCGCGGGCGAGGGGGTACCGACGATGAACGAGATCGCCGAATCGGCGACCCAGCCGTCGATCGACACGGCCAGATCAGCCGTCAGCAGGTCGCCGTCGCGCAAGACGTAGTCGTGCGGAAGCCCGTGCAGCACAGCATCGTTCACGGCCAGACACACCGTATTGCGGAACGGCCCGCGCCCGAACGACGGCGAGTAATCCCAGTAGCACGACACCGCCCCACGCTCGCGAATCCGTTCCCGCACATACGCTTCCAGTTCGAGCAGGTTCACCCCGACCGCCGCACGGTCGCGCACCCCGGCCAGCACGTCGGCGACGAACCGGCCGGTCACCCGCATGCGCTCGATCTCCGCGGGTGATTTCAGCTCCACCATCACGCCTCCACTTGGTATTTTTATACCGACACTAGCCGCGCCGGTATAAAAATACCAAAATCAGCGGTTCAGGTTGCCCATGTCCACCGGAATCTGCGCACCGGTGATCTGGCTCGCCTCGTACGAGCACAACCAGGCCACGGTCGCCGCGATCTCCTCGGGCTGACAGATGTGGCTGGGCAGGGCGTTCATGAAGATGGGCGCGAGAGTGGCACCGTACTCCTCGAACAGCGGGCCCATCTCGTTGATCTGCATGCCGCTCGCCACGCCCGCGGGATGGACGGTGTTCACCCGGATCCGGTGCGCGCCGAGCTCGTTCGCCATCGTCTTGGCCAGACCCGTGATCGCGTGTTTGGTCGCGACATAGTGGCCGGTGAACGGCGTGCCCTTCAGACCCGCCACCGAACTGATGAACACCATCGCGCCACCCTCGCCCTGCGCGATCAGGTGGGGCACAGCGGCTTTCGCGGTGTGGAAGACGCCCGTCAGGTTGACGTCGATGGTCTCCTGCCACTGCTCGGCGGTGATCTCCCACGACATCGCCGCCGAACAGATGCCCGCGTTGGCCACCACCACATCGAGTCTGCCCAGCTGCTCGATGCCCGCCGCCAGCGCCGCGGACAGCCCGTCGAAATCGCGCACATCGACCTTGCTCGCGACGATCTCGGCGCCCGCCGCTTCGACGAGCTTCACGGTCTCGGCCAGATCCGCCTCGGTCGCGCCCGCGTAGCTGGTGCTGGCGAACTCCGCGCACGCGTCGATCGCGATCACGTCGGCACCCTCCTCGGCGAAGCGCACCGCCTCGGCCCTGCCCTGCCCACGCGCCGCTCCCGTCACGAAAACGACCTTGCCCTCGAACCGTCGTGTCATACCCATACCTTTCGAACTTCGATGTCCTCCCCTGACACCTACCACCGCTACCGCCCGGGCGAGGCGAAAACGGAGATCCCTACTCAGCTTGGCCATCGCGTTCGCGAGGACATACCATCGGTCGCATGGTCCGACTCCCGCTCAGCCCCGCGCAGGTCGAAGCAGGCCGCCGTCTCGGCCGCCGCCTTCGCACCGCTCGCGGCGACCGCGACCTCGCCGAGGTGGCCCTGCGAGCGGGTATTTCCCCGGAAACGCTGCGCAAGATCGAGTCGGGACGACTGCCCTCACCGGCCTTCGGCACGGTCGTCGGCCTGGCCGAGGCCCTCTCGATTCCCCTGACCGAGCTGGCCGAGTCCTACCGCGACGAACAGGTCGCCGAGTCCGCCTGATCGGCACGCCGCGCACCCTGCCCGATGCTGCGCTCGACCCGCCTACCGGCGGTTCATCGACTCCTCGTTCTCGTATCCCAGCGTCACATCATGGGTGATCTCGCCGCGGGTCACCGATACCTGACTCGCGACGGGCGGGTAGCCGCGGGCGACCACCGTGTACTCCCCCTCCGGCAGGTCAGGTACCAGGTACCGCCCCTTCTCGTCGGTGCGCGCCGTCGCTGCCGGATCGCCGCCCGAGTCCAGGACCGTGATCTGCACATCGGCGACGGGGCGGTCGCCGTCCACCCAGGCCGAGCCCAGGAGGATGGCCATCGGTTCGAGGTCGATGTCGCGATGCAGCGAGCCCGTCTCCGGCACGGTCAGCGCGACTGCCGCCGGCCGCATGTGATCGGCGACCGCGACCAGGGTGTAGGTACCGCTCACGACGTCGCGGCACACATAGGTGCCGTCTTCGCCGGTGATCGCCGCGCCCACCACCTCGCCCTCGGGATCGGTCAGCGTGATCGTGGCACCCCAGAGCGGTTCGCCGCGCCGCGCCGATCGCACGATCCCGGTGAGTTCACCCGCGCCGGTGAGCATCAGGTCGACGTGCTGGGCGCGCTCCCCGATCGACACGCTCACCGCTTCGGGCTGATGCCCGGCCGCCGCGGCGATGAGTACATAGTTGCCCGGCCGGGGCGCCTCGATCACGTACGCACCGTCGGCGTCGCCGTTGCCACGGGCCACCTGATGCCCGTGCTGATCGATCAGGGTGAGCGTCGCGGCGGGTACCGGGCGCGCGTCGTCGCGTCGCAGCAGCCCCGCGATCACCCGACCGGTGGCGACGGGGTGCAGTTCGCCCGCCATCTCGTGCGCGTCGTGCAGGCTCACATCGCGCAGCGCGGTGGCATCGGACTGATCGTCCGGCGCCGGATCCTCCTGCAGCGGAATCTCTTTCATGAAGACCAGCACCAGGCAGGCCACCACGGCGAGGTCGGCGGCGAGCAGGAACACACTGTGCATCGAGTCGGTGAATCCCTCGAGGATCGGGATCCGCAACTCGTCGGGCAGCGTGGCGATGCCGCTGGTATCGCTCAGCAGGCCGTCGAGGCGCGCGCCGTCGAAACCGGGCGGCAGACTGCCACCGAAGGCTTCCAGGATCGACGCGGGCAGCCCGTCGAACAGCACGGTCAGGAACACCGCGACCCCGAGGGTCCCGCCGAGCTGACGGAAGAACGTCGCCGCCGCGGTCGACACACCCATCTCGGTGCGCCCGACCGCGTTCTGCGCGGCGATGACCAGCGTCTGCATGCAGCCGCCGAGCCCGAAACCCATGATCGCGCTGAAGGCCAGCGGCTGCCACAGCGGACCGTCATAGGTGATCCTGGCGAACAGCGCGCACCCGATCGCCAGGATCAGCGCACCGAGCACCGGCAGCACCTTGTAGCGGCCGGTGGCTTTCGTGATCAGCCCCGAGATCTGCGCGCCCACCATGATCCCGAGGACCAGCGGCAACATCAGCAGCCCCGCCTCGGTCGGCGAGAAACCACGCACGACCTGCAGATACTGCGGAAACATCGTGATCGCGCCGAACATCGCGACACCCACGAGGAACCCGCCGAGGATCGCGATGCTGAACGTGGAGCTGCGGAACAGTCGCAGCGGGATCAGCGCCGAGTCCTTCATGAGGAATTCGACCAGGACGAACAGCAGCAGCCCGCCCGCGCAGATGCCGTAGCAGAGCAGCGATTTCGGCGCGGTCCACCCCCAGATCCGCCCCTGCTCGGCCACGATCAGCAGCGGCACCACACCCACGATGAGGGTGATCGCGCCGAACCAGTCGATCCGGCTGCGTTGGCGGGTGTGCCCCACGTTCAGCACCTTCGCGACCACGAGGAACGCCAGCACCCCGACGGGCACGTTCACCAGGAACACCCAGCGCCAGCCCTCGATGCCACCGAGGCTCTCGTAATCGGACAGGAAGCCACCGACCACCGGGCCGAGCACTGTCGCGATGCCGAACACCATGAGGAAATATCCCTGGTAGCGGACCCGTTCGCGCGGCGGCACGATGTCACCGACGATGGTGAACGCCAGCGACATCAACCCGCCCGCGCCCAGCCCCTGAAAGGCCCTGCACCCGGCCAGCTGATACATGGTGGTCGCGAAGCAGCAGGCGGCCGAGCCGATCACGAACAGGGCGATCGCCAGCAGATAGAACGGTTTGCGCCCGTAGATGTCGGCGAGCTTGCCGTAGAGCGGCGTGGTGACGGTGGCGGTGATCAGGTATGCCGTTGTCGCCCATGCCTGTTCGTCGAACCCGTCGAGACTGTTCGCGATCCGGACGATGGCGACGCTGACGATGTTCTGATCGAGCGCGGCGAGGAACACCCCCAGTAGCAGCCCGGACAGGATGGTGAGTGTCTGGCGGTGCGTGAGGCGTGATTCGGCAACGACGGTATCGGTCATGGAAAAGCCCTGGTTCTGATCGGCTGGCAAGTGGGGGTCGATCATTCGGCCCACACGAGGGCCGACAACCCCGCTGCGAGGAAAACATTGCGCCGCGGGTGGAACTCTTCATGCACTGGTGCGCAGAGCTTACCCACGTCGGATTCGCCGCCTTCACCGAGGGATCAAGTTACCGTTCATTTCACCCGGAAACGATAGGCCGCGGGGCTGTGAACTGTCAGTTCGGCGCGCGGGAATTCAGCGGCCGAGTTCGGCCAGCGCGCACAGAGTTTCCGAGCAGCCCGCGTCGATCCGGAGGGTGGCGAGGTCGTCGCCGCGGGTACGTCCACGATTCACGATCACCACTGGCACACCGTTTTTCGCGGCTCTGCGCACGAATCGCAGGCCCGACATCACCGTTAACGAGGAACCGGCCACCAGTATCGCCTGTGCTCGTTCGACCAGGCCGAAAGCGGCTGCCACCCGGTCCGGCGGCACATTCTCACCGAAATACACGATGTCGGGTTTGAGCATTCCGCCGCACGCCAGGCAATCGACCATCCGGAATCGGTCGGTATCGGTCACCACGGCATCGGCGTCGGGTGCCACTTCGATACCGGTGGCGCCCGCCGAAACATTGTCCGCGAAACCGGGATTGGCCGCTTCGAGGTGTTGCGCGAGGGTCATTCGGGATATCAGATTCTCGCACCGCAGACAACGCACTCGCGCATACGTTCCGTGCAGATCGATCACCTGACGCGCCCCCGCCTTCATATGCAGCAGGTCCACGTTCTGGGTGATCACTCCCGACACCGCACCCGCCCGCTCCAGCTGGGCGACAGCGCGATGACCGGGGTTGGGCCGGGCGGCGTCCATCCGCCGCCAGCCGATGTGGTTACGCGCCCAATACCGCTGCCGGAACACCGGGTCACCGACGAACTGCTGATAGGTCATCGGCGTGCGCGGCGGCGAGCCGGGACCGCGGTAATCGGGAATCCCGCTGTCGGTACTCAGCCCGGCGCCGGAGATCACCACGGTGCGGCGCCCGCGCAGCAGCTCGGCCGCGCGCGCCACCGCGTCGGTGGTGTCGTGGTCCACCATGGGTTCCACTCTACGAGCGGGGCGGCGGCGCGTCGTGCGCGGGACGAACACGCCGGGGCCGAGTTGCGTGTGGTGGCCGCGCGGCGACATGATGTTTCATCCGCCCGGCATCGACCGCTGCAGAGGAAAACCTATGTCCGACACCGATGAGCACGGCCGCACCGCGCTCAATGCCGCGGTCGACGGGACCATCGTCGCCGTCCGCCGGATGTTCTATGTCCTGGGCGACGAGATCGACCGCACCGAGGGCCCGATCGAATTCACCTTCCACAACGGTTCGACCCTGCTCTTCGACGCCGGCGTCGACGGTGCGGAACTGCGCATCGGCGGCGCACCGTGGCGCGACCCGTTCGAGCCGCTGGTCGACCCGGTGAACATCGAATACGTCGCCAACTCCGGCAAGTACACCGCCTTCGACGTCACCGACGAGTCACCCTACGACGAGCTCGCGGGCCGCCGCGTCGACGCGGTCTCGGTCGTACCACTGGCCGACGGCCGCCCCCGCGCGGCGACCCTCTACCTGGGCACCGGCATGGTGAAGGCCGAGTCGATCGCCGACGAACTCATCGTGACCCTGATCTCCGCGTAGCTCACGACGCGGCTGCCAGCCATCTGCCGACCAGCTCGGTGACAATGGCCCCACCCTGGTCACTGAGGTGGATGTGGTCCACCAAGAGTTCGAGATGATGACTGTGGGCGACGTCGTCCCACGTTCGGCCGAGTAGGTAGTGCTTCGCCGCGGCGCGGAAGGCGAGCGAAAAGCCGAAATCGAATGTCGTTGTAGCACTGGCAGATCGGCGTAAGCGGTCCGCGAACTGCTCGTTGACGGGAAGATAGCCGATACCGGCCGTGGTCGCGACGTTCTCGATCGCGGCATTGAAGTCGGCGAGACGGTGATTGATCGGGGCATCGAGATCCTCCCCCAGGGGCGGCAACGAGAGCAGTGCGATCCGCGCGGACGTCCGGGATCCGATGCGACCCACAAGTGCGCCGAGATCGGCGCGATACCGATCGACAGACACGTCGGCGCGCACGTCGTTGGTGCCCACCAGCAGAACGACCGCGTCCGGACGGCAGCGCACCACATCGGTGTCGACCCGGCCGAGTAGATCGGCGGCGGTATTGCCGTTCACCCCGGCGTTGACGAACGTGTAGCCGGCGAATTCGGGCCGATCGCGCAGCGCGCCGACCCAATTCGCGCCGAGCGTGCCCTGGGTCATGCTCGCTCCCGCCGCGACCACCACCGGCCCGGAGCCGGACGGCCTTCCCCCATCACAGGCCAGGGACGGCGAGTTCTCTGCCGACCGCAGAAAGGTGAGGTAGACAACGGCGCCGACCGCACCCAGCACGCCGATCAAGACCATGACCGCGGCAACGGCGATCGGCTTCTTCGGAATCTTTCGCGACACGATCGCGTACCTCCAGGTCGAACAGGGTTAGTGATTACTAACCACAGTGTGGGCTAGTATTCACTAACTGTCCAGTGCCGGAAGGATCACGGGTGAGCACACGGGATCGGATCCTCGACGCCGCGGCCGAGATTCTGCGGACGCGCGGTGTCGCGCAGGCGACCACCAAGGAGATCGCGCACGCGAGCGGCGTCTCGGAACCCACGCTGTACAAGTACTTCGGGGACAAAGAGCGCCTGCTATTGGCCGTCCTCCAGGAACGAGTGCCCGGGCCGTCACGCGTGACCATCGCCGCAGGCGCGGGAACGGTCGAAGGCAATCTCACCGAACTCGCCGCCGCGACGCTCACGTTCTACCAGCGATCCATTCCGATGCTGGGCGCACTGTTGGCCGACCCGCAGCGCATGGCAGCGCATCGCGACGCGATGAGCCGCCATGGTGCGGGGCCCGATCGGGCGGTCGAGTCGATCGCCGGATATCTGCGGGCCGAACAGGAACTGGGCCGGATCGCCGCGACGGCCGATCCCCACACCGCTGCGGCACTGTTGAACGGCGCCTGCTTCCACGAGGCGTTCTTGCGCTACTACGCCACCGGCCCCGATGCCGAGCCCGCACCACGTCCGTATGCCGAGGCGCTTGTCCGGTCGGTGTCCACGTCACTGCGGTGACACCCGCCCTCCGCCCACGTTCGCGGCACCGAAAGCGTGAGGCTCGGCTCAGCGGGGCATTGACGGTTGGCCGCGGCGCTGTCGCCGGTTCCCGTCGCCCGGTCGATCACGCAGGGCTACCTGCTCGCCTCCACGACGACCGGCACGATCCTGTGCGCGACGGCGTTCACCGGACTTGCGGCTGCCCGAGCGCGTCCGCCGCGAACGACTCCGACAGCTCGTCGATGACATCGCCGCGGATCTGCCTGCGTTCGTTGGCCAGCGCGGTCGTCGTGCAGATGCCGAACGCGCCGCGCTCGTCGTAGAGCACCGCCGCGCCCGCCGCGATCCCGTCGTCGCTGAGGTGACTCTCCGCCTCGAGGCCCATTTCGTCACCGACGGGCATGCGCGAGAACGTGATCGACACATCGGTGTTGATGAAACCGATGCCCTCGGTGCCCCAGTTGGTGACCAGACTGGTCTGCTCGCCGGTCATCGCCGCGTAGCAGAACGGCGACGACGGCTCCCCCGCGACGACCGGAATATTGCGCACCCACTTGCGTTTGCGGGCGTCGTTCTGATGTTCGGTCATATTCATCGACCACCCCTGCCCGTCACTGCCGAACAGGTGCATCGTCTGGTCGATGGTGGCCAGCGCACTCGGGGGCGGCAGCGGCCGATCCCGGTCCGGGCGCCACACCTCGCCCGGCGGCTGGGTCGAACGCTTCAGCAGGAGCGCGCTGCCACGGGCGACGATCTCGCCGTCGGCACGCACGACGATGCTCACCGAGCGGACCCGGTTGCCGTCGCGGACCAGTTCGCTGGCGATGGTCAGCGGCACGGCGGGCACCGGACGGTGCAGGTCGACGGTCAGTCGCGCCGGGGCGAACCCGCCGGTGCAGTACCCCGCCTCCACCTCGCGCGCCATCAACCCGCACACCGGCGGCCCGGACAGCGTGCTGGGCGCCCACAGGCTCAGCGAGTACCGCATCGGCGTGTAGACGCCGTCCGCGTGCGTGAAATAGCCAGGGGAGCTACTCATCGTGCCCCTTTCCTCCGCGGGCGCCGGGCGGGATCGCCACGGCGCACCATGCCTCACACTAGAACGTGTTGCAGTTTTGCGGCAAGTGCGGTCACTCCAGCTCACCCTCGGTTTCCAGGTAAACCTGCCGCAGTTTGTCCAGGGTCTCCTGCTCGGGGTGCTCCCACAGCTTGCGTTCGGCGGCCTCCAGGAGCCGTTCGGCGATGCCGTGCAGGGCCCACGGGTTGGACTGCTCCATGAACTTGCGGTTCACGTCGTCGAACACATAACTCTCGGAGAGCTTCTCGTACATCCAGTCGGCGACGACGTTGGTGGTGGCGTCGTAGCCGAACAGGTAGTCGACGGTGGCCGCCATTTCGAAGGCGCCCTTGTACCCGTGCCTGCGCATCGCCTCGAGCCAGCGCGGGTTCACCACGCGGGCACGGAACACGCGAGCGGTCTCCTCCGAGAGCGTGCGGGTGCGCACGGCATCGGGGCGGGTCGAGTCGCCGATGTAAGCCTCGGGATTCTTGCCGGTCAGCGCGCGCACGGTCGCGACCATGCCGCCGTGGTACTGGAAGTAGTCGTCGGAGTCGGCGATGTCGTGTTCGCGGGTGTCGGTGTTCTTGGCGGCGACCGCGATGCGCTTGTAGGCGGTGCGCATGTCGTCGGCGGCGGGGGCGCCGTCGAGGTCGCGGCCGTAGGCGTAACCACCCCAGGTGGTGTAGACCTGCGCGAGGTCGTCGTCGGTGCGCCAGCTCTTGGAATCGATGAGCTGGAGCAGGCCCGCGCCGTAGGTGCCGGGCTTGGACCCGAAGATACGCGTGGTGGCGCGCCGGGTGTCACCGTGCTCGGCGAGATCCGATTGCGCGTGTGCGCGAACGTAATTCGACTCGGCGGGCTCGTCGAGATCGGCGACGAGGCGGACCGCGTCGTCGAGCAGCGCCAGCACGTGCGGGAAGGCGTCGCGGAAGAACCCGGAGATGCGAACCGTGACGTCGACGCGCGGGCGCCCGAGTTCTTCGAGTTCGATCACCGCGAGCGAGGTGACGCGGCGGCTCGCCTCGTCCCACACCGGCCGGACACCGAGCAGCGCGAACACTTCGGCGATGTCGTCGCCGGAGGTGCGCATGGCCGAGGTGCCCCACACCGACAACCCGACCGACTTCGGGTACTCGCCGTGGTCGGCAAGGTAGCGGGCCAGCAGCGATTCCGCCATCGCCTGACCGGTTTCCCAGGCCAACCGCGACGGGACAGCCTTGGGGTCGACCGAATAGAAGTTGCGACCGGTCGGCAGCACGTTGATCAGACCACGCAGCGGGGAACCGCTGGGGCCCGCCGGAACGAACCCGCCGTTGAGCGCGTGCAGCACACGCGGGATCTCGATGCTGGTCTCACGCAGGCGCGGCACGACCTCGGTGGCGGCGAACCGCAAGATGGTGGCGACCTGGTCCAGCCGCTCGGCGTCGGCGACCACCACGGCGAGGTTCGTGCTCGACGCTGCGGCGCGGTGCCCGTCCAGGATCGCGGTCTCGAAGTCCGCGACCAGCTGCTCGACCGCGTCGACCGACCAGTCCGTCGCCTGCAACGCACCGAGCAGTTCGCGAGCACGGGCCTCGACCACATCCACGCGAACGCGGGCCTCGTCGCCGGATTCACTGAGCCCCAGCGCCTCTCGCAGGCCCGGCACATTCTGCTCGCCGCCCCACAGCTGACGGGCACGCAGCATGGCCAGCACCAGGTCGAGTTCCATCTCCCCCTCGGGAGCCTCGCTCAGGATGTGCAGGCCGTCGCGGATCTGGACGTCCTTGATCTCGCACAGCCAGCCGTCGACGTGCAGCAGCATGTCGTCGAAGACGTCCTCTTCGGGGCGTTCGGCGAGGCCGAGGTCGTGGTCCATCTTCGCCGCGCGCATCAGCGTCCAGATCTGCTGACGGATGGCGGGCAGCTTGGCCGGATCCAAGGCGGAGATGTTGGCGTGCTCGTCGAGCAGCTGCTCCAGACGGGAGATGTCGCCATAGGTCTCGGCGCGCGCCATCGGCGGGATCAGATGGTCGACGAGGGTGGCGTGCGCACGACGCTTGGCCTGGGTGCCCTCGCCGGGGTCGTTGACCAGGAACGGGTAGATCAGCGGCAGATCACCCAGCGCCGCGTCGGTACCGCAGGAGGCGGACATGCCGAGGGTCTTGCCGGGCAGCCACTCCAGGTTGCCGTGCTTGCCCAGGTGCACCATCGCGTCGGCGCCGAAACCGTCGGGCGCGGACAGCCAGCGGTAGGCGGCGAGATAGTGGTGACTCGGCGCCAGATCGGGATCGTGGTAGATCGCGACGGGGTTCTCCCCGAACCCGCGAGGCGGCTGCACCATCAGCACCACATTGCCGAAACGCAGTGCGGCGATGACGATCTCGCCCTGGGGATCGGCCGACCGGTCGACGTAGAGTTCGCCGGGCGGCGGCCCCCACGCCTCGACGACGGCCTCGCGCAGGTCCTCGGGCAGCGACTCGAACCAGCGGGTGTAGGTGGCGGCGCCGATGCGAATCGGGTTGCCCTCCAGTTGTTCCGCGCTCAACCACTCCGGGTCCTGACCACCCGCGGCGATCAGGGCGTGGATCAGCGCGTCGCCGTCCCGTTCCACCAAGCCGGGGATCTCGTCGATATCGCCGAGATCATAACCGGCGGAACGCAGTTCGGTGAGCAGGCGGATCGCGCTGGCCGGGGTGTCGAGACCGACGGCATTGCCGATGCGGGCGTGCTTGGTCGGATACGCCGAGAGCATGATCGCGATCCGCTTGTCCGCGGCCGGGATGTGACGCAGGCGGGCGTGCCGTACGGCGATCCCCGCCACGCGGGCACACCGTTCGGCGTCGGGAACATAGGCGGACAGACCGTCGGCGTCGAACTCCTTGAAGGAGAACGGCACCGTGATGATGCGGCCGTCGAATTCGGGCACCGCGACCTGGGTCGCGACATCGAGCGGCGACAGGCCGTCGTCGTTGGCTTCCCATTGCGCGCGCCCGCTGGTCAGGCACAGGCCCTGCAGGATCGGCACGTCCAGCGCGGCGAGCGCGGCCACATCCCAGGCTTCGTCGTCACCGCCGGCCGAGGCGGTCGCGGGCTTGCTGCCACCCGCCGCGAGGACGGTCACCACGAGGGCGTCGGCGCGACCGAGCAGAGTGAGGAGTTCGGATTCGGCGGTGCGCAGCGAGGCCGCGTAGACCGGGAGCGGGCGAGCGCCCTTGGCCTCGATCGCCTTGCACAGCGCCTCGATGTAGGCGGTGTTGCCCGCGAGATGCTGGGCGCGGTAGTAGACCACGGCGACCGTCGGGGCGTGCGGTTCGAGGATCCGCGAGGACCGGTCGAGTTCGCCCCAGGTGGGCAGCTGCGCGGGCGGTTCGAAACCGTGCCCGGTCAGCAACACTGTGTCGGACAGGAAGTTGTGCAGCTGCAGCAGGTTCTCGGCGCCGCCCGCGGCGAGGTAGTTGTGCGCGTCGGCCGCGACACCGACCGGCACCGTCGAGCATTCCATCAGCTCGGCGTCGGGTGCGATCTCGCCACCCAGCGCCACCATCGGCACGCCGCTCGCCCGGATCGCGTCGAGGCCCTCTTCCCAGGCGCGCTTGCCGCCGAGGATTCGCACGATCACCAGATCAGCGCCGTCGAGCAGTTCCGGCAGATCCTCCACGAGCAGCCGCGCGGGATTGCCCCAGCGGTACTCGGCGCCGCTCGCGCGGGCGCTCAGCAGGTCGGTGTCGGAGGTGGACAGCAGCAGGATCACAGGGTGAGACCTTCCTCGGGTTACGCGCCCATCGGGGTATGCGGTGCTCGCCGGGGAGGGTCTGGCTGTTCACAGTGGCGCGACCGCACCGGATTTCCACCGGTTTCCTCGACGCCCGCCGAGCAAGACGATGCTACTGGGCCAGTCCCGCCCGCAACTTTCCAGCCCGCTCCCCGCCGCTGGACAATCGATCAGCAGGCGATGGCGCGAGGACTCCGCGCCACTGCCTGATGATCTCGATCCGCGAGGCGGTGCTCAGCCGGTCGCTGTCGTCAATGGGTGGGCCGCCGGGTGGTGTCTTCGGCCGCGATGGACACGGCGAGCTCGGCGACGACGTCGCGGATCAATGCGCCGTAGTCGTCGTCCGGGAGGATGCCGAGTCGTTCGCGGGCGGCGTCGAGGTGGCGGGTGGCGGCGGGGAACGCGCCGAGGCGGCGGAAGTTGTCGGCGAGATTGAGGTGCAGCGAGGGGTAGAAGCCGGCGACCCGCAGGCCCGCGTGGTGGTCGTTCAGGCGGGTGTCGGTGAGGGCGTCGGCGGCGTCGAGGGCGCGAACGTCCCAGACCAGGGCTTCGGCCGGGTCGTCGTAGACGTCGGCCAGGTAGTGAGCGAGGGTGCAGCGGTGCAGCGGGTCACCGGCGGGGCCTACCTCGGCCCAGACCTCGAGCAGCGTCGTGCGGGCACGTTCGGCGTCGCCGGTGCGGAAGTCGGTGACTCCCTGGGTGATTCGGTTCATGATCGGGTCAGCGGTGGTCATCGGGACGTCTCCTCGGTGGGTTCGGGTCTGCACGGCATGGCCAGGGTCGACAGGTCGCCGTCGTCGGCGGAGCGGATCA
This sequence comes from Nocardia sp. NPDC003183, assembly GCF_053590715.1. Taxonomy (NCBI): domain Bacteria; kingdom Bacillati; phylum Actinomycetota; class Actinomycetes; order Mycobacteriales; family Nocardiaceae; genus Nocardia; species Nocardia sp. NPDC003183. The sequence goes on from NZ_JBSFTG010000003.1 coordinate 336,295, forward strand.
GAACAGGCTGGTCGGGGGCGATGAGATCGAGCATCACGTCGGGTCCGACGGCGGTGGCGACGGCCGGGTAGAGGGTGGTGACGGCGAAATGGATCGTCATGGCAGGGCCGGTGACTGTCGCCTGCGGGATGTGCCGCGCCGCACCCGGTTCCGCGCACGCGGCGGCCGCGGCGCTCGAACTCTTCTGCTCGACCGGGTCGCCCGTCGAGGCGGAGCCTGTCGGTGAGGCGTGCGCCGTCCACGAGCCGGCGACCGTCACGGATACGGAGCCGGAGTCGGTCGTGTGCAGGACCACCGTGGGCGAGTCGGCGTGTTCCATGGCGTCGAGCAGCGCCGCACGAGTGAGCACGACTCGGGTCCGCACGGGGGCGAGCGCGGCCAGCATCGCTCGGTAGTCGGGGAAGTCGTGGGTCGATCGGCGGCAGCGGCAGCGGGTGCCATCGGGCTGGGCGGCGTGGCGCGTCGTCGGCTCACCGCCTCCGCCCGTGCGGTCTCGGTCGACTGAATCCGTGGTGGCCATGCGGAATTCGATGCTGTCGCGATGGGGTCGGATCGCGACCACGTGCCGGCGACGCAACCAGGACGCGGCCGCACGGAGGTCGTCGGCGTCCACCGTCGCGTTCCAGACCGCGGCACCGGCGCGGGTGGGGCGGACGGTGCGGGTCGCCAGGCGGTAGCGATCCGTCGCGGTGAGGATCAGCTGGTGCCCGTCGGACTCGAACAGCATCGTGTCGAGTACCGCCAGATCCGGATCGGCGACCGTGGCCGTCGCGACCTGGTCGATCGCCGCCGCCAGCACCGGTCCGCGCACCCACACGTCGTCGCGCGTTCCCGGCAGACCTCGCTCCGACTCCGGGTTTCGCACGAGCGGCGATCGAGCACTGCCTCGATCACCGGTCGGCACCGAGACTTGGTCGCGATGCCCGCTCCCACCGACTCCGGACGCCGATCCGTGGGTGGCCAGGAGGGCGCCGAGGGCGGCCGCGGCAGCGGCGCGGACCTCGCCCTGGTGCCGGTCCAGGTCGGCGAGGTGCGCGTCGAGGAGGACGAGCGCACGGGCGGGATCGGGTTCGGCGAGCAGGGCGGTCACCGCGGGCAGTGGCATGTCCATCGCGCGCAGGTGACGCAGCAGGCGGGCGGGAGCGGACTGTTCCGGGGCGTAGTAGCGGTAGCCGGTAACCCCGTCGACGACGGCGGGGGCGAGGATGCCGGCGTCCGCGTAGAAGCGCAGGGCACTGGCGCTCAGGCCGCAGGCGCGGGCGAAGGCTCCGATGGTGATCAGCTCGGTGTCGGGCACCGGTTCATGATCGGGGTTCGAGTGAGTCGAAGGTCAAGTCGTCGGTCGGCCGGTGCCCGCGGCGACCATCTCCGGGGAACCCGTGCCGAGATTGCGGTACACGTTCGCGACCACCAGCTGACCGAGGGCGTTGTTGCCCACGCCACCGATCACCGCACCGATTCCCGCCGGAATCAGGGTGCCGAACAGCAGCAGTGTGCGTTTGACCAGGTAGTTGACGATGAACCGTTTGGCCGGGGAATCGGGCATGCTCGCCAGACCGGGGATGTGGTCGGTGACGACCGAGAGCCACTGGCCCGTCTTGTGGCCCGCGGTCTCGTCGAGCACCTTGGTGCCCGCGTCGCCGAGCACGACCTTCGACACCAGGTGCGCTTGCCGCGAGTCGTCGGGTTCGAGGCCGTACGCCGCGGCGGCGCCGACGGACAGCACCGACGACGCCTCGAGGAACACGAGGGTGTCCACTCCGGTCGCGGCCAGACCGAGCACCGTGCCCACCCCGGGCACCGCGGCGGTGAGCCCCACTGTGACGCCGCTGGTGGTGACGACCACCAGGTACTGGCGCGAGAGCCGCTGCACGATCTCCACCGGCGCGTCCTGCGGGTGCCTGCGGCCCAGCCAGTCGACGTAGCGGCGCACCACCGGCGCCTGGGCCTGCGCGACCCTGTCGAGCGCGGGAACGACACGCTTGTCCACGAATTCACGCAGCATGCGGCGACTCTCCTGTCAGTACTCGGCCGGCGAAGGATCCGCCACTCACCCTAGCGACTACCCGCGAATCGCCCCGTCACGCGAGAGGGCCCCGTCACATCCGCCGGACCGCGCGGGCGGGCGACCTCGCCGCTGGGCGGAGCGGGCGGCGGCCCCGCACGGTGCGGTACGGGCCGTAGCGGGTGCGTCGTAGGCTTGAGCATCATGACCAGGAGCGCGCCCGATTCTTGCCCAGGGGTTCTGCGGTTGCATCACGCTGCCGACGGGCCGTTGGCGCGGATCCGCGTGCCGGGCGGGCGGTTGACATCGGCGCAGCTGCAGGCATTGGCCGACGCTGCGCGTGACCTGGGCAACGGGAACCTCGAGCTGACCTCGCGGGGAAATATTCAGCTGCGGCAGGTGAGGGACGCCTCCGAACTCGCGCAACGGCTGGGTGCGGCGGGTCTGCTGCCCAGCGAGACCCACGAGCGGGTGCGCAATATCGTGGCCTCACCGCTGTCCGGGCGAGTCGGCGGGTTCGCGGACGTGCACGGGCTCGCGATCGACCTCGACGCCGGATTGCGCGGCGATCCGCAGCTGGCGCAGCTGCCGGGACGCGTGCTGTTCACCCTCGACGACGGACGCGGTGATGTGAGCACGCTGCGCGGTGACATCGGCGTTCAGGCGGTGGGCGCCGACGAGTTCGCGCTGCTGCTGGCGGGCTCCGACACCGGGCTTCGGGTCACCGCGGGCGACGCGGTCGACGTGATGCTCGACGCGGCGCGCGGCTTTCTCGATCTGCGGGGGACCAGCGAGTCGGGGCAGTGGCGGTTGCACGAGATTGCGGGCGGGGTCGAATCGGTGGTCGAGACGCTCGACCGCTCGCCCGTCGGCGAACCGCTCGAACTCGGTGCGACACACGCTGTTCCGATCGGCTGGCTCGATCAGGAGGACGGCCTCGTCACGCTCGGCGCCGGGGTGCCGCTCGGCACGTTGTCGGCCAGGACGACCGAATTCCTCGCCGCTGTCGAACGCCCCGTCTTCGTCACCCCCTGGCGCAGCCTGGTGATCACCGACCTCGACGAGGGACCCGCTGAAACCGTGGTGCGGGTACTGGCGCCGATGGGCCTGATCTTCGATGCGAATTCGCCGTGGTTGCAGGTCAGCGCGTGTGCCGGACGCCCCGGCTGCGCGAAATCGCGCACCGATGTTCGCGCCGACCTGGCCGCCGCCGTCGAATCCGATCGTGTCCTGCCCGAGGCGGCCGGACTCGACCAGCCGACCGAGCGCACCGCCACCTCGGCCGATCCCGAGAACGGTACCGCGACTGCGGCTTTCGAGCAGCGCAGGCCCACGATGGAACTCGTCGCGGCCGAATCCGTCACCGTCGCGGGTCGCCAGCACTGGTCGGGGTGCGATCGGCGCTGCGGTCGCCCACGCGGTCCCGTGACCGATGTCGTCGCCACCGATCACGGCTATCGCGTCGACACCGACGACGCGACCACCACGCCCTGACCTCACGACGGCCGAGCGAAACTCGATCGACGGTCGCGGGATCGTTTCGTACCCTTGCCTTCTCACTACGAGGGGGTTCCCATGTCCACACTGCGGGTGACAGCCGAGCGGCTCGTCGTCGTACCACATCCGAATGCCGATCGGCTCGAACTGGCCCAGGTAGGGCTGTACCGGGCCGTGGTCGCCAAGGGTCAGTTCACGACGGGGGATCACGCGGTCTACATTCCGGAACAGTCGGTGCTGCCCGGCGAGCTGATAGCCGAGCTGGGACTGACCGGGAAACTCGCGGGCTCGCTGCGTAATCGGGTAAAGGCGGTGCGGCTGCGCGGCGAGGTGTCGCAGGGCATCGTGTGCACCCCGGCCGCGCTGGACGGGGTGGATCTCGCGGCGGCCGCGCTCGCGCGGACCGACTTCGCCGAGTCGCTCGGGATCGTGAAATGGGTTCCGCCGGTACCGGTCTCGATGTCGGGCCAGGTCGAGCCGGCGCCGGATCTGCTGCGGTGGGTCGACGTCGAGAACATCAAGCGGTTTCCCGGCATCTTCGCGCCGGGGGAACCGGTGGTGGCGACCGAGAAGATCCACGGCACCGCCTGCCTGCTCACCCATGTGCGTGACGGTGACCGAATTCTGGTGTCGTCCAAGGGGGTCGGTGGCCGGTCGCTGTCGCTGACCGAGGCCGACGGCAACCTGTACTGGCGCGCGATCCGCGCCCACGGGCTCGACGAGACCGCTCGCAAACTCGCCGCCGCGCTCGACGCCGACCGCATCGGCCTGTTCGGCGAGGTGTACGGCGCGGGCGTGCAGGACCTGCACTACGGCGCGTCCGCCGCGCACGACGAGTCGCTCGGCTTCGGACTGTTCGACATCGCGGTGGACACCGGCGCGGCGCCGGTCCGCTGGCTCGACCATCACGAGATCAGTGCCCTGCTCGACGATCTCGGCCTCACCGTCTCGCGCGTGCCGGTCCTCTACGAGGGCGCCTACGACGCGGAGTTGCTCATGGAGCTGGCCGAGGGCACCGAAACCGTCAGCGGCGCGGGAACCAACATCCGCGAGGGCTTGGTGGTGCGACCTGCCACCGAACGCCAGTCCCCGATTCTCGGTGGCCGGGCGATCGGCAAGATCGTCTCCGCCACGTACGTGCTGCGCGATGGCGGTACCGAGTACGAGTGAACCACCGCGCTACGCGTGCACTGCCCGTCTCCGATCCGATGTCGCATCGATCACGGGAAAGTGCACGCGTAGCACGGCATTCAGCAGATCCAGGTCGCTACCCGGGACGCGCTGAGCGCATTGTCTCCGAGACCACCGCCGCGGCGAGGGTGCCCATCACGCCGAGCACCAACCACACCCCGCCGATGTGCGGCGCCGCCCCACCGAGCGCGAGCGCGACCACCAGGCACGGCACCGGCCACCGCAGCAACCACCGTGCCCCGGCGCTGCGCACCCCACCGAGGCCGCACACCAGGAAGAAGGCGGCGGCACCACCACCGAGCACCCAGCCGAGCCCGGCGGGCAGATGACCGGACGGGTGCGCCGCGACCAGACCCAACCCCGCGGCGACGGTCGCGATCGCACCACTGATCGCGCAGTGGACCGCCATCACCCGCTGATAGGGCATACCGACAGCGCCCGGCGACTGCCCCATCAGGCGCGGCACGAACCCGTAGCGCAAGGTCAGCGCCCACATCGCGATCAGGCACAGGAACGATCCCGCCCCGATGACGCACACCGCGACGGTCCACTCCTCCGCCGACACCGCCGCGATCACCGAGATCACCCCTTCACCCAGCACGATGATCAGATACTGGCCGAGCCGTTCCCCCAGGTGCGGCGCATCGGCGTGCAGCGCTTGCAGTTTCGGTGGCGTCGTCTCGCGCGATCGTCGACCCGGCCCGCCGCGTGGCGGCCCTCCGCCGCCGCGGCGCAACCGGGCCCGCACCCGCCGTTCGGCATCGACCATCAGTCGTTCCGAGTCGATGGCGAACATGATCCACAGGTCGATCGCGAGCCCCACCGCCCACAGCACGAACTTCCACGGTGTGGGCACCCACAGCGACACCAGCCAGGGCACGGTGCCCGCGCCGATCTGCGCGATCGGCCAGTCCACCACGATCTGGCCACGCTGCCACGCCGACGACGACGCCACCCGCACCAGCACATAGATCGCGGCGAAGACGTTCATGTGCTCGTCGGGGGCACCGTCGACCGCGGCCATCATCACGCACAGACCGAACATGCACCCGAACACCATCGTGGTGCGCGCCTGCTCGCCCGCGACGTTGCTGTACACGGTGACACAGGCCCACACCACCCAGAAGGCCAGATACAGCACCACATACAGCCCGAATTCACCCAGCGAGGGGCCGCGGTGCAACAGGTGGGTGAGCTGGCCGATACCCGCCACGGCGACCAGGTCGAAGAACAGCTCGGTCCAGCTCGCGCGCCGTTCCTCGGTGCTGTGCTCGGGGTGAGCCATCGGCCCAGTATGTGGGCGGTGGCGGTGCGGTCCGGCTAGCCCACGGCCGTGTCGCGACGGGTGTGCAGCTCGAGCACGCAGCACTTCACGCCGCCGCCGCCCTTGCGCAGTTCGGACAGATCCAGCGCCACGGGGACGAATCCCCGCGCCCGCAGCTGCGCGATGAGACCGGTGGCGCCGGGGTCGAGGAAGACGTGTTCGCCGTCGCTGAGCCCGTTCAAGCCGAAGCAGAGCGCGTCGTTGTCGTCGGCGAGGATCGCGTCGGGGTAGAGGGCGGTCAGCACCTCGCGAGCGGCCGGGCTGAACGCGGCCGGGTAGTAGGCCACGGTGGTGTCATCGAGGACCATCAGCGCGGTGTCGAGGTGATAGAAGCGCGGGTCGACCAGCTCGAGCGACACCACCGGCACGTCGAAGTACCGTTCCACCTCCGCGTGCGCCGACAGCGAACAGCGGAACCCGACACCGGCCAGAATCCGCCGCCCGGCGAACGCGAAATCGCCCTCCCCCTCGTTGGTTTCGGCCGCGGCGGCCAGCTCACGCAGTTCCCGGGCCGCGAACCACCGATGGAAGGCGGGTCCCTCGGCGGCGCGTTCGGGGTGGGCGAACCGGGCCGAGAGCGCGTGTCCACCGATCACGATGCCGCTGTTCGCGGCGAAGACCATATCCGGCAGACCGGGTTCGCCGGGCACCGTTTCCACGGTGTGCCCGTGTGCTTCCAGGGTCGCGCGCAAGATCTCCCACTGGGCGAGCGCGCGCGCCCGATCGACCGGAGCGGCCGGATCCATCCACGGATTGATCGCGTAGGTGACCTCGAAATGGTCGGGGCGGCACAGCACATAACGGCGCGGGGAGGCGGTCCGCGCGGGTGCTGAGACACGAAGGGGGCTGGCGGCGGTCATCAGGACTCCTGGTGGCAGCGCGGACGGTTTCACCGACCGTAATCGCCGTCCCATTGCGCCCGGAACACCGATTCGTTGTGCATTTCGATGTAAGAATGGGGAATCATTGCGTGCCGACGAAGGAGCGACGTGGACGATATCGATCGGCGCATTCTCGCGGAGCTGCTCGTCCACGCCCGCGCCTCGTTCCAGGAGATCGGTTCGGTGGTCGGGTTGTCCGCGCCCGCGGTGAAGCGGCGGGTGGACAAGATGGTCGCGAGCGGACAGATCACCAGGTTCACCGCGCAGGTCAACCCGGCCGCGCTGGGCTGGAAAACCGAGGCCTACGTCGAGGTCTACTACCGCGACAACATCTCCCCGGCCGAGCTGCGGCGCACCCTCGAACCGATTCCACAGGTCGTCGGAGTGTGGACCATCGCGGGCGAGGCCGACGCGCTCGTGCACGTGATGGCCACCGACATGGCCGAGATCGAGGTGACGGTCGAGCGGATCAGGGAGAACGCGCGCGTCGGGCGCACCCGCAGCTCGCTGGTGATGTCGCGCATTCTCGAACGCCCCCGTACCTGAGCCGCCGGACACCACGTCAGACCCAGGTTCTAGGGTTGTCGCCATGTCCGACGTGCGTGCCAGCTACCTCACCGACGGGGCCGAGATCTATCGGCGCTCGTTCGCGACGATCCGCGCCGAGGCGGATCTCGCCGGTTTTCCCGCCGATGTGGAACGGGTGGCGGTGCGGATGATCCACGGCTGCGGGCAGGTCGACCTGGCCCCCGACATCGCCTTCTCCGCCGGTGTGGTCGCCGCCGCGCGCGCCGCGCTGCACGCAGGAAAGCCGATCATCTGCGATGCCAATATGGTCGCCTCGGGGGTGACCCGCAAGCGACTGCCCGCCGACAACGCGGTGCTGTGCAACCTCACCGACCCGCGCGTGCCCGAACTCGCCGCGCGACTGGGCAATACACGCTCGGTGGCGGCGCTGGAGCTGTTGCGCGACCAGCTCGACGGCGCGGTGGTGGCCATCGGCAACGCACCGACCGCGCTGTTCCACCTGCTCGACATGCTCGACTCCGGTGCGCCGCGACCCGCGGCGATCATCGGCATCCCGGTCGGGTTCATCGGTGCCGCCGAATCCAAGCAGGCGCTGATCGACTTCGGCGGGATCGAGTATCTGACCGTCCGTGGCAGGCGCGGCGGCAGCGCGATCACCGCGTCGGCACTGAATGCGATTGCGAGCGAACAGGAGTGAGTGAGATCAGCACCGGCAAACTGTGGGGTATCGGCCTCGGTCCCGGCGATCCGGAACTGGTGACGGTGAAGGCCGCCCGGCTCATCGCCGAAGCCGATGTGGTCGCGTTCCACAGCGCCAAGCACGGCCGCAGCATCTCCCGCGCCATCGCGGAGCCGTATCTGCGCGCCGGGCAGATCGAGGAGCACCTGGTCTACCCGGTGACCGTGGAGACCACCGACCATCCCGGCGGATACCAGGGCGCGATCGACGAATTCTACGAGCAGGCGGCCGCGCGGCTGGCCACCCATCTGGCCGCGGGGCGTACCGTCGCGTTGCTCGCCGCCGGTGATCCGCTGTTCTACTCCTCCTACATGCACATGCACCGGCGGCTGGCCGATCGATTCGAGGCCGAGATCATCCCCGGCATCACCTCGGTGAGCGCGGCCTCCGCGGCGCTGGGAACTCCGCTGGTGGAGGGTGAGCAAGTGCTGACGGTGCTGCCCGGCACCATGCCCGTCGAGGAGCTGACCGAGCGGCTGCGCGAGACCGACGCCGCCGCGATCATGAAGCTGGGGCGCACGTTTCCCGGAGTACGCCAGGCACTCTCGGATTCCGGCCGGTTGGCCGACGCGTACTACGTCGAACGCGCGAGCAGCACTCGTCAGCGAGTGCTCGCCGCGGCCGACGTCGACGAGGCCGACGTGCCGTACTTCTCGATCACCCTGGTCCCGGGTCCGACGCCGACCACCGTGATCCCCGCGCGCGGCGCTTCCGTCCGTCAGCCCACCGCCGCCGCCGACGACCGCACAGGCACCGTGGCTGCGGCGCCTGGCCGTCCGGACATCTCGCCGGATGAATCAGCGGAGGCGCCGGGCGAAGTCGTCGTCGTCGGTCTGGGGCCCGGCGACGCGGACTGGACGACGCCGCAGGTCACTGCCGCGTTGGCGGAGGCGACGGACCTCGTCGGGTACACCACCTACATCAATCGCGTCCCGGAGCGGGCGGGTCAGCGACGGCACGCCAGCGACAACAAGGTCGAATCCGAGCGCGCCGCGATGGCACTGGACCTGGCCAAGCGGGGCGCGCGCGTCGCGGTGGTGTCCTCGGGCGATCCCGGCGTTTTCGCGATGGCGGCCGCCGTTCTCGAGGTGTCGGCCGAACCGCAGTTCCAGGATGTCCCGGTGCGGGTGCTGCCCGGCCTGACGGCCGCCAACGCGGTGGCCAGCCGGGTCGGCGCACCGCTCGGGCACGACTACGCGATGATCTCGCTGTCGGATCGGCTCAAGCCGTGGGAGGTCGTCGCACAACGACTTTCGGCGGTCGCGGCGGCCGATATGGCCATCGCGATCTACAACCCGGCCTCGTCGCAGCGCCGCTGGCAGGTCGGCGCCATGCGCGAGGTCCTGCTCGAACACCGCCCGCCGCACACGCCGGTGGTGCTGGGCCGCGATGTCGGCGGGCCCACCGAATCCGTCCGGGTGACCACTCTCGGTGAGCTCGATCCCGACGAGGTCGACATGCGCACCCTGCTGATCATCGGATCCTCGACCACCACCATGTTCGACACGCCGGAAGGCACCCGCGTTTTTACTTCGCGTAGGTACGGGTCGGTACCGAGCCGGTAGTCCGCGCCGGACAGTCCACGAACCGCACGGTCGCTACCCCGCGTCACCCGGGCCGAACGGCCGCCGAATCAGCACCGCGGACGACCCCGGCGACCCCGAGACCGACCGAGACTTCCGCGATCCTCGGCAACCCCCGTCGCCCGCGAGGCCCGGCGACACGCCCGTGCGATGGCACACTTGTTCCGCGGGCATGCCCGCATGCACACCAGTCTGACAGCTCGTTTCCTGGTTCGATTCCCCAACGCGTCCCACGAGGACGATGAAAGGATTCACCACGATGAGAGTTCAGCACCACGCACAGAACACGCTCGGTACCCGATTACGGCGCGGTGTGACGGTCGGCCTGATAGCCGCCGCCATGGCGGTTCCGGTCACCGCGGCCGCCCAGGCGCCCGCTCCCCCGGCCCCGCCTGCGCCCTCAGCGCCGGCTCCCGAAGCGCAGACGCAAGCGGACCCCGTCGCACCCGCGGCTCCCGCGGCACCCGCAGCGCCCGGGCTGCCTGCATTGCCCGGCTTGCCCGGAGCGCCTCTCGCCGAGGGTGCCTCCAGCATCACCTTGACGGTCAACGGCTTGGACGGCGAGCCCATCGCGGTCGATATCGACACCACGGCGACCGTCAAGGACCTCAAGGCCCTCATCCAGGAGCAGACCGGCGTTCCGGCGGCCGATCAGCAGCTCATCACCGAGAGCGAGGTCAAGCTCGAGGACGCCAACACTCTGGCGTCCTACGAACTGGCCGACGGTGACATCGTGAACCTCGCGCTGGCCTGAGCCTGACGAGTCGATCACCGCGGCGGTGGTGCTCAGCGCGCGAGCACCACCGCCGCACCCCGGTCCGGCGAACGCGCCGCAACACCGGCACTATTGGTGGACTGCGCACCCAGGCGTAACATTCCACTTAGGAATGTAGTTCGAAGGGAGTTGACCGTTGACCGACACCGCGACTCGACGCCGCCCACTGAACTCCACCGCGGCCTCGCTACTCGGGTTCCTGCACGAGGGCCCGAAGTCGGGCTGGGATCTCGCCACGCAGGCCCAGCAACGCATCGGCGACTTCTGGACCATCACCCAGAGCCAGGTCTATCGCGAACTGTCCACGATGGACGCCGCGGGCCTGGTGACCAAAGGCGAACGCGGCGCCAGAGAGCGCACGCCGTACCGGATCACCGATATCGGGCGCGAGGCCTTCGCCGAGTGGATCGGGCGCGATCCCGGCGCCGAGACCATCCGCGTGCCACTGCTGCTCACGCTGTCCTTCGGCGAGCACCTGGATCCCGCGCATCGCGATCGGATCATCGCCGCCAACAAGAACATTCATCAAGATCGTCTCGACCGCTACCTCGACGAAGACGAGACCGCCCTGGCTCCCCACCAGCGCGCGACCCTCGAATTCGGCATCGCCTACGAGCGCGCAGTCCTGCACTGGTTCGACCAGCTGCCGACCATCTACACGCCGCCGAACCCGCGCTGACGGAGTTCGGCCCCGCCGCCCGGTTCAGCGCACCCGGTGCGATGCGGACTCACGCAACCACTCGATCGCGTCGCCGACCTCGGCCACGGTGACGGCGCCCGCGGGCAGCGGTGGCCGGTCGATCATGATCACCGGCAGCCCCGCGGTGCGGGCAGCGAAGATCTTCGCCTCGGTCTGCTCGCCGCCACTGTTCTTCGTGACCAGCACATCGATGCGATGCCGCGACATCAGCACGAGTTCCTCGTCGAACGTGAACGGCCCACGCGCCAGCAACAGTTTGGCGCGCGGCGGCAGCGGGACCTCAGGGGCATCGATGGAGCGGATGACGAAACCGTGGCCCGTGCAGCCGACGAACGCGCCGACGCCCTGGCGGCCGATGGTCAGCAGGACCTGTTCGTCGCGCGCGGTCAGTGCCGCGGCCGCCGCGGCGAGATCGGGCACGCGCGTCCACAGGTCACCGCGCCGCTGCACCCACTCGGGGCGGCGCAGATGCAACGCCGGGATATCCAGCTCGGCCGCGGCGGTGGCGGCGTGCGCGCTCACCTGCGCGGCGAAGGGATGGGTCGCGTCCACGACAGCGTCGATCGCGTTCTCGCGTAGCCAGGTTCGGAGGCCCTCGACACCACCGAACCCACCCACGCGGACCGCACCGACCGGCAGCCGCGGATTGGCGACTCGACCAGCGAGGGAGGACACGATGTCGAGTCCACGCTCACCGGACGCTCTGCGCGCCAACTCCCTGGCTTCACCGGTGCCACCGAGGATCAAAACTCTCAGGACAGCCCTCCGAAATCATCAGCGCCGGCATCACCATCGAACTTCGAGTACTCCATGTAACTCTCCATCGTGGAAAACGAACCGGGGGATTACCCGGAACGGCAACGACCCTACCCCCGAGCCGTGGGTTCTACACGTTCGGTCCGAAACTTTTACGGCGCGCGGACCCTGCGGGAACGGATTCACCGTGATCTGCGCGTGATCTGACCGTGATCGGTGCTAAGCGTCCACACTCCGGCGACCAGCGGGTTTTCGGACAATCCACTGAGCGACCGGCAAGTGCGGTCGCCAGGCCGTGAACCCGCCGAGCGGTTCACCCCGATAGATCTGAAATTTGCGCAGGGTTCCACCGAACCGCGCCGACCAGTCGAGCAGCAGCGCTTCCGATTCCGCGGTGACCGCGTTGGCGACCAGGCGGCCGCCGGGGCGCAGCCGCTGCCAGCACTGCTCGAACATGCCGTCCTGGGTGAGACCACCACCGAGAAATACGGCGTCCGGAGCCGAGATATTTTCCTCGGCTAACTCTGAGCGCACCTCACCGCGGATCGTTATTCCCGGCACCCCGAGGGCGGTGATATTGGTCGCGATTTGTTCCCGGCGAGCAGGCAGCCGCTCGAACGTGACGGCGCGGCACAGCGGATGGGTACGGCACCATTCGATGGCGATACTGCCCGACCCGCCGCCGATATCCCATAGCATTTCCCCCGGTGCGGGGGCGAGAGCGGTGACGGTGAGGGCGCGAACCTCGGCTTTGGTGAGCTGGCCGTCACCAGCGAAGGCAGCGTCGGCCAGACCGGGCAATCGGGTGTCGCGCCGCGTATCGGGATCGACGCGGCAGTCGATGGCGACAATGTTGAGCGGGTCGCCGGGCGGGTGTGACCAGGTAGCCGCGGAGCCGGTGTGGCAGTGTTCGGCGGGGCCGCCGAGTTGCTCGAGAACAGTCAGCGATGAAGCGCCGAATCCCTTGTCGCACAGCATTTCCGCGACTCGGCTCGGCGTCGTCTCGTCTTCGCTGAGGACGAGAACCCGCCGACCTTCGGACAATTCGGGCACGACGGTGGGCAATGGCCGGGCAACCACACTCACCACCGGGGTTTCGGCCAGTGGCCACCCGAGCCGCGCGCACGCCAGCGACGCCGAGGAGGGCTGCGGGAACACCCGCAGCGCCGCCGGGCCGAACCGGCGCGCCAGGGTGACACCGATGCCGTAGAACATCGGATCACCGCTGGCCAGCACGCCGATGCGGCGACCGGCATTGCGCCCGAACAACTCCGGCAGGGCGGGCAGCAGCGGCGTCGGCCACGGCACCCGCTCGATATCGCCGGCCGGGAGCAGCGCCAGTTGACGCGCGGAGCCGAACACCACGTCACAGTCCCCGATTTCCCGGCGGACGTTCTCGCCCAGACCCGCCCAACCGTCGGCCCCGATGCCGGCCACCACGATCGGGTGGCCGGTCCAGTCCGCTGCCGCGTCGCCGGACGCGGTCACCGTGGCATCCGACGCCAGACCGATTGCGGGAGCAGGCGCATCACGAAGAAGGCGATGGCAAGGCGGCCGGGGACCGCGACCCGGGTGGCGCCCTTGCCGAGACTGCGGACCACGGCGTCGGCGACCTGGTCGGGAGTGATGGCCAGGGGCGCGGGTGCCATGCCGGTGGTCATGCGCCCGATCACGAAGCCCGAACGCACCAGCAACAGCTGCACGCCCGTGCCGTGCAGGGCGTCGCCGAGGCCGCTGGCGAAGCCGTCCAGGCCCGCTTTGGCCGAACCGTAGACATAGTTCGCCCGCCGCACGCGCACGCCCGCGATCGAGCTGAAGACGACGATCTGGCCGGATCCCTGCGCACGCATCACGGTCGCCAGGGTCGTGAGGACACTGACCTGGGCGACGAAGTCGGTGTGCACGACCGCCACCGCGTGCGCCGGGTCGTGTTCGGCACGATCCTGATCGCCGAGGACGCCGAAGGCGAGCACCGCTGTCGCGATGCCACCGTGCTCGGCGGCCAGTTTGTCCAGCAGGGGCGCGTGGGTGGCGGTCTCGTCGGCGTCGAATTCCACGGTGTGCACAGCGGTCGCGCCCGCCGCGCGCACCTGCTCGACCTCGGCCGCCAACGCGCCGGCACGGCGAGCGGCCAGGATCACCACCCGTCCGGGTGCCAGCCTGCGCGCCACTTCGAGGCCGATCTCACTGCGCCCGCCCAGGACCAGCACCGGCCCATCGTTCTGCTGCATTCCCATAGCGCCAGTCTGTCATCCGGCCCGTCCGGCCGGTGCCGGCCTGCCTCTGTTGTGTGCACGGCGCGAACCCGCGCAGCGACGCGCCGGTCGGCCCGGCTACCGTTTCCGGCATGCCGACCGCCACCGCACAGCTGTCCCCCGCTGCCCTCGCGTTCGTCACCGAGCGGCATCTGGCCACGCTCACCACGCTGCGCGCCGACGGCACCCCGCACGTGGTCGCCGTGGGCTTCACCTGGGATCCGGAGAGCGGGATCGCTCGCGTGATCACCGACGGCGCGTCGGTGAAGGCACGCAATGCCGGACGAGGCGGCTACGCGGCGGTGAGCCAGGTCGAGGGGCCGCGCTGGCTGACCCTCGAAGGACCGGCGACGGTACTCCACGACAGCGCCGACGTCGCCGAAGCCGTGCGTCGCTACACCGAGCGCTACCGGGTGCCCCGCGAGAACCCGACACGGGTGGTCGTCGCGATCCAGGTGCGCCGGGTGTTGTCGTCGGGCACGTTGAAATAGCCTCCGAAACCCCGCTCAGCGCCCGTGCGGGCGCTTGTCGCTACGGACTCGGCCGCTTACAGCACCGTCAGGCCGTGCGGCCGATTGTTCATCGACTCCACACCGTCGTCTGTGACGACCACGATGTCCTCGATCCGCGCGCCCCATTCGCCGCGGAAGTAGATTCCCGGCTCGATGCTGAACGCCATGCCCGGCTCGAGCACCAGGTCGTTGCCCGCCACGATGTAGGGCTCCTCGTGCACCGACAGGCCGATGCCGTGGCCCGTGCGGTGGATGAAGGCGTCGCCCAGGCCCGCGTCGGCGAGCACGCTGCGGGCGGCGGCGTCGATGGATTCCGCGCTCACCCCCGGCCGCACCGCCGCGACCGCGGCGGCCTGGGCGGCCTCCAGGACCGCCACCTGTTCGACGATCTCCGGGCGCGGGGTGCCGAGAACATAGGTGCGGGTCGAGTCCGAGTAGTAGCCGGGTTCGACGGGGCCACCGATGTCGATGACCACCACATCGCCCTGCTCGATGACGCGATCGGAGACCTCGTGGTGCGGGTCGGCGCCGTGCGGTCCACTGCCCACGATGACGAACGCCGCCTCGGTATGGCCTTCCTCGACGATCGCGGCGGTGATATCGGCGCTCACCTCGGCCTCGGTGCGACCGGCCCGCAGGAACTCGCCCATCCGCGCGTGCACGCGGTCGATGGCCGCGCCCGCCCGGCGCAGCGCGTCGATCTCGGCCTCGTCCTTGACCATTCGCGACTCGCGCAGCACCGGCGTCGCCGAGGCGGGCAGACCGGTGGTCGATTCGGCGAGCGGGATCAGGTGCAGCGCGGGCATGGCATCGGCGACCGCGATGCGGGAACCGGCGTGCAGGATCGAACGGACCAACTGGTACGGATCGACGCCGTCGACCCAGTCGAGCACCTGCAGGCCGAGTTCGCCCGCCGCGGAATCGGCGAGCGAGGCCAGCTCGAGTTTCGGGATGACCACCGAGGGCGTGGATCCGTCGGCCGGGATCACCAGGCAGGTGAGCCGCTCGAAGGATTCCGCGGCCGAACCGATCAGGTACCGCAGGTCGGGGCCCGGAGTGATCAGCAAGGCGTCCAGATGCGCCGCGCGCATCAACTCGACCGCCCGCTCCAGCCGCTGACCGTAGACCTTCGCCGCGAACCTGGCATCCGTGTGCGCGCTCATAGGATCCGACGTTACCCGCCCCGCACCGAGGGCAGCCACCGAAGCCCATCGGCACGGCCACGGCCACGGTGTCGGTGGTTCGGGGCACAATCACCGGGTGACCGCTGACGAGAGCACCCGTGGACCCCTGTTGATCCTCGACGGCGCCAGCCTCTGGTTCCGCGCCTATTACGCGATCCCCGACAAGCTCAGGGGCGCGGACGGCCGCTCGGTGAACGCGCTGCGCGGCTTCACCGACATGGTGGCCTCGCTGGTCACCAAACATCGCCCGAGCAGGCTCGTGGTCGGGCTCGACCTCGACTGGCGGCCCCCGTTCCGGGTGGCCCTGGTGCCCTCCTACAAGGCGCACCGACTCGACACCAGCACCAGCGCGGCGCCCGGCGCGGAGGAAGTGCCCGACACGCTCACCCCGCAGGTCGAGATGATCCTCGAAGTACTCGAGGCGGCGGGCATCGCCACCGGCGGCGCGGAAGGCCTCGAGGCCGACGATGTGCTCGGCACCCTCGCCAGCCGGGAGCGCACCGACCCGGTTGTCGTCGTGAGCGGCGACCGCGACCTGCTGCAGCTGGTGCGCGACGAGCCCGCCCCACCGGTCCGCGTGCTCTACGTCGGTCGCGGTCTGGCCAAAGCGGAACTGTTCGGCCCCGCGGAACTCTCGGCGAAATACGGTGTGCCCGAACAGAACGCGGGACCGGCCTACGCCGACATGGCGACCCTGCGCGGCGACGCCTCCGACGGCCTGCCCGGTGTGGCGGGCATCGGCGACAAGTCCGCCGCCCAGCTGATCACGAGGTTCGGCTCGCTCGACGCGCTCATGGACGCCGTCGCCGCTCCCGATTCCGATATCGCCAAGGGTGTGCGCGCGAAACTCGTTGCCGCACAGGACTATCTGAAGGTCGCCGCTCCGGTCGTGCGGGTGGTCCGCGACGCCGACGTGATCCTGTCGCGTCCGGACGTCCTGCCCACCACCCCCGCGGACCCCGACCGGCTGCTCGCGCTGGCCGCCGAGTACAATGCCGAGAGCCCGATCACCCGCCTGGTCACCGCACTGACCGCGGCACACACCGGCTGATCCGCCGGCGACGAGTTCGCGACGGCGCCACCGCCCATCCGTATCTGCGCCGCCGGAAACGACACCGGGCCGCCCGCGTAGTCGCGGACGGCCCGGAAAACACAGTGCGAGCGCCTAGTTGGGGCGGCCGACCTCGTAGGTGCCGTCTTCCTTGGTGATCTTGACGGTGACCTTCTTCGCCTCGCCACTGACCTTCAGCTCACAGGTGAAGGTCGCGTCGACCTCCACCGCCTGGCCGGAGGGGCAGCTGACATCGGAGACGTCGGCGATGCCGTAGGAGTCCTTCAGCACGCGCGAGACACCGTCCTGCACGGCCGCGTTGTCGAGTTCGTCCGAGGAGAACACGACCAGGATCAGACCGATCACGGCGGCGACCACGAGCACGCCCGCGGCGATGAGCCCGATGATCAGGCCCTTGCTCTTGCCGCCGGAGGACGGCTGCTGGCCCCACTGCTGTTGCGGGGCGGGCTGCTGGCCCCACTGCTGCTGCGGCGCGGGCTGACCCCACTGCTGCTGTGCGTTGGCGGCCTGGTTGTTCCAGTCCTGCGGCGGCGGCTGGGTCTGGCCCCACTGCTGCTGCGGCCCGGTCGGCTGCTGCGGCTGCTGGCCCCACGGCTGCTGCGGCTGCTGGGGCTGTTGTCCCCACTGCTGCTGTGGCTGCTGCGCGTTCGGGTCATTCCACTGCTGGGTGGGCTGGGCGCCCTGTTGTGGCGGCTGCTGCGCGCCACCCCAGTGCTGGGTGGGACCGGCGCCACCGGCCCCCTGCTGACCCCCCCAGTGCTGGGTGGGATCGTTGTTCCCCTCCCCGGGGTTGTTCGGTCCGTAAGGGCCGCTCATCCACTCGCCTCCACTCGCATCATTAGTCCATACGGTAGCCCCCCGCGCCGGGCCTGCCGCATTCGCACGACATCCGCCTCACGGTCGGTACGCGAAGAAATCAAATCACAGACGTGCCGACTACGCGGCGTCCACCGCGACGACACCCCGCCGTACCGCACGCACCGCCTTGGCGGCGGTGGACGCGATCTCGGGGTCGTCGGCGGTGTTGTGGATCTGATCGAGCAGGTCGATCACCTGCCTGCACCACCGCACGAAATCGCCCGCCGACATCGTCGTACCCTGGTCGCCGCTGGCCAGCAACGCCTCGGCCAACGCATCACCGCGCGCCCACTTGTAGACCCCGGTGACGAACCCCAGATCGGGTTCGCGGGTGGGCGGAAGTTTGTGTCGCACCTCGTCGGAGCGCAGATCCGACCACACTTCGATGGTGGCCGCGACCGCACGGCGGATCGGATCGGTCGGTCCCGCCGGCGTCAGCAGGCCGGTTTCCTGGCGCGATTCGTAGACCAGTGTCGACACCACCGCCGCGAGTTCGGCCGGGCCGAGTCCGCGCCACAGACCCTGGCGCAGGGCCTCGGCGACCACGAGATCGCTCTCGGCATAGATTCGGGCCAGGCGCCTGCCGTCGGCGGTCACCTCACCGTGGGCGACGAAGCCGCGTTCCTCGAGCAGCCCGACGATCCGATCGAACGTGCGCGCCAGCGAATTCGTGGTGGCGGCAACTTTCTGGCGCATCGTCTCGGTCTCACGGGCGAGCCGCGAATACCGCTCGCCGGTGCGGCTCAGCTGCTCCCGATCGGGACGATTGTGCGCGGGATGGGACCGCAGACTGCGCCGCAGCGTCGAGAGCTGACGATCTTCGCCGCCGCGAACACGATCGTTGCGCTTGCCACGGCGCGGAGCCGAGATTCCGGTGCCGCGCAACGCCGAGGCCAGGTCGCGGCGGATGCGCGCGGTCCGATGATCGACCCGGCGCGGCAGATCCATGCGCCCGAGCGCTTCGGCGGGCTCCGGGAAATCGGCCGCGGACACCCGACCGGCCCAGTGGTCCTCGGTCAATACCAGTGGACGCGGATCGCCGGGCGTCTGGTCGGGTTCGAGGATCACCGCGAGCCCGGAACGCTTGCCCACGGGGATGGACACCACGTCGCCGCGACGCAACCCGATCAGCGCTTTCACCGCGGCACCGCGCCGGTCTGCCCGCCCCTGCTGCTGGATATCGCGTTCACGCTGCTTGATCCGGTCGCGCAGCGACAGATACTCCATGAAGTCGCCGTCGACGCCGCCGAGCTGACTCTCCAGCTTGCGCAGCGCGCCCTCGTTGCGTTCGATCCCACGGACGAGCCCCACGACCGACCGGTCGGCCTGGAACTGGGCGAACGACCGTTCGAGCAGCGTTCGGGCTTCCTGGGCACCCATCCGGTCGATCAGGTTGATCGACATGTTGTAGCCGGGCCGGAACGAGCTGCGCAGCGGATAGGTGCGGGTGGAGGCGAGGCCTGCCACCGCACTGGTGTCGACCTCGGGCTGCCACAGCACCACCGCGTGACCCTCGACGTCGATACCGCGCCTCCCCGCACGACCAGTGAGCTGGGTGTACTCGCCGGGGGTGAGCTCGGCATGGGTTTCGCCGTTGAACTTCACCAGCCGCTCGAGCACCACCGTACGGGCGGGCATGTTGATGCCCAGTGCCAGCGTCTCGGTGGCGAACACCGCGCGCACCAGACCCTTGACGAACAGCTCCTCGACGGTGTGCCGGAACGCGGGCAGCATGCCGGCGTGGTGGGCGGCCAGGCCGCGCTGCAGCGCCTCGCGCCACTCCCAGTAGCCGAGGACCTCCAGATCGCCCTTGGGCAGGTCACCGGTGTGCTTCTCGATGATCTCGTCGATCTGCGCGGCCTCGCCGGGACGGCTCAGATCGAGGCGGGCGCGCAGGCACTGGGCCAGCGCGCCGTCGCAGCCCGCGCGGCTGAAGATGAAGGTGATCGCGGGCAGCAGGTTTTCCTCGTCGAGGCGCGCCAGGACATCCGGTCGCGGCAACGGGCGGAAATTGCCGCCGCGTCCACCCCGTCCGCGCGGACCGCCGTACCCGTGCATCCGGTCGGCGCTCTCGCGCTGGCGGATGAACCGCACGAGGTCTTCGTCCACCACGACCTTGCGGTCGCTGGACTTGGTGTCGAACAGGTCGAACATCCGCCGGCCGACCATCACGTGCTGCCACAGCGGCACCGGCCTGGTCTCGTCGACCACCACCGCGGTGTCGCCGCGCACCGTTTCCATCCAGGCGCCGAACTCCTCGGCGTTGGACACCGTCGCCGACAGGCTCACCAGCCGCACATCCGGTGGCAGGTGCAGGATCACTTCCTCCCACACCGCGCCCCGGAACCGGTCGGCCAGGTAGTGCACCTCGTCCATCACCACGTAGGACAGACCGTGCAGCGAGTCCGAGGAGGCGTAGAGCATGTTGCGCAGCACCTCGGTGGTCATCACGACCACCGGCGCGCCAGGGTTGATCGACTGGTCACCGGTGAGCAGGCCGACACTGTCGCGGCCGTGGCGGGCGGTGAGATCGGCGAACTTCTGATTCGACAGCGCCTTGATCGGCGTGGTGTAGAAGCACTTTCCGCCCGAGGCCAGCGCCATGTGCACGGCGAACTCACCGACGATCGTCTTGCCCGCTCCGGTCGGGGCGCACACGAGCACGCTGTGCCCGTCTTCCAGCGCCGCGCACGCGGTGCTCTGGAAGGGGTCCAGATCGAACGAGATTTCACCGGCGAATTTCGCCAGTTCGCTGGGCAGCCCCGGAGTGTCGGTCACCCCTCAGAGCGTATCGGAGTAGTCCGACACCGGGCGCGCGGTTTTCTCCGGCTCGCTCACCGGATCGGCGGACGCAACCGGCTCGGGGGTCTCGAGCGGAGAGGCCTGTTCGTCGTCGAGCGTGCCCCAGCCCTCCTTCTCTTCCCGGCGGGCCTTGCGCGCGTCACTGAACCGCGCGAACTGCACGGCGAACTCGAACAGCACGGTCAGCGCGATCGCCAGCGCCAGCATCGAGAACGGGTCCTGCGGTGTGACGATCGCGGCGAAGACGAACAGACCGAAGATCATCCCGCGCCGCCACGCCTTGAGCTTGGTGTAGGGCAGCACGCCGACCAGGTTCAGCCCGATGATGATCAACGGCGTCTCGAAACTGACGCCGAAGATGATCAGCAACTGGATGATGAAACCGAAGTACTGATTACCGCTGAGCGCGGTGATCTGGACGTTGTCGCCGATGGTCATCAGGAACGACAACGCGTGCGAGACCACCACGTAGGCGAGCACGGCACCCGTCACGAACAGCACCGAACCGGTCACCACGAACCCGACCGCGAGCTTGCGTTCCTTCGCGTACAGCCCCGGGGTGATGAACGCCCACAGCTGGTACAGCCAGAACGGGGTCGCGATCACCACACCGGCGGTGAATCCGACCTTCAACCGGAGCATGAACTGGTCGAAGGGGCCCGTGGCGAGCAGTCGGCAGGCGCCGTCGGGGGTCAGGCTGGCGCGCGCCGATTCGGGCAGCGCACAGTAGGGGCCGCGCAGGATCTCACCCAGGCTCTCCATCCCGAAGAGGGTGTGCGCGTACCAGAAGAAGCCGATCAGGGTGGTCACCGCGATCGCGGCCAGTGCCAGCAGCAGCCGGGTGCGCAGTTCCTGCAGGTGCTCGACCAACGACATGGTGCCGTCGGGATTCGTCCTGCGCTTGGTGCGCCGGGGATCGAACGGAATGCGCATGGTGGGTGGTGGCCTCTAACCCTCGGTTCGGCGGATGCTCGGCGGCAACTTCTGACGAGACAGCACTTCGCCCCGGAGCGATGACTACCGCTCCGGGGTGATGGCCGAGGTCAGAGGGTTTTGTGGCCCTGCTGCGGTTCGACGATCGGGGTCTGTGCCTGCGGCGCCGACGCGGACAGCTGCTGCTGCGGCGCGGGGGTGGCCGGGGTGGCCGCCGGTGCGTCGGATGCCGACGACTCCGCCTGCATCTGCCCGACCTCGCTCTTGAAGATCCGCAGCGAGCGGCCGAGACCGCGTGCCGCGTCGGGAAGCCGCTTCGCGCCGAAGAGCAGAACGAACAGCAACGCGATGATCAGCAGGTGCGTCCAGCTGAACGTGCCCATTATCAGATACCTCCAAAGACTGTGGTGATTACCGATGCTACCTGGGTTCGGAGCGTGGTGGACGCCGAGCCGCAGCGGTGTTCGCCACGCGTTCAACCCGCGACAGCGGCCGCCGCCCCGGTCAGCTCGGCGAACAACCGGCTCCCGGTGAACCGGGCGGTGTCGCCGGACTCGGCGATCCTGATCAGCTCCGTCAACCGCCGGTTGACCGGCGTCGGGTGCCCGACCATGTCGCCGAGGCGCACGATTTCCCCGCACAACCACGCGATTTCGGTCCGCCGACCGAGTGCGAGGTCATCGGCCATCGACGAACGGGCGAGCGGATCGATGGCGAGCACGCGCCCGAACACCCGCCGGAAGACCGCGTCGGGAACGCGCAGCAAATGCACCATCAACTCGGGTGGAACGGGGGTGAGCTGCGCGGGCCGAATTCGCGCAGTGTTCATCACGGCGAGGGCTTCGGACTGGGTCAGCGCGAGGCAGCGGCGGTAGTCACGCTCGGCGAGTTCCTCACGCAGCGGCTTGCCCGACAGCGCGTTGATCGGGTTGTTCAGATTGAGCAGCAGTTTCGCCCATTGCACCGGACGCAGATCGCGGTGGCGGCGCAGCGGCAGTCCGGCCGCCCGGAAACGGTCGGCGAAGCGGTCGACGACCGGGTCGTCCTGAATCGCGAGGTCGCCGTCGCTGGCGCGGTGGAAACACCCGCGACCGCTGTGCACCACGTTGAACATCACCATCCCGGCCAGGGCGATGCTGGTCGGCAGAATCTCTCTGATCACACTGGCGTTGCCGATGCCGTTCTGCAGGCTCACGACCGGCGTGCCGGGGCGTAATCGGCCCGCGACGGCACGGACCGCGGCGGCGGTGTCGGCCGATTTCACCGTCACCAGGACCAGGTCGGCCAACTCCGGTTCGTCGGGCTCGAGCGCGAGGCCGAACCGGTCGGGCGTCACCTCGGTCGAACCGCCGTCCAGATCGGTGAGGCGCAGGCCGTGTTCGGCGATGTCGTCGAGGATCCGCTGACGGCCGACGAAGATCACTTCCATGCCCGCGGCGGCCAGGTGACCGCCGATGAAAACCCCGACGCTGCCCGCGCCGAGGACCAGTACTCGCTGACTCACGCGGGTTCGGTCTCCCCCACCAGTCCGGCGGCCGCGTAGGCGGCCAGGGCGGCGTCGGCGCGCAGGCGCACCGCCGCTACCAGTTCGGGTGGCCCGAGCACGGTGACGCCGGTGCCGAAGCCGAGCAGCAGCCGAGCCATCCAGTCCGGTGAGGCGAAGCGCATGCCCGCCTCGATGCTGCCGTCCGCGCGCGATTCGATGCGGTGCATGGGGTACTGGTCGAGCACCCAGGCGTAATCGGCGCGGATCCGGAGCCGGGCCAGCGGCACGTCGGGGTCGTCCTGGAACAGGTCGAGTGCCGCGGCGTCGTTGGCGGCGTGACTCGGCGCGCGAGCGGGTTCGTCGAGTTCGGTGGCGTCCTCGATCCGATCGAACCGGAACAGGCGAACGCCTTCGGCCTGCCTGCACCAGGCCTGCAGGTAGCTGTTGTTGTCGACCAGCACCACGCGAATCGGGTCGACGATACGTTCGGACACCTCGTCGCGGCTGGCGGAGTAGTAGACCAGGCGCAGGGCCCGCGCGTCGGCGAGCGCGGCGCGCACGGTCGCGACCACCGGCTTCTCGACGGGGACATCGACCGGTTTGCCGGTGACGACGGCGTCGGTGCTGGCGATCGCCGATTCGATCTTGGCGATGGCGGCGTGCGCGGCGGTCGGATCGACCATGCCCGGCATCTCCACGATCGAGCGCAGCGCCACCAGCAGCGCGGTGGCCTCGGTGGAGGTCAGCCGTAGCGGCCGTTCGATCCCGGCCGAGAAGGTGACCTCGATGCTCTCCTCGGAGAACGACAGGTCGATCAGATCGCCGGGACCGTAGCCCGGCAATCCGCACATCCACAGCTGATTGAGGTCGCTCATCAGCTGTTTGGTGGTGACACCCAGTTCGGCGGCGGCCTCGGCCGCGCTGATACCCGGGTGCGCGAGCAGGTACGGCACCATGTTCAGCAGGCGCGAAAGGCGTAGGGACAGACGCGAACTCACGACGTGACCTCCGTGTGGTCGAGTACCGACCGTAGCCGGTTCATCACGTCGGCGCGCAGTTCCGGTGGTTCCAGAACGAGAACATCGGGACCGAGGCCGGTGATCAGCCGGGCCACCCAGTCGCGGGATCGGACCGGCACCGCGAGCACCGAGCCGGGACGTCCGCCCAGGTCACGGGTGTCGACTTCGGTGCCGATGCGGCGCAATTCGCGACCGCGGCCCTTGGCGACCCACACGGTGGCCGACCCGGTGACGGGAGCGTCGCCGGTGACCCGGTCGACGATCGCGCGCAGATCGGTGTGCGCGGGCTTGTGGACCGCGTCGACCGGACCGTACGGCCGCACCTGTCCACCGATCCGCGAGAGCCGGAACGTGCGAACGGCATCACGTTCGCGGTCGTGGCCGACCAGATACCAGCGCCCGTGCCGGGTGACCACCCCCCACGGTTCGACATCGCGGGTCACGAACGGATCGGTGACGGCGCTGTGGTGGCCGAACCGCACCGCCTGCCCCGCGTCGATCGCCGCGAGGAGTTCCCGCAACACCGGCTCCGACCCTCGGGTGCGGGCGGGCACCGCGGGCACCGACACCCCGACGTTGTCGGTCTCGACGGTGACCCCGGCCGCGCGCAGCTTCAGCAGCGCGCCCTCGGCCGCGCCCGCCAATTCCGGTGAGGCCCACATCTGCACCGCGACGGCGACCGCCGCGGCTTCCTCGCTGGACAGGTCGATATCGGGCAGCTCGTAGGCGTCCCGGTTGATCCGGTATCCCTCGAGTGTCGAGAACCGTCCCACCGGACCGACTTCCAACGGGATGCCCAGATCGCGCAGTTCGTTCTTGTCGCGCTCGAACATCCGGCTGAACGCCTCGTCGGTCGCGGAGTCCTCGTAACCGGCCACGCTGGCGCGAATACGTTCCGCGCTCAGGAACTGCCTGGTCGACAGCAGCGCGATGACCAGATTCATCAGCCGCTCGACCTTGGATATCGCCACTCGATAGAGGGTAATGGTCGCGCCCGCTCCCCCGCGCGTCGGCGCACACTTGGGCCACGGTCCCGCGACCATGGGACCCACCCGCCGAAAGGATCACAATGCTCGTCGCCTTCTCCGTTGCGCCCAGCGGTTCCGCCCACCACGACGGCTCGGTCGGCGAAGCGGTCGCCGCGGCCATCCGGGTGGTCCGCGCTTCCGGCCTGCCGAACCGCACCGACGCGATGTTCACCACCCTCGAGGGCGAATGGGACGAGGTGATGGCAGTGATCAAAGCCGCCACCGACGCCATCCTGGTCACCGCACCCCGCTGCAGCCTGGTCCTCAAGGCCGATATCCGACCCGGGGTCACCGACGCGCTGCACAGCAAGGTCGACACGGTCGAGCGCTATCTCGCCGACGGGTAGCCGACGCCCACGGGTGCGAGAATGCGAAGGTGAACCTCCGTCCGGCATGCCGTGCCGCGGGCATTGGCGTGGTGTCGATCAGCGAGCACGTCGGCCCCGCTCGGGCACATCGGGCCGTCCCCACCTTGTCAGCTCGACTCGTTGTCGGTCTCGGGGCTCCGCTCGAGGTCGACTACGGCGGACAGACCTTGCGCACGCAGGCTGTCGTGGCCGGCTTGATGCGGCCGGGGCTCGCGACGCCGGTCACCACCCTGCTGCCGCGGCAGCCGACGGCTTACGTCGAGTTGTCGGCGTCGGCCCTGCGCCGCCTGATCGGCATGCCGCTGAGTGAGGTGGACGCGGGCGGTGTGATCGCCGACGCCGTACTGCCGTGGGTGCGTTCGATGTGCGAGGAGTTGGCGGAGCACCCGGCCGCTCGACGCGAGGCTGTTCTGCGCATTCGGCTGCTCGACCAGCTGAACCGGGCCGGGTACGACACCACCGCCGACCACGCCCTGCGCGCGCTGGATCTGATCAGAGCCGGTGGTGGAACGGCGTCGGTCGACGATCTCGCCGACCACGTACACCTGAGCGCCCGGCGTCTGCGCGAGGTGATGCGACGCTCGCTGGGGGTCACCCCGAAATTCGCCTCCCGCGTGGCCCGCCTCGAGTGCGCGGTTCACCGCGCAGGCACGGGCGCAACGTCCTGGGCCCAGGTGGCGGCCGAGTCGGGTTACCACGATCAGAGCCACCTCGTGCGCGAGTTCCGCGACCTCATGAACACCACACCGACCGACTGGCTCGCGGAAGAGGGCCGAAATCTACAAGGCAGGCAACGCCCTGCTCCACGACCATGGGAAACATGAACAGCCAACTGGTCCCGAAGCTGCTGGTCTCCGACGCGGACGCCGCGATCACCTTCTACACCCAGGCGCTCGGAGCCGAGGTGAGTCTGCGCGTCGCCGAGGACGCGGTGGTGCACCACGCCGAACTCACGCTCGGCTCCGTCGTGTTCGCGCTGGCACACAGTGCCGAGGAGTGGGGGTGGGCCGACCCGGAATCGGTGGGTGGCTCGCCGGTACTGCTCGTGCTCACTGTCGCCGATCCCGACGCGACAGCGCAGCGGATGGCCCAGCACGGAGCCGAGGTCGTGATCCCCGTCGACAACCGTCCCTACGGCAAGCGACAGGGCAGGGTGAAGGACCCCTTCGGGCACCTCTGGGTCCTCAGCGGCGAACTGCGATAGGCCACCGGGCCGCTGTGGCGAGTGCGGGTGCCCTCGCCACGGCCGGATCTCACAGCATGCAGCGGGCGATCGAGTCGGCCACGCACGCTGGGCGGTCGGCGTTTTCGAGCTCGACGGTGACGTGGCGGTGGACTTGGACGCCGCCGGTGACCTCGGTGACCTCGGTGAGCGTGAGGTGGGCGCGAATACGGCTGTCGACCGGGACGGGAGTGAGGAAGCGGACTCGGTCGAGGCCGTAGTTGATGCCTGCCTTCGCCGCGCTGACGGTCATGATCTGCTGGGTCATCGGCACGATCAGCGACAGGGTGAGGAAGCCGTGGGCGATGGTGGTGCCGTAGGGGCCCGCGGCGGCGCGCTCGGCGTCGACGTGGATCCACTGGTGATCGTCGGTGGCCTCGGCGAACAGGTCGATGCGACGCTGGTCGACGGTGATCCAGTCGCTGGGGCCGAGTTCGGTGCCGACCGCCGCCCGCAGGGCGTCGAGATCAGCGAAATCCGTGGTCATGCCGTTCCTCCGAAACGTTGGCGCAGTGCGCGTTTGAGAACTTTATGGGTGGGGCCGAGGGGTAGCTCGGTCACGAATTCGACGCGGCGCGGGTACTTGTACTTCGCGACCTGCTGCTTGGCGAAGTCGATCACTTCCCGCTCGGTCAGCGCGCCCTCGGGCACGACGACCGCCACGACCTCCTCACCGTAATGGGGGTCGGGCACACCGATCACCGCCACCTGCGCGATCCGCGGGTGCCGCATCAGGGCCGCTTCGACCTCGGTCGGATACACATTGAATCCGCCGCGCAGGATCATCTCCTTGATCCGGTCGACGATGCGCACCCGACCAGTGTCGTCCCTCGTGCCGAGGTCACCGGTCCGGAACCAGCCGTCGACCACGGCCGCGGCGGTGGCTTCCGGCCTGCCGGTGTAGCCGCTGAACACGTTGTGCCCGCGCACCACCACCTCGCCCACGTCGCCGACCGGCAGCAGTTCGATGCGGTCGGCGATCGCGGGATCGGCGATCTCCACGTCGACGCCCCACACCGGATGTCCGACGGTGCCGGCCTCGGTACCGAAGCACGGCTGGTTCACCGCGGCGGTCGGCGAGGTCTCCGACAGGCCATAGCCCTCGAGGACCGGCGCGTGGAAGACCCGCTCGAATTCCTCGAGCACGGCGACGGGCAGCGCTGCGCCACCGCTGATACAGAGTTTCAGCTCGGGCAGTACCGGCGCCGAACCCGCCGCTTCGATCAACGACAGATACATGGTGGGCACGCCGTGGAACAGGTTGACCCGCTCGGCCGCCATCAGCGACACCGCCGCGGCCGCATCGAATCTCGGCATCAGCACCAGGGTGCCGCCCACCCGCCACTGCGAATTCATCGATACCGTCTGCCCGAACACGTGGAACAGCGGCAGCGCGCCGAGGGCGATGTCGTCGCGGTGGATCTCGTTGGCGTCGAAGGTGTTCACCGTCGCGCACATCACCATGTTGAGATGGCTGAGCTCGGCGCCCTTGGGTGTACCGGTGGTGCCGCTGGTGTAGAAGACGACCGCCGTATCGAGCGGGCCACGCGAGACGAAGTTCGAGATCGCCGTGCCGGCAAGCTCTTCGGGCGCCACCACATCGATGCCCAGGTTCCTCGCCGCTTCGCTCCCGGTCGCCGCGACCATCGGATGACAGATCAGCAGCGAGGCACCGCTGTCACGCAGCACGTATTCCATCTCCGGCGCGGTGAGCAGCAGATGGACGGGCACCACCGTCGCGCCCGCGGCGAGAATGGCGAAATAGGCGCGCGGGAAATCGACGGTATTGGGACACAGCAGCGCTACCCGGTCGCCGGGTCGCACACCACGCGCGATCAGGGCGCCGGCCTGTTCGCGGGCTTCACGCCACAGATCGGCGAAGGTGATGCGGTGCTCACCCTCGATCAGCGCGAGGTGATGCGGGCGGCGGCGGGCGGGTTCGGCGAGGATGCTCGCCAGGGAAAGTGTGGCGTTCACGGGTGGTTCCTAACGACAACGTTGGCGGAAAGCAGTGGCCACCGCACAAGGCGGGGCTGGATGCGATGGCAACCGGGGGCGAACACCGCACCGGTCACGGATGCTCGTCACGATCGACGACAACCGCGCCACATCGTCGACTGCACCGAAATCCATGCTCGGCAGCCGCTGCACCAGGGCCGTGATCGCTTGTGCGGCAAGGTCATCGGGTTGAACCTCGGCCGGCGCGCCCCCGTACCGGCCGAACGGCGTCCGCACGCCGTCGACCAGATACGCGGTGCCGGTCACAAGCCCATGTCCTTGGCGATGATCATCTTCATCACCTCGCTGGTGCCCCCGTAGATCCGGTTGACCCGGTTGTCGGCGTACAGGCGGGCCACCGGGTACTCGTTGATGTAGCCGTAGCCGCCGTGCAGTTGCAGGCAGCGGTCGATCACTCGCGAGGCCACCTCGGAGCAGAACAGTTTGGCCGAGGCCGCGTCGGCGGCGGTGAGTTCCTCGCGGTCGAGGGCCTCCAGCGCCCGGTCGACGACCGCCTCGGCGGCATCGACCTCGGCCTGGCAAGCGGCCAGTTCGAACTTGGTGTTCTGGAACTGCGCGACCGGCCTGCCGAAAACGTCACGGCCCCTGGTGTACTCGAGAGTGAACCGGATCGCCGCCTTGGCCTGGGCATAGGCGCCGAGGGCGATCGAGAGCCGTTCCTGCGGCAGATTCCGGCCCAGGTAGCTGAACCCCTTGTTCGCCTCCCCCAGCAGGTCCGACACCGGAACCCGCACGTCGGTGAAGGACAGCTCGGCGGTGTCGGAAACCTTCAGACCCAGCTTGTCCAGCTTGCGTCCCACCGCGTACCCCGGCGACTTCGTATCGACCACGAGCAGCGAGATCCCGTGGCGGCGATCCGTTTCCGACGGCGGAGCGGTCCGCGCGCAGACGATCACCCGGTCGGCGTGCACACCGCCGGTGATGAAGGTCTTCGACCCGTTGAGCACATAGTGCGTGCCGTCCTCGGACAGCTGTGCGGTGGTGCGCATTCCGGCGAGGTCGGATCCGGTGCCGGGCTCGGTCATCGCGATCGCGAACATGATCTCGCCCGAGACGAATCCCGGCAGCCAGCGCTGCTTCTGTTCATCGGTCGCGAGGTTCTTCAGATACGGCAGACACAGGCCCACGTGCACGCCGGAGCCGCCGAAAGACACACCGGCGCGGGTGGTCTCCTCCAGCAGGATCGCCTGGAACTTGAACGATTCGATGCCGGCGCCTCCGTACTGCTCGGGCACCTCGATCCCGAACACCCCGAGGCCGGCCAGCTCGGCGTAGAACTCGCGCGGCACGATGCCCGCCTCGTACCACTGGTCGTAGACCGGTGAGACCTTCGATTCGATGAACGCCCGCACGGTCTTGCGGAATGCTGCGTGCTCGTCGGTGAAAACCGTTCTCTGCATGGGGTTTCTCCGCAATCTAGAGACGGCGTCCGCCGTCGACGTACACGGTCTGTCCGGTGACGAAACCGGCGTCGTCGGAGGCGAGGAACGCCACCACGTTCGCGATGTCGGCGGGCACGCCGACCCGTCGCAGCGGGGTGATCTCGGCGGTCTTCGCCTGCAAATCCTCGGCACTCACGCCCATCCGCGCCGCGGTGGCCGCGGTCATCTCGGTGGCGATGAAGCCGGGGGCGACCGCGTTGACGCGAATCCCGAACGGGCCGAGTTCCATGGCGAGGGTGCGGGTCAGGCCCTGGATGCCCGCTTTGGCCGCCGCGTAGTTGGCCTGACCGCGATTGCCGAGCGCCGAGACGCTCGAGGTGTTGACGATGGCGCCGCCACCGTTGTCCACCATGTGCTTCTGCGCGGCCTTGCTGCACAGGAACGCGCCGCGCAGGTGCACCGCCATGACGGTGTCCCAGTCCTCGACCGACATCTTGAACAGCAGGTTGTCGCGCAGCACGCCCGCGTTGTTCACCAGCACGTCGAGCGAGCCGAGATCGGCCACGGTACGCGCGACGGCGTCGGCCACCTGCGCCTCGTCGGCGACGTCGCAACCGAGGCCGATCGCGGTGCCGCCTGCCGCGTTGATCTTCCCGGCGGCCAGCACGGCAGCGTCGGTGTCGAGATCGACGACGGCCACGGCGAATCCGTCGTCGGCCAGTCGGGCGGCGGTCGCCGCGCCGATGCCGCGAGCCGCCCCGGTGACGAAGGCTGTTCGGTGGGTCATGGGTCGTACTCCTGTGTCAGACAATGGCGTTCACGCCGGTGAGGGCGCGCCCGATGAGCAGTTTCTGGATCTGGGTGGTGCCCTCGTAGAGAGTCAGTACGCGCGCGTCACGCAGATACTTGGCGACGGGGTATTCGTCGATGTAGCCGTAGCCGCCGAACACCTGGATCGCGTTGTTGGCAGCCGAGACCGCGGCTTCGGAGGCGAACAGCTTCGCCATCGACGCGGCGGTGCCGAAGGCTTGCCCGCGGTCGGCGAGATCGGCCGCGCGCCAGGCGAGCAGCCGGGCGGCGTCGGTCGCGACGGCGATATCGGACAGCAGCTCCTGGACCAGCTGGTAACCGGCGATCGGCTTGCCGAACTGTTCGCGCTCACCGGCATAACGCACCGCGGCTTCGAGGCAGGCCCGGGCCACGCCGACGCACCCGGACGCGACCCCGATGCGGCCCTTGTCGAGCGCGGACATCGCGATCCGGAAGCCCTGCCCCTCCTCGCCGAGGCGCAGCGCGTCGGGCACCCGGACGCGATCGAGGACGAATTCGGCGGTGGCCTGGCCACGCAGCCCGAGCTTGCCCTTGATCTCGGTCCGGCCGAAGCCCGCCGCGTCCGTCGGCACCACGAACGCGGTGACCCCCTTGGGGCCGGGCCCGCCGGTCCGCGCGAACACCAGCGCGTGATCGGCCCAGGTCCCGTTGGTGATGAAGATCTTGGTGCCGGACAGAACCCAGTCCGACCCGTCGCGGACGGCGCGGGCGTCCAGATTCGCCGCGTCGGACCCGGTGCCGGGTTCGGTCAGCGCGAAACAGCCGAGCTGTTCACCCGCGCAGATCCCGGGCAGGAATCGCTGCTTCTGCTCCTCGGTGCCGTAGGCGGCGATCGACTTGCCGAACAGCCCGAGCGAGACCGACACGATGCCGCGCACCGCGCTGTCACCGCGGCCGAGCTCCTCGAGCAGCAGGCAGTAGTCGAAGGTGTCGCCGCCGGAGCCACCGTAGTGCTCGGCGATCCCGATGCCCAGGAAACCGAGCGCGCCGAGTTTGCCGACGATCGCCGGGTCCACCGATTCGTCGCGATCCCACTGCGCGGCATACGGCACGACTTCCTTGTCCACCCACGTTCGGGCGAGTTCACGCAGGTCGGACTGCGCGGGGGTGAGCTGGAAATCCACGGAACCACTCCTGAACCAAACGGCGTTAGGTTTACTCGGGCACCGTATCCTAACGCTGTTCGGTTAATCAAGAGTCATTTTCGGCATCGGTGATACCGTTCGATTCCCGACGAGAGAGGAAGTACCGCATGGCGAGGCCGCGCGTTCCGCTGTTGAGCCGCGAGCGCATTCGCGACGCCGCGCTGGTCCTGATCGACCGCGACGGGCTCGCCGAAGTCTCCATGCGCAAATTGGGCGCCGAACTCGGCGTGCAGGCCGCCTCGCTCTACGGCCACTACCCGAACAAGGACGACCTGTTCGACGACATCGCCACCGGCATCATGAGCCACGTCGACACCTCGGCCTTCGACTCCATGAGCTGGGATCGCGCACTCGCGGACTGGGCGCGCAGCTATCGCGGCGCGCTGGCCACCCACCCGAACTTCGTGCCGTACCTGGCCACCGGCCCGGGCCGCCGAGCCGAGAACCTGCGCGCCGCCGACGCCGTACACGGCGGTCTGGTCGGTGCGGGCTGGCCACCGCGCTACGCCACCATGATCGGCGCGGCCACCCGCTACCTGGTCATGGGTTCGACGGTGGGCTCGTTCGCCGGCGGCTTCGCCGACGACGTGCAGGTCTACCGCGACCGCTACCCGCACCTGAATCAGGCACACCTGCTGCGGGCGATCGCCGACGAAATCGATGACGACAGTTTCGAATTGGCGCTCACCGCGTTCATCGCCGGCCTCACCGCCACCTACGCGACCGTCGTCACCGCGGACTGAGCCTGCCCACACACAACAAAACCGGTGGCGCCTACGCGATCGCTCCCATGCGCCACCGGTTCTGTTGTCGGTCCCCCCGTCTGAGGGGTTCGCCTACATCGAGGCGATCAGCCGGTCGACGCGTTCGTCGACCGATCGGAACGGATCCTTGCACAGCACCGTGCGCTGCGCCTGATCGTTCAGCTTGAGGTGCACCCAGTCGACGGTGAAGTCGCGGCCGGCTTCCTGCGCGGCGGTGATGAAGTCACCACGCAGCTTGGCTCGCGTCGTCTGCGGCGGGGTGTCCACGGCGGCATCGACGGCGTCGTCCTCGGTGATCCGCTTGGCCAGGCCCTTGCGCTGGAGCAGGTCGAAGACCCCGCGACCACGCTTGATGTCGTGGTAGGCCAGATCCAGCTGGGCGATCTTGGGATCCGACATCTCCATGCTGTAGCGGTCCTGGTAGCGCTGGAACAGCTTGCGCTTGATCACCCAGTCGATCTCGGTGTCGACCTTGGCGAAGTCCTGCGCCTCGACCGCGTCGAGCGTGCGACCCCACAGATCCACCACCGCGTCGACCTGCGGATCGCGATCGCGGTTGCGCAGGTGCTCGACGGCGCGGGCGTAGTACTCGCGCTGGATCTCCAGGGCACTGGCCTGGCGCCCGCCGGCCAGGCGCACGGGACGGCGACCGGTGAGATCGTGGCTGACCTCGCGAATGGCCCGTATCGGGTTGTCGAGCGCGAAATCGCGGAACGACACCCCTGCCTCGATCATCTCCAGCACCAGCGAGGCGGTACCGACCTTGAGCATGGTGGTCGGTTCGGCCATGTTGGAGTCACCGACGATCACGTGCAGGCGCCGGTACTTCTCGGCGTCGGCATGCGGCTCGTCGCGGGTGTTGATGATCGGGCGCGAGCGGGTGGTCGCCGAGGAGACGCCCTCCCAGATGTGCTCGGCGCGCTGCGACAGGCAGAACGTGGCCGCCTTCGGCGTCTGCAGCACCTTGCCCGCGCCACAGATGAGCTGGCGGGTGACCAGGAACGGGAGCAGCACATCCGAGATCCGGGAGAACTCGCCCGCCCGGACCACGAGGAAGTTCTCGTGGCAGCCGTAGGAGTTGCCCGCGGAGTCGGTGTTGTTCTTGAACAGGTAGATGTCGCCGCCGATGCCTTCTTCGGCGAGGCGCTGTTCGGCGTCTATGAGCAGGTCCTCCAGCACCCGCTCGCCGGCCCGGTCGTGGGTGACCAACTGGACCAGGCTGTCGCATTCGGCGGTGGCGTACTCGGGATGCGATCCGACGTCGAGGTACAACCTGGCACCGTTGCGAAGGAAGACATTGGAGCTACGGCCCCAGGACACCACCCGGCGGAACAAGTACCGGGCTACCTCGTCGGGGGACAGCCGACGGTGACCGTGGAAGGTGCATGTCACACCGAACTCGGTCTCGATCCCCATGATTCGTCGCTGCACACTATCGACAGTACAGCCATGACCAGTGCCCGCGCGGCGCTCCTGACATCCCATTCGCATACGTGTTCACAACGATTCGGACAGCGAACGACCTCCGCGCACACGACGAGATCGGGCCTGCGAACCGGTGCGATTCGCAGGCCCGATCATGATCGTGACGGTGGGTTATTTCCCCGCGTCGTCGTCGGGTTCTGGCAGCTTCGCCTCTTTGACCGGCTTGGGCTTGGACTTCGACGCGGCCAGCGCCGACTCCAGGGCGGGGCCCTGCAGCCTGCGGAACGCCCGGCGCGGCCGCTGCTGCTCGAGCGTGGCCACCTCGAGGGAGGCCTCACCGAGCGAACGCTTGTCCTTGTCGGCTTCGGGCTGACCGGCCAGCAGTGCGCCGATCGCCACCTTCAACGCGTCGTCCAGGGACAGACCCGGCTTGTAGGTGGCTTTGAGCTGGGTCAGGATCGGCTCGGTGGTGCCGCCCATGACGACGTACTCACGTTCGTCGACGATGGACCCGTCGAAGGTGATCCGGTACAGCACCGAGGTCGGTGACTGTTCGGGATAACCCACCTCGGCGACGCAGATCTCCACCTCGTAGGGCTTGAGCTGATCGGTGAAGATCGACCCGAGGGTCTGCGCGTACAGGTTGGCCAGTCCACGCCCGGTGACATCGCGCCGGTCGTACTGGTAACCCTTGAGGTCGGCCTGCAAGATGCCGCCGCGGCGCAGTGCCTCGAACTCGTTGTACTTGCCGACCGCGGAGAATCCGACGCGGTCGTAGAGCTCGCTGACCTTGTGCAACGTCGCCGAGGGGTTCTCGGCGACGAACAGCACGCCGTCGGCGTAGACCAGCACGATCACGCTGCGACCGCGACCGATGCCCTTGCGGGCGAGCTCGGTCTTGTCGCGCATGATCTGCTCGGCCGAGGCGTAATACGGCAGCGTCATTGGACGGCGCCCCCTTCTTCCGCGGCTTCCCGATCGGCGATCACACCGCGGGCGATCTCGGCGAGACGATCCTCACCGATCTCGTCCGCACCGTCGGCGTCGATCACCACCGCTGTCGGGTAGATCCCGCGCAGCATGTCGGGACCACCGGTGGCGGTGTCGTCGTCGGCGGCGTCGAACAGTGATTCCACCGCGATCCGCAGCGCCCGGTCCTGGTCGATGCCGCGCTGGTAGAGCTTCTTCAGCGACGACTTCGCGAACGTCGAACCGGAGCCGACGGCGGTGTAGCCGAACCGCTCCTCGCTACGCCCGCCGACCACGTCGTAGGACACGATGCGGCCGGACCGGTCGGGGTCGAGGATCTGGTCGTCGAAACCGACCAGCAGCGGGATCGCTGCCAGGCCCTGCATGGCGGCAGGCAGATTGTCGCGAACCATTTTCGACAGCTTGTTGGCTTTACCGTCGAAGGTGAGCGGCACGCCTTCGATCTTCTCGTAGTACTCCAGCTCCACGGCGAACAGCCGCACCATCTCGATCGCGATGCCCGCGGTACCGGCGATACCCGCGGCCGAGAAGGTGTCGGTGATGTACACCTTCTCGGTGTCGCGGCTGGCGAGCAGGTTGCCCATGGTGGCCCTGCGGTCGCCCGCGATCAGCACGCCGCCACGGTAGGTGACCGCGACGATGGTGGTGCCGTGCGGCGCCAGATCCTTCGTCGCGGTCAGATCCGAGATCGGGAACCTGTTGGCGGGCAACAGGTCCGGAGCGTGCATGCGGAGATGTTCGGTGAACGAGGAGAGAGCCCGCCCCGCGTGGAGGCGCAAGGGGTCACCTGGGGTCACTGGCCGCCCTTCTGCACATATGCCCGCACGAAGTCTTCGGCGTTCTCTTCGAGCACGTCATCGATCTCATCGAGCAAGTCGTCGGTTTCCTCCGCCAGCTTCTCGCGGCGTTCCTGCCCTGCCGCGTCTACGCCCTCGGGGCCCTCGTCCTCGTCGCCACCCCCGGCGCGCTTGGTCTGCTCTTGTGCCATGGCAGCCGACCTCCTCTTCCTCATCACGATGATCGTGTGTGTCCCACAACCCTACCGAGCGGATCCGACAAGGTGGTCGATAGCGATCGGATTGTCGCGCAGTCGACCCCTCGATCGCGTCAGTGGGTGAGCTGCTCGACCAGCTCCGCGGCCGTGCGCGAGGCATCGAGCAGCCTGCCGACGTGCGCTTTCGTGCCCCGGCGCGGTTCCAGCGTCGGAATCCGGACCAGCGAATCACCACCGAGATCGAAGATCACCGAATCCCAACTGGCGGCGGCGATATCGGCGCCGAAGCGTCGCAGGCACTCACCGCGGAAGTAGGCGCGGGTGTCGGTGGGCGGGTTGGTCATCGCGTCGAGCACCTGCTGTTCGCTGACGAGCCGCTGCATCGACCCGCGGGCGACCAGGCGGTTGTAGAGCCCCTTGTCCAGGCGAACATCGGAGTACTGCAGGTCCATCAGGTGCAGTTTGGGCGCGGCCCAGCCCAGGCCTTCCCTGGTGCGCATGCCCTCGAGCAGTCGCAGTTTGGCCGGCCAGTCGAGCAGGTGCGCGGCGTCCATCGGATCGCGCTCGAGCAGGTCAAGGACCATCGCCCACTTGTCGATGATGTCGAGCACGCGCGGGTCTTCGTTGGCTTCGCGCTGGACGAACTTGGCCACGCGCTCGTGGTAGAGCCGTTGCAGCGCAAGGCCGGTCAGCTCGCGCCCGTCGGCCAGCGCGACGGTGGCGCGCAGCGTCGGGTCGTGGCTGATCTGGTGCACGGCGGTGACCGGGCGGGCCAGCTGGAACTCCGAGAGGTCCTCGCCCGCCTCGATCATGTCGAGCACCAGCGCGGTGGTGCCGACCTTGAGGTAGGTCGACATCTCGGCGAGGTTGGCGTCACCGATGATCACGTGCAGCCGCCGGTACTTGTCGGCGTCGGCGTGTGGCTCGTCGCGGGTGTTGATGATGCCGCGTTTGAGCGTGGTCTCCAGGCCGACCTCGACCTCGATGTAGTCGGCACGCTGGGACAGCTGGAAACCGGCGTGGTCACCCGATTGCCCGATGCCGACCCGGCCCGCGCCACAGATCACCTGACGGGAGACGAAGAACGGGGTCAGTCCGGCGATGATGTGGCTGAAGGGGGTGTCGCGGCTCATCAGGTAGTTCTCGTGGGTGCCGTAGGACGCGCCCTTGCCGTCGACATTGTTCTTGTACAGCTGCAGCCGGGGCGCCCCCGGCACGCTGGAGGCGTGCCGGGCGGCCGCCTCCATCACCCGCTCGCCCGCTTTGTCCCAGATCACCGCGTCGAGCGGGTCGACGACCTCGGGGGCGGAGTACTCCGGGTGGGCGTGGTCGACGTAGAGCCGGGCGCCGTTGGTGAGGATCATGTTGGCCGCGCCGACCTCGTCGGCGTCGATGACCGGGGCGGGCCCGCTCATCCGGCTGAGGTCGAAACCACGCGCGTCACGCAGCGGGGATTCGACCTCGTAGTCCCAGCGGGTGCGCTTGGCTCGCGGCACTCCCGCGGCGGCGGCATAGGCGAGAACGGCCTGCGTGGAGGTGAGGATCGGGTTGGCCGTCGGCTCCGTGGGGGTCGAGATGCCGTATTCGACCTCGATTCCGATGATGCGCTGCATACCGTCGAGCCTAGGCGACGTGCTGTACCCGCACCCGCATCTCGGCCCAGCGGGGCTGCTGGAGGCCGGTCACCTCCCCCAAGAGGGGGACCCCGGAATCGTTCTCGTGAGCGATCCGCCGGGCCGCTCACGCGCCGATACTCGGTGCATGACCGATGCCGTCGCACCCACCACCGAAGCGCCCGTCGCGCCCCGGCCCGCTCGCCTGATCGCGCTGGATGTGCTGCGCGGCATCGCGATCCTGGGCACCCTCGGCACCAATATCTGGATCTTCACCAATTCGGCGGGCATGGTCGGCTACTTGGACGAGCTCGCCGCGGCCCCCGAGAACGCCTGGATGTGGTCCGAGCGGGTGCTGCAGCAGCTCGCCCAGGGCAAGTTCCTGGGCCTGCTGACGGTGATGTTCGGGATCGGCCTGGCCATCCAGCAGGGTTCGGCCCAGCGGGCGGGTCGGCCGTGGCCCGGCAGATATCCCTACCGCGCGGGACTGCTGTTCCTCGACGGCCTGCTGAACTTTCTGCTCGTCGCGGAGTTCGATGTCCTGATGGGTTACGCGATGACCGGCCTCGTCGTCGCCTACATCCTCGCGACAACCGAACGAGCGCAACGCCGTTGGCTGATCGTCGCCGCCTCGGTGCACGTGACGATGTTGACGTCGATAGCCGCCGCGTTGGCCTTCGCGCCACAGCAGGACAGCACCGAGCCGGCACCGCTGGATCCCAATCCCTACGCGGACGGCTCCTTCTGGGATCTGGTGCTGTTCCGCCTCGACCACGCGCTGATCTTCCGGCTCGAGGCGATCTTCGTGTTCCCGATGTCGATCGCGCTGTTCCTGCTCGGCGCGCGACTGTTCCGGGCGGGCGTCTTCCGGCCCGAGGGCGCACGCATTCGACGGCGGCTCATGGTGGTCGGGTTCGCGATCGCCGCCCCGCTGGATCTGACGCTCGGCCTCGCGGGCGGCGGCGACTTCATCTTCGTCGCGCGGTACGCGACGGCACCGTTCGTCGCCCTCGGAATCTTGGCCGCGGTCGCCGAGTTCTACCTGCGCAAACCACGCCTCGGGTTCGCGGGCACCCGGCTGAGCGAAGTCGGCCGCACCGCGCTCAGCTGCTACATCCTGCAGAACCTGGTCGCCGGTTTCCTCTGCTACGGCTGGGGTCTCGGGCTGGCGGCGCGGGTACCGGATTCGGCCAGGGTGCCGTTCACGGTGGCGATCTACCTGGTCGTGGCCGTCGCGATCATCCTCTTCGCGCACCTGTGGTTGCGTCGTTTCGAGCGCGGTCCGGTGGAGTGGCTGTGGAATCGAACCTATCGCGCGCTGGCCGGTTGAGTCAGCGCAGCCGCTCGTCGGGCGGCGGGGCCGCGTCCGGCGCGATGAGCAGGTCGGCGATCAGCGAATCCCGTTGCAGCGGAACTCCGAGACTGCGGGCATTGCCCTCGAACAGCGACAGCACCGACTCGGTCAGAATGCCCTGCACCTGCTCGGTGGTGAGCACCGGCTCCGGGTCCGCACGCCAACTCGCCACCACACCGTCGACGAGGCCGACCATGCCGAACGCCATCGGCCGCCCGCGCGCCGGGTCGATGCCGAAGCGGGCCAGGGTGGCCGCGAAGATGTCGGCGAGCTGTCCACCCACCGCACGGCCCGCGCCGCTGAGACTCGGCGCGCCCTGCGGTGCCGCATCGCCGAGAAAGCGATGCAGATTCGGGTGGCGCTCGATCCAGCCGAGATAGGTGCCGATGGCGCCGCGCACGGCGTCTTTGAGTGCGCCGTCGGACTGCAGCGCGGGTAGCAACTCCGCGAGCAGCAACTCCAGGATCCGCTGCCGCGCGAGTGCGTCGAGTTCGGCCCGGCCACCGACATGGCGGTAGACCACCGGTCGTGGCAGCGCCAGATGCTCGGCGATCAGCTGCACCGAGATCTCGAGACCGTGTTGCTCGATCACCTCGATGGCGGCGTCGATCATCTCCGCGCGACGGCGCTCTTTGTGCCCGTGCCAGCGGGTGGCGCGACCGTCGGCGGCGGTCTGATCGGCGTGCGCGGATGGGGCAGTCACAGTGCTAACGATACCCGTGCCGACGTTGACCGTGACACCACGTTCCACTAACCTTGGTGATACACGCTGTAACACCAAGCGTGGCACGTTCCGCCGAGAGTGAGCCCGCGATGCGCAACGTTACCGCCTCCCCGCGCGATTCCTTCGCCCAGCGCCTGCTGATCGGCTCGCTGCGAAGAACCTACGACCCGGTGGTGGACATCGCCTGGGAGCAACCCCTCGACCCGGCGAAGCTGTTCCTGCCACCGCGCGTCATCTCGCTCTACGGGACCGACCTGTGGGCGACGATGACGTTCGACCAGCAGCGGGAACTCTCGCGCCAGGAACTGGCCAATGTGCTCTCGGTCGGCATCTGGTTCGAGAACCTGCTCAACCGGCTGCTGCTGCGTGAGCTGCTGCGCGGCGATCCCACGTCCGCGACCTCGCACTACACGCTCACCGAGATGGCCGACGAGTGCAGGCACATGATGATGTTCGGCAAACTCATCGAGCGCATCGAGGCCCGCCCCTACTGGCCGCGTCCGGCGGCGCGGCTCGCGATCACCGCGCTACCCGCCGTGCTGCGCGGCCCGATGGTGTGGGTGGCGGCCCTGGTCGGTGAGGAGATCTTCGACGCCCTGCAGCGACGGATGCTCGACGATCCGCAGTTGCAGCCGATCGTCGCGCGCGCCATGCGCATCCACGTCACCGAGGAGGCACGCCACATCGGCTTCGCCAGGGACGCGCTGGCCCGGCGCGTGCCCGCGATGTCGGCGGGCGAGCGGGCCTATATCCGCCTGTGTGTGGCAGTGGCCGGACCGCTGTTCGTGTCACTGATCACCAACCGGCACATCTACATTCGCGCCGGACTCGACGGTCGACAGGCACGTGGTGCGGCACTTCGCAATCCGGTCGCGCGGGAATCCAGGGCGACCGGAGCGGCGGAACTGGTGACGTTCCTGGGTCAGCACGGACTGATCGGATCGGCCGGACGCAGGCGGTGGCGGGCGGTGGGCCTGCTGTGAGCGTCGCTGTCATCGGGACCGAATCCCGGGCGATCGTGCGGCGGCTGCGAGCGGCCGGAATCGCCGAAGTAAGTGTCTACGAACCGGTTTCAGCGGGCGAGGCGTCCCGATCTCCGGTCGGCAGACAGCGCCGGACACCATGGACGGCATCGCGCAGATGGCTGTCTCGCGATGATCGGCCGGTCCCCCGGCGGCTGGTCGATATCAGCGAACTCGTTTTCGACGAGAAGGGGGACCACTGGCTGATCCACTCGGCCGGGAACGAGCCCGCCCAGGCGAGGGTGGTGATTCTGGCCGCCGACACCACCCGGCGCCTCCGGGCCGGCGCCGCATCGGAATCCGCACACCGTCCCGTCGGCGCCCTGCCCGAGACACCGCCCGGCGTCCGACTACCGGTCACGGGACGTGCGGCCCGCACGCTCGACGCGGCATGGTCGCACGCTCCGGTCACCTTTCGCGGGATCGCGACCCATGGCTTCCCGAACCTGTTCTTCGTCGGCAGTACCGAACCCGCCGTCGAGGAACCGTGGGTCGCCCAGTCGGCCCGAGTCGATCTCATCGCCACCTGGGTCCGCGCTCTGCAGCGGCAATCAGGCACCCGGATCGAAGTGCGCGCCAGCACCCAGCACGAATACCACCGTCGGCTCGATCCGACCCCGAGCCCGCGTCGCCCGGGCCGCCCGAAACCCCACCATTTCGACATCACCGTCGCCGCCGACCGGCACTCGGATCACGACTACGCCGGGCCTGCCGTCCTGGATCTACCCGGCGCCGAATATCCCGTCATCGCCACCCTCACCGGCCACATCGACCCGATCGACGGCCGCTACCACTGGTACGGCCGCCTCGACCCCGCCGCGTCCACCGCGCTCCCCGAACCGACGCGAGCCTCCGCCCTGCTCGTCGTGCCCGGTCGCGCACCCGCGGCAGCGAACCTCACCGAACGCGACCCGTGGGGCAATCTCCGCGTTACCGGCATCGGCACCCCGCCCTTCGCGCTCGAGGCATAGCCGCGACCCTCCTCCGTCGAGTCAGCCACCGACCTCGACCCGGTGTGCATTGCCGGGCGGTGAACGGCCCCCCACTCGGCGTGCGGGCACCGCCGCCCTCCACCGTCGGTATGCTCGGTGACATGCAGGCACGGGCGATGGTGATGGCGTACGCGGTTCTCGCGTGCGTGCTGCCCGCCTTCGTGCTCATCTCCACACCGGGCGGCGAGGCCACCCGCATGCTCGCGTTCGGTGCGGTCGCCGCCGCGATGGTGTGTGCGCTGGTCGCGGTCACCGGTCGCAGTCACCTGCCGGTCCGGGTCGCGAGTGTGGGTCCGCCGCGGTCGGCACAGCGCCGCCTGCGCGGTTCCTTTCTGCGACAGAGCAATCCGGATTCCGCCGGTCGTCCACGTCCACGAGCTCCGGGGATCGATCACCTCTGACAGGTGCCGCGCCATCGGCGCCGCCTGTCGGATCTCGTGATCCCACTCCCCCTTTCGTGCGTTCGCGCACGCTGCACGGACAGGTCGTCCCGTCATGCTCGATTTCGTCTATTTTCCCGTGTCCGCGGTCCTGTGGTGCTGGCACCAGCTCTTCGCCATCCCGCTCGGCGCGGCCAGTGGTCTGGCCTGGCTTCTCGCCGTCGTCGCGCTGGTCGTCACCGTCCGCGCGTTGCTCGTGCGCACCGCGCTCCGGCAAGCCCGCTCCCAGCAAGTTCTGCGTTCGCTGCAACCGCAGATGGACGCCATTCGCCGCACCCACCGCGACGATCCGCGCGCCCAGGCCGAGAAGATCCGGCTGCTCCAGCGCGAGCACAACGTCAGCATGTTCGCCGGGTTCGTACCGCTGATCGCGCAGGGGCTGGTCTTCCTCGGCCTGTTCCACGTGTTGCGCTCGTTCGACCGGACCGGCGCCTACGCGGTCGGCCCGTTCACCTCGACCGACAGCCCGCTGTCGGTCGAGGTGAACAACGCCACCGCCAACTACCTGTTCGGCGCGCCCGAGGTCCGTGCGTTCCTCGACGCCAGATTGTTCGGCGCACCGCTGTCGGCGACCCTGTCCGGCGCGGGTGAGGTTGTCGTCGCGGTCGCGGCGCTCGCCATCCCGCTGGTGCTGATCGCCGCGCTCGCCACGCACTTCACGGCCCGGCTCACCCCGGCGGTCGCGGACAACAGCACGGCCGCGATCATGCGCACCTTGTCGCTGTGGGTGTTCCCGGCGGGTGCGCTCATCAGCGGCGCCGTCCTGCCTGTCGTCGTGCTCACCTATTTCGCCACCAACGCGCTGTGGACCTGCGGCCAGCAGTATCTGATCCGGCGCACTCTGGCCGCCGAGGAATCCGCGAAGAAGGCGCTGGTCGCCACGGCGGCCCGAGCCGCCGCTCCGCGACCGGGGGTGAAGCCCCAGCGCCGGAAACGATGAATCACGGGCCGAGATGCGGGGATGTAACTCCCCGCACTCGCGGCCGATCGACCGCGCGCCGGTCAGCGCTTCCGGCGGTTACCCTCGGGCGGTGTCAGCGAATCCGGAAGACGAACTGCTCGCCGTCTACGACGCCGAGGGGCTGGTGATCGGCGAGGCCGATCGAGGCACCGTCTACCGCGACGGCCTGTGGCACGCGAGCGCGGGCGTTCTCGTGCGATCGTCCGACGGAACCCGCGTGTACGTCCACCGGCGCACCGACACCAAACTCGTCTTCGCGGGCATGCACGACTGCCTCGCGGGCGGGGTGGTCGACGCCGGTGAGAACCCGTCCGACACCGCGATCCGCGAACTTCGCGAGGAGCTGGGCATCGCCGTCCCCGCCGGCACGGTACTTCCGTTGCGCGCCACCGCGTCCTGGGACGGCGACTGGGCGGGCCGCGCGCTGCGTTGCCACCTGTTCGGTTACGAGTACCGCTGCGACGGTCCGTTCGTCCACCAGCCGTCCGAGATCGCGGACGGCTGGTGGTGGACCGATGCCGAACTGCGTGCGTATCTGCGTGATCCGGCGTGGCCGTTCGTTCCCGACACACGGGCGGTCCTGGACGGCCTGCTCATCGGAGACGACGGCGCGCGGCCCTGACTCAGTCGAGCGCGCGCAGCGATTCCTCGTCGCGCGCCACCACCGCGCCGCCGTCGGCGGTGAGCACGATGGGCCGCTGGATCAGTTTCGGATGCTGTGCCAACGCGTTCAGCCACCGGTCCCGGTCGGCCTCGGTGCGCCCCCATTCCGCCATTCCGAGATCCTTGGCGATCTGCTCGCCGGTGCGGGTGATATCCCAGGGCTGCGCACCCAGCCGC
This sequence comes from Nocardia sp. NPDC003183, assembly GCF_053590715.1. NCBI lineage: Bacteria > Bacillati > Actinomycetota > Actinomycetes > Mycobacteriales > Nocardiaceae > Nocardia > Nocardia sp. NPDC003183. The sequence continues at coordinate 380,509 of NZ_JBSFTG010000003.1, forward strand.
GTGAGCACCGCCCGCAGTTCCTCGACGGTCGGGGGATCATCGAGGTAGCGGCGCACGGTGTATTCCACGCCGGCCGCGTCGAGGTGCGCGGTGGCGTTGCGGCTCTTCGTGCAGCGCGGGTTGTGCCAGATCTCGGTCTGCCCAGATGTCATCGTCGCAGCGTAGGTCACCTGTACTGCGGGCACGCTCGCACGTGGCGATACTGGGACCATGAGCGATTCCGCGTCTCCCGAAAACCCTTACGGCACACCGACGACCACCGGCCCCGAGCCGATCCGCTCCTTTCAGTCCCAGCTCAATACCCTCATCCGCGGCCTGCTGAAGGTGCCGGTGCTGTCCGGCATCGTCGGCAAACGGCTGGCCACCCTGCATGTGGTCGGCCGCAGATCCGGCGCCGTCTACGACGTCCCGGTGGCCTACACCGTGCACGGCGGCGACTTGCTGATCGGCACGGCGCTGCGGCCGTGGGTGAAGAATCTCCAGGGCGGCGCGCAGGTGCGCCTGTCGCGTGGCGGGGCACCCGAAACCTTCACCGCCACCGTGTACACCGACGAACAGCACGTTCTGGAGCTGTTCGCGGTGATCGCGCGCGACAACGAGCAGAACGCGAAGTTCAACGGCATCGGCTACCTCCCCGACGGCGAACCGTCCAAGGCCGACATCTACCAGACCTGGCAGCAGGGCGGTGTGGTCATCGGCCTGACTCCGCGCTGAACGCACGGCGACGGTCCATCGGCCGTGCGATGGACCGTCGCGCGTGGGTGAACTACTTACCGCCCTCGGTCGGGGTGACCTGCGCGGGCTGGTAGCTCGCGCCCGTCACGTCCACCCCCGCGGCCTTCAATCGGTCCAGCGCCTTGGTGACGTACTCGGTGGTGTAGGCGTCGGCATCGGGGTTCTTGGTGAGAACCGTTGCGCCCTCGGCGTTCTTGGTGTTCCTGGCGATCGAGACCGTGCGATCCCATGCGGTCTTGTCGAGGGTGCCGATGCCCGCGGGTGAGGGCCAGATCAGCTTGTTCACCTCGTTGATCTGCCACTGCTGGTGCCCGGCGCCGAGCGTGGCGCCCGCGGCGACGGTGATGTCGCGGCATTTGTCGAGGTTGTCGCGGCAGAACGCCCAGCCCTGGAGCGAGGCGGTCAGGAACTTCACTGTCTGATCCTGGTACTCGCTGTCCTTCAGCTTCTCGGTGTTGGCCCACAGCGCGTCCTGCAGCATGGCCACACCTTCGTCGTTCCAGTCGATGGTGGTGAAATCGTCTGCGGTGTAGAGCTTTCCGGTGGCCGGATTCTTGGTTTCGAGCAGCTGGGCGTACTCGTTGTAGGACATGGCCTGGGCGGCGGCGATGTCCTTGGCGAGAAAGGCGTTCATGTCGAACTGCTGCTGGACCAGTTTCACGTCCTTGGCCGGGTCGATGCCCGCCTTGGTCATCCCGGCGAAGAGCTCGAATTCGTTGCCGTAGCCCCAGTTTCCGACGGTCTTGCCCCGCAGTGCGGCGGGCCCGGCGATGTTCTCGGACTTGAACGAGACCTGCTTGGTGCCCGATTTCTGGAAGATCTGAGCGATCTCGGTGATCCCGGCGCCCGCCTCCCGCGACGCGAGGGCCTTGGGTACCCAGGCCACCGCGTAGTCGGCCTGGCCCTGGGCGAGGACCGTCTGGGGGACGATGTCGGTGCCGCCGTCGAGGATCTCCACCGACAGCCCCTGTTCCTTGTAGAAGCCCTGGTCCACCGCGGCCAGGTAGCCCGCGAACTGCCCCTGTTTGAACCATTGCAGCTGCAGGGTCACCTTGGTGAGGCCGTCGGCGGTGGTCTCGGAGCCACTGTCGGTGGTACTACAGCCGGTCAGCGCGGCGGCGGCCACGGCGACCAGCGCCAGCGCGGTGCGCAACCGGAGTGCGGTCTCGGTCATGGATTGATCTCCCTCATCGGATCGTGGACAGCAGTGGGGTTCGGGGTCGACGGGTGAGTTGTTCGAGCAGCAGGACGGCGGCCAGGAACACCAGGCCCACGCACATCGCACCGACGACGTAGGCCCAGGCCCGCGGATAGGCGGTGTTGGCCGCGGCGGAGGTGATCCGGCTGCCGAGTCCGTTCTGCAGGCCGCCGAAGTATTCGGCGATGATGGCCGCGATGACCGCGCCGGGGGCCGCGATCCGCAGTCCGGTGAACAGGTGCGGCAGCGCGGCGGGCAGGCGCACGGTGCGGGTGATCTGCCATCCCGACGCGGCGTAGGAGGTCATCAGGTCGGCTTGCACCTTCGGCACCTGCCGCAGTCCGCGAGCGGTGCTGACGAACACCGGGAAGAACACGACGATGGTGACCACGAGCCGTCGCGGCGTCTCGGTGGTGGTGGAGTACATCGAGTTCAGCAGTGGTGCCAGCGCCACGATCGGCACCGTGGCAGCGGCGGCGGCCAGCGGCGTGAGCAGCCCGTCGATCACGCCGAATCGCACCGCGAGAACGGCGGCGGCCAGGCCGAGCACCGTCCCGGCGACGAACCCGATCAGCGCGTTCGTGCCGGTGGCGAGCGAGGCGTCCAGGATCCGGCCCGCGTTCTCGACGAACTGAGCGGCGATAGCGCTGGGCGCGGGAAGCAGGAACGAGGGCACGCCCGCCACCACGGTGAGCACCTGCCACAGCGCGAGGACGACGATGCCGACCAGGACCGGCGGCAACCAAGTCCTCATCACAGATCCCGTCCGGCCACGGCGGTGTCGTCGTGCTCGCCGCGCAGGGCCGCGCGCACCGCGGCGACGGCGGCGAAGAACTGCGCGGACGCCCGGACATCGGTGCCCGCCTCGCGATCCCAGCCGCCGGTCGCCACGATGTCACTGATCCGGCCCGGTCGTGCGGACAGCACCACCACCCGGTCCGACAGGTACACCGCCTCGGGAATCGAGTGGGTGACGAACACGACGGCGGCGCCGGTCTCCCCCGCGATGCGCAGCAACTCGCCCTGCATGCGTTCCCTGGTCATCTCGTCGAGCGCACCGAACGGTTCGTCCATCAGCAGCAGCGACGGTGTGCGGGCCAGCGCGCGGGCGATCGCGACGCGCTGTTGCATGCCGCCGGACAGTTCGGCCGGATACCGGTCGGCGAACTCGCTGAGCCCGGCCATGGCGAGCAGTTCGGCACTGCGCGCCTTGCGCTGCGCCTTCGGCACCTTGTGCAATTCCAGGGGCAGTTCGACATTGGCCGCGACCGTGCGCCAGTCGAGCAGACCGGCCTGCTGGAACGCGATGCCGTAGTCCTGATCGATCCGTGCCTGCCGCGCCGGCTTGCCGTGCACGGTGACACTGCCGCTGCTGGGCGTCTCGAGATCGGCGACGATCCGCAACAGGGTGGACTTGCCGCAGCCGGAAGGTCCGATGAGCGAGACGAATTCGCCCGCCGCGACGGTGAGCGAGACATCGGACAGTGCCGTCACCGCACCGGCGGCGAAGGTCTTGCCGAGATGGCTCAGCTCGACCGCGGCCGAGACCGGTGACCCCGGGCTGCCGGGTTCGGCGACTGAGGTGGTCATGGGTACTTCTTCCTGAAACGTTGTCGTGGAGAGTGTTTCGGCGGCGCTCATCAGCCCTCGCTCACCGTGTCGGTGCCCGGCGGGTGGCTGTAGCGGCGTAGCGCCAGCTCCACCAGACCGACCAGCGCGGTGAGGACGACGCCGAGCAACGCGGCAGCGAGCACGGCGGCGTACAGCCGGGCCGCATCGCCGGTGGCCTGCTGGGAGAACACGATGATCTGGCGCCCGATTCCGCCCGCGGTGCCGGTGGAGATCTCGGCGACGACCGCGCCGATCACCGCGGCCGCCGCGGCCAGGCGCAGCGCCGGAATCAACGAGGGAACAGCGGCGGGAAACCGCAAGCGCGTCAACGTCGCCCACCACCCGGCCGAACAGCTCCGCATCAATTCGACCGAGGCCGCCGACGGCGCCTGTAGCCCGCGCAGCATCCCGATGGCGATCGGGAAGAAGGCGAGATAGGCCGCGATCACCACGATACTCATCCACGGCCGCCACGGCTCACCACCGATGGACAGTTTGCCGCCCCAGGCCGCCACCAGCGGCGCTAGCGCGATCAGCGGAACCGTCTGTGACAGCACCACATACGGCAGCAGGCCGCGTTCGAGCCAGCCGAACCGTTGCATCGCGACCGCCAGCGCCACGCCGACCACCGCGCCCAGCAACAACGCGAGCAACGACAGACCCAACGTGAACATCGCCGTGCGCAGCAGTGTCGCGCCGACGGTGCCCTGACCGTCCCCGTCGCCGAGCACGGTGAACACCGCCCAGACGTGTGGGAGCGCGCCGTCGCTGGTGCGAGGGAGTACTCGGGTGCCCGCGATGCTCACGCCGTCGGCGGGCACCAGCACCTTCACCAGCTCCCAGATCACCGCCACGAGTACGAACGCGCTCACCCCGTAGACCGCGCGCAGCAACCGGGTCCGACCGGGCGTGGAGGCTCGGATCTTCTGCGGCACCACAGCTGTCGCCGGATCGATGGTCCCGGTGGTCACCGGCGCACTCCCACCGGCAATTGCCCGGCGATCATGACAGACCGGCCGCTCGGATCGCGGTGACCTGCCGATTCAGCCGCGGCAGCACCTGCTCGCCATAGGCCTCGAGCGTGGCCGTCTTGGCATCGTGCTGCAGATATACCGCGAACTGGCCGACGCCGAGCTGCTCGAGCTCCCACAGCCGGGCGAGCTGCTCGTCGGGGGTCCCGATCAGGCAGAACCGGTCCACGATCTCGTCGGGCACGAAATCGGCATGCGTGTTGCCCGCCCGCCCGTGCTCGTTGTAGTCGTAGCCCTGCCTGCCGGCGATGTAGTCGGTCAGCGCCGCTGGAACATCGCCGCCCGTACCGTATTTCGCGACGATGTCGGCGACGTGGTTGCCGACCATGCCGCCGAACCAGCGACACTGGTCACGGGCGTGTTCCAGGGCGGCCCGCGATCCGTCGGTGACGTAGGCAGGCGCGGCGACACAGATCTTCACCGACAGCGGATCTCGGCCTGCCGCCGCTGCCGCCGCACGCACCTTGCCGATGGTCCATGCGGTGATGTCGGGATCGGCGAGTTGCAGGATGAACCCGTCGGCGACCTGCCCGGTGAGCTCGAGGGCCTTGGGCCCGTATCCGGCCACCCACACCTCGAGCCGCGAATCGGCGGCCCACGGGAATCGCACCTCGACGTCACCGACGCGGGCGCTGCGACCGTTGCCCAGTTCCCTGATCACCTCCACCGATTCGCGCAGGGTGGCCAACGTCGTCGGCTTGTTCCCGACGGTGCGGACCGCCGAGTCACCGCGCCCGATGCCGCAGATCGTGCGGTTACCGAACATCTCGTTGAGCGTGGCGAACACGGACGCGGTCACCGTCTGGTCCCGGGTGGCCGGGTTGGTGACCATGGGCCCCACGGTCACCTTCCGGGTGGCGGCCAGGATCTGGCTGTAGATCACATAGGGCTCCTGCCAGAGCAGGTGCGAGTCGAAGGTCCACACGTGCGAGAACCCGTGGGTTTCGGCCACTCTGGCCAGTTCGATCACCCGCGACGAGGGTGGTGTGCACTGCAGGACGACTCCGATGTCCATCGGCACTCTCCGTTTCGGCAGTTGGTTTCTACAGCAGGTTCTGGGACAGGCCGCGCCGGAGGAACCGGCCGTGCCCGGCGCGGCCGTGGTAGGCGCCGCCGTCGACGATCACCCGGCCGCGCGACAGGACGGTGTCGACATGACCGTCGATCTCGAAGCCCTCCCACGCCGAGTGGTCCATGTTCATGTGGTGGGTCTTGCCGAGGCCGATGCTGGTGTGCCCGTTGGGGTCGTAGATCACGACGTCGGCGTCGGCACCCGGGCTGATCACGCCCTTGCGCGGGTACATGCCGAACATCCGGGCCGGGGTGGTGCAGCAGACCTCCACCCACCGTTCGAGTGAGATCCGCCCGTCCTTGACGCCCTGGAACAGCAGATCCATCCGGTGCTCGACCCCGCCGATCCCGTTCGGGATCTTGCTGAAATCGCCCACACCGAGCTCTTTCTGGTCCTTCATGCAGAACGGGCAGTGGTCGGTGCTCACCGCGGTGACGTCGCCGGTGCGGATGAACCGCCACAGCTCGTCCTGATGCCCCTCGGCGCGCGAGCGCAGCGGTGTCGAGCAGACCCACTTGGCACCCTCGAAACCCGGTGCGCCCAGCTGTTGTTCGAGTGAGAGGTACAGGTACTGGGGACAGGTCTCGGCGAACACGTTCTGCCCGTTGTCACGCGCGGTCACGATCTGCTGCATCGCCTGTTTCGCCGAGACGTGCACCACATACAGCGGGGCACCGGTCAACTGCGCCAGCATGATCGCGCGATGGGTTGCTTCTTCTTCCATCTGCCACGGACGGCTGGTGCCGTGGAAGTAGGGCGAGGTGTCGCCGCGCGCGAGGGCCTGTTCGACGAGAACGTCGATGGCGATGCCGTTCTCCGCGTGCATCATCATCAGCGCACCGAGGTCGCCCGCGGACTGCATGGCGCGCAGGATCTGGCCGTCGTCGGAGTAGAAGACCCCCGGATAGGCCATGAACAGCTTGAAGCTGGTGACGCCTTCGCTGACGAGTTCGCTCATCCCCTTGAGGGATTCGTCGTTGACGTCGCCGATGATCTGATGGAATCCGTAGTCGATCGCGCACTGCCCCGCGGCCTTGCCGTGCCATTCCGCGAGGGTGTCCTGCACCCGCTGGCCCGGTTTCTGCACCGCGAAGTCGACGATCGTGGTGGTGCCGCCCCAGGCCGCTGCCCTGGTCCCGGTTTCGAAGGTGTCGCTGGCCTCGGTGCCGCCGAACGGCAGCTGCATGTGCGTGTGCCCGTCGACACCGCCGGGGATCACGTACTTGCCGGTCGCGTCGATCACCGTGTCCGCGTCGGCCGCGAGATCAGCGCCGAGCGCGGTCGAACCCGGTTGCAGGACAGCGACAATCGTCTCGTCGTCGATCAGCACGTCGAGGAGCTGGGAACCGGTGGCGCTCACCACCGTCCCGCCGTGGATGAAGGTGCGCATCAGGGGTTCACCAACGGTCCGTAGGCCTCCGGGCGACGGTCGCGATAGAACGCCCATCTCTCGCGCACGATCTTGATCAGATCCATATCGAGATCCCGGACAACCAATTCCGGCGAAGTATCGGAGGCGACCTCACCGACGAACTTCCCCTCGGGGTCGACGAAATAGCTCGTGCCGTAGAAGTCGTCGTCGCCGTATTCGCTCTCGATGCCGACCCGGTTGATCGCACCGACGTAATACTCGTTGGCCACCGCCGAGGCAGGCTGCTCGAGTTTCCACAAATAGCTGGAAAGCCCCCTCGACGTCGCCGAGGGATTGAACACGATTTCGGCGCCAGCGAGGCCGAGCGCTCGCCAGCCCTCGGGGAAATGGCGGTCGTAACAGATATAGACGCCTACTCTGCCGACCGCGGTATCGAATACCGGCCAGCCGAGATTGCCCGGCCGGAAGTAGAACTTCTCCCAGAATCCGGTCACCTGCGGGATGTGGTGCTTACGGTATTTGCCGAGGTAGGAGCCGTCGGCGTCGATCACAGCCGCCGTGTTGTAGAGCAGCCCGTCCATCTCGCGCTCGTACACCGGCAACACCATCACCATGTTCAGCTCGGCGGCCAGAGCCGAGAACCGTTCGGTCGTCGGGCCCGGTACCGATTCGGCGTACTCGTAGAACTTGGTGTCCTGCAGCTGGCAGAAATACGGGCCGTAGAACAACTCCTGGAAGCAGATCACCTGCGCACCCTGCGCCGCCGCCTCCCGTGCGTAGTCCTCGTGCGCTGTGGTCATTGATTCTTTGTCACCGGTCCAGGTGGTCTGGACGAGCGCCGCTCTGACGATTCCCATGCTTTGTTATACTGCACCTACAACTGATTCTGTTGTGTTACAAGAGCGCGGAAACAGTTTCGGTGCCGTAAACGTTGGCGTGCACCACGGATCGGCCGCGCACTACCCCGCAGAATGAGTCCATGACCGAAGCCTCGCCGACCGCACTGCCCGCGGACTTCGCCGGGGACCTCGACGAACGAACCGCCGCCGGGATCGCCGCCGCGATCGGTCGCCGCATCCGCTCGGGCGCACTCGCTCCCGGTACCCGGCTGCCCACCGTGCGCGAGGTGGCCCGCGAACTCCGGGTGTCCCCCGCCACCGTCAGCCAGGCCTGGCGCGCGCTGGCCGCGACCGGCGCGATCACCGCGCGCGGGCGGGCGGGCACGTTCGTCGGCGAGAGACTGCAGACGCCGATCGGGCGGTATCAGCGCCTGCACTCGCACTCCGACAACGCCTTTCGCGTCGACCTGTCGCACGGCACCCCCGATCCGGCGCTGCTGCCCGACCTGGCCGCCGCCCTGCACGCGCTCTCGCGCGATACCGCGCCGGGCGATCTCTCGGCGCACTATCTCGGCGAGGCGGTGCTGCCCGCACTCGCCGAGGCGCTGCGTGCCGACTGGCCGTGGCCGTGCGAACGGCTGACCGTCCTCGACGGCGCCCTCGACGCGGTGGACCGGCTCCTCGCCGCGCACGTGCGCTTCGGTGACCCGGTGATCGTCGAGGATCCGTGCTTCCCGCCGTTTCTCGATTTGCTCGCCCGCCTCGGCGCGCGCCCGATCGCCGTCCGACTCGACGAATCCGGCTTCCGGCCCGAGGAATTCGCGCGCGCGTTCGACGGACCGGCGCCGCGCGCGGTGATCCTGCAACCGCGCGCCCACAACCCGACCGGCGCCTCCCTCGGCGCGGCCAGAGTCCGCGAACTGGCGGCGATACTGCGCTCGTACCCCGCGCTGATCATCGAGGACGACCACTCCGCGGGCATCGCGACCACCCCGCTGCGCTCCCTGGCCGCGCGATTCCCCGATCGCGGGGTCTACATCCGCTCCTATTCCAAGTCCCACGGCGCCGATCTGCGGCTGGCCGTCGCGGGTGGGCCCGCGGCACTGCTGGATCCGGTGGTCGAACGCCGGATGCTCGGGCCCGGGTGGTCCAGCCGGCTACTACAGCGCGTGCTGTTGACGATGCTCCACGATGCCGGGGCGCGCGCTGCCGTCGCGGGCGCGCGCCTCGAATACCGCAGGCGCGCCACCGTTCTGCGCCGCGCGCTGGCCCGCCACGATGTCGTCGTGGCCGCGGGCGACGGCATCAATGTCTGGCTCCCGGTCTCCGACGAGAACGCCGCGATGATCAGCCTCGCCGCCGCGGGCATCAAGGCCGCGCCGGGCGGCCCGTTCGAAGCGGGCGAGCAGCCTGCCGGCGACCATCTGCGCCTGACGCTGGGCGCACTCGGCGACACCGACATCGCCTGGCTCGCCGCCGAGCTCGCCACCGCGGCGACCGCCACCCCGACCTACCGCCGCATCCGCAGATCCTGAACGCTGATCACGCCTGGCGCGGCGACGGCCTGGTGGGGCGGGGCTGGGCCCGCCGCACCCCGGCCGCCGGCCCACTCCGTCCACCGCTTCCGACGGGCGGCCGTGCGCGGTCACGTTGTGGCGCTACATCTCACGCAGGTCGGTCCACAGTTGCGACCACGGTCGCACCGGCAGTTCGCAGCGCCAGATCGTCACATCACGGGTGGCACCCGCGTAGCCGAGCCGGGCGTCGGCCCGGCCGATCGGCGTCACCGATCCGAAGTGCGCGCGCAACTCCTCGTGCTGCGCGCCGACATAGACCACCGTGGACGCCGAATCCGGTGGAGTGCCGAGATAGCCGTACCCACGACTCGGGCTGTACACCGCGGGCCAGCCGTACTGCTGCCGATAGGTCTCGAGTGCCCCTGCTTGCCAATAGGATTCGGCGACGATCACCGCGTGCGCGCGCTCGGCCGGTGACAGTGTCCGGTACGCGAGGTCGGTGGACGCGGCCAGGTCGGACCAGCCGAACTTGCCGTGCAGCAGCAGGTCCGCGCCACCGGTGCTCGGCGGGATCGAGGACTCCGGCTGCCAGGGCAGCGACCACGCGGCGAGCGCGACCGAGAGCCCGATCACCGGAACCGCGGCGATCCGCTGCCACGTGGCCCTCGTCTCGACCAGCCCGACAGCCCCGGCCGCCATCGCGATCGGATAGATGCCGACGGCGTAGTAGGGCCGCCCGCCGGTCGCCACGAACGCGACCACGAGCAGCACGACCACCAGCCCGAAGAACCGGTAGGGGCGAAGCGATTCCGCACGGAACAACCGGATCGTGCCGTAGACCAGCAGGATCGCGCCGAGCAGTCCGGCCGCGAGCAGTGCGACCGGCACGAAGATCAACCGCCCGCCGATCATCTCCTGCTCGGCACTGACCACGCCGCCCATCGCGAGCTGTGGCCATCCGTTCGCCGCCTGCCACAGCAGGCTGGGCACCATCGCGACCGCGGTGATCGCGGCGCCGATCCACAGCGCGGGCCTGCGCACCAGCTCACGGGGCCCGTAGACGAGCACGCTGATTCCGACGCAGATCCAGAAGAACGGGATGAGCCATTTGACCTGCATGTCGATCGCGGTGACGATGCCGGCCCAGATCAGCAACGCATCGGCGCGAGTCCGCACCCAGCGCACGAGCAGCCAGGTGATGAGCACCCACAGCGGCCCGTCGATCGCGTTGGTCGAGAGCTGGCTGCCCTGCACGAGCAGGAACGGTGACGTCGCGTAGGCGGCCGCGCTGATCAGCTGCGCGCCCCGCCCGCCCCCGAGCTCCCGTGCGATCGCCGCGGCGAGCACGATGCCCGCCACCGTGACCACCAGAGCCGGAAGTCGCAGTGCCACCAGCGAACCCGGTGCGAGCCAATCCATCGACCGGGCGATCAGCGGCACCAGCGGGCCCTGGTCGGCGTAGCTGACCGCCAGGTGATGGCCGCCCGCCGCGAGGAAGTACAACTCGTCGCCGAAGAATCCGTACTGCCCGAGCACCGCGAACAAACCGATCGAGGCCACCAGTGCGATCGCACCGACGCCGAGCGTGGCGAACGACGGAACCTCCCGCGCCACATCGGGTTCCGTGGATACCGCAGTAGTCGTCATCGGTCGTCCTTCCTGGTCACCGCGTCGTACATCCGGATGAGGTGCGTGCGATACCGGCGCACATCGAAATCGGGATCTCGCACCGCCCGGACGGCGACGCCGTCGATCGAATCGCGGATCAGCCGCGCGAGCACGGTCGGATCGAAGTCACCGAACTCACCGGTGCGCTGCCCCTCGGCCAGCGCCGCGGCCAGCGGGGCGATGATCTCCCGCTCACCGTCGGCGGTGTCGAATCGCAGCGTGCCGTCCGGGCCGCGCACGTTGAGCACGATATCGCCGACGGCGGCCACGTAACTCTTGTTGTCGTCGATGAATTGCAGATTCGACGACAGGTAGGCGTGCAGGGCCGCCCGGTAGCCGTCGGCGATCGCCGCGGTGAGAATCGGCGCCATGAACTCCGATCCCGAGACGTAGAGCTGGGTGACGACTTGCGACATCAGCTCGTCTTTGCCGTCGAAATGGTAGGAGATCACCCCCTTGGAGATCCCGGCACGCTCGGCGATCCGGGCCAGAGAGGCGTTGGCGTACCCGAGTTCCGATACGACCTCGACGGTGGCGGCGATGATCTGCCGCCGTCGCGCCTCCTCGATGAACGAGCGCTGTTGCCCATCCGGCTTGTTTTCTGGCCGCATGGTCAGAATTTAGCACGAACGACCTGAAAAAGCGCCCTAGATGACGTCAGCCTGGGCCGATGCGGCAGAATGAGGAATCCCTCCCGCGGAAAGGCAGCAGTGGTGACGCTCGACACGGCCCTCGACGACGCAATCGGTCGCATCCCGGCGCGCTAGCGACCGACCTCGGCGTCGGGCATCGCGTCGATGCACCCGAGTCACCAGCACCGTCGATCACCGGGAGAGCCCGTGTCCACCATCGCATGGACCGAAGAGCACAGTCAGCACACCGCCGTCTGGCATTCGGAGAACGGCGCACCCGCGCCGCGCACCGTCACCACCGCCGACGACCGGCTCTCGGCCGATCACGCGTATCGCCGCATCAGGGCCGGTGAGGCACTGCTGTGGCAGGGCGATTACAACAATGGTCGCCAACTGTTACAAGCGCTGGGCCGGCGCGCCGATCGCAAGCCGGCGAAGAAGCCCGCAGGCGGTGATCTCGGCGCGCTCTACGAACACGAGCGAATCCGAAGGCGCACCCGGGCGGGCATTCTCGGCAGTCTCCTGATCCGGCTGGGCAAGGGCTACGAGCTCGATCTGCGCCGGGCTCCCGACGTGGCGGCGGCGTGCGAGGCGGCGTACGGTCCGGCGGACGCCGAACGCGTGGTCGCCTTCACCGAACTCCTCGGTGTGGTGAGCGCCTACCGGTGGCAGCAGCAGGGTGTCGAAGTCCCCGCGCTCGGAGCGCGGGTGCACCCCGGATACGGCGTGTTCTCGCCCACCCGAAGCGAATACGTCGATCTCGTCGCCGACGCGCCACTGGATCCCGAGATCCGCACCGCGTTCGATCTCGGTACCGGCACGGGCGTACTGGCCGCACTGCTCGCCACCCGCGGCGTCCCCGAGATCGTCGCCACCGACATCAACCCGCGGGCGTTGCGGTGCGCGAAGGACAACGCCGAACGGCTCGGCTTCGGCCGGACGATCGCCGTGACCGGACCCACCCTGTACCCGCCCGGCCGCGCCGATCTCGTGGTGTGCAATCCGCCCTGGCTGCCCGGCGTACCGACGTCGGACCTGGAACGCGGTGTCTACGACCAGGATCAGTCGATGCTCACCGAATTCGCCCGCGACCTGCGCGCGCACCTCACCCCCCACGGCGAGGGCTGGCTGGTGCTGTCCGACCTCGCCGAACTGCTCGGCCTGCGCCCGCCCGACCACATCCCCCGCCTGCTCGACGACGCGGGCCTGTCCGTGCTCGGCAAGCTCACCACGCGGCCGCGCCATCCCCGCGCGACCGATCGCGACGACCCCCTCGCCGCGGCCCGCACCGCCGAGACGACCACACTGTGGCGGTTGCGGACTCGCTAGCGAAAACACAGGATTCTGTGTCGATCACACGACGAGCGGACCGGATCCGGTGGTCTGTCCCCACGCGAGCCGCTGCGACTGGCAGGATGCGCGGTACATCGTCCGGCAGCACCGCTCTCGAGGAGATCCCGCCAAGGTGACCAGCATTTCGCAGGACCGACCCTTCATTCGCGCGCTCGTCGGCGTCGGCATCGCCGCGGCCGCCCTGGTGGCACTCGCCCCCGCCGCGCAGACCGCACCGATGCGGCAGGCAGTGATCCCCGGCTGCGCACCCGCCGCGGCGGGTCAGCCCAACGGCAAGCAGTGGCCCACCGAACCGGCACTCACCATCGACACCGCGGCGAGCCACACCGCCACCCTCGACACCACCTGCGGCGCAGTCACGATCGCGCTCGATGCCGCCGCTGCCCCGCGCACGGTGAACTCGTTCGCCTTCCTCGCGAGCGAGGGCTACTTCGACCACACCCGCTGCCACCGGCTCACCACCCAGGGCATCTTCGTGCTCCAGTGCGGCGATCCCACCGCCACCGGCATGGGCGGCCCCGGCTACAAGTTCACCGACGAGAACCTCGCGGGCGCGGTCTACCCGGCGGGCACCGTCGCGATGGCCAACGCGGGCCCCGGTACCAACGGCAGCCAGTTCTTCCTGGTCTACCGCGACACCCAGCTGCCGCCGAACTACACCCCCTTCGGCACCATCACCGAGGGCCTGGACGCGCTGACCAACGTCGCCAACGCCGGTGTCGCGGGTGGCGGCGCCGACGGCACCCCGGTGGCCGATGTGGTCTTCAACGCCGTGACCACCACACAGGGCTGATCCACGACGAGGGCCGCGCCTCCCGAATCGGGAGACGCGGCCCTCGTCGCAGCAGGCTGGTTCGATCAGCCGGCGCTGATCGAACTGAACAGGTTCTGGATGGTCTGCAGGATGATCTCGGTCAGCAATTCAGCGGCGGAACCGGCCATGACAACGCTCCTCGTAAGTCCTCATCAGGTGAAACGAACAAGTGAAGCGTGCCCTATTCACTTGCCCCCGCGCAGCGTTTCGGTGAAAAAAAGTGCACAGAACCGCGAAGGCCGCGCCCCACCGGGACGCGGCCTTCGCGGTTCGTGACTACAGGTACTGACCGGTGTTGGACTCGGTGTCGATCGCCCGGCTGGCCGAGGCGTTCTTGCCCGTGACGAGCGTGCGGATGTAGACGATCCGCTCACCCTTCTTGCCCGAGATCCGGGCCCAGTCATCGGGATTGGTGGTGTTGGGCAGGTCCTCGTTCTCGGCGAACTCGTCGACGATCGAGTCGAACAGGTGCTGGATCCGCAGACCCGGGTTACCCGTGTCGAGCACCGACTTGATCGCGTACTTCTTCGCCCGGTCCACGATGTTCTGGATCATCGCGCCGGAGTTGAAGTCCTTGAAGTACAGGACCTCCTTGTCACCGTTGGCGTAGGTGACCTCCAGGAACCGGTTGTCGTCGCTCTCGGCGTACATCCGCTCGACGACCTTCTCGATCATCGCCTCGACGCACGCCTGCTTGTCGCCGTCGAACTCGCGCAGATCGCTCTCGTGCAGCGGCAGCGTCTCGGTGAGGTACTTCGAGAAGATGTCCTGCGCCGATTCCGCGTCGGGGCGCTCGATCTTGATCTTCACATCGAGACGGCCCGGCCGCAGGATCGCGGGGTCGATCATGTCCTCGCGGTTGGACGCGCCGATCACGATGACGTTCTCGAGACCCTCCACACCGTCGATCTCCGAAAGCAGCTGCGGCACAACGGTGGTCTCCACATCGGAGGAGACACCGGAACCGCGGGTGCGGAAGATCGAGTCCATCTCGTCGAAGAACACGATCACCGGAGTGCCCTCGGAGGCCTTCTCGCGTGCTCGCTGGAAGATGATGCGGATGTGGCGCTCGGTCTCGCCGACGAACTTGTTGAGCAGCTCGGGACCCTTGATGTTGAGGAAGAACGACTTGGCTTCCTTGGCATCCTGACCACGCGATTCGGCGATCTTCTTGGCGAGGGAGTTGGCCACCGCCTTGGCGATCAGCGTCTTACCGCAGCCGGGCGGACCGTAGAGCAGCACACCCTTGGGCGGGCGAAGCGCGTACTCGCGGAACAGATCCTTGTGCAGGAACGGCAGTTCCACCGCATCGCGGATCTGCTCGATCTGACGGCCCAGGCCACCGATGTCGGTGTAGTCGACGTCGGGAACCTCTTCCAGCACAAGGTCTTCGACCTCGGCCTTGGGAACGCGCTCGAACGCGAAGCCCGCCTTGGTGTCGACCAGCAGCGAATCACCCGGGCGCAGTTTGCGAATCGGCGAATCGGGGTCTGCCATGTCGTCGTATTCGGCGATCTTGGACAGCGGACCCGACAGCCACACCACCCGCTCTTCGTCGGCGTGGCCGACCACGAGGGCGCGCCTGCCGTCGTCGAGAATCTCACGCAGCGTGCCGATTTCGCCGATGGCGTCGAAATTTCCGGCCTCGACGACGGTGAGTGCCTCGTTGAGGCGCACGGTCTGGCCGTATTCCAGTGCGTCGGCGTCGATGTTGGGCGAGCAGGTGAGGCGCATCTTGCGCCCGGAGGTGAAGACGTCGACCGTCTGATCCTCGTAGGCGTGGATGACGATGCCGTATCCGCTCGGCGGCTGGCCGAGACGATCGACTTCCTCGCGCAACGCGATCAGCTGCTGGCGCGCTTCTTTGAGCGTGTCCATCAACTTGCCGTTGCGGATGGTCAGCGAATCGATCCTGGCTTCCAATTCGCGTGCGCGATCCGGCGAATCGGCGAGTTGCCTGCGAAGAGCAGCCGACTCGGCGCGTACCGCCTCGAGCTCTCGCCAGGCCGCCGAATCCGAATTCTCGTTGGGGCTCATGATGCTGCTCCTCCCAGTCCCGGTCTATCAACGCTACCGGGCGCGGTCCGTTCTCGCTTTCCGACATGGTTTCGTCGTGATCACATCTTGTACGGTCGGTACGACATCAACCACACATTTGCACCTGTTAGGCTCCCCTAACACCCCGTACGGGGCACTCGCCCAACGAGTCGAAAGGTTGCTGTCCATGCTCCTTCCTCCCCGCACGATCCGTGTCACCGTCGCCGCCGCCGCTGCGGCGCTCGCCGTCACCGTCGGACTGACCGGTTGCGGCGATTCCGACGATTCCTCGACGAATGCCACCACGAGCAGTACCAGTATCGCGGCCGCTCCGTCCAGCGTTTCGGCAACTCCGGCACCTTCGGGTGACAACGCCGCGGCACCCACCGCCGATTCCCTGAAGGCGACGCTGATCAAGTTCGCCGATCCCGGAGTATCCACCGACGACAAGGCGAAACTGATCGTCAACGGCGACGCGCACAAGTCCAACATCGATCAGATGAACGGCATGCTCGCCGGCTACACCCTGACCTTCGCCGTCGACAACGTCGCGACCAGCGGTGACACCGCCACCGCCGATGTGACGATCACCTCTCCGCACGGCACGGCGCCCGCGTTCCCGGTCACCTGGCAGCAGGAGGGCGGCACGTGGAAGCTCTCCGACGCCAGCGGCTGCCTGCTGCTCGGCTTCGCCCAGGCTCCCTGCACGCCCGCCTGACCGATCGGCACGGCCCGGAGGGCCCGGCGGGTACCGCCCCGGCCGTACCGTCGCTGTGCACCGCACGCAGGCCGCAAGATCACCCGGGCTGGATCGATCGCCACCGACCTGCGGTCCACGCCCGCGTAGTTCCACTCAGCGACCGGGGTAGTTCCGCGCTGTGTCCGTGGCGCGAATTCTGCGATGGTCTCTGGCATGAGCGTTGTTCCCAGTGTCGCGGTGGTGGCCGCGAACACCCCGGCCGATCGGGACCGGTTCCTGGATCTGCTGCGGATCTCGTCGCTGGTGGTGGTCGTCGCCGGTCACTGCCTGATGCTGACCGTGACGGTGTCGGGCACCGAGGTGCGTTTCGGCAATGTGCTCGCCGATCTGCCGATGCTGCGCCCGCTCACCTGGGTTCTGCAGGTGCTTCCGCTGTTCTTCTTCGCGGGCGTGGCCGCGGGTGCGCGCGGCATCGGGCCGGGGACATCATGGGGCGCTTGGCTTTTCCGGCGCACCCAGCGGCTGGTCCGGCCGCTCGGCTACTTCGTGGCCGCCTCGGTGGCGCTGCTGGTGGTGGCCGATCTGGTGCTCGCGCCGGGGTGGCATCGTCCGCTCGCGGTGACGAGCGTGCAGCTGCTGTGGTTTCTCGGCACGTACCTGGCGGTGCTGGCGATCGTGCCGTCGCTCGCGGCGCTGATCACCAGCGGTGGCCGGATGTTCGCCGCGGTCGCGGTGATCGTGACAGGCACGGCGATCGTCGACGCGGTGCGGCTCACCGGCGGGCCGAGCGAGCTCGGCTACCTCAACATGGTCGTCTGGCTGGTGCCCGCGGTGCTCGGGATCGGGTACCTGCGTGGCCTGCTGCGCCGGCGGACCGCAGCGGTGCTGGCCGCGGCGGTTCTGGTCGTCGACGTGCTCTTGGTCCTGGTCGGCCCGTACGAGGTGAGCATGGTCACCGTGCCGGGCCAACGGCTGTCGAATCTGGCGCCGCCCTCGCTGCTGCTGGCCGGGCACGCGGTGATGCTGTGCTGCGCCGCCGTCGCCGTGGCGCCCTGGCTGCGCCGTCTCGCCGCCCGCCCGCGCGTCTGGTGGTCGACCGTCATCGGCAACACCGGGGCCATGACGCTGTACCTGTGGCACATGCCCGCCCTGCTCGCCGTGCTCGTACTCAGCCACCTGGCGGGCGCCGACCGCGCCGCACCCACCGAATCCGGATTCTGGCTGCTCACGGCGGTGCAGCTCACCGCGACCGCCGCACTCACCGGCGCGCTGTTCCTCGGCCTGCGTGGCCTAGAGAACACACCGCTGCGCTGGTGGGACGGTCCGGTCGCGGCAGTGCGGGGCGTCCGCTCGGCCGCCACCGTGCTGACCGTGATCGCCGCCGGGATCGCGATCCTGCAAGCCACCCGATGGGGCCTCACCGCAGACGGTGGGCTCTGGTTCGCAGGCGCGGCGGCCGCGTTGCTCGCCGCCCGCCTGCTCACCCGCGCGTGATCAGCCCTTGGACGGACGCCGCTGCGGCTTGGGCGTGACAGTGCCCTCGGCCAGCCGCCGCGCGCTCACCAGGAACGCGGTATGGCCCTGCATGCGATGCTCCGGGCGCACGGCCAGGCCGACGACGTGCCAGCCACGCACCATCGACTCCCACGAGCGCGGTTCGGTCCAGCATTCCTGCTCACGCAGCGCCTCGACCACCTTGGACAGCTGGGTGACGGTGGCGACGTACACCACCAGCACCCCACCGGGAACCAGCGCCTTCGACACCGCGGGCAACGCGTCCCACGGCGCCAGCATGTCGAGCACGACGCGATCGACCTGCGGGCCCTCGTACTGCGCCACGTCGGCGATCGTGATCGACCAGTTCGCCGGCCGCTCGCCGAAGAAGGTCTCCACGTTGCGGACGGCGTGCTCGGCGTGGTCGTCGCGGATCTCGTAGGAGATCACCTCACCCTCGGGACCGACCGCGCGCAGCAGCGAGCAGGTCAGCGCACCCGAACCGGCGCCGGCTTCCAGCACTCGCGCGCCCGGGAACACATCGCCCTCGTGGACGATCTGGGCCGCGTCCTTGGGGTAGATCACCGCGGCGCCGCGCGGCATCGACAGCACGTAGTCGGTGAGCAGCGGGCGAAGGGCCAGATACGGGGTGCCGTTGACCGACTTCACCACGGTGCCCTCGTCGTTGCCGATGAGGTCGTCGTGCTTGATGCCGCCGCGATGGGTATGGAATTCCTTACCCTCCTCGAGCACCACGGTGAAGAGGCGTCCCTTACCGTCGGTCAGCTGCACGCGGTCCCCGATAGCGAATGGACCGGTTCGTCTGGCCGTCATTGATCTCCCGTTCTTCGAATGGACCTGTCAGCCTGCCAGGCGCCGCCGTCCGCGCGATCGACGGGTCAGCTATTTTGCGGCGGACGCGCGATCGTGTCGGTGTGTGCGGTTAACCTGCGAAACATGTCAGCGCCCTTGTCCGTGCCCCTGACCGACGACACCGCCGACGCGCCGGTGCATCGGTCGCGTCCGGCGTTGTCGCCTTCGCGGGCAAGCGATTTCAAGCAGTGTCCGCTGAAGTACCGGTTGCGGGCGATCGATCGGGTGCCGGAACCGCCGTCGCGAGCGGCAGTGCGCGGGACCGTGGTGCACGCGGTACTGGAAGATCTGTTCGGGTTGCCCGCGGCCGAGCGTCAGCCGGCACGGGCGGCCGAGTTGGTGCCGGGGGCGTGGGAGCGTGTGCGCGCGGAGCGCGACGGGGTGGACGAGCTCGTCGCCGAGGGTGGTCCGCAGGCGCTGTTCGACGAAGTGCGCACGCTGGTCGCGAGCTATTACGAGCTCGAGGACCCGCGCCGATTCGAGCCGCACGCGCTCGAGGAACGGGTCGAGGTCGACCTCGACGGCGATATTCCGCTGCGCGGTTTCGTCGACCGCATCGACGTGGCGCCCAACGGCCTGCTGCGCGTTGTCGACTACAAGACCGGTCGCTCCCCCGGCCCCCTGCACGAAGCGCGAGCGCTGTTCCAGCTCAAGTTCTACGCGCTGATGATCCTGCGCACCCGCGACATCGTCCCGGCCCAGCTGCGCCTGATCTATCTGGCCGACAAGAACATTCTCACCTACACACCCGAGCGCGAGGAACTGGACCGCTTCCAGCGCATCCTCACCGCGCTCTGGCAAGCCATCATCGACGCGGGCCGAACCGGGGACTTCCCGCCCACTCGCAACTCGATGTGCAAGTTCTGTGACTTCAAGCCCCTGTGCCCCGAGTACGGCGGCACGCCACCGCCCTATCCGGGCTGGCCGGTCCAGGCCCCGGCCCCTGCCGACCTGGTGACAGAACGTCTCCCCGAAGACGTATGACCGCACCCACTGTCCGGGTTAAGCTGCGCACACCCTATGCAACTCGTTGAATATGAGGTGAGCTGACAGATGCATCCTTTCCGCACGGCGGTCGAAGCACGAGACGAAGCGGCCATCGAGGCATTGCTGGCCGAGAATGTGGTCTTCACCAGCCCCGTCGCCTTCCAGCCCTATCCCGGCAAGGCCATCACCGCGGCCATCTTGCGCGCGGTGATCCGCGTCTTCGAAGACTTCCGCTACGTGCGCGAGATCGGCGAAGGGCGCGATCACGCCCTGGTGTTCGAGGCCACCGTGGACGGCAAGCAACTCACCGGGTGCGATTTCGTCCACCTCGACGAGGACGGCAAGATCGACGAACTGATGGTGATGGTCCGTCCGCTGTCGGCCGCGACCGCACTGGCCGCGCGGATGGGCGCGCAGTTCGAACAGATCAAGGCCGAGGCGACCGCGAGCAGCCGGGCTGATTCCTGAGGCTGCCCGCGGCGGGCACTCAGACCGCGAAGTCGCGGAACAGCAGCACCGAAAGACCCAGGCCGACAGCGAGATTCACGACCGCCGCCGATCCGAAGACCACGATCGGCCGCCACCCGGCTTCGCGCAGCCCGCGCAGCGAGAACTCCAGACCGATGGAGACGAAGGCCAGGATCAGGAACCAGGTGCGCAGGTCGTTGATGACGGCGATGTGCGCGGCGCCGGTCTTCTTGTCGACCGACTGTAGATACAGCGTGCCGATGATCGAGGCGGCGATGAACCCGAGCACGAATTTCGGGAACCTGGCCCAGAATTCGCCGAGGCTCGGACGAGCGGCGCCCTCGGTACGATCCACGCGGAACGCGAACCAGGCGGTGAGCGCGATCGCCACGAGACCGATGAGTGCGTTCTGCGTGGTTTTGACGATCGTCGCGATCTGCAACGACTGCTCACCCGCCAGCGCACCCGCGGCAGCCACCGCGGCCGTGGTGTCGATATTGCCACCGATCCACGCGCCTGCCACCGCATCGGAAAGCCCGAAAACATCAGCGAGCCAAGGCAACAGGAAGATCGACGGCAGCGCGAAGATGATCACCAGCGACGCCGCGTAGGCGATCTGCTCGCGTCGCGCCTGCACCGCACCCGCCGCCGCGATGGCCGCGCTCACCCCGCAGATCGACACCGCCGACGACAGCAGCGCCCGCAACTTGTCGTCGAGACCGAGCACCCCGCCCAGCCACCAGGTGAACCCGAAGACGATGGTGATCAACGCCAGCGCCTGCACGATCGACGGAGCGGCCGCTGTCACCAGGATCTTCAGATTGATCGAAGCGCCGAGCAGCACCACCCCGGTCTTGATGAAGAACTCGGTCCGGAAACCGGCCGAAAGCCGGTCCCGCAGGCCGATCTTGCTCAGCACCACATTGCCGATCAACCCGATCGCGATCGCGTACACCGGATACTCGACCGTCTTCGCGACGCGCTTGAAGGGTGTATCCACGGCCCACTGGGGAACATGGGTGTCGAAGAACCGCGTCAACGCGCCCAGCGCCAGCACCAGCACGATCCCGGCCACGATGTCGCGCACCGCAGGCCGCGCATTCGCC
Source organism: Nocardia sp. NPDC003183 (assembly GCF_053590715.1). NCBI lineage: Bacteria > Bacillati > Actinomycetota > Actinomycetes > Mycobacteriales > Nocardiaceae > Nocardia > Nocardia sp. NPDC003183. The sequence continues at coordinate 402,016 of NZ_JBSFTG010000003.1, forward strand.
TGCAACGCCGCAGTTTCCGACGTCGTCCCGGTCTCCCCCATCACGGCACCAGCCAGTCGGGGATCGCGCCGACCAGTACCAGACCGATCAGGACGAGCCCGACGACGGTAGCCAACCAGTCTTCGTTCCAGCTGAATGCGCTGCCGGGCCGAGGCTCGGGCTGTGTCTGCGACACGGTGACTCCTTGCTGTTCCTCATCGAGAAAACGCAAGGTAGCAACGGAATCGCGAGGGCACACCGATTGCGTTCAGCCTGAGCGGATCTCGCCGCTGACCGAATGATCGGTGACATGATGTACGAGGGGCAGGCCTACTGCAGGCGACGATCCTCTTCTTCTTGCAGGCGGCGGCGTTCCTCTTCGCGCTCGACCTGCTCCTTCTCGATCTTCTCTTCGTGCTCGTTCTTGTTCGACATGTTCGCCCCGATCACTGATTGTCCGGACAAATCTGCGATTCCAGCCTACTCGCGGCGAGGTATCCATCGCGGGGTCGAAGCGACCACGACTACCCTCGGTCCGTAGGGGAATCCCCTCGGTAGCGACCTGTCGGTGCACCGCCGTAGCGGGTTGTCATCCATCGAGCTGAGGAGACAGATGAATCGCACCATGTCCAGAGCCGTGGCCGTCGCGGCTGTCGCGGTGTCGATCGGGATCTACCCGACCGTGGCATCGGCCGAGACGTCAGCGGGGCCGCGGATTGCGCAACCGGTGATCGGCGGTTACCCGACGGCGCCGTTCGACCCGATCTGCCCGTTGTGCTTCATTCGTGAGGCGCTCGAGAGTCTGTCGGCGAAGTAGGAACGCCGACAGCTCCACCTGCACGAAAGCCCCTCACCTGGATGAACACAGGTGAGGGGCCTCCGGTCGTCAGGGCTCAGAAAGCCCGGCAGGAGCGGATGTCGGTGGCGAGGATGGCCTTGGCGCCGAGGTCGGCGAGGCGGTCCATCAGTTCGTTGCCCTGCTTGCGGGGAACGAGGGCGCGCACGGCGACCCACTCGGGATCGGTCAGCGGCGAGACCGTCGGTGACTCCAGACCGGGGGTGATCGCGACGGCCTGGTCGAACAGCGACTTGGGGCAGTCGTAGTCGAGCATCAGGTACTGCTGGGCGAAGACGACGCCCTGGATGCGGTTGATGAGCTGATTGCGGGCGCGGTCGTCGCGGTCGGACCCGGTGCGTTCGATGAGGACGCCTTCGGAATCGCACAGGGACTCGCCGAACGCGACCAGGTTGTGCTGACGCAGGGTGCGCCCGGATCCGACGACGTCGGCGATGGCGTCGGCGACACCGAGCTGGATCGAGATCTCGACCGCGCCGTCGAGGCGGATCACCTCGGCGTCGATGCCGAAGCGGGCGAGGTCGGCGCGGACCAGGTTCGGGTAGGAGGTGGCGATGCGCTTGCCTGCCAGATCCTCGACCTTCCAGTCCTCGCCGGCGGGGGCCGCGTAGCGGAAGCTGGAGCGGCCGAAACCGAGCGAGAGCCGCTCGCTCACCGGGGACCCGGAGTCCAGCGCCAGATCGCGGCCGGTGATGCCGAGGTCGAGCTCACCGGAGCCGACGTAGATGGCGATGTCCTTGGGACGCAGGAAGAAGAATTCGACCTGGTTCGCGGGATCGAGAACGGTGAGGTCGCGGGAATCGGTCCGCTTGCGGTATCCGGCCTCGCTCAGGATGGAGGTGGCGGCTTCCGACAGCGAACCCTTGTTGGGAACTGCGACGCGCAACATGGGAATGGGGTCCTTTCGGGGAAGTGAGAAACGTGTCGATCGGGACGGATCAGCCGTCACAGATGTCGGTACACGTCCTCGAGCTTCAGCCCGCGACCCAGCATCATCACCTGGAGCCAGTACAGCAGCTGGGAGATCTCCTCGGCGAGCGCTTCATCGCTCTCGTGCTCGGCGGCCAGCCAGATCTCGCCGGCCTCCTCCAGGACCTTCTTGCCCTGGAAATGAACGCCTGCGTCCAGCGCGGCCACGGTGCCAGAGCCCTCGGGACGGGTCTGGGCACGCTCGGTCAGCTCGGCGAACAGGGATTCGAAGTTCTTCACGAGTAGAGATTGTTTCATACCCGACCCAGCGGTTTTCCCGGCGCACCGCGCGGTGCGGCACGCCGGGAAACGATCATGCCGGTTGAGCGAGCAGTTCGCGCAGGTCGGCTACGGCGGTGCGCAGGTGATCGGCGAAGGCGTACATCTGGTCGGACACCGATTTGGGGGTGGCCAGGTAGATGTTCCACCGATCCGGCAGCAGCACGTAGGCGATGCCGATGCAGCGCGGGCTGGTCGAGCCGAAGCCGAAGTAGCGGATGTACTTCGACGGGGCCGAGCTGGTCGAGAGGTAGTCGTCGCGCATGATCGTCCAGCCGGGGCTGTCGAACAGCGCGATCCGCTCCTCGGCGACGCCGAGCTGTTCGCCGCGGCGGCGCTGGATCCACTCCAGTTCCCACAGGTGCTGCTCGGGTGCCTGCCCGGCTTGGCATTCCTTGGCCCGCGCGACGTGGGCGGACGCGGCGGTGCGCGCCGCGGCCAGCTTGGTCGCGGGGTCGGCCTCGTCGGACACCATCGCGTCGACGAACGACACCATCTCCGGGGTCACCACGCGCATGGCCTCGGTGCGGCCGTTGCGGAACTGCCGGGTGGCGATGGATTCGTAGGTGGCGCCGGTGAGCCCCTTGCTGCGCCGGTGGGCGAGCTGGTAGCTGAGCTGAGCGAAGGCATCGGGTGAGATGCCCAGCTTCTTGGCCTCGCCGGTGCCGAAGTCGTCGAACGACACCAGCGAGGTGGCCGTGTCGGCGGCGAAGCGGGCGAAGTCGGCGCCCGCCGCGGCGATGTCGGCGCGGGCGGCGGAGTCGAGCACGAACTCGATCGGCTCCACCGAGGGCAGCCCCTGCGATTGCGCGCCGCTGGTCGCCGCGTGGTCCTGGGCGGTCCGCTCGAGCAGCGCGTCGACGAACGACAGCACGGTGGTGCCGTCGAGTCCGCAGTGCTCGATGTTGATGCCGGACTGACCGTCGGCGAAGACGATGAACGTCACCGACTTGTCGAAGTAGCGATTGCCGCTGTCGCCGTGGAGCAGCTGATCGCAAGCGTGCAGTTCGTCGCGCGGGGCGAAGTCTTCCAGGCACACCGAGAACAGCGCCGTCTCCACCGCGTCGAAGGCCTCGACATTGGCGGGCTCGGTGCGCAGCACTTCGCGGCTGCGCGCCCATGCCGCACGGGCTTTCGTGGTGAGATGGCCGACCGAGGTGTCGGTCGCGGCGGGCTTGGTACCGCCCTTGATCACCGCGCGCAGCCCGTCGACCACGTCGTCGAACGCGTACGGCGCGCCGTCGGGTCCGATGACATCCATCCGGAAGATGTTGCCGCGGTAGAAGACCGCGATGTGCCGGGCATCCGAGGGGCCGGGCCATTCCGGGCTGTAGGGCTTGCGGACGCTGTCCTGGATCTCGCCGGGAATCCGGGTCTCGGAGAACAGGTACTTGTTCTGCCACATCGACAGTGCCTGCCCACGCTGGGTCACCGGCGCGATCTTCTCCGCGTCCAGTGCCAGCTTGTAATCGACGGCCGCCCCGATGATGGCGGCTGCCCGCTCGGTCTGCCCGGCGAGGGTCGACGCCGCCAGGGGGGTGTCGTCGCGGAACAGGAACACGAAGTTGGCGTTGATCGCGATCCGGTCGCGGCGGCCCAGATACCGGGACGGCCAGAATTCGTCGAGCCAGCTGCCGACGCCGGGGGTGGCGTCGTAGTCGGCCAGGGCGGCGTGCAGCGCGCGCCCCGCCCCACCGGGGCGCAGCAGCTCGGCTACCGCGCCCTCGGTGGTGGCGTAATCTTCGGCGCCGAGCAGGGGCTGACACCACTGCAGGAACCGCGCGCAACTGTCGTCCAGACTCGGCAGCGGTACCCGGGGCAGCGTGTCTTCGGCGGCGAACGTGGGTTGGTTCAATCCAAGTCCTCAGGTCTCGATGGGATGCGGGCGGGACAGGAACAGGTTGGCGTAGAGCCAGCCTTCGGCTTCGTGGTCGGTGGTGTCGATTCCCTTGGCCGCCAACGCATCCAGCACTTGTTCACGTTCCTGCGACGAGGCGAACCTCCGCTGCTGGAACATACCGGGACGTTGCTCGCTGCGATAGCCGAGCGCGGCCAACTCCTCGGCGATGGGACCGAAATCGAACATCCGCAACACGAAATGCGCCATCCACGGTCGCTTGCGCGGATCTGCCTGGGCGACCCTGGACAGGGTTTTCTCGGTGATGTAGCCGACGCATCCGGTGGAGATCACCAGATCGGCGGAGGCGAGCACACGGCGCTGCGCCTCGGTGGGCTCGGTGGCCTCGAGGTCGGCGTGCACGTAGTCGTGCAGGAGTCCGGCGGCGTGGGCGTAGGTCAGCGCCGGGCGTGCGGCGTCCATCCCGATGAAGCGTACGTCGGGCATCAGGTCACCGCGCAACCGCTCCCGGTCGGCGGCGATCAACCCGATCTTGTCGGTGTCGACGTGATCGCGGTAGTGCCCGGCCAATTCGTCGACGGTGGTGCCGGTGCGCAGCAGTGCCGCGTTCACCCCGTAGGAGCACCCGAGGTCGAGCACCGTCGGGATCCGGCCCGGCCGAGCGGCCCGCAGCTGGCGCAACTGCTCGGCGAAGTGCGGCTTCGCCAGTTCTGGGATCCGGTAGTCCAGCTCGTTCATCCGTGCGAAGTACGCACGCGGATCCGGACTTTCGTAGATGTCGTCGAAGGATGCTTTACCGGTGGTGTGCAACGGAACGGACATGGGCGGTTCCTCTCAGTCGAGCAGTCGGTCACCTCGGACGGCGTCGGCCGCGGCGGCCACGTGGTCGGGCAGGACACGGCCGAACAACTGCCTGGTGCGTTCGACCGTGCCGATCACCCCTGGACGGTCCGTGTAGGCGAAAATCGCCGAATGTCGTTGGCTCGCACCGGCCACCTCGGTGACGCGGTGCAGGGAGAAGCGGCCCTTGAACAGCTGCAGATCGCCGGGGCGCAGTTCCAGCGCGCGAATGAACCGGGTGCCGTCACCGGTGAGCACGGCGCGCACGTCGTCGAGGTGCTCGGCGTGCGGGTCGCGGATGTTGGGGCAGTACTCGAACACGCCGCCGGCGTCGGGCTTGCGTGTGAGCATGCTGACGGTGAATTCGTTGGTGTCGAAATGCCACGGATGCGACATCCCCGGCTCGACCACGTTCAGGCACAAACCTGCCAGTGGGTCGGCGAATTCGTGCAGATCCTCGAGTTCGAAACAATCGGCGACGAAGCACTGGAACACCGGGTCGGTGTAGAGGCGGTGGATCAGCGCCTCGGCGGGGATCCGGTCGCGGGCCACGAACGCGTTTCCGCGGTCGAGCACGATCCGCGCCGGATGGCCTGCGGGCAGGTCGGCGTCGAGGGGAATGTTGTAGGCGTTGACCCGCTCCACCTTGTAGTGGGCGTGCGGTGCGATCGCCTCCCCCTCGGCGCGCAGTGTGTCGAGCAGCTGCGGGCGGATGAACTCGCGCAGCACCGTACAACCGTCCTCGGCCAGCTCGGCGCGGGCGGCGTCGATAGCCGCCTGCCTGCCCGAACCACCGAGATCGGTGAGTGGATACCGTGCGATGTCGACGATTTCGTCAAGCCCCCGCGTGCCCGTCATGTACCCAGTTTGCGGGAATATTCGGGCGAGCGCCCGTGGTTTCGACAAATCGGGCATATCCCGGGAAGATCACAATCGGGCGAAATCAACTGTGCGGCAACAGTTTTCGTAGATTCAACCTGGGTTTCGGTACTATCACGGTAGGCTATTACGCCCTATCACGCGCCGCTGTCGAAAGATTCACACGCGTGCGTCGAGTGCGACTCGCAGATCGTCGACCGACAAACCGATCAGCGACTCCCGGAATACCCGCCCCGGCGCCTCGGGAACCGCGATCTCGCACGGAATCACCAGCAGACCGCAGCCCGCGCCCTGTGCCGCGAGCGAACCGGTCGGCGAGTCCTCGATCGCGACACAATCACCCGGGTCGACCCCGAGCAGTTCCGCGGCGCGGCGGTAGATGGCCGGATCGGGCTTGCCGTGCGCCACCTCGTCACCGCAGACGGAGGTGTCGAAGAAGTCGCGGCCGAGGGTATCGAGGCCGTATTCGGTGAGCGAGCGCTTGGTGTTGGTCACCAGCGCGGACTTCATGCCCGCCTCGCGCACCATCGCCAGCGCGTCCTTGGCGCCGGGACGCCACGGGATCGGGCCGAGCATCAGCTCGGTGACCCGGCGCTCCAGGAACTCCCCCGCCTCGACGATCGTCTGCGGCGACGGGTCGATACCGATACCGTCGAAGAGCATGCGCAGCGCGTTGGGGCCGGAGGCGCCGATCAGGGCGTGGCGGACCTCGTCGGTCAGCTCGCGACCGTGTTCGCGGGCCAGTTCACGAACCGCGATGTCCCACAGCTTCTCCGAATCGAGCAGCGTGCCGTCCATGTCCCACAGCACCGCGGCCGGTCGCGCGCTCACCTGTTACTCGCCTCGTTCTCGTCACACATCGCCGAAGTGCCCGGCGCTCGCCGGACCCCGTTCAGGGTAACGGGTCCGCCTCAGACGCCCGATCCGGCGATCTGCAGGTTGCCCGCGTCGCCGGAGACCTGGATCCACCGGTTCTCCGAGGTCACGGTGCCATTGGCGAGCTGATAGGTGAGCGTGACGACCGCGCGGTTCGGCCCGCTGGGGGTGATCGAGCCGACAGTCACCGACCGCACCGACGACCAGAACGACGAGTACTGCCCGAACCCACCGGTCTGCGCCTGGTACCCGGGAGCGAGCTGCGCCCACGCCCCGCCGATATTGCCGGGCAGCATGCCGTAGTACCCGGCGATGAACTGGTTGATCCGGTCCGGGGTGGGCGGACCGAACGGCGTGGTGGTGATGGTCGTGCTGGTCGGTTTCGCGGTGGTGGGAGTCGGCTTGGCGGATGTGCTCGTCGGGGTCGCACCGGCGCTCGTCGCACCGCTCGGCAGGGCTTCGGGCGGGGCAGACACGGTGATCGTTTCCTGCTCGGGCACGATGACGACCGTGCTCACCTTGCCGTCGACCACGGTCGTGACGGTGACCGGCGATGCCGGGACCTGCGCCTGCCGATCGGAGTCACCGCCCCGGTCACGGGTGACCACCAGCACCACCAGCATCACCGTGAAGGCGGCGACGGCCGCGGCCAGCAGCAGCACGGCGCGGCTGTTGTTCGCGCGGTCGGTGCGCGACGGCGGGACGGGGAACGCCGGATGCAGGCCGGAGCCGTCCGTCGGCCCGGCCGCGGCCTCGGCGCGCAGCTGCGCCTGGGCACCGGCGCGTTCCACACCGTCCGCGGCCGAGGACGCGGCGTCGCGCGGCCGGACGAGGCCGGGATCGCCTGCCGCCGCCTGCCGCACCGCCCCTGCCTGCCCGGCCCCGCCTGCCGCCGCTCGGCCGATTGCCCCGTCCGCTCGGCTCGCCGCGTTGCCGCCCGCGCCCGACGCCGCACTCCCGCTCACGTCCGACGCATGCGGTGCGCCGGTCGAATTTCGGCCCGAGATGGCCGAGCGGGCAGCCTTGGCCTTCGCGAGACCGCTGCCGAACAACGCTGCCGCGCCCGACTTCGCCGTCGCGCCCCCGTTCGCGGGTGCGCCGGCCGGCGGAATCAGCGACGTGGCCGCCTCGCTCATCGGCAGAATCTTCGTGGCCGAGGCGGGCAGTGCCGGAACACGGCCCGCCGCAACGTCTTCCAACGCGACCCGGGCCTGCGCCATCGTCGGCCGGTCGTCGGCGGACGCGGTCAGCAGCCACATCAGGACCGGGGCGAGCGGGCCCGCGTTCTTCGGCTCGGGCACCACACCGCGCGCGACGGCGTGCAGCACAGCCAGGGGGTTGTCGCCCTCACCGAACGGCGGAGCGCCTTCGGAGGCGGCGTACAGCGTGGAGCCGAGAGCGAACACATCGGCGGCGGGTTTCGGGTTGTCGCCGCGCGCGATCTCGGGCGCCAGATAGGCGGGGGTGCCCGCCAGGAAGCCGGTGGCGGTGACAGTGACGTCGCCGGTCGCGTGCGAGATGCCGAAGTCGGTGAGTTTGACCGTGCCGTCGTCGCCGACGAGCAGGTTGGCCGGTTTCACATCACGGTGCATGATCCCGGCGTCGTGCGCGGCCGACAGCGCGGCGGCGGCCTGGGCGCCGATCCCCGCCACCTCGATCGGCGGCAACGTCACCCCGCCCGCCAGCTTCACCGCGAGGCTCGGCGCGTTCATGTATTCCATGACCAGCCACGGCTGGCCGTCCTCTTCGGCGACATCGAAGACGGTGATGGCGTTGGGATGGTGCAGACGGGCCGCGATCCGGCCCTCCCGCATCGCACGCAGTTTTCCCTCGAGTGCTTGTGTACCGGTGAGACCGGGTGCGAGCAGCACTTGCTTCACCGCGACAGTGCGCCGCAGCCGGACATCGGTGGCGCGCCACACGACCCCCATCGCGCCCGTGCCGATCGGGTCGGTGAGTCGATAGCGTCCCGCGATCAACCGATCCGATGTCATATCGTGTGCCCCTCCTGCTTACCGCTGAGTCGTCTCGCCCTCCGCGCCACAGCGGGATGAAACTTTCGAAAATCCTACGTGCTGAACTGCTTCGATCCTGTTGCGGGACAGCCCGGTCCATGGACCCAGCGCCGCATCGTGACCAGACTCACATGCGTCGCAACGACAATCGGACCGGTCCGCGGGACCGGTCCGATCTGCCGACGCGTGTATCTCTGTGCCTGCAGTCTCTCAGGCGTTGAAGTATTTCGCCTCCGGATGCAGCAGCACGAACGCGTCCGTCGACTGTTCGGGGTGCAACTGCAGTTCCTCCGACAGCGTCACCCCGACCCGGCCGGCGTCGAGCAGGTCGACCAGCTTGGCACGATCTTCCAGGTCGGGGCAGGCACCGTAGCCGAAGGAGTAGCGAGCGCCCCTGTAGCCAAGCTTGAAGTAGTCCTGGATGTCGGCGGGATCGTCGGCGGCGACGGACTTGCCGTCGACGGTCAGTTCCTCGCGCACCCGGCGATGCCAGTACTCGGCCAGCGCCTCGGTGAGCTGCACACCGATGCCGTGCACCTCGAGGTAGTCGCGGTAGTTGTCGGCGGCGAACAACGCGTTCGCGAAGTCGGCGATCGGCTGACCCATCGTCACCAGCTGGAACGGCAACACGTCGACCTGTCCGGTCGCACGAGCCTGCTCGCGCGAGCGGATGAAGTCGGCGATGCACAGGAACCTGTCGCGCTGCTGACGCGGGAAGGTGAACCGATACCGTTCCGGCGCATCCGGATTCGGCTCGGTCAACACGATGACCTCGTCGCCCTCCGACACCGCCGGGAAGTACCCGTAGACCAGGGCCGCGTGCTGGAGCACGCCCTCGGTGGCGAGCCGGTCGAGCCAGGCGCGCAACCGCGGCCGGCCCTCGGTCTCCACCAGGTCCTCATAGGTCGGCCCGTCCCCGGCCCGCTGACCGCGCAGACCCCACTGGCCGAGGAACAGTGCCCGCTCGTCGAGCAGACCCGAATACTCCGCCAGCGGCAGACCCTTGATCACCCGGGTGCCCCAGAACGGCGGCGTCGGCACGGGCAGATCCGCGGCCACATCGGAGCGTTCGGGCACCACGATCGGCACCTCGGCGGCCTTGCGCTCGGCCGCGATCCGCTTGGACCGCTCATGACGCGCCTTGCGCTCGGCGGCCTTGTCCTTGGCGGCGATCGCCGCCGGGCTGTCCGGGTCGAGCCCACCGCCACGCTTGACGGTCATGATCTCGTCCATCAACCGCAGGCCCTCGAAGGCGTCACGGGCGTAGTACACGTCGCCGTCGTAGACCGCGGTGAGGTCGTTCTCCACGTAGGAACGAGTCAGCGCGGCGCCGCCGAGCAGCACCGGGAACTGTTCGGCGACACCCTTGGAGTTGAGTTCACCGAGGTTCTCCTTCATCACCACGGTCGACTTCACCAGCAGCCCGGACATGCCGATCACATCGGCCTTCTTGTCCTGCGCGGCGTCGAGAATGGTGGCGATGGGCTGCTTGATACCGAGGTTCACCACCTCGTAGCCGTTGTTGGACAAGATGATGTCGACCAGGTTCTTGCCGATGTCGTGGACATCGCCCTTCACCGTGGCCAGCACGATCCGGCCCTTACCCGCGTCGTCGGTGGCTTCCATGTGCGGTTCCAGGTGCGCGACAGCGGTTTTCATCACCTCGGCCGACTGCAACACGAACGGCAGCTGCATCTGGCCCGAACCGAACAGCTCACCGACGGTCTTCATGCCCGAGAGCAGGGTCTCGTTGATGATCTGCAGCGGCGGCACGGTCTGCATCGCCTCGTCGAGATCGTCACCGAGACCGTTGCGTTCACCGTCGACGATGCGCCGCTCGAGACGCTCGAACAAGGGCAGCAGCGCCATTTCCTCGGCGCGCGAGGCCTTCGACGAGGCCGTCGAGACACCCTCGAACAACGCCATCAGCTTCTGCAGCGGGTCGTAGTCCTCGGTGCGGCGGTCATAGATCAGATCGAGGGCCACCTGCTGGTGCTCGTCGGGGATCCGGCTCATCGGCAGGATCTTCGACGCGTGCACGATCGCCGAATCCAGTCCCGCTTCGACACATTCGTGCATGAACACCGAGTTCAGCACCTGCCGGGCGGCCGGGTTCAGACCGAAGGAGATATTCGACAGGCCCAGGGTGGTCTGCACCTGCGGGCGGCGGCGCTTGAGCTCGCGGATGGCCTTGATCGTCTCCTCGCCGTCCTTGCGCGACTCCTCCTGCCCGGTGCCCAGGGTGAACGTCAGGGTGTCGATGATGATGTCGGACTCGGCCAGGCCCCAGTTGCCGGTGATGTCGTCGATCAGCCGCTCGGCGATCGCGACCTTGTGATCGGCCGTGCGAGCCTGACCCTCTTCGTCGATGGTCAGCGCGACGACGGCGGCACCGTGCTCGGAGACCAGCCGCATGATCTGCTGGAACCGCGAATCCGGGCCTGCGCCGTCCTCGTAGTTCACCGAGTTCACCGCACACCGGCCACCCAGATGCTGCAGACCCGCCTGCAAGACCGGCACCTCGGTGGAGTCGAGCATGATCGGCAGCGTCGAGGCGGTGGCCAGCCGTGAGGCCAGCTCGTTCATGTCGTCGGCACCGTCGCGGCCCACGTAGTCGACGCAGAGGTCGAGCATGTGCGCGCCGTCGCGGGTCTGGTCCTTGGCGATCTCGAGGCACCGCTGCCAGTCGGCGGCCAGCATCGCGTCACGGAAAGCCTTGGAGCCGTTGGCATTGGTGCGCTCGCCGATCATCATGATCGACGCGTCCTGCTCGAACGGCACCGCGGTGTACATGCTCGAGACGGCGGGCTCGTGCTCGGGGTGGCGACGATCCTCGATCGCGGGCAGCGTCTTCTCGACCTCACGCACCGCCTCGGCGACCTGGCGAATGTGCTCCGGGGTGGTGCCACAGCAGCCACCGACCAGCGAGAGCCCGAACTCGGACACGAACCCGCTCATCGCGACAGCGAGCTCTTCGGGGGTGAGCGGGTACTCGGCGCCGTTGGCACCGAGCACCGGCAAACCGGCGTTCGGCATCACCGACACCGGGATGGTGGCGTGGCGCGACAGGTGCCGCAGGTGCTCACTCATCTCCGCGGGCCCGGTCGCGCAGTTCAGACCGATCATGTCGATGCCGAGCGGTTCCAGCGCGGTGAGCGCCGCGCCGATCTCACTACCGACCAGCATGGTGCCGGTGGTCTCCACCGTGACGTGGGTGATGATCGGGATCCGGCGGCCCGCCGCGATCATGGCCCGGCGACTGCCGGTGATCGCGGCCTTGACCTGCAGCAGGTCCTGGCAGGTCTCGATGAGGATGGCATCGGCACCGCCGTCGAGCATGCCGAGCGCGGCTTCGGTGTAGGCGTCGCGCAGCGAGACGAACGGCGCGTGGCCCAGGGTCGGCAGCTTCGTGCCGGGGCCCATCGAGCCGAGGACATAGCGCGGGGTGCCGTCGGCGGACGGACCCATCTCGTCGGCGACATCGCGGGCGATGCGGGTGCCGCGCTCGGACAGATCGCGGATCCGGTCGGAGATGTCGTAGTCGGCGAGGTTGGGCAAGTTGCAGCCGAAGGTGTTGGTCTCCACCGCATCCGCGCCCGCCGCGAAGTAGGCGCGGTGAATCTCGGCGAGCACATCCGGGCGGGTGTCGTTGAGGATCTCGTTGCATCCCTCGAGGCCGCGGAAGTCGTCGAGCGACAGATCCGCGGCCTGCAACATCGTGCCCATCGCGCCGTCGCCGATGACGACACGCCGCCGCAGCGTGTCGAGGAGCGTGGTATCGAACCCGGTGGGCAAGGACGCAGACATGATTCAAGACTAGAGGGCGCCCCCGACGAACGAGACCACTGTGGGTGAATCGAGTGGCCTGCGCCACTGTTCCCGGTGGAAACACGCAACACCGTCGGTCACCGCAAAACAATTCGCACAAGACACTAGGCTGACCGGGTGGATGCCAGTGAGACCCCCGGGACGGAACTGCCGACGTTGCGCAATCCCGTCATGGTTGCCGCCTTCGAGGGCTGGAACGACGCCGGCGATGCCGCCAGTGGCGCCATCGAACATCTGGAGTTGATCTGGGATGCCGAGCCGCTGGCCGAACTCGATTCCGAGGACTACTACGACTACCAGGTGAACCGGCCGACAGTCCGTCAGGTCGACGGGGTGACCAGGGAGATCCAGTGGCCCTCGACGATGCTGTCGGTGTGCTCCCCGCCAGGAAGCGACCGCGACGTGGTGTTGCTGCGTGGCATCGAACCGAACATGAAATGGCGCAGTTTCTGCGACGACCTGCTCGAGTTCATCGAGCAACTCGGCGTGGAGACGGTCGTGATCCTCGGCGCGCTGCTGGCCGATACCCCCCACACCCGGCCGGTGCCGGTGACCGGCTCGGCCTACAGCCCCGAGGCCGCCGAGCGATTCAGCCTGGAACAGACCCGGTACGAGGGCCCGACCGGAATCACCGGCGTGCTGCAGGACCAGTGTGTGAAGGCCGGGGTGCCCGCGGTGTCGTTCTGGGCCGCCGTCCCGCACTATGTGTCGCAGCCGCCGAACCCGAAGGCGACGATCGCGCTGCTGCACCGGGTCGAAGACGTCCTCGATATCGAGGTTCCGCTCGGTGAGCTGCCGAAACAGGCCGAGGAGTGGGAAGCCGCGGTCAACGAGATGACCCTCGGCGACGAGGAGATCAGCGAGTACGTGCGCTCGCTCGAGGAGCGCGGCGACGCGGCGATCGACCTCAACGAGACCATGTCCAAGATCGACGGCGACGCCATCGCGGCTGAGTTCGAGAAGTACCTGCGCAGACGCGGGCCCGGCAGCTTCGGCCTCTAGTTCTCGTTCACCGGGAGTTCGCCGCACAGGCGCCTCCCGGCCGCCCTCGGCACGACACCTAGACTTTTTCGCGTGCCGACCCTGCCGATCCTCGCCCATCTGCGTGGTTTCGACGACCGCGTCGCGGTGCTGCACCCGGTGGGGCCCGCGTCCGCCGCCACCGTCACCTCGGTGACCTACGCCCAGCTCGCCGACCGCGTCGCGGAGTTCTCGGCCGAACTGGGACCGGTCCGCCGGCTCGTCGCGCTCACCGCGGGCAACGATCTGGACTCCCTCGTCGCCTACCTCGGCGCGCTCGACGCGGGATGCGCGGTCCTGCTCACCGGCGAGCTCACCGGCGAACTGGCCGCAACCTACGACCCGGATGTGATCATCGACCGCGGTCGGGTCATCGCGAACCGCGCGCGGTCGGCGCACCGGCTGCATCCGGAGCTGGCGCTGTTGCTCAGCACCTCCGGGTCCACCGGGTCGCCGAAGCTGGTGCGGCTGTCGGCGCGCAATCTCGGCGCCAACGCCGAATCCATCGCCGAGTACCTCGGCATCGGCCCGGACGACCGCGCGGCGACCACCTTGCCGCTGTTCTACTGCTACGGCCTGTCGGTGGTCCACAGTCATCTGCTGCGCGGCGCGAGCCTGTTGCTCACCGAGCGCTCCGTGCTCGAGCCCGAGTTCTGGGACGAGTTCCGCGCGCACCGGGCCACCTCGTTCGCCGCGGTGCCCTACACCGTCGATCTCCTCGACCGGATCGGCTTCGCCCGGATGTCGCTGCCCGCTCTGCGGTATGTGACCCAGGCGGGCGGCAGACTCGAGCCGGCCAGGGTCCGGGCCTACGCGCGGCTCGGCGCGGCCGCGGGCTGGCGGTTCTTCGTGATGTACGGCCAGACCGAGGCCACCGCCCGAATGGCCTATCTCCCACCGGAATCGGCGGACGAGCACCCCGATTGCATCGGGATCCCCGTCCCGGGCGGGCATTTCACCTTGGCACCGGTCGACGACGGCGCCGCGGAGGAACTCGTCTACCACGGCCCGAACGTGATGCTCGGCTACGCCCGCCACTCGGCCGACCTGGCACTGGGCCGCACGGTCGACGCGCTGCGGACCGGCGATCTGGCCCGGCGCACGCCCGACGGGCTGTACCAGGTCGTCGGCAGGCGCAGCCGCTTCGCCAAGCTGTTCGGTCTGCGCATCGATCTGGGCCGCGTCGAATCGGAGCTGGCCACAGCCGGTTTCGTCGCCGCCTGCACCGACGACGGCAGCCGGGTGATCGCGGCGATACTCCCCCGCCCGGCCGCGTCGGCGACCTCGCGCCGAGCGCACGGGGTGGCGGCCGCGCGACTGATCGCCCAGGTGTCGGGCCTGCCCGCCACCGCGATCAGCGTGACCGTCGTCGACGAGCTGCCCCGGCTGGCCACCGGCAAAATCGACTATCCGGCGGTGCGCGCGCTCGCCACCACACCGGCGAGCCCGGGCGACGATGTCGGCGCGATCTACGCCGACGCCCTCGGCCTGCCGATCGAGACGATCTCGCCCGCACACAGTTTCGCGGACCTGGGTGGCAGTTCGCTGAGTTACGTCACCGTGGCGGCACGCCTCGAGCGGGTGCTCGGTACCCTGCCCACCGACTGGCCACAGCGTTCGATCGCCGACCTGGGGCGAGCTCCCCGTACCCGCGCCCGCTTCGGCCGGGCGCTCGACTCCTCGACGGCTCTGCGCGCGATCGGGATCGTGTTGATCCTCGGCTCGCACATCCAGCTGTTCGAACTCTGGGGCGCCGCGCACGTGCTGCTCGCCGTGGCGGGCTACAACTTCGCCCGGTTCGCGGTGAGTTCGGCCCCACCCGCCCGGCGACTGCGACTCACCGGGCGGGCCGTGGCGATGATCGCGGTGCCGACCGCGCTCTGGGTCCTGATCACGATGGTCTGGCAACCCGGCTATTACGGCTGGCAGAATGTGTTGCTGCTCAACAAGATCCTCGGTCCCCGCAATGACACGGCGGGACACCTGTGGTTCCTGGAAGTGCTCGTGTACTGCACCGTGGCCTGCGCGCTGCTGATCCGGGTCCCCCGGATCGACGGGTGGGAGCGGCGGGCGCCGTTCTGGTTCGCCCTCGGCCTGCTCGGCCTCACCCTGGTCTTGCGCTGGCATTCGTTCGGGCTCTACCCCGAACGCGATATCGCGTTGTCACCGCTGGCCTGTTGGTACTTCGTTCTCGGCTGGGCCGGAGCGAAGGCGACGGCGGTCTGGCAGCGGCTGATCGTCAGCGCCGTGCTGCTGGCTTGTGTGCCCGGATATTTCGGCGTCACCGAGCGGGAACGCCTTGTCATGGCGGGCATTCTGATCTTGATCTGGCTGCCCGCGCTGCGCGTGCCCGCCGTCGTCGCCGTAGTGGCGGTGGCGGTGGCCGACAGCTCGTTGTTCGCGTACCTGCTGCACTGGCAGGTGTACCCGGCGTTCGGCGACCAGCGATTGCTCGCACTGGTGGCCTGCCTGGCCGCCGGAGCGGCCGCTACCGAGATGGTGGATCGGTGCAGGCATCGGATCCCATGGCTAACGCTCCAGGGTCAGCACTTGAGCGGCCGCCTCGTGCGCCAGCTTCGCGATCAGCAGGTCACGCGGAATCGTCTGGCCGGTAAGGTGATCGAGTGACGGCACCACCACGTGGTGCGCATCGGCCCGCTTCAATTCCTGGGTGAGTTCGGCGAACGCCGCACCGTCACCCGCGGGTGCTTCGTGGAACGTCGCGGCGAAACACATGCCCGCGGTCCGCGCGAGGCTGCGTAGCGCATCCTCCAATTGGTCGCTCTGACCATCAGCCAGATCGTCCCGCAAGTATCCATAGATCAACGCTTCCACCCGAACCTCCGTTGGATTGGGATCGCTGTTCTGTTGTCGGACCTGTCGTGTACCGATCCCCCCGCGTCGCGCGGCACGCCACGCGGGGGTACTTCGTTGCCCTGCAAGCTCTCCTGCAAAGCCGGCATCCGGTTGTCGAGCCGAGTACCTGCTTACATCATGAACAATCATGGCCCCCGGCAGCAGATGTCAATCCGATGACATCTACATGCCCTATCCGGGACGCCGAACGTTAACTGGTGGAATACTACCGCCGTGACCGCAACTGATGATCGACCCGTCTGGGCTGTTCGGATGCGCTCGGAACGTGACGCGAGGGGGTGGTCGCAAGCCGATGCCGTTCGCGCTATGCGTGCCAAGTCCTCCCACAACCTGCCGACGGACAGTACCCTGCTGCGCAACTGGCGCCGATGGGAATCCGGGGAATCGCGACCTGACGAGTTCTACGCGCCGATCATCGCGGCCGCGTTCGACACCGTCCCCGCCGCGTTCTTCCCGAAGTCCCGTCCCAACCGTGATGACGAGCTGTTATCGGCAACCGGTATGGACACTCTGGAGTTCATCGGACGACTCAGAATGTCCGACGTCAACAGCGCCACCCTGGACGCGGTGCGGATCACCGCCGAAAGGCTGTGCTGCGAATACGCCTACGCCGACCCCTACGCACTGCACACCGAGGGGACCGCGTGGCTGCGCCGGATCACCTCCCTGCTCGACGGCAGACTGACGCTGAGCCAGCATCGCGAAATCCTCGTCCTGGCAGGCTGGGTCGCGTTGCTGGTCGGTTGCGTCGATTACGATCTGGGCCGCCGGGGTGGCGCCGAGGCCACCCGCCGAGCCGCCGATTCGCTGGGCCGCGAGGCAGGCAATGCCGAGATCGTCGGGTGGGCCGCGGAGATGTCGGCGTGGTTCGCGTTGACCCAGGGCAACTTCCGTGGCGCGATCGATGTCTCGGAGAAGGCCATGACGGGTACCACGTCGTCGAGTGTGGGGGTGCAGTTGGCGGCGCAGCGCGCCAAGGGCTGGGCCCGGCTCGGTGATCGCCGCAATGTGCAGACCGCCCTCGACGAGGGCAGGGCGATCCTGTCGCGGATGGGTCATCCGGCCGATCTGGACAACCACTTCGTCGTCGACGCCACGAAATTCGACTTCTACGCGATGGACTGCTGCCGGGTGGCGGGCCAGGATCGACTGGCCGAGCGCTACGCCCAGCAGGTGATCAGCGATTCGACCCGACCGGACGGTTCGGTCCGCAATCCCATGCGGGTCTCCGAAGCGCGGCTCACCCTGGCCGTCGTGGCCGTGCGCGATCGCGATCTCGAGCGCGCGGTAGAGGAGGGTGTCGCGGCGTTCTCCGCGGGGCGCAAGTCGCTGCCGTCGCTGGCGTGGATCGCGGGCGAGGCGGCCAGGGAGATCATCGAACGCTACCCAGGAGATCACCGCACCCAAACCTTCCTCGAGCAGCTGCGATCGCTCAATGTCGGATGAGCTCGCGCGGCGATGCCACGCCGATCGGGGACGGGTCCGGCGGAGCACGCGAAGGCCACCACTAACCTGTCTACGGTGACCGACTCCGCCGACGGCCTGCCCAGCGCCGTACCCGCCCTGTGGGACGAGCGTCTGCGGTTGTTCTCGTTCGCGACCGCCGAGAAGCGCGCCGACTACCTGCGGGTGCTGCGCGCCTTCGACAGCGCTCGTGCTGCCTACGTGGTGTTGTTGCACGCCGACGACGTCGCCGAGTGGATAGCGAGAGCCGAGGCGGGCGGTCGAGCCGAGGCGGCCGCGGGTGTCCCACTGCCCGCGGTCGAGATCGGTCCCCTGCTCGAGCAGCTGCATCGCTGGGGTGTGCTCGAACGCAGCTACGACGGCACCCGCGCGGCCACCCTGGCCGAGTACCGCAACCGGCACTACGTCTACCAGTTCGCGCAGGCCGGGTTCCAGGCCTACCGGGCGGTGGCCGGGGTGCTCGCGGCCCGGATGGAGGACGCGTCGCTGTCGCGGCTGGTGCTGCCCGAGCTGCTCGCCGACCTGCGCACCCTCTCCGCCGCCAACCGCGACGGCGACGCCGAGCGGGTCTACACCACGTTGCGCAGGCTCGACACCGCGCTCACCGACATGGCCGCGCGCGCCGCGCACTTCTACCTGTCTCTGGGCGACCTGGTGCGCACCACCGAGATCACGCCGGAATCCTTCCTCGCGCACAAGGACGCGCTGCTGGCACACATGCGGGAGTTCAGCATGGATCTGGCCCGCTTCGCCCCGCGGCTGGCTGCGGCGATCGGCGAAGTCGAGGAGACCGGCGTCGAGCAGCTGATCGGCCGCGCGGCCGGGTGCGACGAGCGGGTGCTGCTGAGTCTCGCCGAACGCGAAGCGGATTGGCGTTCCCGCTGGGACGGGCTGCGCACCTGGTTCGTCGCCGCGGGCACCGAGTCGTCGGAAACCTGCGAGGCCGATCGGCTCCGCGAGGCGACGATGAGCGCGATCGCGGCGGTGCTGTCGCTGTTGCGCAGGGTCACCGAGACCCGCCGAGGTGGCGTCAGCCGGGAATCGGCGTTGCGCCATCTGGCCGAATGGTTCGTCGCCACCCCCAGCGCGGGCAGTGCGCACGCGCTCTACGACGCGGTGTTCGGGCTGGGCAAGCCGCGCCACCTGTCGCTCGAACATCCCGACGCGGAGCTGATCCCCACCAGCCGATCCTGGTGGGAAGCACCGCCGTTGGAGATCTCCCGCACGCTCGCCGAAACCGGTCGCGCACCCACGGCGGGCGCCCCGGCCCGGATCGCGCGCAACGACGCGGGCGTGCGGCGGCTGCGGGAGGCCCAACTGGCGGCACAGCGTGAACGCGCCGCGGCCGCCGCCTCGCTGTCCCAGGGCAATGTGCACGACCGAGTGCTGGATCAGCGTGAGACCGAGGTGCTGTTGCGCCTGATCGACGCCGCCTCCACCGCGTGGGTTCCGGTGAGCGGAAAGGTCGACGGCACAACGGGTTCCGACAACGGCGTCACGTTGACAGTGCGCCCCTGCGATGGGTCGACGGTCATCCGGACCGCGGCGGGGCTGCTCCATCTGAACAACCGTCGCCTCGAAGTACGCGAGTCGAGCCGCCGCGGGGTCGCGCGATGAGACTGCGCATCGACTCGCCCGATTTCGGCGACCATCGCTCGGTGCGACTCCGGGCGGCGCGACCGACGTCGGCACGAGGGGCAAGACTGTGAAGCGACAACGGATCGATGCGCTCGCTCTCGACAGCTATCAGCGGGCGGCGCGAGTGATGCTCGCCAATCACCTGGTCACCCGGGTCTATCCCGACCGGATCGCGCTGCCGTTGATTCGGCGGTGGGCGACGGAACTGCGCGAGGATCTGGCCGAATTGTTCGGTTACCGCTTGGAGGTCACCGAGACCACGGCCCGGCTCTACCCGGTGCACGATCGGCTCGATGACGCCCGGCCCGCCCGCAGCGTCAACGATCGGGTCTTCGACCGCCGCCGCTACGCCTATCTGTCACTGGCGCTGGCCGCGCTCGGCCGGGCAGGCGACCAGATCACCCTGTCCGAATTGGCCGAGCACGTCGCCGATTACGCGAGCCGGATCGAGGGACTCGACCTGTCGACCGAGCGAGCCGCCGATCGCGACGCCTTCGTCGATGCCGTCGGCTGGCTGGGCGCGCGGGGTGCGTTGACGTTGGCCGACGGCGACGCGGGCGGTTGGGCCAGCGACCCGGAGGCGGGCGAGGCGCTCTACGACATCGACCGCCCGGTGGTGTTCGCGCTGTTCCGGCCCCCACGGGCACTGCAGCATCTACACAGTGTGCGCGGGTTGCTGGCCGAGGACACCGACCAGGCTGATCAGGCTCGCCGGGTGCGCCGGGCGCTCGTCGAGCGCCCCGTCGTCTATCTCGACGAACTGTCGGCAGCCGAGGGTGCGCTGCTCGGCCAGGACCGACTGGTCGGCGAGGTCGAACACTGCACCGGCTTGCGCGCCGAACGCCGGGCCGAAGGTGTGGCGCTGATCGACAACTCGGGACGGCTGTCCGATACCCGCTTCCCCGGCACCGGAACCCTGGCACAGGTAGCGCTGTTGTTGATCGGCGAGATCGCCGACACGGTCCTCGACATCGACAACCCGATCCCCCGGCGCCCCGGCGCGCTCACCCCCGATGACACCCTGCTCGAGCACCTCGATGCGTCCATCCCCACTGCGGGCGTGTTCGCCCCGCTCGCCGAGGACCTCGAAACCAGCACGCCGGCCCCGGATTTCACCGACGACATCGACGACCTCGAACCCGTCACCTATCCGTTCCTCGACGACGCCTGGGTGCGCACGACCGTCACCGCGCTCACCGACCGCTACGGCGCGACCTTCGCCGCCCAGTGGCAGGCCGATGTCGGCGGGCTCACCACCGAGGTCCTCGCGCTGCTCACCAAGCTGCGGCTGATCCGGCCGGTCGAGGACGGGCTGCTGGTATTGCCCGCGCTGGCCAGATATCGCGGCGCGGTGGTCACCGTGCGGGTGCGCAAGGCCGAGGAATTGTTCGTCACCGCCGCCGATACCGACGGCAGCACCGGAGAGGGAGGGGTCTGAGCATGTCACTCATTCACGGCGGAGTGCGGTTCGTCCCGACCAGGGCCGGCATCGTCAACCTGTGGGACTACCGCGACCAGGAGTTCAGTTTCGCCGACGGGCGCCTGGTGCTGCGCGGTCCCAACGGCTCCGGCAAGACCAAGGCCCTGGAAGTGTTGTTCCCGTTCGTCCTGGACGGACGGATCGAACCACGCAGGCTGAACCCGTTCGCCGGTGAAGAACGCACCATGAAGTCGAATCTGCTCTATCGCAAGCAGGAATCGGCCTACTCGTATGTGTGGATGGAGTTCGCGCGCGGCAGCTGGGACGACCCGGAGACCGTCACCGTCGGCATCGGCATGCGCGCCACCCGCTCGTCGGACAAGGTGACCCGCTGGTACTTCGTCGCCGACGGCCGCGCCGGGGTCGACTTCTCGCTCATCGGTCCCGACGACCGCCCGCTCACCCGCAAGCAGTTGGCCGAGCAGATCGGCAGCGACGCCATCGTGGACCGGCCCGTCGAGTACCGGGCGGCGATCGACGCGCGCATGTTCGGGCTCGGTGTGCAGCGCTACGACCAGCTGATCAATCTGATCCTCACCCTGCGCAGGCCCCAGCTCGCCAAGAATCTCGACCCGCGCGGTCTCTCCCAGGCACTCACCGACGGCCTTCGGCCCCTCGACGAGCAGTTGATCCTCGACGCCGCACGCTCGTTCAGCGATATGGAGGAGGTCGGCCGCACCCTCGACGGGCTCGTCCAAGCCGATACCGCCACTCGCCGATTCGTCGATGTGTACCGCAAATACCTTGCGGTACAGGCGAAAACGGACGTCGACCAGCTCCGCGCCCGCCTCGATGCCGTGACCAACGCCGCCACCGCGCTCTTCGCCGCGACCGCCCTGCGTACCCGCCGCGACACCGACCGCACCGAAGCCGAGACCAGGGCCGAGAACGCCGACCAGGCCTATGAGCAGGCGATCGCCGACCGCGAGAATCTCCAGCGCTCCAGCGCCTACGAGGGCAAACAGCAACTCGACGACCTGGCCGACGCCGTCCGCCGCCTCGAAACCTCCGCCGCGGCCCACCGCGACAAGGCCGCCGAAGCCTCGCACACGCTGCAACGCCGCGCCGAGGAAGCCTCTCGCGCCACCGAAGCGGTCCGCACAGCGGCCGCCGCCCTCGTCCGCGGCGAAGACGCGGTCCGTGCCGCCGCCGAAGAGGCGGGCATCGAATGGACCCCGCCGAGCGCCGAGGGCCGCGGCGACCAGTTCACCGCGGCGGTGCGCGGCCACGCGGAGGAACGTGACGCCGACGTGCGTGCGGTGCGACAAGCAGTGGGCAAGTGGGACACCGCCGCCGCCGACCGCACCCGCTCCGAGCGCCTGGCCGAACGCGCCGTCGAACTGCGCGACTCGGCCGCCGCCGAAGTCGCCCATGCCGAAGCCGCGGTCGCCTTGGCCCGCAGCGAATCCGCCGCCGCCCTGCGCACCTGGTGGAACGCGCACAGCGAGATCTTCGGGGCCGTTACCGAACCGGGGGCGCACGACGGCCGCTCGGACACGAATCCCGACGGACAGGACGGAAAAGGTGAACGTCGCCGAAAGGTGACGTCCGACACCACCGCCGGCTTGTTCGCAGCGCTCGACACCGCCATGGCCGGTGCGGGCGTGGAGGACATTCCCTCCGCCTCCGAGGTCTTGTCCGAGTGGTGCGAGCCGCTGCGCGAGCAGATCCGCACCCGCCGTGAGCAGGCGCGCTCCCGTGCCGCCGCCGCTGCTGTGCGCCGCGATGCACTGGTCGCCGAACGCACACAGATCGCCGCCCAGCGCGACGACGCTCCCCCGTCCCATCCCGCCAGAACCGGTGTCCGCGAAGGACTTCCGGGTGCGCCGCTCTGGCAGCTGGTGCGATTCGCCGACTCGGTGTCCCCGCGGGATGCGGCCGGTATCGAGGCGGCACTGCAGTCCAGCGGTCTTCTCGACAGCTGGATCTGCGGCCCGAGTCTGCCCGCCGGCATCGACTCCGAGCACTTCCTGCTCCCCTTGCCGATCGAGCAGCGCCCGTCCGGCCGTACTCTCGCCGATGTCCTTGTCGTCGAGGACGATTCGGCCGATCTCACCGTGCCTACCGAGACCGTTGCCGCGGTGCTGGTCTCCATCGCCCTCCACGACACATCCGCACAGCCGGGCACGACGACCGATGACACGCCGGACGCAGAACGATCCGTGTCCGGCGATGCCACCCGGGAGGTCACCGGCGCCACCCTCACCGCGCTGACCACCGCCGCCGCGCCGCAGGTCGTGGTCGGCCTCGCTGGAACTTTCCGGCAGGGCGTTCTCGTCGGCCACCACCACAAGCCCGAAGCCGAGTTCATCGGGACCACCGCGCGAGCGCGCAGACGTGAGTCCCGGCTCGCCGAAATCGAGGCGGCGATCGAGGCCGCTGCTGCCGAGCATCAGGCGGCGAGGGACGAAGATAGTTGCGCCACTGCCGAATTGGCCGCGCTGTCGGCGGGCGCCAAGGCACTGCCGCGCCCGTCGGCGGTGACGTCTGCCCTGCGTGCCGTGTCCGAGGCCGCCGGCCTGATGCGGTCGAGGGTGGAGGCCGCCGCCCAGTCCGAGCGCGAACTCGACCAGGCCGTCGCCGAAGTCGCGGCCCTGGACAAGAAGGTGCGTGCCGCCGCCCAAGCGCATCGAACCCCGCGCGAGGCACGCGAACTCGACGCGCTGGCCGCCGCGATCCGCCATTTCGAGAACACCGGTACGGGACTGCTCCGCCTACGCGCCGAACACGATCGGGAGCGCGAACGCGAACGCGAGGGCACCGACCGGCACGACGAGGCGCGGGCACTGGCCGAGGCGTTCGCCGAAGAGGCCGAGGCTGCCCGACTTGGCTACACCGAGCAGCAGCGCAAACTCGAAACGCTGCGCGAAGCGCTGGGCGCCAGTGCCGCCGACATCGACCGCGATCTCGACCTGGCCCGCGGTGCCATCGAGGCGGCCAAGGCCGAGCAGCGGGCCGCGCGCAAGGCCGCCAATGCCGCCATCGAAGCGGTCGGCGATGCAGAGGCGGCCTCCCGGACCGCCAACGAAGCGCTCGCCACCGCACTCACCGAAGTGCTCGCCGAGGTGCGTTCACTGGCCCCGTACGCCCGACCCGACCTGTTGAGCCTGCTCGGCGCCTCGGTCGAACACCGCTGGCCCAGTAGCGATGCCGCGTGGTCCACCCCGGAGCAACTGCTGTACCGCATCGTCGCCGCGGGGCCGGAAACCGACCCGGTGGTGCTGCCCGACGAGGTGGCCGCCTTGTTCGCCGACCTCGACACCGCCACCAGCCAGGTCCGCGCCACCGAGGCGGGTCGCAAGTCCACCCGGTCCGCGGTCACCACCGCGCTCCAGGAATTCGACGCCGCGCTCACCGCCTCCGGCCGCGACTACCGGCTGAACTGGGACGCCGCCGACGGACTCACCGTCGTCGCCGTCCACGACGAGAACGGCCAGGCCGCCCTGGCCGACTTCGCCGCCCGCATCGACGCCGCCCGCCGCGACCAGGAACTGCTGCTCACCGATGCCGAGCGGCGCATCCTCGAAGACGCGCTGCTCACCGGCCTGGCCCAGCAGATCCACGAACGCACCACCGACGCTCGCGAACTCATCTCCCGCATGGGCGCGGAGATGAAGCAGCGGCGGATGTCGTCGGGCAACACCATCGGTGTGCACTGGATCCTCGCCGACGGGTTGTCGGAGTCCGCGCGCTCCATGTGCAAACTCCTCGACCGCGACACCACCGCCCTGAGCCCGGAAGACCTCGGCTCGGTGCGCGCCCACTTCGCCGCCGAGATCCGCGCCGCCCGCACCGCGCACCCGGAGCGTTCGTACCCCGAAATCCTCGCCGCGACCCTCGACTACCGGACGTGGCGAGTCTTCTCCTTCACGCTGATCTCCGGGGACGGCACCGAGGACAAGCTCACCGTCGCCCGGCACAGCGCCCTCTCCGGCGGCGAACAGTCGGTCTCCCTGCACCTGCCCCTGTTCGCCGCCGCCCACGTGATGCTCGACTCCGCCGACCCGCAGGCCCCTCGCCTACTCGCTCTCGACGAAGCCTTCGCCGGCGTCGACGACAACGGTCGCAGCGAATTGCTCCGCCTCAGTGTGCAATTCGACCTCGACCTGTTCATGACCGGCTACGACCTGTGGATCACCTACGCCCACGTCCCCGGCTGCGCGCACTACGACCTGGCCCACTCCACCGCCGAGAACACCGTCAGCGCGACCCTTCTCGTCTGGGACAGCGGTGAGCTTCTCGCCGAACACGACGGCGGCGACCTCACCACGGCGCTGGGCTCCCCCAACCGCCGCCGAGTACCCAACACGATCGAGGGCGGGTTGACCCTGGAAGGGATGCCGGGCGAACCCGCTCCGGTGGGCTGATCAGCGGTACGGGTTCGCCCAGCGCGCGCCGAAGAGAATCATCGTTCTGATGACACCGCGTACCGGGCCGCGATCGCTGCGGCACGGTCGCGCAGGGTGATGCGTAACCACTGCGGGGCAACGACTTCCGCGTTCGCGGCGAGCTGCCACATCGCCCATTCGGCGTGTCGGCGATCCTGGAAGGCCACTTCCAGCCATAGTCGCCCGTCGTCGTCCGCTTCTTCGCGGTGGACAGCCACCGCGGTGCCGACCAACTCCTCGCGCCGCGCCGGATCGACCAGAACCCGTACGGTGACGAGATCGCCGCCTGCGCGAAAGCGGGCGCTGCGCTCCTGCCAAGCCCGGTCCAGATCGACCCGGTCCGGTCGCTGGGCCGGTTCGGCGAGCGCCTCGGCCGCCACGACCCGCGACAGCCGGTAGGTGCGGTCCGCGCCGGATCTGGTGGCGAGCAAGTAGCCTCGGCCTCGGACGGTGACCAGGCCGATCGGGTCCACCGTGCGCCACGCGGGGCTCTGGTCGACGGCGGCGTAGTGAATGCGCAGCTTGTGTCCGGCGAGCACCGCGCGCCGGACCTCGCTGACGATGGTGTCGGGCAGCTCCTCGGCATCCAACCGGCGCGAGAGCAGATCGGTCTCGGGATCGATGAGCAATCGTTCGGCCGCGTCGCTCGCGGTCTCCCGATAGCTTTCGGGCAGCGCGTCGACCACCTTGAGCATGGCCGACGCGAGCGCCGAGCCGAGCCCGAATGCCTGTGCGCCACGCCGTGATCCGGCGATCAGCAAGGCCAGCGCCTCCTCGTGGTTCAGCCCGGTCAGCTCGGTCCGGAATCCGGGCAGCAGCGCGAACCCGCCGTGCCTGCCCCGTTCGGCGTAGACCGGAACGCCCGCCGTGGACAGCGCCTCGATATCGCGCAGCACGGTCCGGGTGGACACCTCCAGTTCGCGGGCCAGGGTGTCCGCCGACAGCTGACCGTGCCGGCGCAGCAGCAGCACCAGGGAGACCAACCGGTCAGCTCGCATACGAAAAACTATGCCAGGAATACACGACACAGGATGTCGTGTATTCCTGGCAGGTTCATCGCCATGACAAACATCGACCACGCGCGCCACACCATCGTCAACCCCGACGGCCTGCACGACCCGACCCCCTTCGGCTACAGCCACACCGCCGTCATCCCCGCTGGTACCGAACTGGTTCTCGTCTCGGGACAGTACGGATCCCGACCCGACGGCGCGGTCGTCTCCCCCGACTTCACCGAGCAGGTCGACCAAACCTTCCGCAACATCGCCACCGCCCTGGCCGCCCACGACCTCGACCTCAGCCACGTCGTCCAGCTCCGGACCTACGTCGTGAATCACGACGTCAGCAAACTGGGCCCCATCGCCGGTGCCGTCCAAGCGAACTGGGGCACAACCCCTCCCACCCAAACCCTCATCGGCGTCGCGAGCCTCGCCACCCCCGACGTCCTGTTCGAGGTCGAAGCCGTCGCCGCCCGCCCCTGAGTGTTCTCCGCACCTGCACCGGGCTGTCGAACCCGGTGCAGATGGGGAGAGTTACCGGGCCGCTTTCCGCACGGGCAGATGGTCGATGGCGGCAACCTCATCGGTGACGATCCGAGACGCTCGAACGAGCACGGGCGGTCGCTCGATCACCCAGGGCGGCTTGCAAGCGACTCGTGAGGGCACGCAATGCCGCGGTCAGTTCAGGCGAATCATGGACGCGGAACGGCACTCCCAGGGACGTCAGTTGTCCGGCGAGCCAGGTGGGGTCGTCGTCTCGGGTGGCGGTGAGGCGGCAGGTGGTGTTGCTGTCGGCGCGAAGGGTGTTCGGTTCCTCGCCGAGCCGGCCTGCGATTCGGCCGCGTGGAGCTTCGATGGTGACATCCACCTGGTATTCGGGTGTGGCCCAGTCGGTTCGGCGGCCTGCGACGTAGTCGGCCGGGTCGGCGGCGGGGAGGTCGCGGGGGGCGATCCGGGCGCCGGTGGGGTGGGGGGTTTCGATGCGGTCGGCGCGGTAGCTGCGCCAGGCGTCGCGGTCGAGGTCGTAGGCGACGAGGTACCAGCGGCGGCCTGCGGCGGCGACGCCCGCGGGTTCGGTGTGGCGGCGGGATTCGGCGCCGGTGGCGTCGCGATAGGTGAAGCGGAGTCGTTCTCGGTTGGTGACGGCGGCGGCGAGGGTGGTGAGGACCTCCGGGTCCACGGCGGGGCCCTCGCCCGCTCGGACCGTGACCGCCGCGCCGACCACGCGCACTCGTCTGCGCAGTGTCGCGGGCAGGACTTGTTCGAGTTTGGTCAAGGCTCGCACCGACGCGTCCTCGATGCCCGCGACCGCCTGTCCCGCGGCGACTCTCAGCCCCACCGCGACGGCGACGGCCTCGTCCGCGTCGAGGATCAGCGGTGGGAGCGCCGAGCCCGCGGTGAGACGGTAGCCGCCTGCCGCACCCATCGCGGCGACTACCGGATAGCCCAGGTCGCGCAGGCGGTCGATGTCGCGTCGCACGGTCCGATCGGTGACGCCGAGCCGGTCGGCCAGTTCGCTGCCCGGCCACTCCCGTGGCATCTGCAACAGGGAGAGCAGGCGGAGCAGGCGGGCGGCGGTGTCGGTCATGTTTTCCATTCTCGCGCACATCTAGGACCAGAACTGTCCTAGATGGTCGATAACGTCGACATCACACCGACGACGAGGAGTCCCGATGACCACCATCCGCCCGTTCCGCATCGACATCCCCCAGGCCGACATCGACGATCTGCACGACCGGCTGAGCGGGGCGCGCTGGGCGGCTCCGCTGCCGGGCGAGGGCTGGGAACGCGGCATCCCCACCGAGTACCTGCGCGAGCTCGCCACGTACTGGGCGAACGAATTCGATTGGCGGGCACAAGAAGCCGCGCTGAACGCGTTTCCCCAGTTCATCACCGAGATCGACGGCCTCGACGTCCATTTCGTGCACGTGCGCTCCCCCGAGCCCGACGCGGTGCCGCTGCTGCTGACCCACGGCTGGCCCAACTCGTTCGTCGAGTTCACCCGCACCGTCGGCCCGCTCACCGATCCGCGCGCTCACGGTCTCGATCCCGCACTCGCCTTCGACGTGGTGATCCCGTCCGTCCCCGGCTTCGCCTTCTCGGCGGCGCCGCGCGAACCCGGCATGACCACCGCACGGGTCGCCGCGATGTGGGCCACTCTGATGGACCGCCTCGGCTATGACCGCTACGGCACGCAGGGCGGCGACCTCGGCGCCTACGTCGCGCCGGAAATGGCGCTCGCCGCGCCGGAACAGGTGATCGGTGTGCATCTCGACGGCGGGATCGGCATGCCGACCGAGGCCGACGTGCCCGCGATGTCGGCCGAGGATCGTGCGCAGTGGGCGCAGATGCAGCAGTGGATGACGGGCGGCGTCGACCACCACGCCCTGTTGCGGGCGGCCCCGCAAACGTTCGCCCTCGGCTGGAACGATTCGCCGGTCGCACTGCTGGCGTGGATGATGCAGAAGTTCCAGGAGTTCGCCTATATGGCCGACCGCGCCGAAGACGTGATCGAGCGCGACCACCTGCTGACCAATATCGCCCTGTACTGGTTCACCCAGACCACCGGCACCTCGTCCTGGCCGATGTACGACGGGCTGCGCACCGGCGGCGGGTTCGGCTGGCCCACCGACCAGAACCTGGTGCCGACCGGC
Organism: Nocardia sp. NPDC003183; assembly: GCF_053590715.1. Classification (NCBI taxonomy): domain Bacteria; kingdom Bacillati; phylum Actinomycetota; class Actinomycetes; order Mycobacteriales; family Nocardiaceae; genus Nocardia; species Nocardia sp. NPDC003183. The sequence continues at coordinate 430,914 of NZ_JBSFTG010000003.1, forward strand.
GTCTACGGTGGCGGTTCACCGCTTATGCGCACACTCGCCGATCGCGGCAACAAGATCACCCATTGGCCGTCGGGAAATCCGGGCAACCATTTCGTCGCGATGGAAGAACCGACCGCGCACGTCGCCGACATCCGGACCTTCTTCGCCGGGCTGCGCTGACGGGGTTCGGCTCTAGCGTTGACTCGCGTCCGGTACCCGCGGCGGACACGGCGCACCGGGCGCGGTCACCAGCTCGAAATGCCACCACTCGTTGTCGAAGGTCCGGCACAGTCCCCACCGGTTGCCGTTGTCCTCGAGCCACTGTGCCCCCACCTGCGGGCCCACATCGACGGCACGGCCGGAGACATGGGTGGACTCCTCCGGCGGCAGCACCCAGCGTCGCGCTTCCTCGGGGCTGCCGTAGGTGGCCAGGCCGTCCTGCCAGAGCCACAGCTGCTGCTCGTAGGTGCGATGACCGGAGGTGATCGACAGCGGCACGTCCTCGGCATGCGCCTGCTGTTCGGCGAGGGTGTAGGCGGCGGCGAGCGGCGGGTCGAGGCCTTCGGTGCCCGCTGCCGATTGGAACTGCTCGCGCGGCTCGGGTTGGGCGTCGGCGGCGCCGATGCCGACGGCGGTGACGGCCGCGGCGGCCGTCACGGTCACCAGGATCCGGTCGGCCACGCGGCCGAGCACAGTATTCATAGGCGGATTCTATCGACCCGGCCGGTCGTCGAGACCACGGCGCCACTGCTCGATCGCCCGGCCGATCTCGGTCTGCGGGGGTTCGTCGTAGAGCCATTCGCGGGCGAGCTGATGCCAGTTGGCGGTAACGCGCAGCTGACCGAGGGTGGCGAAGGTGAACAGGTCGGCGCGGCGGGAGAACACGTGCTCGGGCGGCAGCAGCTGTTTGTGCATGCCCTGGAAGTCCGACGCTCTCGGGTCGACGGCGAGAAGTAGTGCGCCGGTGGCCAGTTCGGGGGTGATCGTGACTTCCTCGTCGAGCAGGTGCCAGCCGGTGGCGGCCCAGACGTAGGCCAGACTCTCCTCCACGGTGACCTCGGAATCGGGGTCGATGATCCCCCGGCCCAGCCACGCGGCGAACAGATCCTCACCGCGGCCCTCCGCGGCGGCCCGCAGGACCGAGCGCTCGAACTCGACGTGCTCCGGATCCATCTCCTTGTAGAGGCCGAAATCGACGAAGGCGAGTTTGCCGTCGGCGGCCAGCAGCACATTGCCGGGATGCGGGTCGCCACAGAACTCGTTGTCGGCGAACAGACCGGCGATGTAGAAGCGGTAGATCAGCTCGCCGAGCCGGTCCCGCTCGGCGGCAGGCAGTGTCTGGATGTGCGAAAACGGATGCCCTTCGACGAATTCGGTGACCAGCACATTGTGCGTGCAGAATTCCTCGATGCTGTCGGGCACGGTGATGAAAGGATGGCCACGATAGCGCCGTGCGACCCGATGCTGGGTCTGAGCCTCGCGTTCGTAGTCGAGTTCGCTGCGCAGATTGCTGGCGACCTCCTCCAGCACACCGGTGTCGGCCATGCTCGGCAGCACTGTTCTGGCCATTTTGCCGAGGAACTCGAGATTGCTGATGTCGGCGTGGACGGCGCGCTCCACCCCGGGATACTTCACCTTGACCGCCACGACGCGTCCGTCGTGCAGTCGCGCCCGGTGTACCTGCCCGATCGACGCCGCCGCGATCGATGTCTCACCGAACTCGGCGAACGTCTGGGCCAAGGGGCCGAGATCGTCCTCGATCACCTGCCGCATCGTCGCGAACGGCATCGCGGGCGCCCGGTCCTGCAGGGCCGCGAGCTGGGCGCGGAACTGCTCGCGATGGGCTTCGGGAACGAAGTCGAGATCGAGCACCGAGCCCATCTGCCCGAGCTTCATCGCCGAGCCCTTCATGCTCCCCAGCACCGCGACGATCTGCTGCGCCTTCATCATCGCCGACCGCTCCGCCAGCACCTCACGGGCCTCGTCGGTGCGCCCGATCATCGACAGCCGGCGCCCGACCTCGCGCACCGCCTGCCCGGCGGCGAACTGCCCCAGCTTCGCGCTGCGCGTCGCCCGCCCCCGGGGAACTCCACCGCTCGCCAATCCGCACCCCTGTCAGGCTGTACACCGTATGTCGTGCGTCACATTACACCGGGGTGGCGGACGTCGCCGGGCCCGCGGAACAGACGAAACCCCGGCGCTCACCGCAGTGGGCACCGGGGTATCGACGACCGGATGGCTACACGCGTTCCTTGGAACGGGTGCGCACGCGCAGGGCGATCGGCTTGGAGGTCTCGGCGAAGAAGTCGTTGCCCTTGTCGTCGACGACGATGAACGCGGGGAAGTCCTCGACGTCGATCTTCCAGACCGCTTCCATGCCGAGTTCGGCGTATTCCAGGACCTCGACGTTCTTGATGCAGTCCAGGGCGAGACGGGCGGCGGGACCGCCGATGGAGCCGAGGTAGAAGCCGCCGTGTTCGTTGCAGGCCTTGGTGACCTGGGCCGAGCGGTTGCCCTTGGCGAGCATCACCATCGAGCCGCCCGCGGCCTGGAACTGGTCGACGTAGGAGTCCATGCGACCCGCGGTCGTGGGGCCGAAGGAGCCCGACGCGTAACCCTCGGGCGTCTTGGCCGGACCGGCGTAGTAGACGGCCATGTCGCGCAGATACTGCGGCATGGGTTCGCCCGCGTCGAGCCGTTCCTTGATCTTGGCGTGCGCGATGTCACGGGCCACGACCAAGGGGCCGGTCAGCGAAAGACGGGTCTTGACCGGGTATTTCGACAACTCGGCGCGGATCTCGTCCATCGGGCGGTTCAGGTCGATCTGCACCACGTCGCCGCCGAGGATGTCGGCGGTCTGCTCCGGAAGGTACTGGGCCGGTTCGGTTTCCAGCTGCTCCAGGAAGATGCCGTCCTTGGTGATCTTCGCCAGCGCCTGGCGGTCGGCCGAGCAGGAGACGGCGATCGCGACGGGGCAGGAGGCGCCGTGGCGGGGCAGACGGACCACGCGCACGTCGTGGCAGAAGTACTTGCCGCCGAACTGCGCGCCGATGCCGAACTCACGGGTGAGCTGGAAGACCTCCTCCTCGAGCTCGACGTCGCGGAACGCGTGACCGGTGATCGAGCCCTCGGTGGGCAGGTTGTCCAGGTAGTGCGCAGAGGCGTATTTCGCTGTCTTCAAGGCGAATTCGGCGCTGGTGCCACCGATGACCACCGCGAGGTGGTACGGCGGGCAGGCCGCGGTGCCCAGCGAGCGGATCTTCTCGTCGAGGAACTCGAGCATGCGCTCGGGGTTCAGGACGGCCTTGGTCTCCTGGTACAGGAACGACTTGTTGGCCGAACCGCCGCCCTTGGCCATGAACAGGAACTTGTACACCGGGTTGTCGGCGTCGCCCTCGGTCGAGTACAGCTCGATCTGGGCAGGCAGGTTGGTGCCGGTGTTCTTCTCGTCCCACATGGTGATCGGGGCGAGCTGGGAGTAGCGCAGGTTCAGCTTGGTGTAGGCGTCGAAGATGCCGCGGCTGAGCCATTCGGCGTCGTCGGCACCGGTGAGCACGCCCTCGCTCTTCTTGCCCATCACGATCGCGGTGCCGGTGTCCTGACACATCGGCAGCACGCCGCCGGCGGAGATGTTGAGGTTCTTGAGCAGGTCGAGCGCGACGAAGCGGTCGTTGCCCGAGGACTCGGGGTCGTCGATGATCTTGCGCAGCTGCCGCAGGTGCGCGGGGCGCAGGTAGTGGCTGATGTCGTGGATCGCCGTCTCGGTCAGCAGCCGCAGCGCCTCGGGCTCGACCTGCAAGAAGGTGCGCCCGTTGTGCTCGAAGGTGCTGACCCCCTCGCTGGTGAGCAGGCGGTAGGGCGTCTCGTCGGCGCCGATGGGCAGCAGATCGGAATAGCGGAACTCCGGCGCGGTCACGGATCGCACTCCTTCGGGCAGGGCGGGCACCGCAACACTGCGGAGCACCAGGCATGGCTGGTCACAAAGCAATCCGCAGCCTATCGACCACCCACACCCGCACGACGGTTAGGCAACCCTATGTGAGGTTCCTGACCTACCCTAACTAATATCGAGGTTGCACGTTCAACCCAAACGGTGCTACCCATTCTCCGGGCGGTGGCGGGAGTGCACCGTTCAATCCGAAGCCTGCACCTTCAGAATCTGGAGCTCGATCGTGACCGATCCACAGTGGCTCGATGATGTCGAAATGCGTGCCTGGCTGGGCTATGTCCGAACCCGCGACCTGATCGCCGCGGCGATCGGGCGCGACGCCGGCCGGGCAGCCAACCTGAGCTATGTCGAGTATTCCGTGCTGGTCTACCTAGCCGACGCACCAGGTCAGCGACTCACCTTCGCCGACCTGGCCTGCGCGCTCGAATGGTCGCAGAGCCGGCTCTCGCACCAGATCACCCGCATGCAGAAGCGCGGTCTGGTCTCCCGCGAGACGATGCCGCACGACCAGCGCCGGACCGTGGCCAAGCTGACCCCCACCGGCGGGCAACTGCTCACCACGGCCGCGCCCGCCCATGTGCGCAGTGTGCGCAAGCACATGATCGATGTCCTCGATCGCGACCAGCTCGCGACCCTCGCGGAGATCTACGACGTGCTCGTCGATCATCACCGCGGCGCGAAGTCGGCCGAACCGGTCGGCCGGCTACAGACCGCCGCGCCCGGCGAGGACTAGGACCCGCCGCTGCCGCCCCCGCCGGAGGAGTCGGGGCGGGCCTTGCCCAACCCGCCGCGCGCGATGCTGCCACCCTTGGTGGGTGCGCCGCGATCGAAGACGTCGCCGCTGGTCGGGCGCAGGAAACTGCCCGCCGCCAGCGCGACAGCGACGCCGATCGCCGGGTAGACGAACGTATCGGTGTGCTGATACCAGAAGCGCGAGTACGTGGTATCGCTGGTGTCGCACTGGTCGTCGGCCACGCGGACGTTGGTCGTCTTGTCCACGCAGACACCGACCGACGCCGGTGTGGCGGCGGTCGAGGTCGTGGTGGTCACCCGCGATGTCGTTGTCGGCGGCGGCTTCGAGGTGGTCGTGAGGGTGGTCGACGCCGCACGCGGTGCCGGTTTCGGGGTGGCGGTGCCACATCCGGCCGAGACCAGCGCCACCGCCACCACGGCGGGCAGCGTATAGGACACGCTGCGCGACATCATGATTCGCCTGCGCGAACCCTCGATTTCCGAAACCACACTCACGAAATTCCCCCTCGGGCGGTGTTGACCAACCGCCGATACTATCCAGCAGCGGCGCCGCTCACGACAGTTCCGTTGGTAGCGAAATCCCCTTCACCGGAATCCTTTCGACCCGAAACGACGCCCAACGCGCGTTCGAAACCGGCGGGAACGATGATGTCGTCGCGGGTCAGGTCGGTGATCGAGGTCTTGCGCAGACCCAGCAGCGCCGAATCGATACCGCCACGCAGGATGTCGAGTACGTTCTCGACACCGGCCTGGCCGTTGGCCGCCAGACCCCACAGGGAGGCGCGCCCGATCAGCACCGCGCGCGCACCGAGCGCCACGGCCTTGACGACATCGCTGCCACGGCGGATACCGCCGTCGAGGAGCACCTCGATCTGGTCGCCGACCGCGTCGGCGAGCACCGGCAGGGCGCGGATGGCGGCGGGGGTGCCGTCGAGGTTGTTGCCGCCGTGGTTGGACACCGAGATGCCCGCGACGCCCGCGTCGACGGCACGCAGGGCGTCGTCGACCCGCATCACGCCCTTGAGCAGCACCGGGCCGTCCCACTGCGCGCAGATCCAGGCGACATCGTCCCAATCGGGTGCCGGGGTCTGCATCCATTCGCCGTAGGCGCCGAAGAACCCGGGGGCCGCGCCGCCGCCGACCGCCATATTGGGCGCGGTGAGGTCGGGGATGCTGCCCGAGCGCAGGTAGGTCGCGAGCCAGCGGGGGCGCGCGAGGGTCTGCGGCGCGAATTTCATCATCGTGCGCAGGTTCAGCGACTCCGGGATCACCGGGCTGCCCCAGTCCCGACCGTGCGAGAACGACCAGTCCAGGGTGAGGATCAGGCCCACGGCACCGGCCTTCTTCGCCCTGGCCATCCGCTCGAGGATCTGATCCTTGTTGCCACACCAGTACAGCTGGAACAGGGTCGCCGGGTTGGCGGCGACAACGTCCTCGACGGGCTTGCTCGCGAAGGAACTGAGCCCCATGGCGATTCCGCGGGCCGCCGCGGCGCGGGCGACGGCGACCTCACCGTCGGGGTGCACCGCCTGCACGCCGGTCGGCGAGATCAGCACCGGCATCGACACCTGCTGACCGAGCACCGTGGTCGATTGGTCACGGTCGCCGATCGGCCCCGCGCAGTGCGGGGCGAAACCGAGTTCGGTGAACGCGGTCTGGTTGTCTTCGATGGTCTGTCCGCGTTCCGATCCGGCGATCAGCGCGCCGTACACCGACTTCGGCAGGCGCTTGCGGGCGCGCCGCTGCGCCTCGGCAACGGTCTCGAACCAGGGATTCATCGGGGTCCTTCCTCATGATCCTGCGGCCACCATCGGCGCAGGTCTTCCAGCAGTGCGGTAGTGGCGATCGTCAGCAGGCCGGCGCCTTCTTCGGCGCTCGATCCGGTGGGGTCGCCGAGGATTCCGTTGGGGCTGGCTGCCCGCACCCCGCCCGCGCGCAGCAGGGGCAGCAGTTCGGCCAGCGGGCGGCGGTCCCCCGGTTCGGCCAGTTCGGTGCGCACCCGGTCGGGGCGCAGCGCGAGCTGGATCGAGGTCTCGGTGCGCCCGGCGTGCGGGTCGCCGCCGTAGCCGGGCGAGAACAGCCGCACGTCACGCGACTCCGACCGCAGCAGCGCGACGGCTCGGCGCAGCGCTTCCACGTTTCCGCCGTGCCCGTTGACCAGCACGATCCGCGAAAACGTGTCCGTGGCGGAGCGGCACAGCTCGACGACGAGCAGTTCCAGCGCCGCCTGTCCGATCGACAAGGTGCCCGCGAACCCCGCGTGCTCGCCGCTGGCCCCGTAGGCCACGGCAGGCGCGATCAGCAGATCGGTTCGCTCGTCCGCGGCCCGCCTGCTCACCGCCGACGCGATATCGCTGTCGGTCGACAGCGGCAGATGCGGGCCGTGCTGCTCGGTCGCGCCGAGTGGGATGACCAGGATCACTCCCGCGGCGGCGCGCACACCTGCCTCGGGCGATGTGAGGTGCGCCACGAACATGGCGCCCACATTAACGTCAGTCACTGACATAATCAAGGGCGCGTGCAGGTCGAAAGCTCGCCGAGTCCCTATCCTGTATCCATGTCCGCCCCGCCGCCGCGCGCACCGATGTCGATTCCGAAGCAGTCGGGGCACCGCGGGCGTCCGCCACGCACCACGCGCCGCGAGCTCGAGGTGATCGCGATGAAGCTGTTCGCCGAACACGGGTTCGACGACGTCACCGTCGAACGCATCGCCGCCGAGGCCGGGGTGAGCGAACGCACGTTCTTCCGCTACTTCCCCACCAAGGCCGAGGTGCTGTGGCACCAGTTCGACAACGAGGTCGACGACCTGCGCGCCGCGTTCGCCGCCGTCCCCGGCGACGAGCCGATGATGGCCGCGGTGCGCCGCATCGTGGTGGCGGCCAACAGATATCGCCCCGAGGACATCCCCGAACTGCGCACCAGAATGCGGCTCGTCTCCGGAGTTCCCGCCCTCTCGGCAGGCGCGGGGGCACACTACGACGCGTGGGAACACGCCGTCGGCGAGTTCGCCGCGAGCCGTCTCGGCGCGGGCGCGGGCGACCTGATTCCGCTCGCCATCGGGCGCACCACCCTGGCCGCCGCGCGGGCGGCCTTCGATGCCTGGCTAGAGCGCGGCGACACCGATCTCACCGTCTATCTCGACCGGGCACTGCGCGCGCTGGAACGCGGGTTCGCCCCGGATTAGCCGGGCGCGCCACGTTTGGGCAGCACCACAGAGGGGGTATGAGTAGGCTCAGGCCCAACGCGCACTGTGCGCACCGAAAACGTCCGTCGTCGAAAGGGGCAGGGGTTTCCATGTCCGAGGTGTCCACGAGTCTTTCGGCGGATTCGCTGCCGGCGCAACCGCTCGACAACCTGCTGCCACAGCTGGTCGAGCACCTGCGGCAGAACCGCACCGGGCTGCGGGAAGAGTGGGCACGGCGCATCACCGAAGCCGAACTGCTGACCGCGATGACCCCGGAGGAGATCTTCTCCGAGGCGACGTCGATGTACGACAACTACGTCGAGGTGCTCGTCACCGGTAGCGTCGAGGCACTGCAGGCCTACGCCCGCGACCTGTCCGAGCGCATCATTCCGCGAGGCGTCGAGACCGACGAGGTCATCGGCATCGTCCTGCTGCTGCGCGACGTCCTGGCACGCAGCCTCTTCGAGAAGTACCAGTCCAACTTCGAGCTGCTCAATCGCGTGCTCGACGCCTACGAACCGGCCGCCAACCGCATCGCCAACACCGTGGCCGTGTCGTTCGTGCAGGAGCGCGAGCGCGTCATCAGCCGCCAGCAAGAGGCCATCCGCGAGCTGTCCACCCCGGTTCTGCAGGTTCGCGAGCAGCTGCTCATCCTGCCGATCATCGGCGTGCTGGACTCCCAGCGCGCCCGCCAGCTCACCGAGCAGCTGCTGCGCGCCATCCGCGCCAATCGCGCCAAGGTGGTCGTCATCGACATCACCGGTGTGCCCGCGATCGACTCCGTGGTGGCCAACCACCTCGTGCAGACCGTCGACGCCTCGGGCCTGATGGGCGCGAGCGTGATCATCACCGGCCTGTCCTCGGAGATCGCGCTGACCCTGGTGACCATCGGCCTCGATCTGTCCAAGATGAACGCGGTCGGCGACCTCCAGGGCGGTATCGAAGAGGCCGAGCGTCTCCTCGGATACGAGGTCTCCCGAGTGACCGAGCGCTTGAGCGAGCGGGACGGGCGCTGACCAAGCCACCATGCCGGTACCTATTCTCAAGCAGGGCACGTACCTGATCGCCTCGGTACAGTCGGCCCTGACCGACGCCGACACCGAGCGGCTACAGGACGACCTGATGAAGCAGGTCAGTCGCTATCGCGCGACCGGCATCATCGTCGACGTCACCGCCATCGACGTGATGGACTCCTTCGCCGCGCGCTCGTTGCGCACCATCGCGCACATGACCCAGTTGCGCGGCGCGGAAACCGTCATCGTCGGACTGCAACCCGAAGTCGCCTTCGCCATGGTGCAACTGGGCCTTACCTTCGAAGACATGCACACCGCGCTGGATCTCGAGGAAGGCCTCTCCTGGCTGAATCGGCACCCGCGGCGACGAGACGGTCGCGACAGTGGCCGCTGAGCAGGTGGCGATCGCGGTCAAGGTGTCCGAGGACATCGTCACCGCCCGGCAGGCCGGGAGCGAGTTGGCCGGTGACCTCGGGTTCACCCTCACCGACCGCACGATGATCTCCACCGCCATCTCCGAAATCGCCCGCAACATCACCAGTTACGCGGGAAGCGGCGAGATCAGGCTGCTCATCGACTTGCGCGAGGGTCGCCGCGCGCTCGTCATCCAAGCCGAGGACCAGGGTCCCGGCATCCGCGACATTCCCCGCGCGCTGGAGGACGGCTATTCCACCGGCCGCGGACTCGGACTCGGACTGCCCGGCGCGCGCAGGCTGATGGACCGCCTCACCATCGATTCCGCCCCGGGCCGCGGGACGTTGATCGAGATGTGGAAGTGGGTACCCGACGTTGCATGAGGACGGGATCATCGGGCGCATGGAGTGGTCGACGGCCGGTCGGGCGCTGCCCGGCCAGGACGTCTCCGGTGACCGCGCGCTCGTGCTCGACACCGGCGCCGGTGTGCTGTTCGCGGTGCTCGACGGGCTCGGTCACGGTGCGCCCGCGGCCGAGGCCGCCGATCGCGCGACGGTCATCCTCACCGAGAACTGTGGCGAACCGCTGGATGTGCTGATGGTGCTCTGTCATCGCGCGATGGTCGAAACTCGCGGCGCCGCAGTGTCTTTGGCGTTGATCGAGCCGGGCGAGACGCTGCAGTGGCTCGGCGTGGGCAATGTCGATTCGCGACTGCTCACCCTCGGCCCGGCCGGTCCGGAGCTGCGGGCCACAATGCTGCTCACCGGCGGCATCGTCGGGTACCGGCTGCCCTCGCACCTGCAGCCGCAGACGCTGCCGATCCGCCCCGGCGATCTGCTGCTGATGGCGACCGACGGGATCGTCGCGGTCGGCCCGGAATCGCTGGACCTGGCCAAACCGGCCACTGCCATCGCGGGCGATCTGCTCGCCCGCGACGCGAAGGACACCGACGACGCGCTGGTGCTCGCGGCGCGTTTCCGTGGGCCGTGCCCGTGAGGCCCCGAGACCGCGGTCTGTTCGCACCGACCCGGCCGATGAGAGGTTGCCGATGAGCGCTGTCCTGGTCGCATTTCTCGACGACTATTCGGCGGCCATGCGCCGCCACGTCGCCGCACCAGGCCAGGCCGGCCTCTCGGAGGGTTACGACCTCGGCAGGCGGGCCCTCGTGGAGGGCATCAGCCTGCTCGATCTCACCGAGCATCACTTCCGGGCGGTCGCCGAGGACGCAGGCACGCAGGCCGATCCGCGCCGCGCCGAAGTGGCACTGGAATTCCTGCTGCAGACCATGGCGGCCCTCGATATCGCCACTCGCGGCTATCTCGACGGCACTCGCCGCTACGAGCAACAGCGTTCCCGCGCGGAGGATCTGGAAGGCCGCGACGCGTTTCGCACCGCGCTCGTCGAATCGTTGCAGGACGGGTTCTTCGTCGCCGACGACCACGGCACCATCGTCGAGGTGAACTCCGCGTTCGGGGTACTCACCGGCTACGGCGCCACCGAGGTGCCGTTCCCGCTACCGCACCCCTGGGCACTGAGCGATCGCACCGGCTACCCCCAGATCGGCACGGAGGCAGCGCGATTCGTCATGCCGGTGCGGCATCGCGACGGCCGGGAACGCTGGCTGGCGGTGAGCGCGAGTTCGCTGGTGAAGCAGGAGAACGACGAGCGGATCTTCGTCGGCACCGTGCGCGATGTGACCGCCGAACACGACGCACAGGCCCGTGACCAGGCCGCCTCGCGTCTGGCCACCGCCGTCGGGGCCGCGACGAGCATGGTGGAGGTCCTCGCGGTCGGACTCGACGAGCTGCGCCGGACCATGGGCGCCGAGACCGCGCTGGTCGCGATCTGGCCGAGCCGGACCGGGCGCCCCGATGTCTACTCCTGCGGCGTGACGCCGTCGGGCAGCGAAGAAGCGGAGCCCGCTCCCGAAACCATCGCCACCGCATCACAATTCACCGCGACGCCGATGCGGCAGAGTGGCCCGCGCGCGGACGGCCCCGTTGTACTCGACGACGACACCCAGGCGCTGCTCGATCGCTCGCGCAGGCAATCCGCCCGTGGCCTGTCGGCCATCACCGGTGACGAGGGCGGAGTCGACGCGGTCGTCGCACCGCTCGGCGAGACCGGTGACGCGGCACTGTGGGTGCGCTTCGGCGCGCCGCGCGCGGTGAGCGCCGCCGACTGGGCCCTGTATTCATTGCTCGTCGGCCATCTCAGCGTCGCACTGCAGCGCGCCCGCAACTTCGATCAGGCGCGCGCCACCTCGCTCACCCTGCAGCGGGCGATGCTCGGACCGATCGAACTGCCGCCCCGTTTCTCGGTGCACTACGAACCCGCCCTGCCACCGCTGGAGATCGGCGGCGACTGGTACGACGTGGTGCCGTTGCGTGACGGCACCATCGGCGTCGTCGTGGGCGACTGCGTCGGCCGTGGCCTGTCGGCCGCGGTGGTGATGGGCCAATTGCGTACCGCGGCAAGAGCTCTGCTGCTGCGCGGCGCCGGACCGGCACAGCTGCTCGCCGAACTCGACGCCGTGGCGTCCCGGATCCCGGGCGCCATGTGTACGACGGTGTGCGCGGCGGTGCTCGACCCGGAGCGCGGGATGGTGCGGTACTCGAACGCGGGCCACATGCCGCCGGTCCTCGCGCCTCCCGGTGGGCCGGGCCGGGTCCTCGAGGGTGGACGCGCGGTTCCCCTGGCGACCTTCGACACCCCGCGCAGGCCCGAGGCCACGACCGCGCTCCCGCCGGGCGCGACCCTGGTGCTGTTCACCGACGGCCTGGTCGAGCAGCGTGGGTACGACATCGCCGAGGGCTTCATCAAGATCGCCGAAGTGCTCAGCGAAACCGGCGCCGCACTCCCCCGCGACGTCGCCGACGCCGTGCTGTCGCGGCTGTGCCCGCCCGCGGGCTACGACGACGACGTCGCCATGGTCGTCTACCGTCAGCCCCCGGAGCCGCTGAGCCTCGATTTTCCCGCCGCCGCCACCGAATTGGCCGGCGTGCGCCGCGGCCTCTACCGCTGGTTCGCCACCGCCGCGGTCCCGCACGACCTGGCCGCCGACCTCGTCGCGGCCGCCAACGAGGCCTGCAGCAACAGCGTCGAACACGCCTACCGCGACTCCGAACCGGGCCGCGTGAGCCTGACGGCCCGCTGCGACGGTGACCGGGTGGTCCTCGAGATCGCCGACAACGGCAACTGGATTCCCACTCCCACCGATCCCGGCTATCGCGGTCGCGGCGTCGAGATGATGCGGGTGCTCACCGAGGACCTCACCTTCGACCACGACGAGAGCGGCACCCGGGTGCGCATGTGGGTGACCCTGCCCTCGATCACCTTCCCCACCGCGAACCCGCTGCGCGCCTCCTCCCGACCGCCGGCGGTCAGCTCCCGGCAGAACTCGTTCTGACCGGGGTGGTCTCGTAGGCCGCCACGTCGAAGCTCTTCAGCAGCCGGTGGAATCGGAAGCTGAAGTCCGGCCACAGCGTGGCATTGTGGCCGTCCTCGTCGACGAACCAGCTGGTGCAGTCGCCGGCGTTCCACACGGTGCCGTCGAATTTCTTCTGCAGGTCCCGGTTGTAGCCGGCCTGCGCGTCCGCCTTGACCTCGACCGTGCGCAGCCCATCGGCCGCCATCGTGGTGATCGCGTCGCTGATGTAGTTGATCTGGGATTCGATGGTGAAGATCGCCGAGGTGTAGCTCAGCGCGGAGTTCGGGCCGATCATCAGGAACATGTTGGGGAAGTTCGCGATGGTCGTACCCTTGTACCCGCTCATCCCCTCGGCACCGAAGACCTCGGACAGTGTGCGGCCGTCGCGCCCGCTGATCAGGTCGTAGGTCGGCGAGTCGGCGATCCGGAAGCCCGTCGCCAGCACGATGGCGTCGACTTCACGCTCGGTGCCGTCGTTCGCGACGATCGACTGCTCGCGGATCTCGGCGATGCCGTCGGCGACAACCTCGACATTGTCGCGGGCCAGTGCGGGGTAGTACACGTTCGAGACCAGCATGCGCTTGCACCCGAGGCGGTAGCCGGGCGTGACGGTGCGGCGCAGCTCCCGGTCCCGGATCACCCACCACATCTTCAATCGCGCACCGCGCGAGAAGAAGTCGGCGAACGGTGGGTACTTGGACTGCCAGAGCACGAACGACTCACGCACCCAGTACACGCCGATCCGCGCCATCCGCTGCGCACCCGGAACACGCCGGTAGTAGAGGCGTTCCAGCCACGAGTACTTGCGTCCCATGCGCGGCAACACCCACGGTGCGCTGCGTTGATACAGGTCGAGCTTGGCGACCTCGCCCGCGATGGACGGCACGATCTGGATCGCGGACGCACCGGTGCCGACCACCGCGACCCGCTTGCCCGCGAGCTCGAACTCGTGATCCCAGCGCGCGGAGTGGAACATCGCCCCCCGAAAGGTGGTGATGCCCTTGATGTCGGGCAGCTTCGGTGCACTCAGCGGGCCGGCCGCCGACACCATGATGTCGGCGGTGTAGGAGCCGTCGCTGGTCTGGATCTCCCAGCGCGCGGTGTCGTTGTTCCAGCGCGCGCCGATGACCTCGCAGCCCAGCACGATCGAGTCGCGCACCCCGTGCCGGTCGACCACGTCCTGGACATACCGCTGGATCTGCGGCTGTGTCGAGAACGAATGCGTCCAGTGCGGATTGCGGGCGAACGAGTACGAATACAGCTGCGACGGCACATCGCACCCGGCGCCGGGATAGGTGTTGTCGCGCCACGTACCGCCGATGTCGCTCGCCCGCTCGAGGACGACGAAGTCGGTGATCCCCAGCTGGCGCAGCCGAACAGCCACACCCAGCCCGGCGAAGCCGGCGCCGATGATCGCGACGCGGGTGTGACGCGTCGACGGTGCGGTCATCGTGTCTTCGTCGTGGTGTCGTAGGCGTCGATGTCGAAAGTGCGCACCATTCGCCGATATTTGAAGCTGAAGTCCGGCCACAGCGCCGAGTTGTTGCCGTGCTTGTCGAGGAACCAGCTGGTGCAGCCGCCGTTGACCCACACGGTGCGGGCCATCTTCGGCTGCAACTGCTCGTTGTATTCGATCTGCGCGTCCAGGCGGACCTCGAACGATTGCAGGTTGCGCTGCTCCATCGTGGTGATCGCATCGACGATGTAGTTGATCTGGGATTCGATGATGTAGATCAGCGAGGTGTAGTTCAGCCCGGAGTTGGCGCCGAGCATGAAGAAGATGTTCGGGAAATTGGCGACCGTGGTGCCCTTGTACATCTGGTAGCCCTCGGCATCGGCTGCCTCGGACACGGTCCGGCCGTCGCGACCGGTGTACAGGTTGAAGGTCGGCGAATCGGCGACGTGGAAGCCTGTGGCCAGCACGATCGCGTCCACCTCCCGCTCCGTGCCGTCCTCGGAGACGATCGAACCGCTGCGGACCTCGGCGATGCCGTCGGTGACGACGTCGACGTTGTCACGATCGAGCGCACCGTAGAACTTGTTCGACACGAGCATGCGCTTGCAGCCGATCCGGTGCTGGGGCAGCACTTTTCGGCGCAGCTCCGGGTCACGGATCTCGAAGCGCATCTTGAATCGCCCGACCGTCTCGAGCACGATGCCGGTCCACGGATACTTCACCTGCGTGATCACGAACAGCTCGCGCGTGATGTAGATCAGCGCCCGGATGAACCGTTGCAGGCCCGGAACACGTTTGAAGGCAAAGCGTTCCAGTCCCAGGTACGGCCGCGAGATCTGCGGCATCACCCAGGTGGCGGTGCGCTGGTACACGTCGAGGTGCTCCACCTCGGGCGCGATCGACGGAACGATCTGCACCGCCGAGGAACCGGTGCCGATGACGGCGACCTTCTTGCCGGCCAGGGTGGCGTCGTGGTTCCACCGCGCGGAGTGGAAGATCTCGCCCTCGAAGCTCGAGATGCCCTTGATATCGGGCAGATTCGGCTCGGCGAGCACACCCGCCGCCGAGACGATGAAATCGGCGGTGAAGGTGCCCTTGCTGGTCTCGATGTCCCACCGGCCGTCGGCGTCGTTCCAGCGGGCGCCGGTCAGCGCGCAGTCGAAGATGTGCTTGTCGCGAACGCCGTAGCGTTCGGACACGGTGCGCAGGTACTGCTCGATCTCGGGCTGGGGCGAGAACGAGCGGGACCAGTCGGGATTGAGCGCGAACGAATACGAGTACAGGTGTGAGGGCACATCGCAGCCCGCACCGGGATAGGTGTTGTCGCGCCAGGTTCCGCCGACATCGGGGCCGCGTTCGATGACCACGAAATCGGACAGGCCACGCTGGCTGAGCCGGATCGCGGTACCCAGGCCGGAGAGCCCGCTGCCCACGATCATGACCTGGACGTGGCGGGTGTCGTTACTGCTCATGGGGCGACCTCAGCGGGATTCGTAGATGCGTTTGTGACCGGAGACGGCGGCCAGCCGGAACGGGCGCCGCGTTTCCTCGGCCATGGCGTGGTACGCGCCGTCACTGGGCGAAGTGGCCTCGTGCAGTGCCCGGTAGTGCTCGTAGCCGAGCAGCTCACGCGAGCTGATCGCGGCGAGATTCGCCTCGGTCCGCAGGTGCTCGCGGTAGCCGGGCGTCACGGTGCCGCTGAAGAATTCGGCGACGCTGCCCGATCCGTAGCTGATCATGGCCAGGGCCTTGTCGGTGAGGTCGTCCGCGTGATCGAGCAGCGAGGCCAGGCCGAGGTACAGCGAGGCGGTGTAGCTGTTGCCGACCGTGCGGTTGTAGGTCGTCGTCGTACCGATGGCGGCCTCGATCGCGTCGGCGTCGGCGGTGTGGCCCTGGCTTTCGAGCAGATGCCGGTGCGCCTTGTAGGCCATCTTGGTGAAGGGCTGGTGGTAGCAGAACGCGGCGAACTCACCGAGCTCACGACCGCCCTGACGGCGGTAGTCCGACCAGGCCTCCTGGGCGGCCTTCTGGTAGGCGTTGACCGAGGTCTTGCCGTCCACGATGGCCTCGGTCCGGTAATTCGGACGCCAGAAGTCCATGATGTCGGCGCTGTAGAGGCCCGAAATCGGGTCCAGCGCCAGGATCGCCGGATCCGCGGTGACCAGCATCGCGACAGCGGCGGCGCCCTGGGTCGGCTCACCCGGGGTGTCGAGTTCGTACTTCGCGATGTCGGCGGCGATGACCAGCACCCGCTGCGACGGGTCGCGAGCGATCAGCCCCGCGGCGAACTGCAGCCCGGCGGTGCCGCCGTAGCAGGCCTGCTTGAGCTCGACGACGCGGGCAGCGTTGGGCAGCCCGATCAGCGAGTGCAGGTACAGCGCAGCGGCTTTGGACTGGTCGACACCGGTCTCGGTGGCCAGCAGCACGGTGCGGATGTTGTCGGTGCCGTGCCGTTCCAGGATCGGCTTGGCGGCGGCCGCGGCGATGGTGACGATGTCCTCGTCGGCGGCGGCGACGCTCATCTTCTCCTGGCCGATGCCGAGGTAGAACTTGTCGCGATCCACGCCGAGTCGCTCGGCGAGGACGGCGTGATCGAGAGCGTAGTGGGTGGTGGCGAACGAGAGGTCGTGGATACCGACCGGTGTAGTTGTCATCGTGGGCTTCCGTTGCTCGTGGTGGACCGCTCGAATTGGGTATGGGCACGCATCAATTCACCGCGGTTGGTCTGTGCCGCCATCAGCGACAGCTCCCCGCACAACACGGTGGCCGCCCCGATCACCGCGAGGCGTCGGGCGTTCTCGCCGGGCTGCCGGTCTTCGCGGCAGCCGAGGCGTTCCAGGTTCTCGTCGACGAAACTCGCGTGCTTGCCGTTGCCGACCGTGCCCACGATCAGGTTGGGCAGGGTGCACGAGAAGTAGAGGTCGCCGTCACGATCCTCGGCATGGGTGATGCCCTGGGATCCTTCGACGATATTGGCGGCGTCCTGGCCGGTCGCCAGGTAGTACGCGAGCAGCATGTTGGCGTAATGCGCGTTGGCGGAACGGATTCCACCCGCCAGCAGGGTGCCGATCAGGTTCTTGCGGATATTGAGCTGGGTCACCTGCGCCGCGGTGGTGTGCAGGCGCTGCTCGACCACCTCACGCGGGATGAGCAGTTCGGTGATCACGTTCTTGCCGCGACCGAGAATGCCGTTGACCGCGGTGGCCTTCTTGTCGGTGCAGTAGTTGCCCGAGATCGAGCCGTAGCGCACCCCGGGCATGGTCGACAGGATGTGATCCATCAGGTGGTCACTGGCCAGGGTCGCCATGTTGTGGCCCGACGCGTCACCGGTGGTGAACTCGAAGCGCAGGAACAGCAGGTTGCCGGTGATCTGGTGGTGCAGGTCGATGAGCCGGGCGAAACGACTGCTGCCCGCGACCACTTCCTGGAGCTCGGCCATGCGGCCTTCCAGCTGCTGAACCGTAATGTAGGCGGTGTACGCGTCGTCGGCTTCCAGCAGGATCGAGCGCGTCATCCGCTCGTCGATCAGCGTCGCGACGATGCCCTTCTCGGCCAGGGTGCTGATGCGCGCGCCGCGCCCGACCGAGGGCCACAGCGGGGTTTCGTAGGTGGCGAGGGGAACGTCGACGGCGTCGTCGACGACATTTCCGGTAATGCGGACAGGCCCCACCCACTGCAGCGGCACCGCCGCGTACGACATGTCATTCATGGGTGACTCCTTCTCGATTTTCGGATTCACGCCACCAGGGGCTCCGGTGGGCAAGTGCTGCGGCGTCGATGCCGCGAAGCAGGCAGAAGTTCGCGACATCGCCGGTGACGAGCAGGTCGGCGCCGACCAGATCGGCGGGGGTGCGGGCGCCGAGGACGGTGAGGATGGTGCGCAACTGGTCGAGCCAGGTCCCGATCTTGTCGACCAGGGCGGCGGTGTCGTGGCTGACCAGAGTTTCCAGGAACGCACCCGCGACCCCGGTCGCGTCGGCGCCCAGCGCGAGCGCGCGCGCGATGTCCAGTGGCGAGCGGATGCCACCGGTGGCGGCGATGTCGATGCCGGGGATGCCGGCGCAGTCGAGCAGGCAGTTCGGGGTGGACTGGCCCCAGCTCTCGATGAACCCGAAGTCACCGCCCACGCGCCGATCGTTCTCGATGCGAGCGAAGTTCGTGCCGCCGCGGCCGCCCACGTCGGCCACGGACACACCCGCGTCGCGCAACCAGGTGACGGTCTGCCTGCTCAGGCCGAACCCGACTTCCTTGACGAAGACCGGCACCGCGGTATCGGCGACGATGCGTTCGATCTGGCGCGGCCACGCCCCGAACGAGCGGTCGCCCTCGGGCATGACCACTTCCTGCACGGCGTTGAGATGGATCTGCAACGCATCGGCCTCGAGCAGATCGATGGCGCTGCGCACCTGGTCGACGGTCGCGTTCGCGTTGACGTTGGCCATCACGAATCCGTGCGGATTCTCCTGGCGCAGCACGCGATAGGTGCCCGCCACCGAGGGATCACGGAAGTAGGCACTCATCGAGCCCGAGGCGATGGGGATGCCGGTCTCGCGCGCGGCGATGGCGAGCTGGCGGTTGATCTCGCCGGTCTTGGTGCTGCCGCCGGTCATCGCGTTCACGAACAGCGGTGTGTTCCACTGCTTTCCCGCGACTTCGACGGCCAGGGAGACATCCTCGGCATCGATGCCGGCGAGGGCGTGGTGGACGAAGGTGACGGAGTCGAAGTCACTGACTCCGGTGGCCTGGCGGTGGTGGTTCACCGCGTGGCGAACGTGGTCGTCCTTGCGATCGGCGATCATCGTGGGTCCCCTTCGACAAGGTGGGTTCGCAGGGGCAGCGGGCGGATTCCGGCGGTGATCCAGCGCCCGGTGAGCTCGGCGATCGCCGCGGGGCGGGTGCGTTCGATGAGCGCGATACCGCAGTCACCACCACCGGCGCCCGAGGGCTTCGCCGCCGCGCCCACCGCGGCGCCCGCGTCGCACAGTGCGTGCAGACGCGGTGTCATGATGCCCAGGCCCGACGTCGCGTCGAGATCGACGAGCAGTGTTCGCGCGCTGTCGATTTCGACTCGCACGGCGCGGGAGTCATCGGCTTCGATGGCGGCGACCAGCCGTTCGACACACTCGTTGCTGTGCGCCCGGAAGGTGCTGCGGTCGCCGTCGAGGCCGGCGACCAGCGCCGGTGTGGAGGCCGGGTTCCCGGTCCAGCCGACCTGCAGGGTGAGCTCGGTCGGGGTGGGCAGCGGGCGCACCGACAGGCCCGGCCACGGGGAACGCAGGGTCGCGTCGACGCCGTCGCGGGCGAGCGAGGCCGCCACCTGTGCGCGGTCCGGGGATCGATAGGCGAGCCAGCCGCCCCAGGTGCTCACGGCGACATCGCCGCCCGAAGCGCGCGGATTGACCGCGATCGTGGCGAGCATGGCCAGCCGGTACCGGTCCATGGGATCGAGCCCGAGGGCGAAGTGCTGCCCGAGGGCGGCGACGGTGG
The DNA here is from genome assembly GCF_053590715.1 of Nocardia sp. NPDC003183. NCBI lineage: Bacteria > Bacillati > Actinomycetota > Actinomycetes > Mycobacteriales > Nocardiaceae > Nocardia > Nocardia sp. NPDC003183. The sequence continues at coordinate 450,579 of NZ_JBSFTG010000003.1, forward strand.
CCACCGTGACGGCCGCGCTGGACCCCAAGCCGAACTTGCGACCATCGGCGTCGCCGAGGTCGGCGGTGACGCGCAGCCGGAAGTCGGAGACGGGGACGCCCCGTTCCAGGAGCAGCCGGTGAACCAGCGAAACGGCCGCGAAGACATAGGAAAATGCCGCTGGTACACCAGCATCGGAGATCGGTGCCAATTCGTCACCGTGACGCCCACACGACAGCGTGACACCGCCGTCCAGATCCGAGTGCAAGGTGATGCCGTCGCCGGGATCCGCCGCCGTGACCGTGGCGGTCGCGTAGCGGTCGACCGCCGTGAGCACCGCGAGGTGTCCCGGCTCGACCACGGCGTATTCACCGGCGATGAAGAGCTTGCCCGGTGCGCGACAACTGGTCATCGATCGCCACCCGCCGCCGGTGCACCGGCCGTGGTCAGCGACGCACCGGGACCGATGTGCGCGATCCGGGTGGTGACGAAGTCGCCGAGTCCGTTCAGGGTGGCATCGACCAGTGGCGCGTCCGCACGCGAGCACAACACTTTGACGTTCGGACCCGCGTCGATCGTGGCGTAGGCCATGATCCCGTCGGCGCGCAGCGCGAGGACCGCGTCGAGGATGGCGATCGAATGCGGTGACAGGTACCGGATTCCGGGTCGAGCGGTGAGCATGGTGGCGTGCATGCCGAGGGCGTTGCGCTCGGCGATCTCCCCGATCGCGGGAAGGTCCTGTCGTGCAATGGCTTTGCGCATCTCCGCCAGATCGAGCACCGACGAATCGGCCCACGGCCGATAGAACGGCGAGGTGGCGGTGGTCTCGCGCATGGCGACCCGGCTCGAGACGGCCTTCGCGCCCTGGTTCACCACGGCGACCACAAGAGCCGGATCCAGCTCGTCGCCGCCGATCGGCTCCGCGAACGAACTCAGGTCCCCCGCTTCGCCTTCGCCGTCACCGGCGTGCCAGACGACGAATCCACCGAAGATGGAGCGCGAGGCGGAGCCGGAGCCGCGCCGGGCCAGTCGCGACAGGGCGCGACCGTCGAGGTCGAGCTCATAGGCGGCCGCGGCAGCGGTGGCCAGGGCCGCGAAGCCGCTCGCCGAGGAGGCCAGACCGGCGCCGGTGGGCCCGGCGTTGGACGTCACCACCATCGCACGGTCGGCACGACCGGCCTTGGCGCGCACCAGATCCAGGAACGTCTCGATGCGGGTACGCGCGGCTCCGGTGGCCGCGACACCGTTGAACTCGACGACATCGGCCGGTCCCTCGATCACCCGCACCGATGTGGTGGTCGGGAAGATGTCGAGGGTCATCGACAGGCTGCCCGTGACGGGCAGGAACAGGGCTTCGTCCCGCTTGCCCCAGTACTTCACCAGGGCGATGTTCGGGTACGCGACCGACTCGGCGGACGGCCCGGTCACGGTGCCGCGCTCGGCGACCGCGGGTGATGCGGGAGTGAAAGTCATGGATTGACACCGTGTTCCGAGGTCGAGACGGATAGGGACTCCGCGCCTGAACGCAGGCTGCGGGTGGGGACCGTCCAGGTCTGTACCGCGCCTGCGCGGCGCAACGCGGCGCTGACCGTGCGCGCGTCACCGGTCTCGGTGAGCGCGAGGACGCAGCCGCCGAGACCGGCGCCGGTGAGCTTGGCGCCGTACGCGCCCGCCTCCAGCGCCGCGGCGACCAGTGTGTCGATATGCGGGGTGCTCACGCCGAGTTCGGCGAGCAGGTCCTGGAAGTCGAGCATCGCCCGGCCCAGCGACGCGGCGTCGCCCGCCGCGAGATCGGCCGCGGCGCCGCCGATCAGCTCGCCGGCCCTGGTCAGCACGCGGCGCGCGGACCGCGGGTCCCGGTCGAGCGTGCGGCGCACCCCGGCGACCGCGTGCTGGGTGGACCCGGGCACCCCGGTATCGGCGATCACCAGCGCGGCGTCGAGACCGATATCGAGTGCGGTGGCGGTGCCCTCGCGGAACAGGATCGGGCCGTCGGCCAGCACCGCGCTCGCATCGATGCCGCTGGCTCTGCCGTGCGCGACCTGTTCACCACACTGCACGAATTCGTAGAGCGTGGCGGCGTCGACGGTTCGGCCGTGCAGGTCGGCGACGGCACGCACGGCCGCGCCGGCGCACGCCGCACTCGAGCCGAGCCCGCGAGCGAGCGGAATGTCGCACTCCATCACCACATCGGCGATATGGCCGGTCAGGCCCCAGCGCCGCAACGCCTCCTCGACCGCTACGCGCGGTCCGGACAACGTGTTCTCCGCGGCATTCGGGTTGCCCGCGACGAACCCGAAGTGTCCTTCGGGAACCTCGACGACGCCGCCGGGGGTGCCGGGACGGGCGACCGCCCGCACCGACAGGGTGGGCAGCGGAAACGCGATGGCGGGCGTCCCGTGCACCACGGTGTGCTCACCCAGCAGGATCGCCTTGGCGTGGGCTCGGCCCACGCCACGGACCGGGCCGGTCGCTGTGGAGCTGTGTTCAGTACGTTCTCGAACGGGACTGTTCACGACGATTCCTCTCCAGACTCGGCCCGGCCGTGCCGGTTACCGAGACGATCGGCCGAAAATGGCGCGCACGGACGGGAAGAACGCGGGCACCTGCGCGGCGTACGCGCGATAGGACGCACCGAAACGAGCGATGAGATCGCGCTCCTCCAGGTAGGTTCCGAGCAGGATGTACCCGGTCAGCCCGAGCGCCCACACCAGGTGTCCGACGGTGAACTCACTGGCGAACCAGAACGACACCAGCAGACCGGTCATCAGCGGATGACGAACCAGCTTGTAGACGCCGTTCACCTGCAGACGGTCGACCGTCGCGTCCGGTACCTGGATCACGTACTGGCGGTAGGCCTGACTGATGCCGAGCAGGTGGAAGTGGTTCAGCAGCAGGGTAGCCGCGTAGACCAGCACGAAGCCGATCCAGAACCCGGTGTCGAGCACCACCGCGAGCGCGCCGTCGGCCGACCACAGCACGTGCGGCACCGGCTGCCACGCCAGCATGATCACCCACATCACCAGGCACACGCCGATGATGTAGACGGTGCGCTCGAGCGCCTCGGGCACCCAGCGGGTGATGAACGCCTTGAACGAGGGCCGGGCCATGCCCGAGTGCTGCAGCGCGAACAGCGCGAGCAGCACCAGGTCGATCGCGATCGCGGGGACCGCGGACAGGTGCGGTCCCTTGTCCACCGTCTTGGGCAGCCACCAGCCGCCGGCGAACAGCAGCATCAGCGGCACCGTGATGCCGGCGAAACCGTAGACGGCGAAGGAGAACAGGAACGGGACGAGCCGCGAGGGGCTCGTCACCACACCCCGAACCTGTTGCGGTGACATCAGATCCATGCGAACCACGGCAGGTAGCGTGAGCGAACGGTGCCCGCTTCCAGACGCGACTCCAGGCGCGCCTTCCACTTGTTGCCGTACCCCTCGTTGAGGAAGCCGCCGGGCACGACCAGACGCCAACCCGACTGCGCCACCATCCAATACGGCACGATGACGCCGGGGTTCACGTCACGCATGTAGTCGAGCTTGTCGGGGATCTGGCTCCAGTGGATGCCGGGGTAGCGGTGGTGCACGCTGTGGTAGCCCTGGTTGAAGATCAGGAAGTTGAGGATGTTGCCCGCGTTGTTCAGCGAGGTGCTCGGCTCATCGGTGAATCCGCGTGCGGGAGCGTGGCTCAGCCAGGCGAAGTAGCCGGCGTTGACCTGGGTGATCAGGAACGGCACCCAGTAGAACAGCACGAACTTCTCGAAGCCCGCGACGTACCAGACAGAGCCGATCACGAGGGTGTACACCGCGAGATCGAAGATGAACTGGTGACGCGTCTTACGACGGCGCGGCGCCGGGTTCGCGGCGAACACCGTCCGCACCGTGTGGATCTTGACGACCATGCCGTAGCGGACCCAGTACCAGAGGGCGCCGATGCCCTTGTCCAGGCCGGTGGTCGCGGTGACATCGCCCGGGCCGTCGTTGAACCGGTGATGGTTGAGGACGTGCACCTCGCGCATCTCGGCCGCGGTCAGGTTGCCGGGCAGGCAGCACAGGATGTCGACCACCCGGTTGGGGAACTTGGACACGAACAGCGGGCGATGGGTGTGCATGTGCATCACGCCGATGGTCAGCGAGAGGTTCAGCAGCGAGAGCACGATGATCAGCGGTACCGCGATGTACCAGGTGGAGGTGCCGGGGATGAACAGCGCGGCTGCGGTCATGCCGATCCACAACGCGATGTGGAGCAGCGGGCCGACGTTGGATGCGTGCTCGAGTTTGAACACGCGCCGGCTGAACGGCGGTTTCTCTGTGGGCGCGACGGGCGTTCCGGTGCTCATGGGAGAGCTCCTTCGCTAGTAGTGACGATCATCGAGGAGGTGTTCCCCGACTACTGGTGGCTGCTGTTGTCGAGAGCGGCGAGCTGCAGCCGTGTGGCCAGCGCCCGGATCGCGTCGGGTTCGTGGCTCGGCACCCGCTCCATGGCACCGAAGGCCAGGTGATCGGCGATCATCATGGTGCGGATCGCCGAGTCGGAGAGTTCGCCGGTCAGGCGGCCTTCGGGCAGGGTTTGCACCAGCGCGAAGGTGGTGTCGACGATCAGCGGCATCAACGAGGTTTCCGTCGAAGCCAGGTCGCCCGCACCGAGCACCTGCGAGGCCGACGCCGAGCCGGTGGTGAAATCCGGTGAGGCGTCGAGCATCTGATGGATCGCGGCGTCGCCACTGCGGCGCACACGCTCGAGCATCGTGGTCCAGTAGGTGGACGAGGCGGCGGCCAGCGTGGCCGCGGCGACCGGGCGCCGGAAGGGTGCGGGCGCCCCGACCGCGCCACACAGGAACGCCGAGGTCGTGATCGTCATGTACGCCATCGCCGCCCGCGCGCCCAGGCTCGGCGTGCCGGGACCGAGCTTGGCCAGCAGCGCAAAGCCGCCGAGGGCGGGGGTGAGCTGGCGCAGCATCACCATCCGGGTGAGTTCCTCACGGTCGGCGGCGCCGTAGATCGCGAGTTCGTTGTCGCGCAGGTCGTTGGCCGACTGGGCGATCACGGCGACACAACCCGTCAGTTCCCGCAGATCCGCTTCGGGCAGCACATCTTCGGCGACCAGGGCGCAGGCGTAGTGGGTGATACGGCCGAGCACGCCTTCGCTGTAGGCGACGCGGGTCAGCGGTGCGTCGATATTGCGCGCCATGACCCGGCCCACATCGGTGAGCACCAGCCCGACCCGCTCGCGACCCTGCTCGGACAACGCCGCGAGCAGCGCCCTGATGTCGGCGATGCGCTCGGCGAGTACCCGGTCGACGGCTTCGCTGTCGCGGATCTTGCCCTCGAGCGCGGGCAGCGGCGGTGGGAGGGTGTCGCTCGCGCCGTTGAGGTAATCCACTGCCGCCAGCACGGCGCCGCTGGCTACCGCGCGATCGCTGAGGTCTTCGAAAGCGTCGAGCACACGACAGGCGAGCAGCGCTGCGGTGGCCTCGTCGCGCAAGGTCGCAGGCAGCAGACCGACGGCGATGCCCAGGTTGCGGCCCGCGGGGATCAGCGCGAGCGCGGCCAGTTCCCGCGGTGACCGCGCGGCGCGCAGTGCGTCCAGATCCGGTGCGCGGCGCAGGTTGCGCAGTCCGCGGATCAGGAGGGGAAGTCGTGCTGAGCTCATCGGGAGATCACCTGCTCGAGAAGTTCGCGCAGGTCGTCGCGCGCGAGGGAAGGGGGAAAGACGTCGAGTGCGCGGGTGGCCTTCTCGGTGGCGTCCATCGCGACCAGGCGGGCCGCTTTGGTGGCACCGCTCTCGACCAGGTCTTCCTGCAGGGTCGCGCTGGAAATCTCTGCGTCCAGCCACATTTCGCGGGCGCCGGGCCGCGAGCCGAGCCATTCGATGACCGGCCAGGTCGGCACCCGGCGTTCGAGGTCACCGCCGGCGTCCTTGCCAAGGCCCGGTCCGCCCTCGATGTCGCGGACGTCGTCCATGATCTGGAAGGCGAGCGCGAGCTGGTCGGCGTACTCCATCAGGGCGTAGAGCCGGTCGAGATCGACCCCGCCCGCGGTGCCGCCGTACGCGCACGACAGCCGGAACAGGGTGCCGGTCTTGGCCCCTGCCACGAGTTCGTAGTGGCGGCGCAGCGCGACCTCGTCGATCGAGGGCGGCAGGGTCTCGATGAGCTGACCGTAGGACAGATCGGAGAGCCGGTCGGCGTAGGTGATGCCGGGCGCCTCACCGACCCGCGCGAAGACCTCGGGGTTGTCGGTCAGCACGCGGGCGACGACCTGCATCGATGCGCCGGCCAGGTGGAATCCGGCGCGGGCACTGGTGCGCACGCCGAACGCGGCGGGCACCGACGGTGCGTCGCGGCGCAGCAGCGATCCGTCGCAGATGTCGTCGTGGACCAGCGAGGATTCGTGCAGCATCTCCATCGCGCAGGCCAGGTCGACGGCGTCGCCCAGCGGGGCAGCGGTGTCGGCGGCGTCGGGGAGCAACCCGGCGCAGGCCAGGACCAGCCGGGCCCGCACCCGTTTGCCGGGAGCGGCCAGGATGTGGGTGTAGATCGCGTCGAAATCCTCACCGGTGATGAGCAGTTCCCGCAGTCGTGCGGTGACCAGCGCCAGCTGCTCGGTCGGTCCGGCCGGTCTGGGCATGACCACCACTTGGTCGCCCGAGTGCTGGTCACCCGAGTGCTGTGCTGCGGGTAGCGCGGGATTATCCATAGCGCTGAGCTCCTTTGGTGTGGTCACGATGCGGAGAGGTTCACCGGCAACTGCCGGACACGGGTTTATGGAGTTTCCGGCGGGGCAGTCGTAGGGAGTCACCTCTCGCAGCCGACGGGGTCGAGCGTCCCGTTCGCTGGCTACCGACGGGTAGTTTTGTAGAGGAAGCTCGAGATGTCAAGCATTCCAACATGTTCCAAGTTTGAAACCTACAATTGTGCTGTACCACAATGGTTTACGGACACTTCAGGCGGGGAACACAGCAGCGACAGCCGACTGCCGGTTCCAGGTGTGCGGCGTAATCGCCTGCACTACAACGGCTTCCGCGTCATCGCGATAATCCGGGGGCGAACTCATGAGTCGCGGAGCTGCCCGGGGTAGACACCTCGGGAGTCATCCGGCGATGCGTGGGGTCGACCGCGATACGGTCGGGTCGGCGCTCGCAACGTCAATGTTGTTGGCACACACACGATTCGGGACCAGAGTGACACGAACTGTCCGTCCGTCAACAACTCCGGTGACTGGGACAGCCCTGTGTGAACCATACAATCCGATTCGCGTTACCGCGAGCCGAGGCGCGATCGGGAACCGACCCGAAGGCCCGCGGCGATCCGATATCACGCCCACCGTAACGATGAAACCTGGTGCAGCACTGTTAGTTTCGCTAGCAACGCAGCGGACAGCGAAGCGGCCGAGTGAAAGGCCGCGACCGGGTTCGGTCAGCGGGCGGCGGTGCTGCCCAGGCTGCCGAGGACCAGGAGGTTCGGCGCCGGGTGGTCGACGGACGGGGACGGAGCCGTGGAACGGGCAGGGGGGCGCATGATCGTGCAGCGACGGACCAAAACGGTGCCACAGGCGTGGACGGTGGTGGTGATCAGGTCCTCGGCCAGCGGCAGGTCGTCTTCGCGATAGGCGTAGACCGAGAAGCGCACCGTGCGACATTCGCTGTTCGGGTCGGCCTGCCGAACCGCTTCGGCGGGGCAGCTCGACAGGAGCATGATCGCGGCGGCCAGGTCCGCACAGGGATCACCACCGACCAGCGAGCCGGCGGCGAAGGCAGCGAAAAGTGTGCGCAGGCAAGGCTGTTCGGGTCTCTGCTGGGAGTCCTGGATCTGCGACCAGCGGCGCAAGGCCGGATGGTCGGCGATGTCGGCCCTGCCCTGCCACCGCCGGCGCGCGCAGTCGAGCAGCCGGGCGGACGTCGAGTCCCACACATGGGGCGCCTCGATCCGGGCGACGATCCGCAGTAGGCGGCATTCGTCGGCAGCGGTGGCCACGGGCGGTTCGATGAGCGGCGCCGTCGCCTGTCGGTGCGTCTGCATTGTCGACCTCCTACCGCACGAGAGAAGAACCGAACGGGCGCTGCGCGGCGGCGGAACCACGCCGCCACGCCAGGCGGAACGCCCACGCCGAGGCCAGCACCGACATGACGACGACGGTCGCGATCACCCCGAAGACCACCCCACCGGACCACCCGACACCGTCGTATCGCGCGATCAACGCCGACGCGAGAATCGGGCCCGCCGTGATGAACACGGGAATCAGCAAGATCAACCCGAGGGTCACCAGGCTCGACGGCGTCATCACTGTTTTCGCTGCGGAGAAATCACGTCGAGAGATCATGGTGTGCGGCCCCGACGGCTGCGTGACTGTAGCCATTTCCGCCCTCTCCGTTACCTGAATGGAACCCAGCGAAACTATCGAGTCCCAAACGTACAGCCCCGATCCGGCCAACCGCGTACTTCGTCACGAAACAGTGATAACCCGAAACTGAACCAAATCCGTACAGCAGGCATAACCCCAGCTCAGACAGCATTTACTCGGTAGCCATCAATTTGCTGTTCTTGTTTATCATTCAGATCGGATAACAATTTCAGGGGGCGATCATGCACACGTCAGCCTTCTCGATGAGCATGTCTTCGATCCCATCCGGAAAGCGAACAGTTCGACAATCCGCCTGATCGAAATCTCGTCGCGCAATTACCAAGCGGCGACAGCTGTTTCGAGTCGGGAACATTGTTCGGCGCGCACGACGCGGAGTCAACCCGGCTCGCTACCGAAGCTGCCTTCCAGCCGATTGCGCGAACCCGGATGCACGAGCCGTGCCACGCTGACCAACCCGCCCGACGACCAGGTGCGGCGCCGGATGAGCAGGCACGGCTCGTCGGCGTCGATGCCGAGCAGCACGCACTCCTCGCGGGCGGCCCGCACCGCCTCGACGACATGCTCGCCGCGCAGCAGCGGCGCGACCTCACTGAGGTAGCTGTTCGGGGTGACGGTGGTGAAGTCCTGGGCGAGGTAGTCGGGGGCCTGCGCCGGGTTGACGTAGCGGTCCTCGAGCTGGATCGGCACGCCGTCCTCCAAGTGCACCAGCACCGAGTGGAATACCGTGCCGCCCATGGCATTCGCCATTTCCGCGTCGCCGGGCACCTCGGACCGCACGAACACCACCTCGGTGCGATGACGATGCCCGCGACCGGTGATCTCGTCGGCGATGTTGCGGACCTCGAACAGCGGTGAGGTGGCCTTGCTCGCCGCGACGAAGGTGCCCACACCCATCACCCGGGTGAGCGCGCCGTCGGCGGTCAGGTCACGCAGGGCGCGATTGATCGTCATCCGGGACAGCCCGAGTGCGGCGACGAACTGGTTCTCCGAGGGAATCTGCTCCCCCGCGTTCCACCGGCGCGCTTTGATCTGCGCCATGATCAGCTGCTTGACCCGTTCATACGCCGCGAATTCGCTGCCGAGCTCGCCGTAGAGCGCGGCCAGCTCCGCATCGACCACCTCGATCGCCACCACCGAACATCTCCTCGCCTCGCCCAGAGAATACGTTGCGCTCGAACCTCGTCGGCACTTGTATATACAGGACTATACTGCCCTCATGACCGACGCGACACCGCCTGTCTCCGGCCCCCGTCCCGTGTCCGCTCCGCGCGGCACCGAGTTGCACACCCTCGGTTGGCAGCAGGAGGGTGCCTTGCGGATGTTGATGAACAATCTCGATCCCGAGGTCGCCGAACGCCCCGATGACCTGGTCGTCTACGGCGGGACCGGGCGAGCGGTACGCAGTTGGGCGGCATTCGACGCGATCGTGCGAACGCTGGAGACCCTCGCCGCGGACGAGACGTTGCTCGTGCAGTCCGGGAAACCGGTGGGGGTGTTCCGCACCAACGAGTGGGCGCCGCGGGTGCTGCTGGCGAATTCGAATCTCGTCGGCGACTGGGCCACCTGGGACGAGTTCCGCAAGCTCGAGCAGTTGGGGCTGATGATGTACGGGCAGATGACGGCCGGGTCGTGGATCTACATCGGCAGCCAGGGCATTCTGCAGGGCACCTACGAGACCTTCGGCGCGGTGGCACGCAAGCGATTCGGCGGCACCCTCGCCGGCACCATCACGCTCACGGCGGGCGTCGGCGGGATGGGTGGCGCGCAACCGCTCGCGGTGACGATGAACGACGGCGTCGCGCTGTGCGTGGACTGCGATCCGGCGCGTATCGACCGGCGGATCGCGCACGGCTACCTCGACACGAAGGCCGCGACCTTGCGGGAGGCACTGGATCTCGCCGTCGCCGCGCGTGACGAGCGCAGGCCGCTCTCGATCGGCCTGGTCGGCAATGCGGCCCAGGTCTTTCCCGCACTGCTGGCCATGGGCGCACCGATGGACATCGTCACCGATCAGACCTCGGCCCACGATCCGTTGTCCTACTTGCCGATCGGCGTCGCACTCGAGGACTGGCACACCCTCGCCGAGAAGGATCCGGTCTGGTTCACCACCGAGGCGCAGGCGTCGATGGCCGCGCACGTCGAGGCGATGGTCGGATTCATGGACGCGGGCGCCGAGGTGTTCGACTACGGGAACTCGATTCGCGACGAGGCCCGCAAAGGCGGCTACGACCGGGCTTTCGCCTTTCCCGGCTTCGTTCCCGCCTACCTCCGCCCGCTCTTCGAAGAGGGCCTCGGTCCGTTCCGGTGGGCGGCGCTCTCGGGTGATCCGGCCGATATCGCCGCCACCGACCGCGCGATCCTGGAACTGTTTCCCGGCAACGACCATCTGCGCCGCTGGATCACCCTGGCGGGCGAGAAGGTGAGGTTCGAAGGTCTGCCCGCACGGATCTGCTGGCTCGGTTACGGCGAACGCCATCGCGCGGGCCTGAAATTCAACGAGATGGTCGCCTCGGGTGAGCTGTCGGCTCCCCTGGCCATCGGCCGCGACCACCTCGACTCCGGCTCGGTGGCCTCCCCCTACCGCGAAACCGAGGCGATGGCCGACGGTTCCGACGCGATCGCGGACTGGCCGCTGCTCAACGCACTGCTCAATACCGCGTCCGGGGCGAGCTGGGTGTCGATCCATCACGGTGGCGGGGTCGGGATGGGCCGTTCGATCCACGCGGGCCAGGTGTGTATCGCCGACGGCACCGAGCTGGCCGCGCGGAAGCTGGAGCGGGTGCTGACCAACGACCCGGGCACCGGGGTGATGCGACACGTCGACGCGGGTTACGAGCACGCGGCCGAGGTGGCTCGTGAACGGGGTGTGCGGATTCCGATGCAGGAGGGCTGACCAGCCTGGAAAAGACGAGAGCCCCGGCAGTGCCGGGGCTCTTTCCACTTTCAATATATAGCGTAAACAGGGACTTGCGGCAAGGCCCCGGGGTTGCTGCACAATCATCCGGTCGCACCGGAAAAAGTACAGTTAGGGGCCTATGTCAGCGCACGGGTACGAAGAGGAACGCCGATCCGAGCAAAGCTATGTCGCCGGGTTGTACTCGCGCCTCGATGCCGAGCGGGCACGGGTGAAGGGCCGCTACAGCGCGGCGCTGCGCACCAAGGGCGACTCCCCCATGGAGCGCGACAACGAGGTGCGGGCGCTGGGCAAGGAAGTACAGCGCCTCGACGTGGCCGACAACGGGCTGTGTTTCGGCCGGCTCGACGCGGCCTCGGGCGAGCGGTCCTACATCGGCCGGATCGGGCTGTTCGACGAGTCGAACGATCTCGAACAGCTGCTCCTGGACTGGCGGGCACCCGCGGCGCGCGCTTTCTATGTCGCCACCGCGGCCAACCCGGAGGGCATGCGCCGGCGGCGGCAGTTCCACACCCGCGGCCGCCGGGTGGTCGATTTCACCGATGAGGTGCTCGGCCGCCCCGACGGGAGCGAGGGCGGAACCGACGCCGCGCTGCTCGCCGCGGTCGACGCGCCACGCGGGGACGGGATGCGCGATATCGTCGCGACGATCCAGGCCGAACAGGACGAGATCATCCGCCTGGAGCACCCGGGTGTGACCGTGATCGAGGGCGGTCCCGGCACCGGGAAGACCGTGGTGGCGCTCCACCGCGTCGCGTACCTGCTCTACACCCAGCGCAGGCGGATGGAGCGCCAAGGCGTGCTCGTGGTCGGGCCCAATCCGGCCTTCCTGAACCACATCGCCCATGTGCTGCCCTCGCTCGGCGAGACGAATGTCGTGTTCGCCACCACCGCCGACCTCGTGCCCGGTCTGCGCGCGACGGCGGAGGACACCCCCGAGGCGGCCCGGCACAAGGGTTCGCTGCGAATCCTCGACATCCTCGCCGCGACGATCGCGGATCGCCAGCGACTGCCCGAAGCGCCGCTGACGATCGCGCTGACCGATGTGACGGTGCGGATCGATGCCGCGACCGCGGAGTGGGCCAGGCAGGAGGCGAGGGAGAGCGGGCGCCCGCACAACGAGGCGCGCGCGGTGTTCACCGAGATCATCACCTACGTTCTCACCGAGCGCGCGATCGCCCGGATCGGCGAGGGCTGGCTGACTCGCGACGACACCGAGGCATGGGAACAACTGCGCGCCGACCTGGTCCGCGAGCTCGCCGACAACGACGAGTTCACCGCGGCGCTGGATCAGTGCTGGCCGATCCTGAAGCCGGAAACCGTGCTGTCCCAGCTGTATTCGTCACACGATCGGCTGCGGGCAGCAGGCGCGGACGCGGCGCTGTGGCGGGCCGACGGTGGCGCGTGGACGGTCTCGGACGTGCCGCTGCTCGACGAACTCGTCGACCTGCTCGGCCGCGACACAGCCGCCGACGACTCCGCCGAGCGAGAGCGCAAAGCCGAGGCCGAGTACGCGGCCGGCGTACTGGACACCCTCATCAGCCGCGAAGACCTGATGGACGACGAGGACCACCTGCTCGCCCAGGACATGCTCTACGGCGAAGACCTGGCCGAACGCTTCCTCGAACGCGACACCCGCGAACTCGCCGAACGTGCCGCGGCCGACCGGGAGTGGACCTACGGACACGTGGTGGTCGACGAGGCCCAGGAGTTGTCGGAGATGGACTGGCGGGTGCTGATGCGGCGGTGCCCGAGCCGCTCCTTCACGATCGTCGGCGATCTCGCGCAGCGCCGGTCGGCGGCGGGCGCGAGGTCCTGGGCCACGATGATGGAGCCCTACGTCCCCGGCCGCTGGATCTATCGTGCCCTGACGGTGAACTACCGCACCCCCGCCGAGATCATGGCCGTGGCCGCCGATGTGCTCGCCGAGTTCGCGCCCGATGTCCGCCCGCCGGACTCGGTGCGATCCTGCGGTGTCGCACCCTGGTCGCATCGGGTCACCGACCACGAATTGCCCACCGCGATCGAGGAATTCGTGCGGGCCGAGGCGGGCCGCGAGGGAACGAGCATCGTGATCGGGCCACCCGGGGTACCCGGCACGGTGCCCGCGTCGGCGACGAAGGGCCTCGAGTTCGACGCGGTGCTGGTCGTGGATCCGCAGCGCATCCTCGCCGACGGCCCCCGCGGCGCCGCCGAACTCTACGTCGCCCTCACCCGCGCCACCCAACGCCTCGGCGTCCTGCACTAGACCCCGCTGCCCGAGTCGCTGCGCGGGCTCACCGAGATCGAACCGGCACAGCAGCTGCAGGCGTAGCGCGATCACTGACTGCGGCAATCGCCTTCGCCGTCCGCCCGCGTGGGGCCGATCGCAGGTCAGCGGCAACAGCGTCGATGCCATCGGGCGGATCAGCGCAGGCGAGACAGCGGTCCCAGGCCGGGGTTTCGCTCGCGCGTACCCCCGCTCAGCCGAGCGGACCGGTCACCGATTCGGCGGCGGCGAGCAGCGCGCCGGATGCCGCGAGGCGGACCGCTGCCTCGATGTCCGGGGCGAGGTAGCGGTCGGGCCCCGGGCCGGGGACTCGGTCGCGCAGCGCGGTCAGTACGGCAGCGGTCGCGGGCGCCGGGGTCAGCGGGGCGCGGAGGTCGAGGCCGCGGGCCGCGGTGAGGGCTTCGATGGCCAGGACTCGGGTGAGGCCGTCGAGGGCGCGGCGGAGTTTGCGGGCGGCGGACCAGCCCATCGAGACGTGGTCCTCCTGCATGGCCGAGGAGGGGATCGAGTCGACCGAGGCGGGCGCGGCCAGGCGTTTGAGGTCGGAGACGATGGCGGCCTGGGTGTACTGGGCGATCATGTGGCCGCTGTCGACGCCGGGATCGTCGGCCAGGAACGGGGTGAGGCCGTGGTTGCGGGCATTGTCGAGGAAGCGGTCGGTGCGGCGTTCGCTCATCGAGGCGACGTCGGCGATCACGATGGCCAGGAAGTCCAGCACATAGGCGACGGGGGCGCCGTGGAAATTGCCGTTGGACTCGACCCGGCCGTCGAGGGTGACGACGGGGTTGTCCACGGCACTGGCCAATTCGTGGCCGGCGACGCGTTCGGCGTGGTCGAGGGTGTCGCGGGCGGCGCCGGCGACCTGGGGTGCGCAGCGCAGCGAGTAGGCATCCTGGACGACGGTGCAGTCCGGGGTGGCGTGGCTGGCCACGATCGGCGAATCCGCCAGCACGCGCACCATATTGGCGGCCGCGACCGCCTGGCCCGGTTGCGGGCGCAGTGCTTGCAGGTCGGCGGCGAAGACCTTGTCGGTGCCGAGCAGACCCTCCACGCTCATCGACGCGGTCACATCGGCCAGGCGCAGCAGGGCCCGCAGGTCGTGGCAGGCGAGTACCAGCATGCCGAGCATGCCGTCGGTGCCGTTGATCAGCGCGAGGCCTTCCTTCTCCGCGAGCTCGACGGGGGCGATGCCGGCGTCGGCCATGGCCTGGGCGGCAGATCGCAGCTCGCCGGTCGCGTCCCGGACGGTGCCCTCCCCGATCACCGCCAGTGCGACGTGGGCCAGCGGCGCGAGATCACCGGAACAGCCCAGGCTGCCGTACTCGTAGACCACCGGGGTGATGCCCGCCGACAGCAGCGCGGCATAGGTCCGCGCGACCACCGGGCGCACCCCGGTCCGGCCGGTCGCGAGGGTCGACAGGCGCAGCAACATCAAGGCGCGCACCACCTCCCGCTCCACTTCTGCGCCCGACCCCGCCGCATGCGAGCGAATCAGACTCCGCTGCAACTTCTTGCGTGACTCCGGCGGAATATGACGGACGGCCAGTGCACCGAACCCGGTCGACACCCCGTACACCGGCCTCGGGTCCGCGGCCAGCGCTTCGATCCGCGCACGACTCGCCTCGATGGCGGCGACGGCATCGTCGGACACCACCACCGCGACGCCGTCCCTGGCCACCCGGACCAGATCCCGCGCCGAGACCGGACCCGTGCCGACGACGACCGGTCCGGGCCGATCCGGGCCGATGCTCACGATGCTTCTCCCATCACTGCGGGCTACCCCTTGACGTTCTTGTCTATACAGGTCTATACCTACCGTACGTGTCCTGGCGCGCGTCCGCCGGGCCCGCGCCACCTGATCTCGAAGGAACGCGTCGACCTGCCCGCGCTTTACGATCCGAAGGGCCGCTACGGTGCGAGCAACGTGCCCGCGCTGCTCGCCCGCGCACAGGGTCTATCGCGCGCACACCGCCATACTCGACATCCGCGCCGAGGAGGACTCCTCCATGCCCACCACCGTGCTGACCGATATCGGCACTCTCGTCACCAACGACCCGGCGCTGGGCGAGGGCCCGCTGGGGCTGCGGCGCGACGCCGCGCTGGTCATCGACGACGGGCGGGTGGCGTGGGTCGGTGACAGTACCGCCGCGCCGGCCGCCGACACCGCGTTCGATCTCGGCGGACGCGCGGTGCTGCCGGGGTTCGTCGAGTCGCATGCGCATCTGGTGTTCGCGGGCGACCGCGCCGAGGAGTTCGCGGCGAGGATGGCGGGGCAACCCTATGGGGCCGGTGGCATCCGCACCACGATCGCGGCGACGCGGGCAGCGAGCGACGAGCAGCTCGCGGCGACGGTACAACGACTGCTGGACGAGTCCTTGCGGGCAGGCAGCACCACGGTCGAGTGCAAGAGCGGCTACGGGCAGACCGTGGCCGACGAACTGCGCAGCGTCCAGATCGCGGCCCGCTGCACCGACGAGGTGACGCTGCTCGCCGCGCACGTGCCGCCGCCCGAATACGCCGGGCGCGCCGACGACTACGTGACGATGGTGTGCGAGGAGATGATCCCGCGGTGCGCGCCGTACGCCCGGTGGATCGATGTGTTCTGTGAGCAGGGCGCCTTCGATCGCGATCAGGCGCATGCCGTGCTGACCGCGGGGATCGCGCACGGGCTGGTGCCGCGAGTCCACGGCAATCAGCTGCATCAGGGACCAGGGGTGCAGTTGGCCGTCGAGCTCGGCGCCGCGTCGGTGGATCACGTCTCGCACGTGAATCGTGCCGATATCGATGCGCTCGCGGGCAGCGATACGGTGGCCACGCTGCTGCCGGGCGCCGACTTCTGTACGCGCAACAGCTATCCCGATGCCAGGGCACTGGTGGACGCGGGGGTCACCGTCGCGCTCGGCGCGGACTGCAATCCGGGCACCAGCTACACCACGAGCTTGCCGTTCTGTATCGCCCTGGCGGTGCGGGAAATGCACATGACACCCGACGAGGCGGTCTGGGCGGCAACCGCAGGTGGTGCGAAGGCGTTGCGGCGCACCGATATCGGTTCCCTCTCCCCCGGTTTTTGTGCCGATGTCATCGCACTCGACGCCCCCTCGCACCTGCACCTCGCCTACCGCCCCGGCGTTGCGCTGGTCGGTCAGGTGTGGCGCGAAGGAGCCCTCGTCGCGAATCGAGGTGGGGTGCGGTGACTTCCGAATCCGCCTGGACCGGTCGCGTCGACGGCACGACGCCGGAGCACCTGCGCTGGCATCAGGCCGTCACGCCGTACGAGCCGGGCAACGACGATCCCGGCGCCTGTGTTTTCGTCGGCTTCGCCTGCGAGGAAGGCGTGCGCCGGAACAAGGGCCGCCTCGGCGCGGCGGCGGGCCCGGACGCGCTGCGCCGCGCGTTGTCGCCGATGGCGCTCGCCACCGAGCTGCGCGCCTTCGACGCGGGGACGATCGCCGTCACCGACGACCGGCTGGCGGACGGTCAGCGACGACTGGGCGAGACGGTGTCCGCGCTGCTGGACGACGGCGCTTTCCCGGTCGTTCTGGGCGGCGGCCACGAGGTCGCCTACGGCACCTACCTCGGACTGGCCGGTTCGGCTCGCCGCGTCCCGGGCAGCGTCATCGGAATCCTCAACCTCGACGCGCATTTCGACCTGCGCCCCGATCCCGTGCCCAGTTCCGGCACCCCGTTCCGGCAGATCCTCGAGACCGGCGACGACGTCCGGTACGCGGTGATCGGGATCAGCCAGCCCAGCAACACCCGGGTCCTGTTCGACACCGCGGACAGATTCGGGGTGCGTTATCTCCTCGACGACGACTGCGAGCCAGTCCGGGTCGCCGCCTTCGTCGACGACTTCCTGGCCGGGATCGACCTGCTGTATCTGACGATCGATCTCGACGTCCTCCCCGCCGCGGTGGCTCCCGGTGTGAGTGCCCCCGCGGCCTACGGTGTCGCGCTGTCCACGATCCAGGCCGTCTGCGACCGCGTCGCCGCCTGCGGCAGACTCGCGGTTGTCGATGTCGCCGAACTGAATCCGCGGCTCGACATCGACAACCGCACCGCCCGCACCGCCGCCCGGCTGATCCACCGGATCGTCACCCGCCACGTCGGGTGAGCACCGTCGCGGGACTCAGAAGTACCGGATCCACACATAAATCCAGGCGATGACACTGCTGAGCAGCGTGACCAACATGCCGTACTTGGTGAACTGCCAGAAGGTGATCCGCTGTCCCGCGCGGGCGGCGATCCCGAGGGCGACCACATTGGCGCTGGCCGCCACCGCCGTGCCGTTCCCGCCGAAGTCGGCGCCCAGGGCGAACGCCCACCACAGCGCCTGCCCGGTAGCTGGATCCGGTGCGCCCGCGACGATGTCCTCCACCACCGGCGCCATGGTCGCGGTATAGGGAATGTTGTCGACGAACGCCCCGAGAATCGCCGAACCGAACACCAGCGCGGTCGCGGCCAGGAAGTAGTTGTCCCCGACCCAGCCGATCGCGGCGTCACCGATCGTGGCGATCACCCCGGTGTGCACCAGGCCCGCGACCATCACGAACAGACCCATGAAGAACACCAGCGTCGGCCATTCCACCTCGTGCAGGACATCGCCGATGTCGAGGCCGGAGACCAGCACCATGATGCCCGCGCCGACCAGCGCGATCACCGACGGCGCGACGTGCAGCACGCTGTGCAGGCAGAAGCCGACGACCACACCGGTGAGCACGATCATCGAGCGCACCAGCAGTTTCGGATCGCGGATCGCGCGCCGTTCCTGCAGCGCCATCACCGCGTCGACCGAGGTGGGATCGGTGCGCAGCGCCGAGCGGAACAGCACCCGGGTGAGCGCGACGAACAGCACGAAGGTGATCACCACGATCGGGGCCATGTGCACGAGGAAGTCGTTGAACGTCAGCCCGGCCCGGCTGGCGATGATGATGTTGGGCGGGTCACCGATCAGCGTCGCCGCGCCGCCGATATTGGACGCGAGCACCTCGGCGATCAGGAACGGTTGCGCGGCGATGCCGAGACGTCGGCACACCACCAGCGTCACCGGGGCGACCAGCATGATGATGGTGACGTTGTCGAGAAACGGCGACGCGACCGCGGTGATCAACATCAGCATCACCATCAGGCGATACGGGTTGCCGCGCGAACGTTTGGCCGACCAGATCGCCAGGTAGTCGAACAGGCCGGTCTGCTTGATGACGCCGACGATGATCATCATCCCGAGCAGCAGGAAGATGACGTTCCAGTCGATGCCCTCGTGGGCGGAATAGAAGACCTCGTCGCCGGGGATCAGGCCGAGCAGAGCCATCGCGCCCGCGGCGATCAGGACGGTTTTAACCTTGTCGGCTTTCTCCGTGGCGATGAAGAAGAAGGCGATCACGAAGATGACGACGGCGAGCGCTGCAGCCATGCGCGGCGTGACGTTCAGTCGCCGGGGCCGACGACAGCGAGGCTGGTCAGCAACCGTTCCAGGGTGATCGCGCCGCGCAGGGTGCGCGAACGGTCGACCACGGCGATGAGCGGACTGTGCTTGCGCGCCATCAGGATCGCGATTTCGAGCAGGGTCGCGTCGGGGGGGACCGTGGCCGGCTTGCTCGCGCCGTCGGGCAGACAGTCGCCGACGGTGAGGCTGCCGGGTTCCTGCCAGAACAGGTCGGCGTGCACCTCGTCGATCGTGCGGACCAGCGTCGGGTCGTCGTGATAGGAGGCCGGAATCGCCAGGCGTAGCACCTGGGTTCCCGGCAGGACCGCCACCGGCCGGTCGAGTTCGTCGACGACGATCAGACCGGGCAACCGGTTGACGACCATCAGCCGCACCGCACGGGCGACGGGGTCGCTGGTGCGAACGGTCGGCAGGTTCATCGCGATATCGCGTGCGCGCATGGCATGGCTCCGGGGGGATTCGACGGTGCTCACGGCTGGGCCTGCCGTCCGGTCAGGTGGTCCAGGCGTTGTTCCAGGCGGGCGAGCCGGTCGCCGAACGGCCGCGAACGCATGAGCTCGGCGACCTGGTCGGCCTCGTCGGGTTCCAGTTCGATGTCGACCGTCGGTTCGTCGCTGCCCCCCGCGTAGGCGAGCAGGCGTCGCGCACCCGACGAGTGCGTCAGCAGGGCGAAGCGAATGCCGTGGCGGGTGTGGAAGCTGTGCAGCACACCGGCTCCCGGGATCGTGGTCCGGTCGATATCCATGGCCGGCGGTCCTTCCTCGGATCGTCGAAAGCGTCTGATCGAAGTCTGGTTCGCGCAGGTGGCGGGCACTATCGGCCGTGACACCCATTTCCTGGGCAGGTCGGTGCCGGTCAACGGGTGCGGGATGGGTGCTGGGCACCATGGACAGAACGCGGGGGCGCCAGCATGCTGGTGTCATGAACCGTCTCGCAGCGCTGCGAGCAGGACGCTCGCGGCGAATCCGAACGCCGGTGACGGCGTTGTTCTGGCGGATCTGCTTGCTCAACGGCGTGATCTTCACCCTCGGCACGCTGATCTTGGCCTTCTCACCGGCCACGGTGTCGGCCCGGCTGCGCCTGACCGAGGTGCCGGTGCTGGTGATCGGGCTCGCGGTGATCCTGACGGCGAACGCCGTGGCGCTGCGCACCTCGCTGGCTCCGCTCGACGAGCTGGTCGCCTCCATGCGCCGCGTCGATCCGCCCCGGCGCGCGGTCCGCCTCGAGCGCGGCGCGAGCGGGGACTTCCATCAGCTGATCGAGACCTTCAACGCGATGCTCGACCGCTTGGAAGCCGAACGTTCGGTCGCCGGTGGGACCGCGCTGGCCGCCCAGGAAGGTGAGCGGCGGCGCATCGCCCGCGAACTGCACGACGAGATCGGCCAGAGCCTGACCGTGGCGCTGTTGCGGCTCAAACGGGTTGTCGACCGGGCGCCCGCCGACCTGCGCGAGGACGTCGAGCAGGCGCAGGAAACAGTGCGCGGTTGTCTGGACGAGGTGCGCGGGATCGCCGCGCGGCTGCGGCCCGACGTGCTCGAGGAACTCGGCCTGCACAGCGCGATCACCGCGCTGTGTCACGAATTCAGCCGCACGGCAGGCATTTCCGTGCGCCGCGAGGTCGACCCGGCGATCAGCCGCCTCGACCCCGACATCGAACTCGTCTGCTACCGGGTCGCTCAGGAGAGCTTGACGAACGTGTTGCGCCACGCCGACGCCGACGAGGTGAGCTTGCTGATCGCACCGCGAGCCGGCACCGTGCTGCTGCGGGTGACCGACAACGGTCGCGGCGGCGCGGTCGAGGACGGGGCGGGCATCCGCGGGATGCGCGAGCGCGCGATGCTGATCGACGCCACGCTGACCATCACGTCCCCGGCATCGGGCGGTACCGCGGTCGAACTGATCGTCCCGGTCGCCGCACGCGAAGGAGTGCCCGCATGAGCGCGCCGACCCGGATTCTGCTGGCCGACGACCACGCCCTGGTGCGCAGCGGGTTGCGCATGATCCTGGACAACGAACCGGACCTGCTCGTGGTCGCCGAGGCCGCCAACGGGCTGGACGCGGTCACCGCCCTCGCCGACGACGGCATCGACCTGGTGATCCTCGATATCGCCATGCCACGGATGACCGGCATCCAGGCCGCCCGCGAGATCACCAGGAACAACCATCCGGTGCGCATCCTGATGCTGTCGATGTACGACAACGAGCAGTATTTCTTCGAGTCGCTGAAGGCGGGCGCTTCCGGCTACGTGCTGAAGTCGGTGGCCGATCGTGACCTCATCGAGGCGTGCAGGGCCACGATGCGCGGTGAGTCGTTCCTCTACCCGGGCGCGGTCACCGCACTCGTGCGCGACTACCTGCAACTCGCCCGGCAGGGCTCCGCGCTGCCGGAAACGATCCTCACCCCGCGCGAAGAGGAGGTGCTCAAGCTGATCGCCGAGGGGTACTCGGCGCGCGAGATCGCCGCCGAGCTGGTGATCAGCGCGAAGACCGTCGACCGGCATCGTGCCAACATCCTGCAGAAACTCGGCCTGCGCGACCGGCTCGACCTGACCAGATACGCCATCCGCGCCGGATTGATCGAGCCGTGAGAACACCGAGGGCCCCCGCAGCGAACGATCGCGCGGGGGCCCGGACACGGGTGGTTATTCTGCGTGCGGGTCGACCGTCACACGCTGCTTGCGACCGACCACCAGTCGCATCACCGGTTCCACGATGCGGGCGCCGATCGGGCCGATGATGGCCATCAGCAACACGTACGTGGTGGCGAGTGCGGCGAACTCGGCGGGCACCGCTCCGGCGGCCACCGCCAGGCCGGCGATGACGATCGAGAACTCACCGCGCGCGACCAACGCGGTACCCGCGCGAGCGCGGCCCAGTTGCGAGGCCCCCGCCCGTTTGGCCGCCCACCACCCCGTGGCGATCTTGGTGACGGTGGTGACCACCGCCAACAGCACCGCCCAGCCCAGCACCGGCGGAATACTCGCCGGATCGGTACTCAAACCGAACAGCACGAAGAACATCGCCGCGAACAGATCACGCAACGGTTCGAGGATCTTGGTGGCGTCGTGCGCGGTCGAATCCGAGATCGCGATACCGAGCAGGAACGCACCGACCGCCGCCGACACCTGCACCGCCGAAGCGATACCCGCCACCAGCAGCGCCGAACCGAGCAGCTTGAGCAGGAAGATCTCCCGATCCTCACTCGCCACGATCGCCGAGACGTACCTGCCGTATCGCAGCGCGACGATGAGCACCAGGGTCACCGCGACCAGCGCGATACCGACCGTGGTCATCCCCGCCACGAATCCGACACCGGCCAGCACGGCGGTGAGCACCGGCAGGTACACCGCCATCGCCAGGTCCTCGAACACCAGGATCGACAGCACCGTCGGCGTCTCCCGGTTACCCAGGCGGCCGAGGTCGTTGAGTACCTTGGCGACGATTCCGGAGGACGAGATGTAGGTGACGCCCGCCATCGCGATCGCCCCCGTCGGCCCGAGGCCGAGCATCAGCGCCACGATCACACCGGGAGTCGCGTTGAGCACCAGGTCGAGCAGACCGGCGGGCCACGATTTACGCATGCCGGTGACCAGTTCACCGGCGGTGTATTCCAAACCGAGCAGCAACAGCAGCAGCACGACGCCGATCTCGCTGGCGATGTGGATGAAGTCCTCCACCTCGTGCAACTCGATCAGACCGCCCGTACCGAAGACCAACCCCCCGAGCAGGTAGAGCGGGATGGGCGAGAGGCCGATGCGGGCGGCGATCCGCCCGAGCACCCCCAACCCGAAGAACACAGCCCCCAGCTGGATCAATGCCAGCGCGGTTCCACTGATCTCCACCGGCTCAGCCGTCGGTCAGGATCGAAGCGGCGGCGTCGAGTCCGGCATTGGTGCCGACCACGACGACCATATCGCCGCCCGCGAACACGAACTCCGGTCCCGGCGATGCCAGGACCTGGCCCGCGCGCAGAACCGCCACGATCGAGGCGCGGGTCCTGGTCCGCAACTCGGTGTCGCCCAACCGTCGTGACGCATAGGGCGAACTCGGCGGTACCAGCATCGACCGCGTGCTCACTCCATCGAGTTCGCGATGTTCCTCGCGCAGTTGCGCGACCAACTGCGGTGCGCCGAGCAGACTCGCCAGCGTGCGGGCTTCGACAGCGGACAGTGGAATCTGGACCGTGGAATCCGGGTCGCCGACCTTCGTGAAAATCAGATCGGTACCACCATCGCGGTGGTCGACGATGCCGATCCTGCGGTCCACCTTCGACAGTGAAAACTCTTTGCGGACACCGATTCCCGGCAGGGATGTCACTTCTACATTCATGGGATCACCTAACCTCAGCTAGGGATACCTTACCTGCCCTTTACTATCGGCATGGATTGTCAGCCGGCGTCGAGGAGCCGTCCCGCCGCGTCCAGACCCTCGTCGGTGCCGACCACAACGACAAGATCACCGGGGATGAAAGTGAAATCCGTTCCCGGCGAAGGAGTCACCTCACCCGCGCGCACCACCGCCACGACCGAGGCCTTGGTGCGCGTGCGCATCTCGGTGTCGCGCAACGGCCTACCGTCGAACGGGCTGCCGCGATCGATCGCGAACTGCCTGGTCGACAGCTCGCCCGCGCTGTGGGTCTCGCGTGTCTTCTGCACCACCTGCGGTGCGCCGAGCAGGCCGGCCAGCACACCGATCTCGGTGTCGGACAGGGGAATCGAGGTGGTCGAGTCGTAGTCGCCCGCTCGCGAGACGACCAGGTCGACGGAGCCGTCGCGATGTTCGATCACGCCGATCCGGCGGCGCGCCTCCGCCAGCGGAAAGTCCTTGCACACGCCGATTCCCGGTAAAGGCGTCACATCGATGTTCACGCCCTCACAGTACGACCAGATGGGAATAACACCAGCCCCTACCCTGCGCACCGGGCATACCAGGCGAAACAGCTCGCGGCCCTCGGGCTGTTCGCCTCGTTGACGATGGCGGTGACGACACAGTCGAGATCATCGGACTCGACGCCGCCGCCGACGCCGGGCACGAGCGCCTGTCCGGCTTCGGCGGCGAGGAGCCACCAGCACCGCCGCAACCGAGGCCGACCATGGCGATCCCGTGGCGAGCAACCGCGGTAGCTTGCGTATTCGGGCAAAGTTGTGTGTTGTTGAACAGTGACCAACTCTTCCGGAGACGCGTATCCACTCACGGACACGATGACCACCACGACGGCGGTACACGACGGCGTCACGGTGCTGACGGTGACCGGCGAGGTCGACCTGGCGACCGCACCCGCGCTCGATGCCACCATCGAGGCCATCCTGGCCGAGAAACCGGCGGCGCTGGTGATCGACCTGACCGCGGTCGGGTTCCTGGCGTCGGCGGGCATGGCGACGCTGGTCGCCGCGCATCAGCGGGCAGGCGAGACCACCGCGATCGCGGTCGTGGCCGACGGACCCGCCACCAGTCGTCAGCTGAAGATGACGAGCCTGGACCAGGTGTTCGCCATGCACACCACTCTGGACGCCGCCTTGGCGTCGTTCACGTCCTGACACAACACAACGCGCCGCCGCCCGGGAATCCTCCGGACGACGGCGCGTTTGTCGTCGGTGGGGTCAGCAGAGCGAGCGCAGCTGCTCGATCAGCTTCACGCGACCGGCCGCGTTCTCGGCGATCGGCGTGACGTTGAGCGTGGTGACGCCCGCCTCGGCCATCGCGGCGATGCGCTCCTTCACGAAGCTCTCCGGGCCGATCAGCGACACGTCGCGCACCAGCTCGTCGGGCACGGCCTGGGTCGCGGCCTGCTTGTCGCCCGCCAGGTACAGCTCCTGGATGCGGTCGGCGGCCTCGCCGTAGCCGTACTTGGTGGCGAGGGTGTGATAGAAGTTCTTGCCCTTGGCACCCATGCCGCCGATGTAGAGCGCCAGGTGCGGCTTCACGAACTCGAGCAGCGGGGTGACGTTCTCACCGATCGCCAGTGCCGGACCGGCGAAGATGTCGAGCTCGCCCAGCGCGGGATCACGCTTGGCCTTGCCCGCGGCGAGCGCGTCGCCCCACACGTCCTTCGCCTTCTCCGGCAGGAAGAAGATCGGCTGCCAGCCGTTGGCGACCTCGGCGGCCAGCTCCACGTTCTTCGGGCCGAGCGCGGCCAGCAGCACCGGGATGTCCGCGCGCACCGGGTGATTGATCAGCTTGAGCTCTTTGCCGAGGCCGGTGCCACGCTCGGCGGGCAGCGGGATCTGGTAGTACTTGCCCTGGTAGTTGAGCTTCTCGCGGCGCCACACCGTGCGGCAGATTTCGAGGAGTTCGCGGGTGCGCCCGATCGGGGCGTCGTAGGGGACGCCGTGGAAGCCCTCGATGACCTGCGGGCCCGACGCGCCGATGCCGAGGATGAAACGGCCGTCGGAGACGTAGTCCAGGCCCGCCGCGGTCATCGCGGTGAGGCTGGGGGTCCGGGTGTAGAGCTGCAGGATGCCCGAGGCCAGCTGCACCCGCTCGGTGCGGGCGGCCAGGAAGCCCAGCGCGCTCACCGCGTCGAACGAGTACGCCTCCGGCACGAAGACGATGTCGAGGCCGGCGCGTTCCAGGTCGGCGACCTCGGCCGCCGTCTCCTTGAAACCGTCCGTGTAGTTGATGCTCAATCCGATCCGCATGCACCCAACATAGCCCCGGACAACACGCGCACCCCGACCGGTCGGTCTGTCGGCACAGGTGCTGGTCGAGCGGGGTGCGTGGGCGGGCACGCGGTAGCGTTGAGGGGAAGATTCCACGCAATTCTCGCCGCATCGAAAGGCCACCCCGTCGTGTCGCAGCCCACCGTGTCGCCGCAGCAGATCGCCCCCTCCTTCGGTTCGGTGACCTTGGAGCACTACCTGTCGGAGCTGGCCGCGAAGGTGCCCGCCCCCGGCGGCGGGGCCGTGGCCGCGCTGCACGCCGCGCAGGCCGCCGCGCTGGTGGCGATGGTGGCGCGCTACACCACCCGCGCCAAGGACGCGCAGAACCGGCCGGTGATCGACCAGATCATCGTGGCCGCCGACGCCGCGCTGGCCAGGTCGCTCGCGCTCGCCGACGCCGACGCGGCCGCGTTCACCGCCGTCGGCGCGGCCTACAAGCTGCCCAAGGACACCGACGCCGAGATCACCGCCCGCACCGCGGCGATCAACGCGGCACTCGTCGAAGCCGCGCGGGTGCCCGCCGCCGTGGTCGACGAGGCCGACGAAATCCTCTCGCTGGCCGCCGAACTGCTGCCGATCGGCAATCCGAACGTGGTCACCGATATCGGCGCCGCCGCCGACGCCGCCCGCGCCGCGGCGATGAGTTCGCAGCTCAATATCGAGATCAACGTCGGCTCGCTGCCCGCCGACCTCGGCGACCCGTTCGCCGCCGCGCTGTTGCGCGTCGATACCATCGCGGCCCGCGCCGACGCCCTGCACGGCGACGTGCTGCACGCGGTCCGCGGCTGAGTCAGCGGTCCGCGGTGAGCACGATCTTGCCGCGGACCCGACCGGATTCGCTGCGCCGATGCGCGGCGGCGAGTTCGGTGATCGGCAGGATCTGCGCGATGTCGACGGTCAGCTCCCCGCGGTCGACCGTCGCCGCGAGCTCGTCGAGCACGGCCGTCGTCGGATCGACATAGAATCGGCGCACGCGCGAATCCGGGTGTGTCGCAGGGCCTTCGGCGGCCACCACCTGCCCGGTGCCGCTCAGGACGGTCAATGATCGATCCGTGTAGTCGCCGCCGATCAGGTCCACCACCAGGTCGACCTCGCGCACCGCGGTGGTGAAATCGGTGGTCCGGTAGTCGATCGGTTCGGTGACGCCCAGTTCGCGGAGATAGGCGTGATTGCCGGTCCGCGCGGTGGCGGCGATCGTCGCGCCGCGTCGCGCGGCGATCTGCACCGCCAGATGCCCGACACCACCGGCCGCCGCGTGCACCAGGACCCGCTCGCCCGGCCGTACCGAGGACAGTGCCTGCCAGGCGGTGACCCCGGCCACCGGCAGTGCGGCCGCGTGCACCGGGTCGATCGAGGCGGGTACGCGGGCAAGTCGATTCTCCTGCGCCACTACGTATTCCGCGTTGGCGCCGCCGAACACCATGCCGTATACCGCGTCTCCCGGCGCGAAGCGTGTCGCCTCGTCACCCACCGCGGCGACGATCCCGGACACATCGAGCCCGAGCACCAGCGGCGGCTCCCCCAACTGCCGGATCACACCGCTGCGCACCTTCCAGTCCGCGGCGTTGACGCTGGTCGCCACGACGCGCACCAGCACCTCCCCCGGACCCGGTGCCGGCCGCGGCACCTCTGCCCTTTCGAAGACGTCCGGACCGCCGAAAGATCTCTGCACCATCTGCCACATACCGCCGAGTCTGCGCCGACTGGTGTCCCAGCGGTAGTAGGCACCTTTCGGATACCGTGGTACCCCGTGGATACCGTCAGGGGCGATCAGAGTTCGGTAGAGGCGTTCCTGCGGGACTGCCCCGCGCGGCAACTGCTGTCGGTACTCGCCGACAAATGGGTCCTGCTGGTTCTCGGCAGTCTGCGCGAGGCGGGCGGGCCGGTGCGTTTCAACGCCCTGCGCAGGCGCCTGGACGGCATCACCCAGAAGGTGCTCACCCGAACGCTGCGCGACCTGGAACGCGACGGCCTGGTCCGGCGCGAGGTATTCCCCACGATGCCGCCCCGGGTGGAGTACAGCATCACCGCGCTCGGGGCGGATCTGGGGCGGATCAGCCAGGCGATGGGTGCCTGGGTGGTCGAACACCACGCGGAGATCACCGCCGCCAGAGCCGAATTCGATGCCGCGCGCACCGCCGAACCGGCCCCGGTGCCGCAACCAGGGCGCCCGCTGTCACCGGTCTCGAAGTGAGAACGGTTTATCGGGGCCCCGACCTGCGTGAACGCAAGACGACACACCGTTGACCCCGTCGGCCGTTACCACTTCGATAGGTCGAGTTGATCATGGCGGCCTAGACTTGGAATCCGCCTACGAGTGAGTGAAGGGGTGGCGTTTATGAGGAGCGCATTTCGTGTCCTGTTCGTCGCGATCATGGCGGCAATACTGGCCGCAGCCTGGTCGGGAGCCGCGTCCGCGGACCTGATCGGAGGCCAGCGCACCCAATACGGCGGTGGCACTTACGCCGAGGCCAACCTGTCGACGCACACCTTCACTGTCAGCCAGGGTGGACAGGTAGTGCGGGTGATGCCCGCGTCGATGGGCAAGCCCGGATTCGAGACTCCCACCGGCACCTTCAGCGTGCTGGAGAAGGATCGGTCGGTGGTGTTCGACTCGCGCACCATCGGCATCCCGCTCGACGACCCCGAGGGCTACATCATCGACGGTGAATACGCCGTGCGCCTCACCTGGGGTGGCGTGATGGTGCACTCGGCTCCGTGGTCGGTCGACTCGCAGGGCAACGCCAACGTCAGCCACGGCTGCATCAACCTCGCACCCGACGACGCCGCCTGGTACTACGAGAATGTCGGCATCGGCGATGAGGTCTATATCCACTGGTAAACATTTTCCCTCGTGGCATTCGGCGAACGCGCCGTCAGGGCAGTATCGTGCCCGTAACGAAATCGTTGCGGGACATACCCTGACGGCGACGAGCCTGATGAAGGTGGGGCGATGGATCGACCGGAAGCGCACAGACCGATCGGGGCTCGACAGCACGACCCGGGATCGGCCGGTGCTCCGCTCGCGGCTGTCACCCCGATTCGACGGTCCCGCGACCTGAGCGCGCCACGGCCCCGCCGAGCGAGCGATCAGCCCGCCGGCGGCGCCCGCCACCGGATCGAAGGCGGACCGACGACACCGGCCGGTATTCCGGTCATCTCGGCGGCCCGGCTTCGCGACGCCGAACACGACGAGGTCGTTCCCGTCGTTCCGGCGGACGCCACCGTCACCGATCGGCTGCCCGTGGTCGGCGGGAAATTCGATCCCGGTGCGCGCCACCGCCTCCCGGACACCGCGTTCTCGATCGACGACAACGGCCCCGACACCGATCAACTGCCGATCGTCACCGCTTCCGGCCCCGCGTGGGCGGCTCTCGAACATCCGAGGCCCGGCTACGACGCCGCGGCGACCTGGCATTCGCGTCCCACACCCGAGTACCCCGGTGCGGACACCTTCCCACCACGCCCGGCGGCCGTGCCGACCAGCGGCGCGGACACGTTCCCACGGCGCCTCGCGCCCGAGGACCGTGCGGATACCTTCCCACCACGCCCCGCACCCGAGAACCGTGCGGATACCTTCCCACCACGCCCGGCACCCGATTACCGCGGACCGGACAGCTTCCCACCACGCCCCGCACCCGATTACCCGGACACGGACGCCTTTTCGCCACTCGCCGCTCCCGGCTCCGACGGTGCCGACAGCGAGCCTTCGCGTCCCGCACCCGACTACAACGGTGATGACGAAGTCTTCGCGCGGATGATCGATCGATCCAAGCGACGGCGTGTGCCCCGCTGGGTCGCACCACTGGTCGCGTCGGTGGCCGGCGCCGTGCTGCTCGGCGGCACCTACGTCCAACTACGCGGGCCCGCACCGGCATCCACGGCGGCCAGTACCCCACTCGCACCGAGTTCGGTGAGCCCGGTGACGGCCGAGTGCCCCACCGAACAGATCGGCGCCATGGTGCGGGGCAACGGCGCGGGCGGCACCGAGTCCGGCATCGCGGCGATCATGGCCTTCCAGTACGCGTACTACGTCGCGCGCTCCGGCGACCAGGCCCGGACCCTCGTGGCATCGGACGCGGTCGCACCCTCGGCGGCCGCCATCCAGGCCGGGATCGACTCCACTCCGGTGGGGACCACGCACTGCGTGGAGATCACACCGGGCGCCTACGCCGGGCAGTTCCTGGTCAAGATCACCGCGTTCCGACCGGATTCGGCGCCGAGCACCTACACCCCGCAGCTCGTGGGAACCGCGGAGGTCGGCAACAAGACGCTGATCACTTCGTTCGGAGCCGCACCCCGCTAGACCCCGAACACGGATCGTTGTGCACCACCCCGGCCCCGGTAGTTCTCCCCGCTGACCAGCAGACGACCGCCGGTCTACCGCTATGCCGGTGGCCGGGCTCGGTGCGATGCAGCATCGAGACCGACGGCAGCTGCGTCCTCAGCAGGCGGTAGATCCCGCGACCGGATGGCGAAAGGTGTTCAGGCGCGGGACTTTTCGGCCGCCACGACCACATGGCGCATGAGCAGCGCGGTGGTCACCGGGCCGACGCCGCCGGGGACGGGGCTCAGCGCCGCCGCCTTGCCGATGACCGACGCCGCGTCGACGTCGCCGACGATTCCGCCGTCGGCGGACTCGTTGGTGCCCACGTCGATCACCACGGCGCCGTCACCGATGTGCTTGCCGGTGACCAGGCCGATCCGGCCCGCCGCGGCGACCACGATATCGGCGGGAGCCGTCACCGCGGCCAGGTCGGCGGTGCGTGAATGCGCGACGGTGACGGTCGCGTTCTCGGCGAGCAGCAGCTGAGCGAGGGGCTTTCCGACGATGTTGGAGCGGCCGACCACGGTGACCAGACGCCCCTGCAGCGCGATCCCGTGATGCTTCAGCAGCTCGACGACGGCTTCGGAGGTGGCGGGGACGAAACCGTCGAGGCCGGAAGCGAGCAAGCCGAGCGAGAGTGGGCTGACCCCGTCGACGTCCTTGGTCGCGGCGATCGCCGAACTCACGTCGTCGAGGTTCACGCCCGCGGGCAGCGGGGTCTGCAGCATGATCGCGTCGGTCGCCGGGTCGGCGCTGCGCGCGCTCAGCTCGGCGCGGATCGTCTCGGCGCTCGCGTCGGCGCCGAGATCGATACGCTCGCAAGCTATTCCGAGTCGTTCGGCCGCCTTGCGCAGGGAGTTCACATACCAGGCGCTGGCCGGGTCGTCGTTGGCGACGATCAGCGCCAGCGTCGGCGCGGTGCCCGCGGCGGTGAGCGCGGCCGCGCGCTCCTTCGAGTCGGCGTTGATGGCGGCGGCGAGTTCCTTGCCGGTCAGCGAAGCGGTATCCACGGTGTGACACCTTATCCGCCGCCGGACCGACGACGTGGCGCCGGGCCGCGACGCGCGCAAGCTGGTCGAGGTCCACCGCGGTCCGGACGGGCAGTCGTAGGGTGTCGGCAGCTCTGCTCTGCCAGCACGTACCGAACCGTTCGCGGGAAGGGTTGCGACTGTCGTGAAGATCTCGAAACACTGGAAACACCTGGCCGCCGCTGTCCTGGCGACCGCCGCGCTGACCGGCACCGCGGTCGGTCCGGCCGCCGCGGAAGCCGATGTGGCCGCGCTCTACAACTCAGCACAGCGCCACTTCACCGACGGTGACGACGCCGCGGGACGCGCCGACCTGCGTGCCCTGATCGCCGCCGACCCCCATGACGCCGACGCGCTCGCGCTGCAGGCGATCTGGTCGCACTACGCGGGTGACGGGGCCGCGGTCGGTGACGCCCTGGCCCGGCTCGGCGGCATCGACGCGGGCATGGCGGCGGGCACCAATCGCGTGCTGCACGCGGTGACCGCGGCGGCCGCCACCCTGCCCAACCCACTGCCGGCGCTCGTCGGTCCACAGACCGGCATCGTGGTTCTCGGCTACGGGCTGCTGCCCGACGGCGCGTTGCGCCCGGAGCTGGAGAACCGGCTCACCGCGGCGTGGTTGCAGGCGATCGCCGCACCGTTCTCACCGGTGATCGTGACCGGCGGCAATCCGCAGAACGGCATCTCCGAGGCCGAGGCGATGCGGCGCTGGCTGGTGGCGCGCGGGCTGCCGGGCGATCGGATCCATGTGGAGGACCGGGCCGGGTCGACCGTGCAGAACGCGCTGTTCAGCACGCGACTGCTGCGCGATCTCGGCGCGACCAGCGCGGTGGTGGTGACCTCGCCGAATCACATTCGGCGCGCGGTCGCCGACTTCATCGTCGCGGGGACGACCGTGGTCGGCGCGACGACCTCGCTCGAACAGCTGGTTTCCCAGTTGCCCCCGCCCGCGCGCAACGCCCAGCGCGGGATCTATCTCGACGCGACGCGCACCTTCGAACTCGACACCGAGCGCTGATTCGTCGCACCGCCACCGGCGGTGAAAATTCGGTTGCCCGGTCAGGAACAATCGGCGCATGAGTGGTTCCGGTTTTCCCGAGGTGGTCGTCGAGTTGCGGCGCGCGGGATGTGTATTCGCCGAGGACGAGGCCGCGCTGCTGATCGAGGCGGCCGACGGCGATCCTGGACGCCTCGATGCGTTGGTCGGACAGCGGGTCTCGGGGACTCCGCTCGAATATCTGCTCGGCTGGGTGGAATTCCGGGGGCAGCGGGTGGGGGTGCGTCCTGGCGTTTTCGTACCGCGTCAGCGCACGGCGTTCCTGGTGGAACAGGCGGTCGACGGCGTCGCGCCGGACACGACGCGAGCCTGCGTGGTCGACCTGTGTTGTGGCTGTGGAGCTCTGGGGCTGAGCGCGGCGACCGAGCTCACCGCACGTGGATGCGACGTCGAGCTCGTCGCCGCTGATATCGACCCCGTCGCCGTCGCCTGCGCGCGCGAGAATCTCGCGCCGATCAGCGCGCCGGTCTTCGGCGGTGATCTGTTCGACGCGCTGCCGGTCGACCTGCGCGGGCGCATCGACATCCTGCTCGCGAACACACCGTACGTGCCGAGTGCCCGAGTCGCGGATCTGCCACCGGAGGCACGCGAGCACGAGCCGCTCGCCGCGCTCGACGGTGGAGCGGACGGGCTCGACGTGTTCCGCCGGGTCGCCGAAGGGGCGGCCACCTGGCTGGCACCGGGCGGCACGGTATTGGTGGAAACCGGGGCGGGGCAGGTCGACACCGCGTGTTCGGTGCTCACCGCGCACGGTCTCGCGCCGCGCGTCGCCGAGTCCGGGGAGCATTACGCCACGGTGGTTCTCGGCACCCGGGATCGCTGATCGCGTGGACACCACGACCGTCGAGACCGATCAGTAGCCCGTCGACGAGGCCGCGCGCACTGCCGACGGACGCGGCGATGCCCCCGTCGACCGATCGCCTGCGCGACCCGTCGACGGGGGCACCCGTCCCGAATGCCTACTTGCGTCCGGTGAACTGATCCATCGAGTGGTATACGCCCACCGCGTTCAGGTAGAAGTCGCGAACCTTGATCGGCAGTAGACCGGTCAGTGCCCGGTTCATCCGCGAGGTCCACGGGAGCACCACCAGGGCGCCGCCCTTCTTCATCTCCGACCACGAGGTGTCGACGACCTCGTGCTGCTCGAGCATCGGCGTGAACAGAATGCCCTTCGCGCCGTCGAACATGCCGGTGTTGATGTAGGTCGGGCAGACCGTGGTGACCTTCACGTGGTCGTGGCCCGCCTGCTCGAGCTCGAGGCGCACCGAATCCGACCAGCCCAGCGCCGCCCACTTCGACCCCGCGTACACGGCCATGCGCGGATTGGCGACCAGACCGGCCGACGACGCGATATTGAGCACGCGCCCCTCGCCGGCACCGGCGACCATGCCGGGCAGGAACTCCAGGGTGACGTACATGGGGGCCAAGGAGTTGATCGCCATCGTCTTGTCGATGTCGGCGCGGTTCTCGGTTTCCCAGAAGTAGGTGTTGCCACGCACGATGCCCGCGTTGTTGACGAGGATGTCGATGCCGCCGACCTCCTTGCGCACCGCCTCGCCCGCCTCACGGATCGAGTCCTGCGACGACACGTCCACCACGTAGTGGTGGACCTTGCCGCCCGCGGCGGTCAGCTGCGCCGCGGTCTCGCGCAGCGCCAACTCGTTGATATCCCACAGCACCACCGCGTCGGCGCCCTCGGCAACGGCCTTCTCGGCGAACAACTTGCCGAGTCCCATGGCGGCACCGGTGATGAGGACCCGCTTGCCTGCGACCGTTTCCAACTTCATTCTCGCTACCTACCCCTGCTCGTGTTGCTACTTCTGCCGCGTCTACTTCTGACGCAGCGTCTTCATGACTCCGAAAACCACCGTCATCGTCTTGGCCCACATCTGCTCGGACATGCCGGGCAGCGGCGCGATCGGCAGCACTCGCTGGACCGCGATGGTCTGGGTGTCGATGTACTTCAGCAAGCCTTCGGGGCCGTGGCGACGCCCCTGGCCGGAGATACCGAGACCACCCGAGGGCGCGTCGACGCTGCCCCAGGCGGCGCTGAAGCCCTCGTTCACATTCACCGAGCCGGCGTTGATCCGGGCGGCGATCTCCTTGCCGCGGTTCACGTCCCGGCTCCACACGCTGGCGTTGAGGCCGTAGGCGGTGTCGTTGGCCGCCTCGACGGCGGCTTCGTCGGAGTCGACCTTGTACACCGACACGACGGGGCCGAAGGTCTCTTCGCGGTAGACCGTCATACCGGGCGCCACGTCGGCGAGCACGGTGGGCTCGTAGAAGTACGGGCCGAGATCCGGGCGGGCACGGCCACCGGCGAGCACCTTGGCGCCCTTGGCGACCGCGTCGTCGACGTGCCCGCTGACGGTGTCGAGCTGACGCTGGAAGGTCAGCGAACCCATGTCCCGGCTGTAGTCGAGCTCGCCGCCGAGCGACATGTTCTTGACGTTGCCGACGAATTCCGCGACGAACTGGTCGTACACGGTGGCGTCGACGTAGATGCGCTCCATCGACTCACACAGCTGACCGGCCGACGAGAAGCACGCGCGCACAGCCAGTTTCGCGGCCTTGGAGACATCGGCGTCGGCCAGTACGAGCAGCGGGTTCTTGCCGCCGAGCTCGAGGGAGTAGCCGATCAGGCGCTCGCCGGCCTGCTGGGCGATGGTTCGGCCGGTGGCGCTGGAACCGGTGTAGTCGACGTAGTCGGCGCGCGCGATCACCTCGCCACCGATCTCCCGGCCGCGGCCGAGCACCGCCTGCCACAGACCGCGCGGCAGCCCGGCCCGCTCGGCGGCGTCGATGGCCCACAGCGCGGTGAGCGCGGTCTGGTTGTCGGGGCGCGCGATGACCGCGTTGCCCGCGATCAGGGCGGGCAGCGCGTCGGAGGCCGCCAGCGCGAGGGGGTAGTTCCACGGCGAGATGACCGCGACGACGCCCTTGGGCCGGTTGTGCACCTCGACCGAGGTGAGTACCGGCAGCACGCCGCGCGGCTTGCGGTCGGCGAGCAGTTTGGGCGCGACGGTGGCGTAGTAGCGCGCGTTCAGCGCGACGTCGGCGATCTCGTCGAAGGCGTGCGGCCGGGACTTGCCGGTCTCGGTCTGCACGATGTCGAGGATGGTGTCCTGCTCGGCGAGCACGATGTCGTGGAAGCGGCGCACGATCTCGGCACGCTGCTTCACTGCGACCTTGGCCCAGTCGCGCTGCGCGTGCCGGGCGACCGCGAAGGCACGCTCGATATCGGCGACCGAGGACTGCGGCAGGTCGCCGATCTTGTGGCCGGTAGCAGGCGCGAAGACCGCGACCGACGGCGCGCCACCGGCGACGCCGCGCTCGAACAGGGGCTTGACCAGCGCGGCGGGCAGCGCGGTGGGTTCGGCGGTCAGCTCGGGGGCTGTCGTCATTGTCGGCCCTTCTCCTCAACAGATGGATCGCGCGGAACGGGTCGCGCACGTTCAGCTCATTTACTGAACACTAGTGTTAGATTAATGCCAGCGCCCTGGTTCGTGTCAAGCTTTCAGTGTGCGAGGACCGGCTGTGAGGGAGGTGCGATGACCGAGGAAGCGACGACGGTGCGTCGCGGGCGCCCGCCGCAGACCCAGGAGCAGGCCGAGGAAGTCCGCGCCCGGATCATCGAGGCGACCGCGGCGGTGTTCACCCGCAACGGTTCGCGCGGGTTGAGCGTCGCCCAGATCATCGAAGAGGCCGGGCTGGCCAGGCCCACGTTCTACCGCTATTTCGGCAATGCGTCCGAGCCGCTGCACGCGGTGCTCGACGCGTCCAACGACGGCCTCGTCGGCGGCATCCGCGAGGCACTCGCCGGCACCGACGAGCCGGTCCAGCTGGGCATCCGGCTGATCGACGCGTATGTGGACTGGGCGCGCGGGCACGGCCCGATGCTGCGGCCCCTGTTCGCCGAGCTGCACGATCCGGGCTCGGTGGTGTCGGGCTATCGCGAACGCGCCCTCGACGACATTCGCGACCTGGTGCGCAAGACTTTCGGCGAACTCGGGCGGCCGGTCCCCGCACCGCTGGACCTGGACGCGGCGCTGCACGTGTGCGAGTACATCGTCTACCGGCTCACCGCGGGCAGCGAGCCGGGCAGTGATCCCGATCCGGCGCTGGCGTCCGAGGCCAGGGTGACCATGATTCGCGTCCTGCTGGTCACCCTGGGCACCCGCGACGATCTCGCCTACGCGATGGAACTACCCGGCCTGTTCCCTGATCCGTAGCGCTGCGGGGTCCCCGGCCGCGCGTCCCGCGGTGACCAGGGCGAGCGAGAGCAGCGCCGCACCGCACCAGCCGACGAGACCGAGCCGCTCGTCCAGGAACAGCACCGCCAGCAACGTGCCGGTGAGCGGTTCGAGCAGCGCCAGCAGTGCGCCGGTGCCCGCGCCCGCTGCGGTGAGGCCGCGGAAGTAGCGCGTGTACGCGATGGCCGTCGGAAACAGCCCGAGCGCGAGAGCTCCGAGGATGCCGGGCAGATTCGGGTCGATCGCGGTGCTGGTCAGGGCCGCCGGGAGGGCGAGCAGGATCGCGCCCGCGGTGAACCCGGCGCCGGTAGCGGTGACGGGGTCGAGTTCGGGAACCGGAACCGCGGCGATCACCGTGAGCACGGCGAAGGCGGTGGCCGCACCCAGCGCCATGGCCGCGCCCCACAGCGCCCTCGACCCGTCCGCACCGGGTGCGCCGACCAGCAGCGCGAGGCCGGTGAGGGCGAGCGCGATGCCGCGGGCGCGGGTGCGATCGAGAGCTCGCCTGCCGGTGAGGTACTCGGCCAGGGCGACGACGACCGGGGACATCCCGATGGTGATCAGGGTCGCCAGGCTCACCGAGGACAATGCCACCGCGCCGAAGTAGCAGCCCTGGAACACCGGCGCCAGGACGGCGATCGCGCCGATGCGTCGCCACGCCGGCGCACCACGCGGGATCGCCCGGCGGGTGAGCACGCAGAGTCCCACCAGCAGCAGCCCGCCGACGGCAAGGCGCACGGTGGCGACCGCGATCGGGGACAGACCGGTCGATCGCTGGACGAGGGTGCCGAGCAGGCCGCCGGTCCCCCAGAGGATTCCGGCGACGACGAGATCAGCTGTGCCCGTGCGGGCGGACAGCGAAACAGACATGGATGTGCGCTCCTGCGACAGAAGGTGAGGGGGTCGCGAGAAGCGAGGTGCTGGAGTGAGCAGGCTCGACGGGTCGGCCCGGCGAAACCACGGGCGGCCGGTTCGGCCGGTGCGCGCTACTGACGAGCGCGGCGGGGCACCTCGCTCAGGAGGCGGGCGGCGGGGTGGAACGGAAGCACTCGTGCACGTCGCGAGTGTACTCCACACAGAATCTCTACATTTGGCGTCGCAACCCTCCACACCCGCTCGCTAGGGTCGCACCATGGACAACAGTGGGGGCGGGACAGGACAGGCGGCACGCCGGATCCTGGTGGTCGACGACGAGGTGACGATCGCCGAGTCCGTGGCCGCGCGGTTGCGGGCCGAAGGGTTCACCGTCGACCTGGCACACGACGGGCCCGCCGCGGTGGCGGCGGCGCTGGCGGGGGAACCCGATCTGGTGGTTCTCGACGTGATGTTGCCGGGGTTCGACGGGCTGGAGGTGTGCCGCCGGATCCAGGCCGAGCGCCACGTGCCCGTCCTCATGCTCACCGCGCGCACCGACGAGACCGACCAGCTCATCGGGCTCGGCGTCGG
Source organism: Nocardia sp. NPDC003183 (assembly GCF_053590715.1). Classification (NCBI taxonomy): domain Bacteria; kingdom Bacillati; phylum Actinomycetota; class Actinomycetes; order Mycobacteriales; family Nocardiaceae; genus Nocardia; species Nocardia sp. NPDC003183. Next base: position 488,314 of record NZ_JBSFTG010000003.1, read on the forward strand.
CGCCGACGACTATCTCACCAAGCCGTTCTCGATGCGGGTGCTCGCCGCCCGGGTGCACGCCCTGTTGCGGCGGGTGGATCGGGCCGCCGAGCGCGGCGACACCAGCATCGTCGTCGGCGATCTGCGGATAGACCTCGCCGAACGGCGGGTGTGGCGCGGCGACACCGAAGCACGGCTCACCCCCTTGGAATTCGACCTGCTGACCCGGCTCGCGCAACGTCCGAGGGCGGTGCTGGCCAGGGAACGACTACTCGAGGACATCTGGGACTGGTCCGACGCGGCGGGGACGCGCGCGGTGGATTCGCACGTGAAAGCGTTGCGGCGCAAGCTCGGTGCCGATCTCATCCGCACCGTGCACGGTGTCGGATACGCCCTGGACGCGCGATGATTGCCGCCGACCGCGCCACGAAATTGATGGACCGGATCGCCGACGTGCTGCCGCGGCCGCTGGACCGGCTGCGGTCGATCAAGCTCAAGCTGGCCGTGTTGATGTTGTGCTCGGGCGGTGTCGCGTTCGGGTACTTCCGGCTGAAAATCGGCTGGCTGCCGCCGCGTACCACGGTGGCCGCGATCGGGATCGCACTGCTCACCTCGCAGTTCCTCGCCCACGGGATCACCCGGCCGCTGCGCGAGATGACCGCAGCCGCGCGGCGCATGACCCAGGGCGACTACAGCTTTCGCGTGCGGGCCTCTTCGCGTGACGAAGTGGGGCAGCTCGCGACCGCCTTCAACCAGATGGCCGCCGACCTGGCCGCCGCCGACCGGCAACGGCGCGACCTCATCGCCAATGTGTCCCATGAGCTGCGCACGCCGGTGACCGCGCTGCACGCCGTGCTGGAGAATCTGGTCGACGGGGTGAGCGAACCCGACCCGGCGACGCTGCGCACCGCCCTGGCCCAGACCGAACGCCTCGGCCTGCTCGTCTCGGAACTGCTCGACCTGTCCAGCATCGAGGCGGGCGCGTTCACGCTGGATCGCGAAAACCTGCCGCTGGCACCACTCTTGGCGGAGGTGATCGCCGAAGCCGAGGTGATGACAGCCGCGCTCGGTCGTGGTGTCCGGTTCACCACCGCGATCGAACCCGGCAGCGCCACCGTGTTCGCCGATCGGGCCCGTCTGCACCAGGTGCTGTTCAACCTGCTCGACAATGCCGCCCGGCACGGCCCGTCCGGCGGCGAGGTCCGGGTCTGGGCGTCGACCCACCCCGAGGGGACCGTCCTCGAGATCCAGGACGACGGCCCCGGCATCCCGCAAGCCGAGCGCGCCACCGTCTTCGACCGTTTCACCCGTGGCGGGCGCACCGACGGCGGCGGCACCGGCCTCGGCCTGGCCATCGCCCGCTGGGTGATCGACCTGCACGGCGGCACCATCGCCGTCGCCGACCCCGGCTCCCGCATCCGCGTCGTCCTCCCCACGGGCTGACCTCTACGTCGAAACCACCTACCCGGCACTTCGGTCCCGGGACGCATCCGCACACCTCCAGGAGGGGAACCTATGTCCGACAAGCCGATACCCGAGGCGCCGACGCCCGATCAGGGCACTGCCGAGAACCAGCACACCGCGACACAAGCCACCGACAAGACCGGCGCCGACACGACCACAACCGCGACCGACCCGGCGAGCGAGGCAGTCGCGAGCGGCGTGCCCGACTCCGGCAGCACCGCAGACCCCCGGGTGGGCTGCGATGCGACAGGCGCCGGTACTCAGGCGACAGCTGTGCTCACCAAGACCTCGCCGGACCCGGCCGCGCCGCCCGCGCCGCCCGTCTCGGTCTCGTTCGCGAAATTGCTGGCCGCACCGCCCGGGACCGCCGACCTACGAACCGCAGCGTGGCCGAGTCTGCCACCGCCCATTCCCCCTGTCCCCCCACGCTGGCAGCGGGTAGCGCGCCCACCCGGTGTCCTCCCGGCCGCGGCACTCGCCGGAATCATCGGCGCCACGGTGATCCCGCTCGACCGTCCCGGCATCGGCTGGCTGATCGCGGGAACCGCCATCGCCGGAGCTCTCTGCGTCGTCGACTATCGCGCCCGGTCCGGCGGTCCGTCATCCGAGCCCACCTCGGATTCCGCACCGACGGCCGAAACATCACCCGCGCCGGCTCCGTCCACGCCGGCGCCGTCTGCGACCGACGAAGTCAGCACGAATGCCGCTGAGCCACTATCACTTTCAGATGCCGGTGCACTCGCACCGTCCGACGCCGACGACGTCGTGGCAGCCTCCCGCGCTGTCTCGATCGGCGATCGGGCCTGGTGGGCGGCAGCCGCGATCGTGCTGCTGGGAGTGGGAACGGTGCGGGCGGCGGGCTGGCTGTTCGTGCTGTGTGTGCTCGCGGCGTGTGTCGCCGGGTCGCTGGCGGTGCTGGGACGACGCAGTGTGCGTGGCATCGCGCACGACATGTTCGCGGTGCCGTTGGCGTCGTTCGGGGCGGTGCCGTGGGCGTTCTCGGGGCTGCGGGAGTCGCGATCGGTGGGGACCTCGAGTGTCCGCCGGTACGGGATCTCGGTGGCCGCGACGGCGGCGTTGCTGGTGGTGTTCGTGCCGCTGCTCGGTGGGGCGGACGCGACTTTCGCCAAGCTACTGAACGGGCTCGTCCCGACCGTGGACGGCCCGGCGATGTGGCAGTGGATCTTCTTGTTCGCTGTCGTCACGGTAGGTGTGCTCGGAGCGCTGTATGTGCTTGCCGGGCCACCTTCGCGCGCAACGGATTCGGTGCGGCCGCAGCGACTGTGGTCACGCAGTGAGTGGATGCTGCCGGTCGGGGCAGTGACCGTGTTGTTCGCGGTATTCGTCGGCGCGCAGTTCGTCGCGCTGTTCGGTGGCGACGATTACGTGCAGCGCACCGCTGGTCTGACCTATGCCGAATACGCTCGCAGCGGTTTCTGGCAGTTGTCGGCGGTGAGCATTCTGACGCTGGCCGTGATCCTGGCGATACTGCACTGGTCGGTGCGGGAAACCGCTGCCGACCGCCGGTCGCTGCGCGTCCTGCTGAGCGCGGTGAGCGTGCTGGCGCTGGTGATCGTGTGCTCCGCGCTGGGCCGGATGTGGACCTACCAGCAGGCTTACGGATTCACCGTGCTGCGCCTGCTGGTGACTACCTGCGAGCTGTGGGTCGGCCTCGTCTACGTTCTCGTGCTGGCCGCCATCGCACGACTGCGCTGGAGCTGGGTGCCGCGCGCCGCGATCGGCACGGCGCTGGCCACCCTCATCGCACTCGCGGTGATCAACCCGGAATATCTTGTCGCCGAACGCAATATCGACCGTTGGCAGACCAGCGGCCGCCTGGACGCGGACTACCTGAGCAGTCTCTCCCCCGACATCCTTCCCGCCCTCGACCCGCTGCCCGCACACCTGCGGACACAGATCGAAACCCCCGTTCTCGACGACCTCGACCCCGACCACTGGTGGTCCTGGAACTGGTCTCGCAGCGCGGCCCGCTGACCACCGCAGGCGCGGTCGCTCGTGACGGGCGACCGCGCGTCACCACTCACTATCCCTGTGGCGCAACAGTTCTGGACAGTCCGCTGGCTCGCAGGACCCGGCGGCCGATCGCGGCGCGGATGGCATCCTCGGTACCGATGACGCGGACGTGGGAACGCGCCCTGGTGATGGCCGTGTAGAGGAGTTCCCTGGTGAGCAGCGTGGATTCGGGTTCCGGCAGCACGACCGAGACGGTGTCGTACTGGCTGCCCTGGCTACGGTGGATGGTCATGGCGAAAACCGTGACGACAGCGGGGAATTGGGTGGGGTGAACCAGGTAGGGCTCGCTGCCGCGCTGGAGCGCGGCGCGCAGCGAGCCGTCGGGGCGGCGGATGATGACGCCGGTGTCACCGTTGTAGATGCGGGCTTCGTGGTCGTTGGCGGTGACCAGCAGCGGCTGGCCGGGGTACCAGACCGATTGCGGCCCTTCGGGTCCCGCGCCGCCTGCCGCGGCCCACTCGGCTGCCATGCGGTCCCAGCGTTCCACACCGAACGGACCCTGGCGGTGGGCGCAGAGCAGGCGATGCGACTCGAGGGCGGTCAGCGCGCCGATCGCATCACCCGCCTCGGCGGCGGCCGTGACGGCGAGGGCAGCGGTCGTGACGTCCGCCCGCACCGCGCGAACATCGTCGGGGCCGCACAGCGACACATCGTCGCCTCCCGCACGCAGAATCGCCAGCGCCGCATCGGCATCACCCGCGCGAACGGCGACCGCCAGATCGGCGATGTGGCCGCCGAATCGCCGTCCCCTGGTCAACCGGACGATCCCGCCCTGCAACCGCCGCTGTTCGAGTGCCGTCAGCGAGTGCGCCTGCGTCGCTGGTGGATCGGCCGGCGATCCTTCGGGAGTCCCGGGTACCACATCGCCGTGGAGGCCGAGTACCTCGCGCAGCGCGGGATTGGGCGCGCCGCTCACCGGCCCGGCCACGAGGTCGGCCAGCACGGCGCCCGCGTCGACCGAGGCGAGCTGGTCGGGGTCGCCGACGAGCACGAGGCGAGTATCCGGGCGCAGCGCGGAGAACAGGTGGCTCATCATCGTCAGCGACACCATCGAGGTCTCGTCGACCACGACGACGTCGTAGGGCAGACGGTTGTGCTCGTGGTGGCGGAAGCGGGTGGTGCGGCCGCGCTGCCAGCCCAGCAGGCGGTGCAGGGTCGAGGCGGTGAGCTCGGGCAGGCCGAGGACGGCGGCTTGTTCGCGAACCGCTTCCTGCAGGCGGGCCGCCGCTTTACCCGTGGGGGCCGCGAGCGCGATCCGCAAGGCGGGCAGTTTCGGCGAGGCGGCGCGATGGGCGGTGAGCAGGGCCAGGATCCGGGCGATGGTGTGGGTTTTGCCGGTGCCGGGTCCACCGGCGACGACGGTGGTCCAGTGGGTCGCGGCGAGGGCAGCGGCCAGACGTTGCCGGTCGGGACCCGCGCCGAGCGGGTCGGCGAAGAGCCGATCCAGTTGTGCGCGTACCAGTTCGGTCTCGATGACGGGGTGGTCGGCACTGCGCTCGGTGAGCACTCGTCGCAGGGTCTGCTCCTGCTGGTAGTACCGGTCGAGGTAGAGCAGCGCGCCACCCTCGGCATCGGCTTCGACGATCCGCAACGGGCGCAGCGGACCGGACTGCCCACCGCAGATCAGCGGACTGCGACGCAGGGCCGTGAGCACCCGCTCGGTGTCCGGCCACGGCAGGGTCGCGGGGTCGATTCCCGTGACGCTGTCACGGGTTTCGTCGGCATCGATGCCGATCTCGCGCATCCGGGCCAACTCGAGACACACCGATCCCGAGCGCACCGCGCGCACGGCCAGCGCCGCCGCGAACAACACGTCCTCGCTGTCCTCGCGCCCCATACGACCCAGCCGCACCGCCACGTGCACGTCCGCCGCCGACAGGACCCCCGCCTCGTTGAAGACCCGCAACAACCCGGTCCCCCGCTGCGCCACCTGGATAGATGTCATGATCGCCCCGCCAGTAGGTCCGACAGCGCGACGACGAGTTCCGCCGAAGGATGCCAATCGAAGACACCGTGTCCCGGTGGGGTCGCCGCGCCGATCATGCCCCGCACGAACAGGTATCGGGCGCCGCCGAGATGGCGAGCGGGGTCGTAACCGGGCAGCCGCCAGCGCAGATACCGGTGCAGCGCCACGGCATACAGCAGCGCTTGCAGTGGATAGTGCGAGCGGATCATCTCCGCGACCATGTGGTCGCGGCGATAGTGCTCGACGGTGAGGTCGCCGGTCCCGAGCCGGTTGGTCTTGTAGTCGACGATCAGATAGCGCAGCTCACCCGTCTCATCGGGCACCCGCAGCACCGCGTCGATACTGCCGGTGAGATAGCCGCGCAGCACCGTATCCGGTAGTGCGGCAACATGATCGGCGTAACCGGCGAGATCGTCGTCGGCGGGCAGGTGGGTACGCAGCAGCGCGGCTACGGCGTGCATCCCGGCCGAGCGCGGTCCGGGTGAATCACCACCGCCGAGCGGGAGCTCGAATTCCAGTTCGTTGAGCCGGTCACGGGTCGCGATCGCGGCCAGGGACCCGAAATCGGCCGGGGTACGCAGAACTTCGAGCAGCGCGGTCGCGAGCAGATCGACATCGAGCTCGGCCATCGTGTGCTCTACCGCCTCGACACAGCGCTGGTGGACCTCGGCGGCGAGATCGGGCACCGAGGTGTCGACCGTTTCGAGAACGCCGTGGACCAGTGTGCCGAACTCGGCGCCGTAGGGCAGGTCGTTCATCAGCGACGGGTCGGCTGTGCTGCCGGTCAGGGCGTCGATCGGCGCCTCGGTCGGCTCGTCGTCCGGGCCGGGACCGTCCTCGGGTTCCTCGTCGGCCACGCCAGGGGCGTCGTGCGCGCCCGCGGTGAGCGCCGAATACGACGTGCGCCGCCACTGCTGGTCGAGCGCGCGCGTGAACCCCGCGGCCGCCAGCTCGCCGGTCGGTAGCTCGGAGCGCACCCGCCGGGGCGCCACATCCTCGGGACGGTCGACCACGGTCACCGAGATCACCTCCGATGCGGACGCGGCCCATTCGGAAATCCGTTGCGCCGCAGCGGTGTCGGCGGGAATCTCGGCCCGGCGCGGTACCTGCGCCGATCCCGGGCGCCTGCCCAGCATCATCCGGTGCAGCGGCGCGGCGCCGGTGGTCACCGCGGGCGCCCACCACGCGACGATCTGGCACATCGCCCGGGTCAGCGCCACATACAGCAGCCGCAGTTCCTCCCCCGATTCCTCGGCCTCACACCGCAACTGGCGCTCGCCGTACCCGGGCGCCTCCTTACCGCCGATATCGAGCACCCTGGTGCCGTTGTCGTCGTGGAACAGCAGCGTCGCCGGATACGGATTCTTGGCGCTGTCCCAGGTGAAAGGCAGGTAGACGATCGGAAACTCGAGGCCTTTGCTGGCATGCACGGTGGCGATCTGCACGGCCGCCGCGTCTCGATCGAGGCGGCGACTGCGGCCGCTGACGCTACCGGCCTCCGGCTCGCGCACACGGTCGGCGAGCCAGCGGGTGAGCGCGGTCAGGCCGAGCCCCTCGGCCAGTGCCACCTCGTCGAGCAGCTGCGCGAGATGGCGCAGGTCGGTGAGTTCGCGTTCGCCGTTGTCCACCGCCAGCAGGCGGGGCGCGAGGTCGGTCTCGGTGGCGAGCTTGTCGAACACAGCGGCGAATCCGGCGCGCGCGAACAAGCGCGCGGCGTCACGCAACTGGGTGGACACCCGGCCGACGAGATCCGCACCGCCCGCGTCGATCTCGGCGGCGCTCACCCCGAGGATCGGTGTGCACGCGGCCAGCCGCACCCGGTCACCACGATGCGGTTGTTCCAGGGCCCGCAGCACCCACAGCCAATCGGTCGCGGCGACGGTCGCGAAGACACTGGTGCCACCGGCGAGGACGGAGGCCACCCCGACCCGGTCCAGCGCCGCGCGCACCACATCGATCTGGGAGCGGGTGCGCACCAGTACCGCGATATCGCCCGGCCCGATCGGCCTGCGCACCCGGCCGTCGCCGACCTCGCGCAGCGATTGATCCCCGCCGCGTACAGGTTTGGCGTCGATGGTGGTACCGGATTCGAGCAGGGTGACGATATCGGCGGCCAGGTCGTCAGCCACCTTGGCCCGCTGCCTGCCCACCGACGGGAACCCCGACCGATTGCGCGGACCGGCCCCCGTCCGTGGGAGCACCCGGAGTCGCAGCGGGGCGATGACGTCCGGCTCACCGTGCAGACGGGTCATCGGCCGCGTCGGCGTGACCGGGTAGACGCTGATCTCGGGATGACCCAATTCCGCACCGCCACACAGGTGGTCGATGGCGCGCAGCAGTCCGGCGTCGCTGCGCCAGTTGCGGGTGAGCTCGCTGCGTCGATCGGCCAGCGCGACGGCGTCGAGGTAGCTGAGCACTTCGGCGCCGCGGAAGGCGTAGATGGCCTGCTTCGGGTCGCCGACCAGGACGAGGGTGGCGTGTTGATGGAAGGCCAGGCGCAGGATGTCCCACTGCAACGGATCGGTGTCCTGGAACTCGTCGACCAGCGCGACCCGGTAGCGCTGCCTGATCCGGGCGCGGGCGCGCGGCCCGTGGTCGGCGTCGGCCAGCACGTCGTGCAGCAGGACCAGCAGATCGTCGAAATCACGCAGTCCCGCACGGCGTTTGCGTCGTTCGGTCTCGGCCCGCACGGCACTCGCGAAGGCGACCCGCTCCCCCGCCGCACCGTCGGTGCGCGGGGCGAGGTCGGCGTGCCGGTCGTGGACGGCCGCCAGTGCCAGGGTGTGGGCATCGCGCAGGGTGAACGGGGCGCGGTCGCGGGCGTAGCGGGCCAGATACAGGTCGTCGGCGACGGTGCCGACCAGTTCGTCCACAGATTCGACCAGCCGAGCGCCGGGATCGTGTTCGCCGGCCAGGCCGAGTTCGTCGAGCATCCGCTGGCAGAACGAGTGGGTGGTGGCGATCGTGCCCGCGTCGAAATCGGCCAGGGCGGTGAGCAATCGGTGCCTGCGCGAGCGCACCGTGGCGGGGTCGGTGTCGGCCATCGCGCGGACGAGCTCGTCCTGATGGTGCCGTGCGGTATCTGGTTCGGCCAGGGCGGTCGCCACCGTGACGAAACGGTCCCTGGTGCGTTCGCGCAATTCCTGGGTGGCGGCGCGGCTGAACGTGACGAGGAGCAGTTCGGTGATCGCGATGCCCGCCTCGGCGACATAGCGGACGGCGAGCCCGACGATCGCGTGCGTTTTGCCGGTGCCCGCGCTGGCCTCGAGCACCGTGGTGCCCTGCGGCAGCGGACCGGTGGCATCGAAGGCGGTCGGCGCCGAGACGGTTCCCGTCACGGCTGTCCCTGACTTTCGGCGGCGAGCAGCGGCGCCCACCAGCGGCGCGCGAGGGCACCGAAGTGGGTGCTCTCCGGCTCGCCCGGCCGGCTGGTTTCGGTGGCGAGACCGGCGAATCGGGGTGCGCGGCCCCAGACGTAGCGCAGGTAGCGGTCGGTGTGGTCGCCGAACTTGTCGGGGCCGTTGGGGCCACCGTCGAAGGCGTGTTCGGCGGCGAGCAGGGCGTCGGCGACGCTGTCCCCGCGGAAGCGGCGCTCGGCGTAGGCCGCGGTGGCGGCGGGCGCGCAGGGCAGCGGTTCGCACAGCCCCTCGTCGCGCAACCGGACCAGATCACGCAGGATCGCCAGTGCGGCAGGCGCTTCGGGTGCGGTGATCACCGATCTGGCCACCGGCCTGCTGCGGAATTGCCCCCGCCCGGTGCTGATCGCCTGCCACGAGCGGTCTTCGGTGGCGGCGAGGGCGAGCAGCGACACCCAGGACGCGAGCCGGTGTTTCGGCGCGAGCCGCGAGTAGGTGGTACGCACCAGCGTTTCGCCGCGAACCTCGGGCACGGTGCCCGCGAGGGTGCGGCCGTTGCCGAGGTCGACGGCGATGTCGACGGCGCGCGGGGGCGCCTCGTAATCGGGCAGAGCGGTCCGCACGAGGGTGTCGACGGTGCCCTCCACTTCGTCGAGCACCCTGGCCCCGAAACCGAAGGGGGGCAGGGTGCCCCGGCGCCATTCGGCGGCCCGCAGCCCGGCCGGGTCGGCGCCGGTGAGGCGCGCCGTCAGCATGCGTTCGCCGAGGTCCCACTTGGCCAGGCCGTCGAGTTCGATCGGGAGCTGATCGGCGATGTCCTCGGATTCCTCGGGTACCCGCAGGCCGAGCCGCTGCCACAGGAACGCGCGCACCGGGTGTTCGGCGAACGAGATCAGTTCCGCCAGTGCGACATCCGCGACGGCAGCGGGTGGCAGCGCCGCCGTGAGCAGCGGTGGACGCGGCCGGGACGGGCGCGCGGCGGCGCGGGCACCGGCCAAGGCGACGGTGTCGAAGCTGCGCGGCTTCTCGGGGGCGAAATTGCGCCGGTCGAAAGCCTGCAGAGGATGGCGAAGGTGGACGGCGTCCATGGCCGCCGGACCCACATGGGTGGCGAGCACGTCGAGCAGTTCGGCGACGGGGACAGCGGGCGGACGGGCGGCACCGGTGACCGGGTCCGCACCGGTGTGCAGGATCAGCAGCCTGTCCCCCGCGGCCATGATGGCGTCGAGGAGGAGTTGCCGGTCTTCGCTGCGCGCATCGCGTTCGCCGACCAGCGGGTTCCGGGCCAGCAGATCGTCACCGTCGACGCTGCCGGGACGCGGGAAGACATCATCGTCGAGGCCGAGCAGTACCACCACACGGTGGGGCACCGACCGCATCGGCACGAGCGTGCACACGGTGAGTTCGCCGGTGCGGAAGTTCGCGCGGCCGGGGCCGCCCGCCAGGCGGCTGGTCAGCAGGACCGCCACGTCGGCGAGGCGCAGCGGGGTGTCTCCCGCGTGTTCGGTGGCGGCCACGATCTCACGGCGCGCTTCGGTGCGGATCCAGGCGTGCGCGGTGGGCACGTCGGTGAGCAGCTCGACCGCGCGCAGCAGCACCGCGGTCCATTCGGCGGCGGGGCGCGGGCCGCGCAGGTCGCGCAGGCACACCGCGAGGCGGTCGATGAACTCGGCGAAGCGGCCGGCGAGGTCGACGTCGTTGGAGTCGACATCATCGAGCGGCAACGCCAGATCGAGCCAGTCGTCGCCGGATTCGTCGGCGGTGACACCGAGCAGGATGCGGTCCACCGCGGCGTTGAGGGTGTTCTGGGCGAAATCGGCGAGCCCGAACGCCTCGCGTTGACGCTGCCCGATCCCCCATCGCGCGCCTGATTCGGCCGCCCACTCGCGCAGCCGTTCGATGTCGTCGTCGTCGAAACCGCAACGGCGGCGGACGGTTTCGCTCGCCGCCAGGTCGAGCACCTGCGTCACCGTGACGCGTCCGTCGGCCAGTTCGAGCAGTTCGATCACCACCGACAGCATCGGGTTGGTCACCGCCCGCCCGCGATCGGCGAGCCGCACCCGCAACTGATGCGCCGGGTGTTCACCGTCGACCGGCAGATCCACTCCGGACCCGCGCTGGCCGAACGCCGCCCGCACCAGGGGCGCGAACGCCTCCACATCCGGGCACATGATCAGCACGTCACGCGGCTCGAGCGCCGGATCCGCCGCGAACGTGCTCAGCAGCAGATCCCGCAGCACTTCCACCTGCCGCGCCGGGCCGTGGCACGCGTGGATCTCGACGCTGCCGTCCGGCACCGCGCCGATCCCGGGGACGCGGTCCGCGCGAACAGCGGTCTGCACGGCACCGAGCAGGGTGGGCGCGGCCATCTCGCCGGCGAGGTGGATATCGCTGTCCAGCACCGGGTTCAGGCGCTGCTCCAATTCCCGCACATCCCGGGCCAGCCCCGAGAGCAGCGGGTGGGACACCAGATCCGCGGTGTGGTCGTCCGCGCGCGGACGGACGGCCGCGTCGTTCGCACGGCGATCAGCGCGCACGGCGTTGCCGCCCGGGTCGGCCGTGCCGTCGCCCCCGACAGCCCATTCGCCGAGGCGACCCTGCGCGGGTACGGACGCGTCCTCGTTCACCGCGATGCCGACGGCTACCCGGCCGAGCGCGGCCCACATCGCCGGACTCGGGTGCGCCGACCAGAGGTGAACTTCGCGGTGGGCGGCGAGCGCGGTGACCACGGCCAGCTGATCGGCGGGCAGACGGGTGAGCCCGAACAGGGAGAGCCGCTCGGGCAGGTCGATCGAGGCGGGTTCGGCGCGCAGGTGGGCGCAGGCATCGGCGAGCCGTTCGGCCGGGCTCGGGGCGCCCACGGCGGTGCGCAGGGCGCGCCACAACCGCGGTTGCCAGGCGAGGTCGTCGGGCACCGGCCCGCCCGCGCCGTCGGTGTCCGCGCCCGCCGCCCAGTCGAGCAGGACCTGCGGGCGTTGCGCGGCATAGGAGTCGAAGAGGGACGCGAGGTGGGCGGCCGTGGAGTAGCGCCTGCCGAGACGGTGATCGGTACCGGGCAGGCCGAGATGCCGAGCCAGGACGGCCGCCCAGGGCTGGTCGGCGACCTCGTCGATCACCCGCAGCAGCGTCCACACCAGTCGCTGACCCGCCCACGGATCGTCGGTGGGCGCGACCCCACTCGCACCGGCCAGCACCTCGGCCACCAGGGCCGCAGGCGCGGGAAACGCGATATTCGCGGCCACCCCGTCGCCGGCGCCGGCGACTCCGAGCACACCCGACAACCGTTGCGCCAGCCAGCGCTCCACCCCCTTGGCCGGGACCGCGACCACTTCTGTGGCGAAAGGATCGGCGGGAATCTCACCCAGCAAACGCCCCAGTCCGTCGGCCAGCGCGTCGGCGCGTTCGGCGCGATGGAGGTGCAACGGCATCCGTTGTTTATACGCCCAGCGACCGACCCGCAATCGCGCGGCCCCGCGACCACCACTGCACCGGGCTAGTGAAATACGCCACACCGCAAGATGTCCCGGCCCCGCCTGCGGCACCCTCGGCGCCGGGCGTGGGATCGTGGCGGTTCGGGTGGGACAGTACGGCCGCGGGCGAAAGGCTGGTTTCGTTTCATGATCGCGCAGGTGTTTCCCCTGGTTCCCGGTGGCGGCTTCATCGTCCGTCGAGTGGGCGGGCGCTGGGAGCTGATCAATTCCCGGCGCTACGGGCCTGATCAGGTGCTGCATTCGTGGCCGCTGGACCGACACGGCGAAGCGTTCGAGCACTGCCATCGCCTCAACGGCTGCACCATCGCCACTCCGCACGCCGCACATCACTGACAGCAATTGCGCTGTGCCGCAACAACCCTGAGAGACGGCAACCGTGCGTCTCGGCAGCGTTGTCGCGCCTGATGCCGGATTTGGGGTGAAGTAGTGCATTGCGGCGCCCGGTGTGCGAGTGTGGTCCATCGTGCGTGACCGTTCCCCCTCCACCCGTGTCGTTTCCCGAGTCGCAGCAACTGCCTGCCTCCTCGCCGCCGCGGCCGCCCTCACTCCGGGCGTCCCTGTTCTCACCGGCCCGGCTCATGCCGCGCCGCCCGCGCTGACCCAGGTGTCGGTGCCTGGATTCGACGCCGACCTGAGCTCCCGGATCGCCCGGGCCGACGCCTATCTCGCCGGCCGTCCCGGTGTGGTCGGCTACGTGCTGCGTGACCGCAAGACCGGTGGCATCTACGCCAACGAACACGCCGAGAACCAGGTCTGGACCGCGTCCACGATCAAGCTGGCCATCGCCGCCGACCTGCTCAACCGGGCCCGCGTCGGCGCCATCGGCCTGTCCCCCGACGACCGTTTCAACATCGAAGCGATGCTGGCCACCTCCAACGACCACGCCACCGACGTGCTGTGGCAGAAGTACATCGGCTTCGACCGGATGGCCTACAACAACGCGTTCCGCGCCTACGGCATGGTCAGCCTGATCCCGCAGCCGACCACGACCGCGCTGTTCCCGGACTGGTCGTTCCAGAAGTGCACGGCCGCCGACCTGGATCGGCTGATGAACACCATCCTCGACACCATGCACCCCGACGATCTCGCCTACCTGCTCGACCGGATGCGCTCGGTCGACTCCAATCAGCACTGGGGCGTGTGGGGCGCGGGTGCCTCGATGCGGCCCGGCCTGAAGAACGGCTGGTCGGCCGAAGCCGACGGCTGGGTGGTCAACTCGGTCGGCGTCGCGGGCGCCGGTGAGCGGTACACGCTGTCGATCATGAACGCGCTCGGCGGAGCAGGCGGATACACCGACGGCGCCGAGACCGACACCCGGGTCGCCGAGATCCTTCTCGCAGGTCGCTGACTCGGCGCATCCCGTATTGTCGATCGTGTCGTTTCGATGAGATACCGCGTCACACGCCGCGATCGGGTTCTTGTTGCGACGTCACAACCGGAGCCGACTACGGTTAACCCTGTCATTACCACCGCGGGGCCCACCCCAGTCTGTCGAGGAGCGCGACGATGAGCACTGAGTCTGTCGGGAAGCGGCACCACGTAGTGGTGATCGGTTCCGGGTTCGGCGGTTTGTTCGGCACCCGGCACCTGCGCCGAGCCGATGTCGACGTCACGCTCATCTCGAAAACGTCGACCCACCTGTTCCAGCCGCTGCTGTACCAGGTGGCCACCGGCATCCTCTCGACCGGCGAGATCGCCCCGGCCACGCGGCTGGTGCTGCGCAAGCAGAAGAACGCGCAGGTGCTGCTCGGTGACGTCGTCGACGTGGACCTGGCGAACAAGAAGGTCACCTCGCGACTACTCAACCGCGACACCGAAACCACCTACGACAGCCTGATCGTCGCCACCGGCGCCCAGCAGTCGTACTTCGGCAACGACCACTTCGCCACTTACGCGCCCGGCATGAAGACCATCGACGACGCGCTCGAGTTGCGCGCGCGCATCCTCGGCTCCTTCGAACAGGCGGAGCTGGCCACCACCCAGGAAGAGCGTGACCGGCTGATGACGTTCATCGTCGTCGGCGCGGGCCCGACCGGGGTGGAGCTGGCGGGGCAGATCGCCGAGCTCGCCGACCGAACCCTCGACGGCACCTTCCGCACCATCGATCCCCGCGACGCGCGCGTCATCCTGCTCGAGGGCGCCGGCGCGGTGCTCGGCCCGATGGGTCCCAAGCTGGGCGCCAAGGCGGCCAAGCGGCTCGAGAAGATGGGTGTGGAGATCCAGCTCAACGCCATGGTGACCGATGTCGACGCGCACGGCGTGATCGTCAAGGACGCCGACGGCAGCACCCGCCGCATCGAGGCCGTGTGCAAGGTGTGGTCGGCGGGCGTGCAGGCCAGTCCGCTGGGCAAGATGATCGCCGAGCGATCCGAGGGCACCGAGGTGGACCGGGCGGGGCGCGTCATCGTGGAGCCCGACCTCACCGTCAAGGGCCATCCGAACGTGTTCGTGGTGGGCGACCTGATGTCGGTGCCCGGTGTGCCGGGGCAGGCACAGGGTGCCATCCAGGGTTCGACCTACGCGGCCAAGGCGATCAAGGCCGGGCTGCACGGTCAGACGCCGCAGGAGCGCAAGCCGTTCAAGTACTTCAACAAGGGCTCGATGGCCACGATCTCGCGGTTCGACGCCGTCTGCCAGATCGGCAAGCTCGAGTTCAGCGGGTTCCTCGCCTGGCTCGCCTGGCTGGCCCTGCACCTGTATTACCTGGTCGGCTACCGCAGCCGAATCGTCACGGTGATCGGCTGGTTCGTGTCGTTCCTCGGCCGCAACCGCGGTCAGATGGCGGCGACCGAGCAGTGGATCTTCGCGCGGCTCGCGATCGAGGAGGTCAACGCCGATCAGGCAGAGGCCAAGGAACTCGCGGCCGACGTGGGCGCGCCGCCCGCCACCGCCGAACCGCTCACCGCGGAGCAGCGCAAGATCGGCTGACACAGCTCCACGAAGGCCGGGTGGTTCCGTCGAACCACCCGGCCTTTCTCGTGCCAGTTGCCTTTCCCTCGACCGCTGTTGCGGGTTGCCGACGTTTCGGACCCATCCGAGTCGGGCACCGGTCCGAATGTCGGAGGTCATATGTGTGACCAATCCCCAGGATGAAAGGTGATCTATGGCGACGGGGAAACACAGGGCGCCGAACTTGCAGCGACAGAAGGTAGGTTCGGTCGTCGCAGCCGGAGCGGTACCCCTGGTCATGGCCCTGATCGGCACGGGCACCGCGAATGCCGATCCCGCGCAGGCGGCGGTGACCCAGCCCGAGCATCAGGCCGGACCGGAGTTCGACGCGGTGGCGCCCAACGCCACCCCGTACGTGGGGCAGCCGATGCCCGCGAACACCCGCAGCTCGCTGCAGTGGTCGCGGACGGGGCCGGAAATGGATTACCTGTCCCCGGTGGGACCGCTGCACGCACCGACCGCGGTCGCGCCGGTGCCGCCGATCCTGCCGCCGCCGGGCCAGTTCCGCTTCGGTGACCAGCAGGTTCCGGTGCCGGACTTCGTGCCGGTGGACACCTCGATCCAGATCAACGACGCCGCGGCTAACACCGAGGCCAACCTGGCAACGTTCCTCGACTCGGTCGGGCTCGAGCGCAGCCGCTCGGACCGGATCGCGTCCGAGACCCTCGGTTCGGCGGCCAGGGGTGCGGCGGTCGGTTCCACCGTGGCGATCCCGTTCGCGATGATGGCGAGCACGGGTGGCGCGTTGGCGGGGCTCGTCGCCGGAATCCCGTTCGTGCCGATCGGTTTGGTCGCGGGTCCGATCCTGGGCGGTATGGCCGCGTACATGGCCGTGTCGATCCCCGTCACGGTCGTCGGCGCCGGTATCGGTGCGGCGGTGGGTGCGGCGAGCGGTTTCCTCGCGCCGCCGCGGGGGATGGCCCCCGAGGCCGCCGACAGCGACGCCGAGCTCGTCAACGCTTGATCGAATTCCCAGCGGTGGGAGTCGGGCTCTTGCTGCCCGGCTCCCACCGCCTTTTCGTGAGTTATCCGGGCGCGAACGCGAGCGCGCGCAGGCGGCTGCTCGTGCGGGTGGCGAGCGAGCCGCCCGCGGCCAGCGGGAGCCGAACCTCGTCCACGCTGCCCGACCAGGCAGGACGATGGTCCGGGTAGACCAATTCGCTGTCGAGCGCACGGGCCCCGCTCAGCCGATCGTCGGTCGACGAACCCGCTCCGAGCTCGAGCCGGTGCCGAAGCAACGGCACCTCGCCCAGGTCGGCCAGCAGATCACCGCGCCACCCACCGCCGTCCTCGCCGCTGCGGCCCACCTGCACCCGTTCCCGCAGCCGCAGCCGCGCGTCGGGCGCCACCTGGACCGTGGTCACCACATGATGGTGTGCGCCACCGGCCACGATCGTGGGTTCCGGATCGAAATCCAGTTCGGCGCCTTCGCCGATGTCGAAACGCCAGTGCGCGTGCGACACCATGGTGCCCGTGCCCGGCAGTGCGATCGTCGCCGCCACCGAACGAACCACCAGCCGCGCGCCTGCGCGCACGACGATGGTGATGTCGAGTTCGTCCCCGCCGAGCGGGGTCGCCGCGGTACCGATCAGGTGCACGGTGTCGATACCGGTGTGCCGCCCGGCCAGGCCGCCGATCGCGTCGATGCGGGGCAGCCTGCCCGGTGCGGCGACGATGCTCAGTTCAGTGCGCAACGCCGGTGGCCGCGTCCTGGTCGGCGGCGACCCGCAGCTGCTCGCGCACCCAGGCCAGGACCGGGGTGGCGGCCGGGTCGTCGGTGAGCGAGACCAGGGCGGTGGGGCGGCCGTCGCGGACCTTGGCGGCGTCGCGCTCCATCACACCGAGGTCGGCGCCGACCAGCGGGGCGAGGTCGGTCTTGTTCACCACGAGCAGGTCGGAGAAGGTGACGCCGGGGCCGCCCTTGCGCGGCACCTTGTCGCCGCCTGCCACGTCGACGACGAAGATCTGCACATCGATCAGACCGGACGAGAAGGTGGCCGTGAGATTGTCGCCGCCGGATTCCACCAGGATCAGGTCCAGCGGCGGATTGGACGCGACGAGATCGTCGATGGCGTCGAGGTTGGCGGTGATGTCGTCGCGGATGGCGGTGTGCGGGCAGCCACCGGTCTGTACGGCGGTGATCCGCTCGTCGGGCAGCACGGCGTGGCGGCGCAGGAAGTCCGCGTCCTCGGTGGTGTAGATGTCGTTGGTCAGCACCGCGAGGGACAGCTCGTCGCGCAGCTGCCTGCACAGGGCCGCCACCAGCGCGGTCTTGCCGGAGCCGACGGGTCCACCGATGCCGATGCGCAGCGCTTCACCGGCCGTGCGGTTGCGCTTGGGCCGGTCGTGGCTGTGATCGTGCAGTTCGCCATCGATCAGATGGGGAGGCATGGGGGCTCCATTCTTCTCGGAATCACGGGGGTCAGGACGCGAACAACGGCATGTCGCGATGGAGGTGACGTTCGGCGAGCGCGTCCTGCAGCGGATCGGACAGGGCGGCGAGGCCGACGGCGGCCTCGGCGGCGATCCGGTCGCACAGCGGCGCCAGGCGCACGGTGCTCGCGGCGATGGCCGCGGGATCGAGGGCGAGCAGTCGTTGCGCGGCGGTGGCGGCGCCGGTGAGCGTCGTGTAGACGACCACGCCCGCCAGCTGTTCGGTGCTCGCTCCGCTCGCGGCGCCGACCATGCCGAACACCGTCGACAGATGCGGGCGCGGGCCTACCGCGGCCCAATCATGGTGCGGCCACAGCTGTTTGGCCAGGCGGAGCAGCCCACGGCCTTGCGCGCGCGACGCCGTTCGCGCGGCGGGTGACGGCGTACGAGCGTCGGCTTCGAGCTCGGCGCGTTCGGGCGTGAGCACCCCGCCGCACACCGCGGCGGCCAGCGATGCCGTGACCAGTCCCGAGGTGGAGATCCGGCGCCGCAGATACAGCTCCACGCTCGCGTTGTCGCGCAGCAACCCCGACGACACCGCTTCCTCGACGCCGCCGGAGTGCACGTGTCCACCGATGGGCAGGCGCGAATCGGCCAGGGCGAGCAAGGTCGCCAGTCCTGTCGCACCCTCGTTTCGCATCCGCCGATCCTATGCAACGAACCTGGACGTCTGCCCGGTGAGGGCGATCAGCACGGCACACCGTGGCGGTCATCACCCCGGCCGGTGGTCGTGCTCGCCGATCAGCCGCGGGTGCTTCAGCGCGCCTCGGTGGCCGCCGAGCCGGTGCGGGCAGAGCGCCAGGCCAGTACCGCCATCGCGATCAGCAGCAGTGCGCCGCCCGCGGTAGCGACGTGCATGCCGCTGACGAAGGATTCGCGGGCCGCGTGGATCAGCCCGTCGTCGCCGGCGGACTCCAGGAGGGTGTCGCCCAGGGTCTCGCCGAAGTCGCCGCCGGAACGGAACACCAGCGCGGCCACCGAGCCGAGCAGGGCGAGACCGAGCGCGTTGCCGAGTTCGAAACTCGTTTCGGAGATCCCGACCGCCGAACCCGCCCGCTCGGCCGGCACCGCCGACACCGCGACATCCGACACCAGGGTGAACGAGAAGCCGTACCCGATACCGGCGATCACCGAGCCCGCGATGTACCAGCCGAGGCCGCCGTCGACACCGACGCCGAGCAACATCAGGTTGCCGATCGCCGACAGCAGCAGCGCGAGCGTGAACGTCGCCCGCACGCCGAGCCGCAGCCCCAGGCGCGCGCCGCTCATCGAGCACACGAACACCGCGATCGCCATCGGAATGCCGAGCAGCGCGGCGGCCAGCGGGTCACGCCCGGTGACCGACTGCAGGTAGATGCTGGTCAGGTAGCTCAGCGCGGCGAGCGACATCATGCCCGCCATGCTGGCCCCGATCGCCACCCGGAACAGCGGCCGCGTGAACAACGACAGGTCGAGTAGCGGTTCCGCGAGATGACGCTGCCTGCGCACGAACAGCACGAGCAGCCCGACGCCGATCATCGCGATCACCAGCGACACCGCGTCCAGGCCTTCGGCGGCGATGTGTTTGATGCCGTAGATCAACGGCAGGATGCCGCCGATCGACAGCGCGACGCTGGGCAGATCGATCGGCCCCAGGGCCGCGGAGCGATGTTCGGGCAGCAGGATCGGCCCGAAGATCAGCAGGATCGCCAGGACCGGGATGTTGATCAGGAATACCGAACCCCACCAGAAGTGGTGCAGCAGGACGCCGCCGATGATCGGCCCGACCGCCGAACCACCGGCGAAGAACGCGGTCCAGATGCCGATCGCGGTGGCCCGTTGCCGGGTGTCGGGGAACAGGGTGGAGATCAGCGCCAGGCTCGACGGCAGCAGCGTCGCCCCGCCGATGCCCATGAGTACGCGGGCCGCGATGAGGATCGGCGCGGTGGGGGCGAACGCGGCGAGCACCGACGCGACGCCGAAGATGGCGGCGCCGGCGAGCAGGATGTTGCGTCGGCCGATCCGGTCGCCGAGGTTGCCCATGGTGATGAGCAGACCGGCGAGCATGAACCCGTAGATATCGAGGATCCAGAGTTGTTGCGACGCGGTGGGATCCAGGTCGGCCGTGAGGGTCGGCATGGCAAGGAAGAGCACCGAGATGTCCATCGACACCAGCAGCACCGGCAGCAGCAGCACGCCCAGTCCGAGCCATGCGCGGCGTCCACCGGCGACTGCGGTGGGCACCGCCGGTTCCAGCTTCGTCATTCCGACATCCTTCCGAGGTTGTGCGTACGCCGTACGCGCGAGCTGGGTACAGTGTACGCATGAAGGTTGTATTACGAAAACGAGTCATGGGATGACCGAGACGAAGCTCACCCGCACCGCGATCGTCGACGCCGCGATCGCCCTCGCCGACGCCGACGGACTCGACGCGGTATCGATGCGCCGCATCGCCGACCGCCTCGATGTGGGCACCATGTCGCTGTACCGGCACGTGGCGAACAAGGACGAACTCATCGCGGCCATGACCGACGAGATCGCCGCCCGGCACCCCTACCCCGATCCCGCCAATCGCGGGTGGACGTGGCGCGACCGGGTGCGCATCGCCGCGGAGATCGATTGGGAGCTCTATCAGCAGCATCCGTGGGTGCTGCTCACTTTCGCGGTCCCCCGCTACAGCTTCGGCCCGCAAGGCCTCAACAGCCTGGCATGGCTGGTCGAAGGCCTGCGCGAACTCGACGTGACCGCCCGCGAGGCCACCACGATGGGATTCTCCGTCTGGAACTACATCTCCGGCGCCAGCTTGCCGGTGGTCGGCGGCGCACTGCTCGCCGAGAAGCGCACCGCCACCGACGACACCAACGGACTGCGCGATCTCCTCGAGGGGAAACCCTCCTTCCCCGTCCCGCCGGCGCTGGCCGAGCTCGAGGGCGCCGGGGTGAGCGACCTGACCTCCGAGGACCTGCTGTTCCTCGGCCTCGAAGCACTCTGCGACGGTTTCGCCGCCCGGGCCGCCCGTCGCGCTTGACCTCGAGCACCGTTCAGGTTGAACACTGACGTCATGCATGCGATTCAGCTCCACGAGTTCGGTCCCGCCGAGAACCTGCGCTACGCGTCGATGCCGGATCCGGCACCGGGCCCGGGTCAGGTCCGCATCGACGTGGCGGCCTGCGGGGTCCACCTCGTCGACACCGCGTTACGCCGTGGTGAGCCGGGCCCGTACCCGTTGCCCGAGCTACCGACGGTCCCCGGCCGCGAGGTCGCCGGAGTCGTGGACCGCGTCGGCGACGGTGTCGACGGTGCCCTGCTCGGTACGCGTGTCGTCGCCCACCTGGGCACCGCACCCGGCGGCTATGCCGAGCTCGCGGTCACCGAAGCCGAACGCCTCCTTGCCGTTGCGGACGGTGTGAGCTTCAGCGCCGCCGTCGCGATGGTCGGCACCGGTCGCACGGCGCTGGGCATTCTCCAGTTCACCGAACTCGATGCCGACAGCATCGCGGTGGTGACCGCGGCGGCCGGCGGGATCGGCACCCTGCTGGTCCAGTACGCCGTCGCCGCGGGCGCCACAGTGGTCGGGCTCGCGGGTGGACCGGACAAGGTGGCAATGGCGCGAGCCGACGGCGCCGATATCGCGGTCGACTACACACTGCCGGATTGGCCGGCGAACGTACGCGCCCAGCTGGGCGGCCGGGCCGCGACCGTCGTGTTCGACGGCGTCGGCGGGCCGGTCGCCGAAGCCGCCGTAGACCTGCTCGGCCCCGGCGGCGCCCACCTGGTTTTCGGCTGGTCGGCGGGCGCTCCGGCACAGGTGGACACCGCCGCGCGCGGCATCACCTCCGAAACCGTGCTCGGCCCGCCGATGATCCAGCGGGCGGGCGGTGACCTGCGGGTCCTGTCCGAACGCGCCCTGGCCGGCGCGGGCACCGGCTTGTTCCGTCCCGCAGTGACCGAATTCCCACTGGCCGAGGCCGCCACCGCCCACCACGCTCTCGAATCCCGCTCCACCACAGGCAAAGTCGTGTTGATCCCCTGACAGGTCGAGATCATCGGGCTCCGGCGGTGGTGATCCGGCCGGAATCTCCGGTACCCGGGCCTGATGATCAACCGACCAGCTCACCGGTCGTCGGGCGCGTCCCCGAATGTCGGACGACGGGGCGAGGGTCGGTGGTGAAGACTGGACCTATGACCGACGCGCAGCCGCCCGCCGATCGTCGCCTCGCCGCTCAGTCGCTGGCCGCGAACGATCCGACCGGATGGTTCGAACCGCTCTACGCCGAGGCCGCCGCGGGGACCTCGGTGGTTCCGTGGGATCGCGACGTCCCCAATCCCCTGCTGGTCGACTGGCTCCGCACCGCCACCCTGCCTCAGGGAGCGCGGGCCGTGGTGATCGGCTGCGGATACGGCATCGACGCCGAATTCGTTGCCTCCCAAGGTATCCGAACCACGGCCTTCGACATCTCCCCCACCGCGATCCGTGGCGCCCGTGCCCGATTCCCGCATTCCCCCGTCACCTACAAGGTCGCCGACCTCCTCCACCCGCCGCCGACCTGGCTCCACGCCTTCGACCTGGTCGTCGAGTCGATCACCGTTCAATCCCTACCCCTGGACGTCCGCACCCACGCCATCACCGGTATCCGGGACCTCCTCGCACCCGGCGCGACCCTGCTCGTGATCGCCGACATCAGCCAGACCCCCGCGACCGCCGGCCCGCCCTGGCCGCTCACCCGCGCCGACATCGACTCTTTCACCGCCTCCGACCTGACCCCGGTCCGGGTAGAAACCGTCTCTCGTGCCGACGCCTCAGGTCTGCACCGCTGGCGGGCGGAGTTCCACCGCCCGCCGCGCACCGCCGACTGACACCGGGCAACGCCAGGCAGAAGCGGTCCGCGGGGGCGGCCGAACGCGGACCGAGCGCGCGAATCGCGATCAAGACCAGGCCCAGGGCCGCGTACAGCGTGAGAATGTCGCCGTCCCCCAGACGGAAGAGCGCCGAATCGGCGTCTCAGACGCCGGGCGCAGCGTTCTGTACGGGGCGACGCCACGTTGGGACGGTCAGGTAGGTCGCGGCGCGGAGCAACCACTCCACCGGGCCGTACGAATGACCGCGTAGCCACCAGGCGCTGAACGCGAGCTGGGCGGCGAAGGTGAGCAGGGCGATCGCGATGACGCCCAGGGGTGCGATGTCATCGGCGAGGGCTAGGCCGTATCCGGTGTAGACGAGCATCAGCACCACGGATTGCCCGATGTAGTTGGTGGCGGCCATGCGCCCGGCCGGGGCGAGCAGAGCGGTGCAGCGGCCAAGGCGTGCGGACTGCGCGGCGAGCAGGACCGCGGCGACATAGGCGAACGTCATGAACGGGTTCACCAGCATCTGCAGGCCGTGGATCACCGCGGGGGCGTGCCACCAGGTCATCGACTCGGCGAAGGTCATCGCCGAGATCGGAACACCGATGCCGAAGCCGATCACGAGTGCGCGAAAGGACCAGCGGCGCAGCGTATCCGGATCCGCGAACAGGTTGCGTTTGCCCGCCGCCATGCCGATCAGGAACATCGCCAGGCTCGGTACGCCCTGACTGAACCAGATCAGCAACAGGAACACCGGCGCGATGGCCGTCTGCGCGGAGAACGTCGATGCGAAGTCCGCGGTGTAGTCGGCCGACATCGCGGGCAGGTCGACGAGCTCGCCGAAGGCGAGAAGACCGGTACTGCCGGGCAGGAAGCTCCACGCCGACCACGTCGCGTACAGCACCACACCGGTGATCACCGCGGTCCGCGGCCGCAATTTGCGCAGCGCGATGAGGGTCAGGCACAGGAACGCGTACAAGGTGAGGATGTCGCCGATCCACAGCAGGTAGACGTGGACGAGTCCGATCGCCATCAGCGCGGCACACCGCCGCAGCAACCGCCGCACCGGCGAGGCCCCCGCACGCTGGGCCGCCGCGATCTGCAACGTGAACGAGTACCCGAACAGAAACGCGAACAGCAGGTAGAACCGCCCGGCGAACAGCGCGTCGACGGTGGCCCGTACCAGCAGATCGACGGTGCCGCCGAAACGCAGTACCGGATCCTCGCGCGTGCCTACCACCGACCACAGCGAGGTCGCCACGACCACGTTGGTGATCAGGATCCCGAACAGGGCGAACCCACGCAGGATGTCGACCTCGGCGATCCGCGATCCGGATCGCACTGCGGGCGAGCGTGTTCCGAGCGCGTCTGCCATGCACCGAGGGTACGCACGCCTCCCGGTCACATTCGTCCACCGTGCGAGCTATTTCGACGCCCTGTCGGAGTGACCCGCTCTCAGCCTTGCGGGGTATTGACAGCCGGGCCCGAGCAGGGGGCATCCCTGAGCCACCCGCGCCCGTCACGGTGCCACAATGGAGCACGATCACGCTCGGCAGGGACTCGCAACCACCACGGAGGCGGACATGCAGGCAGTTGTCATCGATGAATTCGGCGAACCGAAGGATGTGCTCACCGCACAGCAGGCGCCCACCCCCGACCCCGGGGCGGGTGAGGTGCGGATCGCGATGTCGCTGTCGCCGATCCACAATCACGATCTGGCGATCATCCGCGGCGTCTACGGCTATCGGCCGCCGCTGCCCGCGATCCCCGGAACCGAGGCGGCCGGCGTCGTCGAGGCGGTCGGCCCCGGTGTCGACGCACTTCAGGTCGGTCAGCGGGTGGCGATCGCCGGCGTCCGTGGCGCCTGGGCGGATTCCTTCGTCGCCCGCGCCGAACAAGCGGTGCCGATGCCGGATTCCGTGCCCGACGAGACCGCCTGCCAGCTGCTCGCCATGCCGCTGAGCGCCCTGATGCTGCTCGACGATCTCCAGGTGCGGGCCGGTGAGTGGATCGTCGTGAACGCCGCCAACGGCGCGGTCGGTCGCCTGCTCAACCTGTTCGCGAAGGAACGCGGAGTGCGGGTGCTGAGCCTGGTCCGCGGCCAGTCGTCGGTGCAAGCGCTGGAAAAGCTCGGCTACGGTCCCGTGCTCGACACCGAATCGGTGGGCTGGCTCGCCACGGGGGCCGACATCACCGGTGGCGAACCGATCGTGCGCGCCGTCGACCAGGTCAGCGGTCCGGCCGCGGGTGATCTGATGGCGCTGCTCGCCCCGCGCGGTGAACTGATCTCCTTCGGCGCGCTGTCGGGCAAACCACTGATCATCGACACCGGCGCCGTCATCTTCAAACAGGCTGTGGTGAAAGGATTCTGGGGCCAGCAGCGCAGTTCCGACATCGACCGAGCCGACTACGTGCGGTTGATCACCGAACTCGTCACCCTCGCCGCCGACGGCACCCTGCGACTGGATGTCCAGGCCGATTTCGCGCTCGCGCAGGCCGCCGAGGCCGCGGTGGTGTCCGAAACTCCCGGCCGCAACGGCAAAGTGGTCCTGCACGCCGGACCTCGCTGAACGCTCGGCCGGGCGGGTGAACGCGCCACTCACCCGGCCGAACTCTTTCCGGACTCCCAACAGCAGGCGAAATTTCCGCGATGGGCTGTTCCCGCGCGCCGTCAGCGGGCAGGATTCGCCGCAGGAGCAGCGGCGACGCCGCGCCGCTGCCGAGCAGAGGACTGAGCCGATGACCGCAGCACAGGCCCCCAATCCCGACTTCGCACAGCTGGTCCCCAGCGTCGTGCTGTCCATGCCCGCCGCCGCGCACCTGGGTTTCCACTTCAGCCGGGTCGAGCCCGGCGACGTCGAGATCGTGCAACCACACCGGCGCGAACTCACCCAGCACGACGGCTATTTCCAGGGCGGCGTCCTCGGCTCGCTCGCCGATTTCGCCGCCGGCTCGGCCGCGGGCACGCTGCTGCCCGCAGGCTGGGTGAACATGACCATCGACTACACCGTGAAGATTCTCGCGCCCGCCAAAGGGCCGAACGTGGTCGCCCGCGGCCGGGTGATCAAGCCGGGCGCACTGCTCACGATCGCCGCCGCCGACGTGTTCTCGGTGGAGGAATCCGGCGAAATCCTGTGTGCCACCGCGCTGGTGACGATGCGCAACGTTCGCCTCGCGGCGGCCTGAGCACCGGCGGCGAGCGACCCCATGCCGATCATCACTCTCGACGATGTTCCGATCTCCTATACCGACACCGGCGCTCCCTCGGGCACACCCGACGCCGCCACCGTGGTCTTCGGCCACGGATTGTTGTTCGGTGGCTGGATGTTTCGCGCCCAGCTCCAGGCCCTGCAAGGCGACTACCGGTGCGTCACCCTCGACTGGCGAGGTCAGGGCGATACCCCACCCACCGCCGGCGGCTATGACATGGACACTCTCACTGCCGACGCGGTGGGGGTGATCCGCGCTCTCGACGCGGGCCCCGTGCACTGGGTCGGGCTGTCCATGGGCGGCTTCGTCGGCCAACGACTGGCCGCCAGGCACGGCGAACTCCTGCGATCGCTCACGCTTCTCGACACCAGCGCTCAGGCCGAGGATCCCGCCAAGATCGGCGAATACCACCGGCTGGCCCTGGCGCTGCGCTGGCTCGGCATCCGCCCCATCGCCGGCCGGGTGGCCACGCACCTGTTCGGCCCCTCGTTTCGGGCTTCCGGCACCGGCAAGGAAGTCGTCCGCGAGTGGTCGCGTCGCCTGGCCGGAATCGATCGTATCGGCACCCGCAACGCCGTCCACGGTGTCACCGAACGCGGCGCCGTCGACGGCGAACTCGCGGCGATCACCGTCCCCACCCAGATCATCGTCGGCGCGGACGACGCCGCCACCCCGCTCCCGCATGCCCGCCAGATCGCCGCGCTCATCCCGCATGCCCGGCTCCACACGATCCCCGCGTGCGGTCACTCGAGTTCCCTCGAACAACCGGAGGCCGTCACCGAACTCCTTCGGGATTTCCTGGCATCGGTCGAGTCGAGCACCTCGACGACGGAGCCACGCACCACCTGATCGCGAATTCGTTTTCGTCACAGGGCTTTCCGTGCTTCCGGTGTGTACGGTCGATGCGCGTTCGGCCCGGCGCGGGTACCGTCGATTCGATGGCCGACCTCACCGCTTCCGCCCCTGTCGAGTCCATCGGCGCCGACTTCTTCGACGATCCGCACGCGCAGTACCGCCGGTGGCGCGCCGAGGGCCCCGTCCATCGGGTTCGCTTCCCCGACGATGTCGTGCGCTGGGTGGTCGTCGGCTATCCCGAAGCCAAGATCGCGCTCGCCGACCCGCGCTTGAGCAAGGACGCCGTGCAGCTCAACGCGATCCTGCACACCAAGCGCGACACCACGGCGACGGACCCGAATATCGTCGCGCTCCTGAGCCATATGCTCGGCACCGACCCGCCCGCGCACACCCGCCTGCGCAAGCTCGTGAACAAGGCTTTCACCAGCCGCCAGGTCGCCCTGCTGCGACCACGTATCGAGCAGATCACCGCGTCGCTGCTGGATGCGATGGGTGATCGCGACGAGGTCGATCTGATGAACGATTTCGCCAATCCCCTTCCGGTGACGGTGATCTGCGAGCTGCTCGGTGTCCCGTTCGAGGATCGCGCGGATTTCCAAGCCTGGACCAAGGCCCTGGTCACGGTGGTGGGCGAGGGCGAGCAGGACGAGCGTCCCGCCGCGTCGGCCGCGATGGTCGGCTATCTCGCGAAGCTGGTGCGCACCAAGCAGTCCGCACCCGCAGAGGATCTGCTGTCCCAACTGGTCCTCGCGGACGAGGAGGGCGATCGGCTCACCGATCAGGAACTGGTGTCGATGGCGTTCCTGCTGCTGGTCGCGGGCCACGAGACCACGGTGAACCTCATCGGCAACGGCGTCCTCGCCCTGCTCCGCAACCCCGAGCAGTGGCAGGCCCTGCGCGCCGACCTCACCGGTGTCCCCGCCGCGATCGAGGAATTCCTGCGCTTCGACGGCCCCGTCGACATGGCCACCGCCCGCTATACCGCGGAACCGGTCACGCTGGGCGACACCGAGATCCCCGCAGGCGAGATCGTCTACGTCGCCCTCTCGGCCGCCAACCGCGACCCCGCCCGCTTCGCCGCCCCCGACACCCTCGCCACCGACACTCCCACCGCCGGCCACCTCGCCTTCGGCCACGGCATCCACTTCTGCGTCGGCGCCCCCTTGGCCCGCGTAGAAGCCGAAATCGCCTTCACCGCACTCCTGCACCGCTACCCCGACCTGACCCTCGCCCCCACCGCCGACCTCCGCTGGCAAACCAGCACCCTCATCCGGGGCCTACTCGAACTACCGGTCCGGCTGCGCTGAGGCCGCTGACCGCCACCACGATGCAGATCGGCGCCCGGGTGGACTTTCCACCATCGGCCGATCACCCGGTGACAGCGTCGCCGAACCCCGCCAACGACTGACGACCACGACGAGCACCGATGGTGCGGTTCGTGGGTCGGTGGGGTCGAGATGATTGGACCGATCGACGTTCACTATCGCCCCGGCGCGGGGGCCGTGGCGGGCTCGACACTGGGCCCATGGCACGACTGCAGATCGAAGCGGTGTCGAAGAAGTTCGATGCCGAGTACGCGGTGCGCGAGGTGAGTCTCGACATCGCCGATGGTGAGTTCATGGTGTTGCTGGGGCCCAGTGGCTGCGGCAAGTCCACGTTGTTGCGGATGATCGCGGGGCTGGAGGAGCCGAGCGCGGGGCGGATTCTGGTGGGCGACGTCGACGTGACGGACGCGGCGCCACAGCGGCGGGATCTGGCGATGGTGTTCCAGAGCTACGCGCTGTATCCGCATCTTTCGGTGGCGCGCAATATCGGGTTCCCGTTGCGGGCCCGGCGCAGGCCACGGGCGGAGATCGCGCGGCGGGTCGCCGAGGTGTCGGCGACGCTGGAGATCTCGGCGCTGCTGGAGCGACGCCCGGTCGCCCTGTCCGGCGGACAGCGGCAACGAGTCGCGCTGGCACGCGCCATGGTGCGCGATCCCGGCGCGTTCCTGATGGACGAACCGCTGTCGAACCTCGACGCGAAACTGCGCAGCGCGACCCGCGCCGAACTGATCGCGCTGCACCAGCGCCTCGGCGCGACCTTCCTCTACGTCACCCACGATCAGGTCGAGGCGATGACGATGGCGACGCGCATCGCGCTGCTCAACCAGGGCCGCATCGAACAGTGCGGCACCCCGGAGGAGCTCTACGACCGCCCGCGCTCGACCTTCGTCGCCGGCTTCCTCGGATCGCCGCCGATGAACCTGTTCCCCGCCGTCGTCACCGCGAGCGACGGCCATATGACGGTGATGGCCGACGGCATCGATGCCGCCCTGGACATTGCCGAGGATTCCGGCGACGCCACCGCCGTCGTCGCCGGAATCCGCCCGGAACGCCTGCGGATCGACGACACCTCGACCGATGTCCGCGGGCGGGTACGGATGGTCGAGAACCTCGGCAGCGAAGAACTCGTGCACCTCGAGTCCGGCCTCTGCGTGCGCGCGGCGCGACCGGCCGGTGTCCGGGTGGGCGAGGACATCGCCTGCCGCGTCGACCCCGCCGACATCCACCTGTTCGACCCCGACACCGGCCTGCGGCTGACGTGGCAAGCGCCCAGCTCCCCCGCGGAACCGGCCGTCGACGCGGCCGCGATCCCCGTCCCCTGATTTCGGCACCACCCCGATGACAAGGATAGAACCACGATGAAACGCACACTGCCCGCGCTGGGCGTGGTGTTCACCGCCGCCCTCGCCCTCACCGGTTGCGGCCTCGGCACCACCGGGTCCACCGACGCCACCACTACCGCGCAGATTCCCGAACTGGCTGCCGACCAACAGGTTTCGATCGTCTTCGAGTCCTACAGCTACGGTGTGGCGGGCGCCTGGACCGACACCTTCAACGCCCTGATCGCCGACTTCGGCGCCAAGCACCCCAATATCAAGGTCACCGCGCAGAAGCCGCAGGGCAACAGCCCCAACCCGGCCACCGACACCGTCTCCAGCATCCAGAACCAGATGGTGGCGGGCACCCCACCCGACGTCGCCCAGCTCGGCTTCTCCGACCTGGACTTCACCATCCACCAGCTCAAGGCCAAGCCGCTGGACCAGCTGGTCGGCGCACCGGAAGTGAAGCAGAACTTCGACGGCGCCCGCCACGCGTACGCGCCACGCGCCCGCACCCTCGACGACTGGGACGGCCACACCTACGGCGTTCCGTTCGTCTTCTCCACGCCCGTCCTGTATCTGAACGCGTCGCTGTTCGCCGAGGCCGGTCTCGATCCCGCCAAGCCGCCCACCACCTGGGACGAGGTCACCACCGCCGCGAAGGCGATCGCCGACCGCACCGGCAAGGGCGGGGTCTACATCGACTGCCTGACCAAGACCGCCAAGGACTGGTGCTTCCAGTCGCTGGTGCGCTCCAACGGCGGCCGCGTGATCTCCGAGGATCGCAACACCCTCACCTTCGCCGACGCGCCCGCCGTCGAGGTCACCAAGATGGCGCAGAACCTCGTGAACAGCGGCAGCATGCCCAAGCTCAATCAGAAGCAGGGCTACGAGGCGTTCGGTCGCGGCGAGATCGGCATGATGCTCGAAACCAGCGCGTTGCAAAGCGTTTTCGTCACCGGGTCCAAGGGCAAGTGGGACCTGCGTTCGGCGCCGATGCCCGGTTTCGGCAGCAAAGCCGCCATCCCGACGAATTCCGGTGCGGGCCTGCACATCCTGTCCAACGACCCCGCGAAACAGCGGGCCGCGTGGGAACTGATCAAGCACCTGACCAGCGAGGATTCCTACAAGAAGATCGCGCAGAACATCGGCTACCTGCCGCTGCGGACCGGCCTGCTCGAGGAAGCGGGTGGGCTGAAGGAATGGGCCGACCAGAACCCGCTGCTGCGCCCGAATGTCGCGCAGCTGGCGAACATGGAGCCGTGGGTGTCGATGCCGGGCAACAACTATCTGCAGATGCGCGACGGCATGATGGACGCCGTCGAGGCCGTCGTGTTCCAGGGCGCCGACCCGCAGTCGACGCTCACCGCCGCCCGCACCGCGGGCACCGAACTCATGCCCAAGTCATGAGCGGGCTGACGATCGTCCAGATCACCGACACCCACCTGCGGCCCGAGGGCGAACTGCTCCACGGTGTCGACACCGCCGCCAATCTGACCGCGGTGCTCGACCGGCTGCGCGAATTCGGGCAGCGCGTCGACGTGCTGATCTTCTCCGGTGATCTCAGCGACAACGGTTCGCCCGAGGCCTACCGGCGGTTGCGGGCCGCGGTCGAGCCCGTCGCGGCCGATCTCGGCGCCGAGATCGTCTACGCGATGGGCAATCACGACGAACGCACCGCCTTCGGCATCGAACTGCTCGACCGCGACACCGTGGACCCGGATCTCCCACACGACCAGAGTGTCGAGATCGCGGGCGTGCGGATCATCGTGCTGGACAGCACCACACCGTTCCAGCACGACGGCAAGCTCGAGCCGGAGCAGCTGGCCTGGCTGGCCGAGCAGCTACGCACCCCCGCCCCGCACGGCACCGTGCTGGTGGTGCACCATCCGCCGCTGCGTTCCCCGCTGGCCACCCTGGACTTCCTCCGGCTCAAGGACGCCGAACAGCTGGCCGAGGTCGTGGCGGGCACCGATGTCCGGATGATCCTGTGCGGACACAACCACCTCACCGGCGCCTCGGCGCTGGCCGGGATTCCGGTGTGGATCGGTCCCGCGACGGCCTACCGGGTGGACCCCATGGCACCGGCGGGCAGGCACCGCGGTTTCGTCGGATTCGGGTTCAGCCGCGTTGACGTCACGGAGTCGACGGTGCTGGCCACCGCGATCGACGCCGCTCCGGCGCCGAAGGTCTATGACCGGCCGGAGTCGGAGATGCTCGAGCAGATCGCGGCGATCGTCGCCGCGCGGGCGGCGGTGCGGTAGATGTTCGTCATCGATGCGCCGGCGTCGCCGGTACCGCCGGTCGCGGCGACACCGGTGCGCCGGCGCCTCACCCGCCGCCATGTGGCCCGGTTCGTCGCGCCCTACCTCTATCTGAGCCCGGCACTGGTGCTGCTGGTGGTGTGGACCTATCAACCGCTGGTGCAGGCCCTGCAGCTGTCCACCTACTCGTGGAACCTGCTGCCGACCGCACCGATGACACCGGTGGGCACCGCGAATTACGAACGGCTGCTGGACCTTCCGGCGTTCTGGGGCGCCCTCGGTCGCACCGGGACACTGATCCTGGGCCTGTTGCCGTTCACGGTGGTGCTGCCGGTCGTGATCGCGATGGCGAGCAGACGGGTCACCGGTCGGGCGCGCACGATCTATCAGGCACTGGTGTTCGCGCCGTTCCTGGTCGCGCCGGTCGCGGCGGCGGCGGTGTGGCGCTGGTTGCTGCATCCGGGGACGGGCTTCCTCGCCCAGGTGACCGGTTCGGACCGCAACTGGGTGTACGAGACCGCGACCGCGCAGGGCGTGATCATCGCGATCACCGCCTGGCACCTGATCGGCTTCGCGGTGCTCGTGGTGTGGGCGGGCCTGGCCGGCATCAGCGGTGACTACGACGAAGCGGCCAGGGTCGACGGCGCCTCCCCCGGTCAGATCCGGCGCTGGATCACCCTGCCGCTGCTCTCGCCCACCGTGCTGTTCCTCGTCCTCACAACCGTGTTGCTCAGTCCCACACTGACTTTCCCGCTCATCGACTCGATGACCCAGGGCGGTCCCGCGCAGGCCACCACCAATATCTACTACCTGCTCTGGGATTACGCCTTCCACAGTTTCGACGCCGGTTTGAGCGCTGCGGCCGGTGTGCTGCTGTTCTTCGGCTTCGGTCTGGTGGCCGCGCTGCTGGTCTGGATCTCGGAAAAGGTTGCTGTCCATGACGATTGAACGACTGCGCGGGGCGGGCAGCCACCTGCTGCTCGCCGCCACGGCGCTGGTGTGCGTGTTCCCGATCTACTGGCTGTTCGCGACGTCGCTGCGCAGACCCGAGGACGTCACCTCGCTGTCGCCGATCCCGTGGCCCCTGTCGACGGCCAACTACCTCGACGCGGCGCAGAAGGTCGACATCGCCGGTCTGATCGCCAACACGTTCTTCGTCGCGGTGCTCTCGGCGGCGGGCCAGCTACTCATCGCGTTGCTGGCGTCGTACGCGTTCGCCATCTACACCTTCCCGCTGCAGAAGCTGCTGTATCTGGCGTTCGTCGGGGTGTGGCTGGTGCCGTTCCAGGTGACGATGCTGCCCAACTACATCCTGCTCAACCAGCTGGGCCTGATCAACACCCTGATCGGCGTCGTGCTGCCGACGCTGTGCTCGGCGCTGGCGGTGCTGCTGTTGCGCCAGCACATGTCGGCGTTCCCGAAAGAGCTCATCGCCGCCGCCAAGATCGACGGGCGCTCGTCGTGGTCGATCCTGTGGACCGTCGTGGTCCCGAACCTGCGACCCGCGCTCGCCGCACTCGGCATCCTGCTGTTCATCAACGCGTGGAACGAGTACTTCTGGCCTGCGGTCGTGCTGCGTCAGTCCAACAGTGTGCTGCAGCTGGGACTGCGTAGTTTCATGGGCACCGAAGGCGATCAGTGGGGGCCGATGATGGCGCTGGCGGGTCTGGCCTGCCTGCCGGTGCTGCTGCTGTATCTGGTGCTGCAGCGCCACATCGTCAATGCGTTCGTGCGGTCGGGATTGAAATGAACGACGACTTCACGCCGTCAAGACCTGGTCGTCGGCCAGGGCAGGTGCCGTGGACGCGAGGCAATCCAGAAACATCGCCACCGCCGGATTCTGTTCGTCGGCCCGCCACACCACGTGCAGATCCAGGGTCGGGACCGGATCGACCAGTTTCACCGCCACCGGGTCGGTGTCCGAGGACCCCATACCCGCCGACACCGCCCGTGGCAGCGAGGCGAATCCGACCAGTGGGCGCACCGAGACGATGTGGGCGGTGGCGCCCGGATCGTCGGCGATCTGGGTGATGTTCAGCGCGATCCGGGTCTGCGCGGCCGACCGCAGGATCGCGTCGTACATCGCCGGACACTGTTCACGGGCGAACAGCACGCAGTCCTGGTCCCGCAGTTCGGCGAACGGCACGTGCGAGCGGTGCGCCCAGCGGTGCTGCCTGCCGACCACCGCCACCAGCGGAATCCGGTGCAGCAGCCGCCGATACCGGAAATCGGCGGTGCTGGGGTGGCCGTAGACCATGGCCAGGTCGAGGGATCCGTCGGCCAGGGCGGCCAGCTGCGGCCCGGTTCGCTTCTCCCACAGCGACACCGAGATGCCGGGGTGGCGGTCGGTGAGCTGGGCCAGCGCGTCGGGCAGGATGTGCTTGCTGGCGGGCAGGTTGTAGCCGACGTTCAGGCTGCCGGCGCGACCGGCGGCGGTCGCCTTCGCGGCCTGGGCGGCCCGGTCGAGCTGGGCGATGATCTGGCGGGCCTGCAGCTCGAACTCCCGGCCCGCCGGCGTCAGCCGCACCTCGTGTGAATTGCGCGCGACCAGCTGCACTTCCAGGGATTTCTCCAGCTTCTGCAACTGAGCGCTCAGGCTCGGCTGCGTCAGATGCAGGCGCTGCGCCGCCCGTCCGAAATGCAATTCCTCGGCGAGCGCGATGAACGAGACGAGATGACGGAATTCCATGATGGCGGCTCCTGAAGTCGAACAGTCCCACGCTAGCGGCAGCGAACAACCTCCCGATGAATCCCGGACGCCCGGCAATGACCCTGCGCATTGCCGGGCGGTGAAGATCAGGAATTCGGGCCGTTCACCACGGCGTAGGCGAATCCGTCCCACCCTTTCGCGCCGACGGTCTGGATGACGGTCGCGTCGACACTCGGTTCGGCGGCGAGCAATTCGATCAGGTCGCGGCTCGCTCGGGCATTGGGATCCTCGGTCTGCTCGTCGGCCACCGCGCCCGCGCGCACCACGTTGTCGACGATGATCACCGAGCCCGGGTGGGTCAGGCGCAGCGCCCACTGCACGTAGTGGGAGTTGTTGACCTTGTCGGCGTCGATGAAGACCAGGTCGAACGGTTCGGTCAGATCCTCGGCGACACCGGGCAGGGTGTCGAGGGCCGCGCCCACCAGGATCTCGACGCGCTCCCCCACGCCGGCGCGGTCGAGGTTCTCGCGCGCGACCTTGGCGTGGCGGGGTTCGAATTCGAGGGTGACGACGAGACCGCCGTCACCGACCGCGCGCGCCAGCCACTCGGTGCTGTATCCGCCGAGGGTGCCGATCTCGAGGACCCGGCGCGCTTTCGCGGTGCGGGCCAACAGGTTCAGCAGTTTGCCCTGGGGCGGGGAGACGTCGATGGCGGGCAGCCCCGCGTCGGCGTTGGCGGTGAGTGCGGGCGCTCCCTCGTCACCGACGAGCGTGGTGACGAGGTAGCTGTCGACATCGGCCCAATCGTTGATCGTCATAGACGCAGTCTGCCACCGAGCGCGGGTCGGCACCGGCTCCTCGGCTGCTACTTCGCGGTCTCGACCTCGGTCACGCCCTGGATGATCTTCACCGCGCTCTGCGCCAGCATCTTCGTATCGATCAGCGCCTGTGCCAGTTTCACCAGCATCTGCGAGACCGTCACCGTGGCCAGCGAGATGTCGAGCAGCGCCCTGGCGATGAGCGCGGGGGTGGCAGTTCCGGCGGAGGCGATGAGCAGCGCGGTCATCTCGGCGAGCATGCCGGCGAGATTGCTCAGGATCTCGACCACGATCTCGCGCACTGTCTCGACGATGCCCTTCATCGCCGCGTTGCACTCCGACAGCACCTCGGCGACGGCTGCCTTCTCGGCGATCTTGCCGGTCAGCTCGGTCGCCTTGGCCACGTAGGCTTCGGCCGCGGCACCTGCCCATTCACCGATTCCGGTGTCGAGCGCGGTCGCCCACTCCTGCGCGGTGGTCGTCAGACTCTCGGCGATCGCCTTCCACGAATCCGAATACGCCTGGACCATATCCGGGCTGCCGGTGATCGATTCCAGTGATTTGCGCACCGGTTCGACGTGTTCGAGCATCCAGCTCATCAGTTGCGAGCCGAGGAAGTTGAACGGGTCGAACTTCGCCAGCGTGGAGGTGCCCTTGATCGCCTTGCCGAACATCGTCGCCGCCGACGCCCAATCACCCGCGGTACCGGCCGCTTTGGAGATGGCGTCGACCTTGGTCATGATCGACCCGTCGCCGGTCATCGCGTTGTAGAGGCCGAGGCCGTTCTCCCAGGTGTCACCCTGGAGCGTGCCCTTCATGATGCCCGCGTCGGGTTCCTCCCCGCCCGTCGGCCGGCCCACGTTGCTGAACAGGAAGTTGTTTTCCTGGTAGTAGGTGTCCCGATAGTCGACGCCGTCTTGGAGCAGGTCGTTCTCGGGAGCTTCGCCGTCGTCGAAGGTGCTCACCGTGCCGGGCAGGACGGTGTGCTCGTTGAGGAACGTGCCCGCCGCGTTGGGTCCGTCGGCCATGGTCAGACGTTCCTTTCGATCTCGGCGGTCTTGCCCGTGAGATCGCCCGCCCGGGTGGTGTCACACGTTTCGAAGGTGTCGGCGGCGGTGCGGAGTTTGCCCGGCATCTCCGCGGCCAGGGTGTCGAGCTGCGCCAGTGCCTCGGTGATGTCGTCGTGGAGCGAGTTGAGGGTGCTCACCGCGTACGGCTTCACGAGCAGGCCGTAGCCGTCGTCGGCGTGGGCGAGATAGTTCGCCGCCTCGAGCGCCTTGGCGACCCCGCCGGACACGCCGTCCACCGAGCAGGCCTGTGACCTGATCGCCTCCAGATTCACATTCACCAGACTGGTCACGCGGAATCCCTCCTCCGGCGAACTCGGTCGAGTCCGCAGCTCTCGATCTAGTTGGACGCGCCCCGGCCCCGTTCGGTTCCCTCGAATGTGTGCCGGGTTGTAGCGGTGGCTACTGCAACCAGGATTTGCGCTGGTAGAACATGTCCTCGTCGGACGGCTCCTCGGGCGCGACAACCCGATCGCGGTCGGGTTTGCGAGTGGCGGGAGCCTCGGGCGCGGCCGGCCACGATGCGGCGGGGGCGGCCGGAGCGGCGGGCGGCGGCGACGGCGGGACGGGCGCCGACGCGGTCGGGTCCAGGTCGGGGAACCGGTCGCTGTACTGGCCGACGATCGCCTCCCCGGCCTCGTCGGTGCCGACCGTGTCATGGACCAGGCCGGTGACCTGGTCACGCAGGCGCGCCTGGGCGCGATGCGTGCAGGCCATGAGCTCGGCCGCCACGGCGGTGGGATCCATGCCGCGCACGGCGGCCGCCAAGGTGATCGCGGTGGTCGAACCGTTGGCGTCCACGGTGACGCTGATCCGGCCGTCGGCCGAGGTATCGGTGACGCTCACCGCGGTCATCTTGGCGTGCAGCTCCTGGTAGCGCTGCGCCTTCTGTTCCAGGTCCTCCGCCCAGCGCGACAGGTCCGCGGCGGCGTTGTTCAGGTCGTCCATGCTGTGTTCCCCTCCCGCCGGGGTCCCCGGCGCTGTGCGGCGGAAGGCGTGCCGAAACCCGCCCCGCTCGGATCGCGACGAGCCTAATGGACACAGCCGCGACAGCGTTCATCAGCCCGGCACGGACGCAGCGAAGACGGCGGTCAGAAAAGGAAGTAGCGCTGGGCCATCGGGAGTTCGGTGGCGGGTTCCTCTGCCCAGACTTCGCCGTCGATGCGGACAGTGAAGGTATCGGGGTCTACTTCGATGTGGGGCATGGCGTCGTTGTGGGGCATGTCGGCCTTGGTGACGCGGCGAGCGTTCTTGACCGGCACCAGCTTTCGGCGCACGTTCAACCGGTTCGCGAGGCCGTCGTCGATGGCCTGTTCGGAGACGAAGTGCAGGGAGGTCGCCGCGGCGGCCGGGGCCGCGGCGCCGAACATGGGGCGTGGAAGCACGGGCTGCGGGGTGGGGATGGAGGCGTTGGCGTCGCCCATCGCGGCCCAGGCGATCATGCCGCCCTTGAGGACCGCGTGCGGCCGGACACCGAAGAACGCCGGTTCCCACAGCACCAGGTCGGCGAGCTTACCGACCTCGATCGAGCCGATCTCGTCGTCGAGTCCGTGCGAAACCGCCGGGCAGATCGTGTATTTGGCGATGTAGCGCTGCACGCGGGCGTTGTCGGCCGCACCGTCACCGGGCAGGGCGCCACGGCGGCGTTTCATCACGTGCGCGGTCTGCCAGGTGCGCATCACCACTTCACCGATCCGGCCCATCGCCTGGGAGTCCGAGCCGATCATGGAGATGGCGCCCAGATCGTGCAGGAGGTCTTCGGCGGCGATGGTGGACGGGCGGATCCGCGATTCGGCGAAGGCCAGGTCCTCAGGGATCGACGGGCTCAGGTGATGGCACACCATCAGCATGTCGAGGTGCTCGTCGAGGGTGTTGACGGTGTGCGGCCGGGTGGGGTTGGTGGAGCTGGGCAGCACATTGAGATGGGAAGCGACAGTGATGATGTCGGGCGCGTGGCCGCCACCCGCACCCTCGGTGTGGTAGGCGTGGATGCCGCGGCCCGCGATGGCGGCGAGGGTGTCCTCGACGAAACCGGCCTCGTTCAGCGTGTCCGAGTGCAGTGCCACCTGCACGCCCGCCGCGTCGGCGACGGTGAGGCAGGCATCGATCGCGGCCGGGGTGGAGCCCCAGTCCTCGTGCAGTTTGAAACCCGATGCGCCGCCACGCAATTGCTCCCACATCGATTCCTGGCTCACCGTGTTGCCCTTGCCGAGCAGCACGATGTTCATCGGCCAGTGGTCCAGGGATTCCAGCATCCGCGCCAGGTGCCAGGAGCCCGGTGTCACGGTGGTGGCCTTGGAACCCTCGGCGGGGCCGGTGCCGCCGCCGATGAGCGTGGTGATGCCGCCACCGAGCGCCTCGTCCATCAGCTGCGGGCAGATGAAGTGGACGTGGCAGTCGATGGCGCCCGCGGTGAGAATGCGGCCGTTGCCCGCGATGATCTCGGTCGACGGGCCGACAACGAGATCGCGGTGC
Source organism: Nocardia sp. NPDC003183 (assembly GCF_053590715.1). NCBI lineage: Bacteria > Bacillati > Actinomycetota > Actinomycetes > Mycobacteriales > Nocardiaceae > Nocardia > Nocardia sp. NPDC003183. Next base: position 526,793 of record NZ_JBSFTG010000003.1, read on the forward strand.
ACGCCCGGCATCGTGTCGGGGTTGCCCGCCTTGCCGATTCCGCAGATCCGGCCGTCGCGAATGCCCACGTCGGCCTTGATGATCCCCCAGTGGTCGATGATCACGACACCGGTGATGACGGTGTCGGGGGCGCCGTCGGCGCGGGTCGCGCGTGACTGCCCCATCGACTCGCGCAGCACCTTGCCGCCGCCGAACACCGCTTCCTCACCGGCGAGTCCCGGTCCGCCACTGCGGTCTTCGGTGATCTCGACGATCAGGTCGGTGTCGGCCAGGCGAATACGGTCGCCGGCGGTCGGCCCGAACAGTTCGGCGTAGCGGGCGCGGCTCAGTTCGGTCATCGGCTCTCTCCCGGACGTCGCGGCGAGAGGCTTGCCGCGCGATGGTTGTCGGTCACCTCAGGCATCCAGGTGCCCGGGCGGGTTCATGCTGATGCCGTATACCTCGCGGGTACCACCGAGCGGAACCAGCGAAATCCGCTGCGGCAGACCGGGTTCGAATCGAACGGCGGTGCCTGCCGGGATATCGAGCCGGTGCCCGTGGGCGGCTTCGCGATCGAACTCCAGCGCGGCGTTGGACTGCGGGAAGTGCACGTGGCTGCCCACCTGAACGGGGCGGTCGCCGGTATTGACCACCTCGAGCTCGACGCGTACCGCGCCCGCGTTCAGTTCGATCGTGCCCTCGGCACAGAGGTATTCGCCGGGAATCATGGGTCTCGCCTATCCGATCGGGTGGTGCACGGTGACGAGCTTGGTGCCATCGGGAAACGTCGCCTCGACCTGCACGTCGTGAATCATCTCCGGCACCCCCTCCATCACATCCTCGCGGGTGAGCACCGATCGCCCCGACGACATCAGTTCCGCCACGGTCCGCCCGTCCCGTGCTCCCTCGAGCACGTGATCGGTGATCAACGCGATCGACTCCGGATGGTTCAGCTTCAACCCCCGCGCCTGCCTGCGGCGCGCCAGCTCGGCCGCATAGCTCAGCAGCAGCCGTTCCTGCTCGTGCGGCGACAGGCGCATACGTTCTCTCCTCGGCGGGTCGTGGTCGGTGAGCGACATTCTGGCACGTCGCCCGGCTGCGCGGCGACCGCCGCCGAGCGCGACCGGGGACGACCCCGAGGCGATTAACGAGATGTTAACGATGGGTCCGGGATCGGCCAGGGAACAGCCAACTCACCGGCCGAGCAGCGGGTGCGCCTGTGCCACGAATCGCCGCGCGACGAATATCACTGGAGCACACCACGACGCGCCCGTACCGTCACACCCATGAACGAGTGGACCGGCCTGCTCAACGTGGTCGACGTGGAAGCCACCTGCTGGGCGGGCGACCCGCCCGCCGGACAGGTCAACGAGATCATCGAGATCGGGATCACGGTGGTCGATCTCGCCACCCGGACCAGGGTGAGCAAGCACGACATCATCGTGCGCCCGACCAGGTCCACGGTGAGCGATTTCTGTACCGAGCTCACCACCCTCACCCAGCAGCAGGTCGACAAGGGTGTCGAGTTCGGTGAGGCGTGCCGCCGGCTGGCCGACGAGTTCGCGGCAGGCGAGCGGCCGTGGGCGAGTTGGGGCGATTACGACCGCAAACAGTTCCGCGCCCAGTGCGCGGCCACCGGCGTCGACTATCCCTTCGGCCCCGAGCACACCAACGCCAAACAAGTCTTCACCGAGTCCTACGACCTGCGACGACGCCCCGGCATGGACCACGCGCTCCGGATCGCCGACATCCCCCTCGAAGGCACCCATCACCGCGGTGACGACGACGCGTGGAACATCAGCGCGCTGGTCGTCGAGGTACTCGGCCGCGGCGGTTGGCGGGTCACCACCCTCGACTGATCCGAGGGCTACAGCCTCCGGAACTCGCGGATCACAGCCGAGCCAGCACTCTCACCGTTTCGTCGAAAAGCTTGATAGCCGCCGCGGAGTCGAAGGCAGGCCCCGCGGTGTCGAGCCGTGCGCCCTGCACGATCGCGACCAGTGGCTCCGTCGGCGGTTCATCCAGGACGCCCAGAATCGGACCGATCGCTTGATCGATCGATTGCGCTGTCGCGCGCATCGCCTCGACCCTCACTGCCATCTCCGCGTCATAGTCGCCCGACAGGCCGGTATCGACCACACCGGGGTGCAGCAGGACATAGCGCACGCGCGTCGAGGACGATCGGCGCGCGAACTCGATACCCAGTAGATCGTTGAGCTGTCCACCCTGGGACAGGGCACGCAACCCGTGGTAGTCACGCTCGAAACCCCAATCGTCCCAGCGGATCTCCTCGGTCCCGCTGCCTGGCCCCGCCACGTTCAAGACGACCGGGTCGACCGCGGAGTCGAACAGATCGATCAGTTCGTAGCTCAGCACGAAGCGACTCAGGTAGAACAAGGCGAAGGTGTATTCGAACCCCTCCACCGTGACCAGCCGCTCGGAGCGATAGTGCCGCGCGCACAGCACGAGGGCATCGAGTCGGGTGAAGTGGGCGCGCACGGACTCGATCGCGGTGCGCGTCTCGGCGATCGAACTCAGGTCCGCCCGCACGAAATGCGCACGTCGGTCCGCGCCGATGGCCGCCGCCGCGGCGAGGAGGTCCGCGCCCTTCGCCGGATCGCGCCCGATCACCACGACGGCATCGCCCTTGGCGAGTCGGTCCAGTGCGACCGCCCGCCCCAACCCGTCTGTCCCGCCCGCGACTACAACGTGCTTCACAAGGACCGATGTTATCGATCCCGGTACGCCGATGCCACCGGACTCGTACAGAAAGCTGAACTCACAGGTTCAGACCGGAACGACGCCGAACCCGGCAAGGCCGGGGGCTCCCATGGACCGCTAGGCGGCGAGGTTCTGGAGGCGGACCTGGCCGCGGGCGACGGTGCGGCCTTCCGCGTCGGTGATGACGACGACCCAGAGCTGCTGGCTGCGGCCACGGTGGATGGGGGTGGCCTCGCCGGTGAGGACGCCCTCGCGGACCGCACGCAGGAAGTCGGTGTTGTTGTTGACGCCGACGACCGAACCACGCTCGCCGAACCAGACGCCGCCGCCGACACTCGCGAGAGTTTCGATGATGGTGCAGTAGACGCCACCGTTCTGGATACCCGCGGGCTGATGCAGTTCGGGACGCACCTGCCATTCACCGCAGACCCGGTCGGGGGTGACCTCGGTGTAGCGCAGGCCGATGAGGTCGGTGAAGGTGCCTTCGCTGGCCTTGGTCATCAACTCGGGGGTGACATCGGCCAGGGACAGGGGCGTTTCGCTCATACCGTCCGGTTTACACCATCCGAAACGGCGCTCAACAGCCGGTAAGACGTAGCGGCGGGCTCCGTCTCGAAAACGGAGCCCGCCGCGGCAGGATGGCGGAGTCGACCGCAGCCCTCGGGACCACCGGCTCATCCGTACGCCGAGATCAGAGTAGGTCAGGCTTACCTAAGTCGTCAAGTGCTCGCGGATTTGTCTCATTAATGTCTCATAATTCGTCTCATAATTAGTCTTTGAGATACCGATACACGGTTGCTCGCGAGACGCCGAGCGTAGCGGCGATCTCCGCGGCGCTGCGGTGCTCGACCCGGCTCATCCTGCGCGCCGCGGCTACTCCCGCATCGTCGAGCAGTGCGGGCCTACCACGGTGCACCGCAGCAGCATTCATGTCGTCGGGGTACAGCAGATCCACCCCGGCCAGCACTTCCGCACGCAGAGCCGTCGGCGATTCGTCCGCGAACAACACCACCGGGTCGCTGAGCACGCCCAATGCCTGCACGGCGCGCACGCGATCGGACAGCGTCGGATTCGGTCCCGCTACCAGCACATTCGCGGCCAATACCAAGTCGCGGAACCGTTCGAAGATGCTGCCCGACGCGGCGAGCGCGAGATCGTTGACGTTGAGGCGCAGCAGATATCGATGCTCGATGTAGACCTCGAGAATGCCTTCGAGCGCCTGCCTGCGGGCGACCCGCGGATCGGGGTCGGCCGCTGCGGCCAAGGCGGCGGCGAGGGCGACGAGCAGCGGCTCGGCCAGTCCGGCGAGAATGTCGTACTTGCTCGGAAAGTGGTAGAGGACACCAGCCTTGGAGATGTCGAGCTGGTCGGCGATCGCCCGCACCGTCGTGCGGTGGTAACCGTGGGCGCTGAACAGATCCATCGCGACGGCAAGAATGCGCTCCCTGGTGCCGACCGCTGCGTCATCACTCATCGGCGCATTCTATCCCTTGACTGACCATCGGTCAGGAGCCTACGGTGAAAACTGACCAACGGTCAGTCACTGAGGAGTCGTCATGTCGACCAATTCCCGCATTCTCATCTCCGGCGCCAGCATCGCCGGGCCCACTCTCGCCTACTGGCTCGTCCGCCAGGGGTTCCGTCCCACCGTCGTCGAACAGGCTCCGGCGCTGCGCGCGGGCGGCAACGGCGTCGATCTGCGCGGCGCCGCGGTCGGTATCGCCGAATCCATGGGGGTGCTGCCCACGTTGCGCGACCTCGCCACCGATATCCGGGCGCTCACCTTCGTCGATGCCGAGGGACGACGAGTCGCCGGTATGCCGACCAGCACCTTCGACGAGCCCGGCGATATCGAGGTGATGCGCGGCGACCTCGCCCGCGTTCTCCACGACGCCACCGCGCACGATGTCGACTACCGCTTCGGCGACACCGTCGACACCATCGCCCAGGACGGCGACACGGTCCAGGTGAGTTTCGCCGGTGGCACCAGCGCGGAATTCGACCTGGTCGTCGGCGCCGACGGATTGCATTCGCGCGTGCGCAATCTCGCGGTGCTGAGCGAGGCCGAGGCGGCGCACCCGCTCGGCATCGGCTTCGCGACCGCCACGGTGGATGTGAGCTTCGGCGCGCGGCGAGAGGTGACGCTGCACAATACGGCGGGCCGCGTCGCCGGGGTGTATCGATCCGGCAATCACCGAGACGCGCAAGCGTTCTTCGCGTTCCGCACCTCGCGCGAGTTCGACTTCCCGCGCGACCGGGAATCACAGATCGAGCTGTTGCGCGAGCAATTCGCCACCGCCGGCTGGGAAATCCCCACTCTGCTCGACGCCGCCACCGCCGATCCGACGTTCTATCTCGACGCGATGACACAGATCCGGATGCCGACCTGGTCGCACGGCCGCGTCGGCTTGGTCGGCGATGCCGCCTACTGCGCCACCGCGTTCTCGGGTTCGGGCGCCGCCCTCGCCATCGAAGGCGCGCATCTTCTCGCCACCGCCCTCGCCGAGAGCGACGGCCACACCGCTGCCTTCGCTCGCTACGAACACGCCTTCCGCCCGATCGTCCGCACTCGCCAGCGCTCGGTCGGCACCGGCAGCGCCATGCTCGTCCCCGCCACGAACACCCGGATCTGGCTGCGCAACCAGCTCACCCGGCTGATGGTGTTGCCACCGTTGGCCGCCCGCGTGTTCCGGGCGGACCCTCCCGCGGCGGGCCCGACCGATCCGCTGCGGCGCGTGACGCGCCGGTAGCCCGGCCCTGGGCTTGCTCAACACGATCGTAATACTCCATGATCGCTGTACCTCTATGTTTTCCGAGGCTTGTGTCGATGGTGAAAGCTCATGTTCTGGGCGTACGACGACCAGGGCTGGGCGCGGCGAGAGAGGCAAGATTTCGTGAGTAGTAGTCGTATTCCCCGATGGGCCGTGCAGGCGGTGATGTGCGCGGCGGCGGTCGGGGCCGCGGTCACAGCACCCGTTCAGGCCGAACCACTGTGGCCCGGCGGGCCCGATGTGCCCGGCGTGCCCGCCATCATTCCCGCCCCGCCGCCGGAGCCCGTGGTGGCTCCGTGCAGCGAGAAAGCCCGTGCGTGCCTGCAGTTGTCGACCAACAACGCGTGGTTGATGGACAACGGCAAGGTCACCTTCGGGCCGAGCCCGATGTCCCACGGCCGCCCCGGTTACGAAACGCCGCCCGGAGTCTTCAAGGTGGCCTTCAAGAAGCCGTTCCACTGGAGCACGCTGCACAACGCCCCCATGGAGTACGCGGTCTTCTTCAACGGTGACATCGCCTACCACATCGGACCCACCGAGGAGCAGTCCCACGGCTGCATCCGCCTGACCCCGGAAGGCGCCAAGGCGCACTACGAGTGGCTGGAACCGGGCGACATCGTCGAAGTCGTTCCCTGAGTTCTGCGTCGTGACAAGGGGAGGCCGGTCAGTCGCCGGCCTCCCCTTGTCACGTCACCGACGTGGTCAGGGCGTCGAAGAGCCAGAGTTGGGTGGTGCCGGAGGTGGCGGTTTCGCCGGTGAGAGTTGTTGTGAGGTGCCAGTATCGGCGGACTCGGTGGTCTGCGCCCGCGGCGTCGACGAGGAGTTGGCGGCGGAAGGACGGGGTGTCGTGGCGGTCGCGGGCGGTGGCGTGGATCGCGACGTAATGGTCCAGTTCAGGGCCGGAGTGGGGTGGGTGGCCCGCGGTGACGAGGGGCGCGACCGCGACGCAGGCATCGGCTACGTCGAACAGGAGGCGCCGTTCGTCGCGGATGCCGGGGGTGCTGCGGTGCCGGATGGTGTCGTACACGGCGGTCGCGATATCCGGATTCGAGGCCACGGCAATCAGTTCCGCGTAGGCGAGGAGGTGTTCGGGGTGGGCGCCGGGTGCCAGTTCGGGGACGTTCATGCTCAGGAAACCGTCGATGGCCGCGGCCGGTAGCGGGGTGAGTTGGCGGCGCCAGAACGTGACGAGGACATCGTGGGCCGCGCGCGGATCGACCACGGCGGCAAGCAGATTCAGGCGTTCGTCATGCCGGTCGGGAGCGGCCGATTCGACGGCGCGCAGGAGCGCCCGACGACGATTCAACGCGTCGAGTTCGTCGTCGACGGCGACGCGTTCGGCCGCGATCACCTCGGCGAGCGAGCGAGTGCCGTCGAGCACGTCCTCGATCGCCGCCAGTCCGATGCCGAAGGAGCGCAGCCGGCGTAGCAGCACCAGCCGGTCGACCGCGCCGGGTTCGAACACTCGGTGGCCGGTGGGGGTGCGCGCCGCGTCCAGCAGGCCAGCGTCGCAGTAGTACCGGACCGTTCGCACCGCGACGCCAGTCCTGGTGGCGAGCTCGCCGATCGTCAGATATGTGATGTGAGTCACTTTCGCTGGCACCTCCACCTCGGTGGAACTCCTACGGTACCGAGGACGCCGACGCGAAGGAGAACCGACGATGACCCGACCGGACACGAGGAACGACACGATCTGGCAGGCGGTGGCCGACGAACGCACCACCCTGGTCGAATTGCTGCGCGGCCTGCCCGCATCGGCGTGGGACACCGCGTCCCTGTGCGAGGGGTGGCGGATTCGGGACGTTGTGGCGCACCTGGTGCTGGCCACCCGCGTCACGGTCGCGGCCTTGCTGGTGAACCTGATCCGCGCGCGCGGCAACACCGACCGCCTCATCCATGACACCGCTGTCCGGCACGCCGACCGGACACCGACCGCCGAGTTGCTCGCCGAACTGCGCGCCACGATCGACTCCAGGGCCATCCCGATCGGCACCACACCGGTCGATCGGCTGATGGATCTGCTGGTGCACGGGCAGGACATCGCCGTCCCGCTCGGCATAGACCGGGTGATGCCACCTGCGCCAGCGCAACTCGCACTGGACCGGGTATGGACGATGGGCGCCCCTTTCCACGCGCAGAATCGGCTGGCCGGATACTCGTTGCGAGCCACCGACAGCTCCTGGACCGCGGGCAACGGCGCACCGATCACCGGCACGGCGGCAGAACTACTGATGGTGGTCACCGGCCGCACCTCCCCCGATGAACGAGTCGACCGGCGGTAACCGCCGACGCGCAACTCCGGAATCCCCGACAGATTTCACGTAATACTCTGCAGAGCAGTGGATACAGCGATCCGCAGCACCCGGCGAACTGGGGCTGCGGATCGCTCTCGGTCGATGAGATCGCGCGACCGTCAGACAGCGACGGTGGGTCGCTCGGCGACACCGCCTGCCGCCGAAACCTCCTTTGTCTCCGCATTTTCCGGCACCGAGGTCGCCCCGGCCGGGATCCGGCGCAGCAACGCCACCGCCAGCACCGCACCGGCGGCCGAGAGCACAGCAGCGGTCCACGCGGCGGCGTTCAGTCCGTTGGTGAACGCTTCCCGAGCAGCCAGTACGAGCGAATCGGCGAGGTCGGCGGGCAGCGACTCGGCCGAACTCAGCGCTGCCGGAAGGGTTTCCGAGGCAGCTCCCTCCGCCTCGGACATGTCGGCGCGGTAGATGGCCGCGCCCACGCTACCGAGCAGCGCGACGCCCAATGCCACGCCCAGGTCGCTGGCGGTACTGTTCACGGCCGAGGCCGCGCCTGCCTTCTCCGCCGGGGCCGCACCGATGACCAGGCCCGGGATCAGTGCCATCGCCGGGGCGATGCCCGGGTAGAGGACGTAGAAACCCACGATGAGCAGCGGTAGCCCGGCAACACTATCGACCTGGGTGAGCACCAGGTAGCCGACCGCCGAGACCGCCAGGCCCGCGGCGATGAGAGAGGCGGGACGAATGCGGCGAGCGAGCGCGGGGGTGACGGTGGAAACGATGACCAGGCCGATGGCAGCGGGCAGAATCCACAGCCCCGCCTGCAGCGGCGACTGGGCCGCGACCAACTGCAAGTACTGGGTGAACAGCAGGTATACCCCGCCCAGGGCGACGGCGGCCAGCATGTACACGCCGAGCGACCCACTGAACGTGCGATTCGCGAACAGTCGCACGTCGAGCAGCGGATCGGCCAGGCGCAGCTGCCTGCGGACGAAGACCACCGCGAACACCACACCGGCGAGCAGCGTGAGCAGCGATTCGGCGGCGAATCCGGTCTCGGCCAGCTTCTTCACGCCGTAGACGAACGGCAGCAGCGCGGCCAGCGACAACGCGACACTGATCGGATCGAGTCGACCCGCGCTCGGCGCACGGTATTCGGGAATCAGCACCGGTACCGCGGCAACGACGACCAGCATGACCGGCACACCGATGAGCATCGACGCACCCCACCACAGCGAAGCGAGCATCAGACCACCCAGCAGCGGCCCGAGCGCCACACCCGCCGACACCGACGCGGCCCAGAGACCGATGGCGGTGGCGCGCTGCCTGTCGTCCCGGAACATGGTCGTGATCAGCGACAACGTGGCGGGCATGACGGCAGCCGCACCGAAGCCCATCACCGCTCGGGCGGCGATCAGCAGTTCCGGGCCCGGCGCGAACGCGGCCAGGATCGAGGCGGCGCCGAACAGCACGGCTCCGGCCAGCAGCAGTCGGCGACGGCCGAGCCGGTCACCGAGGGTGCCCATGGTGACGAGGAAACCGGCCATCACGAAACCGTAGATGTCGTTGATCCACAGCAGCTCACCGCTGCTCGGCGACAGATCGGCGGCGATATACGGGGTAGCGAGGAACAACACGGTCATGGTCAGGAACAGCAGGACTGTCGGCAGGAGCAGGACCGCGAGTCCCAGCCATTGGCGGGTACCTGCCCGCTCGGGGACATCGGTGAACTCGGACATCAGGAGTTTCCCTTCGAGGACGATTCGAACTGCGACCGACAGTGCCGGGCCGTGCTGCAGGAACCCTTCGGGTCGACTCCAGACGACCTCGAGCGGTTACGTGAGGCGATGATCGAGGCGCGGCGGGGCTCGCCGTGCGTGGTCGGGTCGGCGGCCGGGCCGTTTAGGGTGGGTGACATGCGTTTCGGAGTGCTCGGTCCCTTGGCGGTCTGGACCGACGAGGGACGATCCGTGCGGGTTCCAGAGCTCAAGGTGCGGGTTCTGCTCGGCGCGCTGCTGGTCGAACCGGGCCGGATCGTGCCCACCGACCGGCTCGTCGAGCATCTGTGGGATACGGCCCTGCCCGCCAACCCCGCTGGTTCGTTGCAGACGCGAGCCTCACAATTGCGCCGGGTTCTCGGCGACGCCGAGGTGGGCGGGCGCGAGCTGCTGGTCTCGCGCTCCCCCGGCTACCTGCTCGAGGTCGCCGACGGCTCGGTGGACTCCCAGACCTTCCAGCATTTGCTCCATCGGGCGCGTGCCACCGACGACACCGCCACTCGGGCAACGCTTCTCACCGAAGCGCTGGCGTTGTGGCGGGGCGAGGTCCTGGCCGACCTCGCCGATCACGAGTTCGCGCGGATCCCGGTGCTGCGGTGGGAGGAACAGCGCCTCACCGCGGTCGAGGAACTCGCGCAGACCCGGATCACCCTCGGGGAGCACGATCAGGTCGCCGACGAACTCGGCGAACTCACCGAGCTCCATCCGCTGCGGGAACGGTTGCGCTCGGCCCACATGCTGGCGCTGTACCGATCGGGACGACACGGCGAAGCCCTGGAAACCTACCGTCGGCTGCGCGAACACCTCGCCGAAGAGCTCGGACTCGATCCCAGTCCCGAGCTCACCGCATTGCATCGTGCTGTGCTGGAACAGGATCCGGCTCTCGGCGCGCCCGCGCGGCCCGCACCCGCGACACCGGTGACACCACGCCGGAACCTGCCCGTCGCGCCCACCTCCCTGATCGGGCGCGCGGACGATCTCGCCGCGGTCGAGGCGCTGGTCACTGCCGAACGACTGGTGACGCTCACCGGGCCGGGCGGTGTCGGCAAGACCCGCCTGGCACTGGCCACCGCGGCCGCGCATCCGGCGCGCGACGGCGTGCTGTTCGTCGAGCTCGCCGGACTGTGCCTGGGCACCGACACCGACAGCGCGCTGACGACGATCACCGAAGTCGTGACGGGCGCCTTCGATGTCCGTGACGATTCGGCCGGTTCGAGCCCGTTCCCCGCGCCCGGCAACGGCACTCAGCTCGACCATCTCGCCGAGGCGGTGCGGGCCAAGCAGGTGCTGCTGGTGCTGGACAACGGCGAGCACGTCGCCGACGCGGCCGCCACGGTGGTGTCACGCCTGCTCGCCGCCGCACCGGAGCTGCGGGTGCTGGTCACCAGTCAGGTGCCACTGAATATCGCGGGCGAGCACATCCGGCCGGTGGCGCCGCTGGCCCTGCCCACCGCACCCGCTGCCGGACCGGGGTCGCGCGAGGTGGAAACCTCACCTGCCGCACAGCTTTTCGTCGAACGGGCCCGCTCGCGCGCGCCCGGCTTCGCCGTCACCGACGACAATGCGGCGGCGATCGCGACGATCGTCACCCATCTCGACGGCTTGCCGCTGGCACTGGAACTGGCGGCGACGCGGGTCCGCGCGCTCGGGGTGCACGTGCTCGCCGAACGGATCGAGGACCGTTTCACACTGTTGTCGTCCGGCTATCGGGACGCACCCGATCGCCAGCGCACCCTGCGCGCGGTGATCGACTGGAGCTGGGAACTGCTCGATGAGCCAGAACGTGCTGTGCTGCGGCGGCTTTCGGCCCACGCCGACGGCGGCACGCTGGAATCGGCCGAAGCCGTCTGCGCCGGTGGCGACATCGCGGTCGCCGAGGTCGCGGAGTTGCTCGCTCGTGTGGTCGAGCGCTCCCTGATCATCACCCCCGCCACCGATACCCGCCCGCGCTACCGGCTGCTGAAGTCGGTCGCCGCCTACGGTGCGGACCGGTTGCGCGACAGCGGCGAGGAACCCGACACACGAGGGCGCCATCTCGCCTACTACCTCGCGTTCGCCGAACTGGCCGACCAGCACCTACGCACCGGTGACCAGCGCCGCTGGCTGTCTCGGCTCGACGCGGAGTCGGCCGACCTGCGACGGGCACTCGAGACCGCCCGTGCCGCGGGCAGGTCCGAGGACGCGCTGCGGTTGGTCAACGCCCTCGCCTGGTACTGGGTGATGCGCGGACGCCTCGCCGAGGGCATCCGGTCACTCGGCATCGCTCTCGCGGTATCCGGCGAGACCGAGCCCGCCACACGCCGGGTTGCCCTGTTGTGGCGCGGCGCTCTCGAGATCGGCGCCGGCCGTACGGTCGATTCTCTGCCGGCCCTCGCTGCGCGACCCACGCCCGCCGAACTGCGTGCCCGCTGGTACCTCGCGCACGTCTACTCCGGATTCGCCGCCCACCAGGGCATGGACGACGCGGCCCACCTGCGAGATGCCTTCGCCGACAACGCCGATGACTGGGGCATCGCGGCGGCCTCGGTGTCGCTGGCGCGCGACGCCTTCGCCCGCGGCGACCTGATCGGCCTGAGCGAGCACGCCGAGCGGAGCCGGGAGCTGTTCGCGAAGGTGGGCGATCGCTGGGGTCAGGCCATCGCCGGATTCCTGCTCGGCAGCCACGCCGAGGTGACCGGCGACCTCGACACCGCCCGTGACCACCACCGCGGCGCGCTGGCCACTGCCGAGGAACTCGGCCTGTGGACCGAAGTCGGCGAGCGGCTCACCTCGCTCGGCCGGATCGCGCTGCTGCGCGGTGAGCTCGACCGCAGCGCCGAACTGCACGAACGGGCCCGTCGGGTGGCGGTCGACCAGGGACACCTCGTCGGGGAAGAATCCGCGGTACTCGGGCTCGGTCTGGTCGCGCGCCGCCGCGGCGACCTGGCGGCGGCGCGCGAGTACCTCGGCACCTGGCTGGACTGGCATCTGCGGGCCGGGTCGCATTTCGGCGCCGCCCTGATCCTCGCCGAACTGGGCTTCACCGCCGAACTCGCCGGTGACGCCGGCGAAGCCGAGCGCCAGCACCTGCGTGGACTCGCCTGCGCCCTGCGCACCGGCGACCCCCGTGCCCACGCACTCGCGCTGGAAGGCCTGGCCGGAGCCCGGTCGCTCGCCGGATCTTCCGCCCACGCCGCGCGGCTACTCGGTGCCGCCGATGCACTGCGTCGGTCCACCGGCGCCCCGCTGCCCGAGGCCGAACGCGGCGATGTCGACCGCATCGAGGCACGCATCCTCGCCGACATCGGAACGAACCAGTTCGCCGACAACCTCGCCGAGGGTGAGCGAGCCGAACCCTCGACCCTGCACCTCGCGCAAGTCCCGAACCTGCCCTGAGCCCACTGCGGACGCTGTCGACCGACCTCGATCGCCCGACCGCCTCGAGTAGGCCCTGAGTCCGGCCGAAGCCCTCCCGGGCACGGTGAATCCATGACTCACACCGTGACCGACAGCCCCGATCCCCCGGTGACCGACCACGTCCGCCGCTACCTCGCCACCGACGGGCGTGCCGGCTTCCTCGACGGCGGCACCACCGACCTCGTCCTCACCACCGTCGGCCGCCGCGCCGGCGTGCGCGTCGAGGAGCGGTAGTGAGCAACCGCACCCGCGCCCGCGTGCACACGTTCGCCGATATCAAACCCGATTTCGACGCCATCGTCGGCGCCGTCAACTACGCGACCATGACCACCGTCGACGCCAAGGGACGCCCACGGTCGCGCGTCCTGATTCCGGTCTGGGAAACCGATACCGACCACCCGGCGGGCTGGCTCGGAACCTATCGCACACCGGTGAAGGCCGCCCATATCGCGGGAAATCCGCATGTGACGTTCTCCTATTGGAGCCCGGCACAGAACACCGTCGCCGTCGACGCGGTCGCCGAATGGACCGATGACCCCGGCGAGCGCGCACACGTGTGGGACCTGTACCGGCACGGCAGTCCTCCCGGCGCCGGCTACGACCCCGGACAGTTCTGGCAGGGTGCCGACGACCGGGCCTTCCAGGTACTTCGCCTCACACCGTGGCGCATCCAGGTGCTGCGGCGACAAGATCTGGTCAGCGGAATTCCGGCACGTCTCTGGCGCGGCCAACTCCAGGGGGATTGACAGATCCGGCGGCGAACGCGGTCGTTCATCGTCGGATCCGACGGGACTGGACGTCTGTACAGGTCACGGCGCGATTCTTCGTGACGGGTACCAATACCCATCGGCACTTCCATCAGGAAGGATCTCTGCCCGAATTGCGCGAATCGGACGATTTCCTTGCCGTAGGAAATGAGCGGAGCTACGTTACCCCCATCACAACAGAGATCTGATTGTGATCCACATCCCGGCCGACGGTACGACCATTTTCCGGCGGGATGCTTACCGATCATGCAAGGAGATTCACCATGGGTTCGCTGACGGAAATAATGATGGCCGCAATTGCGGGACTGGGCTCGATGGTGGAGGGCGACGGCCTTCTCGCGGTCTTCCTCGGCTCGGTCGAGGCCTTCTTCCCGTAAACGCGCCACCCGGCCAACGATAATTTTTTCATCACCCGAGGAGAAGACACATGGGATCCCTGTACGAATTGATGGCGACCGGCGCAGGCAGCTTGAGCGACGCCGTCCTGCCTTTCATTCAGGCGCTGATCACGGTCAGCGGCGGTACGCCGACGCCAGGTAAGTAATACACGGCAACACAGTCGGGGGCGGGCCGTTGACGGTCCGCCCCCGACCCATTCCTACCCACCATCCATGCCCGTGTCAACGCGTCATTTCAATAGCTGATCGACATGATTCACACCGGGTCTGCGTCGGAAAAAAGAGGATGGCCGACATCGGCCTGATCGCCGGACATCCAGCACAGCGGCGAACCACTCGACAACAGACAGCTACGGAACTACGGCCGTTTCACCCGATGCGGCCAGAATCCCTCATCGAAGAACCTCACGCCGCAAGCCACCGGCCCCAGCCGCCCAGCCTCACCGAACCACCGCAGATCAGACTGTCCAGAACCGATATCAACCCCCCTTGACATACTTGTGGCGAACGGGATCGTTCGCGGCCAGATCCCTGTTTACTGTGCCAGACAGTCGCAGTAACTACAGGTCACACGCAGTCCGGACAGAGAACATGGCAACCGCCGAGCAGCTTCCATCAGGAATGAAAAAAATGAACGATTCACGGTGAGTGAAACATCGCCTTGCCACACATCTGCGACGGCGCTACGTTACCGGCATCACATCAGTTACCGATGGTGATAACCACCCGAAGCGAGGGGGCCACCCCAGTTCCGGGGGCTAGACAACAGCGCAAGGAGATACACCATGGGCTCGTTCGATGAGCTGCTACTCGGCGTCCTGGGCGGAATGGCGTCCGCGAACTCGGGCGACCTCCTGCTCGGGACTTTCCTGGGCTCGGTGGAAGCGTTCTTCCCGTAACCCGACAACCCGTCGGCACCGTCGATTCAGCCCAGATGCTGAATTTCCCCATATTCAGGAGTAACACGTGGGATCCTTTTACGAATTGTTCGCGACGGGGATGGCCAGCCTCGGCAACGGCGCGCTGCCGTTCGTCGACGCCCTGATCAGCCTGAGCGGCGGCACGCCCATCGGCGGCGCATAACCACTGGCCGAGCGGGCAATCGCCGTCGATTCCCGACACTTCACAGCCATTTATCCGGCTGTGATCAGACCTTTCACATGAGCAAGGAGTTTTACGATGGGTTCACTGACCGAGATCATGATGGCCGCCATCGCCGGACTGGGTTCCGCGGCCGAAGGCGACGGCCTGCTCGCCGCCTTCCTGGGTTCGGTAGCAGCCTTCTTCCCGTAAACCCGGCCCACATCGGCACTTCGGCTCGTTCACCGAGCCCGATCCACCTCATCACCAGGAGTTAGACATGGGTTCCCTCTACGAACTGATGCAGACCGGCGCCGGCAGCCTCAGCGACGCGGCTCTGCCCTTCATCCAGGCGCTGATCAGCGTGAGCGGTGGCACGCCCACCCCGGGCAAGTAGATCCAGCGCAGGTAGTTCAGCGCGGAAGCGGGGTCGGCCACGGCGTGGCCGGCCCCGCTTCCGCCCCGAGAAGTCAGCAGGCTCGCAACACCATGAAGAACGAAATGCTCCGCGCGATCATGTCGGCCATCTGCGTCTTGGCTGTGGCCTCGACGCCCCTGTTCGTCGACCGCGCGCAGGCTTCGGCCGCGCCCGGCGCGCGCCTGATGAGCCAGACGCAGTCCGGCCAGGTCGCCGACATCAGCGTCTACTCCCCCGCCATGGATCGCACGATCGCCCTGCGGGTGCTCCGGCCGGTCGACACCTCGACCCCGGCACCGACGCTGTATCTGCTGAACGGCGCGGGCGGCGGCGAGGATTCGGCCAACTGGCCCGGTCAGACCGATGCCGGTGGGTTCTTCGCGGACAAACACGTCAACGTCGTCATCCCGATGGAAGGCGCGTTCAGCTACTACACCGACTGGCAGCGACCCGACGCCGGCCTGGCGAAGAACCTCGAGAACAACGGCAACAACATGTGGACGACGTTCCTCACCCGGGAGCTGCCGCCCGTGATCGACGCCGCCTTCGGCACCGACGGCGTCAACTCCCTCGCCGGTATCTCGATGGCGGGAACCTCGGTCCTCGATCTCGCGATCCAGGCGCCCGACCTGTACCGCAGTGTCTCCGCGTACAGCGGGTGCGCGATGACCAGCGATCCGATCGGCCGGGCCTTCGTCTCCCTCGTCGTGCGGATGGGCGGCGGCAACACCGAGAACATGTGGGGTCCCGAGACCGACGCCGCCTGGCGCGAGCACGATCCCTACGTGCAAGCCCATCGTTTGCCGAATATCCCGATCTATATTTCCGCGGGCACCGGGTTGCCGGGACCACACGACACGTTGTCGAATCCGCGCGTGCATATCAACGGAAAGAATCCGACTTCGATTCTCACGAATCAAATGCTCGTCGGCGGCGGTATCGAAGCCGCGACGGCGTATTGCACCGCGAATCTGGCGCAGCGCACCCGAGAGCTCGGCCGCACGAATATCACCTACAACATCCGACCGACCGGTACCCACTCGTGGGGCTATTGGGAGGACGACCTCCACGCCTCCTGGCCGATGATGGCGACAGCCCTGGGCCTATGAGCGCCGAACTCCGGGTGGGCTCCCGGCGACTGAGTCCGCGCGACGCGGTGTTCGTCTACGACGAGACCGACCGGCATCTGTCGAACATCGTCGCGGTCTACTTCGCCGACGCGTCGGGCCACGCCCCGCTGACGATCGCCCAGGTACTGGACTGGGCGCGCGCGAGCATCGGGCACGCGGAACTGTTCCATCGGCGCTTGCGGCGCGTCCCGATGGATCTCGATCTGCCGTACTGGGAGCCCGACCCGACCCTGTCGGTGCGCGACCACGTCACCCTGGACCTCCCCGGTTCGTGGGACGACGCCCGCGCCCGGATCGCCGAGATCACCTCCGCCCGGATGGATCTGACACGACCACCATGGGAGATCCATGTGCTGGACCGCGTCGAGGGCGTACCGGCGATGCCGGGCACGACCACGGTCGTGGCGCTGAAGTTCCACCACAGCGTCGGCGACGGCGTGGCGACCCGGGCGCTCGAGCGGCGGCTGTTCGGCACCGAACCCGCCCCCGCGATCCGGCTCGACGAGGCGCGGCCGCTGACCACCGCGGCACGCACCGCGGGCGCGCTCGCGGCGGCGCCGGTACGCTTCGTCGCCGGTCTGCGCCGTGCGCGGAAGGCGCAGGACGAGCTGCGGGCCCTGATCGATGCGGGTACCGTCCACGATCCGGTCGCCGAGCGCCCGGCCACCCGATTCAACCGGGACATCGGTGCGGAGCTGACCTTTCACCTGTTGCCGATCCCGATGCCGGAGGTGCTCGCCGCGAAAACCGCGGCGCCTTACCGGGTCACGATCAACGACCTGATGCTCACGACGATCTCCGGCGCACTGGCCACCTACCTCGCCGAGCACGACGAAACACCCGACGGCGCGCTGGCCGCCATGGTGCCGATGTCGATGCGCGGTGTCGCCGAATGGGATTCGGCGAATCAGCTCAGCCAGATGATCGTCGACCTGCACACCGATATCGCCGACCCGATCGAGCGGCTGACCGCGATTCAGCAGTCGGCGGGCCGCGCCAAACAGCGCACCGCCGACCCGGTGGTGCAACGCACCGACCGGCGGGTGCAGACCGCGCCCGCGCTGCTGCTGCGCGCCGCCGGATGGGCAAGGGCGCAACGGCGTTTCGACGACGCGGCGACAGTGCCGTTCTGCAACACCACGATCAGCAACGTGCCGCCGGTGACCGACACCCTGGTCTTCTGTGACAGGCCGGTTCGTCGAGCGGTCGGGTCACTGCCCATCCTCGACGGCGACGGCCTGCGTCACCTGATCACCTCGCAGGGTGAGGAGATCGTCATCGCGGTCACGACGAACGCCGCGATGATGCCGGACCCGGAGCACTACGGCGAGTTGATCCTCGCCTCGTTCCGCGCACTGGCCGCCGCCCTGCACGCCCTCGGAAAAGCGGCGCCGACCAGCGCCTGAGCGGCGGCCGCCCGTATCCGCGATCACCGGATTCGCGCGGCGGATACCGACGTGAGATCCTGATGATCAACCGTCCAGATATGACTAGCGCTGCAGGCAGCTGCTGCGGCGCACCGGGAGACCGCGTTCCTCGAAGGCACCGAGCAGGAGCTGGCCACGGCGCGCGCCCGCGGAGACATCGGCGCGTGCCAGATCGGGGACGTAGGTCGCCGCGCCGATGATGGATTCGCCCACGAGGGTCCAGAACCGGCGAGCGGGCAGACCGGAGCAGCGAGTGAGGACCGATTGCAGCGGGATCAGCGACGACGCGCAGCGTTGGGCGAGCCAAACCGCCATGGCGGCTTCACAGGGGAAGGCGACCGCACCCGGCTCGGGATCGCAGTCGACGACGCGAATCGTGGTGTCGGACAAGCCCGCCCAGTCGATGCCACCGTCGTTGTCGTGGTGGATCCACAGGTTGTCGCGGCCCGGATCCCAGGCGTGCGCGTCCATCACGAACAGTGCCGTGACGCGGCCTGCCACGGCGTGGATGAGCGCGGTGGCCACCACTTCGGCGGCGATCTCGTCGTTGATCATCTCCGCGGCGTGCCGTCGGTACATCAGCTCGACGCGGCCCTCGGACAGCCCGTTGGGCACATGCCACCATCGCCGTTTGCCCTGCCCGCTCATCGCCGCGACGGCGTACACGCGCGGATGCTCGGGTTGCAGCGCTTGCAACCTGGCACAGGCGCGGTCGAACGCGGCGGTGGTGCGGGACGTAGCGGTGGTGACGGGCTCGGACATCGAACCTCCTCGAACGTTGGTTCCCGTGACGATGATGTCTCGGAACATAGGTTAGGCTTACCAGACTTCACAAGTCGTGTCCGGTTTCGAGGCAGGAGAAGTTCGTCGCCGTGATCCACCCTGGCACCGTCAGA
The DNA here is from genome assembly GCF_053590715.1 of Nocardia sp. NPDC003183. NCBI lineage: Bacteria > Bacillati > Actinomycetota > Actinomycetes > Mycobacteriales > Nocardiaceae > Nocardia > Nocardia sp. NPDC003183. The sequence goes on from NZ_JBSFTG010000003.1 coordinate 545,806, forward strand.
CGTCGTCGTCTGACCGGGCTTCTGCTGCTCGTTGTCTTGCTCACCGTGGCGGTGGTGGCGAGCATTGCCATCGGCACCCGCTCGCTCGCACCCACCACGGTGTTCGACGCCGTCACGCACGCCCTCGGCTGCGTCGGCGGCCCGTTCCACTGCCCGGCCCGCTCCACCGCCGAGGAAATCGTGCGTGAGCTGCGTCTGCCGCGCACCGCATTGGCCCTGTTCGCCGGAGTGGCGTTGGGCGTCGCGGGCGCGCTCATCCAGGGGTATACCCGGAATCCGCTCGCTGATGCCGGATTGTTAGGACTGAATGCGGGCGCCGGTTTTCTCGCGGCGCTGAGCATCTTCCTGTTCGGGTTCACCGCACCCGCGCAATACATCTGGTTCGCCTTCGCCGGGTCGGCGATCGCGGGGGTGATCGTGTTCGGGGTCTCCTCGATCGGCGGGGGCAAGGCGAGTCCACTGAGCCTGATCCTGGCCGGCGCGGCGGTGACCGCCTTCCTCCAGGCGATGACGAACGCGATCATCGTGCTCGACAACGCGGCGCTCGACACCTATCGGTTCTGGGTGGTCGGCAACGTGGCCGGGCGCGAAGCGGAAGTGTTCTGGGAGGTCCTGCCGTTTCTGGTGATCGGCCTCGGCATGGCCATGGCCGCGGCACCCAGCCTGAATCTGCTGAGCCTCGGTGACGATGTCGCCCGCGGACTCGGCGTCGACGTCACCCGGGCGCGGGCCTTCGGCCTGCTCGCGGTGGTGCTGCTCAGCGGCGGGGCGACCGCGGCGATCGGGCCGATCGCGTTTCTGGGGCTGGTGGTTCCACACATGGCCCGGACCATCACCGGACCCGACAACAAGTGGCTGATCCCCTATTCCGGGCTGCTCGGCGGGTTGCTGCTGCTCGTCGCCGACGTCGCCGGGCGGGTGATCGCCCGGCCCGGCGAACTCCAGGTCGGGGTGATGCTGGCCGCCATCGGCGCGCCGTTCTTCATCGCGTTGGTGCGTCGCAAGAAGTTGGTGGCGCTGTGAGTGGGGTCGAGATGGGCAAGGCCGCCGACCGGGTCGCCGCCGAACCCGCGAACGCCGACCGGGCAGTGACCGAGCTGCGCCGGGTGCGACCCGCACTGCGGGTCGGGCCGGTGTCGTTGGTGCTGCGGCCGGTCGTGTTCGGCGTCGTCGTGGCACTGGCGGTCGCGGTGTTCGCACTGTTCTGCCTGGACATCGCCGTCGGTGATACCCCTATCCCCCTGGGACGCGTCCTCGACGTGCTCGGCGGTGGCGGCACCCGATCCCAGCGCTTCATCATCATCGAATCACGATTGCCACGGGCGCTGACAGCCGTGGTCGTCGGAGCCGCGCTCGGATTGTCGGGCGCGCTGATGCAGTCGATCCTGCACAACCCACTGGCCGGGCCGGACGTCCTCGGCATCACCACCGGCGCCAGCGTCGGCGCCGTCGCGGTGCTGGTCGGCAGCGGTGGTGCGACAACCGGACTGGTCGCGACCGTGGGAGCCCCGATCGCCGCGCTGACCGGCGGCCTGATGACCGCGGTCGTCATCTATCTACTGGCCTGGGGCCGCGGAGGCGGCGGCGAACGCGGGGTCACCGGGTTCCGGCTCGTCCTGATCGGCATCGGCGTGAACGCGGTCCTGATGTCGGTGATCAGCTGGCTGCTCACCCGCGCCAGCCTGACCGATGCCGCCCGTGCCCAGCTGTGGCTCACCGGGTCGCTCAACGGAGCCGACATGTCGAGGGTCGTGCCCGCCGTCATCGCGCTGTCCGTCATGACCGTGGTGTCGCTGGTGTCGGCGCGCACGCTGGCCGCGCTGCGCCTCGGCGAGGACTCGACCCGAGTGCTCGGTGTGCGGATCCAGTCGCAACAGGCACTGCTCATCGGCGCGTCGGTCGTGGCGGCTTCGGTGGCGACCGCCGCCGTCGGGCCGGTCGGATTCGTCGCCCTCGCCGCACCGCAGATCGCGAGAATGGCGCTGCGGACCGCGGGTGAGCCCCTGATCGCCTCGGCGCTGACCGGTGCCGCACTGGTCGCGGGGGCCGATGTCATCTCGCGCGCACTCCTGCCCGTCGACCTGCCGGTCGGTATCGTCACCGCCGCGCTCGGCGGACCGTTCCTGCTCTACCTGCTCGTCCGCATGAATCGGAAGGCCACGCTCTCATGACCAGCCCCGCTCATCGCCTCGCCGCCGACGCCGTGTCCCTCGGCTACGGCGAGCGGGTGATCGTCGACGAGCTCAGCCTCGACATCGCGCCCGGCGTGGTCACCACGGTCATCGGCCCCAACGGCTGCGGCAAGTCGACACTGCTGAAATCGCTGGGCAGGCTGCTGCGCCCCAGCGCGGGACAGGTCGTCCTCGACGGCAAGGCCATCTCGTCGATGAAGACCAAGGACGTGGCCAGGGTGATCGGCATGCTGCCGCAGACTCCGGTCGCGCCCGAAGGGCTCACCGTCGCCGATCTGGTCGCGCGGGGGCGTCATCCGCATCAGTCCTGGTTGCGGCAGTGGTCGGCCGACGACGAGACCGAGGTCGCGGCCGCGCTGGCCCAGACCGGTATCGCCGACCTGGCCGACCGGACCCTCGACGAACTCTCCGGCGGCCAGCGCCAGCGCGCCTGGATCTCCATGGCGCTGGCCCAGGGCACCGACATCCTGCTCCTCGACGAGCCGACCACCTACCTCGATCTCGCGCACTCGCTGGAAGTCCTCGACCTCGTCGACCGCCTGCACGCCGAGTTCGGGCGCACGGTGGTGATGGTGCTGCACGATCTCAACCTCGCCATCCGCTACAGCGACGAGCTCGTGGTGATGCGCGCGGGCGCGATCGTGGCGCGAGGCAAACCGGCCGACATCGTCACTGCCGAACTGCTCGCCGAGGTCTTCGGGCTCGAGGCCACCGTCCTGACAGATCCGGTCTCGGGGCGGCCGATGATCGTCCCGATCGGCACCCGGCACGTGCACGGCGCGGTCGGGTATGACGAATGACACACAGCAAACACCCCGTTACGACAATCTGTAGTACGCATGTTTGTCGTTGAGGCCGTAAAATCGGTGGGATGGCAGGTCTCGGCGAACTCGAAAAAGCGGTCATGGACCAGTTGTGGTCGGCCGATGAGCCACTGACGGTGCGGCAGGTCCACGAAGCGCTGGCCGCGCGGCGCGAGCTCGCGTACACCACGGTGATGACGGTGCTCCAACGACTGGCGAAGAAGGACCTGGTGGTTCAGCGACGCGACGATCGCGCGCATCGATACGCACCGGTTCACAGCCGCGACGAACTGGTCGCGAGCCTGATGGTCGACGCCTTGCAACAGGCCGACGCCGCAGGTAGTCGCGCCGCGGCGCTGGTGCACTTCGTGGAGCAAGTGGGCAAAGACGAAGCGGATGCGCTGCGCGAGGCACTCGCCAAGCTCGAATCCGACGAAAACAGCGGCTAGACTCCCTGGCGGCTCTCACAATGGAGTGAGCGCCCCTGGCCCCACAACGCAGTGAGCAGAGTCGATGAACGCAACCGCGGCAGTCTTTGCTGGTCTCGCCTTGCTTCTCGCAGGGCCGGTACCAGCGCTGCTCAGTCGCGCTACCTGGGTGCACCGCAGCCCGCGCGCGGCGCTGGTGTTGTGGCAGGCGATCGCGCTGGCCGCCGTGCTCAGCGCCTTCGGATCGGGGCTGGCCATCGCCAGCCTGCTGCTCGTGCCCGGCCCTGACGGTCGGCCCACCACCTCGCCCACCCAGGAGATCGACGCGCTCGGTCTGCCGCTGTGGACGCTGTATGTGCTGGTCTTCGCTCTGACCCTGATGGTCGGCGCCCGGCTGATGTTCTCGATCGTGCGCGTCGGCGTGCACACCCGGCGCCGCCGCTCCCGTCATCGCATGCTGGTCGACCTGCTCGATCAGAGCGGTCCGGTGCGCCGCGCCGCCGACATCCGCGTGCTGGCCGCCACCGAACCCATCGCCTACTGCCTGCCGGGCCTTCGCCAGCGGGTGGTGATCAGCGAAGGCACGCTGACCAGCCTCGACGACTCCGAGGTCACCGCCATCGTGAGCCACGAACGCTCACACCTGCGCGCACGCCACGATCTGGTGCTCGAGGCGTTCACCGCCGTGCACGAGGCTTTTCCCCGGGTTGTCCGCAGCAAGGCCGCGCTCGGCCAGGTGAAACTGCTGATCGAACTACTCGCCGACGACTCCGCGGTGAAGGTCACCGGGCCCAAGCCGCTGGCCCGCGCCCTGATCGCCTGCGCCAAATCCACCGCACCGCAGGGCGCGCTCGCCGCGGGCGGACCGAGCACCCTGATCCGCATCCAGCGGCTCGCGAGCACCACTGGAGACGTGAGAGTCGCCACCGCCGCCTACCTCGGCTCGGCCGCGATTCTGGTCGTGCCGACACTGGCTGTCGCGGTGCCGTGGCTGCAGGAGCTCAACCGGCTCTTCCGCGGCTGACCTGGCGATCCGCCGCTGGTTCTCCCCCCGTGCGGCCTAGGTGCCGACCGCACCACCGCTCCCTGCTGCGCAGCGGCACAGACCTTGCCACAACCACTTCGCTGACCAGCCTGTTTACCCAACCGAGCCCGAACACGCCTATCCTGGGAGACCGGTCCTTCCTGCTGGGCCGCACCCCGCTCACGCCGAGGCGCGTATTCGGGTAATCGGCGCCGATCATCGTTCGGCGCGATTCGCAGCCCAACGAAAGGCCACCTTGACCAACTCTGCCGTGCCCAACGAACCGACCTTCGCCGAACTCGGCCTGCCCGTCGAACTGGTGCAGACCCTGCGCAACGCGGGCATCGACAAGCCCTTCCCCATCCAGGCCGCCACGATCGGCGACGCCCTGTCCGGGCGTGACGTGCTGGGTCGCGGCCCGACCGGCTCGGGCAAGACCCTCGCCTTCGGCCTGCCGATGCTGACCCGCCTGGCCGAGGGCTCGCAGTCCAAGCCCGGTCGCCCGCGCGGCCTGGTACTGGTACCGACTCGCGAACTGGCTACTCAGATCGAGAAGGCCCTGGAAGACGCCGCCCGCTCGTTGGGCCTGCGCGTGGCCTCCGTCGTCGGTGGCGCACCGATCAAGCGTCAGGCCGACCGCCTCGCCCGCGGTGTCGACCTGCTCATCGCGACCCCCGGTCGCCTCGACGACCTGATCAAGCAGCGCGCCGCCGACCTGTCGGACGTGACGATCACCGCGCTCGACGAGGCCGACCACATGGCCGACATGGGCTTTTTGCCCCAGGTCACCCGCCTGCTCGACCGCACCCCGAAACAGGGTCAGCGCCTGCTGTTCTCGGCCACCCTCGACGGTGACGTGGACAAGCTGGTCAAGCGCTACATGCACAACCCGGTGACCCACTCGACCGCGCCCGCCGAGGCCTCGGTGAGCACCATGACCCACCACCTGCTCTACGTGCGCGACAAGAACATCAAGCGCACCGTGGCCACCGAGATCGCCGCGCGTGAGGGCCTGACCATCATGTTCGTGCGTACCAAGCACGGCGCCGACCGCCTCGCCAAGCAGCTGCGCGGCGCCGGCGTCGACGCGGGCTCGCTGCACGGCGGCAAGGCACAGAACAACCGTGTGCGCACCCTGGCGGCCTTCGCCGACGGGTCGGTGCCGGTGCTGGTCACCACCGACGTCGCCGCGCGCGGTATCCACATCGACGGTGTCTCGCTGGTCGTGCACTTCGACCCGCCCGCCGAGCACAAGGCCTACCTGCACCGTGCCGGGCGCACCGCGCGCGCCGGGGAGGACGGTGTCGTGGTCACCCTCGTCACCGACGAGGAGCGCAAGGACGTCGCCGCGATGACCCGCAAGGCGGGCGTGCGCACCGACGGTGTCGACGTGCGCCCCGGCGACCGGAACCTGGTGGAGATCACCGGCGCTCGCAAGCCCAGTGGGATCGCACTGGCCGCGCCGGTCGCCCCCGCGCAGCCGACCCGCTCGGCGAACGGGGGCGGGCGTACTCGTCGTCCGCGCACCGGTGGCGCTCCGGCCGCCGAACCGGGCCGTGGCGGCGCGCCGCGCCGTGAACGTCCGGCGCACGAGCCGCGCACGCGCTCCGGTGGACACGCCCGCACGGGCGACACGCCGACGAATTCTCGTCGTCGCGCCGCGCGTCCGGCCGCTCCCGCCGCGCACCGCAACCGCACGGCAAACTGAATCAACGCGTGGCCGAACCGATTACGGTTCGGCCACGCGTCTGTTTCCGGGTACCCGAACCCCGCGACTCTCGTTCGTAGATCAGCGCCGGCGAGCGCCGGAGCGCGCACACTGAGCCCGTGACGAACCACGAGATCGCCACCATCGTGTGCGCGCTGATCGCGGCCATGTTGATCGCGCTGGGCGCGGTAGCACAGCAGCGGGCGGCCGCGGCGGTGCCCGAAGGCACGCCCCTGCTCGGCGGACTGCTCCGCAGCCCACGCTGGTGGTCCGGAATCGTCGGCGACACCGGTGGTTACGCGATGCAGGTTCTCGCGCTGGCATTCGGCGCGGTGCTGGTGGTGCAACCGATTCTGGTGAGCGCCTTGGTCTTCGCGCTGCCGCTGTCCGCGCGGCTGAACGGGCAGCGGATCACCGCGCGTGCCGCCACGACCGCTTTGATCCTCGTCGCGGCGCTGGCGCTGTTCCTGATCGTGGGCGATCCGACAGCGGGCGAGGACACGGCACCCTTCCGGGAATGGTTGGTGCCCTTGGCGATTCTGCTCGGCGTCGTCGGGGGCGCGGCCGTCGCCGGGCTGACGATCAGCAGCCGGTCGGGACAGGCGCTCGCTCTCGGCCTCGCCGGCGGCGCGCTGTTCGGGATGGCGGCCGCACTCACCGATCGCGTGGTCACCCTGTTCGGTGACGGGATCGGCGCGGTGCTCGGCGGGTGGCAGACCTGGACGCTGGTGGCCGCGGGACTGCTCGGCGTGTACCTGCAGCAGCGCGCATTCCAGGCCGGACCGCTGTCGGCCTCACTCCCCGCGGCGACGATCGCCGAACCACTGGCCGCCGCGTTCCTCGGCCTCACCGCTCTCGACGAGCACCTGCGCACCAGTGGTCTCGGACTGGTCGTCGTCGGAGTCTGTGTCGTCGTGATGTGCGCGGCGACCGTGGCGCTGTGTCACACCAGAGCGGTCACCGCCGAGCCCACGCGCTGACACCTCGCGGGATTTGCCCGCCGCTGGGCTCACAGGGCTACTATCAATCAAGTGCGATTTCTTCCGGGACCCCAGCCGCCGTATGACCTGACCTACGACGACCTCTTCCTGGTCCCGAACCGGACCGATGTCGCGTCCCGGTTCGATGTGGACCTGGCCAGCGTCGACGGGACCGGTACCACCATCCCCCTCGTGGTCGCGAACATGACCGCGGTCGCGGGCAAGCGGATGGCCGAGACCGTCGCCCGCCGCGGTGGCATCGTGGTACTTCCCCAGGATCTGCCGATCCCCGCGGCCGCCGACACCATCGCGTTCGTCAAGAGCCGCTCGCTCACCGCCGACACCCCCGTCACTCTCGACCCCGATCGTTCGGTGTCCGACGCGGTGGCGCTGATGCACAAGCGCGCCCACGGCGCCGTCGTGGTCGTCGAGGACGGCAAGCCGGTCGGCGTCGTCACCGAGGCCGCCTGCGCCGATGTGGACCGGTTCGCGCGCCTGCGCGAGGTCGCGTTCACCGACTTCGTCCAGGTGGCCGTCGAGGCGTCCCCGCGCGACATCTTCGACCGCCTCGCCGAGGCCCACGCCCAGCTCGCGGTGCTCACCCACCCCGACGGCACCCTCGCGGGCGTGATGACCCGCACCGGCACCGTCCGCGCCGGCATCTACACCCCCGCGGTCGACGCGAACGGCAAGCTGCGCGTCGCCGCCGCCGTCGGCATCAACGGCGACGTGGCCGCCAAGGCGAAGGCACTGGCCGAGGCTGGCGCCGATGTGCTCGTCCTCGACACCGCGCACGGCCACCAGACCAAAATGCTCGAATCTTTGCGCACCGTCGCCGATCTCGGTCTCGGCCTGCCCCTGGTCGCGGGCAATGTGGTCTCCGCCGAGGGCACCCGCGATCTGGCCGAGGCCGGCGCGACCATCATCAAGGTCGGTGTCGGCCCCGGCGCCATGTGCACCACCCGCATGATGACCGGCGTCGGTCGCCCACAGTTCTCGGCCGTGGCCGAATGTGCCGCCGCGGCAAAGGAACTCGGCGTGCACGTGTGGGCCGACGGTGGCGTCCGACACCCCCGCGACGTGGCGCTGGCGCTGGCCGCGGGCGCGTCGAACGTGATGATCGGTTCCTGGTTCGCCGGTACCTACGAGTCCCCCGGCGACCTGCGCATCGACCGCGACGGCAACAAGTACAAGGAGAGCTTCGGCATGGCGTCCAAGCGTGCTGTCGCCGCTCGTACCGCCGCCGACAGCAGCTTCGACCGCGCTCGCAAGGCACTGTTCGAAGAGGGCATCTCCAGCTCGCGGATGCGTCTGGATCCCGAGCGTCCCGGCGTCGAGGATCTCATCGACCACATCTGTTCGGGTGTGCGCAGCTCGTGCACCTACGCCGGTGCTCGCTCGCTGCCGGAATTCCACGACAAGGCCGTGCTCGGCGTACAGTCCGCCGCCGGCTTCGCCGAAGGCCGGCCGCTACCCAGCGGCTGGTGAACCGCGCCCGCGGCGGCCGATCGAACCCTTCGATCGGCCGCCGTCGGCGTGCCGGGGCCGCGCCGCTGACGCATCATGGGTGGGCACGGATTACTATGGAGTTGCCGATCACGGCACATGCTCGACTCCCGCCTCGAAAGGATCCAGTTGTCACCCGCGTCCAAGGGCGCCACACAGGAGGGCTCCTCTACGGAGCCGGGTGACAAACCCGGCGTCCTCCTTTCCGCAGCGTCCGTTCGATCCCCCGGTTTCCCTACCGCGCCCCCACTCGGGTGGTGCTGAGGATGTCCATCGTTCTGACCGTGCTCAGCCTGCTCGGCTTTGTCGCACTCACTCTCGGAACGGCACTGTTCGTCGCCGCCGAGTTCTCCCTCACCGCACTGGAACGCAGCACCGTCGAAGCGGCCGCTCGGGAAGGTGACACCCAGTCACGCCTGGTGAAACAGGCCCATCACACCCTGTCGTTCCAGCTCTCCGGCGCTCAGCTCGGCATCACCATCACGACGCTGATCACCGGCTACATCGCCGAACCCGTTCTGGCCCGGCTGCTCGATCCGCTGCTGGACGGCATCGGGTTGAGCGAAAACGCCTCGCACGGCGTCGCCTTGGCGCTGGCCCTGATCATCGCGACCTCGCTGTCGATGATCTACGGCGAACTGGTGCCCAAGAACATCGCGATCGCCGAGCCGATGATGGTCGCCCGGCTCACCGCGGGTCCGATGATCGGCTTCTCCGCCCTGTTCAAGTGGCTCATCCGTTTTCTCAACGGCGCCGCCAACTGGGTGGTCCGCAGGCTCGGCATCGAACCCGCCGAGGAACTGCGCTCGGCCCGCTCGCCTCAGGAACTCGGTTCGCTGGTGCGCACCTCCGCCATGCGTGGCGCGATGGATCAGCGCACCGCGCAGGTGATGGACCGCTCGCTGGAATTCGGTGAGCGCAGCGCCGAGGACCTGATGACACCGCGCGTGAAGGTCGAATCGCTGGACCGCCACGACACCATCGCCGATCTCATCGCCGCCGCCGCGCGCACCGGCTACTCCCGGTTCCCGGTGGTCGACGGCGACCTCGACAACACGCTCGGCGTGGTGCACGTCAAGCAGGCGTTCACCCACCCGGGTGAGCTGCGCAAGCAGATCCAGCTCAGCGACCTCGCCGTCGCGGTGCCGATCGTGCCCGCCAGCCTGGACGGCGACGAAGTCCTCGAGCGCGTCCGCGCCGACGGCATGCAGGTGGCTCTGGTCGTCGACGAATACGGCGGCACCGCGGGCATGGTGACCATGGAGGACCTGATCGAGGAGATCCTCGGCGACGTGCGCGACGAGCACGACGAGGAGGAGCGCGATGTGCGCCGGGTCTCCGACGGCTGGGACTGCTCGGGTCTGATGCGCATCGACGAGGTGTCGCGCGCGACCGGCTACGACGCACCCGAGGGCGAATACGAAACCCTCGGCGGGCTGGTACTGGCCCAGCTCGGCCGCATTCCGGTGACCGGCGACGAAGCGGTGCTGCCCGAATCCCGCGGTTCCGGGGGCGGCTGGATCGCCCGGGTGGAACGGATGGACGGACGGCGCATCGACCGGGTGCGGTTGATCCCCGTCGACGCGGCCGCCCTCTCGGCACGGGAGAACGCTCATGGGTGACCTGTTCGGAATCTTGCTGACCGTCGTACTCCTGGCGGGCAACGCGTTCTTCGTCGCCGCCGAGTTCGCCCTCATCTCCGCCCGCCGTGATCGGCTGGAAGCCCTTGTCGCCCAAGGCAAGAAGAAGGCGCAGACGGTGATCGAGGCGGGTGAGAACCTGTCGATCATGCTCGCCGCGGCTCAGCTGGGCATCACCATCTGCTCGATCCTGCTCGGCCGCGTCGGCGAGCCCGCGATCGCGCACCTGATCGAGCGCCCGTTCGAACTGCTCGGCCTGCCCGATGAGTTGCTGCACCCGGTGGGCTTCGCGCTCGCGCTCACCGTGGTGGTGATCCTGCACATCCTGCTCGGCGAGATGGTGCCGAAGAACATCGCCCTGGCCGGTCCGGAACGCTCGGCACTGCTGCTGGTGCCGGTCCACCTGGTGTGGTTGCGGATCGCCCGACCGCTGATCGCGCTGTACAACCTGGCCGCGAACATGACGCTGCGGATGATGCGCATCGAGCCGAAGGACGAACTCGACGCGACCGTCTCGACGGTGGAACTGGCCGAGATGATCGGCGAATCCCGCTCCGAGGGGCTGCTCGACGAGGAGGAACACCGCAGGCTCACGCAGGCCCTCGGCACCTCCGACCAGGTCGTCGGCGATGTGATGGTGCCGCTGGCCCAAGCCAGATCGGTGCCGCTGATCGGCAACGGCACCACCCTCGGTGAGGTCGAGGCAGCGGTGTCCGAAACCGGTTTCTCGCGCTACCCGGTCGCCGCCTCCGACGGCTCCCTGGTGGGTTACCTGCACATCAAGGACGTCCTCGACGAGGTCGCCGACGACAACGCGGGCCCGGACACCGTCATCCCCCGCACCGATATCCGCCCGCTGCCCACGGTGAGCACCGGAACTCCGCTCTACGAGGCGCTGGCCCGGTTGCGCCGTACCAGCAGCCATCTGGGACGGGTGGTCGACAGCCGCGGCAACACCGTCGGCGTGGTCGCCCTGGAGGACCTGATCGAAGAGTTCGTGGGCACCGTGCGCGACGGAACCCACCGCCTCGCCGAATAACCCGGATCGCGAAAACGGCCCGACCAACCGGTCGGGCCGTTTTCGTGTGCCGAGGGGCCTGGCGGATCGCCGACCCGGCTACACCTGGTCGCCGGGTCGGCGATCCAGCGTCCCGAGGCCGTGGATCAGAATGCTCACGGCGACGTCGATCAGTTCGTCGAGCGGCAAGGGTGCGTCGGCCAGCGTCCAGTCCACCATCAGCTCGGTCATCCCGCCGGCGAACAGCATTGCCGCGATCGCCAAGCGATCGGTGGCGGGAACATGGAAGTAGGCGTCGGCGAAACCGGCGATCAGCTGGGCGAATTCGTGCATGACCGCGCGCCGGTGCACCTCGAGCTCCGCGCTGACTCCCACGACCTCGATGAAGATGACCCGGGCGCGGCGCGGGTCCGCGGCCACGGTCCGAACGAAGGCGTCGACACTGGCGTGTGCCTGGGGAGCCAGATCGGGTTCGGCACCCGCGAGCGCCGCCAAGGTCGCGGCGCGGACCTGGTCGATCTGACCGTCGTAGACCGCGCGCAGCAATGCCTCACGATGAGTGAAGGACTCGTAGAAGTACCGCTCGGTCAAACCCGCGCGGTCGCAGATCTTCTTCACCGAGGACGCCGGATAGCCGATGGTGCCGAACAGTTCCAGGCCGGCCGCGAGGAGAGCGTCTCGACGCTCAGCGCTTCGACTCTCCTTGTCCCGCCCACCGTAGCGGCGCGACGGAGCTCGGTTCCCGGACGGAGCGTCGGTCTCGGTCACTGTCCTCCCGCATCCGGCTACCTGATCTAGAAGGTCTCCATCCTAGTCATCGGCCCGCGGTGGGATCGCGATCGTCCCGTAGTCGAGTCCGCCGTGGGTGAAAGTCGGCACGACCGGCCACTGCCGCTTCCAGTTCGCGCATTCCGAGGAGGCGATGACTTGCAGCCAGCGCGGATCGCGCGGTGACCGGGAAGCCATGGTCTTCTCCTTGACCATGGAATCGTATTGATCCAGCGAGTCTTCGAGAGTGTTCGCGTTGAGGACGACTTCGCGGCCGTAGAACTGCGCCTGCTGCCGGACCCCGGGAATCCTGGACAGTTCCGGTTGCCAGCTGTCGGCGGCCATCCCGTTCTCCGAGGACACCCACACACCGTCGGGCGTGTTCACGCACAGCGAGTGGTTCCCGTCGGTGTGCCCGGGTGTCCACAGCAGGCTCACCCCGACACCCAACTCGACGTCACCGTCGAGGATTTGCAGCCGCTCGGCGGGGACGCCGTCCATACCGCCGTCGACGTACCATGCCCACTGCATCGGGTGCACCGATTCCAGCGTGCCGAGTTCGGTGCGCTGCACGAGCATCCGCGCGTTCGGGAACAGCGGGTCACGCGGGCCGGACTCTCCGTCGATCGGCACGTCGCTGCCCATGATCATGCGGATGTCCTGCACGTGCAGATGGTCGAAGCTGACGTAGTCGACATCCTCGTTGCGCAGGCCCAGCCGGGGCAGCACCGCCTCGGGATCGTTGTAGTACTTGACGAACAGCGACTCCGCGCGCAGCGTGCGCGAGAGCTTCTGCAGTTTCGCGTAGAACGGGGCCTTGCCCGATCCGGCCGCGACGGTGGGCTCCCAGACCAGCGTTCGGAGCGTGCCGTCGAATCCCTCGAACTGGACCACGAACATCCGGTTGATGATCGAGATCATCGGGTTGGGGCCGATCGAATAGCCCTGGAACGCGAATCGCTGCGGATACGGGGCGGCGGCGATGTCGAAGCTCTTGACCGCACGCACCTGCCCCTGCCGGAGGAACCGCTCGCGGTAGCGGCGCGCGCCTTCGCGCACCGCCTCGAGCCGGTCGCCGCGCGGCCACACGTCGTGGACACCGGCGAACTCCGGTATCGGCCGGATGTGGCCGAGAGCGTCGGTTGTGGTCATGTCCGGTTTCCTGTCGTCGGCGTGGGTGGAGGTTCGGTGGGGCCACAGACCTTGTGTTCATAGTCGACCCGACTCGATGAATCATGAACGGCGGCAACCTGATCCGGGACCATGCCGAGCAGGACACGGTCGCGCAGGGCGGCCGGGAGCACGTTCACCGCGCGCAGCAGCGCTCCGATGTAGCGGGGCACTGTCACTTCGAATCGCGGGTGTTCGATCGTCCGGAGGACGGCGCGGGCAACGTCGGCGGGCTGGAGCAGTGCCACCGCGCCGGTGGCGGTGCCGGTCGCCAATTCGGTGTCCACGACGGTCGGCATGATCACCGAGAGTTCGACCCCGCTGCCGCGCAGTTCCGCGCGGACCCCGCTCAGGTAGCCGAAGACGGCGTGCTTGGTCGCGGCGTAGGAGGACTCACCGGGCGGGGCGAGCTTCGACGCGGCGGAGGCCACAGTGACGATGTGCCCGGCGCCTCGCGCACGCATGGCCGGTGCGGCGAGGGTCACCCCGTTGATGACGCCGTGCACGTTCACGTCGAACTGTCGTCGCCGCGCCGCCTCGGGTTCCCGATCGAACGGGCCGACCCACATCACCCCGGCGTTGTTGACGAGCACATCGAGCGGTCCCCACACCTGCTCGACGGCGGCGAGGAACGCCGCGAACGAAACCCGGTCGGCGACATCGACACCGAAGCCCCGCACCTGCGCACCCAGTTCCGTCGCGGTGGCGCGGGCCGCCGATTCGTCGATGTCGCCGATCGCGACGCGCTCGCCCGCGCGGGCGAGCTGCGCGGCGATCTCCCTCCCGATCCCACGCGCACCGCCGGTCACCGCGATGACCTGCCCTTTCATTGCCTGTCCCAATTTTGACATGAAGTCATGTCAACAAAGTACAGGACAATCGGGCATTTTGACATGAGTTCTTGTCAGTTGGCCTGTTTCCCGAGATGATGCACGGCATGGATCGAAATCTCAGCGCGACACCGTCGCGCGCCAGCCGAATCGTGGCGGCGGTCATGCTGCTGACAGTGCGCCGACTGGGCTCGCGGCTTCCCGCCACTCGCGCGGGCGTCCGCATCGGACGCGCGGCAATGCACGGGTTGCGCCTGGTCATGCCGTCCTGGACGGTGGCGCGTTTTCCCGTCCACGAACACGCGGACACCGAATTCGCGGTCCGCGGCGAATGGGTGAACGCAGTACCCGAGCCACACGAGCCGGTCGTCTACTACCTGCACGGCAGTGCGTACTTCTCCTGTTCGCCGGGCACCCACCGCGGCCTGGTCGGGCGGGTGGGTCGCGCGAGCGGACGCCCCGTGTTCGCCGCACGGTACCGGCTCGCGCCCGAGGACCCGTTTCCCGCGGCACACGAGGACGCGCTGCGTGGGTACCTCTGGTTACTCGCCCGCGGGCATCGACCCGCCGACGTCGTCGTCGCCGGAGACTCTGCGGGCGGGCACCTGGCACTGGCCCTCGCCGGTGAGCTGGCCCGGCGCGGACTTCCACAACCGTCCGGGCTGGTGTTGTTCTCGCCGGTGGCCGACCCCACCTTCGGGCTGGCCGCGACGAAGGAACCGGGCGTACGCGACCCGTACGCCTCGGCCACCACCGGCAACCGGCTGGTCGGCATGTACGTGGCGGGGTCAGACCTCGCCGATCCTCGCCTGGACGTCGCGGCGGGGATCGTCCCCGGCTTTGCGCCGATGCTCATCCAGGTCGGCGGGCTCGAGGTCTTGCAGGCCGACGCCGAACACCTCGCGGCGACCGCCCGCCGCGTCGGAGTGCGCTGTGACCTGCAGATCTGGCCCGGCCAAGTCCACGTCTTCCAGGCCGGCTATCTGGCCGTCCCCGAAGCAGTCGCCGCCTTGGCCGAGGTCAGCGCGTTCGTCACCGGGATCGAGCGAGCGAGCGGCCCGCCGGATCGGATGCCCGCCTGATCAGCCGGCGTCGGCGGGTGCTCATCGAGGGAGCAGCGGCCGGGCGCTGTGGGTGCCCGCCCGCCGCCCCGAGAAGATGCAGTCGGCCAGCGAGAGGCCACTGATGTAGGAGTTCGAACAGACCCCGACCGCGGCGCGCCCCGCGGCGAACAGTCCCGGCACTACTCCCCCGCTCTCGAGGCGCACAGCGCCGGTGTCCTCGTCCACCAGCAGGCCGCCGAGGGTGAGCATCGGCATCGGATAGGTGAGCCGCGCCTTGAACGAGATATCCAGCAGGGCGAACGGTCCGGTGCGCAGCGGGCGGCGGATGTCGTCGGGCTTGCCCAGCGGATCGGGGCGGTCGTCCTCGATGGCACGGTTGTGCGCGTCGAGGGTCGCACGCAGGGCGGACCGGTCGATACCGGCGCGTGCGGCCACCTCCTCGACGGTGTTCCCCGAGACGCGCCCGATCCGCAGCAAACGCTCGGTCTGCATTCGCTGGAACCACACCGACTGGGTACCGATCTGACCGCGAGCCTCGGCCTCCAGCTCCGCGTCGACGAGCAGCCACGCGCGATGACCCGAACTGGCGGCGATGGCCGCGCCCAGGGCCGCGCCGTAGCGAGACTCGTCGATCATGCGCTCGCCCAGGGCATTCACCGCGATCGCTCCGAAGAAGGCGCTGGGCGGCGCGATGAACCGCCAGGTCGACAGCGCGTCCATCTTGCCGCTCGCCGCACCGATGTCGAGCGCCATGGTGATGCCGCTGCCGTCGTCGCCGGCGCTCCCCAGCGGCAGTCCCTGCGACCACGGATACGCGGGGGCGTGCCGTGCGACCATCTCCCCGTTCGCGATGAACCCACCCGTGGTGAGCACGACGCCGGATCTCGCCTGGATCCGGACCGGCACACCGTATCTGCGCTCGATCCGGGCCAGCAGCTTTTCCACCGCCCGGCGCAAACCCTGGTGATACACACCGGGTTTCGCCGAGATCCGGGCGAGCGCGGCGAATCGGCGCCGTACCGCCGCGGGCGCGTCGGCGATCGTGAGCGCCTCGATGCCCGTCACGCGCCCGTCCTCGACAACGAGCCGAGTCGCCCTGGTTCCGGTACGGACGCGAACGCCGTGCTCGGCCGCCGACGCCGCCAGCGGCCCGAACAGCGCCTTGCCCGAGACGCCGGGACCGTGCGTACGGTGACCGCGTTGACGCGGTTTCGCGAGATCGCGGTAACCGCCGGAGTTCTCGCTGCCCGAGTAGTACAGGTAGTAGTCATCGGTCGGATAGGACGTCTTGTACGGGCACACCGAGGGCTGGAAGGGCACGCCGTGCCCGGTCAGCCAGTCGATCATCGCCGGGGACTCTTCGCAGAATCGGCGCAGCGTCGCGGCGCTCACGGCGTCACCGACCTCGGCCTGCAGGTACGCGAGCATGGTGTCGACGTCGTCGTCGATGCCCGCGTCGCGTTGCACCCAGGTGCCGCCGCCCGCGTACACGATGCCACCGGACAGCGCCGTAGCGCCGCCACCCAGATACCGGTCGACGGCCAGCACTTCGGCGCCGGATTCCCGCGCGGCCAGCGCTGCGGCCGCACCCGCTCCGCCGTATCCGACGATTACGACATCGGCTGCGTCATCCCAGGCCCGCACTTGTCCACCCTTCCGAGCACGGGCCGACCGCATCGTCGCCCGATCAGCCGAACTATAACGTGTTCTAGATTTTCGGCACCATTCGAGTCGCGGGACAGCGGGCCGTCAGGACATCAGTCCACGGCCGGTGGTGAGGGGTAGATCGGTGGCGGTGAGCAGACCGGGGCGGGCCTCGACCACCGCCGAGACGGCACTGACCAGGCGGGCAGCAGTGCCGACCACACCGGCGAGAGCGTGGTCACCGTCGCTGGTGAGCTGCAGGTCCAGGCGGTAGTCGGGTTCGCCCTGGATTTCGACGCGGTAGCCACCCTTTCCGGTCGGCTGTGGCCAATCGGGAGCCAGGTCGGGGTGCAGACGGGTGACGTGCTCGAGAGTCAGCACCTCGCGGTCGGCGCGGATGCCGTGGACTTGGAAGCGCAGCGCGGCGGCCGTACCCGCGGCGATGGTGTGGTCGCCGACGGTGAGATCACCGGTGGCCGGCAACCGTTCGAAATGTTGTGTGACCGAATCGAGTTCGATGTCGAGCGCGGCGGCGAGCTGCCGGATGACGCTGCCCCAGGCAAGGGTGAGGACGCCGGGTTGCAGCAGCATGGGCAGGGCATCGAGGTCACTGCCGAATCCCATGATGTCGAAGACGACCTTGGGATTGTCATAGGTGGAGTAGTCCATGATCTCCGAGCAGATGATGCGGTCGATCCGCTCGGAGCCACTGGAGAGCAGCAGGGGCAGCCAGTCGTTGGCCCAGCCCGGGTCGATGCCGTTGACCCACAGGGACGCACCGCCCTCCTCGGCGGCCGCGACGATCGGGGCGATCGCCTCGTCGGGCAGGGTGCCGTACGGGTATTGCAGGAAGACAGGGCTGCTGGAGACCACATTGATGCCGGCGCGCAGGAACCGTTTCAGGTCCTCGACCGATTCCATCAGCCGGTCGTCGGCCATCGCGGTGTGCACGATGCAGTCGGGTTTCAGGGCCAGCAGGGCGTCGGCATCGGTGGTGGCGGTGATGCCGGTGTCGACGGACAGCCCGGCGAGCTCGCCCGCGTCCTTCCCGGCTTTGGCCGAGCTCGACACCCACACGCCGACGAGCTCCAGTTCGGGCCGGGCGATGATGGAACGCAGTGCTCGCGCACCGACGTTTCCGGTGCTCCATTGGATTACACGGTAGGTCATGTCAGATCCTTTGCGCGGGAGTGGATCACAGGTCGGGCAGGCCGAGTTCGAAATTGGGGCTTTCGATGCCGCCGTCGACCTCGAGAATCTTGCCGGTGACATAGCCGCCCGCGCGTGAACTGAGGTAGACGATGGCCGCCGCGATTTCCCAGGGCTCGCCGAGCCGACCCAGCGGGGTCGCGGCTTCCATCGTGGCCTTGATCTCGGGTTGACTCGCAACGACATCCAACGCGGAGGTGAGTACCGACCCCACCGCGATGGCATTGACGCGGATGCGTGGAGACAGATCGGTGGCGGCCAGCCTGGTCCAGTGCGCGAGAGCGGCTTTGGCGGTGCCGTAGGCGAGGAAGCCACGGCCCGCGGTGCGGCCCATCATCGAGGAGATGCTGACCACCGAGGCGTTGTCCGACTCCAGCAGGTGCGGCACCGCGGCCTGGGTGAGCGCGTGCGCGGTGGACACATTGAAGCGGAAAGCCTCCTCCAGGAACTCCGGGGAGGTGGTCATGAAGGTATTGGGCATGGTGCCGCCGACATTGTTGACCACGATGTCGATACGGCCCAGTTCGGCGGCGGCGGTGTCGGCGAAGGCCTTCACCGCGGCCAGGTCGGCGAGATCCGCCGTCACGGTCACAGCACGGCGGCCCAGGGCACGGATCTTCCCGGCGACCTCGTCGAGCTGTTCGGTGGTGCGGGCGGCGATGGCGACGTCGGCACCGGCTTCGGCGAGCGCGAGCGCGGTGGCCGCGCCTATACCGCGGCCCGCTCCGGTGACGATGGCAACGCGACCGTCGAGCCGGAAGGCATCCAGGATCATGGTGCAAGCTCCTCTCTGAGATGGCCGCATGTGGCTGCGGTCACACTGCATCTTTAAGAGATTTCGCTTAACTGTCAATGAGTACTTCTCAATCCTGTTGATGAACGGCTACTGTTCGATCTGTGGCAGCAACAGCAGCGCGGGAACGCCTCATCGTCGCGGCGGAGCGTCTGATCGCCGAGCACGGACGGTCGGTACCGCTGCGCGATATCGCCGCTGCCGCGGGTCAGCGAAACAATTCAGTGATCCAGTATCACTTCGGGTCCCGCGACGGGCTCATCGCGGCGGTGGTCGAGTTCCGGCTGGCGACATTGGAAGTGCGGCGGCTGGAATTGCTCGCCGAACAAGCGGGCTCGGGTCGGCCACCAGGCTTGCACGGATTGCTCGAAGCCTTGGTGGTGCCGATGTTCGAGCTCGGCGAGCGGCACGGAATTCGCCACTACGCGCGTTTTCTCGAACAGATCCAACCCCATCCGTCGATCTCGGATGCGACCAATCTCGACAGCGCGGGGCGCACGTCGGTGCGCGTCATCATGCAGGGCCTCGACCGCGAGCTCAGCGCCTTGCCACCACGATTGCGGGTTCGGCGGCTACGGGCGCTGACCACCATGCTTTTCGCGCTCCTGGCCGATCACGAACGTGCGGCCGAAGCAGGGGATGCACGGGCCACGGATACACAGGCGTGGGCAGAGATCATCGACATGCTCGCCGGATCACTCGCCGCCCCCGTCAGCACCGGTGGTGTGCTGACGCACGACGCCCGGGTGAGCTGACGTCACCCGCTCGACTCGCCGGACAGATACCGGCGGGCGTTCCACACCGGCACCTGACAGCGTCGGCCCAGCAGTTGTGCTGTTCACCGGTGGCTACCGCTGCCGTCAGGTGGCTACCGCGGCACCGCGGCGCGATCCCGAACGCATCGCCGGTCAGCGCGACGGCGGAGGCGAGTCCGGATCGCGGTGCAGGAGCCACCAGGCGACGATGAGGTCGTCGGTCCGGCCCAGATCGAGGCCGGTGAGGTCGGCGAAGCGCGTGAGCCGATTGCGGACGGTATTGCGGTGCAGGTACAGCCTGGCCGCCGTGTCGTCGACGCGTTGATCGCAGTCGAGGTAGGTCTCGACCGTGCCGAGTATCTCCTCGGCCCCAGCATGGCGTCGCAGCGGCGCGAGATGCTTGTCCGCGAGCAGTCGCGCGGTGCCCTCGGCCTCCCCGAGCAGCGGCAGCGGGCCCAGCGATCCGAGATCGACCAGGCCGCTCCTGCCGTGCCGCACCGCGAGGTCGAACGCGCGCCGCGCTTGCCGGTACGACGCCGTGGCGTCACCGAGCAATACCGCGGAGCCGACCGCGACCACGCTGCCCTCCGGCAACGCGTCCGGAGTCCGCGGCAGCAGGGCGACCAGATGCTGATCCACGACCGTGTCGACGACCGGGAGCTTCGCCGTCGAACCCCGCGCTCGCAACGCGGCGAGCAGGTCCGTCGCCGCGGCGGTACCGTTCCACGCGGCGCAGGCGATCCGGTACCGATGCTCGGGATCGAGCCGGTGATCGCGCGCCTCGGCGCGCAGCACCGCGGGCGCTACCGTGCCGTCGACAAGGCTGCGCAGAAAGTCGGCGCGCCGCGCGGCCCCGGCCACTGCCCGCTCCCGCAGCACCCGGTGCACGGCGGTGGCGGACGCGGTCGCCCATTCCCAGGTGAGGTCCTGCATCTCGTCGATCTCGGCGGCAGGCACCCCGTGCGTGGCGGCGCGGCGACGGATCAGCTCGAAGATCCGGCGCGCGCCGATCTGCAGGCTGTGCGCCACCAGATCCAGGGGGATCTGCTGGTCTGCCCAGGTTCTCGCCAGGGTGGTGAGCTCGTCGAACCCCGCGTGCGCGGCTCCTTCGTCGCCCAGTTGCGCCACGACGATGCGCAACACGGCACGGGTGTTGGTCTCGATCGAGGCCGCGTCGACCTGGTCGTAGACCGGGATGTTGTCGCGGTACAGCCGCGTCAGGTCCGCGGCCATCTCGTTGAGTGCCGGATCGACCTCCGCGATCATCGCGGCGATGCGCGCCGCGATCTTGCGCCGGTGCGGTCCCAGCGCCAGCGCGGGCACCGGCTCGCTGGTGTGCATATGCACAGTCAACTCGGTTTCCTCGCCTATTTCAACGCCGCTGACTGGACCCAAGAATGGCATGTGCACAGAGAGCGCGGCAGCGGGCGGCGCTCGATCGGTGGGAGGCACGCATGGTCGTCGGTGTTCGGTCCGCACCTGGGATGGCGCCCGTTCGGTGGTCACCGCCGACGGTGACTCCCCGCGCCGGGCAGCGCCGAAGTACGCCACCGATGCCCCCGGTCCGGCGGATCGAGCTCCCCGGCGCCGGCCCCGAGGATGTGGTTCTCGGCGCCGACGGCCTCGTCTACACCGGCATCGCCGACGGCCGGATCCTGCGGGTCGACATCGCCACCGAGAGTGTGGAGGTGGTCGCGAACACCGGTGGCCGCCCGCTGGGGCTCTGCGCGGTCGGCGATGGGTCCCTGCTCATCTGCGACGCGCACCGCGGCCTGCTGCGCTGGACCGGTACCGAGATCGAGGTCCTGGTGGGTGCCGTCGACGACGGCCCGCTGAACATGGCCAGCAATGTCGTCGGGGATCCGCGCGACGGCACCGTCTATTTCACCGCGTCGTCGCGCCGTTGGCCGCTGGATCTGTGGATGGGCGACCTGCTCGAGCATTCCGGTACCGGCCGCCTGTTCCGGCATTCCCACGACGGGACGACCGCGACCCTGCTGGACAACCTCCAGTACGCCAACGGCATCGCCTTCGCACCCGATCGGGCATCGCTGATCGTCGCCGAGACGGCGGCCTACCGGCTCAACCGCTACTGGGTGCGCGGCCCGAAAGCCGGTACTCGCGAGGTGCTGATCGAGAACCTGCCCGGCTTCCCCGACAACATCGCCCTCGGCTCCGACGGACTGATCTGGGTCACGCTGGCCGCACCGCGCAATCCCCTGCTCGATCGCCTGCTGCCCGCACCGGCGGTCGCGCGAAAACTGTTGTGGCGGGTACCCGATCGGCTCAGGCCACGCCCCGCCCGTACTGCCTGGGTGATCGCGGTCGATCACGCCGGGACCATCGTCTACGACCTGCAGCGCGACGGCGCGGACTACGCGATGGTCACCGGCGTGGCCGAGGCGAACGGCACGCTCGTGCTGGGCAGCCTGGACGAATCCGCCCTCGGTCTCACCCACCGACCCTCCTGAATTCCAGCGGGATCCCCCGCCGCCGTTCCCCTTCACCGAAAGCAGAGACATGGACTTCGCTCCCAGTACCCGCGCCACCGACCTGGTCGGCCGAGTACGCGGCTTCATCGCCGAGGAGATCGCCCCGATCGAGGCGGACTATCACCGCAGCGTGGCCGCGCTGCGCGAGACCGGCGCCGACCCGTGGGATCCCCTGCCCGTGCTCGGCGAGCTGCGCGCCAAGGCCCGCGCGGCGGGTCTGTGGAATCTGTTCCTGCCCGCCGCCCATGCCGGCCGGTACGCCGCGCGCTTCGGGACCGACGGCGGCACCGGCCTCACCAATGTCGACTACGCGCCGATCGCCGAGGAGACCGGGCGCTCGTTCCTGGCGCCGCACGTCTTCAACTGCAACGCACCGGATTCCGGGAACATGGAGGTGCTGCTCCACTACGGCGACGCCGCGCAGCGCGAGCGGTGGCTCGAACCGCTGCTCGACGGCAGCATTCGGTCTGCCTTCGGGATGACCGAACCCGGCGTCGCCTCCTCGGACGCCACCACGATGGCGGCCACCGCCGTCCTCGACGGCGACGACGTCGTCGTGAACGGCCGCAAATGGTGGACCACCGGTATCGGCCATCGTGACTGCGCGGTCGTCCTCTTCATGGGCCTGACCTATCCCGAGGCCGAGAAACACCGTCGGCACACGATGGTGCTCGTACCGGTCGGCACTCCGGGCGTGAAGATCGAACGGATGCTGCCCGCGATGGGCCGCTACGACGAGCCGTTCGGGCACGGTGAGGTGTCGTTCACCGACGTGCGTGTGCCCGCCGCGAACATCGTCCTCGGTCCCGGCCGAGCGTTCGAGATCGCCCAGGGCCGTTTGGGTCCCGGCCGCGTCCATCACTGCATGCGGCTGATCGGCCTGGCCGAGGCCGCGCTCGCCGCGGCCTGCGAACGCGCGACGACGCGGACCGCGTTCGGCAAGCCACTGGCCCGGCTCGGCGGCAACCGGGAACGCATCGCCCGGGCACGGATCGCGATCGATGCCG
Organism: Nocardia sp. NPDC003183; assembly: GCF_053590715.1. Classification (NCBI taxonomy): domain Bacteria; kingdom Bacillati; phylum Actinomycetota; class Actinomycetes; order Mycobacteriales; family Nocardiaceae; genus Nocardia; species Nocardia sp. NPDC003183. The sequence goes on from NZ_JBSFTG010000003.1 coordinate 568,837, forward strand.
CGCGCCTGCTCGTCCTGCACGCGGCATGGAAGCTCGATACCGTCGGTGCGTTCGGCGCGCTCAGCGAGATCAGCCAGATCAAGGCGCACGTGCCGTCGATGGCGCAGGACGTCATCGACTTCGCCATGCAGATCCACGGTGGTGCGGGACTTTCCGACGATGTGCCGCTGTCGGCGGCCTGGACGACCGCCCGGGCGATCCGCCTGGCCGACGGTCCCGACGAGGTGCATCTGGACATGGTCGGACGGCTCGAGCTCGCCGAGTACGGGCAGGGGCGGTAACCATGTCCAGAGTGCTCATCACCGGTGGCGCATCCGGTCTCGGAGCCGCGCTGGCGCGGCGCTTCGCCGCCCGCGGTGACCGCGTCGTGGTCACCGATCTCGCCGACGACGCCGTGGTCCCGCCGGGTGCCTCGTATCTGCGCGCGGACATCACGTCCGAGCAGGACTGGGACCGGGCCCGCGACACCGTGCAGGCCACCATGGGCGGCCTCGACATCCTGGTCAACAACGCGGGTATCGCCGCGGGCGGGCGCATCGACCGGGTGCCCGCCGAGGAATGGGCCCGGGTCATGACCGTCAACGTCCTCGGCGTGGCGACCGGGTGCCGGACCTTCACCCCGATGTTCGAAGCGCAGGGCGGCGGTCACCTGGTCAATATCGCCTCGATGGCGGGACTCGTCCACCCACCGGCCATGGCGCCCTACACCGCCGCCAAAGCGGCCGTCGTCGCACTCAGCGAGAGCCTGCGCTACGAACTCGCGCCGCACGGCATCGACGTCTCGGTGGTGTGCCCGTCGTTCTTCCGCACCGATCTGGCGTCTTCGCTCGGCAACGCCGATCCCCTGATGACCGAAGTCGCCCGTCGCCTGATCGACGGCGCCGAGGCCGACGCCGACGACATCGCCGAAGCCGCGCTGGCCGGTATCGACGCGCGCCGCTTCCTCGTCCTCACCGACCGACCCGGGCGCGTGGCCTTCTGGACGAAACGACTGCTGCGCCCGCTCTACGACCGGCAACTGACCGCCATGGGCCGTCGCATCGCGACCGCCGACGACAAGGAGACCTCCCGATGAGCACCGGCACCATCGTCATCACCGGCGCCAGCTCCGGCCTCGGCGCCGAGATGGCCCGCCAATTCGCCGAGCGCGGTTACGATCTCGGGCTCTGCGCCCGCCGGGTCGACCGCCTCGACACGCTGCGCGACGAACTCCTCGCCACCCACCCCGGCATCGTCGTGCGCACCGCCGCGCTCGACGTCACCGACGATGCCGCCGTGCAGACCGTGTTCGAGAAGTTCCGGGCCGAATTCGGCGGCCTCGACCGGGTCGTGGTCAACGCGGGCCTCGGCCACGGGGCCGCATTGGGCACCGGTGGGCACGCGGCCAACCGGCGCACCGCCCTCACCAATTTCGTCGGCGCGCTCTCGCAGAGCGAACACGCCCTGGCGGTGTTCCGCGCGCAGGGCCGTGGCCACCTGGTCCTCGTCTCCTCGTTCTCCGCACTGCGCGGCATGCGCCGGTCGATGACCACCTATGCCGCGAGCAAGGCGGGGGTCGCCGCGCTCGCCGAAGGCTTGCGCTCGGAACGCATTCCCGGCGTTGATATCTCCCTGATCTGCCCCGGCTACATCCGGTCGGAGATGACCGACGGCAAGGAAGGTCGCACCACCTTCCTGGTCGACACCGAACCCGGCGTCGCCGCGATGGTCCGCGCGATCCAAGCACGCAAACCCGTCGCCTACGTCCCGGCCTGGCCATGGGTTCCGCTGTCGGTCGTGGTGAAGCTGCTCCCCGTGTCCCTGCTGCGGCGGCTGACGTGACCGAGTCCTCCTCCCCCGCCGATGCCCGTGCCGTCCGCACCGAGGACGCCTTCGATGTCGCCGCCCTGACGAATTGGCTACGCGCCGAAACAGGCGAATCACTGACCGGCATCGCACAGGTGCGCCAATTCTGTGGCGGCGCTTCCAATCTCACCTACCTCGTGCAGTACCCCGAGCGCGATCTGATCCTGCGCAGGCCGCCCGGCGGACACCGCGCCGAGGGCGCACACGACATGGCTCGCGAGTACCGCGTGCAAACCGCCCTCGGCCCGGTGTTCGACTACGCGCCGCCGACAGTGGCGTTGTGCGAGGACGACACTGTGCTCGGCTCGCCGTTCTACCTCATGGAACGTCTCGACGGTCTCATCCCCAGGAAGGAACTCCCGCCCGACCCCTCCTGGACGGCATCGCGGGTGCGCTCGCTGTGCACCAATGTGCTCGACGTCCTGGTCGACCTGCACACCATCGACCCCACCGCCGCAGGGCTGAACTGGATGTCCAAGGGCCCCGGATACATCACCCGGCAGGTGTCGGGCTGGTCCGACCGCTATCGCCGCGCCCGCACCCGCACTGTCGGCTCGTTCGAATCCGTGATGGCGTGGCTGGCCGCCAACCAACCGCCCGATCGCGCATCGGTGCTGATCCACAACGACTTCCGCTTCGACAACATCGTGCTCGATCCCGCCGATCCCACCCGTCCGATCGGGTTGCTCGACTGGGAGATGGCCACCATCGGCGACCCGCTGATGGATCTCGGCGGCGCCCTGGCCTATTGGGTCCAGGCCGACGACAACCTCGCCTTCAAGTTCTTCCGGCGCCAGCCCACCCACGTTCGGGGCATGCTGACCCGCGACGAAGTGGTCGAATACTATTGTCGCCGTACCGGCATCGGTCTCACCGACCGCGAGTGGGCCTTCTACGAAGTCTTCGGCCTGTTCCGTCTGGCGGTGATCTGCCAGCAGATCTACTACCGCTACTATCACCGCCAGACCACCAATCCGGCCTTCCGCTCCTTCGGCCTGGCCGTCCTGCTCCTGGAACGGCGCTGCCGCGCCGTCATCCGGCGCGACAAATAGGCGCGTCGGGACCACAGATCTCGTCGGATGCGGAAGTCCCCGGATCGTTCGAGCAACCCAGGAGATGCGTAGTCCGGCCGGGGTCGCGCCCCGAGACCTGATTCAGGGCGAATTCGCCGGGGAAAGCCGGTGCGGGAGAATATCCAGGTGAGCACGAACGGCGACCTCGACCACGCTCTCGACTTGCGGGTATTACCGGCGGTCGAGTGGCGGGCCGCCGCGCGCGCACATCGTGACCGGCTCGATCGGTTGGTCGGGCCGTATCTGGAGCGGCGGGCGGCGGGGACCACCCATCCGGTCATCGATTTCCTTTTCACCTACTACGGCCATAAGCCTTCACAGCTGCGTCGGTGGCATCCGGGGTTCGGGATCGGGCTGCGTGCGGCGGGCGACTACAAGGGTGCGCGGGGGTATGCCGAGCATCCGGATGAGCACGGAGTGTTCGCGGCCGATCCGGCCTACCTGGCCAAGCGGCGCGACACGATCGGGTTCGTGTCCGGCCTGCTCACCGCTACCGCGCGCCGTCCGGCGCAGTTGTCGTGTTTCGGGCTGCACGAATGGGCGATGGTCTATCGCACCGACGACGTGCGGCATCAGCAGGTTCCACTGCGTCTGGGACACGCGGGGACGGACGCGGTGGTGGAGTCGATGTCGTTGCGGTGCACGCACTTCGACGCGTTCCGGTTCTTCACGCCGGAGGCGGTGGGGCGCAATGCCGAACCGCTCACCCGCGCGGACCAGGTGCAGCGGGAGCAGCCGGGGTGTTTGCACGCGAATATGGATCTCTACAAGTGGGGATTCAAGCTCGCGCCGCTGATCTCCTCGGACCTGCTGCTCGATTGCTTCGAACTCGCTTGCACCGCACGGGAACTCGACATGCGGGCCAGCCCCTACGATCTGTCGGGCTTCGGCTACGAGCCGGTGCGCATCGAAACACCGGCCGGACGCGCGGAGTACGTCCGATCCCAGGCGGCGATCGCCGAATCCGCTGACGCACTGCGGGACCGCCTGCGGCTGGCCTGCGCCGACTTGTCGTCGGCGCAGGCCAGGATCGACACTGCGGACTAGCCGCGTTCGGTACCGGCGACGGGGGGATCGTCGGCGACGTCGACCTTGTCCGGCGAGGCCTCGGTGACGAGGGCGAAGTCGCCCTCGTGCAGTTCGGTGCCCTGGTCGACGGCGACCTCGACCAGTTCGATGCCGCGATCCATGCGCAGGATCAGCGGGTCGTCGCGCAGGTCCTTGTACAGCGACACACACATCGCCACCATCACCACCAGGAACGGCAGCGACACCACGGTGGTCAACGCCTGGAGGCCGGTCAGAGCGCCGCCGAGGTTGTCGGAATCGGCGATCACCAGCATGATCGCGGCGACCGCGCCGGTGGCCGCGCCCCAGAAGATGACGACCCACTTCGACGGTTCGATGCTGCCGCGTTCGGACAGTGTGCCCATCACGATGGAGGCCGCGTCGGCACCGGAGACGAAGAAGATCGCGACGAGGATCATCACCACCACCGTGGTCACCGAGGTGATCGGATACTGGTCCAGCAGGTGGAACAGCGCGAAGTTCGAATCGACCGAGCCGTCCGGTTCGGTGAGGTCGCCGTGTTCGGCCTGTTCGGCGATGCCCGCGCCACCGAAGATCGCGAACCACAGCAGACTCACCACGCTCGGCACCAGCAGCACGCCGGTCACGAACTGGCGGATGGTGCGGCCGCGGCTGATCCGCGCGATGAACATGCCGACGAACGGCGTCCACGAGATCCACCAGGCCCAGTAGAAGATGGTCCAGCTCGACAGCCATGTCTGCATCGCGTCGTCGCCGGCGCCGGTGCGTGAGGCCATGGTCGGCAGGCTCTCGATGTAGTCGCCGATCGAGGTGGGCAGGATATTGAGCACGAACAGCGTGGGGCCCGCGATGAACACGAACGCCGCGATGGCAAGGGCCAGCACCATATTGATGTTGGACAGCCACTGGATGCCGCGTTCGACACCCGAGACCGCCGACAGCACGAAGGCCACGGACAGGCCCGCGATGATCGCCACCAGACCGATCTTTCCGATGCCGTCGATCCAGCCGTTGAACTCCATGCCCGCGCCGATCTGCAACGCGCCGAGACCGAGTGACGCCGCCGAGCCGAACAGGGTCGCGAAGATCGCCATCATGTCGATCGCCCGGCCGCCGATCCCGTCGGCGTGCCGGCCCAGCAGCGGCCGGAACACCGAGGAGATCAACTGCGAGCGGCCTTTTCGGAACGTGCCGTAGGCGATGGCCAGGCCCGCGACGGCGTAGATCGCCCACGGGTGCAGTGTCCAGTGGAACAGCGTGGTGGCCATGGCGACTTCCGCGGCGGCCGGTGATCCGGGCTCGGCGGTATGCGGCGGGGGGTTCACGAAGTGCGACAACGGTTCCGCCACACCCCAGAACATCAGACCGATGCCCATGCCCGCGCTGAACATCATCGCGATCCACGACACGGTGCGGAATTCGGGTTTCTCGTCGTCGGCGCCCAGCGGGATCCGGCCGTAGCGGCTGACCGCCAGCCAGATCACGAACACCACGAACGCGGTGGCGGTGAGCACGAACAACCAGCCGGTATTGGTGATGACCCATTTCTGCGCGGTACTCGCCGCGGAGGCGAGGCTCTCGTCGTCGAGGACACCCCAGGCGACGAAGGCGAGTGCGCCGATCGCGGTGGCGCAGAAGATGAGCAGATCCAGCCTGGGCTTGCCCGGCGACCCATCGGCTACCGATCCGCCCGGCGGCGGTGCGGTGCCGGAACTTCCTACGACATCGTTCGACATGGGTCCGAGTCCTCTCCGATCGCGGAAACTCCCCGCCTTTTCAGACGCGCTGGTCGTGCAGAGCAACCGTACAGCGTATGGGCGGCGACCCGAGGTAAGCGCGAGCCCGCCCCACACCCTGTTCCCCGAAACACCCTTCGGCAACCATTCGATCGCCTTACTATTCGTGATGCGGCACAACTGTCTGAGCCAGTTGTGTTGTCCGCATCTTTGATTCGGGAGGGCAACGATGCCATCACGTCCGCACACCGACACACGACCCGAAGCCGGGTCCGCGAACCCGCCGGGCGATTCCGGCACGGCACCGCCGAACAGCCGACGACATTCGCTGCTGCGTGCTGTGGCGGCGGCCGCGATCACCGCACTCGTGGCCGTCGGCCTGCCGTCCGGTGCGTCGGCCGATTTCGGCGCCGACCTGACGGGCGCGGTGCAGGAATTCCTCGATGTGGGCCGAACGGCGGTGCCGCGGGCCGACTGTGGGCCCGGATCACTGCCGGAGACCGGATTGCAGGGCGACGTCCCCGCCGGTGACCGGGACAGCGGGCGCAGCACCCAGGGCTATCGCTGCAACATGTCGATGGTCGGGGGCTACGCCGGGCGCGGAGCGGGCATCACCTCCACCAGTTTCGAGCACTGCGCCTACATGGGCACGTTCTTCCCCGGCAACATGCTCAGCGAGCACCCCGGCGTCCAGGTCCTCGATGTCTCCGATCCGGCGAATCCGCGGCTGACCGCGACGCTGGCCGAACCCGCCATGCTGGCAGGCACCTGGGAGACGTTGAAGGTCAACACGGCTCGCAAACTGCTCGTCGGAACGGGTGTGCCGGTCGGCATCGGAGCCGGATACCTGTCGGTGTACGACATCTCCGATTGCGCGCATCCCCGGCTGCTCAATCCCGGAACCGGCTCGAATCTGCTGATGCCGCTGCCGATCACGACACACGAGGGCGGCTTCTCGCCCGATGGACGTACGTATTGGGCGTCGGGCCTGGTCCCCGGTTTTCTCAGTGCGATCGACCTCACCGACCCAGCGAATCCCAGGGTGATCTGGCAGGGGCTGACGGGGATAGAGGCACACGGGCTCGGGGTGAGTCCCGACGGAAACCGGCTCTATATCTCCGCCCTGGGCGGATTCACCGTGCTCGACGTGAGCGCGGTGCAACGCCGCGACCCGAATCCACATGTCCCCCACCTCGGCCGCACATTCTGGACCGACGGCTGGGCCACTCAGCACAGCGTGCCCGTGACCTATGACGGTGTGCCCCATCTGTTCACGGTCGACGAGGGCGGCTCCGGTGGCGTGAAACTCATCGACGTGTCCGACGACAGCGCGCCCAGGATCACCGCGAAGATCAAACTCGAGATCAACCTGCCCGACAATATCGACGCGGGCATCGGTTCCTCGATGGGCGGTTCGGCGTTCTCCTACGAATCGCACTACTGCACCGCCGACCGTCCCGACAACCCGACCGCCCTGGCCTGCGGCTGGATCTCCTCCGGTATCCGGGTGTTCGACGTCCGCGATCCCGGCGACATCCGCGAGATCGCCTACTTCAACCCGCCTGCCCGCACCGGACGCAATCTCGAGATCTGGAACTCGCCCCACGCCCTGGCCTCGATCATCGGCATCCCGGTGATGAGCGCCCCGGCGGCACTGCGGTCGATGGCCGAGGGGTTGTTCGATCCCGCGCAGGTGCTGACCGCCCGGGCAGGCGATATCGCGTTCGGCGACCTGTCCACGGACTGGTGCCTGTCCCCGCCGGAGTGGCGTGGCGATCAGCTGTATGTCACCTGTTCCGACAACGGGTTCATGGTGTTGCAGCTCGACAACGAGGTGTACACACCGCCCGCGAACCAGCAGTCCACGGTCGGGTCGTGACCGTGAACCGGGTGATCCGCCTGGCGTTCGCCGGGGCCGCCGTCCTCTTCCTGCTGGCACTCGGGGCGGCCCTGCGACCGCTCTTCGTCACCGAGACGGCCACGCCCGCACCGGTTCTCACCACGACGGAACTGGGCTTCGTCCAGGACATGACCGCACACCACCAGCAGGCGCTGATCCTCACCGAGCGCCTCGACCCGGCCGCGGATCCCACCGTGCGCAGGCTGGCCGACCAGATCGCCGACACTCAGCGGGTGGAGATCGGCACCTTGCTCGGCTGGACCCAGCTGGCCGGCGCCGCACCCACGGCCGATGTCCCGATGACCTGGATGGCGGGAACCCACCACCACTCGAGCGCCGCGCCGACCACGATGCCCGGTATGGCCACCATCGCCGATCTCGACACCCTCGCGGGGGCCCGTGCGGCCGACGCCGAAACCCTGTTCCTGCAACTGATGTACCGCCATCACGCGGGCGGCGTCACGATGGCCCGCGCCGCCGACACCCTGCTCACCTCGGGTCCGGTGAAGCAGGCCGCCCGCGCGATGGCCCAATCCCAAAGTCAGGAAATGGGGTACCTCGGCATGCTCCTCGACCTGCGAGGTGCCCGGCCTACTTCCTGATGAGGCCCCCGTGCGAGCTCGCCCGTCAGGTGCGGGCGGTGAAGTGGGCGTTGAGCGCCGTCTGGGTGAGTTGGGTGTCGCCGTAGGTGAAAGTGCCGTGCTCGGAGAGCTCGGTGGCCGCGTCGAGGAGGTGGCGGTAGAGCAGTCGGGCGATGCTGCCGCCGACGGTGACCCGGCGGACGCCGAGGTCGGCGAGTTCGGCCATCGACAGGCCGCCACCGGTCAGGCCCATGACGACGTTGAGCGGTCCGTCGATCGCCTCGACGAGCGTGGCGATCGTGGCGGCGTCGGCCGCCCCGGGAACGAAGGCGCAGTCCGCGCCCGCGGCGAGGTAGGAGTTGGCGCGCCGGATCGCCTCGTCGAGACCGGCGTCCACCAGCAGCGCGTCGGTCCGGCCGACGAGCACGAACGGCACACCACTGGCGGCCACCGCCGCGCGCGCCGCCCGGACCCGGTCCACCGCGTGCACCTCGTCGAACAGCGGGGTGGTGCGGTCGCCGGTGAAGTCCTCGATGTTGCCGCCCGCCGCACCGGCGTCGATGGCGAGGGAGAGGGTGGTCACCACCTCCTGGGCGTCCGGCCCGTACCCCTCCTCGAGATCGGCGCTGACGGGCACCCGCACGGCGGTGGTGATCTCGTGGATCCGCCCCATCATCGTCGAACGATCGACGCGACCGTGCGCACCGTGCTCGGTGAAGAAGTCGTGGTCGGGGCGACCGAACGAGAAAGCGACCCCCGCGCTGGTGGTCGCGATCGCGGGGAATCCCACCGACTCCAGAATTCGCGCACTCCCCGCATCCCAGGCATTCGGCAGCAGGAAGCAGCCTTCGCGGTGCAGATCGACGAAAGCCTGTGCGCGTGTGCGCTGTTCGCTGTCCACGAGAGCTCCTGCGGGGAGTCGAGGTGATCGTACGGGTCCATTGTGCCCGTCGCGCACGATCACCTCGCACGTCGCCCGCTCACTCTCGGCGCACTGCGGCCGCGGCTGCGGACGGACACCCTGATGCCCTCCCCCGAGCCGCGGCAGCTAGCGGTCGCGCAAGCGCCGGACCGCGTCGTCCATGTGCTCTACGAGCAGGGCGCGGGCCCGCTCGGGTGCACCCGAGCCGATCGCTTCGTGGAGTTCGACGTGTTCGCCGGCTTGTTCGCGCAGGTCGGGGTAGGTGGTTTGGAGGGCGCCCAGACACATGCGGGTTTCGATGAGCAGGGTGCGGGCGGCACGGACGAGGCGGGGGCTGTCGGCGGCGGTGACGAGCGCTTCGTGGAAGGCCTGGTCGGCGTCGGAGACACCGGCGGCATCGCCGGCCTCGGCGGTGCGCCGCATGGCGGTGACGCTGGGTCGCAGTGCGGCGTAGGCGATGTCGCGGCGGCCGTCGAGGATGAGGTCGAGCGCGCCGCCTTCCAGGGCGGTGCGGGCGCGGTAGATGTCGATGACGTCGTCGGTGGTGAGTTCGATGACGAAGATGCCGCGGTTGCGGATGCTGAACAGCAGGCCCTCTTGCACGAGACGTTGCATGGCTTCGCGCACGGGTCCGCGGGAGACACCGAAACTGGTTGCCAGATCGGCTTCCCCGAGCTGGGCGCCGGGTGCCAGCGCACCGCGCATGATCGCCTCGCGCAGGCGGTCGGCGATCATCTCCGCGGTGGACTGCTGATTGACCGGCTCGAAATCAATGATCGACATGGCGACTCCCCTCCGCGAACAACGCGCCCAGCTCGGGAGCGACCGCGGTGACCCCGGCCAGCCGCAGACCTTCCCAGATGGTGACCTGGTTCGCCGTCAGCACCGGCTTGCCGAGCGCGGCCTCGAGTTTCGGAAGCACCTCGAGAGTATGCATGGCCGTATCCGGGATGAGCAGTGCCTGGGCATCGGGGTGGTCGTTGGTGACGGCCAGGGTCAGGACCTGGTCGGGAGTGAGGGTGCCGACCTCCGCGGCGGTGTCGATCCCGGCGCTCGACATCGACACCACGTCGATGCCCGCGTCGGCGAGGAAGTCGACGAACAACCGTGCCACCTCCTCGGGGTAGCTCGCGACCACGGCCACGCGCCGCACACCGAGCGCCCGCGCCGCTTCGACGAACGCGAAACTCGTACTGGAGGCAGGCACTCCCGCCGCCTCGGCCAGGCTGTCGACCTGACCCCGCGCACCCTGTGGCCCGTAGACGAAACTGCCCGAGGTGCACGCCCAGACCACGGCGGCGGGGTCTTCGGCCGCGAGCAACGAAGCGCCGTGGCTCAGCTTCTCCGGGCTGCCCAGATCGAGCAGTTCGGGAACGGCGTGCAGGTCGGTGCCGTAGATGTGGGCCACCGGCAACGCGGCGCCGAGCAGGGCCGCGGCACGCGGGTAGTCGTCCTCGGCGGCGTGGTCGGGGTAGATGAATCCGATGGTCGGCATGTGCATCTCGCTCCGTTCAGAAGACATTGACGAGCCATTTACCTGGGCCCATCATCGGGAGTTTCATCCGGCCGAGGCAGGCCCACATGGTCAGTTGGTTGGCGGTGAGGACGGGTTTGCCGAGTGCCTGTTCGAGTGGCTCGATCACGTCGTAGGTCGGCAGGTTGGTGCAGCTGACGAAGATCGCTTCCGAGCGGGGGTCGTCGGCGCCGAGTATCCGTTCGGCGATGGTGCGGTAGTTGACCTTCCAGATGCCGCCGCCGAGCCCGAGATGATCGGACTTGATCGTGGTGCAGCCCGCTTCGTCGAGGAAGTCGTGCAGTTTGCCGGTGAGGATCTCGTCGTACGGGGTGATCACCGACATCCGGGTGATGTTGAGGTGCTTGATCGCTTCCACCAAGGCGCCGGAGGTGGTCACCGCATCCGGTGCGCCGGCCAGGCAGATCGTTTCCCGCAGGGATCGTTCGTAGGCGAGACCGTTGATGAAACTGCCCGAAGTACACAGGTAGGCAACGACTTCCGGCTCCACGTGCAGCACGTCGTGGGTGGCCGCCGTGAGATGCAGCGGATTGGACACGAGTTCGGCCATCGCCAGGGATACCGGCACCGGTTCATAGGGTGTGCGGGCCAGGTGCAGACTCACCTCGAGGGGCGCCCACCGCCACAGTTCCCGTTCGAGGGCGAGGTCGAACGGCGCGATCACGCCGATACCTCGTTGGGCTACCGGCCCGTCGATGTCCGGGAAGCTGAACTCCACTGCGGCCCCTCTCGCGCTCAGCCGGGCAGACCTCCGAACACGATCGGATTGTTGACAATCATACGATCTGATCGTACGGTGTCAATGTGGAAAACGGGCCGATTGTCACCGTCCTACATCGTGACAGCCTGCCCGAATCGGACCTCATGGCCCCCGTTGCCGAGCGCGCCGACGTGCGCTACACCGAGGCCGACGGGCTCGCCGACGCGCTACGCGGCGCCGATGTGCTGTTCGTCTACGACTTCCAGACTCGTGCCGTTCCCGGCGCGTGGCCCAGCGCCGATCGCCTGCGCTGGCTGCACATGGGCGGTGTGGGCGTGGACCCGGTGATGTTCCCGGAGCTGCGCGCGTCCGAGGTGGTGGTCACCAACACCCGCAATGTCTTCGATACGGCCATCGCCGAATACGTCCTCGGACAGATCATCTCGTTCGCCAAGGACCTGCCCGGCTCGATCCGGTTGCAGCAGCGGCACGAGTGGCGGCACCGCGAATCCGAACGCGTGGCCGGGACCACGGCACTGATCGTCGGGACCGGCTCGATCGGCCGCACCACCGCGCGATTGCTGCGCGCCGCGGGCATGACGGTGCGCGGGGTCGGGCGCCGCGCCCGCTCCGGTGACCCGGATTTCGGCACCATCAGCGACGACCTGCACGCCGAACTGCCCGGCGCCGACTACGTGATCGCGATCGCGCCGCTCACCGCGCAGACCCGGCACATGTTCGATGCCGCCGCGTTCGCGGCCATGAAACCGCATGCCAGGTTTGTCAATGTCGGGCGCGGGGAATCAGTGGTTACCGACGATCTCGTAGCCGCGCTCGGCAACGGTTCGATCGCCGCGGCCGCACTGGACGTGGTGGATCCGGAACCGCTGCCCGCGGACCATCCGCTCTGGGATCTACCGAACGTGGTGCTCACGCCACACAATTCGGGTGATTTCCACGGCTGGCGCACCGAGATCGTCCGCGCATTCACCGACAATTTCGGCAGGTGGGCAGCCGGACTGCCGCTGGACAACGTTGTCGACAAGACGCTCGGGTACGTGCCCGGCTGAAGGAGCCCCGCCATGACGCAGCCCGATCTCCCCACCGATCCCACCGTGATGACGGCGGTTCAGCTGGTCTCGGCCTATGCGGCCGGGCAGCTGTCCCCCGTCGAGGCAGCGCAAGCCTGCCTGGATGTCATCGCGGCCCGCGACGGCGCGCTCAACGCGTTCTGCCTGGTCGATCCGGACCGGGCGCTGGTGCAGGCGAAGGACTCCGAGGCGCGCTGGCAGTCGGGCCATCCGCGCGGGTTACTCGACGGCGTGCCGATTTCCATCAAGGACATCTTCCTGACCGAAGGCTGGCCGACCCTGCGTGGTTCCACCTGCGTCGACGCGGGCGGGCCGTGGCTGGTGGACAGCCCGGTCGCCGCTCGGCTGCGCGAGGACGGGATGGTGTTCGTCGGCAAGACGACCACCCCGGAGATCGCCTGGAAGGGCGTCACCGACAGTCCACTCACCGGCGTCACCCGCAATCCCGCCGATCCCGCGACGACCGCGGGCGGATCGTCCGGTGGCAGCGCGGCAGCGGTGGCGGGTGGGATGACGCCGGTGTCGGTGGGCACCGACGGTGGCGGCAGCATCCGTATTCCGGCCTCGTTCTGCGGGATCGTCGGCTTCAAACCGACGCACGGGCGGGTGCCGCTCTACCCGGCCAGCCCGTTCGGTCCCCTCGCCCATGCCGGGCCGATGACGCGCACCGTCGAGGACGCGGCGCTGCTGATGGATATCCTCTCGCTGCCGGATCCGCGGGACCCGACGGCGCTGGCCCCCACCTTGACAACCTTCCGCAGTCAGATACAGCGGGATGTACGCGGGCTGTCGGTCGGCTATTCCGCCACGCTCGGGTACGCACAGGTGGATCCGGAGGTGGCCGAGATCGTCGAGAGGGCGGTGCAACGGTTGGCCGCAGCCGATCTGACCATCGATGCGGTCGATCCCGGATTCGCCGACCCGCGCGAAGCCTTCGAAACTTTGTGGGCGGCGGGTGCGGCAACCATGCTGTCGAAGTTCCCGGCCGGGTCCCGGGCGAAGGTGGATCCCGGCTTGGGCGCGGTCTGGGCTCGCGGCGAAGCTGTCAGCGCCGTGGACTATCTCGACGCCCGCCATGTCGCGGCGGAAGTCGGTATCACGATGGGCACCTTCCACACCGCCTACGATGTGCTGATCACCCCGACCATGCCGATCACCGCGTTCGAGGCCGGACACGATGTGCCGCCGGGCAGCGGACTGCGCGGCTGGCCGGACTGGACCCCGTTCACCTACCCGTTCAATATGACGCAGCAGCCCGCCATCAGCATCCCGGTCGGCACGACTCGCACCGGAATGCCGGTGGGCTTGCAGATCGTGGGACCCCGGCACTCCGATGACTTGATCCTCGCGGTGGCCAGGCACGCCGAGTTCGTGCTGAACTCCTGAAATATCTAGGGCGCTCACCTCTTTCGACGCCGCCGAGGGATTCGACGGCGTCGGAGCGGTCGCTCTGTCAGGCGCGGGCGAAAGCCAGCGTCTCACCCTCGACACCGCGCAACCACAACCCGTTGCAGGCGGCCGCCAAGTCCGCGAGACCGTCCTCGATGGTGGCGAAGACGCTGCCGGGAACCCAGCCGAGGTCGCCGTTGATCAGGAGATTGTTGCGGCCATAGAACAGGGCGAGGTCGGTGGCGCCCTGGGCGTGATGGGCGGCGGAGCCCGGTTCGTAGCCGTAGGCGGGGTTGCCGATTTCCCACGGTTCGAAGTCGAAGAGGCAGACGTCGCCGGGAATCGGTGTGACGGTGGGGTTTTCGCGATGCGGGGCCGCGGTGATGCGGGGCACCAGCGCGTAGACCTCGTTGCGGGCGTATTTGGCGTGGAAGGCGTCGCCCTCCTGCGGGAGCGCAGCCCAGACGGCGGCACACGTGCGCGGAGCCTCGTCGTCGAGCAGGCGCGCGCGGCAGGTGACGCCGGCTTCGGTGAGGGTGATGCTCATGTAGCGGGCCATCGGCTCCTACTTCCTGTGCGGTGCGGGATTTCGCGATTGTCCCGGTTGTGGTGCGAGTCCCCGCCCGGAACCCGAGCGGGGACAGCGTGGCGGACTACAGCTCGGCGAGGACTTCCGACCAGATCGCCAGGGCATCCTGCACCTGCGTTTCGGTGACGATCAGCGGCGGAATCATGCGCACGACGTTCATGTGCGCCCCGCAGGTGAGCAGCAGCAGTCCCTTGTCGACGGCGGCCTTCTGGGCGGCTGATGCCGTCGCGGTGTCGGGTTCGCCGGTCGGCGTGGTGAACTCGGCGCCGACGAGCAGACCGAGGCCACGGACGTCCCCGATCGCCTTCGTGGCGAGACTCCCGACGCCGGAGAGCAATTGCGCTCCACGAACGGCGGCGTTGTCGACGAGACCCTCGGCCTCGATCACCTCGAGTGTCGCGACCGCGGCGGCACAGGCCACCGCGTTGCCGCCGTAGGTCCCGCCCTGTGAGCCCGGCCAGGCCTTGGCCATCAACTCCCGCGACGCCGCGATGCCCGACAGCGGGAACCCGCTGGCCAACCCCTTGGCGATGGTGATCACGTCGGGGCGCACGTCGAAGTGCTGGTGGCCGAAGAACTTTCCGGTCCGGCCGAAGCCGGTCTGGATCTCGTCGAAGACCAGCAGGATGCCGTGCCGGTCGGCGCGCTCGCGCAGGCCCTGGAAGAAGCGGGTGTTGCCGGGGATGTAGCCGCCCTCGCCGAGCACCGGTTCGACGATGAACGCGGCGGTCTCGGCGGGCGAGGTGAGGGTGGCGAGCAGGTAGTCGAGCTCACGCAGCGCGAAGTCGGTGGCTTCGGCTTCGCTCCACCCGTAGCGGAAGGCGGTCGGAAACGGGGCCACGTGCACCCCGGACATCAGCGGGCTGAACCCCGCCGAGAACCGGGTCCCCGAGGTGGTCATGGTCGCCGCGGCGACGGTGCGGCCGTGAAATCCGCCGTGGAAGACGACCACGTTCGGGCGCCCGGTGGCTTGGCGGGCCAGACGCAGCGCGGCCTCGACCGCCTCGCTGCCGGAATTGGCGAAGAACAGCGTGTCCAAACCCTCGGGCAGCACCGCGCCGAGGCGCTCGGTGAGCTCGAGCAGCGGTCGGTGCAGCACCGTGGTGTATTGGCCGTGGATCAGGCTGGCGACCTGGGCCTGCGCCGCCGCGACCACGGTGGGGTGACAGTGCCCGGTACTGGTGACGCCGATCCCGGCGGTGAAATCCAGGTAGCGGCGACCGTCGGTGTCGTAGAGGTAGCAGCCCGCGCCGTGGTCGACGTGGACGGGCGTGGCCTGCTTCAGGACGGGAGACAGCTCGGTCATCAAGGACTCCCCAGATTGTCTATTGTCGGATTGTTGACAATATGCATAACATGGCGGCAGGGTTCACAGCAACGGTTGATCCACCGCGTCGGGAGGCAGGCACCGCATGGACGAGTCCGGGGGCAGCGCGCAGCTGCTCGACATCCTGAGCGCCGCCGAGCGGGCCGCGATCGACAGCGTTCCGCAGGGGTTGTTCATCGGGGGCCGATGGCGTGAGTCCGTCGCCACGCTGCCCGTCCTCGATCCCGCGACCGGCGCGCAGCTGTGCGTGGTGGCGGACGCGACCGCGTCCGACGGACTCGACGCGCTCGCCGCGGCCGCCGCCGCCCAGGCCGCCTGGGCCGGCACCCCGGCACGCACCCGCAGCGACGTCCTCATGCGCGCGCACCACGCGCTGCTGGCCGACACCGAACGCCTCGCCTTGGTCATGACGCTCGAGATGGGCAAGCCGCTCGCCGAGGCGCGCGGCGAAATCGCCTATGCCGCGGAGTTCTTCCGCTGGTTCGCCGAGGAAGCCGTCCGCCTCGACGGCGGGTACATGCCCGCGCCGACGGGGGGATCCCGGTTTCTGGTGACGAAGCAGCCGGTGGGGCCGAGTCTGCTCATCACGCCGTGGAACTTCCCGATGGCGATGGGCGCCCGCAAGATCGCGCCCGCGCTGGCCGCCGGCTGCACCTGTGTGGTGAAGCCCGCCGAACAAACACCGCTGTCGATGCTGGCGCTCGCGGCGATCCTGGCCGAGGCGGGTGTGCCCGATGGTGTGGTCAATGTGGTGACCACCGCCGACCCCGGCGCGCTGATGACACCGCTCATCGCCGATCCGCGCTCCCGGAAACTCTCCTTCACCGGGTCCACCGCCATCGGGAAACTCCTCCTGGAACAGTGCGCCCGCACCGTGATGCGCACCTCGATGGAACTCGGCGGCAACGCACCGCTGCTGGTGTTCGACGATGCCGATCTCGACGAAGCGGTCGAGGGCGCGCTCGCCGCCAAGATGCGCAACATCGGCCAGGCCTGTACGGCCGCGAACCGAATTCTGGTGCAGCGCGGCATCGCTGCGGAATTCGCCGAACGACTGGCCACGCGGATGGCGGCATTGCCGATGGGCCGTGGCACCGAGCCGGGCGTTGTCGTCGGGCCGCTCATCGACGCCGAGGCCGTGGCCAAGGTGGAACACCTCGTGGCCGACGCCCGGCAGCGCGGCGCCCAGGTGCGGCTCGGTGGCACGGCGATCGACGGACCGGGCACCTTCTACCCGGCGACCGTGCTCACCGGCGTGCCCGACGACGCCGAGTTGTGCCACACCGAGATCTTCGGACCCGTCGCCGCGATCGGCACGTTCGACACCGAGGACGAGGCGATCACCCGCGCCAACGACACCCCGTACGGGCTGGTGGCGTACGTGTTCACCGAGAACCTGCGTCGCGGCCTGCGCGTCTGCGAAGCGCTCGACACGGGAATGGTCGGCCTGAACCAGGGCGTGGTCTCCAATCCGGCCGCGCCGTTCGGCGGGGTGAAGGAATCGGGGCTCGGGCGTGAGGGCGGTTTCACCGGGATCGACGAATTCCTCGAGACCAAATACATCGGCGTCAAGGTTTAGGGAGACAGCGTGCGCACATACCGGATCGCGACCATTCCGGGCGACGGAATCGGCGTCGACGTGACCGTCGAGGCGGTGAAGGTGCTCGACCGGGTCCTGCCGGGAATCAGCTGGACCGAGTTCGACTGGTCCTGTGAGAACTATCTGCGGACCGGCGCGATGATGCCCGCCGACGGGCCCGAGCAGCTCGCCGGGTTCGATGCGATCCTGCTGGGCGCCGTCGGATTCCCCGGGGTACCCGACCACATCTCGCTGTGGGGCCTGCTGATTCCGCTGCGGCGCGCCTTCGGCCAGTACGTCAACCTGCGGCCGGTACGACTGCTGCCCGGCACGGAATCGGCGCTGCGCGACCGCACCGCCGAGGACCTCGACATTCTCATCGTGCGGGAGAACTCCGAAGGCGAGTACTCCGAGATCGGCGGCATCCACAACCCGGGCAGGCCGGACGAATTCGTGCTGCAGGAATCAGTGTTCACCCGCACCGGCTGCGAACGGATCATCCGCTATGCGTTCGACCGCGCCGCCGAACGCTCGGGCAAGCTCTGTTCGGCGACGAAATCCAACGGGCTCATCCACTCGATGCCCTACTGGGACAGCATTGTCGAGCGCGTAGCCGAGGAGTACCCGACGGTGCGGACCCGGCAGATGCACGTCGACGCCCTCGCCGCCGAAATCGTGCTCCACCCCGATCGCCTGGATGTGATCGTGGGCTCGAACCTGTTCGGCGACATCCTCTCCGACCTCGCCGCGGCCGTCACCGGCGGACTCGGGCTCGCGCCCTCGGGCAACATCAACCCCGCGGCGGACGCGCCGTCGATGTTCGAGGCCGTACACGGTAGCGCGCCCGACATCGCGGGCATGGGCATCGCCGACCCCGTCGCCCAGATCCTCGCCGGGGCCATGCTGCTCTCCCACCTGGGCGAGCACACCGCGGCCGCCGCCGTCGACCGCGCGGTCTGCGACGTCCTCGCCGCGGGCACGGTTCGCACACCGGACCTGGGCGGCACCGCCACCACCGCCGAGCTGGGCACCGCCATCGCCGGCCGCGCCGCCGAGCTGGCGAACGCCCTCACCGAAGCGTGAACCCCGTCGGCTTCTCCCCCACCGCTGACCGCCCGGACGTCGGGGCACCCAGCCCGGCAGACCTGCGGGTCACCCACTCGTGACGCCCGAAC
This sequence comes from Nocardia sp. NPDC003183, assembly GCF_053590715.1. Classification (NCBI taxonomy): domain Bacteria; kingdom Bacillati; phylum Actinomycetota; class Actinomycetes; order Mycobacteriales; family Nocardiaceae; genus Nocardia; species Nocardia sp. NPDC003183. The sequence goes on from NZ_JBSFTG010000003.1 coordinate 587,328, forward strand.
TGCGCACCGAGCGGCACGCGTGTGCGTGAGCACAACGTCATCGCGCGGCAACTGCCCAGAAAATCGCAGGCAATCGGTGGTGCGCACGATGAGTCCCAGTATCGGTGATGGGTCCTCGGAAGGCGGAACGTGGTGACGAGCGCACGGGTGGGCGTAGTTGCGGCGGTGCAATGTGGGCTGGGGCTGGTGCGCGCGCGAATAGCCGCCGAGCTCGAGCCGATCGCGGTGCGTGAACGACCCGTGGCCGAGGCCGTGGGGGCAACCCTGGCTGTCGCCCTCGCGGCGGGCACTCCCCTGCCGCGGGTGGACAGCGCCGCCATGGACGGTTACGCGGTGGCGGGCCCCGGACCGTGGTGGCGGCTACACCAGCAGGTGAGCTACGCCGGGCGCGGCTGCTCGGTGGTGCTGGCGCCCGGCGAGGCGGTGCGGATCGCGACCGGCGCGGCTACCCCGCTGGGTACCACGGCGACTTTGCGCGACGAACACATCGTGACCACCAGCGTGTCCGGCAAACCGGTGGTGATGCGCGCGCCCGGCGCACCGGTGCGCGACGACACCCGCCGCCAAGGCGAACACTGGAGCAGCGGAACGGAATTGGCGCGCGCTGGGGCCCGCGTCTCACCGGCCCTGGCTTCGGCGGCCCTCAGCGCCGAAGCCGAAACTGTCACCGTGCGTGGTCCTTTGCGCGCCGATGTGGTGATGACCGGTGACGAGATCCGCGCTGTCGGCCCGCTCGGTCCGGGCGAAACCCGCGACTCCCTCGGCCCGGTCATGCCGGAGTTCTTGCGCTGCTGCGATATCGAGAGCACCGGCCTGTGGCACCTCGCCGACAGCCGCGACCTGCTGCGCTCCTGGCTCACCCTGAAATCCCACGCCGACCTGGTCGTCATGGTCGGCGCCACCGGTCGCGGCGCCGCCGATCACCTGCGCACCCTGCTCGCCGACCTCGGCGCGCGCATCATCGTCGAACGGATAGCGATCCGCCCCGGCGGCTCCACCCTCGTCGCCCAGCTCCCCGACGGCCGAGTCCTGCTCGGTCTGCCCGGCAACCCCTTCGCCGCCGTCGCGGCCCTCTTGGCCGTCGGCCCGGCCATCGTCGACGCCCTCACGCTGCGCACGCCCGGCCCCACCATGTGGGGCCGCCTCTCCGACGCCGGCGTCATGGAAGGCGAAGCCACCCGGATAGTCGGCGTCCAGCAACACCCCGGCGGCGTCTGGCGCAGCACAGGCCCCGCTCACACCCCTCACCTGGCCGGTCTCATCCCCTGCCAAGCCCTGGCCATCCTGCCGCCCGGCACCGGCCGAGGCTCCCTCGTCGAACTCCTTCCCCTCCCGCACTGACCCGACAGCGCTGCCGCACAACAGAAACGGCCCCGGAGTGGAAGTTCACACCGGGGCCGTACCCTGCTCGGATCAGCCGTGTTGCGGCGGCTGCCAGGGGCGACCGTAGGGGTCGTCCGGGCGCGGGGCGGGGTGTTCCGCCGGGGCGATCGGAGGTGGGGTCGGGGGTTCCGGGTCCCCCTTGGCCACCGAGGTTTTGGGCCGGGGTACGGGGGAATCGAAACCTTCGACGGGGGTGCGGGCGGTGGCTTCCGCGGCGCGGACTGCTTCGGCGATCTTGGGGTCCGAGGCGGTTTCGAACCAGTCGGCCACGTCGGTGTCGTCTTCGATCTTCACCGGGGCTTCGTCGGCGGACGGTTCGTAGCGGAAGACACCGTCCTCGCCCTTGGTGGCGAAGTTCTGGGCGAAGCCTTCGAGCGCCTTGCCGAAATCGCTGGGGACCAGCCACACCTTGTTCGCATCGCCCTTGGCCACCATCGGCAGGGTCTGCATGTACTGGTAGGCAAGCAGTTCCGGAGTCGGCTTGCCGTTCTTGATGGCGGCGAACACCTTCTCGATCGCCTTCGCCTGCCCCTGGGCCTGCAGGTAGGAGGCGGCGCGTTCGCCCTGGGCGCGCAGGATGCGGCTCTGGCGTTCACCCTCGGCCGACAGGATCGAGGACTGCTTGCCGCCCTCGGCGGTCAGGATCGCCGCCTGCTTGGCGCCCTCGGCGGTCTTGATCTGCGCTTCGCGGTTACCTTCGGCGGTGAGGATCGTCGCGCGCTTCTCGCGATCGGCCTTCATCTGCTTCTCCATCGATTCCTGGATCGACGGCGGCGGATCGATGGACTTGAGCTCCACCCGGGCCACCCGAAGGCCCCAGCGGCCGGTGGCCTCGTCGAGCACACCGCGCAGCTGGTTGTTGATCTGATCGCGCGAGGTCAGCGTCTCTTCCAGGGTCATGCCACCGACCACATTGCGCAGCGTGGTGACGGTGAGCTGCTCGACCGCGGCGATGTAGTTGCTGATCTCGTAGACAGCGGCCTGCGGGCTGGTGACCTGGAAATACACCACCGAGTCGATCTGCAGGGTGAGATTGTCCTGGGTGATCACCGGCTGCGGCGGGAACGACACGACCCGCTCGCGCAGATCCACCTTCGCGCGGACACGATCGGCGAACGGGACGAGGAACGTCAGCTGACCGGACACGGTGCGCGAATACCGCCCGAGCCGTTCGATCACCGCCGCCTCGGCCTGCGGGACGAGAGCGATCGATTTGAACACCACCACCACGACCAACAGGACGAGGACGGCGGCCACGATCAAGGCAACCATTGCTAGGGACCCTTCCAGACGACGGCGGTCGCGCCATCGATCTTCATCACATAGACAGTCACACCGGCTTCGTACACTTCACTCGGGTCGAGCGGACGCGCGGTCCAGACCTCGCCACCGAGCTTGACCTGACCCGAATACTCCGCGACCTGCTCGAGCACCAGCGCCGACTTCCCCGGCAGCGCATCGGCATTCGTCGGAGTGGGCGGCGGGGTACCGAACTTGCGGCGCAACAGCGGGCGCACCCCGACGAACAGCACGCCGGCCATCGCGGCGAACACCAGGGCGTCTCCCCAGACCGGAAGGTCGGTGGCGGCGCTGATCCCCGCGGTGCCGAGTGCGGCCACCCCGAGGGTGAGCAGCGTGAGGTCCCCGGTGAGCATTTCCGCCGCCGCGAGAACGATGCCCGCGATCAGCCAGACTATTGCGGCCACCCTGCCAGCCTAGCCTCGATCACCGGTTCGGGGGCGGGCTCGCGTAATCGCCGCCTCCCGGTGCGCCGGTACCGCGCGCGCTGGTGCGCGCGCGGTAGTTTCGGGGCGTGAGTGCGCGAGACAGCTACGGCGACATCTATTCCGGACACGATCGGACCAAGAAGAAGCCGGTGCCGACAGTGAACGCCGAACGCGATCTGGTGGTCGAGGACGCGGCGAGCGGATTCTGCGGTGCCGTAGTGGGTTTCGATCGCAGCTACGACGGCGAGTTCGTGAAGCTGGAGGACGCGCGCGGGGCGGTGCGGCTGTTCGCGATGCGGGAGGCGGCGTTCCTGATCGACGGGAAACCGGTCACGCTGATCAAGCCCACCGCGACCGCGCCGAAACAGCCGGTGCGGTCGGCGTCGGGGTCCACCCGCGTCGAGGGCCTGCGGGCAAGAGTCGCGCGAACCAGCCGGATCTGGGTGGAGGGCGTGCACGACGCGGCGCTCGTCGAACGGGTGTGGGGCCACGACCTGCGGGTCGAGGGCGTGGTCGTCGAACACCTCGAGGGCCTCGACAACCTCGGTGCCCGGCTCACCGAGTTCGAACCCGGCCCCGGCGCGCGGGTAGGCGTGCTCGTCGACCACCTGGTGACCGGCTCGAAGGAGACGCACCTGACCGCCGGCCTCGGCCCACACGTGCTGGTGACCGGCCATCCCTACATCGATGTCTGGCAGGCGGTACGCCCCGCCGCGCTCGGCATCGATGCCTGGCCGACAGTGCCGCGCGGCGAGGACTGGAAGACCGGAATCTGCGCGCGCCTCGGCTGGGGAACACCGCAGCAGGGCTGGCGCCGTGTCTACGATGCGGTCGGCTCGTTCCGGGATCTGGAAGCCCCACTCATCGGCGCGGTCGAACGGCTCATCGACTTCGTGACCGAGCCGGAGTGAACGCACAGCAGGTCAGACGGATCGTCGCGCCGAAATCGGTGATCCGCGTAGGCACCATCGACCACCTCGGTGCGCGCACGCGATCGCGGGCGAACCTTTATGCTCGATGATTATGTGCTCTCCCAGTGCCACGCTGACGCTGTGGGCCGGCTCCTGGCTGGCCGGTACCAGCGCGCCCGACGACGTGCTGGAGGCACTGCACGCCTGGGCGCCGCACCACACCATCGCGGCGGGCGACCCGGTCACCGGCGGACGCACGGACCTGCCGTGGACCTCGCGCGGTGCGGCGGGCAACGGAGCCATGCCGCTGCTCAAGGTGATCCGCGAGGCGATGGCTCCCGCCGGGGCGCAGCTGCGCCTGGTCCTGCCCGCACCGGGTGACGTGCGCGGGCTGCCGGTCGGCACCGCGTTCGCGGCCGACGCGATCGACGCCGAGGAGGGCTTGCTGCTCGGCGTGCCCGGCGAGCCCGGCACCGGCCTGATCCCGCAGTGGGACGACGACGACACCCTGCAGTGGACCGTCTACGGCGTCGATCTGCCGCGTATCGCGGGTCACGACATGTCGCTCGGCGAGGCCGAGTACACCATGCGCGAATCGGTGCGCGACGCCGCCGACGCCCTGATGCAACTGCACACCACCTCGGTCGGCAACGGCGACGACGATCCGCGTGAACAGATCGAGGCCCAGCTCGCGGCCTATGCGCGCCACGCCTATCCCGACTCGATCCCGTTGCGCGCCAAGCGAATTCTCGATACGGCCGATCATGTGGCCGCGATCCTCACCGTCGCTCAGCACGAGCCGGCGTCCTCACCCACCTCGGCCACCGCGCTCGGGGCGCACGAATCCCTGCTGCGGCCGCTGTGGAACACGATCCGCGAGGCCCGCCTCGTCGCGGTCCACGCCGCTGCCCGCCGCGACGGCTGACCTTCCGCATTCGGGACGGACGGGGGTAGTCACCGAATCCGGTGGCGCACGCCGGAGCCGATCCGTCAGTGCCGATAAGGCTGCTGGTACTGCGGTTGTTGTGGATACGGCATCTGCTGCGGGTACGGCTGCTGCTGCGGGTACGGCATCGGCTGCTGCTGCGGATACGGTTGCGGGTACTGACCCTGCGGATACTGCGGCGAGTACTGTGCCTGCGGGTAGCCGGGGCCCGACGGGTGCTGCTGTGGGTACGGCTGCTGGTACTGCGCCGGGTACGGCTGCTGCTGATGTGCCATGTGCTGTGGCGGCATCTGATGTGGCGCAGCCTGATTCGAGGAACCGCTGAACGCGCGGATCAACACGATCACCACGATGAGCACAACAACGCCGATGATCAGGTACCAGACCCATTCCGGGACCCCGCCACCACCGACGCTGACGCTGCTACCGCCCCCACGACGGGCCAGCACCGCCTCCGCATCGCCCGCGCGTATGTCGTCGCCGGCGAGAAGACCACCTCCCCGAGCCAGTGCGGTCAGCATCATGTCGGCATGGTTCATCGGGCCCTCCCCGTAGCGTCACCCGACCTTCGGGCGAAGGTCTGCGGCGATGCTAACGCAGAGATACGCCGAACGGGGAAGCGCCAGTTCAGAATCCGCCGAGGGCGACTTTGAGATCGGGCACATCGAGCGACCTGAGCGTCGCATCGCGGACCTGCGGGCAGGTGCGGATGGTGACGGTGTCGACGATGTGGCGGTTGTAGGCGATCGCGGCGTTGGCGACGGTGTCGTTGACCGTCCACAGCTTCATCGCGCCGGTGAACGCCACCCGCGCGACGCGCGGGCCCAGCGCCTTCCACGTCCCCTTCTGTCCGTCGAGGATGCCGCACAATTCCTCGACGGATGCCTGCGAGATCGTGGGCTCGGTGGGCTGCGGGGGCTGGGTCTGATAGCCGGAGTCCCCGCCACAGCCGGTCAGACCGAGCGCGGCGGCGGTCAGCACCAGGGCGAACCCGGCAGCGCGGCGCGGCGTGGTCGAAATCATCGGAAATCCTCCGATCAGTCGAGCGCAACTGTGAAAAGGCTACTCCTCGAACCGGGGACTACCGGTGAATGGTTATCCGGTTGTGTTCAGCGCCGGACCGGGCGCGCGGGCGGTTCGCAGCAACCGGGGGCGCACAGGGCTCCGTCGACGGTGCAGCCGTACCCGGGGACCGTGCCGAGTTCGCGCACCGGACCGGCGCTCACGCGTTCGGCGATCAGTTCGACGATCATCCGGGAGAATCGCGGATCGGTGCCGGGTGTCCCCGCACGGGCAAACGCCATGCCGAGCTCGGCGGCGCGGGTCGACGCTTCGTTGTCGAGGTCCCAGATCACCTCGAGATGATCGGAGACGAAACCGACCGGGCACACCACCACGGCGTCGATGCCCTTGCCGTGCAGCACATCCAGGTGGTCGACGATGTCGGGTTCAAGCCACGGTACCTGCGGCGGGCCCGAACGCGACTGCCACACCACGTCGTACTCGGCGAAACCGGTTGCCGCGGCACACAATCGGGCGGCCTCGGCGACCTGCCTGCTGTAGAGGCGGCCACCGTCGGCCGGCGGGCCCGCCGACAGGTCGGCCGAGACGGGGATGGAGTGTGCGGTGAAAACCAGGCGCACGCCGTCGCGGCGCTCGGCCGGAATCTGTTGCACCGCAGCGGCGATCGCGTCGGCGAACGACTCGATCAGCAGCGGGTGATCGAAGTACTGGCGCAGTTTCACCAGTTCCGGGGCACCGGCACCGACCACCGTGCGGGCGCGGGTGATGTCCTCGTCGTACTGGCGGCAACCGGAATACCCACCCCACGCCGACGTCGGGAAGACCAGTGCCGAACGCACGCCGTCGGCGGTCATCCGCGCGACCGTGTCCTCGACCATGGGATGCCAGTTGCGATTGCCGAAATAGACCGGCAGATCCAGCCCGGCATCGGCGAGGTCGGCCTCCAGCGCCGCGATGATCTGCTGATTCAACGCGTTGATCGGCGAGACCCCGCCGAAATGCAGGTAGTGCTGCGCGACCTCGGCGAGCCGTTCGGGGGGCACCCCACGGCCCCGAGTGACGTTCTCCAGAAAGGGGATCACGTCCTCGGGGCCCTCGGGACCACCGAAGGACAGCAGCAGCAGGGCGTCCGGCATCAGCTCAGGGACATGTTCTCCGGGAACCACATATTGTGGCTGGCGCCGCCGTCGACGTAGATGATCGAGCCGGTGGTGGCGGGCAGCCAATCCGAGAGCAGCGCCACGATCGACTTGCCGACCGCGCGCGGATCGTTGCCGTCCCAGCCGATCGGCGACGCGCCGTCCCAGTACTGGTCGAGCTGGACGAGCTGCTTGGCATCGTCGGTCGCGGTGCCGGCGATGGCCTTGGCCGCGAGGGTCTTGATCGGACCCGCGGCGATCAGGTTGGAGCGCACCTTCTTGGCGGCACCGACCTCACGCGCCACATAGCGGTTCACCGACTCCAGCGCCGCCTTGGACACGCCCATCCAGTTGTAGTACGGCATGGCCACGCGCGGATCGAAGTCCATGCCGACGAGCGAGCCGCCCTCGTTCATGACGGGGAGCACGGCGCGCGCGAGCGAGGCGTAGCTCCACGCGGAGATCTCGAACGACTTGGCGACATCGGGGCCGGGGCCCTCGAGGAACGGCAGCGCGCCGGGGCCCATGATCGACCGCGGCGCGAACGCGATGGAGTGCAGCGCGCCGTCGATGCCCTCGGGTGCCAGTTCACGCAGCTTCTCGGTGAGCGCGGCCAGATCCTCTTCGTTGGTCACGTCGAGGCCGATGGCGGGCGGCACTTCCTGCGGCAGCCGCTTGGCGATGCGGTCGATGAGCCGCAGTCGGTCGGGAATACCGGTGATGATCACCCTCGCGCCCTGCTCCTGCGCGATCGCGGCCGCGTGGAACGCGATCGACGAGTCGGTGATGATGCCGGTGACCAGGATGGTCTTGCCTTCGAGCAGTCCGCCCATGAGTTTTCGGTTCTCCTGAAATCAGTATGGTTGCCGCCACCTTGTCGGTGGCGCGGGGCGATCCGTTAGCGGATCAGTGACCCATGCAATAGCAGTCGTCGACGTGGACGACAGCGCCGTTATCGGATCAGTGACCCATGCCCATGCCGCCGTCGACCGGGATGACCGCGCCGGAAACGTAGCGGGAGTCCTCGGACGCGAGGAAGCTGACCACGGCGGCGATGTCTTCCGGCTGGCCGAGACGCTGCAGCGGAATGTACTTCTTCGCCATGGTCTTCAGATCGTCGGGCAGGTCCGCGGTCATGTCGGTCTCGATGAAGCCCGGGGCCACCACGTTGGCAGTGATCGAACGCGAGCCCAGCTCCCGAGTGAGCGACCGCGCCATGCCGATGACACCGGCCTTGGACGCCGCGTAGTTGAGCTGACCGGCCTGACCGGCCATGCCGACCACCGAACCGAGGAAGATCATCCGGCCCCAGCGCCCCTTGAGCATGGCGCGGTTGGCGCGCTTGGCACAGCGGAAGGCACCGGTGAGGTTGGCGTCGATGACCCGCTCGAACTGGTCCTCGGTCATGCGCATCAGCAGGGTGTCGTCGGTGATGCCCGCATTCGCGACCAGCACCTCGACCGGACCCTGGTGCTCCTCGACCTCGGTGAACGCGCGATCGACCGAATCACTGTCGGTGACATCGCATTTCACGCCGAACAGACCCTCGGGTACCCCCGATCCACGATGGGTGACGGCGACCTTGTGGCCGTCGGCCTGCAGACGCTGCGCGACCGCGAGACCGATACCGCGGTTACCGCCGGTGACCAGGACCGACCGGGATGTGACGTTCGACATAGGGTCCAACCTATCTGTTCCGATTCGTGCGCCCCGCGTCAGGGTCGCGCCGTTGCGACAGCTCACAACGCGGGGCGGTGGGAGCTAGGGCAGGCGTTGACGATAGAGCAAACTGACCACGACTCCCGCCGCGATGGCCAGCATGCCGAACAACAGCCACGGGCGGCTCGCATCGCCCCGCGTGGTCTCGTAGCCGATCTGTTCCTCGAGGGTGTCGTAGACCGCGGTGAGTTCGGCCAGCGACGACGCGGTGTAGAAGTCGCCGCCGGACAGCTCGGCGATCTCGCGCAGCGAGTCGTTGTCGACCGGCACCTTCACCCGCTGGGAACCCTTGCCGTCGGAGTCCGGGATCTCGACCGTGCCCCATTCGGTACCGAAGGAGATCGTCGAGACCGGGATGCCCTTGTTCTTGGCCAGGCGCGCGGCGGTGAAACCGTGGCGCGGGTTGTCGACGTCCTTGTCGTCGGGCACGGTCTGCTTGCCGTCCGACATCAGCACCACGCGCGCGGGCGGGGGCGTCTCGGCGCCACCGAGCACGGCGGCCAGGGTGTCGATCGATTGCAGTGCGGTGAGGACGCCCTCGCCGGTGGCGGTGCGCTCGGCCAGCTTGATGTTGTCGATCGAATGCTTGACCGCCTCGCGGTTGGTCGTCGGCGACACCATCACCGAGGCCGTGCCCGCGAACGTGACGAAACCGAGGTTGATACCGGGGGTCAGCCCGTCGACGAAATCCTTGCCTGCCTTCTGCGCGACCTGCAACCTGTTCGGCTCCACGTCGGTGGCTTCCATCGACAGCGAAACATCCATCACCAGAACCACAGTCGCGCGGTTACGCGGCACCTTCTGCACGGCGGTCGGACCGGCCGCGGCGATCGTCAGCAGGACCAGGCCCGCCAGGATCAGCGCGATCGGGACATGGCGCATCGGGCTCGGTCGCGACGGGGCGACCCGCTCCAGGATGGCCATGTTGCCAAACTGCAGCATCCGCTTGTGCCGGGCGCGCTGTACCAGCACGTAACCGAGCACGAGCAGGGCGACGACCGCGAGGAAACCGAGCCAGACGACGGCCGTGAAATGCGAAATACTCACTGGCGAGGCACCCGCCCGCTCGGGGCGCCGAGGCTGTGGCGCCGGGTGGACACGAACCGGACCACGTCGGCGATCCAGTCCCGATCGGTCTGCAGGGTGAGCACCGGCGCGCCGCAGCTGCGCAGCGCCTGCGCCACCTGCTCACGCTGGGCTCGGGCCGCGGCCGCGAAATCGGCCCGCAGCGTGGGAGTGACGCTGAACTCGCGGGTGCGGCCCGATTCGGGATCGTGCAGCACCACGTCGCCGCCGTCGGGCAGCGCGACATCGAGGGGGTCGAGCACTTCCACGGCGAGGAGGTCGTGGCGGGCGGAGATCGCGCGCAGGGAGCGCTGCCAGTCGACGTCACCGAGGAAGTCGCTGATCACCACGGCCAGACCGCGTTTGCGTTGCGGACGGCGCAGCGATTCGATCCCGGCCTTGAGATCGCCGCGTACGCCGTCGCGGGCGTGCGGGGTGGTGGCGATGCCGCGCAGCAGGGTCTGGGCGTGCATGCGTCCGCTGCGCGCGGGGATGCGTACCAGATCCTGACCGGTCGCGACGACCGCGCCGATCCGGTTGCCGCCCCCCGAGGTGAGGTGGGTGATCGCCGCGGCCGCCGCGATCGCGAGATCGCGTTTGTGTACCCGGCCGGTGCCGAAGTCCAGGCTCGACGACAGGTCGACGACGAGCCACGTCTCGAGCTCGCGGTCGGCGATCATCTGCCGCACATGCGGATGGGTGGTGCGGGCGGTGACCGACCAATCCATCTGTCGCACATCGTCACCCGGCTGGTACAGCCGTGCCTCCCCCGGTTCCGAACCCGGTCCGGGGATCAGCCCCTGGTGGTCGCCGTGCAGCACGCCGTCGAGGCGGCGCCGCACAGTCAACTCGAGGGTCTTGAGCGCGGCGGCCAGCTTCGGGTCGGTCAGTTCACCGGCACGGAACGAGGGCGGAGCGTGAGACGACACGGGCACGCGGACAACGGGTTCCGGCGCACTCACTGGGGCGCGACGGAGCCGGCGGGCTGGGACTGCTGCCCGTTCACCGCCTGCGGCACCGGCTGCTGCTGGGGCGGCTGGGGCACCGGCGGCTGCTGCGGTGCGGCCTGGCCGTTGGCCTGTGGGGCGACCTGCGGCAGGCCGACCGTCTGGAGCACGCGCTTGATGACGTCCTCGGGTGACACCTCGTCGGCCAGTGCGTCGTACGACAGCACCAGACGATGACGCAGCACGTCCGGGATGACCTCGACGACGTCCTGCGGAACCACGTAGTCACGGCCACGGATCAGCGCGACCGAGCGCGCCGCGGCGATGATGCCCAGGCTCGCGCGGGGGGACGCGCCGTAGGAGATCCAGCTCGCCACATCCTCCATGCCGAAGTCGGCGGGCGTGCGGGTCGCGGTGATCACACGGACCACGTAGTCGACGAGCGCGTGGTGCACGAAGACGTTGGCGGCCACCTTCTGCAGGCGGATGATGTCCTCGGGGTCGAGGATCTGGTTCGGTTCGGGCGCGCTCACACCCATCCGGTAGATGATCTCGCGCTCTTCCTCGACCGAGGGGTAGTCCACGACGACCTTGAACAGGAAGCGGTCGCGCTGCGCCTCGGGCAGCGGGTACACGCCCTCGCTCTCGATCGGGTTCTGGGTGGCCATGACCAGGAACGGATCGGGCATCGGGTAGGTCTTGCCGCCGATCGACAGCTTGCGCTCGGCCATCACCTCGAGCAGTGCCGACTGCACCTTGGCGGGCGCGCGGTTGATCTCGTCGGCGAGCACGAAGTTCGCGACGACCGGGCCGAGCTCGGTGTCGAATTCCTCGCGGCCCTGCCGGTAGATGCGGGTACCGATGAGATCGGTCGGCACCAGGTCCGGGGTGAACTGCACCCGGGAGAACGAGCCGCCGACGACCTTGGCGAAGGTTTCCACCGCAAGAGTCTTCGCGACGCCCGGCACACCTTCGAGCAACACGTGTCCGCGTGCCAGAACACCCACGAGCAAACGCTCGACGAGTCGGTCCTGACCGACGATAACCCGCTTGACCTCGTAGATCGCCTTCTCGAGAGTCTGGACGTCACGCTCCAGGGTGCTCGGCGTGGCCGTACCGGCGTCCTTCGCCAGCTTCGGCCCGCTCACACCTTCCGTCGAAGTCACCAACATCCCCGCTTTCGCTTTGGTCCTGTGCGTGCGGCACCAACTATTCCATTGAATCGCCCGGTGCGCCGCAACCGGCCAGTACTAGACGGGGATTCGTCATGCTCGTGACGCCGCTCACGCGCAGCGGCGACTGTGGCGCACGCTGCATCGATCGCGGCCCTACCAGCGGCGATGGACACTCAGCCGGTGACGATGCGGACCGCGTACGGCATGATGCCGTCTTCGCGGACCGGGGAAATCTTCACGACATCCCCGGATTCAGGGGCCTCGATCATCTTGCCGTTGCCCAGATACATCGCCACATGGGCGCTGCCACCGGGACCCCAGAACAGCATGTCGCCGCGCTCGCGGTCCTCGACGTCGACCCGGGTGCCCGCGTTGTACTGATAGCCGCTGTAGTGCGGCAGCGACACGCCGATGCCGGCGAAGGCGTAGAGCATCAGGCCCGAGCAGTCGAAGCCGACCTTGTTGAAGTCACCGTGGGCGTCGCCGGTGCCGCCGTCGCGGATGCCGAGGGTGGGACCGTCTTCGTCGCCGCCGCCCCAGGCATAGGTGACGCCGAGTTGCGACATCGCGCGGTCGACCACCGTTTCGATCGCGGCCGAACCGGTGACCTGCGGTTGCGAGGGTCGCGGTTTGGTTCGGCGCGGGGAGGCCGGGGTCGACTCGAGGTCGGCGTGCGGGCGCTGGCCCTCGTTGAGCTGGGCGGCGCGGTCGCGGGCGGCTTTGTCGGCGGCGGCACGCGAGGCGGCGGCGTTGGCGGCGGCCAGCAGGGCCATCACCTCGGCTTCGCGTTGGTCGTCCCAGGCCAGGAAGATCTCGCGCTGGCTCTGCAGCCCGGCGACGGTCGAGCGGGCGACGTCGAGAGCGGACTGTGCCGCGCTGCGGTCGCGACGCAGGGTGTCGCGAGCCACGGCCTGGGTGTCGAATTCGGACTTCGCGATGTTCACCGCGGCTTGGGCGGCGTCGCGCTTCTGCTCAGCGCCGGCGGCGGCGTTGTCGGCGTCGGTCTTGGCCTGCCGCGCGGCGGAGTTCTGGTTGGCCTGGGCGACCTGGGCGCGGCGCAAGCCGTCCAGGACCTGTCGCTGATTCTTCGACACCATGCCGAGCACCTGCGCGCGATCCATCGCGGCATCGGGGGTCGAGGAGGCGAGGTAGGTGACGACCGAACTGTTGGCGGGGCGCACGTACGCCTGAGTGGCGACCTGATCGAAATCCTGGCGTGCCGCACCGACTTTCACGCCCGCGTCGGCCAGCTGGGTCTGGCTGTCGGTGACGGCGGCCGCGGCGGCGTCGGCGGCGTCGCGCGCGGTCTGCAGGTCCACGAGTGCCTGGTTGACCGCTTCCCGTTTGCCCGCGAGCTGGTCGTCGAGTTCGCGTAACTGCTGATCGGCCGCCGCGACGCGATTGATCAGTACACCGATCTCGGTGACCCGCGCGTCGACCTGGGCGCCCGCCCCGGCGATCTCACCGTCGGACGGATTGGGGGGAGGGGGTGGCACAGCAGCGACCGGTCCCGCGGCGAGCAGCACTGCCACTACCGCCAGCAAACCGATCGCTATTCGTAATAGACCTGGTTCGTCCTGCCTGCCCGCACTGCGCACGGCACCTCCGAGTATCTCGACTCGACATACGCCACCGGCGCATCAGTCGAAACACCGACCACAAGAGTCGACCAATGCCCCCTGTACCACTGCATTCACGATCGCGTTCATCGCAACCGTACGACACATAGTTCACAAAGGAAACATCCGTCACAGTGGGGCGCGGCATCAATTCACAGATTGCTCGGAATTAGCCTGACGAAAGACAGTTTTCTACCGCAGAAAACAGACCGTTGGTCTGGAAATGTGACTGCAGTGAAACCAGTTAGTTGGTGGAACCCGCATCGACGCGCGAGGACGTGGGGGCTGCCGGTGCGTCCACATCGGGACCGCGGCGGACCTTCACCAGGTACAGCCCGGCGATCACGAGTGCCATCAGGGTCAGCAACACCGTGGTGATGACGCCCCAGGAAACGCCCTCCGGCTGCTCGAGCCGGTCGACGAAGGCCTGCACGGCCTCTTCAGGATGATTGCCCTTGTACTTGGCCGCATCCTCGGCCCATTCGAGCCGCACCCGGCTGATGGTGTCGCTGTAGGTGCCCAGCCAGTCGTCGCTGAACACGGCGACAGTGCCGTGGGTGTTCTCGCCGACCTCGGTGGCCAGGTCACGTAGGCTCGAGTCGTGGCCGGGATTACCGGGAACGATGACGACGCTGAGCGGGATCCCCTCGGATCGTGCCTGCGCGACGATCGCCGCCAGTTTCTCCTGATCCTGACCCTTGGGGGCCGCGACGTGATTGTCGGCGAGGTCGGACGCGACGCTGCTCAGCACGGTGTTCGGCGGCAGTTCGGCCGCCATCGGCGCAAAAGTGGTCATGTTCCATCCGGTCTGTCGAGCCACGATCGCCGGTGTCGCGACGGGCGTCCAACACTGCCAAGGTGAGCGTCACTGCGTCTTCCCCGACTTCGCTCGTCAGGCACAGTACGCGACTCGGCCCCCGGCTACGCCTGCGCGGCACCACCCACGGCCCCCGCGTATTTCATAGGACAAGCGTACTGTTAGGATCGTACGGCGAGGAATCAGGCATCTCACGGTGCCGGATACCCCCTCCGAAGACGCGAGTCGCCGGCACAGCCCCGCCGGCGGCACACCCTCACACATGAGTGGAGCTGACGTGACGAAGATTGATACCTTCGGCGCCAAGGGCACGCTCGAGGTCGGAAGCAACTCCTACGAGATCTTCCGTCTCTCGGCTGTTCCCGGCACCGAGAAGCTGCCCTACGCCCTGAAGGTGCTGGCAGAAAACCTGCTGCGCACCGAGGACGGCGCGAACATCACCGCCGATCACATCCGCGAGATCGCGAACTGGGACCCCTCGGCACAGCCGAGCGTCGAGATCCAGTTCACCCCCGCGCGCGTGATCATGCAGGACTTCACCGGCGTGCCCTGCATCGTCGACCTGGCCACCATGCGTGAGGCCGTCACCGTCCTCGGTGGCGACCCGAGCAAGGTCAACCCGCTCTCGCCCGCCGACATGGTCATCGACCACTCGGTGATCCTCGACGTCTTCGGCCGCGCGGACGCACTGGAGCGCAACGTCGACCTCGAGTACGAGCGCAACGGCGAGCGTTACCAGTTCCTGCGCTGGGGCCAGGGCGCCTTCGACGACTTCAAGGTCGTCCCCCCGGGCGTCGGCATCGTCCACCAGGTCAACATCGAGTACCTGGCCCCCACCGTCATGGTTCGCAACGGTCAGGCCTACCCCGACACCTGTGTCGGCACCGACTCCCACACCACCATGGTCAACGGCCTCGGCGTGCTGGGCTGGGGCGTGGGCGGCATCGAGGCCGAGGCAGCGATGCTCGGCCAGCCGGTCTCCATGCTGATCCCGCGCGTCGTCGGCTTCAAGCTGACCGGTGAGATCGTGCCCGGCGTGACCGCCACCGACGTGGTGCTCACCGTCACCGACATGCTGCGCAAGCACGGCGTGGTCGGCAAGTTCGTCGAGTTCTACGGCGCCGGCGTGTCCGAGGTGCCCCTCGCGAACCGCGCCACCCTGGGCAACATGAGCCCGGAGTTCGGTTCCACCGCGGCGATCTTCCCGATCGACGAGGAGACCATCAACTACCTGCGCCTGACCGGCCGCACCGACGAGCAGCTCGCGCTCGTCGAGGCGTACGCCAAGGAACAGGGCATGTGGCACGACGCCGACAACGAGCCCGCGTACTCGGAGTACCTGGAGCTGGACCTGGGCACCGTCGTACCCTCCATCGCGGGCCCGAAGCGCCCGCAGGACCGCATCCTGCTCAGCGAGTCGAAGTCGGCGTTCCGCTCCGACATCGGCGACTACGTCACCGGTGACTTCACCGCGCTCGACGAAGGCGTCGACGAGACCTTCCCGGCCTCGGATCCGGTCTCGGTGTCGGCCGCCTCGGCCAACGACAGCTACACCCCCGCCCACTCGGCCGCCAACGGCGCCGCGGGTCGCCCGTCCAAGCCGGTGCAGGTGCGCTCCCAGGAGCGCGGCGACTTCGTCCTCGATCACGGCGCCGTCGTGGTCGCGGGCATCACCTCCTGCACCAACACCTCCAACCCGTCGGTCATGCTGGGCGCCGCCCTGCTCGCCCGCAACGCGGTGGAGAAGGGCCTGTCGACCAAGCCGTGGGTGAAGACCAACATGGCGCCGGGCTCGCAGGTCGTCTCCGACTACTACGAGAAGGCCGGTCTGTGGCCCTACCTCGAGAAGCTCGGCTTCTTCGTCGGTGGCTACGGCTGCACCACCTGCATCGGCAACACCGGTCCGCTGCCCGAGGAGATCTCGGCCGCGATCAACGACAACGACCTCTCGGTCACCGCGGTGCTCTCGGGTAACCGCAACTTCGAGGGCCGCATCTCCCCCGACGTGAAGATGAACTACCTGGCCTCCCCGCCGCTGGTCATCGCCTACGCGCTCGCGGGCACGATGGACTTCGACTTCGAGACCGACGCGCTCGGCACCGACACCGAGGGCAACGAGGTGTTCCTGAAGGACATCTGGCCGTCGCCGCAGGAAATCGACGACACCATCAAGTCCTCGATCAGCCAGGACATGTTCCGCAACTCCTACGCCACCGTCTTCGACGGTGACCAGCGTTGGCAGGGCCTGGCCACCCCGGAGGGTGACACCTTCGAGTGGGACGAGAAGTCGACCTACGTGCGCAAGGCGCCGTACTTCGACGGCATGTCGATGGACCCGTCCCCCGTCACCGACATCTCCGGCGCTCGCGTGCTGGCGCTGCTGGGCGACTCGGTCACCACCGACCACATCTCCCCGGCGGGCCCGATCAAGCCCGGCACTCCGGCCGCGCAGTACCTCGACGCCAACGGTGTGGCCCGCAAGGACTACAACTCGCTGGGCTCGCGTCGCGGTAACCACGAGGTCATGATCCGTGGCACCTTCGCCAACATCCGGCTGCGCAACCAGCTGCTCGACGACGTCTCGGGTGGTTACACCCGCGACTTCACCCAGGACGGTGGCCCGCAGGCGTTCATCTACGACGCCTCGCAGAACTACCAGGCCGCGGGTATCCCGCTGGTCGTGCTCGGCGGCAAGGAATACGGTTCGGGCTCCTCGCGTGACTGGGCCGCCAAGGGCACCAGCCTGCTGGGCGTGAAGGCCGTCATCACCGAGTCGTTCGAGCGCATCCACCGCTCCAACCTGATCGGCATGGGCGTTGTGCCGCTGCAGTTCCCGGCCGGGCAGTCCGCCGCGTCGCTGGGCCTGACCGGCACCGAGACCTTCGACATCGCGGGCATCACCGCCCTCAACGAGGGTGTCACCCCCAAGACCGTCAAGGTCACCGCCACCGCGGAAGACGGCAAGGTCACCGAGTTCGACGCGGTCGTGCGCATCGACACTCCCGGTGAGGCCGACTACTACCGCAACGGCGGCATCCTGCAGTACGTGCTGCGCAACATGATCCGCGGCTAACTGCTCGATCCGGTGGCGTGACATCGTGAGATGTTGCGCCACAAGGGCATTCGTGTGCCCGTGAATAATGCGACAGCCCCCGTCTCGGTTCGCCGGGGCGGGGGTCCGTGTATCCGCTAGTTGGAGGAATCATGCCCAAGGTCAGCGACGACCACCTCGCCGCGCGCCGCAGCCAGATCCTCGACGGTGCACGACGCTGCTTCGCCGAATACGGCTATGACGGCGCCACCGTGCGCCGCCTGGAGGAGGCCATCGGCCTGTCCCGCGGTGCGATCTTCCACCATTTCCGTGACAAGGACGCTCTCTTCTTCGCCCTGGCCAAGGACGACGCCGAACGCATGGCCGAAGTCGCCGCCAACCAGGGCATCGTCCAGGTGATGCGCGATATGCTCGCCCGCCCGGAGGAATTCAACTGGCTGGGCACCCGCCTCGAGATCGCGCGCCGAGTCCGCACCGACCCCGAATTCCGCGCGGGCTGGACCCAGCGTTCGGCCGAACTGACCGCCGCGACGCTCGCCCGCCTGGAGCGTCGCAAGGCCGCCGGAGCCCTGCGCGACGACGTCCCCACCGACGTCCTGCTCGGCTACCTCGACCTGGTTCTCGACGGCCTCATCGCCCGCATCGCTTCGGGCCACACCAACGAAAACCTTTCCGCCGTACTGGATCTCGTCGAAGCCTCGGTGCGGCGCAAGGAATCCTGAGTTAGGCTCGGCGTGGCCATGGAGTAGTTCAGCAGGTAGAACGCCGACTCCACAGGACGGATGTCGCGGGTTCGATTCCCGCCTCCATGGCCACCGAACTTTCCCCGATTGCGCACGGCGGGATCACCACGGGGCGCCCTTTCCCCGGCCGGGATCGGCGGGTCAGCTCGCCCAGCCATCGAGCAGGGTTCGCGAGATCCGGTCCAGGGCGGCCCGATCCGCGGGCGTCAGCACCGACAGCATCGCCGTCTCGTTTTCGGTGTGCGCCACGACCACCGTGTCGACCAGCACCCGGCCCTGCTCGGTGAGCGCCACCCGCACGGCGCGACGATCCTCGCGGTCGGCGATCCGGACGACCAGGCCCGCCGCTTCGAGCCGGTCGATGCGGCCGGTCATCCCCGCGCGCGACAGCATCAGAGTGTCGGCGAGCACCGACGGGTTGAGTTCGAAGGGCGAGCCCGAACGACGCAGTGCCGCAAGCACATCGAACTCACCGCGCTGCAAACCGTGTGCGGCGAAGACGTTTTCGATCCGAGCCATGGCGATGTTCATCAGCCTGCCGAGCCTGCCGAAGACCGCCATCGCCTCGAGTTCCAGTTCGGGTCGCTCCCGCTGCCACTGCGCCGTGATCGCATCCACCACGTCCGGTTCGCGTTCATCCATGGACACGATTCTATTCGCTGAGATATAGTTCGGTAGCGAATTATCAACCGACGAACGGAATGGTCATGACGAACACCCGCGACATCGCCCTCTGCCTTCCCGAGGATGCCGAGACACTGGGCACCGAGAACGTGCGGATGCGCCTGCTCACCGACGCGAACGCCAGCGACGGCGCGGTGAGCACCCTCGAGGTCACCATGGCGCGGGGTGCCGACGGCGCCGCTCCGCACTTCCACACCCGTTCCGACGAGCTGTTCTACGTCGCCGACGGCGAACTCCAGGTCATGGCGGGCGATCGCATCCTCACCGTCGGCGCGGGCGGCTCGCTGGTCGTCCCACGGCAGATGCCGCACGCCTTCGGCGCCACCCCGGACAGCGGCGCGCGCATCCTCATCGCCCTGATGCCCGGCGTCGAACGCTTCGAGTACTTCCGCCTGCTCGATCGGCTCATCCACGGCACGGCGACCCACGAGGAATTCGTCGCCGCCCAGGAGGAATTCGACAACCACTTCGTCGACGCGCCCGCGTGGTGGGACGAGCGCAACGCCCATCGAGTTTGAGCCGTGGCGCAGAACGCGGCCCTTGCCGCCGTACCGGGCCTGATCGAGGTCCTCGGCACGGCGGCGGGACACTGATCTACGCCGTCAGCATCTCCGTCAGATGATCGGCGATCGCGACAACGGTCGGCTGCTGCCAGAAGACGGTGGCCTGCAACTTGTGACCGAACCGCTTCTCGAGCTTCTTGCGAATGGTCACCGTCATCACCGAATCGAGTCCCTGTTCCAGCAGCGGACGGCGCGGATTCAGATCCGCCGGATCGGGCAAGCGCATCTCGGCGGCGATCGTGCCCGACACCTCCGCCGCGATCAGCTCCCGCACCTGCTCGGTGGTCAGGTTCTCCAGCGACAGCACCGGACCGGACAGCGCCGAGCCTGCCGCTGAATCGTCCTCGGCCGGACGGTCGATGACCGGATACTCCATTCCGCTGACCCGGGCGATCACCGTGCCGTCCGTCGACGCGACCAGCCCGTCCACGACATCGGTGCGCTTCGGATCCAGGGCCACCTCGATGATCACCTCGTCGGCCGGCTCACCGGCACAGCGCACGTCATCGATCTGGACCACCATCCGCAGGACCGGTTCGCCGCCGAACGCGGCGGGCGCGATCGACATCACCGCATCGAGTACCGGTGCCCAGGTGGCGCTGCCGCCTTCCGCGACGCGCACTCGCGCGCGCACCACGTCGGCGCCGAAGAGCAATTCCTCGACACGCCACTCGAACCCGGTTTCGGGCACCCCGACCGCGGCCAGTCGCTGGTGGACCACGCCCGGTTCGACCGGGAACATCCGGCGCGCCGCCGGGTCGTCCAGGGCCGTGGGCAGCGGCACCCCGGCTGCGACCGGCACCGAGGATGCCTCGGCGTGGATCAGCCAGGCGGCTTCCTGCTCGGGGTCCTCACCCGGTGTCCGCGAAGCGATCCGCAGCAGCCCACGATCCGGATCGTGCACGACCTGCACCTCACGCTCACCGTCGGTCAGCAGGGGATGGCGCATCGCCACCCCGGCGAGCTCGATCGCGGCGTCACCGAGCGCACCCGCCTGCCGGAAGGTCTCGACCAGCACGGCGGCGGGCACGATCTCGGCGCCGTTGAGCGCGTGGCTGCCCGGATAGGGGCGGTTCTCGTCCACCAGCACCGTGTTCCAGATCCGCAGATCGCTGCCCGCGACGGTGCTCGGGGTGCCGAGCAACGTGTGCGAGGCCGCGGCGTGCCCCTGGCCGGGGACCCGACCGGCCACCGAGGGGGCGTGCCACAGCCGACGTCCCTGCCACGCGTAGCCGGGCAGATCCGCCTGCGCCGCGGGCGGCTGCAGGCGGTCCAGGTCGACGAGCAGTCCCCGGCAGTGCACGGTGCCGAGCGCGGCCAGGAAGGCCTGCTGCTCCGGCACGTCGCGACGCAGGGTCGTGCCGACGAACGCGTCGTCGATTCCGCTCTCGCCGAGCGTTTCCCGAATCGAGTGGGCGACGACCGGGTGCGGCGAGATCTCGAGGAAGTCGCGGAATCCGTCGGCCAGCGCGGCTTCGACGGCGCCCGCCAGCCGCACGGGATTTCGCAGGTTCGCGACCCAGTACTCGGCGTCGGCCGCCGGTTCGGCACGCGCGTCGAGCAGCGCGGTCGAGTACATCCGCACCGAATGCGGGCGATAGTCCAGGTCGGCGCCCGCCGCCGCGAGCTCGGCGAGCAGCGGGTCCATGTGCGGACTGTGGAACGCCACATCGGAGGCGACGCGGCGCACTCCGATCCCGTCGTCGGGCCACTGCGCGAGCACCTCCTCGATCGCGCTCGGGTCACCGGAGAGCACACTCGACACTGTCGACGACGCGATCGCGGCGACCAGATCTGTTCTGCCGCCCAGCTTTTCGTCGGCATCCCGCAACGACATCGTCACCATCGCCATCGCGCCGTTGCCCGCGACCCGGCGCAGCAGGATCGAACGCCGGCAGATCAGCCGGGCGCCGTCGGCGAGCGGCAGCGCCCCGCTGGCCACGGCGGCGGCGATCTCACCGACGGAGTGGCCGATGATGGCGTCCGGGGTCACCCCGTACGCTCGCCACATCGCGGCCAGACCCGTCTGCATCACGAAGATCATGGTCTGGATCCGGTCGACGCCGTCGATTTCGTCGTCGATCAGTACCTGTCGCGGCGAGAAGCCGATCTCGGCCAGGAAGATCGGCTCCACCTCGTCGACCACCGCCGCGAACTCGGGCACGGCGAGCAGCTCGCGTCCCATTCCGCGCCACTGTGAACCGTGTCCGGAGAAGACCCACACCAGGCCCTTACCGAATTCGGCGGCCACGGTTCCCGTCACGACGCCGGGGTCCGGCCGTGCGGCGGCCAGTTCCCGCAGTCGTGCGATCAACTCGTGCTCGTCGCGGGCCACCACGGCCGCGTTGTGGTTCAGTCGCGACCGGTGATGGGACAGGGTGCGGCCGACGGCGTCGAGCGACACCGCGCCCGCCCGGTCGCTGACCCACTCCGCGAGCCGATCCGCGTACGCGCGCAGGGCGGCATCGGAGGCCGCCGAGAGCGGAAACAGCCGGAGCCCGTCGAGCTCGGTCCGCGGCGGCGCGACCGGTGGCACGGGCGCGGCGGGCGCTTCCTCCAGCACCAGGTGCGCGACGGTGCCGCCGTAGCCGAAGCCCGAGACGCCCGCGCGCCGCGGACTGCTGCCCTCGGACCACGCGGTGTGCTCGGTGGCGAGCCGAATACCCGAAGTGTCCCAGGGGATCTCCGGATTGAGCTCGGTCGACAGCGGCGTGCGCGGGATCTCGGCGTGCCGCAACGCCAGCACCGTCTTGATCACACTGGCCACGCCCGCGGCCCCCTCGAGGTGGCCGATGTTCGATTTCACCGACCCGATCAGGCAGGGGTCGCCGACCGGACGCACCGATCCGTACACCGAGGCGAGCGCCTCGGCTTCCATCGGGTCGCCCAATCTGGTCCCGGTGCCGTGCGCCTCGACGAAATCGACTGTGGCCGGGTCGATTCCGGCGTTGCGGCAGGCCCGCGCCATGACGTGGGCCTGCGCTTCGCCCGACGGCGCCATGATCCCGTTGGTCCGGCCGTCCTGATTCACCGAACTGCCCCGGATGAGCGCGAGCACCTCCTCGCCCGCGCGCTGCGCGCTGTCCAGGCGGCGCAGCACCACGACGCCGCAGCCCTCGCCCCGGCCGTAACCGTCGGCCGAGGCGTCGAAGGCCTTGCTGCGGCCGTCGGGGGCGAGCGCGCCCGCCGCGTCGAGGGTGATCGTCTGGCCGGGGGTGACGATCAGGTTCACCCCGCCCACGATCGCCAGATCGCAGTCACCGTTGCGCAGGCTCTGGGCGGCCAGGTGCAGCGCCACCAGCGAGGCCGAGCATGCCGTGTCAACCGCGATGCTCGGTCCGCGCAGATCGAACGAGTGCGACAACCGGTTGGCGACAGCGCAGGTCGCCGCGCCGATGCCGGTCCATGCCTCGATGCTGGCCAGGTCCTCCAGCATCAGCGCACCGTAGTCACCCGTGCAGACGCCGACGAACACACCGGTCTCGCTGCCCGCGAGTTCTCGCGGCGCGATCCCGGCCTGCTCGAGCGCATCCCAGGTGACCTCGAGCAGCAACCGCTGCTGCGGGTCCATCAGCGAGGCCTCACGCGGGGAGATGCCGAAGAATTCCGCGTCGAAGCGCTCGATCTCGTCGAGGAAGCTGCCTCGGGTCACGGTGTTCTGGATGGCGGTCGCGAATTGTGGTGTGCGGTGCCGATATCGCGACCAGCGCTCCGGCGGTATCTCGCCGTAGGTGTCGCGCCCGGCCGAGAGCAGTTGCCAGAAGTCGGCGGGGGAACCGACGCCGCCGGGGAAGCGACAGCCGATGCCGATCACCGCCACCGGATCTACCGGGGTGTGGGAGGCGTTGTCGGAGACAGGGTGGGACATAGCGTTCTCGTTCCTGGATGCGACGGACGTGAGATCGGGATGGACGCTCACGCGGTCCACCCCGGATCACGCAGAACCTTGATGACCGCGGCCGACAGCAGCACGCCGGGCGCCGAGCCGAACAGCAACATGTATTGACCGGGCCCGAGTTGACCCGTGGTGATCAGATGTTCGAACGACAGGATCTGATCGCTGGCCGAGCAGTGGCCGATGTCGCGCCCGAATTCCCAGGTCGACATCTCCATGGGCAAACCGAGCGGCACCATGCACCGCTGTTCGGTGGCCTCGCGCGAACAGTTCAGGAACGCGACGCGGGCGATGTCGCCGAGCTCGATGCCCGCATCGGCGAGCGCCTGGCCGACCACCACCGGGATCTGCTCGCGCACCCGCGCCAGGGCCGCGCCCAAGGGCGAATCGGGCGCTGCGGCCACCTTGGCGGTGATCTCCTGCAGCCGGGCGAAGAAGTCGGGCGACTTCCCGAGCGAGACACCGGGCGGGAACATCGGTTCACTGGCCCGGTGGATCTCCTCGGCTTCGGGAATCGAGGTGTGGCACACCGACAGCAGCTGGGCGAAGCCGTCGGTCTTGCTCAGCACCACCGCGGCGGCGGCGTCACCAGCGACGAACAGCGCCGACATCTGCCACCGGTCCATCAGCGGGGTGCCGAAATTGTCGGCCGCCACCAACAGCGCGGTCCGCCGGTCAGGATCGGCGCGCAGGTAGTCGAATGCCATCGACAGGCCGGCGAACATGCCGTTGCAACCCTGCCGGATCTCCAACGCCGGGATCGGCCCGACGAGATGACGTTGCAGGTAGGGGTGCGGCAGCCAGCCTTCCGGGCCTTGCAGCCAGGTGCTGGCGTACAGCAGCAGATCGAATTCGTCGGCGGCCAGACCGGACCGTTTCACCGCGACTTCCGCGGCGCGCAACGCCATCTCCGGGGCAGGGATCGGACCGGCCACCGCCGCGCCGCCGAGCTCGTGGATCTCCGCGGTCTCGGCGGAGTACAAGCCCTGTGCGACAGCCTGTTCGGTGGTGACGGTCGAGGGGAGGAACGAGCCGAGGGCGGCTATGTAGGTATCGGGTGTTCGCATGAAGATCCTCAAGCAATCGAGTCGGTCTGGTCCTACCGCCCGGTCCAGTGCGGTAGACGTTTCTCGGCGAAGGCCAGCGGGCCCTCGGTCGCGTCGGACGAGTCCGCGCGGACGCGCTCCCACGGGTAGTCGGCCTCGAAGGCGGCGGGCAGTGGCAGATTCGCCGACAGCGCGGCGGATTCCTTGATCGCGCGAATCGACAGGGGCGCGCAGGCGAGCACGTCGGCGGCCCAGCGGTCGGCGCACGCGTCCAGTTCCGATTCGTCGATCACCTCGTTGACCACCCCGAGCTCGTAGGCCCGGGTGGCCGACATCGGGCGGCCGGTCAGCAGATGCCCCATCGCGACGCGGTAGGGCACCTGCCGGGGCAGCCGGAAGACCCCGCCCGCGCCCGGGATCAGCCCCAGTTTCGCCTCGGGGAGCCCGAATCGGGCGTCGGTCGACGCGATCACGATGTCGCAGGCGAGCGCGAGCTCGAACCCACCGCCGAGCGCGTACCCGGACACCTTCGCGATGATCGGTTTCGCGAAGGAGAAGCGTTCGGTCAGCCGCGGATACCCCGGCTTTCCCGCGCTGCCGAACGAGGACCGGGTCGGGGCGCCGTCGCCGATCCGCTCGGCCAGTTCCGTCAGGTCCTGCCCGACCGAGAACGCCCGCCGCCCCGCCCCGCTCAGCACGACGGCCCAGATGTCGTCGTCGGCTTCGATGTCGTCCCAGATCTCGGCCAGCTCGGCGTGCATGGCGCGATTCATCGCGTTGAGCACCCGCGGCCGGTTGAGTTCCACGGTCGCGAGATGGCCGTGTTTGCGGTACTCGACGGTGCTCGACGGCGCCACGGTGGTCATCGCGGCGCCTTGCGGTCGAACCGCTCGGTCTTGGCCATGACGTCCGGGGAGTACAGCCGCAACGCCTGGTGCAGCGCGAATTCCGCCAGATAGCGGCGGAACACGTCCTGTGGTTCCTCGGCGACGACCAGCATGTGCTTGTTGGCGACCACGGCGGGCGAGGCGAGTCTGGCTGCGGCCTTGCCGATTTCGAGGTCCATGTCGGCCGGTTCGGCGACGGTGTCGATCAGCGACCGCGCCTCCGGTTCGGTCGCCCAGATCTTGCGGCCCCACAGGATCACCTCCCGCGAGAGCCGGAAGTTCGCCGATCGTCCCAGGCGCAGGTTCGCGACGCCCGGGATGATGCCCTCCTGCGCGGCGGGCAGGCTGACGTAGCTGTCGGTCGCCGCGATGACCCGATCGAAGACCATGAGCAGCTGTGCTCCGCCCCCGATCGCGAACGAATCGACGGCCGCGACCCAGGGTTTGGTGACCGGGACGGCGGGCCAGCGCGCCGCGTCCTCGGTGTGTCCGCGCAGGATCTTCGCGATGTAGCCGGTCTCGCGTCCGAGCAGGAAGTCGAGGAAGGAGATCTTGCCCTGGTGCAGGTGGGCGAGATTGATGCCCGCGCTGAAGACTCGGCGACCGCGATAGCGCGGATGGTCCATCACGCCGCCGCGGACCACGCCGACCCGGGTCTCGGGGTCGAGCAGTACCAGGTCGACCGCGGTTTCCATATCGGCGACGTGCTGGTTGTCCTCGGCGTTGAGGCACTCGGTGTTGGTGATCGTGATCGTCGAGGTGCTGCCGCTGCGCTCGAGGCGCGCGGCAGGCAGTGCGATCGAGCCGGTGGCGCGGAAGTCGGCGAGCAGGTCGAGGGCGGCCTCGGTGGGCGCGCGCATCGCGTCGAGCAGGTGATTGCCGAGGACCGGGTCCGCGAACACGGCCTGGAAGAAGATGCCCTGATCGATCTCCCAGCCCTCTTTCGCCGGCTGCGGCACCGCGGCGTCGGCGTGCACCTGCGCGGTGCTCGGGAGCAGGCCGGGATACAGCACAGTCACGGCCGCGGCGAGCGCGCTCAGCCGAAGACCTCGCCGCAGGTCATCGGTGGCCGTCCCGTAGACGACAGCGAGGTGCCGTCGCAGGAACTGCCGACGCAGGCGGCGCAGCACGTGGTGCGCGGCCGCGGCCGCGGCGGCCGCCGTCTCGTCCCGGTCGGGAACCGGTCCGAGCGACTCCAGCAAGGCGGCGTGTTCGGTTGCCGCAGCGCGCAATTCGGCCATGTCGTAGTCGAGCTGACCCACGATCGTGCGCGGGGTGATGACGATGGTCACGATGCCGCCCGTTCACGTCGCAGCGCGCGGTCCGAGGCGGCCAGATGCGCGCCGAGCGCGTCTTCGAACCGGGTGCTCGGCGCGTCGAGCAGCAACCTGCGCCGGATCGCGATCTCGATTCCCGAGACCGCGCCGAACAGCGCGGCGCCCGCGGCGATCGAGTCGGCGTCGGCGCCGGGTTCGATCACGGCGTCCACCAGGCCGCAGTCTCTGGCCCGCTCGGCCGACAGCGCCCTGCCGAGTACCGCCAATTCCCGGGCCGGACCACCGCCGGCCTGACCGGCCAGCCGGTAGACCGCCATCGCGGGCCACACCCCGCCGTCACTCGCCGCCAGCTCGAAGACCGTGCCCGCCGCCATGATCCGGTAGTCGGCCACGAGCAGGAGCTCCGCGGCGGGCCCGTACGCGTCGCCGTCGACGAGGGCGATGACCGGCGCGGGGACCTGTTCGAGACGGCGCAGCGCGCCTTCCCATTTGTTCACGTCGCCGACGCTGACCGGGCCCGGCCAGGCGAATCGCGCACTCGGTGCCGCACCGCCGATGCGCAGGACCACCGCGCACTCTCCCCCGGCCGCCGACGCGTCCTCGGCCCGCACCGCTGCCGCGAGCACGCTCGCGGTCAGTTCCGGTGCGAGCGCACCGTCGGCTGCCACTTCGGTGGTGATCATCTCAGTCACGAATTGCCTTTCCACAGCATGGTTTTCGCCCTTCGGCGCTCAGAACCGCAGCAGCGCGGTCTCGATCTGCGATCCCGGACCCATCGTCATGAGGACGCAGTAGTCGCCGGGCGCCACGCGCCCCTCGGCCAGCAGCCGCTCATAGGAGAACAGAAACGATCCGCTGGACAGATTCCCGAAATCGCGCATGACGCTCACGGTGTGGCGCAGGTCGTGCGTGGTCAGACCCAGGTTGATCTTCACCGCGTCGATCACCTTCTTGCCGCCGGAGTGCACGATCCACTGGGCGATGTCCTTGCGCCGGAGCCCGGCGTCGCCGAGTAGTTCGTCGACGACCCGCTCGACGTGGGCGCCGACCTCGTAGGGAACCTCTTTGTCGAGATAGAAGCTGAACTTGCCGGCATCGTCGTCCCAGTCGTAGCGCATCGCGTCCACCGCCCGCGTGATCATGTAGCTGGCGCGCCCGATCAGTTGTGGCGCACCGGATCGCGTGTCCGTGCCGGCGCCTACGTAGGATTCGCCGGTGCTGATCGCGAGGGCGGCGGCGCCGTCGCCGAACAGGCTGTTCACCACGGCGGTCCGCATAGTTCCGTCGAAAACGTAAGCCGCCGAACATGCTTCGGAGCAGGCGAGGACCGCCAGCCTGCCCGGGTTGGCGGCCGACCAGGAGGCCACCGCGGTCAGGCCGTTGAGCCCCGCGTTGCACCCCATCCCGACGACGTCGAGGCGCCCGGTGCTCGGCGCGAGACCGAGCTCGTTGATCAGCAGGGCGCTGAAACCCGGGGTGAGAAATCCGGTTGTCGTCACCGCCACCAGGTAATCCACGTCCTGCGGCTGTCTGCCGATCTCGGCCAGGCATCGCCGAATCGCCGCCGCACCGGTGTCCACGCCGTGCCGTCGATGCTTGCGCAGCAGGTCACCTTGCGACTCGGACCGGAACTGTCCCGCGTCGTCGACCGGCGGCAGGGTGAGATAGCGGTGCTCGATCCCGCCGTTGAGGAAGACACCGCGGATCTTCGGGTCGTCGATGGCCAGCAGATCGACCAGCTCGCGCTGGCTGTACCGCGTGGGCGGATTCGCCGACGCCACCCCGAGCAGGCGCGGTGTCGTCGATGTGGTGCCGGATTCGGTGTCGCGATCGGCGCCGTGCACGCGTCGCGCGAACAGATGCTCGATGGTTGTCATGATCGAGGTCCAATCTTGTGCGATAGACACCGCAAAGCCGCGAATGACGGCCTATCGCAGTTGCAGTCGAGCGAGAAACAACAGTGCTTGAAGCACGCATCGACGGTGATGTGCGCGTGGTATGGCGGCGATCGCCCGAACCTGCCCCCGCAAGGTCCCGGTCCCGGTATCTATGCCCCCGCGACCCGATGTTCAGCCCAAACCTACTGTCGCCCAATAGATTTCACCAGGCCCCAATTTCTTGGGGGATGAATTCGTTACCAGGTGACCGCCGCCCCGATGCATGGCCGATTCCCACAATCCCGCACGGTCTCGAACCACGGCTAGAGATAGATGTGGACATTCGTCGATGACGAATGTCATCGGTGAACGTCTACATTGGTTTCTGGCGGGCGGTCGCGGCTCGCGGAACAGTCATGGGGTGGTAGCGGTGATACTGGAACGTGCGCCCTTGTCGAACGCGACCCGGCCCGATCGGACCGGCGCCGCCCTCGGCGTGCTGCGTGGGCTGTCGGCGCGGATTCCCCGCGACGCCGTGGACATCGCCGCGGCGGGCACTGTCGTGGCCGCGCTCGCGCTCGGCACCCTGACGCTGATCGCGACCGTCACCACCGACACCGGGCATCGACCCGACCTCGCCGTCACCGCCGCTCTGCTCGCGGCGAGCCTGTCGCTCTACCTCCGTCACCTCGCCTTCGCTGTCCGCGACGCCGTCCCACCGGCAGCGCCCATCACCTCGGCGCTGCTGGCTGTGCTGGTGGTCGGGGCGGCGCCGGTCCTCGGTGTCGCGTGGCTGAACACCGTGCACATCGTGGCGGTGGTCGTCGCGCTGACGCTGCGACCCGTGCTCGCCCTGCCGATCGCGGTGGTGCTGATCGCCGCCGTCGCGCCGTCGGCGGCACTGCTCGGCGCGACCGAGCAGGAGGCGATCTGGTTGCTGGTCACGACCGCGATGCGGGTGGTCGCGGTCTACACGCTGGTCTGGATGGTCGTCGCGTTGCGCCGACTACGCAGTGCCGGTGCGGCGCTCGCCGAACAGGCCGTCGCCCGCGAACGACTGCGAATCGACCGCACGGTCACCCGAACTGTCCATACCGCACTGGTGGCGATCACCGAGTCCGCCGATCGCGCGGCGAGTTCCGCCGCGCGGAGCGACCATGTGTCGGCGCGCGCCGAACTCGGCGAGCTCGTCGCCACCTCGCGCAGCGGCCTCGCCCAGGCGCGGCAACTGATCCGCAGTGTCCAGCAGACCGACTTTCGCCGTGAGCTCGCTTCCACTACAACGCTTCTCGCCGCAGCGGGCGTGGTTGCCCGCATCGACCTGCCCGCCGAAGGACCACCGGCACAGTACGAGGAACCACTGCGCGCCGAACTGCGCCACCTCCTTGCGCGGCTCCTGCGCGACGGGCCGACCGAACCGGTGCTGATCACTGTTCGCCAGGTGGGGGCACGCTGGCAGCTCGACTGCGCCATCGAGCCCAGAACCGCCACCACGGCAGGGGAACTCGGATGACCGAGGTGTCGCGCCCGCTCCTCGGCCCCTGGCTGGCGACCGCGCAGACCGCGCGGTTCCTCCTGGTCGGGACCACCTGCGCTACCGGTGCGCTGGCGCCCGCACGGGCGACCTTCGCCGGAACCGAGCAGGCCGGCCCGGCCTCGCTGTGGTGGATACTGGCGGTCGCCGTGGTCGCCGTGCACCTGTACCACGCCTTCGGCACGGTCGGCACGGTCGGCGCGGACCGCGAGCCCGGTAGCGCCGACGACCCTCGCCCGCGGGGCTGGCCCATGACCTTCACGCTGCTGAGTGGTCTCGTGTACCTACCGATGGTCTGGTCGCCGACGGCGTGGGGCATCAGCCAGGTGTTCTTCGTCGCCTCGGCCGCACTGCTCGTACGCGGCCTGCCTCGCGTACTCCTCTGCGCGGCCCCGATCGCCGTCACCGCGGTCGGCACGCTGTTCGCCGCCGACCGCATCGCGTCGCGTCACCCGGTGGCGGCCGCCATCGAGGTGGTGGTCGTGTTCACCGCCATCGCCGGGTGCCTCGTCGGCGTGGCCCTGCTGGTCCGCGCCGTGGCCCAACTCGAACGCACCCGCACCGATCTCGCCGAGCAGGCCGCGGGCCGAGAACGCCTTCGGGTCTCGCGCGACCTGCACGATCTCCTCGGGCAGAGCCTGTCGGCCGTCTCGCTCAAGGGCGACCTGGCCGCGGCGTTGCTGCCCAGCGATCCGGGCGCGGCACGATCGGAAATCGACGGCATCGCCGCACTCGCCCGCGAGACCCTGCAGGCGATGCGACGAGTCACCCTCGGCGAGCACACCATCTCCCTGCGCACGGAAGCCGCCGGGGCCACCGCCCTGTTGTCGGCCGCCGGGATCGACACCCACCATCACATCGATCTTCCGCCGCTGGCGCCCGAGGTCGACGACGCGTTCGCGTGGGCCACTCGCGAAGGCATCACCAATGTGCTGCGGCACAGCACCGCCCGCACGTGCTGGATCGAAGCCGGTCGGCGGGACGGCACGCTGTTCTTGGAGATCGTCAACGACGGGGCGCACCGCAAGCCGGGTTCCGGGAACGGCCTGTCCGGACTGGCGGAGCGGACGGCGGCGTTGTCGGGTACCGTGTCGGCGCGACACAGCAAGGACGGCCTGTTTCACTTGCGCGTCGAGATCCCAGGGGGGACATGATGATTCGCGTGCTCGTCGCCGAGGACATGCACATGATCCGGGGCGCGCTGGTGGCGCTGCTGTCCCGCGAGCAAGACATGGACGTGGTATCGGAACTGGACCGTGGCGACCATGTCATCGACGAGATCCTGCGCACGCGCCCGGATGTCGCGTTGCTCGACATCGACATGCCGGGCCTGGACGGACTCAGCGTCGCCAAGCTCATTCACGAACAGGTCCCCGAAACCCAGGTGCTGATCCTGACCGGACTCAGTCAGCCGGGCTATCTGCTGCGCGCCCTGCACGCGCAGGTGCGCGGTTTCGTCGTCAAGGACGCACCGGCGCAGACACTGGCCGACAGTATCCGCAAGGTTGTCGCCGGCGAGCGGGTGATCGACACCGACCTGGTCGCCGCGGCCCTCGAGACCGGTACCAGTCCGCTCACCACCCGTGAGGCCGATGTGATCCGGGCGGCCGAGACCGGGATCAGCACCGACGAGATCGCCACCACGCTGTTCCTGTCACCGGCGACGGTGCGCAACTACTTGTCGAACGCGATCACCAAGATCGGTGGGCGCAACCGCATCGACGCGATCCGCATCGCCCGCAATGCCGGCTGGCTGTGAGCTCGACCGGTCGCGACAGCACCTGGCCGGGACGCCGGAAAACCCGACGGCACAGTGCCGTCGGGTTTCGGCGCTTCGCTGGTTCAGCGGGCGGCCGCGGTGATGGTCGCGACCACCTCGTCCGGATGTGACACCGGCGACGCGTGCGAGGACTTCACCTCACTGACCTGAGCTTTCGCGCGATCGGCCTGGAAGCGCTGCGCCGCGGGCGGCAGGATCTGATCCTCGGTCGAGATCAGGTACCACGACGGAGTCGACGCCCATGACGGGTCCCCGCTCGGCTCGGCCTGCGCGGCCGCGGAGGTAGGCCGCTGACGCGCGGCGAGCTGCGCCGCGACATCGGCGCTGACGTCCTGAGCGAAGACCTCACCGAACTGTTCGGGTTTCAGCGTGACCTCGGCTCCGGTGTCGGTGGGCTTGATCTGCAACGCCGGACCGATCTTGCTGCCCGGGTACTTCGCGGGATCCGAGAGCGCTTGTACCGGTTCGCCTTTCGCCGGGGCGAAGCCCGCGATGAACACCGCGGACTTGACCTCCGGACGGTGCATATTGCTGATCACGGCACCGCCGTAGGAATGCCCGACCAGCACGACCGGCCCGGTGACATTCGCGATCGCCGAGGTGACGGCGGCCGCGTCCGAACTCGGTCCACGCAACGGATTCTCCGGCTGGACCACCTGGTAGCCCTGCGCCCGTAGTTTGCCCGCGACCGTGTCCCAGCTGGAACTGTCGGAGAACGAGCCGTGCACCAGCACGATGGTCGGCTTCGCCACGGCGGCAGCGGCGGTCGTAGTGGGCGCCGGCGCGTCGGCCGATTCGGTGTCGCTGCCGCACGCGGCGGTCGCGAACACCGCGGTCGCGGCCAGCACTGTCATGACATTTCGGAGCCGGACAAGCTTGTGCATAGCGTTCCATTCTCGTAGGCGTCGGTCTCTCGACTGAGAATCGCAGTCCGCTCCGATGGCAGGTAGATACCGATGTGGACGGCGACCGATGGCAAATGTCACGGTCGCCGTCCACTCGGCAGCACAATCAGCTGACCCCGGGGATCACGGAGGGCCGATATCGCGCAGCTTCTCTACGTATTCCGCGTCGGCACTCGACCTTTCGGCCAGCAGGACATCCACCGCGGGCGGCAGCGCCGGGGGCAGGGCAGGGGTGGTGCGAATATCGAGGACATAGGGCTTGCCGTCCGCGACGGCCCGGAATCCGCGTTCGATCGCGCGCTGCAGCTTGCGGCCGTCGTCGACCACCTTTCCGTCGATGCCGAAGGTCTTGGCGATGTCGACGAAATCCTGCTCGGGTTCGCCCAGGCTCAGATAGGTCGCCGGATTGGTCGGCCGCCAGCCGTAGACGCGTTCGATCAGCCCGAGCCCGATCACCAGCGACGAATACTGCGCGTCGTTGACGACGATGTACAGCACCGGCAGATCGAATTTGGCGCTGGTCCACCAGGAATTGGTGTGGAACAGCGCCGAACCGTCGCCGATGACATTGACGATGTAGCGCTCCTCCCGCACGGCGAGGGAGAATCCGATCGACGCGGGCAACGAGAATC
Source organism: Nocardia sp. NPDC003183 (assembly GCF_053590715.1). NCBI lineage: Bacteria > Bacillati > Actinomycetota > Actinomycetes > Mycobacteriales > Nocardiaceae > Nocardia > Nocardia sp. NPDC003183. The sequence goes on from NZ_JBSFTG010000003.1 coordinate 620,674, forward strand.
CCAGCGAACCACCCGAGGTGCAGAAGTAGGCGTCCGGCGAATCGTACTGAACCACCTTCTGCAAGCTGCTGGCGATCGAGAACGCTTCGTTGAGTACGGTGATCGGCCGATCGAGCGTCTTCTGCACTTCCGCCAGCGCGAACGCCACCTGCTGACCGGGAATCGGCACAGGGGCGTCGACGACAGCGGTCTTCGATTCTTCCGAAACCACCGAGTCGACGGTCTCGAGTTCGGCAACCGCCGCCGAATCGAGCAACTGGAATTGGTCGGCGTCGGCCGAGAACGCGGCGTCGCGTTGCGCGCCGAGCCGCAGAATGTTCGCATTGCGCGCTTGCGCCGACGCGAGGTCGAAGTGCGGGCTCGCGGCGATACCGGAAATGATCGGTGGCAGCGTCTTCTTGATGTCACCGAGGACACCGACCTCGGTGAAGTAGTTCTTGCCGATCTGCCACGAATCATTGTGCAGCGCCACCTGAACCAGGTCCGCGGGCAGGATCGGGCCCTTGTCCCACCGGAAGATCGAGATCTGGGCGTGCGAGTTCACCCCGATCAGGAAGATGGTGTCGTAGCCGCGCAACTGCATGTGGATGCCGTCTTGGATGGGTGCCAGTTCACCCTGCCAGTGCGGCAGGTCGTTCGGATAGTTCATCCGGCTCGCCTGGAACTCCGAGTACACGGCCGCGCCGAGCAGGTTCGCGAGACCTTCGATCTCCGGCCACGCGCCGGCCTCGCCGACGCCGTCGCCGACCAGCAGCACCGGATTGTTCGCGTTGGCGAGAGTCTCGACGGCCGCAGCGATCCCGGCCTCGTCGCCGGTCACCGCGTGCGCGATCCGAGTGGAGCGGGCCGGTTCCTGCAAGGTCGGCTGCTCGATCAGGAAATCCCACGGCACCGAGACGAACACGGGCCGGAACGGCGGCGTGAACAATTCTTTGAACGCACGCTGCATGACGAGCGGAATCTCGTCCGCGCTGCGGATCTCGTGTGCCCACTTCGTGTATTGGCCCGCGGTTCGGACCAGATCCGATCCCAGCAGCGGCTCCTGGATCAGCAGATCGCTGTGCTGCTGGCCGCACAGGACGAGGACCGGGATATTCGAGGTGTACGCGTCGAAAAGGTTTCCGACGATATTGGCGGCGCCAGGGGTGATGTGGACCAGTGCGACGCCGGGCTTGCCCGACGCGCGGGCATAACCCATCGCGGCGCCCATCGCGATGTTCTCGTGCAGGGTCGGGATGTACTCGACACCGTTCTCCGGAATGGTGGTGGCGTCGATCAGCGGGATTTCCTGGGTGCCGGGAACACCGAAGATGTACTCGATGCCGGCGTCGCGAATGTAGTCGAAGATGACATCGCGCCCTAGTTTGGGTGAACTCATTGCAGTCCTGTCATACGGTCGAGATCGGGAGATGTTCTCGGTGCCGGTCGCAGCCTGGCGATGCCCATTTCGCCCCGTTCGGGCAGCAAAAAAGCCCTGACCGAAAGGCCGGGCTGATGGGGTCGTCGAGAGTGCGCTGCGAGGGGCCGAGAAGCGGGGGTCACCGGCGTAAGCGCCGTAGAAGGCCCAACCTGGCCGGAACTTCGTTGTCTCACAACCATTTTGAGCACGCGAATGCCCGCTGGCTCAATGATGACCCAGCGCGGGGGCGCCGTCAATGGCAAGCGCGAATCCGATCGAACAACCTGGTAGAGCCCGCGCGCGTCGTGAAATTTCCGGTCGGCGTGGCGACGATCGCGATGGGCGTAAGGCCACGGCAGCCATACCGGACCGCTCGGAATGTGTCCGAGATTGCACACACACCGGGAACAAGCACGCGCGAGCCGCCGGTTATACACCGTATGACGTTCTCCGTACCGGTCCTCGTCCGCGGCTACGAGCTCGACACCCAGGGCCATCTCAATCACGCCGTCTATCACCAGTACGGCGAGCACGCCCGGTGGGAGCTGCTGCGCGCGGCGGGCATCCCGCAGGACAAGTTCATCGCCAGCGGCGTCGGTGCGGTGGTGCTCGAGTCGACCATCAAGTACAAGCGCGAACTGCGCGGTGGCGACGAGGTCACCGTGACTTGCGTGTTCGACTGGAAGGAAGGCGAGAAGGTCTTCCGCTTCCACCACCAGATCATCAAGCTCGACGGAACCGTCGCCGCGGAGATCACCGTCGTGGCGGGCGCGATGGATCTGACAGCCCGCCGGCTCGTCGCGAACCCGGCCGAACATTTCCGCGAGCTCGCCGAGAATCCCGAACTGCTCGGCCTCTAGCGACCACACACGGCGCGGCAGGCACCCTCCAGCACGGACCCGGGGGACGCCCGCCGCGCCGTTGTCATCTGCGTTTGCTGCCGGATTGCCGGTGAGAACACGCTTGCAACATCCGAGTTGTCCGAAATTCTTTCCCGGCAAGGCGATCACGCGCCGCTCGGCGGTTTGCCCGGCACTCCGCAAATCTCGCGAACCGGCTCGGCGGACCACCTGTTCACGTTATGATCCGAAGCACCTTTTGGGGTTCTGGCAAATCGCGAGCAGACGAGAAAGATCGGAGTGAGTGCCCATGACCGACGCCATCCACCTCCCCGCTACCGCGTCGTCCCGAGATCGGGGCCCCGCCTTGCGCGGATTGCTGGTGGCCGAGTCCGAGCGCGACATCTCGGTGCGCGTCGACGGTGGAACCTGGACATTCGACCGCAACGACGTCGTGCGACTCACCGAAGACCGCGTGGGCGCGGGTGAACGTCAGGTACGGGTCGATATCCGTCCCGGCGCCACCGCCGACTTCACCCGACGGATGCGCGTCGATCTGGTCGACCGGCCGATCACCCTCGCACCGGAACCGTCGGAGGCGCTGGGCGACGAGCAGCTGGCCCGCGCCACCCGCAGCTGGGCGACGAAATTGCGCATCGCCGAACGAGGTGGTGTCACCGGGGCGACCTTCACCTTCCGCGACGGCATCAACTGCGACAGCCTCGACTGAAACGGCGCGCAAGTGATGGAAGGCGCTACCGACGCCGTGCTCATCGTCTCCGAAGCCGACGACCTGCACGCCGATGCGCTGGCGTCGACCCTGCGAGACCACCACGGGCTCGATCCGATCCGGCTCGACCTGCGCGACTTCCCCACTGAGACAGGGAGTTTCCGGCTCGACAAAGCGGGTACCAACCGCGCGATGTCCCATGTCCACGGCCTCGACGACGTCCGCGCGGTGTGGTGGCGCAGGCCGCACCCGTGCCGGGTGCCCACCGGCGTGCGCGCGGCCGACGACGCGTTCCGCCAGGCCGAGTGTGACGGATTCCTGCAGGGCATGCTGTGGTCGATCCCGGCGTACTGGGTCAACGATCCGGCCGCCGAGCGCACCGCGAGCCGCAAGATCGTCCAGCTCGAAACCGCGCAGCGGGCGGGTTTCACGATCCCGGAAACGCTGGTCACCAACGACCCGGACGAGGCGCGCAGTTTCGTCGAATCCCGGTGCGGGCCAGTGGTGTACAAACGCACCGGCACGGGCCGTGGCGAATTCTCGGAGACCAGGATCATCACCAGGCCCGAGCTGAACAAGCTCGAGTCGATCCGGTCGACGCCGACCACGTTCCAGGATTACGTGGAGGCCAGCTGCGATCTTCGGGTCGTCTGGGTCGACGGCGTCGAGTGGAGTGTGCGCATCGACTCCCAGGCGGGAGTCGGGCGCATCGATTCCCGGCTCGACACCTCGGTCGCGTTCGCACCGGATCGGCTACCGGCGTCGGTCAGCAAGTCCCTCGCGACCCTGATGGGCGCGCTCGGACTCAGCTTCGGCGTGGTCGATCTACGCCTCGGCAGCGACGGCGAGTACTACTTCCTCGAGGTGAACCCGCAGGGACAGTTCGCCTACCTCGAGATCAAGACCGGGCTGCCACTGTTCGCCAGCCTGGCCAATCTGCTGGTCCGTGGCGACGGAGCCGTCGCAGGCTGGTAGCGACACCGTCGCGTGGCGCGCGATTCAGTCGGCCGGATTCTTGCGCCGATTGGCGCCGCCGCGCCCACGCAGTTCTACATGTGACTCGACCAGCACATTGTGGATGAAGCCGTACGAGCGGCCGGTGGACCTGGCCAGGGTGCGAATGGACGCGCCCGCCTCGTACTGCTTCTTCAGCTGGGTCTGCAGCCGGTCGCGGGACTTGCCCGTCACCCGGGTGCCCTTACCCAGGGCTGACTTGCCGATCGTCGATTTACCCTTGGCCGACCTAGCGGCCTGTCTGGCACTGTCGCTCATGGCTTCCTCCGAGTCGCCGAGCACTTCTTCCAGGCTAGACACTCCGCACTCGGTGATCAACGAAAACAGTGATCAAACTCACGCGATCCCGGCGAGTTCCGCCACGACACAGCCTTTCACCACGGATCAGGCGAGGTCGATCAGCTCCGCGTACTCCGCGGACCAGTGGTCCTCGGTGCCGTCGGGCAGCAGGATGACCCGCTCCGGGTTGAGCGCCTCGGCCGCGCCAGGGTCGTGCGTCACCAGCACCACAGCACCCGCGTAGGTGCGCAGCGCCTCGAGGACCTGCTCGCGCGAGACCGGGTCGAGGTTGTTGGTCGGCTCGTCGAGCAGCAGCACGTTCGCCGCCGAGGACACCAGCCCGGCCAGGGCCAGACGCGTCTTCTCACCGCCGGACAGCGTGCCCGCCGGCTGGTCGAGCTGCGGACCGGTGAACATGAACGCACCGAGCAGGCTGCGCAGCTCCTGCTCCCCCGCGTCCGGAGAGGCGTGGCGGATGTTCTCCCACACCGAGGCCTGATCGTCGAGGGTGTCGTGCTCCTGGGCGAAGTAGCCGACCTTGAGCCCACGGCCCTGCTCGACGCCGCCCGCGGTCGGCGTCTCGACACCGGCGAGCAGTTTCAGCATGGTCGTCTTACCGGCGCCGTTGAGCCCGAGCACCACCACGCGGCTGCCCTTGTCGACAGCGAAGTTCACGCCGGTGAAGATTTCCAGGGAACCGTAGAGCTTGGTCAGGTCCTTCACCATCAGCGGCGTCTTGCTGCAGGCCGCCGGCTCGGGGAACCGGATGCGGGCGACCTTGTCGCTCACGCGCACGTCGTCGAGCTCGTTGATCAAGCGTTCGGCGCGACGCACCATCTGGTGTGCCGCAGCGGCTTTGGTGGCCTTCGCGCCGAGCTTGGCAGCCTGCTGACGCAGCGCGCCCGCCTTCTTCTCGGCGTTGGCGCGCTCGCGGACGCGGCGCTGCTCGTCGGTGGCACGGGCGTCGAGGTACTTCTTCCAGCCCATGTTGTAGACGTCGGCCTCACCGCGCACGGCGTCGAGGAACCACACCTTGTTGACCACGTCGCCGAGCAGTTCCACGTCGTGGCTGATCACGATCAGGCCGCCGTCGTGGTTCTGCAGGAAACCGCGCAGCCAGGTGATGGAGTCGGCGTCGAGGTGGTTGGTCGGTTCGTCGAGCAGCAGGATGCGGTCGGAGCGCCCGCCCGAGCCGTCGGAGGCGGAGAACAGGATGCGGGCCAGCTCGATGCGGCGGCGCTGACCACCGGAGAGGGTGCGCAGCTGCTGATCGAGGACGCGATCGGGCAGGCCTAGGCTGTTGCAGATGCGGGCCGCCTCGCTCTCGGCGACGTAGCCGCCGAGCGAGGAGAACTGGTCCTCGAGGCGCCCGTACCGGCGAATCGCCTTGTCGCGAGCGGCATCGTCGGCCACCTCGGCCATCTCGACCTGGGCCTTCTCCATGTCGCGCAGCAGCACGTCGAGCCCGCGCGCCGAGAGCACCCGGTCTTTGGCGATCACATCGAGATCGCCTTCCTTCGGGTCCTGCGGCAGATAGCCGATGTCGGTGGAGCGCGTGATCTTTCCGGCGTACGGCTCGCCCTCGCCCGCGAGGATGCGCAGGGTGGTGGTCTTACCCGCACCGTTGCGACCGACCAGTCCGATCCGGTCGCCGGACTGCACCCGCAGCGCCGGCCCAGGAGCCGAGAGCAGGGTACGGACTCCGGCCCGGACCTCCAGGTCGGTCGCCGTGATCACAGAGTTCTCCTCAGAGTAAGACAAACGGGAAGGGCATATCGGCAAGAACCACTTATTTTACCGTCGACGCTTCCGGAAGCCGAACCCGGCGCTGCCCGATGTGAGCGTGGTTACTCTCGTGCCATGACTACCGATCTCCTTGGCCGGACCGCTCTCGTCACCGGAGCCAGTCGCGGCATCGGCCTCGCGACTGCGGCCGAACTGATGCGCCGGGGCGCGAACGTGCTGATCACCGCGCGTAAACCCGAACCACTGGAGGCCGCGGCCACCGAGCTGCGCGCGCTGGGCCACAAGGGTCAGGTGAGCTATCTCGCCGGCAACGCGGGCGATGCCGACGCACGCGCGGAAGCCGTGGCCAGAGCCGTCACCGAGTACGGCTCGCTCGACATCCTGATCAACAACACCGGCATCAACCCCGTCTACGGTCCGCTGATGGACGCCGATCTGGGTGGCGTCAGCAAGATCTTCGATGTGAACGTGGTGGCGTCGCTGGGCTATGTGCAGCAGGCCTACCGCGCGTGGATGGCCGAGCACGGTGGTGCGGTGGTGAACGTGGCCAGCGTCGCGGGCATCCGGTCGTCGGGGGTGATCTCGGCCTACGGCGCGTCGAAGGCGGCGCTGATCCGGCTCACCGAGGAGCTGGCCTGGCAGCTGGGCCCGAAGATCCGCGTCAACGCCGTGGCGCCGGGCGTGGTCAAGACCAAGTTCGCCGATGCGCTGTACTCCGACGACGAGGAGCGTGCCGCGAGCGTGTATCCGCTGAAGCGACTCGGCGAGCCCGAGGACGTGGCCCGGCTGATCGCATTCCTGGTGTCCGACGAGGCAGCGTGGATCACCGGTGACTGTGTGCGGGTCGACGGCGGGTTCCTGTCCACCGGCGGCATCTGAACCCACCACCTCTGAAACTCGCAGGGGCGGGCGGCGGTTCGGCGTGCCCGCCCCTGCGACGTCTCGTCAGTCCGAGGTCTCGCGACTGCCCGTCGAGACCGAAATGCTCTCCTGCGCCCGCGAGTTCTCCCGCGTACCGTCCTCGGCCCGCGCCGGGTCGGCACGCTCGGCCTCAGCTCGGGCCGCCTGCGCCCGCGCCGCCTCCGCCCGCGCGAGTGGATCCACGACGACAACCTCCTCCGACCTGGCGGCGAGCGGATCACGCACCACCACTTCACGTTTCGACCGAGCCGAGCCGCCCTCGTCCAGGCCCCACCGATCGTGGAGTCGACGCAGGAATTCCGGTGCGTACCAGTTCGCGTCGCCCAGCACCTTCATCGCGGCGGGCAGCAGGAACCCGCGCACGAGGGTGGCGTCGACGATCACGGCCAGCGGCAGGCCGATGCCGAAGGACTTCATGAAGGTGATGTCGGAGGCGAGGAAGCCGAGGAACACCAGGGAGATGAGAATCGCCGCGGCGGTGACGATACGTCCGACCCGTTCCAGGCCGAGCGCGACCGCGGTCTCGTTCTTGCCGGTCCGGTCGTACTCCTCCCGGATCCGCGACAGCAGGAACACCTGGTAGTCCATCGCGAGCCCGAAGGCGGCGGCGAACAGCATCACCGGGACGGTTGCCGACAGGTCTCCGGTGACGGTGAAACCGAGGACCCCGGACAGATGGCCGTCCTGGAAGATCCACACCAGCGCACCGAAGGTCGCGGTCAAACTCAGCGCGCTGAGGATCACCGCCAGCACCGGCAGCACCACGCTGCCGGTGAGCGCGAACAGCACGATCAGCATCATGATCACCACGAAGCCGAGCGCCCACGGCAGTGCGTTCTCGATCGCGGCGACCGAGTCGGTATTGGCGGCGGCCACGCCACCGACCAGCAACTCGCTCGGTGTCCGCACCGCGCGCACCTGCTCGACCAGGTGCGCCAGGGCGTCGCTGTCACCGGTGGTCGGCACGATCGACAGGTAGACGGCCTTCTCGACCCGGAACCGCGCGTTGGCCGCGGTGGGTTCGAGGAGCAACCCGCCCTGGGCATAGCTGCCGGTGGCGGTGTCGACGCGGCGGACGTTGTCCAGGTCGGACATGTCACGCGCGATGGTGTCGAGTCCCGCCGCGCTGTAAGCGCTGTCGGGCAGCACGGCGACGAGGGTGTGCTGGTCGCTCTCGCCGAAGTCGCGCGCCACGATCTCGGTGACCTGACGGGAGTTCATCGATGCCGGCAGTGTTCGTTCGTCCGGGAATCCGAGTTTCACGCCGAGGAACGGCGCACCGAGCAGGAGCAGCAGCGCGGTGACGGCGAGTCCGATCGAGATCGGCTTGCGCATCACGGCCGTGGCCAGCTTGTGCCAGGCGCCTTCACCCGGGGCGGGACGCGGCGCGCGCAGGAACCACCAGCCGAGCTGCCCCTTGTCGATGCGGGTACCGATCAGCAGCAACGCGGCGGGCAGCGCGGTGAGCGACACCAGCGCGGCCAGTGCCGCGACGACGATGCCCGCGTAGCCCATCGACCGGATCGCCAGCAGCGGGAAGAACAGCAACCCGGCCAGCGCCACCGCGACGGTGAGCGCGGAGAACGCGACGGTGCGGCCCGCGGTGCGCAGGGTGGTGGCCACCGCGCCCGCCGGCGTGCGGCCCTCGGCCAGTTCGTCGCGGTAGCGGCTGACGATCAGCAGGCTGTAGTCGATGGCCAGACCGAGGCCGAGCAGCGTCGCCACATTGGTCGCGGTGACGGCCAGCGGCGTGAACAGGGTGAGCAACCACAGCGCGCCCATCGTGGTGAGCACGGTGCCGATCGCGACGAGCAGCGGCAGGCTCGCGGCGACCAGGCCGCCGAAGACGAACAGCAGCGCGATCAGGGTGAGCGGGAACGCGATGGCCTCGCCCTTGGCGATATCGGTCTTGCTCTGCTGCACCGTCTCGTGCATGAGCATGGCGAATCCGCCTGCCCTGACCTGCAACGATCCTTGTTTGCCCGTCAGCTCTTCGGAGATGGCGGTGACGCGTTGGTCGATCTCGCGTTCGCTGCCGAGCACACTGGCGACGATCAGACCCTGCTTGCCGTCGACACTGCGCAGCGCGGGCTGGTGGGAGGTCCAGTACGACATCACCTCGGTGACCCCGGCCCGTTCCTGCAGGTTGGCGACCAATGCCGTTGCCGCCGCGGTGGATTCGGGGTCCTCGACCGAGGACTCGGTTTCCACCAGCAGCAGCAGGTTCGGCGGCGCCTGCCCGAACTCGGTGCCCAACACCTCCAGCGCGCGACTGGATTCGCTCCCGGAGTCGGTGTATCCGCCGCCCTCCACCCGCTCGAACAGCGTCGCGCCCAGTGCACCGAGCACCACTGCGAGCACCGCGAAAACGCCGAGCACCCAGCGACTGCGCCGCCTGGTGAATTCGAACACCGGATTGTCCCCTAACTCGTCACACCATCGCGCGAGGCGCATATCGACGTGCGGGGGCTCGGAGTAGTTCCGGCCGTCCCGCCTCGTCGGCCCGATCCTGTTGGCGGGTCGGCGCGTTCGCGTGGCGATCGTAGCAACTTCGTGGCGGCACCGCCGGGCCTCTGGCACACCCTTGTTCGTCCGGTCGGCGACGGGTCTCGGCGTCGGCTACCGACGAGCCGCGCCGACGACCGAGGTCACGACAGTGCGGCGCAGATTCGGCGGAAGATCGGCGAACAGCGCGCGCATCGCGGCGAGAGTGCCACCGAGGTCATCGAGGCCGGACAGATAGCAACGTTGCAGGTGCGCGGGCAAACCGAAGAACGTCTCGAAGAAGACCGGGACCTCGCGCGGCGGCAGAGCCAGCACCGCGCGCAATCCCGCGCGGCGCAAGGCCGCCACGGCCCGCGCGCTGGGCGTCCACACCGTGCCACCCGCGACAACGGTGTCGGCGGCGGCGAGAGCGGCGGCGACGCTGTATCCGGTCGCGGGGTGGGTCAACCCACCGGCCGCACCGAATCTGCCGCGCCCCGGCATGCCGCCCTGGACCGGAAATCGCACCCGTTCAACGGGTTCGGCCCCGGTGAGCGCGATCCCCCGCACCCGCAACCGATGTTCGAGTCGGCGTCGCAACACGTCCGGCGCGAGCGCGGGTCGCCCGGCGAGGCAGGTCTCCTCGAACAGCACGGTGTCGGGGCTCAGCGGTATCGCGTACAGAAACGACGGTGGCTCGTCGGGATCGGCCCCGTTGTCGGCCCGCCAGTCCATGAACAGTGTCGGCTCGAGTCCCGTACGGTCCACGACCACCCCGTAGGCGGTCTGCTCGGCGCGACGCGGCGACCGGGCCAGCCCCCGCGCGTCGACCACCTGCCCGGTACGGGTCAGCCCACCCGCCGTCCGCACCGAGCGTGTGTTCACCTCCACAGCGCGGTCCGCGATCACGGTCGCGCCGTGCAGCGTCAACGACGACTGCAGCGCCGCCGTATCGAACACCTGATAGGTGCGATCGATCCGATGCTCGCGCACCGCCCACGCCGTCGGCTCGTCGATCGCCGCCGCGACCACGCCGGCATCGAGCCACCCGGGCAATTCATCGACCCACGCCGCATAGGTCGGCGTCCATCCCCGATCCGGGCGTGGATCGATCACAGTGACGTCGCGCCCGGCCGCCAGCGCACGATGGGCAACGGCCCGGCCCGCCGGCCCGATCCCGCACACGATCACCTCGATACCCACTCGGCAATTGGATCAGACGCAACGATTTCAAGCACCGCGGGATCACAGGCGGGCACCTGTTCGAGATCGCTTGCTCGCCCCGGCGCGACATTTCGACCATGATGGGTGGATGAGATCGATCTGGAAGGGCTCGATCGCTTTCGGGCTGGTCAATGTCCCGGTCAAGGTCTATACCGCGACCGAGGACCATGACATTCGGTTCCACCAGGTCCACGCCAAGGACGGGGGCCGGATCAAATATGACCGGGTCTGTCAGGTGTGTGGCAAATCTGTGCAGTACTCCGATATCGACAAGGCCTATACCTCGCCGGACGGTGAGCAGGTGGTACTGACCGACGCCGATTTCTCGAAACTGCCCGCGGCGGAGAAACACGAGATTCCCGTGCTGGAATTCGTGCCGTCCGATCAGATCGACCCGGTGCTGTTCGACAAGAGCTATTACCTCGAACCGGATTCCACGACGCCGAAGGCCTATCAGTTGCTGGCGGCGACCCTCGAACGCATCGACAAGACCGCGCTGGTCCATTTCACACTGCGCCAGAAGACCCGGCTGGCCGCCTTGCGCGTGCGTGACGGTGTGCTGGTCCTGCAGACGCTGCTGTGGCCCGACGAAGTGCGGGCGGTCGAATTCCCGTCGCTCGACGACGCACCCGCCCCGCGCCCGCAAGAACTGAAGATGGCCGAAACCCTCGTCGAATCGATGTCAGGAGATTTCGACCCGTCCGAATACACCGACGAATACCAGATCGAATTGCAGAAGCTGCTCGACGAGGCGATCGCCAGCGGCACCGGCAAGGTCGAGCCCGCCGCCGAGACAGCGCCCGCCGAACAGGCGGATGCCGAAGTCGTGGATCTGGTCGCCGCGCTGCAACGCAGTCTCGAGACCAGCGGGCGCCGCGAAGCCGCCCCGGAGAAGAAACCCGCGAAAAAGGCCGCCAAGAAAGCCGCACCGCGCAAAGCCGCCGCGAGCAAATCCACCGCGTCCAAGACCGCTGCCCGCAAAGGCGCGTAGGGCACACTGGCGGCTATGGACACCGCCATCGCTGTCGTGCCGATGGGTTTGGGACACCTGCGTCAAGTCCTCGACCTCGGCCATCAGGTTTTCGACACCACCATCAAGCCGTACACGTCGTGGTCGCTCACGGCCGTCGCCGAGCACCTCGACAGCCCCGACAACGCCTGCTGGGTGGCCCTGGATTCCGACCGGGTGGTCGGGTTCGTCCTCGGGTCGATGGAGTTCGAGCATCGCGACGACTGGGCGTATCTGGAATGGATCGCGGTAGCCCCCGATATGCAGGGCCACGGGATCGCGCGGCGGCTGGTGAACGTGTGCTCGGAGGCGTTGTTCGCCCGCGGCGCCCGCCATATCGTCACCGATGTCGAGGACCGCAACAGCGCCTCGGCCGCGCTGATGACCAGCAGCGGATTCGTGCCCGCCGCGACCGTCACCCTGCTGGTGCGGCCCAACCCCGCTGCCCCCGACGACGACGCCGCCCTGCCGCCGATCACCAAACGTGATCTCGTCCGCCGCGGCAGACTGTCGGTCGAGCACCCGCTGCGCTGACCCGCTGCCGGAGCACCTCGAGCGCATCAACCCTGGTCGGGCCTGTTCTCGGCGGGCGGCTCCTACGCCGCGAGACGAGCACGACGGCGCCGAGCTGACTGTGATGGCCGATATGTGGTCGCCCGCGTGCACCGTGATCCGCACCCCTGCACCTGGAGACCACCGTGCCGGGGGGTGTTCGCGACTACTTGCGGAACTTCGTTTCCAGCTCGCGCAGCGTGGCTTGCAGATCGGCGGCGTCGTTGGTCTTGAAGATTCCCGCGTAGCCCGTCTCCGCCTGGACCGCGGCCACCACCTCCGGATCATGGTAGAGCTGCGCGAGTTTCAGGTAGGTGGGGTTGTCCTTGTCGGCCGCCCGCGCGGCGAAGACGTTGATGTACTGCTTCAACTCCGGACGTTCCGGGTCGTCGGTGTAGATGACCTGCTGCTGGGTCAGGCCGGCGGGCCCGGCGAACGTGTCGTCGACGAACGCCGCGTCGACGCTGTCCAACGACTGCGCGGTGAGCGTCGGATCGATCGTGGTGAGCCGCACCTTCGAAGCGCCGGTGTCGACGTCGTCGATCGTGGAGTCCCAACTCGCGCCACCCTTCAGCACGATCAACCCCGCCGCCGACAGCCCGAGCAGGGGGCGGACCTGCTGCGCCGGATTGTTGCTGAGCGTGATCTGCCCACCCCGCGGGATCTCGGCGACCGAGGTGTGCTTCGTGGAGTACAGGGTGAGCGGGAAGATCTCGGTCGCGCCGATCGGCACGATCGTGTCGTTGCTGGCCACGTTGTAGTTGGCCAGGTACCGCACGTGCTGGAATTTGTTGAGGTCGACCTGTTTCTGCGCCAGCGCCGGATTGGGCTGCTTGTAGTCGGTGAAGTTCACGTACTCGACGGTGATGCCCTGCTCGGCCGCCTTGCGTTTGTACACCTCCCAGTGCGGTTGTGCGATGTCGTTCACACCGATTCGCACCACGCCGTCCGGGTGGTCTTGCCCACAGCTCACCGCCCCTGTTGCCAGCGCGACCAGGACCGGAATCGCCAGCAGACGGCGCAGGATTCGCATTGTCCGCAAGTTAGACGGGCGTCCCAGTGTTTGCGAGGATTTCGCTCATGGCAAGTCAAACCGTTGTCGGCGGGTAGTGCCGACAGCTTGGATGGCCGAGTTCATCTTCTGCTAGCAATTCGGGAGTACAAGTGAAATTCCGTCGGACACTGGCGATCCCAGTGCTGATAGCAACCGCGGCCCTCACCCTGACCGCGTGCGGTTCCGATGACGACGCGTCGGGCACGGTTGTGCGGATCGGCACCACCGACAAGGACAAGGCTTTCGAGGTCTTCGAACAGAAGGCCAAGGAGCAGGGCATCACGCTGAAGGTCACCAACTTCTCCGATTACAAGCAGCCGAATACGGCGCTGTCGCAGAAACAGATCGACCTCAATCTGTTCCAGCATCTGCAGTTCCTCGGCCAATACAACGTGGCGAGCTCGGACACGCTCACCCCGATCGGCTCGACGTATATTGTCCCGCTGGGCCTTTACTCGAAGAAGCACAAGGCTCTCGCCGATATCCCGGCCGGTGGTGAGATCGCGATCCCCAACGATCCGACCAACCAGGCGCGTGCACTATTCGTGCTCCAGGCCGCCGGCTTGCTGAAGATCACCGGTACCTCGGTCCAGCCGACGCCCGCCGACATCGACAAGGCCGCGTCCAAGGTGCGGGTGACTCCCGTCGATGCCGCCCAGACCGCGTTGTCGCTGCCCTCGGTCGACGGCTCGGTGATCAACAACACCTTCCTCGACCGGTCGGGCGTCGACCCGAAATCGGCGCTGTACAAGGATGATCCGAAGAATCCGGCCGCCGAGCCGTACATCAATGTGATCGTCAGCCGCGCCGAGGACAAGACGAATCCGACGTATCTGAAGCTGGTCGAGATCTGGAAGGACCCGGCCGTGGCCACCGCGCATGCCGAAACCACCAAGGGCACCGCGGTCGCGGTGAACCGTCCTGGCGCCGAGCTCGAGCAGATCCTGGACCGGGTGCAGCAGGGCATCCGCACGGCCAAGTGAGTGCCGGCCCAGCCGCCGTCGAATTCCGTTCCGTCACGAAGATTTTCGGCAGCGGCGACGCTCGGCACACCGCACTAGACGGTATCGACCTGCGGATCGAACCGGGTGAGATCTTCGGCGTCATCGGCTACTCCGGAGCGGGCAAGTCCACGCTGGTCCGGCTGATCAACGCGCTCGACAAGCCGACTTCGGGCACCGTCACGATTTCCGGCACCCCGATCACCGGGGTGCCGGAGTCGGCGGTGCGCAGGCTGCGTCGCGATATCGGCATGGTGTTCCAGCAGTTCAACCTGTTCCGATCCCGCACCGCCGCGGGCAATATCGAGTACCCACTAAAAGTGGCGGGCTGGAAACGGGCCGAACGCAAGGCCCGCGTGGCCGAACTGCTCGACTTCGTCGGGCTCACCGACAAGGCGCGCGCCTACCCCGATCAGCTCTCGGGCGGGCAGAAGCAGCGGGTCGGGATCGCCAGGGCATTGGCGACCTCGCCCTCGCTGTTGCTCGCCGACGAGGCCACCTCCGCGCTGGACCCGGAGACCACGGGCGAGGTGCTGCGATTGCTGAAGAAGATCAATGCCGAACTCGGGGTGACCATCGTCGTGATCACCCACGAGATGGATGTGATCCGCGCGGTCGCCGACCGGGTCGCGGTGCTCGCCGAGGGCCGGATCGTCGAATTGGCCTCCACCTTCGATGTTTTCGCCGCGCCGCAGGCCGCGCCGACACGGTCGTTCGTGGCGACCGTGCTGCACAACCGGCCCGACGCGACCGAGCTGGATCGGTTGCGCGAGCTCCACGGCGGCCGGTTGGTCACCGTCGACATCGACGACCACAGCGGTCTGGGGGCGGCGCTGGCCGCCGCTACCGCCGCCGACGTGCGCTTCGAGATCGTCTACGGCGGGGTGAGCACGTTGCAGGACAAGACATTCGGCAGTGTCACCCTGGCGCTGCACGGGCCCGATGCCGCGCTGGATCGCGTTGTCGCCGACCTGGAACGGAAGGCGGGCTGATGGAGACCAACTGGGAGAAGCTGCGGCCCACGCTGTTCGAGGCGATCGGGACCACCGTCTATCTGGTCGGCGTGACGTTCGTCGTCGCGGGGCTGATCGGGCTGGTACTCGGGACCGCGCTGTACACGACCCGCAGGGGTGGCCTGCTGGCGAACGGGCCGATCTACTTCGTGCTGAATGTGATCGTCAATGTGGTGCGCCCTATTCCGTTCATCATCCTGCTGGCCGCGCTCGGCCCGGTCACGCTGGAGGTGGTGGGCACCACGATCGGCTCCGAGGCGGCGTTGTTCGTGATGATCGTCGCGGCCTCGTTCGGGATCGCGCGGATCGTGGAACAGAACCTGGTGACGGTCGACCCGGGTGTGATCGAGGCCGCGCGTGCGGTCGGTGCGGGACCGCTGCGGATCATTCTCACGCTGATCGTTCCGGAAGCGTTGGGGCCGTTGATTCTCGGCTACACCTTCGTGGTGATCTCGATCGTCGATATCTCGGCGATGGCGGGCACCGTCGGCGGTGGCGGGCTCGGTGATTTCGCCATTGTCTACGGGTATCAGCAATTCCAGTGGCAGGTCACCATCGTGGCGGTGCTGATCATCATCGCCGGTGTACAGGGAGTGCAGTTCTTCGGCAATTGGCTGGCCAGGAAAGTACTGCGCCGCTGAATCCAGCAGGGGTACGAACCTATTCGGTCCGTGCCCCTGCTGCTTCGCGTTTCGCTACACGTTCGCCGTGCACGCGGACAGGATGACACTCGCCGCACGCGGCGACGCCGAACCCGGATCCGGGAACGGGGCCGCGCTGATGCCGAGCACGTCCACCGCGGAGCGCTCGGCCGCGTCCAGGGAGTGATCCCACGACCAGCCGAAGCGGTAGTCCGCGCCTTGGGCCACCGCGCCGCACGCATTGCGGAATTCGACGACGACCTGGCAGTCGCGCACGCCGCACTCATCGAGCGCGGCCTGGCTCGCCGCAGCCCAGCTGCCGTAGTTCACCGCCGAGGCCACCACGGCGCGACCCGACGACAACGCCAGCGCCCCGTACAGGTCACCCGACGCGGTCTCGAATCCACCGTCGCGCGATACCGCCGTGTACCCCGGAGCCTCGGCGATCGCCACACCACTCTCCCCCGCGGCCGCGGGCCCGGCGTTCACCACGGTGAACGCCGCCACCGCGGACAGCGCGGCCACACCAAGGGCATATTTGCCCACAACAGACATCAGAGATTCTCCCCGTCGAAATACCGACTCCGTGCCTCGAAGCCGAACCAATCATGAACGGCGGCCGACTTCCCCGGAAATAGCTTTCCGGCATCGCCACGACACCGTTCAGCGAACCTGTCATAGCGCCGAGATATTTCCGGCCACAACAGTTCTCGCTTGTCGAAACGCCCGATTCCTCCCGAACCGTTCGTCTGCCACAGACTAACAACGCCCACCGACAAGTAGCGATGGACCGCTATCTACCGGCGAACCAACTCGTCCCGCGCCCGCATCAACGCGAACCCGAGCAGATTGAGTCCCTTCCACCGCACGGGATCCAGCGCACCCGAATCATCGGCGGCCATCCCGATCCCCCAGATCCGGTCCACCGGGCTGGCTTCGACGAGCACCCGCGCACCGGTACCGACCAGATATTCCCGCAGCGCGTCATCCTGCCCGAACTTGGCCACGCTCCCGGCGACCACAATGTCGAATCGCGTTCGCTCCCAGATGTCTTCGTCGAAGTCACGGATCTGCCTGCCGAGTTTCTTCGCCTGGCTCGGATGGCCGACCTCGAGGATCTTCGCCGCGGTAGCCGCGTCCTCGAACAGCATCGCCTTGCGCCACATCATGTAGTGCTCGGCACTGGCGAATTCCACACCGTCGACAACGAATGTCGCCGGCCACCACTGGCTCAGGCTGCTCGAGCCGATCGTCCCGTCGCGACGTGGGCTGTGCCCCCAGAACGCCAGGTACTTCGGCGACGCGCCCTGCTCGATCGCTCGACACAACTGCTCTACCGACTCGGCGGTCATCACCCCTCCTAGTTTTGGTCTATATAACCATAGAACGAAACCAGGTTCACTGTATTTCTCGATGCGCCGTCCGGTGTTCGCTTGGCGGAGTGCGGGATCGGCGTTCGAAAGCCCCGGCATCGCGACAACTCAGGGTCGCGGCGCCGGGGACGGAGGTGGGGTTCAGGCCGAGCGGATGCCGTCCAGGTCGGAGTAGGGATGGGGAGCGGGGCGCCGGGGAATTCGGGCTTCGGTGACGGTGGAGTGGGGGGCGGGGCCGGTGTGGAAGCTGCGGGCGATCATCGAGGAACGCAGTTGCCACAGGCCCGAGGACTGGGCCGGGTCGAGGCCGGTGAGTTGAGCTACCCGGCGCAGGCGGTAGTCGACGGTGTTGGTGTGGATGTGCAGCAGCCGGGCGGTGCGCTGGCGGTTCATGTTGTTGGCGATGTGCACGCGCAGGGTTTCGTAGAGCTCAGGGTGGTTGTCGAGGGGGGCGAGGAGTTCACCGAGCCGGGCGCGACCGGGGCCGGGTCGGGTGAGCTGGTACTCCAGGGCCAGGTCGCCGAAGCGGTAGAGGCCGGGGGCGCTGTCGAGACGCTCCACCATGTCCAGGAGTTCGTGGGCGCGCTGGGCCGCATCGGGGATCTCCTCCGTGGCCGCGGGCACCAGAGCCGCGGTGATGTCGACATGCGCGGCCCGCGACAGCGCTTCGACCAGTGCGTCGAGCTGCTCGCCGACCAGCAGATCGGCGGGGATCAGCAGCGTGCCGCCGTCGACCGACAGCAGCGACAGCACCTGCTCACCGCACCGATGCGCCAACGCCGTTTGCACCCTGCGCAGCTTGCGCCGGGCCACCACCGCACCGTTCACGCGCGGGTCGCGCTCGTCGGGGTGCGCCCCGATCGAGAGAGCGAGCACCGAATACGCGTCGGAGACGGTGATGCCGACCTCGCGGGCCATGGTGACGGTCGACTGACCGGCCAGCAGTGCCGAGGTGAGGGTGTGCACCGCCGTGTGATGTTCGCCGACGGCCTCGCGGTGCTCACGGATGTAGGAGCGAGTCACCGTGGTACACAACAGGTCCGAGATCTCGACGACCCGGCGGAAGCCGTGGATCAGACTCGCGCGATCGACATCGGCCACCCCGTCGTAGACCGCGTCGAAGGAGAGCCGGAAGCCCTCGTGGAAAGCGTGCAGGATCGTGTCGATCGGCACGCCTTCGCGCGCCCAGCCCGCCGCCGCCACCGCGAGCCGGTTCAGCTTCACCTCCTCGTCGCGGCCGTCCAGCATGCCGCCGACGATTTCCAGGCACATCCGGGTGACCGAGGTGACGTCGCCGGCGATCACATCGCCGGGTAGCGTCCGGCAAGTCGCGACATTGTCGACGAAGTGACCGACCAACCGGCTGGTCATCGTCCGGACATCGCGCAGGGGCTGCCACAGGGCCGTCTCGTCCAGTGGGATCGTCATCGTCGACTCCTCCTTCTTCTACACCCCGGCGCCGCCGGTAGTGGTTGTGCTTCCGTCATGTCGGCCGATGTGCTGGCCTACACTGCGGTTTCTCTGTGATCATGACTGTAGGGTGAGCAACCGCTCACCTTCTACTCTTCTTTCTGCCGAGGTCGATAGATGCCCCCGCAAGCCGATAAGCAGCGCAAACGCCCCAAGCAGGACCGGGCGAAGGAGACGAGAGCGCGCATTCTCACGGTGGCCGCTCATCTTTTCGGCACCCGCGGTATCGGCAATACCTCGACCAACCGGATCGCGACCGAAGCGGGCATGAGCATCGGCACGCTGTACCGCTATTTCAACGACCGCGACGAGATCGTCAAAGAGCTCAACGACAGCCTGTTTCTGCAGGTGGAAGAGCGCTACAGCCAGCTGCTCACCGCCAGTTCCGGCCAGTCCCCCCGCGATGCCGTGATAGGTCTGATCCGCTCCGCCGTCGACATTCTCGTCGCGAACGGGCCGCTCGTCCGTGCCCTGGTCGCCGATCTGCAGTTCTACGGCAGCGGTATCCCCGAATTCGAACCCCGGCTGCGGATGCTCATCAAGCTCTACCTCATCCAGTTCATGGGCCCGATCAAGCACGTCGACATCGACGTGATGGCCTTCGTCGTACTCAACGCGGGCTTCGCCACCGCGTTGCGTTCGGTCGAACTCGACGACGCCGAGCTCGACGCCATCATCGCCGGGACCGCCGACATGATCAGCGCCTGGATCGACTCGGTAGCCGTTGTCGAAAATGCTTAGTACACAACAGCAGAGGGCCCGGATCCTGGGTGAGGATCCGGGCCCGTTCGCTCCGTGATGGTCAGCGCGCGTTCGCCGTGCAGATGACGTCGACGATTTCGGAGCCGCTCAGGCCCGCCGAGCCCGTGTTGGCCAGCAGCGCGGTCGGGGTCAGCTCGGAGAGGTTCTCGTACGCCTTGCGCTCGGCCTCTGCCCGCGTCGCACCGGTCGACCACGCGATGCCGTTGTCGCTCTCGACCAGCACGGCGCAGCCGTTGGCCCACGTCGTCACCACGTTGCAGTCCGCCAGGTGGCAGTCGGCGATCGCGGCGGCCTGGGCGGCCTCGGGGCTTTCCTCGTTGACGCTGGTGCCGTAGATCGCCTGGCCGTCGCTCAACGCGATCGACGCCCACTGGTCGCCTGCCGCACTCGCCGCACCGGCGCCCAGCACCGACCCGGCCGCAAGAACCGACGCCGCAACGGCGAAGACGGCCTTACCCATGAAACTCATTCGAAAGATCTCCTCTGGAACCTGTTCCGGAAGTCCGGAACCTTCAAGATCATCATTGATGACCCGGTGACAGCCAACCACACGGTGAAACATCACATCACCGCCGTCAGCACATGAATCCAGACCAGCATGCTCCGGCCGTGATCAGCGTCTGGGCCGAAGACGACTCGAGCCCGGACCGCTACGCGGTCCGGGCTCGACAATCACCGTGACGATCAGCTCGCGTTGGCGGTACAGACCGTTTCGATCACATGACCGCCGGCCAGCTGCGACGAACCAACGTTGACGAGCAGGCTCTGCGGAGTGCCCTCGGTCAGCGCGAGGTAGGCCTCCCGCTCCGCGTCGGCGCGGGTCGGGCCCTTGCCCCAGGCGATGAAGTCATCGTTCTCCACCAGGGCCGCGCAGCCGTTGACCCACACGGCCTCCACCAGGCAACCATCCGCGGCGCACTGTTCCAGCGCGGCAGCCTCGGCCTCAGCGCGCGTGGGATAGCCGACCGAACGACCGTAGTTCGCCCAGTCGCCGTCCGCGGCCATCGCGCCCCACTGGTCGGGGCCGACGGCATTCGCCGAACCGGCGCCCAGCACCGCGCCGGCCGCAAGGCCGAGCGCCGCCACGGCGAGGCCGGCCTTACTCATGAAACTCATTCGAAAGATCTCCTCTTGACACTGTTCCGGCAAGTCCAGAACCGTCAAGATCATCACTGATCGCCCGGTGACAACCAACCAGAACGGGAATCATCACACCGAGACCGGTCGACACATAACCGCAAAAAGGGCCCGGATCCAGCCAGGATCCGGGCCCGAAAAGCGCGGTGCTACACCGTGAAGCCGAGGGCGCGCAGCTGTTCGCGGCCGTCGTCGGTGATCTTGTCCGGGCCCCACGGGGGCATCCAGACCCAGTTGATCTTCAGATCCTCGACCATACCGCTGCGCACCAGGGCGTTGCGGGACTGGTCCTCGATGACGTCGGTCAGCGGACAGGCCGCCGAGGTGAGCGTCATGTCGAGGGTGCAGACGTTCTCCCCGTCGACCGACAGGCCGTAGACCAGGCCGAGGTCGACGACATTGATGCCGAGTTCGGGGTCGACGACGTCACGCATCGCCTCCTCGAGGTCCTCGAGGTGCTGAATCTGTTCGGCCGTCAACTCGACTTCGGCGGGTTTGTCGACCTCGACTGCCTGCGCGACGTCCGGGGTCTGTGCGGTATCGGTGCTCTCACTCATGTGGCAGACTCCCCATTTCCCATCGGTGCCTTGGTTTCCTCGGCCGAACTGATCTGCACGACAGCGTCTTTGAACGCCATCCACCCGAGCAGCGCGCACTTGACCCGCGCCGGGTACTTGCTCACACCGGCGAGGGCGATGCCGTCGCCGATCATGTCCTCGTCGCCTTCGACGGTGCCGCGGCTGGAGATCATCTCGCTGAACGAGTCGACCACCTTCAGCGCCTGCTGCACCGGCAGCCCGATCACCTGATCGGTGAGGATCGAGGTGGCGGCCTGGCTGATCGAGCAGCCCTGGCCGTCGTAGGAGACGTCGGCGACCTCACCGGCGTCGTCGATCTGCACGCGCATCGTCACTTCGTCACCGCACGTCGGGTTCACGTGGTGCACCTGCGCACCGAACGGTTCCCGCAGCCCGCGGTGGTGCGGGTGCTTGTAGTGGTCCAGGATCACTTCCTGGTACATCTGTTCCATACGCATGATCTAGGCAACTCCGAAGAAGGTCTTGGCCTTCCGCACGGCCGCAACCAGCGCGTCGACCTCATCGAGGGTGTTGTAGACCGCGAACGAGGCACGCGCGGTGGCGGCGACACCGAACTTGCGGTGCAGCGGCCAGGCGCAGTGGTGCCCGACCCGGATGGCCACACCCTGGTCGTCGAGGATCTGGCCCACATCGTGGGCGTGGATCCCGTCGACCACGAACGACACCGCGCCACCACGGTCCACGTTCTCGATCGGCCCGACGATGCGCACGCCCTCGATCCCGGACAGACCGTCGAGCGCGGCACCGGTGAGGGCGTGCTCGTGCGCGGCGACCGCGTCCATGCCGAGGTCCTCGAGATAGCGCACCGCGGCGGCCAATCCGACGACCTGCGAGGTCATCGGCGTGCCCGCCTCGAAGCGCTGCGGCGGCGGCGCGTAGGTGGTCTTCTCCATGGTGACGGTCTCGATCATCGACCCACCGGTGATGAACGGCGGCGTCTCCTCCAGCAGCGCCCGGCGGCCGTACAGTCCGCCGACACCCATGGGGCCGAGCATCTTGTGGCCGGAGAACGCGGCGAAATCGACCCCGAGCTCGTGGAAGTCCACCGCCATGTGCGGCACCGACTGGCAGGCGTCGAGCACGACGAGCGCGCCGACGGCCTTTGCCCGGCGGACCAATTCGTCCACCGGAGCCACCGCGCCGGTCACGTTCGACTGATGGCTGAACGCGAGAACCTTTGTCGCGGAAGACAGTTCGAGCGAATCCAGGTCGATGCGGCCGTCATCGGTGATGCCGTACCACTTCACGGTGGCACCGGTCCGACGCGCGAGCTCCTGCCACGGAACGAGATTCGCGTGGTGTTCGAGCTCGGTGATGACGATCTCGTCGCCGGGGCCCACCTTGTAGGGGAACCGGTCGTCACCGAACGCGTTGGCCACCAGGTTCAGCGACTCGGTCGCGTTCTTGGTGAACACGATCTCGCCGGTGTCGGCGCCGACGAAGCGGGCGATGTCGGCGCGCGCCTCCTCGTAGGAGTCGGTCGCCTCCTCCGCCAGCTGGTGGGCACCGCGGTGCACCGCCGAATTCCGGGTGAGCAGGAACTCGCGCTCGGCGTCCAGCACCTGCAGCGGACGCTGCGAAGTGGCACCGGAGTCCAGGTACACCAACGGTTTCCCGTCCCGCACCGTGCGGTGCAGGATGGGGAAGTCGGCCCGGATCCGGGCCACGTCGAGGGCTGGCACCGTCGCGGTCATGTCAGGCTCCAGCGGTCGCGGACGTGAAGCGCTCGTAGCCGTTCGCGTCGAGTTCCTCGGCCAGCTCGGAGCCACCTTCGGCGACGATCTTGCCGTTGACGAACACGTGCACGAAGTCGGGCTTGATGTAGCGCAGGATGCGGGTGTAGTGCGTGATCAGCAGCACGCCGCCCTCTTCGCGCTCCTTGTAGCGGTTGACGCCCTCGGAGACGATGCGCAGCGCGTCGACATCCAGACCGGAGTCGGTCTCGTCGAGGATCGCGATCTTCGGCTTGAGCAGACCCAGCTGCAGGACCTCGTGACGCTTCTTCTCGCCACCGGAGAAGCCTTCGTTCACCGAGCGGTCGGCGAAGGCCGAGTCGATGTCGAGTTCCTTCATCGACTCCTTCACCTCCTTGACCCAGGTGCGCAGCTTGGGGGCCTCGCCGCGCACGGCGGTGGCGGCGGTGCGCAGGAAGTTCGACATCGAGACGCCGGGGACCTCGACGGGGTACTGCATGGCCAGGAACAGGCCCGCGCGGGCGCGCTCGTCGACCGACATGTCGAGAACGTTCTCGCCGTCGAGGGTGATGGTGCCCTGGGTGACGGTGTACTTCGGGTGGCCCGCGATCACGTAGGACAGCGTGGACTTGCCCGAGCCGTTGGGGCCCATGATGGCGTGCGTCTCGCCGGACTTCACGGTGAGGTTCACGCCGTTGAGGATCTGCTTGGACTCACCCTCGGGGGTGGTGATCTCCGCGTGCAGGTCCTTGATTTCCAAGGTGGTCATCGAATTAGAGTCCTTCGTGGGAAGTAGGTGAGTCAGATACCGACAGTGGCGAGTTCGGCCTCGATGGCCGCCTCGAGCCGCTCCCGGACCTCGGGGACCGCGATCTTCTGGATGATCTCGAAGAAGAAGCCACGCACCACCAGGCGGCGGGCGACGTCTTCGGGAATGCCGCGAGCGCGCAGGTAGAACAGCTGCTCGTCGTCGAAACGGCCGGTGGCACTCGCGTGTCCGGCGCCGGCGATCTCGCCGGTCTCGATCTCCAGGTTCGGCACCGAGTCGGCGCGCGCGCCGTCGGTGAGCACCAGGTTGCGGTTCGCCTCGTAGGTGTCGGTGCCCTCGGCGGCCGCGCGGATCAGCACGTCGCCGATCCAGACCGTGCGAGCGTCACCCTTGGGCGAGGCCGGATCACCCTGCAGCGCACCCTTGTACAGCACATTGGACTTGCAGTTGGGCTCGGCATGATCGACCAGCAGTCGCTGCTCGAAGTGCTGACCGGCATCGGCGAAGTACAGGCCGAACAGCTCGGCCTCGCCACCGGGACCGGCGTAGCGCACGGTGCCCGACAGGCGAACAAGGTCGCCACCGAGGGTCGCCGACACGTGGCGCAGGTTCGCGTCACGACCCAGCTTCAGGTGATGCGCGGTGACGTGCACGGCGTCTTCGTCCCATTCCTGGACCGCGACGACGGTGAGCTTGGCGCTGTCACCGAGCACGAATTCGACGTTCTCGGCGTAGGTTCCGCCGCCGCGCTGGTCGATGACCACGGTGGCGACGGCGAAGTTGTCCAGGCGCACCTGCAGATGACCGTAGGCGGTCTTGCCCTCACCGGGACCGGTGATGGTGACGGTGACCGGGTCCGACACTTCGGTTTCCGGGCCGACGGTGATCACGGTCGCCTCGGAGAAACCCGAATAGGCCTGGGCGGCAACACGATCAGCGGGAGTACCGGCCTGGCCGAGACGAGAGTCGGTGCGGCCCACCGTTTCCACCGTGACACCGGCGACTTCACTCACCTCGACGGTTGCCTGACCGTCGGCGACAGCGGTGCCGTCGTGCAGGCCGCGCAGACGGCGCAGCGGGGTGAACCGCCACGCCTCGTCGCGACCCGACGGGACCTCGAATGCGTTCACGTCGAACGAGGTGAAGACCTCACCCTTGTTGACCGCGGCGCCCGCGCCAGGATTCTGGATCGGCGTCTCGAGCGTCGACATCAGCCCACGGCCCCTTCCATCTGCAGCTCGATGAGCCGGTTCAGTTCCAATGCGTACTCCATCGGCAATTCCTTGGCGATCGGCTCCACGAAGCCACGCACCACCATCGCCATCGCCTCGTCCTCGGTGAGGCCGCGGCTCATCAGGTAGAACAGCTGATCCTCGGAGACCTTGGAGACGGTCGCCTCGTGACCCATCGTTACGTCGTCCTCGCGGATGTCGACGTAGGGGTAGGTGTCGGAGCGGCTGATCGTGTCGACCAGCAGCGCGTCACACTTCACGGTCGACTTGGAACCGTTGGCGCCCTTGTTGATCTGGACCAGACCGCGGTACGACGCGCGACCGCCGCCACGCGCCACCGACTTCGACACGATGGTCGAGGAGGTGTGCGGGGCCAGGTGCAGCATCTTGGCGCCGGTGTCCTGGTGCTGGCCGGGGCCCGCGAACGCGACCGAGAGGACCTCGCCGTGCGCGTGCTCGCCGGTCATCCAGACCGCCGGGTACTTCATGGTCACCTTGGAGCCGATGTTGCCGTCGACCCACTCCATGGTGGCGCCGGCTTCGGCCTTGGCACGCTTGGTGACCAGGTTGAACACGTTGTTCGACCAGTTCTGGATGGTCGTGTAGCGGCAGCGGCCGCCCTTCTTCACGATGATCTCGACGACCGCGGAGTGCAGCGAGTCGGACTTGTAGATCGGCGCTGTACAACCCTCGACGTAGTGGACGTAGGCGTCCTCGTCGACGATGATCAGCGTCCGCTCGAACTGGCCCATGTTCTCGGTGTTGATCCGGAAGTAGGCCTGCAGCGGGATGTCGACGTGCACGCCCGGCGGCACGTAGATGAACGAGCCACCCGACCAGACGGCGGTGTTGAGCGCGGAGAACTTGTTGTCACCGGCGGGGATGACCGAACCGAAGTACTTGTGGAAGATCTCCGGGTGCTCCTTCAACGCCGTATCGGTGTCGAGGAAGATGACGCCCTGCTTCTCCAGGTCCTCGCGGATGGAGTGGTAGACGACCTCGGACTCGTACTGCGCCGCGACACCGGAGACCAGACGCTGCTTCTCCGCCTCCGGGATGCCCAGCTTGTCGTAGGTGTTCTTGATGTCCTCGGGCAGGTCTTCCCAGCTCTCGGCCTGCTTCTCGGACGAGCGCACGAAGTACTTGATGTTGTCGAAGTCGATGCCCTCGAGGTTGGAACCCCAGTTCGGCATGGGCTTGCGGTCGAAGATGCGCAGCGCCTTGAGGCGCAGGTCGAGCATCCACTCCTCTTCGCTCTTCTTGGCCGAGATGTCGCGAACGACAGCCTCCGACAGGCCACGTTGGGCGCTGGCGCCTGCCACATCGGAGTCGGACCAGCCGTAACCGTAGGTGCCCAGCGAGGCGATGGTTTCGTCCTGGGTAAGCGGTTGTACCTGGTCGGTCGAGGTCGTCATTCGGCACTCCTTCCGGAGTCGTTCGTTCGTCCCGCCGCGGGCTGTGCGGCGGTTGGGGTCTTCGGCACCGCGACCAGCGGTACGTGGGTGGTGCAGGCGCAATCGCCGTTGGCGATCGTCGCAAGGCGCTGCACGTGGGTACCGAGCAGGTCGCGGAAAGCGTCCAATTCGGCCGCGCACAACTGCGGGAACTCCTCGGCGACATGGGCCACCGGGCAGTGGTGCTGACAGATCTGCACACCGGCGCCGACCTGACGGGTGGTGGCGGCGAAACCGGCGTCGGCGAACGCTTCCGCGATCTCCTCGACCTTGGCCTCGATCACCGGTGCGGTGTGGTCGGTGACGGGTTCGATGCCGTCGACGATCACGCGAACCCGCTTGCGCGCGAATTCGGCGATCGCGGCGTCGCCACCGATCTCGCCGAGCTGGCGAATCGCCGCCCCGGCCAGATCGTCGTAGGCGTGCCCGAGGTTGCCCCGGCCCGCCGCGGTGAGCTGGTATTGCTTGGCCGGTCGACCGCGCCCTTTCTGCTGCCACGGCGCGGAGCGGCTCGCCCGAGCCTGGCCCGCGTCGATCAACGCGTCGAGGTGCCTGCGCACCCCGGCGGGCGCGAGACCGAGTTCGGTGCCGATCGCCGTCGCGGTGATCGGCCCCTGCTCGAGCAGCAACTGGACGATGGCCGCCCTGGTCTGCCCTTCGTGCGCGGTCGCCGCGGGGACAGCCGACGACCGAGCGCCGGTCGTCTTACGACCGTCACTTTCCACGTCTGTCCGCAAACCCACGGTTTTCACAACACCAGTGTGGCGGAATTGCTTCCCTAAATCTAATAAGGGTCACCTGACAAAGGGTGCCCTGACCTGCGATGAAGATCATCGGGGTGCTCCCCCGCCCGATAAAACCCCAGGTGCGGCCCCTGCGGACCGATCCCGGCCGCTCGGCCGGGTGACCCATCGCACAGGTCGGCAACCGCGACCACCCGGCGCCCGGCAACACCGCACCCGGTGCCGAACGGTCCGCCCGGCACGCTCGCACGGCGTTGCTCGCAGGAGATATTCGCACCACAACGCGGCGAGCGACGGTCCGGGTGCGCGGTGGCGAACCCGGCGGGCGCAGGGGGCGGTCTGGCACGATGGCAGGGTGTCGAACCCGCTCACACCCACGTGTGTCCGTCATCCTGATCGGCCTACCGGACTCGCGTGTACGCGATGCGGGCGGCCCGCCTGTCCGGACTGCCTGCGTCCGGCGGCGGTCGGGCAGCACTGCGTGGACTGTGTCCGGCAGGGGCAGCAGGACGTGCGACCGGTGCGGACCGTCGGCGGCGCGCGCGAGGGCGGCGCGGTTCCGTACGTGACCTACGGGTTGATCGCGGTCAATGTGCTGGTCTATGTGCTCACCGCGGCGCAGGCCGGTAGCCCGATGTACAACTACCGCGGGTCGTCGGTGTTCCGGGAGTTCGTCCTGGTGCCGCTGCTGGTGGCCGACGGCGAGTGGTGGCGGCTGCTCGGTTCGGGGTTCCTGCATTACGGCGCGATCCATCTGCTGGTCAACATGTTCGCCCTGTATGTCGTGGGGCGCGACCTCGAGCAGGTGCTGGGCAGGATCAGGTACGGCTGCGTCTATCTGGTCTCGCTGCTGGGTGGGTCGGCGGCGGTGATGGCGCTGTCGGATTCGGTGACGGCGACGGCCGGCGCCTCCGGTGCCGTGTACGGCCTGTTCGGCGCTGTCACGGTGACGCTGATCCGGCTGCGGCAGAGCCCGACCCCGATGCTGGTGGTCATCGGTGTGAACGTGCTGATCAGCTTCTCGATCCCGGGAATCTCGCTGTGGGGTCACCTCGGCGGTCTGGCCGCGGGCACGTTGAGCGCGCTCGGCATCCTGTTCGTACCCGGCTGGCTGTCGGCCCGCGATCAGCGATCCGCGCAGCGCATCGGCTGGGCCGCGCTCGGTGCGGTAGCGCTGATCTGTGTGGGCGTGATCGTCGCCGCCGCGCTCTCGTTGCGCGCGGACCCGGCCTTCGTCGGACCACCGGCCGTGACCGCGCCGACCCCCGTCGAAGCACCCAGGTAGTCCGCCGCGACCGGCGCACCCCCGGTGCGTGAACGACTGACGAACCCTGTCGGGTCCCCGCACACTAGGCTCTGACTTCGTGGCGGTACTGGAGGGCGCGGCGCGCAAGACACTGGCGGTCGGGCGGCGAGCTCTCGGGCTCGACGTGTCGGCGCCCGATCACACCGTCGCGGTGCTGCATCGCGACGAGACCGAGGTCCCCGGGCTCGACAAGAGCGAACGCGCGCAACTGGACCGGATCCGGCTGATGGGCGCGACCGGCGCGGTACTGATGGCGATCGCGGCGCTGGGCATCGGCGCCCAACCCGTGCACCAGAATCCGGTCTCGGGCGTGCGGGTGCTCGGCATCTTCGCGCGAGCGCACACCGGATCGCTGGCGATGTGCATGTTCGGCACCGCGCTGGTGATCGGTGCGTGGTTGCTGCTCGGACGCTTCGCGATCGGCGGACTCGCGGGTTCGCCACTGCACCGGCTGAGCCGCTCGCAACTGGACCGCACGCTGCTGCTGTGGATCATTCCGCTGTCCGTGGCGCCGCCGATGTTCAGCAACGACGTCTATTCCTATCTGGCACAGAGCGAGATCGCCGCCCGCGGCATCGACCCCTATTCCGAAGGCCCCGTCGCCGGGCTCGGAATCGACAATGTGCTCACCAACAATGTGCCGACGATCTGGCGCGATACGCCCGCGCCGTACGGTCCGCTGTTCCTCTGGATCGGTCGCGGTATCGCGGAGCTCACCGGGGACAACATCATCGCCGGAGTCTGGGTGCACCGGTTGCTGGCGCTGGCCGGAGTGGCGCTGATCGTGTGGGCGCTGCCGCGGTTGTCGGTGCGCTGCGGGGTGGCGCCGGTGAGTGCGTTGTGGCTCGGCGCGGCCAATCCGCTGGTGCTGTTCCACCTGGTCGGCGGCGTGCACAACGACGCGCTGATGCTCGGGCTGATGCTGGCCGGGGTGGAGCTCATGCTGCGCGCGATCTACGGCGAAGGAGGCAGACCCGACCGGCTGACGGCCATGAATCTGCCACCCTTCGACGCCCGGGCCTACGGGCTGCTGATCGGTGGCGCGGTGGTGATCACGCTCTCGTCGTCGATCAAGCTCACCTCCATCATCGCGCTCGGCTTCGTCGGCATGGCACTGGCCAGACGCTGGGGCGGCACGCTCATCGCCGTCGTCAAGGCCGCGGCTCTGCTGGGCGTCATCGCCGTGGCGACAACGCTTCTCATCGGTTTCGCCAGCGGGCTCGGCTTCGGCTGGGTCAATACCCTCAGCGTCGCCAATGCCGTCCGGAGCTGGATGTCGCTGCCGACCATCATCGGGATCGTCACCGGTTTCGGCGGTGTGCTGCTCGGGCTGGGCGACCACACCACCGCGCTGCTGTCGATCACCCGGCCCATCGCCGCGGTGGTCGCGGGCTACGTGACAGTCCGCATGCTCGTCGCCACCGGTATGGGCCGGCTCCATCCCGTCGGCGCGCTCGGCGTCTCACTCGCGGCCATTGTGCTGCTGTTCCCCGTGGTCCAGCCCTGGTACCTGCTCTGGGCGATCGTGCCGCTCGCGGCCTGGGCCACCCAGCCGGTGTTCCGCGTGCCCGCCGTCGCCTTCTCGGCGGTGGTCTCCATGCTGGTGATGCCGCGTGGTGCGGAATTCCAGGTCTTCCAGATCATCGGCGCCGCGCTCGCCGCCGTGGTGTGCTTCGCGTTGTTCTTCGCGCTCACCCGGCACACGCTGCCGTGGCGGGCGCAGCCGGGGGTGTCGGCTCCGTCACAGGAGGGCACGGCTTACCGTGTGACAACGTGAGGGAGCGCAGCGAGCGAACCAAGGGCACAGCACCTTTTGGCGCGACGGAGCCGAGCGTCAGCGAGGCGCAGTTGTGACAACACG
The DNA here is from genome assembly GCF_053590715.1 of Nocardia sp. NPDC003183. Lineage (NCBI taxonomy): Bacteria > Bacillati > Actinomycetota > Actinomycetes > Mycobacteriales > Nocardiaceae > Nocardia > Nocardia sp. NPDC003183. The sequence goes on from NZ_JBSFTG010000003.1 coordinate 650,980, forward strand.
CCTTGGATCCGCCGTTAGCGTCGACGGTGTGGTCAAGCGCTATGGCGAGACCACAGCGGTAGACGGTCTCCGGTTCGATGTAGAGCCCGCCCAGGTGTTCGCGCTGCTGGGGCCCAACGGCGCGGGCAAGACCACCACCGTCGAGATGTGCGAGGGCTTCGTGCGCCCGGACGCGGGCACGGTCCGCGTCCTCGGCCTGGACCCGATCGCCGACTCCGAGCAGTTGCGTCCGCGCATCGGCGTGATGCTGCAGGGCGGCGGCGCCTACCCCGGCGCCCGCGCGGGCGAGATGCTCGACCTGGTCGCGTCCTACTCCGCCGATCCGATCGATCCCGACTGGCTGCTGTCGACGCTGGGCCTGCGCGACAATCGCCGCACTCCCTATCGCCGCCTGTCGGGTGGTCAGCAGCAGCGTCTGGCGCTTGCGTGCGCGCTGGTCGGCAAGCCCGAGATCGTGTTCCTCGACGAACCCACCGCCGGTCTGGACGCGCAGGCTCGGCTGATCGTCTGGGAACTCATCGACGCCCTGCGCCGCGACGGCGTGAGCGTCGTGCTCACCACGCACATGATGGACGAGGCCGAGCAGCTCGCCGACCAGCTCGTCATCATCGATCACGGGCAGATCGTCGCCCAGGGCACGCCCGCCGAGGTCACCGCCCACGGCGCGGCGGGCCAGCTGAGATTCTGCGCCCCACCGAAACTCGATCTGAACCTGCTCACCTCGGCTCTCCCGGAAGGCTTTTCGCCACGCGAGACCACACCGGGCACCTACCTCGTCGAGGGCGAGATCAACCCGCAGGTGCTGGCCACCGTCACCGCCTGGTGCGCCAGGATGGACGTGCTGGCCACCGACATCCGCATCGACCAGCGTCGCCTCGAAGACGTCTTTCTCGAACTGACCGGACGGGACCTGCGCGGATGAGCGAGACCACCAGCCGTTTCCTGCCCGGCACCTTCACCCCCGATCCGCGGCCCGCCTCGCGCGCGACGATGCTCACCGCGCAGACCGGGCTCGAGCTGAAACTGTTGTTGCGCAACGGCGAACAGCTGCTGCTCACCATGTTCATCCCGATCACCCTGCTCGTCGGGCTCACCCTGCTGCCGTTCGGCGACCTGGGCGAGCACCGGGTCGACCGGATCGTGCCGATGGTGATGATGACCGCGGTGATGTCGACCGCGTTCACCGGCCAGGCCATCGCGGTCGGCTTCGACCGCCGCTACGGCGCCCTCAAACGACTCGGCGCGACACCGCTGCCCCGCTGGGGCGTGATCGCGGGCAAGTGCGCCGCCGTGCTCATCGTGGTGGTGCTGCAGGCGATGCTGCTCGGCGCGATCGGTGTGGCGCTGGGCTGGCGGCCCGGGATCGGCGGACTCGCCCTCGGCGCGTTGGTGATCGCCCTCGGCACGGCCACCTTCGCGGCGATGGGCTTGCTGCTGGGCGGGACGCTCAAGGCCGAGGTCGTGCTGGCGCTGGCCAATATCCTGTGGTTCATCATGCTCGGCATCGCCAGCCTGGTCCTCGTCGGCGACACCCTGCCCACCGCCCTGACCGTGATCGCGCGGCTCATCCCGTCCGGGGCGCTGGCTTTCGCGCTGGACACGGCGCTGACGGGGTCGATCGACTGGTTCGCAGTGGCGGTGCTCGCGGCGTGGGGCGTGGTGTGCGGATGGCTGGCGACCCGGCTGTTCCGGTTCCACTGACGTGACCAACGACGCACTGTAGTAGCCCTGGTATCAGCGTCGAAATCCTGGCCGGTACCATTCCTGACGTGCTGTATCGCGCCTTCGTTGGCCTCGTCGACCGGCTGCCGCTCCCCTCGCTGCGGGTGCAGCGGCTCATCGCCATCGCGGTGATCCTGAGCCAGGCGGGAATCTCGGTGACCGGCGCGATCGTGCGCGTCACCGCCTCCGGCCTCGGCTGCCCGACCTGGCCGCAGTGCTTCCCCGGCAGCTTCACCCCCATCGGGGTATCGGAGGTGCCCGTCCTGCACCAGACCGTGGAGTTCGGCAACCGGCTGCTCACCTTCGCGGTGACGCTGTGCGCCGGGCTGATCGTGCTGGCCGTCATCCGGGCACGGCGGCGCAGGGAAGTCCTGACCTATGCCTGGCTGATGCCCGGCGGCACGGTCGTGCAGGCGATCATCGGCGGTATCACCGTGCGCACCGGCTTGCTGTGGTGGACCGTCGCCGTGCACCTTCTGGTCTCGATGGTGATGGTCTGGCTGGCGGTGGTGCTGTACGCGAAGATCTGCGAACCCGACGACGGCATCGAGACCGTCCAGGTACCCGCTCCCCTCCGCTGGCTCACCGCGCTGTCCGGCGTGGCCCTCGCGGGTGTGCTGATCGCGGGCACGCTGGTCACCGCGGCCGGGCCCCATGCCGGCGACAAGAGCATCGAGCGGCAGGTCGAGCGACTGGAAGTCGAGATCGTCACCCTGGTGCACCTGCATTCGCAGTTGATGATCGGATATCTCGCGCTGCTCATCGGACTCACATTCGGGCTCTTCGCCGTAGGGATCACCCCGGCGATCCGCAAGCGGCTGTTCGTCCTGCTCGCGATCGTGCTCGCCCAGGGGCTGGTCGGCGTCGTGCAGTACTTCACCGATGTGCCCGCCGCGCTCGTCGCCATCCACGTCGGCGGGGCAGCGGCGTGCACCGCAGCGACCGCCGCACTGTGGGCGTCGCTGCGAACGCGGGAAAAGGTCGACGCTCCCGCGGTGGCGCAGGCTTCCGTGCACTGACCGAGCACGCCGAAACACCCGCGACACAACGAGAACGGCCCGCGATCGAGTATTCGATCGCGGGCCGTTCGATGCTCGTGGTACGGCGCGGAGATCAGGCGCCCGCGAACAACTTCCAGTTGCGCGCCTTCGGGAACTTGGTCTGATGGGCGACCCAGCCGGCCATCTTGGCCCAGTGCGATGGCGCGGGGGTGACGATCGAGCCCAGCTCACGGCTCCACTCGTCGGTCTCGGCGAGGCCGTCGACGCGCTCCACGAGCGCCTTCGCGGTCGCCATGTCGCCGACCACCCGGTCGCCGAGGATGCCGTCGGCGCCGACCAGGGTGATCCGCACGCCCTGCTTGCCGATGTACTGCAGCACGGCCGTTCCCGAACCACCGTGCTGGGCGAGGAACTTCACGATGGACTTCTCGACCTCGGCCGGCACCTTCACGGCCTCGGGGGCGGCGGTTGTACTCATGCACCGCAGTTTACCGGCTGGTAGTTTCCAGTCCAGCCTCGAGTGGCCTGGAACACGGGGTGTAGAAAGAGGACTCATGCGCGCGATTCAGGTTTCCGAGCACGGTGGTCCCGAGGTCCTGCAGTACGTCGAACTGGCAGACCCGCAGGCCGGGCCCGGTCAGCTGCTGGTCGAGACCCAGGGTGTGGGCGTCAACTACATCGACATCTACTTCCGCACGGGCCAGTATCCGCAGGCGACGCCCTACATCCCCGGCTCCGAGGGCACGGGCAGCGTGGTGGCGATCGGTTCGGATGTCACCGAGTTCGCCGTCGGTGACCGCGTCGCCTGGGCGTCGGCGCCCGGCAGCTACGCGGACCTGGTCGCCGTCGACGAGGCCGTGGCGGTGAAGGTGCCCGACGACGTCGAACCGGCCGTGGCGGCCGCCGCCCTCCTGCAGGGCATGACCGCCCATTACCTCACCGAATCGGTGTTCTCGCCCGAACCCGGCGACCCGGTTCTCATCCACGCGGGCGCGGGCGGCGTCGGTCTGCTGCTCACTCAGATGGCCGTCGCGAAGGGCGCCCGGGTCATCACCACGGTCTCCACCGATGCCAAGGAGAAGCTGTCCCGCGAAGCGGGCGCCACCGACGTCCTGCGCTACGGTGACGACCTGGCCGCCCGCGTCCGCGACCTCACCGACGGCATCGGCGTAGCCGCGGTCTACGACGGTGTCGGAGCCAGCACCTTCGAAGCGAGCCTGGCCGCCCTCCGCATCCGCGGCACCCTCGCCCTGTTCGGCGCGGCCAGCGGCGCGGTCCCGCCCTTCGACCCGCAACGCCTCAACCCCGCCGGTTCGCTCTGGCTGACCCGCCCGTCGCTGGGCGCCTATACCCGCGATCGCACCGAATTCCTGTGGCGCGCCACCGATGTCTTCGACTGGATCGCGGCGGGAACCCTGAATCTCCGCATCGGCGCCACCTACCCGCTGGCCGACGCGGCCCAGGCTCACCGCGATCTCGCGGCGCGCAAGACCACCGGCTCGATCGTGCTGCTGCCGTAGCCCCGACTGTCCACTCACCCGAGGAAGCGGACACCGGTCAGTTCCTGGGAAGCTTCCCAGAGTCGCCGAGCGCTCTCGCGGTCCGTCGAGCGAGAGCTGGAGCGCACCCGCCCCGGATAGCCGCCGATCTCGAAAAGTCCTGAGGGTCCGTAGTATTCACTCCCCTGCGCGGCCGGATCGGTCGCGGCACGCAGAGTCGGGAGCGCCCCCATGGCGGGGGTGCGCCCGAACAGGCGGGCGACGGCGAGATTCGGCAGACGGAAGACCGCCGGGGAGTACCGGAACACCTCGGTGCTCGCGCCGCCGGGATGAGCGGCCAGTGCGCAGGCCGACGTTCCCGCGAGTCGGCGATCGAGCTCATAGGTGAACAGCAGATTCGCCAATTTCGATACGGCATAAGCATTTCCAGCCGATCTCGCAGGATCGTCGAGAGCGACCGCGTCGACCTTCGCTCCGGGTGCCCGTCTCGCGATGCGCTCAGCGCGAAGGGCCGGGCATCGGCATGGACGAGATCGCTACGGCAGCGGGTGTCGCCACGGGCACGCTGTATCGGGACTTCCCGACCAAGCAGGATCTGATCGCGAGCATCGTGGCCGATCTGGCCGAGGGCGTCGACCGGTCGCTGAACTCGGCGCTCGCCAGAGCCGAGGACGGGACCAGCTCGGCCATCGACGAGGTGATCGCACTACTGCGCCACGTGATGATCGACATGCGGCAGGAACGCCTGCTCCGATTCGTCGTCGCCGGGGTGGCCGATGACTCACTCCGCGAGATCCAGGCGCGCGGGCGTGCCGCCGTCGAGCAGCTGGTCGCCGCCGCGCACCGCAACGATTCGCTCTACCCGGACGTCACCGCGGACGACGTGGTCCTCTTGCTGTCCACCGCGTCGGTCGCGATTGCTGATTAGGGTGACGGCGTGGCTTTAGATTACGTCGTTGACCTACCGTGTCGGCCGAAGCAGACGCTCGGCACCGAAAAGATCCTCGAATTGCTCATCCTGCGAGGTGCGGCGATGTTCACGCTTGACGATCACCAGCGCAACGGCGGACGGCCTTGGCGCAGACTGACTTTCAGCAATGTGGTGACGCGCCCGACGGGCGCGGTGAAAGTCAGGTCAAGCGTCACCAAAGCACTCGAGCGAGCGGCCCAGCTCGACGCCTTCGTCGACGATTGCCTAGCCTGCCCAGCCAATAACGACGGACAGAGCGGCTTTGGCTGCTACGGCCGGGTCAACTATCCCCTCGACCTCGCTGCCGAGGAAATGCTGCTGTCAATGTTGCCCGATGACCTCACCGCGGCGGGCGCGGGTACCGAATTCAAAGCTGGGTGGGACCATTTCGGCTGGGACGGTAGTCAGGCGGCCGAGGTACGGGCGGCGAGCCGGACCTTCTTCGAGTCCCCAGTGGCCCCTGTCCGGCAATGGCCGACTGGTGAAATACTCACCGGGGACCAGGTTTTCGAGATGCTGTTCATCGGCCAGGGCTTCGATTGGTCCTATGCGAAGCTGCTCGCCATCTCCTTCCGCCTCATCATCCTCGACGAGGAAGCAGGCCCCCTCTTGGACCTCGCGATCCCCGAGAGTGAGCAGGCGAGCAAGGTCATCGCCTATCTCAATTCCATCAGCTTCGCGGCCTTGAACGGACTGCCCGTCCTGCTCGACGGTTAGGGTATCGGGGCCGTTCGCGGCGGCGGGCCGATGACGATTCGGCTAGGTCATGCTTCCCATCGGATTTCCAGTTCACGATCGGTAGGCCGTCGGGTCGGGCTGGGGGACATGACCTAGTAGTCGCGGCCGGTCAGACCGCGGTAGACGAAACGGGTGATCGACTCGATCGCCTCCTCGTCGGTGAGGGTCACCGAGCCGTCTTCGACCATGCGCAACATTCCGTCGACCGCGGCGAACATCATCGCCAGGCTGGCGTCGACCGTTCCCGGCAGGCGTAGCCCCCGTTCCGGGAAGTCCGCTACGTGGTCGGCGATGTCGGTGCGTTGTTCGGCGCCGAAGCCCGCGATGATCCGGGCGAAATCCGGGCTGACCTGCGCTGCCTGGCCCATCGCGCGCAGGACCGAGGCGTGTTCGCGGGCGAAGGTCCAGTAGCCGCGCACGTGGTAGCGGACCGCCGCCGGGTCGGTGAAGTCGCCGTTGTGCTCCGGGTCGGCCGCTCGCTCGTCGCTTGCCACCGCCATATCGCGCAGAAGTGCTTGCAGCAGTTCCTCTTTGCTCGCGAAGTGGTTGTAGAACGAGCCGGCCGCGCGGCCCGCGGCGGTGGTGATGTCGGTGATCTTCGCGTTCAGGTAGCCGTGTTCGGCGAAGACCTGCCGGGCGGCGTCCTTGAGCGCCTGCTCGGTCTCCGCGGATTTCTCGCGCCTGCTGCCCACCACCGGACATCACCTCCTTGACAAGCACGGTACCAACACTGAAACTGAATTCATATTCACTGAATATTAGTTCAGTTCTTGTCGCAGGAGGCATTTCCATGTCAGAACAGGTACTCATCGCGGGCGCGGGCCCGACCGGTCTCACCCTCGCCCTCGACCTCGCACGGCGCGGCGTGGACGTCCGGCTCGTCGACCGGGCCGATTCGCCGTTCCAGGGGTCGCGCGGCGACGGCATCCAACCGCGCACCCTGGAGGTGTTCGACGACCTCGGCGTCATCGACGCGGTACTGGCCGCCGGGCGCGAGGTCCCGGTGATGCGCGCCTACTTCGCGGGGACCTTCGTCGGCGAGCGCCGCATGGCCGAGCCGGTCGAGCCGAGCCCGGATGTGCCGTATCCGAACACCTGGGTGCTCGGTCAGTCCGACACCGAGGCGATCCTGCGGGCGCGGCTCGCCGAGCTCGGGGTAACAGTCGAATTCGCCACGGCGCTGGTCGAATTCACCCAGGACGACGCAGGCGTCACCGCGATGCTGCAACGCGGCGGCACATCGGAGACGGTGCGCGCGAGCTATCTGGTCGGCGCCGACGGTGGCGCGAGCACGGTGCGCAAGCGCCTCGGGATCGCGTTCGAGGGCAGCACCGACGAGTCGATCAAGATGCTGCTCGGCGATGTCCGCGCCGACTCCCTCGACCACGAGTACGGCTATTGGTTCGCCGCCGCGGCCGACCAGCCGATGACCGGGTTCGCCCTGTCCCCGCTACCGGGCGCGCAACGCTTCCAGTTCGCCGCCCCGCTGACCGACGACCGCTTCCCCGATCTGGCCACCCTGCAGGATCTCGCCGACCGCCACGGTCCCGAGACAGGCCTGGTGCTGCACGATCTGTCCTGGATCACGGTGTGGCGCCCCAATATTCGACTCGCCGAACGCTTCCGCGACGGCCGGGTGTTCCTCGCGGGCGATGCCGCCCACGTCCATCCGCCCACCGGCGGCCAAGGCCTGAACACCGGCGTTCAGGATGCCTACAACCTGGGCTGGAAACTGGCCGCTGCCCTCGGTGGCGTCCCGGCCCCGCTCGACACCTACGAACCCGAACGTCGCACGGTCGCGGCCCGGATTCTCGGCCTGAGCACCGAACTCCTCGACAAACTCGTCGACGGCGACGAGGACGCGATGCACCGCGGCCCCGAAACCCGCCAGCTCGCCATCACCTATCGCTGCCCCGACGACGACGGCCCCCTCGTCGCGGGCGACCGCGCGCCGGACGCCACACTGCACGACGAAACCGGCCGCCCGATCCGCCTGTTCGACGTCTTCCGAGGCCCCCACGCGACCCTGCTCCGCTTCGCCCCGACCAACGACTCAGTCGACATCGAGCTCCCCGCCTTCGCGGCAGGCGCGAACTCCACATCCGACTCTCCAGCGACACCGATCGACGGATCCGGCGTTCTCACGGTCGACATTCGCCGCGTCGACGCCCCGTCCGAGTCATCCGCCCGACCGGCGTCTGTGACACTTGTCGACACCGACGGACACGCCTTCACCGCCTTTTCGGCGACCGCGGGCACCGCCATCCTGATCCGACCCGACGGCCACCTCGCCCATCGCTGGTGAGCTTCGAGGTCGTCCACTCCCCCTGATCCGGCGAGGCCGCTACCAGACCAGGTCCGGACATAACAGTGGCCGGGCATCGCTGCCCGGCCACTGTTCGAGGATGCCTCACAGCCCGACGAGGCTACCGATCGTGTCCCACCCGAGCACCGAGTCGACGGCCAGACCACAGAACACCACCGCGAGGTAGTTGTTCGACTGAAGGAACAGCTTCAGCGGCTTCACCGACTCGCCACGGCGCACCCCGGCGTAGAGCTGATGCGCCATCAGCAGGAACCAGGCACCGGCCACCAGGGCGACCGCCGCGTAGATGACACCCGTCGCGGGCACCAACGCCATCGTCGCGAGCACCGTCAACCAGGTGTAGATGACGATCTGCTTGGTCACCACCTGCTCGGTCGCGACCACCGGCAGCATCGGCACGCCGGCCGCGCGGTAGTCCTCCTTGTAGCGCATGGCCAGTGCCCAGGTGTGCGGCGGCGTCCAGAAGAAGATCACCGCGAACAGCACCACCGCGGGCCAGCCGATATCGCCGGTCACCGCCGACCAGCCCACCAGCGCGGGCATGCAGCCGGCCGCGCCGCCCCACACCACGTTCTGCGAGGTCCGGCGCTTGAGGCCCTTGGTGTAGACGAAAACGTAGAACAGGATCGTCGCGACGACCAGCAACCCGCTGAGCAGGTTGGCCTGCCACCACAGCCAGGCGAAGGAGATCGCGCCGAGCGCGACACCGAAGACGAACGCGTGCGAGGTGGGCACCGCCTCGCGGGCCAGCGGGCGGCGCGCGGTCCGCTTCATCACCTTGTCGATATCGGCGTCGGCCACACAGTTGAGAGTGTTGGCGCTGGCGGCGCCCATCCAGCCACCGAACAGGGTGACCAGGATCAGCCGGATGTCCACTGTGCCGCGGTCGGCCAGCAACATCGTCGGAATGGTGGCAACGAGCAGCAGCTCGATGACGCGTGGTTTGGTGAGCGCGATGTAGGCAAGGGGCTTACGCACAATCCGCGCGGCGAGACTGTCGCCCGCGAGGCGGTCGGCCAGCGCCGTCGACGAAGTTCCGTGCGCACCGCTACTACCCGGCTCGTGACCGATCCGCACTGTTTCTCCTCGCACGCTGTGCTTCGCTTCGCTTCCGGTAATGGAACGAGCAGCGCGCGGCTGCGGCGCGGCCACTACTACAGAGGATGGTAGACCCACTCACCTGCCGCTCCGCGCCAGACCCCCGCCACCGTGGGCGCGGTCACTCCGCCCCACGAGCCCGCATCCCGGGCCCACGCGGCGGTGAACCCGCATCGACGCGCAGGTGAACGGCATCGCGACGGGCTCGGCCCACGCGGCGGCGATGGTCTACACCGCACACCGCCGACTCAGTGCGATCCGAACTAGACTCAACGCCAGGGTTCGCGCCAACCGCTGTAGCAGCACCACTAGGGTATTCCTGTACATCGGTACGCATCCCGGCCGCGTGCGACCCGCTGTCGAACATCATCGCCGCTGCCAAGCTATCGCCGTCGACGAAACCTAGGTCAGGAGAACCACGGTCGTGCCAGTCACAGACGACATTCGCGCCCTCACTCAGCGGAACTACCCCAGCGACTGGACGGACCTCGACACCTTGGCCGTCGACACCGCCCGGGTACTCGCTGCCGACGCCGTGCAGAAGGCGGGCAACGGGCACCCCGGTACCGCGATGAGCCTCGCGCCGGTGGCCTACACCCTGTTCCAGCGCACGATGCGCCACAACCCCGCGGACCCGCGCTGGGTCGGTCGCGACCGGTTCGTGCTGTCCTGTGGGCATTCCAGCCTCACCCTCTACATCGAGCTCTACCTGGCCGGTTTCGGCCTGGAGCTGACCGACCTCGAGCAGCTGCGCCAGTGGGGCTCGCTCACCCCGGGCCACCCCGAGTTCCGCCACACCGACGGCGTCGAGATCACCACCGGCCCGCTGGGTCAGGGTCTGGCTTCCGCGGTCGGCATGGCGATGGCAGCGCGACGCGAGCGCGGCCTGTTCGACCCGAACGCCGCCGAGGGCACCAGCCCGTTCGACCACTTCATCTACACCATCGCCTCCGACGGCGACCTGCAGGAGGGCGTCACCGCCGAGGCCTCCTCGATCGCGGGCACCCAGCAGCTGGGCAACCTCGTGGTGATCTACGACGACAACGAGATCTCCATCGAGGACGACACCGACATCGCCTTCACCGAAGACGTGGCCAAGCGGTACGAGGCCTACGGCTGGCAAGTGCAGATCGTCGAGGGCGGCGAAGATGTGGTCGCCATCGAGAAGGCCCTGGACGCGGCCAGGGCCGAGACGTCCAAGCCCTCGATCATCATCCTGCGCACCATCATCGGCTTCCCGGCCCCGAACAAGATGAACACCGGTGGCGCGCACGGCGCCGCGCTGGGCCCCGACGAGGTCGCCGCGGTGAAGAAGGCGCTGGGCTTCGACCCGGAGAAGTCCTTCGACGTCGACCCGGCCGTCATCGAGCACACCCGCAAGGCACTGGCCCGCGGCGCCGAGGCACAGGCGGAGTGGCAGCAGGGCTTCGACCAGTGGGCCGAGGCCAACCCGGCGAACAAGGAACTCTTCGATCGCCTGCAGACCCGCTCGCTGCCCAAGGGCTGGACCGAGGCGCTGCCGAGCTTCGAGGTCGACCCCAAGGGCATGGCCACCCGCAAGGCGTCGGGCAAGTTCCTCGCCGCGGTCGCCGACGAGCTGCCCGAGCTGTGGGGCGGTTCGGCCGACCTGGCCGAGTCCAACAACACCACGATGCCCGGCCAGCCGAGCTTCGGCCCCGAGTCGATCTCCACCGGCGCGTGGAAGGCCAACCCGTACGGGCGCACCCTGCACTTCGGTATCCGTGAGCACGCGATGGGCTCGATCCTCAACGGCATCGCGCTGCACGGCCCGACCCGCCCCTACGGCGGCACCTTCCTCGTGTTCAGCGACTACATGCGCCCGGCTGTCCGCCTGGCCGCACTGATGCGGGTGCCCGCCATCTACGTGTGGACCCACGACTCCATCGGCCTCGGCGAGGACGGCCCGACCCACCAGCCGGTCGAGCACCTGGCCGCGCTGCGCGCCATCCCCGGCCTCAACGTCGTTCGCCCCGCGGACGCCAACGAGACCGTCCACGCCTGGCGCACCGTGCTCGAGCGTGACTCCGACGAGCACACCTCGCACTTCCCGGTGTACGAGTCGCCGCAGCAGGACGGCCCGTCCGCGCTGGCACTCACCCGTCAGGACGTGCCGACCCTGGAGGGCACCAGCTACGAGGGTGTCAAGAAGGGCGGCTACGTGCTGGTCGAGGCGTCCACCGGCACACCGGAAGTGATCCTCATCGGCACCGGCTCCGAGGTCCACCTCGCGGTCGCCGCGCGCACTACGCTGGAAGAGCAGGGCATCCCGACCCGCGTGGTCTCGATGCCGTGTGTGGAGTGGTTCGACGTGCAGGATCAGGGATACCGCGACGAGGTGCTGCCCCCGTCGGTGCGGGCCAGGGTCGCGGTCGAGGCCGGTATCGCGATGCCGTGGCACCGATTCGTCGGTGACGCGGGTGAGGTCGTCGGCATCGACCACTTCGGCGCGTCGGCCGATTACAAGACTCTGTACCGCGAATTCGGTATCACCCCCGATGCCGTCGTCCGCGCGGCACTGCGTTCCACCGACAAGGTGAAGGGGTAAGACCATGGCACAGAACGAGAATCTCGCCGCGCTCTCGGCCGCGGGCGTCTCGGTGTGGCTCGACGATCTCTCGCGCGAACGCATCCAGTCCGGCAATCTCGCCGACCTGGTCGCGACCCGCAGCGTCGTCGGCGTCACCACCAACCCGAGCATCTTCCAGGCCGCGATGAGCGTGGGCCACGCCTACGACGCGCAGCTGAAAGACCTTGCGGCCCAAGGCGCCGACGCCGACGCGGCGATCCGCACGATGACCACCGACGATGTGCGCGCCGCCTGCGACGTGCTCGCGCCGGTGTTCGAGGCGACCGGCGGCGTGGACGGGCGGGTGTCGATCGAGGTCGATCCCCGGTTCGCCTTCGACGCCGACAAGACCGTCGCCCAGGCGATCGAGCTGTGGAAGATCGTCGACCGCAAGAACCTGTTCATCAAGATCCCGGCCACCGAGGCCGGTCTGCCCGCCATCACCTCGGTGATCACCGAGGGCATCAGCGTGAACGTGACGCTGATCTTCTCGGTGCCGCGCTACCGCGCGGTGATGGGCGCCTACCTCGACGGTCTGCGCAACGCCAAGATCGGTGGCCACGACCTGGCCAAGATCCACTCGGTGGCGTCGTTCTTCGTCTCCCGCGTGGACACCGAGATCGACAAGCGCCTCGAGGCGATCGGCACCCCGGAGGCCCTCGCCCTGCGTGGCAAGGCCGGTGTGGCCAACGCGCGTCTGGCGTACGCCGAGTACCAGGACGTGTTCGACGGTGGCGCGCACACCTCCACCTACAACCACCTGGCCGCACAGGGCGGCAACCGGCAGCGGCCGCTGTGGGCGTCGACCGGGGTGAAGAACCCGGATTACCCCGACACCCTCTACGTCACCGAGCTCGTCGGCCCGAACACGGTCAACACCCTGCCGGAGAAGACGCTGCAGGCGTTCGCCGATCACGGTGAGGTGCTGGGCGACACGCTCAGCGGCCGTGGCGCCGAGGGCGCTCAGGTCTTCGCCGATCTGGCAGCGGTGGGTATCGATCTCGACGATGTGTTCGCGCTGCTCGAGCGCGAAGGCGTCGAGAAGTTCGAGAGCGCGTGGGGTGAGCTGATCGAGGCCACCACCGGCCAGCTCGACATCGCGGCGGAGGGCAACTAGCACGATGGCCGGCACAGCATCGACGGATCAGGCGGCGGGGCTGTGGCACAACCCGCTGCGCGACGAACGCGACAAACGGGTCCCCTTCATCGCGGGCCCGTGCAGCATGGTGATTTTCGGTGTCACCGGAGATCTGTCCCGCAAGAAGCTGATGCCGGCCATCTATGACCTGGCGAACCAGGGGCTGTTGCCCCCTGGTTTCGCCCTGGTCGGCTTCGCCCGGCGCAACTACGCCGACGAAGATTTCGCCTCGGTGGTACTCGAGGCCGTGAAGAAGCACGCGCGCACCCCTTTCCGCCAGGAGGTCTGGGACCACTTGGCGGAGGGACTGCGCTTCGTGCAGGGCAGCTTCGACGACGACGCGGCCTTCGCGACGCTCGCCGACACGTTGCGCGATCTCGACGAAACCCGCGGCACCGGCGGCAATTACGCTTTCTACCTGTCGATTCCGCCGAACATGTTCCCCGTGGTCCTCGATCAGCTCTCCGAGCACCACCTGGCTCAGGCCAAGCCGGACCCCGACGGGTACACCCCGTGGCGGCGCGTGGTGATCGAGAAGCCGTTCGGCCACGACCTGACCAGCGCCAAGGAACTCAACGCCCTGGTCAACCGGGTTTTCCCGGAAGAGCAGGTCTTCCGCATCGACCACTACCTCGGCAAGGAAACGGTCCAGAACATCTTGGCGCTGCGTTTCGCCAACGAGTTGTTCGAGCCGATCTGGAACGCCAACTATGTCGACAGCGTGCAGATCACCATGGCCGAGGACATCGGATTGGGTGGTCGCGCAGGCTATTACGACGGGATCGGCGCCGCGCGTGACGTCATCCAGAACCACCTGTTGCAGTTGCTCGCGCTGACCGCGATGGAGGAGCCGACCTCCTTCGAGCCGATGCAGCTCACCACCGAGAAGATCAAGGCCCTCTCGGCCACCAAACTCGTTGCGCCGCTGGACGAGACGACCGCGCGCGGGCAGTACACCGAAGGCTGGCAGGGCAGCGAACACGTCGTCGGCCTGCATCAGGAGGAGGGCTTCGATCCGCAGTCACGGACCGAGACCTACGCCGCGCTCACCCTGCACGTGGAGAACCGGCGCTGGGCGGGTGTGCCGTTCTATCTGCGCACCGGAAAACGCCTGGGCCGCAGGGTGACCGAGATCGCGGTGGTGTTCAAGCGCGCGCCGCACTTGCCCTTCGACCAGACCATGACCGAGGAGCTCGGTCAGAACGCCCTGGTCATCCGGGTGCAGCCGGACGAGGGCATCACCTTGCGCTTCGGCTCCAAAGTCCCCGGCTCGGGCATGGAAGTACGCGATGTGAACATGGACTTCAGCTACGGCGAGGCGTTCACCGAGTCCTCCCCCGAAGCCTACGAACGGCTCATCCTCGACGTGCTGCTCGGCGTGCCGTCGCTGTTCCCGGTCAACGCGGAGGTCGAATTGTCCTGGCGCATCCTCGATCCCGTGCTCGCGCACTGGGCCGCGGGCGGCAAACCCGAACCCTACGAGGCCGGGACCTGGGGTCCCAGCTCGGCCGATGAGATGCTCGCGCGCAGCGGGCGGGAATGGCGGCGTCCGTGATCGTCGACATGCCCGACACCAACACCGTCGATGTCGGCAAACGGATGGTCCAGTTGCGCGAGACCAACGGCGTGATCACCCAGGGCCGGGTGCTCACCCTGGTGGTATGCACCCTGGACTCCTCGGAGGCCGAGGACGCTATCGACGCCGCCAACGACGCCAGCCGCGAACATCCGTGCCGGGTCATCGTATTGGCGCGTGGCGACCGCGACGCTGACACCCGACTCGACGCCCAGATCCGCGTCGGTGGCGACGCCGGTGCGGCCGAGGTGATCGTGCTGCGCCTGCAGGGCGCGCTGGTGAACCACGAGAGCAGCGTCGTCACCCCGTTCCTGCTGCCCGACACCCCCGTGGTGGCGTGGTGGCCGCGTGGCGCGCCGGAGTACCCGTCGATGGACTCGGTGGGCAAGCTGGCCAAACGCCGCATCACCGACGCCACCTACGCCCGCGATCCACAGGCCGCGATCAAGAAGCGCCGCTTCTCCTACGCCACCGGTGATACCGATCTGGCGTGGAGCCGCATCACCTACTGGCGGGCGCTGCTGGCCGCGGCGCTGGACGAGCCGCCGTTCGAACCGGTCACCTCGGTAACCGTGTCGGGCCTGGCCTCCGAACCCGCGCTCGACACCCTGGCCGGTTGGCTGGCCTCGCGTCTGCACTGCCCGGTGATCCGCAAGACCGGGGAGCTGAAGGTGGAAATCCAGCGCGCCACCGATTCGATCGCCATCGAACGCCCGCAACTAGGAAGGACGGCCACGCTGACCCGCACCGGCGAACCCGACCAGCGGATCGCGCTGGCACGCCGGGAAACTCGCGATTGCCTCGCCGAAGAACTGCGCCGGCTCGACGCCGACGAGATCTACGCCGAGGCGCTCGCCGGAATCGAGAAGGTGACCTATGAGTGACCACATAGACGTGCACGACGACCTCGGTGCCGAATTCCCCGCCAACACGATCGAGATCCACGACGACGCCGAGTTGCTCGCCGACGCGGCCGCCGAACGCTTCGTCGACGTGATCGTCTCCGCCCAGGCCGAACGCGGCCACGCCTCGGTCTCGCTCACCGGCGGCAGCGACGGCATCCGCCTGCTCCAACGCGTCCGCCAAGCCCCCGGCGACATCGACTGGTCCGCCCTCTATGTCTACTGGGGCGACGAGCGTTTCGTCCCCGCGGGCGACAAGGACCGCAATGAACTCCAGGCCCGCGAGGCGCTGCTGGACTTCGTCGCGCTGAACCCGGCCCATGTGTTCCCGATCGGCCCCTCCGACGGTCCCTACAGCACCCCGGAGGAAGCCGCGGCCGCCTACGCCCAGGTCGTGCACACCGAACTCGACGAACGCGGCGAGTTCGACCTCACGGTCCTCGGCATGGGGCCCGAAGGCCACATCGACTCCCTGTTCCCGCACTCACCCGCAGTGCAGGAAACCACGGATTACGTTGTCGCCGTGCACAACTGCCCGAAGCCCCCGCCGACCAGAGTCACCATGACCCTGCCCGCGATCCACCGCTCCCGCCACGTGATGCTCGTGGTCAGCGGCGAAGGCAAGGCCGCCGCAGTAGCCGCCGCCGTCAACGGCGCCTCCCCCGACGACATCCCGTCGGCCGGCGCGGTCGGCATCGAATCGACCACCTGGGTGATCGACGAGGCCGCCGCAACAGGCTTGCTGCTCGACGACGAATAAGCCACTGACGAAGCCCGGGCCCGATGATCGGGCCCGGGCTTCGTCGTGTCGGGTGATGCTCGCCGAGTCAGATGACCGGGGTCAGGGAGCTTGTCCAGAAGTCGGCGTAGCGGCCTGCTCGGTGCAGGAGTTCGTCGTGGGTGCCGTCTTCCGCGATGTGGGCGTGGTCGAGGAAGATGATGCGGTCGGCGCGGCGGACGGTGCGCAGGCGATGGGCCACCATGACCACGGTTCGGCCTGCCATCAGGCGTTCGATGCCCTCGTGGACCGCGGCCTCGTTCAAGGGGTCGAGGGCGGAGGTCACCTCGTCGAGCAAGACGATCGGGGCGTCTTTCAGGAGGGCTCGGGCGATCGAAACACGTTGACGCTCACCGCCGGACAGGAGGGTGCCCCCTTCGCCGACGTTCGTCGCCCAGCCGCCGGGGAGTCGGTCGATCACCTCGTCGAGGCGGGCCGCGGTGGCGGCGGTTCGCACCTCGTCGTCGGTGGCGCCGGGGCGGCCGAGGCGGATGTTGTCCTCGATCGTCCCGTCGAACAGGTAGACGTCCTGGAAGACGATGGCGAACTGGGCCATCAGTGTTTCGGTGCTGATGGAGCGCACGTCGACGCCGCCGATGCGGACGGTGCCCGCGTCGACATCGTAGAAGCGGGCGATCAGTTGCAGGAGAGTGGTTTTGCCCGCGCCGGACGGTCCGACCACGGCCAGCCGTTGTCCGCGGGGAATCGTCAGCGAGACCTCGTCGAGCACCGTGCGGGTGCCGTGCCGGAAGGTGACGGCGTCGAAGGTCAGGTCATGAGCCTGCGGTTCCAGGGGCGTACCGGGTTCCGGCAAGGTTTCGGTCCGCAGCAGTGCCTCGAGGCGCACCAGTTCGGATCGGGCACCGCGCAGCTGGCCGCCGAGATCAGCGAGGGACAGCAGCGGGTCGGCGCACCGAGCGGCCAGGATCAGCACCGCCAGGAACTCCGCCGCACCGATGTCTCCACCGAGAGCCAGATACGTGCCGAGGGCGAGCAAACCGGTGAACACCGCTTGTACCGCGAGCGAGAGACCGAGGATTCCGGGCAGCGCCGTGAAGGCTCGGCGGCGCGAGGTGCGCGCGACTTCCCGGAGCGAATCGTCGAGCAGGTCGAACCGTTCCGCGGTCCGCCCTCCGGCTCGCAGAACAGGCTGGGCCTGCAGATATTCGATCACCCGCTGCGCGGCGTCGTGGTCGCGTTCGTGTCGCTGCGCGTCACCGACCTGCATCGCCCGCGCCGACCAGACCTGGATCGCCGCCACGATCGGCACCGTGGCGGCCGCGGCCAACCCCAGCTGCCAAGTGAACGCGAACATCACGACGATGATCGTCAGCGGCGTCACGGCCGCCGAGATGAGCGGTGCCAGCAGGTGTGCGAGCACGCTCAACGCCTGCAGCACACCGCGACTGGCGAGCACCGACACCTCACCCACCCGACCGGCCGTGTACCAACCGATGGGCAGTCGGGCCAGGTGGTCGCCGAGTCGGTGGTACACCCCGCGCAGCAGCGTGGTGCCGACGCGGAATCCGGACAGGTCACTGCGGTAGCGCAGGACGGCATAGAGGGCGACGGCACCACCCAGTGCGATCAGCCAGGGTCGGGCAGCGGCGGGGTCGTCACCGAACAGCGCCCGCAGTACCTGAACCAGCAGCGCATAGGACAGGCCCTCGGCGACCGCGGTGACCGTCATCAGCGCGATCGTGCGCCGAACCGGACCTGCGTAGTCGGCTCCGAGCACGCGCAACAGCAGGCGAATCATCGTGGGTCTCCCTGTAGTTCCGCGGTCACCGTGCGGTGCGCGTGCCAGAAGTCGGCGAATTTTCCCGGTCGGGCGAGCAGATCCGCGGGTCTGCCCTGTTCGACGATCGTGCCGTTGTCGAGCATCACAACGGTGTCGGCGTCGGCGATCGTTTCCAGCCGGTGGGCGATGACCAGGATGGTCCGGTCACGTCCCAGCGATGCCAGCGCCCGCCGGACGGCCTGCTCGGTCTGCGGGTCGGCGAAGGCGGTCGCTTCATCGAGGACCAGGACCGGAGTATCGGCGAGCAGGGCACGAGCCAGCGAAATCCGCTGTGCCTCACCGCCGGACAAGACCGCATCGTCGCCGATCACCGTGTCGTAGCCGTGCGGCAGTTCGAGGACGCGGTCGTGGATGTTCGCCAGGCGGGCCGCGCGCACCACGGCGTTACGGTCGGCACGGGGAACGGCGAGGGCGATATTGTCCGCGACCGAGGCCCGCAGCAGCCGCACGTCCTGGAAGACGAACGAGACCGTCCGATAGAGCTCGCGGCTACCGAGTTCGCGCAGGTCGACGCCGCCGAGGGAGACCGTGCCGTGGGTCGGGTCGAAGAACCGCGGCAGTAGCTGGACCAGGGTGGATTTGCCGCTGCCCGACGGTCCGACGAGTGCGGTGACAGTGCCGGGCTCCAGTACCAGGTCGATCCCGCGCAGCACTTCGTGTTCGGCGTCGTAGCCGAAACGGACGTCCGCCCACCGCACGCGATGCCCCTGCGGCGTCCTCGGTCGGGTCGGCTCGGGCAGCGGCGCCTCGTCGAGTACGTCGCGTATCCGGCCTACCGCGCGCCGCGCGGCCTGGAGGTCGTCGAAACCGTGTCCGAGCGCCGCCACGGGGGCGGTGAGCCCGATGCCGAGCAGCAGGAACGGCAACAGATCAGCTGGGGCCATTCCACCGTTCGTGATCAGCACCGTGCCGCCGAGCAGCACCACCAGCAGCACGAACGGCGGCGACAGCGCCACCTGCATGCCCGCCGCGATGCCCGCCAGGCCACGCACCATCCGCAGGAAGATGTCGGCGAAATCCTCCGTGGCGGTGCGGAATCGGCGATGGGCGCGTTCGGACCCGCCGAAGGCCTTCACCACCGCGATGCCCTGCACGAACTCGACGACCGAGCCGGCGATACCACCCATGGCCGTGTCGAAATCCTGCTGTTCGCGCAGCCGGGTGGGGGTCATCATCAAGGGGACGAGCGCGATCGCCAGCACCACCGGAATCAGGGTGATGAGAGTGAGCCGCCAGTCGACGGTGAACAGGTAGATCAGCGAGACCGACGGAACCACGAACGCCGACACCAGTTCGCCGGGCGCGTGCGCGATGAACGGGTGCACCGCGCTCACGTCGTCGCCGACGATCTTCGCCAGCTCACCGGTGCGTCGCCGCGCGAACCAGCCGATCGGCACCCGCCCCAGCTGATCGGCCAGTTGCCGCCGCAACGACAGCTGGACGCGATCGTCGAGGAGGTGCCCGACCGCCGAAGAGGCTGCGGTACACAGCAATCGGACGAGCAGACCCACCGCACCGGCCAGCACGACGAGCCACGCATGATCGTGGTCGACCTCGCCGGGTGACAACAGGATTCGGCCCAGTTCGACTACGGCCAGCAACGGAGCCAGCCCCGCCACGGCCCCGACGACCTGCAGGATCGCCACCGCGCCGAAACTGCCGAGATACGGGCGAAGCAAGCTGATGAGACTCGTTGCCCGGGTGGACTGTTCACTGACGGTGGTCATCGACGCGCTCCAGAACGCACAGCCAGGTGACTTCGCAGATGGTCGAGGATCTCCGCGCGGGCGGGTTCGGCGGCGGGGATCAGCCCCCGCATGCTCAGGAAACCGTGTGTCGCTTCGGGATAGCGGGTCAGCGTTACCTCGACCCCCGCCTGCCGCAGACGATCGGCGTAGGCGGGCGATTGATCTTCCAGTGGATCGAGACCGGCGGACTGGATGAGGGTGGGGGCGCACCCGGCGAGGTCGTCGCGGAACATCGGCGATATCTGCCGCGCGTCGAATCCCTCGGGGAGCGCGATGCGTTGCACCGCACGGCAGTTCGCGGGGGTCGCGGTAGGGCTGTCCGCATTCTCGGTGAACGAGGGATAGTCGAAGACCCCGTCGGTCCAATCGAGTTGGGGATTGATCAGTACCTGCGTCCGCAGGTCAGGAGTATCGAAGGCGGTCAGCGCCGCGAGAGTGGCACCCGCGCTACTACCGAGCAGCGCGAGCCGAGCACCGTCCGCACCCCACTCCCCCGCCCGCGCGACAAGAAGCGGTACCGCGTCGCGGGCGTCCTCGACAGCGGCGGGAATCGGATGCTCGGGCGCCAGCCGGTAGTCCACCGAGGCGACCACCGCCGGACACTCGGCAGCCAGGTGACTCAGCAGCCAATCGTCCTGCTCAGGAACCCCCGTGATGAACCCGCCACCGTGAAACGCGACGATCAACGGCAACCCCGAACCCCCGTGCACCGGCCGGTGCACGCGAACACGCAGCGTGCGACCGGCCAGTTCGAGCGTGTGATCGGTGCCGAGCGCGCCCCGATCCGACCGCCCGGTGACGAACGTCCCGACAGCCGACCGACGCAACTTCTCCTGCGCCCCACGCCCCTCGACGACCTCCGCCGGGGTGATCGAATCCCAATCCGGCTCACCCTTCAGTGCGGCCAACACCCGCATCCGAACAGGAACTCTGCCTCGCATGATCTGCCTCCTGGCGCTCACTCACCGCCGCCTCCCGGCGGCGTAGAGCTACCCTGACAGCCGCGACCACCACTGCGCTTTCGGAAACATGCGGTCACCCTCCCGAACAGGTGCCGCCGCAGCCTTTGCGCATTCGCGCGATCACCGATGTGCGGGGCCCATCGCCGGCTGTCAGCCCAAGACCGCGCGTGGATCCGGAAGGTACATACCGGCTTTGCCGCGCACGGTACTCCACATCGCGAATCCCATCACCGGAGTGTTCTGGGCGATCATCATCTGCCGGTTACTGAGATCGATAACAGCGGGTACCACGACGGTGCCGAAGCTCATCGCCTTGTTGGTGACGGCGCCGAAGCTGGCCGGGTGTACACGATCGGATATCAGCGCGGCGACCGCGCATGCGCCACCCTTCACCGCGAAGGCGCTCGGGCGCCGAATCGAACGGGCGAATTCATCGACCTGCCTGGTGAATCCGGCGACGGTGGCGGGTGAGATCTCGCCCGCGTGGCCGACGCACACGGCCAGTTCGATCGGATTCAGCGAGCTCTTGATGACCGCACCGACACCGATCAGCGACAGCACCGGGCCGACCCAATTCCGGCTCACCTGGAGCCCGCCCATCGTCATATGGTGAGCGACCGCCGCCAGATATGCCTGCACCGCCGCGCTCTCCTGCGGTCCACCCTGCGGCGGAGCTTGCTGTGGCGCAGCATAATTCGCCTGCGGCGCACCGTATTGGGCAGGCGGTTGCTGATATTGCGGTTGCTGCGGCGGAAAACTCGGCTGCCCGTACGGCTGCTGCGGATACGGCTGCTGCGGCGGCGCCCCGAAAGGCCCCGGCTGCTGCGGATACCCCCACGGACCGCCCGGCCCACCTGACGTCGTCATAGCCCCTCCTTCACCGTCCCACCTGAACACCGGACACTACCGGCTGCCCGAACCACCCCAGCACTCCAGCTACGACCATCCCGGTTGCGGGATTCTTCCCCTGTCGGGTTCTCCCTGGATCCGGCCGGGCAGGCGCTAGCATCGGGTTCTTGGCATGCCGACGGTTCGGACGTCGACTCGACTGCGGGCGAGGAGTTGTTGCGGTGGCGCTGGGTTCGCTTGACCTGGATGGGGCGTTTCGGGCCGCGATGGATGGTCTCGTCGTGTCCGATCGGATCGACGCGGTCGGGAGCATCGATGCCGCGTTCGGGGCGGAGTTGTTCGAATCCCAGGCTGCCAGTAGGCATCTCGATCTGGCGGCTCGGCGGTTGGGGGCCGCTCGGCAGGGTTTCTACAGCATCGGGTCTTCGGGACATGAGGGAAACGCGGCGGTGGCGGCCGCGCTGCGCGTCGATGATCCGGCGTTGTTGCACTATCGGTCGGCCGCGTTCTTCGTGCAGCGATGCCGCCAGATTCCGGGGCTGGATCCGATTCGGGATGTGCTGCTGGGGGTTGTCGCGGCGGCCGCCGATCCGATTTCCGGTGGTCGGCACAAGGTGATCGGCAGCGCGGCGGCATCGATCATTCCGCAGACCTCGACCATCGCCTCACATCTGCCGCGAGCCGTGGGGCTGGCATTCGCGGTGGATCGTGCTGCGAAGCAAGGGATTTCGTGCCGATGGCCTGCCGATGCGGTGGTGGTGTGCAGTTTCGGGGACGCGTCGGCCAATCATTCGACGGCGGTCGGGGCGGTCAACGCCGCCCTGCATGCCGCCCATCAGGGCGTGCCGATGCCGCTCGTGTTCGTCTGCGAGGACAACGGGCTCGGTATCAGTGTGCCCACCGCGCCGGACTGGATCGAGCGAGCCTACGGTCCACGGCCGGGTCTCACCTACTTCGCCGCCGACGGCTGCGATCTACCCGATGTTCTCGGTGCCGCCGAAGACGCGGTGAATCTGGCACGAACCTGGCGGGTGCCGGTCTTCCTGCACCTGCGCACCGTCCGGCTCGGTGGACATGCCGGGTCCGATGTCGAAGCCGCCTACCGTGGTCCGGCCGATATCGCCGCTGACCTGGCCCGAGATCCCCTCCTCGGCACCGCCCGCTATCTGATCGCGGCGGGTGCCGCTGACGCCGGCGACCTGCTCGAGCGCTACGAGCGGATCGGTACCCGCGTGCGGGAGACCGCCGACGAGGTGGTTCACGAGGCTCGGCTCGATTCCGCGGCGGCCGTGATCGCGCCCCTCGCGCCGATTCACCCCACCGCTATCCGCGAGGACGTCACCCGCCCTGGTCCGTCGACTCCTGCGCCCGACTCCCGGATGACGTTGGCGCAAGCGATCAACCACACACTCGGCGAACTCCTCACCAGAGACTCCGATGTGCTGGTGTTCGGCGAGGACGTCGGCCGCAAAGGCGGCGTCTACGGGGTCACGAAGGGCCTCAGAAAGCGCTTCGGAGCACGCCGGGTCTTCGACACCCTCCTCGACGAACAGTCCGTCCTCGGCACCGCGCTCGGTACCGGGTTGGCCGGCTTCATCCCGATCCCCGAGGTCCAGTATCTGGCCTACGTCCACAATGCGGCCGATCAGATCCGCGGCGAAGCGGCCACCCTCCAATTCTTCTCGAACGGGCAGTACCGAAATCCGATGGTGGTACGCATCGCCGGCCTC
The DNA here is from genome assembly GCF_053590715.1 of Nocardia sp. NPDC003183. Lineage (NCBI taxonomy): Bacteria > Bacillati > Actinomycetota > Actinomycetes > Mycobacteriales > Nocardiaceae > Nocardia > Nocardia sp. NPDC003183. The sequence continues at coordinate 674,405 of NZ_JBSFTG010000003.1, forward strand.
GCCTACCAAAAGGGTTTCGGCGGCCACTTCCACAACGACAATTCCCTGGCGGCACTGCGCGATATCCCCGGCGTTGTCGTCGCGGTGCCCGCACGCGCCGACGACGCGGCAAACATGCTGCGCACCTGCGTCTCAGCGGCCCGAGTCGACGGCCGGGTCTGTGTGTTCGTCGAACCGATTGCGCTGTACCACACGAAAGATCTCCAGCCAGGCGACGAGGCCTGGCTGGCCTCCCCTGCCACCGACCACATCCCGATCGGCACAGCACGCACCTACGGCGACGGCACCGACCTCACCATCGTCACCTTCGGCAACGGCGTCCCGATGAGCCTGCGCACCGCGAATCGCCTTGCCGCCCAGGGAATCCACACGCGAGTACTCGACCTCCGCTGGCTCGATCCCCTTCCGGCCGCCGACCTGCTCCACCACGCCGAAGCCACCGGCCGTGTGCTGGTCGCCGACGAGACCCGGCGCAGCGGAGGAGTCTCCGAGTCAGTTTTCGCGACGCTTGTCGACGCCGGTTACCAGGGCGCGCTCGCGCGGGTCACCAGTGCGGACAGCTTCATCCCGCTGGGACCGGCCGCGGACACAGTCCTGCTCGGTGAATCAGCGATCGAAGCAGCGGCCCGACGAATCGTGTCGTCGAGCTGACGCGTCAGGCGAACTTGATCTCGAGGCCGATGCCGAGGATCGCGATGAACCAGACGATGCCGACGAAGATGGTGATGCGGTCGAGGTTCTTCTCGACGACGGTGGAGCCGGACAGGCTCGACTGGACGCCGCCACCGAAGAGGCTGGACAAGCCGCCACCCTTGGCGCGGTGCAGCAGCACCAGCAGCACCAACAGCAAGCTGGTGATCACAAGGAGGATATCGAGGAACAGCGACATGGGGTTCATCCTAGGTGGTGTGGGGTCGACTGGTCTAACCAGGCTCGACTGCGACCAGGTGTGAGACCGTGTGGGGGCCTGCGGAGTACTGGGCGACGGTCTCTTCGATTTCCCGGTCACGGGCGGTCAGGCGCACCTGATGCTGGTGCATGTGCTCGGCCCAGGACCGCACGACGAAGGCTTCGACGAACCGGTCGACGGTGCCGACGTCGCGGTAGAGCCGCCATTCCATCGCGCCCGTGCGCTGCCTCGATCGCCCGACCAGCGCCATCGAGTCGGTGAAGGCGGCGACGTCGGCGGGCGGCACGTCGTAGCCGCGCATCACCAGGACGGGGCCGTCCTCGGGTTCGGGCTCGACGACGAGTTGCGGTTCGGGCCAGAACGCCGCCGGGGAGAGGTCGATCTCCTCGACGTTGTGCCGGATCGGCCACCACAGGGTGCTCACGGCACAGCACGCCAGCAGCGCGGCCGCGATCAACAGTGCCGTCACGGCACCGTAGGCACCGGCGACCAGGCCCCAGAGCAGGGAACCGATGGCCTGCCCACCCATGAACACCAGCATGTACACCGACAGCCCACGGGCGCGCACCCAGGCGGGCAGCAGCAACTGCATGGTCGAGTTCAGCGTCGCCATCGCCAGCAACCACGCGAGACCGGATCCCACCAGCAACACGAGCACCACCACCACGTGGTGCACCAGTGCGGTCGCGATCGCACCCATACCGAACAGGACCGCCGCGAGCGCGAGCCGCTGGGTGGGGGTGAACAGGACCCGCAGGCGTGACAATCCGAGTGCGCCACACACCGCGCCGAGCCCGAGCGCGCCGAGCAGCAGACCGTAGCCGGAGGACGACAGGCCGAGTCGGTCGTGGGCGATCACCGGCAGCAGCGACCACACCGCGCTGGCGGGAGCGATGAACAGGATCGCGCGGAACAGCACCCGTCGGATCGCGGGCGCGGCTCGGATGAATCGCGTGCCCGCCTGTAAGGCCGCGAGGGGCCGTTCGCTGGGCAGCGGACTCGTTCGCGTCGGCCACTTCGACACCAGCAGCACCGCGACGATGCCGACGAACGACACCGTGTTGAACCCGAACACCACGGTCGGCCCGGCGATCGAGACGATCACGCCCGCCACCGCGGGCCCGACGGCTCGGCCGATATTGACGCTCATGCTGCCCAGCGCCGCCGCCGAGGTGATCTGGTCGCGGGGCACCAGCTCGGGCTGTACCGCCTGCCAGGCGGGCGCGGTGAGCGCCTGCCCACAGCCGAGCAGGAACAGCAGGCTGAGCAGGACCGCGGGGGTGGTGTGGCCGGTGGCGGTGAAGACGGTGAGGGTGAGCGAGGCGACCGCCATCCCGGTCTGTGCGCCGATCAGCAGCCTGCGCCGGTCGACCAGGTCGGCCAGTACGCCGGACGGGATCGACAGCAACATCACCGGCAGGGCGAGCGCGGTCTGCACGAACGACACCAGTGCCGCGGCGTTCGGTTGATCCACGAGGATCCACTGCGCGCCGACCGTCTGCATCCACGTGCCCAGATTCGACACGAGCTGGGCGATCCACAGCGCCCGGAACACCGGTGAACGCAACGGAGCCCAGGTCGAGATCCGCTCCGCCGCCACTGTGCCCACCGGTCGAGCATATCCCTGGCGACCGCCGATCCCCGGCCAGCACTCCGTGCCGCACAGCGGGACGACGGCGGCGACGGCTTCCGCGACAGATCCCCGTGATCGGTCAGAAATACTGTGGTGCAAGACAATAGAAGAGCGAATCTTCGCTGCGGTGTTATCTTCTGGTCGCTTTCGAGCGATCAGTACAGAGCTCCCGTTTCGTTCGGCGGGCCTGCACGACACGGAGGAAAATTCGCATGACTGTCCCACCCGGCCATCCGCAGCAGCCTTATGGCCAGCAACCGCCGCCTTACGGTCAGCAGCCCTCGGGTGGCTACCCGCAGCACGGTGGCTACCCGCCCCAGGGTGGTTACCCGCAGCCGCCGCGCAAGAAGAAGGTGTGGCCATGGGTGCTCGGCGGGGTGCTGGTGGTCCTGCTGCTGGTCGTCGGCGGATGCGTCGCGCTCGTCGGCACGGTCGCCAACGAGATCGAGAACGAGGTGAGCCGGGAGGTCACCGTCTCCTATCAGGCCGGCGGAACCGGTACCTCCACGGTCATCTACACCGATGGCAGCCTGGACGTGGTCACCGAATCCGATACCGCGCTGCCGTGGTCCAAGGACGTGACGATCACCGGGCTGGTGAAGTTCGTGTCGCTGAGCGTCATGTCGGGCATCGACGGCGGAACGGTGTCCTGCAAGATCACGGTCGGCGGCAAGGTGATCGCCGAGGATCAGGCCACCGGTCAGCTCGCCAGCGCCAGCTGCACGGGCGACGCGGGCAAGTAGTTCCGCGCCGGATCGCGACCCGCCCCGAGCATCGACGAGCGATGCCCGGGGCGGTCCGTACCATCGGCTCCATGCGGATATCACCTCGTCCTCTGGCCGCCTTGCTCGCCCTGGTCGGCCTGGTGGCGGCCGGGTGCGGTTCGACCGGAACGGAACCGGTGGACGACACTGCCACGCCGATGGGCCACACCTATGTCTCCACCGAGGTCGTCGGCGACGAGATCCCGGGCGGCGGTCCGATGACGCTCGGCTTCACCGACGGACGGATCTCGGCGAACTCGGGCTGCAACTCCGCGGGCGGCACCGTCGACCTGAGCAACCACATCCTGCACACCTCGCCACTGGCAAGCACCCTGATGGCCTGTCCCGGCGACCGCGAACGCGCCGACGCCTGGCAGAGCGACTTCCTCGAATCCGACCCCACCTGGCGCCTCGACGGTGATCGGCTGACGCTGACGGGCAAGTCCGTCACCATCCATCTCACCGACAAGAAGGTCGTCACTCCCGACAAGCCGCTGACCGGCACCGCGTGGGTGGTCACCACCATGCTCACCCCGGACGGGCAGATCCGCTCGACCACGCTCGACGAGGTGAGCCCGAATCTCACCATCGGTGACGGCGGCACCGTCAACGGCTCGGCGGGCTGCAACCGGATCACCGGCACCGCGGGCGTCGGCCCCGGCGACGCGGTGAATTTCGCCGTCGCCACCACCAAGATGATGTGTGCGCCGGAGGTGATGGAGGTCGAGCAGAACGTGCTGCGCGCGCTGGACGGCCGAACCAGCGCCACCATCGACGCCGACACCCTCACCCTGCGCAACGACAACGGCTACGGCCTCATCCTGCACGCGCGGTAGCCGCCCGCGTTCACGAGAAGCGAAGGGCCGGAAACCACTCGGTTTCCGGCCCTTCGGTGTTCAGTGCCCGATCAGGGCAGCGGACCGCCCGCGGCGATCGCCGACAGGGTGGCGAACTCGTCACCCTTGAGCGAAGCACCGCCGACCAGCGCGCCGTCGATATCGGTCTGCCGGATCAGCTCGCCGATGTTCTTGGCGTTCACCGAGCCGCCGTAGAGCACGCGCACGCCCGCGGCGACCTCCGGGGAAGCCAGCTTCTCCAGCTCGCCGCGGATCGCGCCGCAGACTTCCTGCGCGTCGGCCGCCGAGGCGACCTTGCCGGTGCCGATGGCCCAGACCGGCTCGTAGGCGATGACGACCTGCGAAATCTGTTCCGCCGTCAAACCTTTGAGCGAACCACGCAGCTGCTCGAGGTTGTAGTCGACGTGCGTGCCCGCCTCGCGGACGCCGAGACCCTCACCGATGCAGACGATCGGGGTGATCTCGTTCTTCAGCGCCTGCTTGGCCTTGGCCAGCACGGTCGCGTCGTCCTCGAGGTGGTACTGACGACGCTCCGAGTGCCCGACGACCACGAAGGTGCAGCCGAGCTTGGCCAGCATGGACCCGCTGATCTCGCCGGTGTAGGCACCGGAGTCGTGCGCCGAGACATCCTGGGCGCCGTAGGTGATCAGGAGCTTGTCGCCGTCGACGATCGACTGCACACTGCGCAGATCGGTGAAGGGCGGGATCACCGTCACGTCGACCTTCGCGAAGTACTTCTCGGGCAGCGCGAACGCCACCTTCTGCACCAGCGAAATGGCCTCGAGGTGGTTGAGGTTCATCTTCCAGTTGCCCGCGATGAGCGGTTTACGTGCTGCCATCGCTCAGCCCTCCAACACCGAAATACCGGGCAGCTCTTTGCCTTCCAGGTATTCCAGGGAAGCGCCGCCACCGGTGGAGATGTGGGAGAAGCCGTCATCGGGCAGACCGAGCGCACGCACGGCGGCCGCCGAGTCGCCGCCACCGACGACCGTGAACGCACCCTTGGAGGTAGCGGTGACGATGGCTTCGGCGACACCACGGGTACCCGCGGCGAACTTCTCGAACTCGAACACGCCCATCGGGCCGTTCCAGAACACCGTCTCGGCCTCGGTCAGCAGCGCTGCGAATCGCGACACCGACTCGGGGCCGATGTCCAGGCCGAGCCAGCCGTCGGGGATCTCGGTCGACGCGACGGTCTCGGTGTCGGCGTCGGCCGCGAACTTGTCGGCCACCACGATGTCGACCGGCAGGTGCAGCACGTCGCCGAAGCGCTCGAGCAGATCCTTGCAGGTGTCGATCATCTCGGCCTGCAGCAGCGAGCCGCCGACCGGAAGACCTTGCGCGGCAAGGAAGGTGAAGCACATACCGCCGCCGATCACCAGGGTGTCGACCTTGGGGGCCAGCGCCTCGATCACCGCGAGCTTGTCGGAGACCTTGGAGCCACCGAGCACCACCGCGTACGGGCGGGCCGGGTCCTGGGTGAGCTTCTGCAGCACCTCGACCTCGGCCGCGACCAGCGTGCCCGCGTAGTGCGGGAGCTGCTGGGCCACGTCGTAGACCGACGCCTGCTTGCGGTGCACCACGCCGAAACCGTCGGAGACGAACGCACCGTCGTCGCCGACCAGCTCGACGAACGCCGCGGCGAGCTTGGCCCGCTCCGACTCGTCCTTGCTGGTCTCGCGCGGATCGAAGCGCACGTTCTCCAGCAGCAGCACGTCGCCGTCGGTGAGGCCCTCCGAGCGCGAGAGCGCGTCGTAGCCCACCACGTCACCGGCCAGCTGGACATTGCGACCCAGCAGCTCAGCCAGTTTCGCCGCCACCGGGGCGAGCGAGAACTTGGCATCGGGCTCACCCTTGGGGCGGCCCAGGTGTGCCATCACGACCACCTTGGCGCCGGCCTCGACCAGCGCCTGAATCGTGGGCACCGAGGCGATGATGCGGCCCGGGTCGGTGATCTGACCGTTGTCGTCGAGGGGAACGTTCAGGTCGGAGCGCACGAGCACGCCCCGACCCTCGACACCCTCGGCCAGGAGATCCTGCAGTGTCTGAACTGTCATCGCGGTCAGAGCGACTTGCCGACGAGATCGACCAGGTTGGCCAGGCGGTTCGAGTAGCCCCACTCGTTGTCGTACCAGGAGACGACCTTGACCTGGTTGTCGATGACCTTGGTCAGCGGCGCGTCGTAGATCGACGAGTGCGGGTCGGTGACGATGTCACTGGACACGATCGGGTCCTCGTTGTACTTGAGGATGCCCTTCATCGGGCCCTCGGCGGCGGCCTTCATCGCGGCGTTGATCTCTTCGATGGTGGCCGGCTTCGCCAGGGTGGCGGTGAGGTCGGTGACCGAGCCCGTCGGAACCGGAACGCGCAGCGCGTAGCCGTCGAGCTTGCCCTGCAGCTCGGGCAGCACCAGGCCGATGGCCTTGGCGGCACCGGTGCCGGTGGGCACGATGTTCAGGGCAGCGGCGCGGGCGCGACGCAGGTCCTTGTGCGGCGCGTCCTGCAGGTTCTGATCCTGGGTGTAGGCGTGAATGGTGGTCATCAGGCCGTTCACGATGCCGAACGAGTCGTTGAGCACCTTGGCGATCGGGCCGAGGCAGTTCGTGGTGCACGACGCGTTGGAGATGATGTTCTGGCTGCCGTCGTACTTGTCGTCGTTGACGCCCATCACGATGGTGATGTCGTCGCCGGTGGCAGGCGCGGAGATGATGACCTTCTTGGCGCCGGCGGACAGGTGGCCCTTGGCCTTCTCCGCGGCGGTGAAGATGCCGGTCGACTCGACGACCACGTCGACGTTCAGGTCGGCCCACGGCAGTGCCGAGGGGCCTTCCTTGATCGCGAGCGCCTTGATGCGCTGCTCGCCGACCACGATGGTGTCGCCCTCGACGGAGACGTCCTGCGGCAGACGACCCAGGATCGAGTCGTACTTCAGCAGGGTGGCGAGGGTGTTGATGTCGGTGAGGTCGTTGACCGCGACGATCTCGATATCGGTCTCGCCGACGGCCTTCAGCGCCTCCACCGCACGGAAGAAATTACGTCCGATACGACCGAAGCCGTTGATACCTACCCGGACAGTCACGTTATCGCTCCTCAGCTTTCAAGCGGATTCATTCCGACGGTAACCACAGTAGTAGCCGAGCCAGCCTTCACGACAGCCACCTGTGAGTTGTGAGCTCCCCGGCCTCAGGCCTGCGGAGACCCCAGAATAGAGGGCAGAGCGGTCATGTATGACCGCTCTGCACTAATCGTCGGATTCGCCACACCTTTCGGCGTGCGGAGTCTGTTGCTGTTCCTACTACGCGTCGTCGAGCAGCTCCGCTGTCACCGCGGACTCGGTATCGGGGATGCCGAGATCCTTGGCGCGCCGGTCGGCCATCGACAGCAATCGCCGGATCCGGCCCGCGACAGCATCTTTGGTCATCGGCGGATCGGCCAGCTGACCGAGTTCCTCCAGGGAGGCCTGCCGATGCTGCACCCGCAGCCTGCCCGCCGCGGCGAGATGCTCGGGAACATCGTCGGCGAGGATCTCGAGCGCCCGTTCGACCCGCGCCGCCGCCGCGACGGCCGCGCGCGCCGAACGACGCAGGTTCGCGTCGTCGAAGTTGGCGAGCCGGTTGGCGGTGGCCCGCACCTCGCGGCGCATCCGACGTTCTTCCCAGGTGAGCCTGGTGTCCTGCGCGCCCATCCGGGTGAGCAGGGCGCCGATCGCCTCGCCGTCACGCACCACGACCCGGTCCGTGCCGCGCACTTCCCGCGCCTTGGCGGTGATGCCGAGCCTGCGCGCCGCGCCGACCAGTGCCAATGCCGCCTCCGGACCGGGGCAACTCACCTCGAGCGCCGAGGAACGACCCGGCTCGGTGAGCGAGCCGTGCGCGAGAAACGCGCCACGCCATGCCGCTTCGGCGTCACCGATGCTGCCGCCGACCACCTGCGCGGGCAGCCCGCGCACGGGGCGGCCGCGCACATCGAGCAATCCGGTCTGGCGCGCCAGCGCCTCGCCTTCCTTCGACACGCGCACCACGTAGCGGGAAGTCTTGCGTAGCCCACCCGCGCCGAGCACATGCACATCGGAGCCGTATCCGTACAGCTCGAAAATCTCTCTGCGCAGTCGCCGGGCGATGGACCCCATGTCCACCTCGGCTTCCACGATCACCCTGCCCCCCACGATGTGCAGACCGCCCGCAAACCGCAGCAACGCCGACAGCTCCGCTTTACGCGAGCTGACCTGCGACACCACGAGCCTGCTCAGCTCGTCCTTCACCTCGGCTGTCATCGCCACGAGACGCGCTCCTTTCCCACCGACCCCGAACGCTCATCTGGAACACTGTGCACATCTGAGGCACTGTGCCGTCTCTCGAATCGAAGCCCAGTCAGTTGCGGCCGCGGCGACCGGACCAGCTGATCCAGTGCGGCGGCAAGTTTTCCGGGATGATGCCGATCCGTTCCCGGCTCGGCGACATCGCAGAACGTTACCCGTGCCCGCAACTGTTCGGCGGCTCTTGCCACATGTTCCCGTTGCCGCCCCTCCGGCACCGATGCCGAGTCGACGAGCACATCGTCGACCGCGAAATCCGGTGCGTGCTGGGACAATACATGCAGATGGCGCTCCGCGGAAAAGCCGGCTGTCTCGCCGGGCTCCGCCGCCAGATTCAGCACGAGGACCTTGCGTGCCCGCGTGCGCACCAGCGCCGCGTGCAGTTGCGGCACCAGGACATGCGGAATGACGCTGGTGAACCACGAACCAGGTCCCAGCACAACAACATCCGCGTCGTCGATCGCCGAGGTCGCCTCGGGGCTGGCGGGCGGATCGGACGGAATCAGCCGCACCCGCCGGACCTTACCCGGCGTGGTCGCCACCGCAACCTGACCGCGCACGCACCGGCCGATCCGCGGGTCCGACTCCAGGCCCGATACTTCGGCCTCGATGTCGAGCGGAATCGGCGACATCGGCAGCACCCGGCCGGTGATCCGCAGCAGCCTGCCCACCTCGTCGAGCGCGGCCACCGGATCACCGAGGATGTCGGTGAGTCCGGCCAGGATCAGATTGCCCACCGAGTGCCCGGCGAGCGCGCCGGTGCCGCCGAAGCGGTGCTGCACCGTCGTGGTCCACACCCCGTCGGCGTCATCGGACAGCGCTGCCAGGGCCATCCGCAGATCACCCGGCGGCAGCATGCCCAGCTCGGCGCGCAGCCGACCGGAGGACCCGCCGTCGTCGGCGACGGTGACGACGGCGGTGATCTGCCTCGTCAGCCTGCGCACGGCCGTCAATGTCGCGTACAGCCCATGCCCGCCGCCCAGCGCGACGACGGCTGGGTCGGCTTCGATTCCACTCATTCGCGCCCCAGATCCCGGTGGACGACGCGCACGACGTCCACCGCCACGTGCCCGGTATCGGCGCCGATGCGCTCACCCAGTGCCTCGGCGATAGCGACGCTGCGATGTTTGCCGCCGGTGCACCCGACTGCCACGGTCATGTATCGCTTCCCCTCTTGGCGGTATCCGGTCGTCGTCAGGTCGACCAGGTGTTTGCCGGTCTGCAGGTAGTCCCGCGCACCCGGCCTGGACAGCACGTAGTCGCTGACCACCGACTCCTGTCCTGTGTGTTCCCGCAATTCCGGAATCCAATGCGGGTTGGGCAGGAATCGCACGTCCAACACCATGTCGGCGTCGAGGGGAACACCGTACTTGAAGCCGAAGGACTGCACAGTCAGTTGCAGTGCGGCTGGCGCGCCCGCGCCGTATGCCTCCTCCAGCTTGCGGTGCAGCTGGTGGATCGAGAGCTCGGTGGTGTCGATGACGAGGTCGGCGGCCCCCTTGACCGGGGCCAGCCTGGCTCGTTCGGCGGTCAGACCGGCCGAGAGCGTCCCGTCGGGGCTGTCGCTCTGCAATGGATGACGCCGCCGGGCGAAGCCGAACCGCCGGATCAGCACGTCGTCGGAGGCCTCGAGGAACAGCACTCTGGTGCGGATGCCGGCGCCGCGCAACTGCTCGGTGACACCGGAGAGCTCGCCGGTGAAGAACCGGCTGCGCACGTCCATGACCAGCGCGAGCCGCCGGATCGGCGGGTCCGCCGCGGCGCCCAGCTCGATCATTCGCCCGATCAGCTCGGGCGGTAGGTTGTCGGTCACGTACCAGCCGAGGTCCTCCAGCACGCGCGCGGCAGTGCCGCGGCCCGCGCCGGACAAGCCGGTCACGATGACCACTTCTACTGGTTGCTGTGTGTCGGTGACCGTCCCGGATTGCCCGGGTGCCGCCCCCGCATTGTTATTCGATTCGACGCGTGTCATGTCCTACCGGATCCGTTTCTGGGTGCCTTTCGATCATCCCGCACCGGTTCGGGTATCGGGCGCAGACACACAACGTACGGCACACGCAATGTTGCGTCCTGAGATACCGGCCGTCGGCGGGTTACGGACTGTTGAGTGCCGCGAGCACCGCTTTCGCCGTCGAGACCCCGATACCGGGCACCGAGGTGATCTCCTCGACAGTCGCGTCCTTGATTCTGGCGACCGAGCCGAAGTGGGTGACCAAGGCGGTTCGCCTCGTCTCACCGAGGCCCGGCACCGAATCCAGCGCCGACGCCGTCATCCGGCGTGAGCGTTTGCTGCGGTGGAAGGTGATGGCGAAGCGGTGGGCTTCGTCGCGCACGCGTTGCAGCAGGAACAGCGCTTCGCTGTTGCGCGGCATGATCACCGGGTCGGCTTCGCCGGGCACCCAGACTTCTTCGAGGCGTTTGGCCAGACCGATCACCGCGACATCGGTGATGCCGAGTTCGTCGAGGACCTCGGCGGCGGCGGCGACCTGGGGTGCGCCGCCGTCGACGACGTAGAGGTTGGGCGGGTAGGCGAAGCGGCGCGGTCGGCCGGTGGTGGGGTCGATGCCGGGGCGTGAGGCGGGTTCGTCGACCTCGTCGGGCTCGATCTCGACGGGTTGTTCGCGGTCGCGGGCGAGCCGGGCGAAGCGGCGGCGGGTCACCTCGGCGATGCTGCCGACATCGTCGGAGCGGCCGTCGCCCGCGGCTTCCTTGATCGCGTAGTGGCGGTAGTCGGACTTGCGGGCCAGGCCGTCTTCGAAGACCACCAGCGAGGCGACGACGTCGGTGCCCTGCACGTGGCTGATGTCGACGCATTCGATCCGCAGCGGGGCGCTGTCGAGTTCGAGTGCGTCCTGAATGTCTTGCAGCGCTTGCGATCTCGACGTGAGGTCACCGGCCCGGCGGAGCTTGTGCTGAGCCAGCGCCTCGGCGGCGTTGCGCTGCACCGTCTCGGCGAGAGCCTTCTTGTCGCCGCGCTGCGGGATGCGCAGCGAGACCGCGGAGCCGCGCATCTTGCTGAGCCACTCCCCGATCTCCTCGGCGTCGGCGGGCAGTTCGGGGACCAGCACTTCCCGGGGGACGACGATGGCGGCGTCACCGTTCTGGTCCGCCATGGCGGCCTGCTCGCCGTAGAACTGGGTGAGGAACTGTTCCACCAGGGCAGCCATCTCGGTTCCCGATTCCGCGACATCGAGCGCGTCACCGGATTTGTCGACGACCCAGCCGCGCTGGCCGCGGACGCGTCCGTCGCGGACGTGAAAGATCTGGACCGCGGCTTCCAGTTCGTCGGTGGCGAAGGCGATCACATCGGCGTCGGTGCCGGTGCCGAGCACCACGGCCTGCTTTTCGAGGGCGCGGCGCAGTGCCTGCACGTCGTCGCGCAAGCGGGCGGCGTTCTCGAAGTCGAGGTCTTCGGCGGCCTCGTGCATGCGGCGTTCGAGTGCGCGCACCATCTTGTCGGTCTTGCCGGACAGGAAGTCGCAGAAGTCCTCGACGATCTGGCGGTGCTCGTCGGCGCTGACCCGGCCCACGCACGGCGCGGAACACTTGTCGATATAGCCGAGCAGGCACGGACGCCCGATCTGGCTGTGCCGCTTGAAAACTCCGTTGGAGCAGGTTCGCGCCGGGAACACCCGCAGCAACAGGTCGAGGGTCTCGCGAATCGCCCAGGCGTGCGCGTAAGGACCGAAGTAGCGCACGCCCTTCTTGCGCGCGCCCCGGTAGACGAACAGTCGCGGATACTCCTCGTTGAGGGTCACCGCGAGCACCGGATAGGTCTTGTCGTCGCGGTATCGGACGTTGAATCGCGGATCGAATTCCTTGATCCAGTTGTACTCGAGCTGCAGCGCCTCCACCTCGGTGGACACCACCGTCCACTCGACAGCGGCCGCCGTGGTGACCATCTGCTTGGTGCGCGGATGCAACGAGTACACATCGGCGAAGTAGGAGTTCAGCCGACTGCGCAGACTCTTCGCCTTACCCACATAGATGACCCGCCCGTGCACGTCCCGGAACTTGTACACACCGGGTTCGACGGGAATCGTGCCCGGCGCCGGCCGGTACGTCGCGGGATCTGCCACCCATCCAGCCTAGCGAGGGGCCCCGACAGGTCCGCACTGCCGAGGTATCAACCGGCGCAGCAGCCCTACACGGACGAGCGAGGTCGCCGGGGTGAGCTGTGCGACTGCCTGTGTAGCGTGAGGGCTCGGATTATGTGCCCGAAAGGACGTCCGATGAGCAATGCCGCCGCCCTGCCGCAAACCGGTGACGACCTGTACGACGACGAGGTGTCCCCGCACGGAGTCATGCCGGGGACGGTGCGCGGAGCGCGGCTGATCGCCGCGGTCGCCACCGCCGTCGGTGTAGTGCTGATCGCGATCACGGTGGCGCTGGGCGGCTCGCTCGGCGCGCTGCTCGCCGGGTATCTGCCGTCCTTCGCGCTGGTTCCGCTGGTGCTGCTGTTCCGGCAGGGCGGTGATCTGGTGCGCAAGGCGGCGATCGGGGTCGCGGTGCTGGCGTGCCTGGTGTCGTCGACGGGCATTCTCACCGGGCTGCCGCCGGGTGTGGTCGGCGTCGTCGCCAATGGCGCGGTCGCGGCGATGCTCCTTCGGCCCTCTGCCCGGACCTGGTTCACCCGCCAACGCTGATCTGCGCCTCGGCCGGGTCGCCCGACTGCGCGCATCCGCCGGCCGTCGGGCGGGACTGTCTGCCGGCGATCCGGCCACAGGCGGTCAGTCGGCGGTTCGGATGCCGTGTTCGGCGAGGGCGTCGATGAGCGCGCGCGGGCGGTCGGGGGTGGGTAGCGGGTCGACGAGGGCGAAGCGGGCGCCGAGGGTCGTGGCGCCGCCGTCTGCCTCGGCGCTGTCGCCGATCATGAGGACGCGGTCAGGGGTGACGCCGAGGCGGTCGGTGGCGTCGCGGAAGATCTGCGGGTTCGGTTTGATGGCACCTATCTCGAAGGACAGCGTCATCGAGCCGATGAGGTCGGTCCAGCCGTGTTTCGCGAAGGCGGGGCGGATGTCGTAGGCGATATTGCTGACGATGCCGATCGGGATTCCCTGGGCAGCAAGCGATTCCAGGACGGTGCCCGTGTCGGGATAGGGGGTCCAGGCGAGCGGGTCGGTGAGGCGTTCGTAGAGCCGGATCGCCTGGGCCTCGGGAACATCGGAGCCGCGCAGCACCTCCAGGTAGGCATACCGGTGCAGGGCGGGGTCGAGATCGCGGTTGTCCCAGGCGTGTTGGCCCACCGCGTCGAAGGTCATGAACTGTTCGACCGGCGCGGTCATCCGGCGCATCACTTCGGCTTTCGCCGCCACGTCGAACGGCGTCCCGTCGTCCCCGACCAGTTCGTGAGCCCAGGTCCGGTCGTCCTCCAGGCGGAAGACCGTGCCGGAGAAGTCGAACAGCACCGCGTCGATGTCCATGGCAGCCAGGGTAGCCAGACGAAGACAGTGCGCCCGGCGGAAATCGGCCGGGTAACCCAGGATTCGTGTGCCGGCCATCCGGCCGTCGCGGCCGGACAGGGGCACACGGCAAGCCCCCGGCGGAAAAAGATCGAATCGCGTCGTACCGCCGGGTTACCCTGGCTGGATGACGCCAAGGCGACGGACGTGGATCGGGGCCACGACGGCCGCAGTGCTCGCGGTGGGGGTACTGGCCGGATGTTCGACAGACGAGAAAACGGCCGCGGAATGCACGAGCACGCCCAACGGCACTCCTGTGTCCGCGGCGCCCGCCACCGGCACCGGGGCGCCGACCTCGCAGAATCTCAGCACCAACCCTGAGATCGCGTCGGGCTATCGCTCGGATATGACGGCGGTGCGCACCAGCACCTACGCGGTGTCGACCGCCAACCCGATCGCCACCGAGGCCGCGTGCCGGGTACTGCGGGCGGGTGGCACCGCGGCCGACGCCCTGGTCACCGCACAGGCAGTACTCGGTCTGGTCGAGCCACAGGCTTCCGGCATCGGCGGCGGCGCCTTCCTGGTGCACTACGACGCGAAGTCGCGCACGGTCGACACCTACGACGGCCGCGAGACCGCTCCTGCCGCGGCGACCGAGAACTATCTGCGCTGGGTCAGCGACACCGACCGCACCGAACCCGCACCGAATACCCGGGCCAGCGGTCGCTCCATCGGCGTGCCCGGAGTGCTGCGGATGCTCGAACTCGCCCATTCCGAACACGGGATGAGCGCCTGGAAGGAACTGTTCGATCCCGCGATCAGCTTGTCCGACAACGGTTTCGAGATCAGTCCGCGGCTGGCAGGCCAGATCGCCGAATCCGCGAAAGACCTGGCCGCCGACGAGGCCGCGCGTGGCTACTTCCTCGAAGCCGATGGCTCGCCCAAGAAGTCGGGCACCCTCCTCACCAATCCGGCGCTGGCGAAAACGCTCTCGGCGATCGCGACCGACGGCGCGAAGGCCTTCTACAGCGGCGCCATCGCCCAGGACATCGTCGAGGCGGCGGGCAGCACGGCGGGCGGCCGTACCCCCAGCGCGCTGACCACCACCGACCTGGCGAATTACGAGGCGAAGAAGCGCACGGCGCTGTGCACCGGGTACCGCAAGTACGAACTGTGCGGCATGCCCGCGCCGTCCTCGGGCGGCAGCACCGTCGCGGCGACGCTGGGCATTCTCGCCAATTTCGATCTCCCCGCGCTGCGGCCACAGGAGCTCGACGCCAACGGCGGGCGGCCCGACGCGCAGGCCGTGCACCTGATCTCCGAAGCGGAGCGACTGGCCTACGCCGATCGCAACAAGTACGTCGCCGACCCGGATTTCGTTCCGCTGCCGGGTAATTCGGCGCTCTCGCTCGTGCACCCGCAGTACCTCAAGGAACGGTCGACGCTGATCGACCCGCAGCGCAGCATGGGTACCGCCAAGCCCGGCAACCTCGGGCCGGTCCCCCTCGGCAACGGTCCACAGCCGCCCGAACACGGCACCAGCCACATCTCCGTCATCGACAAGTACGGCAACGCCGCCGCCATGACCACGACGGTCGAATCGGCGTTCGGGTCTTTCCATCTCGTCGACGGATTCGTGCTCAACAATCAGCTCACCGACTTCGCCGCCGACCCGGTCGACCCCGACGGGACACCCGTGGCCAACCGCCTCCAGCCCAACAAGCGCCCACGCAGTTCGATGGCCCCGACCCTGGTGTTCGATCGTGACGATCGGGGCGACCGTGGCGAACTGAAGCTCGTCACGGGTTCACCCGGTGGTTCGGTGATCATCCAGTTCGTCGTGAAAACGCTGGTCAATGTGCTGGATTGGGGTCTCGACCCGCAACAGGCGGTCTCCGGGGTGTCGTTCGGCGCGGGCAATACGCCGGTCACCGGCGTCGGCGGTGAGCACCCGGACATCAATGCGACCGACAACGGCGACCACGATCCCCTGGTCGAGAAGCTGCGGGCGATGGGCCATCAGGTGTCGGTGGCGCCGCAGTCCAGCGGGCTCAGCGCCCTGCAGCACAACGGCAAGGACGGCTGGATCGGCGGTGCGGATCCGCGCCGCGAGGGAGCGGTCCTCGGCGATACCCGCTGATGCGCTGGTCTGTGCGTCACGACTCGGTGGCGCACAGACAGCAGCGTTGCCGGCAATCAGTCGGCTCCAGGTGCCGACCGCTCAGCGAAGTCAGTCCCGCGGGGCGTAGCGGGCGCCGAGTTCGCGGACGCGCTCGATGGCGTCGGCGGCGTGGGTCTTGTCGTTGGAACGGATCGCCAGCATCGGGACGTAATCGTCGTCGGCCAGTTCGAGGCGGGCCCATGCCTTGCGGTCCGGGAAGGACACGCCACGGATGTAGGCCCACGGGTACACCTGCTCGCCCAGGATATTGCGCACCCCGACACCCTGGCTGCCCGCGCGCACTCGCGGACGGGTGAGCATCAGTACCGCGCCCGCCCCGACCACCCCGATCAGGATCATCGCGACCTGATCGGCGACCCGGAAGTTCACCCCGGTCGACCCGGTGCGCAGCAGCAGCCCACCCGCGGTGAACGCGACGAGGATGGCGATCGCGACCACGATGGCGGTGCGGGTCGCCCGGCGCGGACGCACCTGGAACTCCCAGCCCGCGTCGGGCTGAGGAGCGCTACGACGCCAGGTCCGCACCACCGGCACGGTCACACCGATCGCAGTGCGCGCAAGGTGAGCGCGGCGTCGAGAGCGGCGGCGCAGGCCTGTTCGCCCTTGTCCTCCGCCGAACCGGGCAGCCCGGCCCGATCGCGCGCCTGCTCCTCGTCGTTCGTCGTGAGCACACCGTTGGTGACGGGGGTGGCCGCATCGAGCGACACCCGGGTCAGCCCGGCCGTCACCGCATCGCACACGTACTCGAAATGCGGTGTGCCACCACGGATCACGACGCCCAGAGCCACCACGGCGTCGTGCGTGCGCGCCAGCTCCTGCGCGACGACCGGCAGCTCCATCGCACCGGCGCAGCGCACCACGGTCACATGTTCGACGCCGGCTTCCTTGGCCACCCGTTCGGCATTCGCCACGAGGGTGTCGCAGATCTCGGTGTGCCACCGCGAGGCGACGATGCCGAGTTTGACGTCTTTGGCCTGCGCCAGCGCGAAGCTCGGGACCCCTGTACCGCTCATCGTTGCCGCCTTTCGTACGAAATGATCACTGCGCGGTTTCGCCGAGGTCGAGATCGTCGAGGCCGACCAGGTCGTGGCCCATCCGATCCCGCTTGGTGCGCAGGTAGTGCAGGTTCTCGGCATTGGCGCGCAACGGCATCGGGACGCGCTCGGTGATCGTGAGACCGTAGCCGTCGAGGCCGACCCGCTTGGCCGGATTGTTGGTGAGCAGGCGCATCGAGCGGATGCCGAGATCGACGAGGATCTGCGCGCCGGTGCCGTAGTCACGGGCGTCGGCGGGCAGACCGAGATCGAGGTTGGCGT
This sequence comes from Nocardia sp. NPDC003183, assembly GCF_053590715.1. Taxonomy (NCBI): domain Bacteria; kingdom Bacillati; phylum Actinomycetota; class Actinomycetes; order Mycobacteriales; family Nocardiaceae; genus Nocardia; species Nocardia sp. NPDC003183. Next base: position 691,784 of record NZ_JBSFTG010000003.1, read on the forward strand.
CGACGGTGTCGCGACCGGTGTCCTGCAACTGGTAGGCCTGCAGTTTGTGCATCAGGCCGATGCCACGGCCCTCGTGCCCGCGCATGTAGAGGACGACGCCGCGCCCCTCCTGATCGACCATCTCCAGTGCCGCGTCGAGCTGCGGGCCGCAATCGCAGCGCAGCGAGCCGAAGACGTCACCGGTCAGGCATTCCGAGTGCACCCGCACCAGTACGTCCTCGCCGTCACCGATGTCGCCGCGCACCAGCGCGACGTGCTCGGCATCGTCGAAGATGCTCTGGTAGCCCACGGCCTTGAAATCGCCGTGAGCGGTCGGAATACGGGCCTCGGCCACCCGCACGACATGCTTCTCGTGCTTGCGCCGCCAGGCGATCATGTCGGCGATCGAGATCATCGCCAGGTTGTGCTCGTCGGCGAATACGCGCAGCTCGTCGGTACGGGCCATGTGCCCGTCGTCCTTCTGGCTGACGATCTCGCAGATCACGCCCGCGGGACGCAACCCGGCCATCCGGGCCAGATCGACCGCGGCCTCGGTGTGGCCGGGCCTGCGCAGCACGCCGCCGTCCTTGGCGCGCAGCGGCACCACATGGCCGGGGCGGGTGAACTCGTCGGCCTTGGCCTGCGCGCTGGCCAGCAGGCGCATGGTGACGGCCCGGTCGGCGCCGGAGATGCCGGTGGTGATGCCCTCGCGCGCATCCACCGAGACGGTGTAGGCGGTGCCGTGCTTGTCCTGGTTCATCGCGTACGCCGGCGGCAGGCCGAGCCGGTCGCAGTCGTCGGCGGTCAACGGCACGCAGATGTAGCCGGAGGTGTAGCGGATCATGAACGCGACCAGCTCCGGGGTGGCCTTCTCGGCCGCGAAGATGAGATCGCCTTCGTTCTCCCGGTCCTCGTCGTCGATGACGACAACAGCCTTGCCGGCCGCGATATCGGCGACCGCGCGCTCGATGCTGTCCAACCTGGTCACGTCTGCTTGCTCCGTATATTTGGCGGCCGGGGCCGCGGGTTTCTCGGCCCGGTGGGCCTCGATCTTCCCTCCCGGCGGGCACTCCTTCGTCGCACCCTCTGGTCGGTCCAGATCGAGGCGGCCGAGAAACTGCCCTGGGGGATGGCAATGACTTCCTACATTACGGCGTGGCCTCGGGGTGTTCGGTGAGGCCCGGCGCCGATCGGTGTCAGCCTCGCTGGGCGAGGCGCTCCACGTACTTGGCGATGACGTCCACCTCGAGGTTCACGGTGGCGCCGACGGGGGCGGTGCCGAGGACGGTCAGGGCGAGGGTGGTCGGGATCAGGGAGACCTCGAACCAGTCACGGGATCCGTCGGCGTTCGGCTCGTCGTCGATGCCGAGCGCGGAGACGGTGAGGGAAACGCCGTCGACGGTGATCGAGCCTTTCTCCACCACATAGCGCGCGATGGAATCCGGCAGCGAGATCCGTACGACCTCCCAGTTCTCCGACGGGGTGCGTCGCAGCACGGCGCCGGTGCCGTCGACGTGGCCCTGCACGAGGTGGCCGCCGAGGCGGCTGTTCAATGCGGCCGCGCGCTCGAGGTTGACCGGCGATCCGGGGACCAAGCCGCCGATGCTCGAGCGCTTCAACGTCTCGTCCATGACGTCGACGGTGAAGCTGTCGCCGTCGATCACGTCGACGACGGTGAGGCAGACGCCGTTGACAGCGATCGAATCGCCGTGCCCGGCATCGGAAGTCACCAGCTTGCCGCGGATCGTCAATCGGGCGGCGTCGGTCAGCGCCTCGGTGGCCACGATCTCGCCGAGCTCCTCGACGATCCCTGTGAACATGCCTGACTCCCTTGTCGCGTCATCCGTACCCGTTGGGCCCAACAGCAGATGAGTGGCCGCTATTCCCGCGAGGCCACCCAGCTCGTCGCACAGCCTAGTAGCGCGGCCCGTGAGCCCGGGTCGGGGGCCGAACCCGACCGCGCGCAGCCCTTGATCACCGAAAGCGATCGATAGCGCATCGTTGGGGTCGCAACCGTGTATCGACATGACGCAACGCCGCCGTTAATCAATACGGCGGTTGGCGTTCAATCCAATTTTCGGCGAACCGATCCCCGGCATTCATCAGGCTGCCTTAGCCTGGTATTACCCGCCACTACGAACTGGAAACACGGTGAGTGTAATGCTTGCGCCCGCCGCGCCGCTGACGCAATATTGTTACGTCAACGATTCCTGCTGTTCAGCCAGATGTCGGGCCCTGGAACTGCAGGTTCTCCCGACATCATCGCCCGGAGCACAGCGGCTACCGGGAGTTCGCCCCAGGGATAGTCCACCACTCCAGGAAGACAACACTGTGGGTCACAACAGGTTCGCTATATGTGGGGGTGCCGCGTGAGCACATTGATCGATTCGACGCTGGAAATGCGCTGCGTGCGTTATCGGCGAGAACTGCACCTACCGGCCAAGATCGATTTCGATTCCCGCCGCATTCTGCTCCAGATCGGCGCGCACTACGGCGCGGTCACCATGCCCGGCGATCTGGGCGAGCGCGTCCAGGCCCGACTGCGCGAGGCCGCGATCGCGGGTCCGGTGGTCGATCATCCCCGCGCGCGGCGCTGGACGTTCCTCACCGGCCCCTGCCGCCCGGACTCGGTCACCGCGACGGCGTCGGCCGAACTGTTCCGCCTGTACGCGACCGTCGCCTGCGCGGGCAGCCAGATCGTGCTGCCCTCCCCCGACGACGAGCGCACCGGCTACCGCACCTGGGTGCAGGAACCCGAGTCCGGTGACCAGCGGCCGCCGGTGCAGGCCGTCATCGACGCGGCGCGGGCGCTGGGCACCCGCAAGCTCCGCGCCCTGTAGTTACGGCAGCCAGGCCGAGGTGGCCAGGTTGCGCAGCTTCTGCACGGCAGCACCCGGGTCGGCCGTGTTGTAGACGGCCGACCCGGCCACGAAGCAATCGATGCCGGCGGCGGCCGCCTGCTCGATGGTGTCGTCGTTGATGCCGCCGTCGATTTCGACGACCAGGTGCAGTTCGCCCGAATCGACCAGATTGCGCACGATCCGCGCCTTCTCCAGCACGCCGGGGATGAACGACTGCCCGCCGAAACCGGGTTCCACGCTCATCACCAGCAGGGTGTCGAATTCGCGCAGGATTTCTAGGTACGGCTCGATCGGGGTGTTCGGCTTCACCGACAGCCCGGCCCGCCCGCCCGCGGCGCGGATATCGCGCGCCACCGCGATCGGATCATCGGTCGCTTCGGCGTGAATGGTGACGTTGTAGGCGCCCGCCTCGGCGTAGCTCGGGGCCCAGCGGCCCGGATCGTCGATCATCAGGTGGCAATCGAACGGGATATCGGTCGCCTTCAGCAGGCTCTGCACGATCGGCAGACCCAGCGTGAGGTTCGGTACGAAGTGCCCGTCCATGACGTCGACGTGAAGCCAATCGCATCCTTCGACCGCGGCGGCCTCGGCGGCCAGATTCGCGAAGTCCGCGGACAGGATTGACGGGGCGATCATCGGCTGGGACGGACGGGAGAACGTCGGAGTGGACACAGCGCGCCAGTGTAGCGACGGCGATGGTGATTGCCCTGCCGGGATATGGGTAGCCTTCTCAGGGTGACCAATTTTTCGGCGGAACATGGGCCTTTCGGCGCCCCGGTGGAGATTCGTGTGGCAGCACAGCTGACGCAGCTGCCAATCGTGCGCGGACTGGCCGAAACACTGGTGCTACTCAGTGATTTCACCCTCGACGAGGTAGCCGACGTGCGCCTGGCCGTGGATGAGGTGTGCTCGACGATCATCGCGATCGCGGGCCCGGATACGCTGCTCACCTGCGAATTCCTCGTCGGTGACTTCGAACTCCAGGTGCGCGTCGACGGTGTCGCTGCGGCGCAGGGCATGCCGGATCAGCGCAGCTTCGGGTGGCATGTGCTGCGCACGCTCTGCGACGAGGTCATCGCCGAACAGCAGGATTTCGACGCAGGCGTGTCCGGGTACCCGACGACGGTCCGATTCCGCAGGGTCCGGGGGAAGGCATAGTGCACGGCGAGGACAACCAGCCCGACCAGCACGATCTCAGCGAACCCGACAAAACCGACTCCCCTGCCGCGGAATCGGAGAACGCCGCGGAACCGGACAAGGAAGCCCTCGAGCAGGACAGTATCGAGGAGGAGACCGAAACTCCGGAACCGGTGTCGGGGTACGACGACGTCAGCGCCCTGTTCGAGCGTCTCGCGGCGACCGAGCCGGGCAGTGTCGCGCACGCGGTCGCGCGCGATGCGCTGATCAACCGCTGCATTCCGCTGGCCGATCACATCGCCCGCAAATTCAGCGGACGCGGCGAGCCGTTCGACGATCTGTCGCAGGTGGCGCGCGTCGGTCTGGTGCACGCGGTGGACCGGTTCGACCTGAGCCGTGGCTCGAACTTCCTGTCCTTCGCGGTGCCGACGATCATGGGCGAGGTCCGGCGATACTTCCGGGACAACACCTGGGCGATGCGAGTCCCGCGGCGCGTCAAGGAAACCCACCTGCGGATCGGCGCGGCCGTGGATCAGCTCTCGCAACGACTGGGCCGCTCCCCCACCGCCAAGGAGATCGCCGCCGAACTCGATGTCGACCCCGACGAGGTCACCCAGGCCGTCATCGCGGGCAATGCCTATCAGCCGACGTCGATCGACGCGGCCTCGATCGGGCGCGACAGCGACGCGTCGCTGCTCGACACGCTCGGCGAGGAAGAGTCGCAGTTCGACCGGGTCGAGGAGTACATCGCGGTGCGGCCACTGCTGGCGGGCCTGCCCGAACGGGAGCGCCGCATCCTGACCATGCGATTCTTCGAGTCGATGACGCAGACACAGATCGCGTCGCAGCTGGGGATCTCGCAGATGCACGTGTCCCGGATTCTCGCGAAAACCCTGGCGCGCCTGCGCGAATTGTCCGAACGGGACTGACTCGGGGACAGGACAACGGCGTCCTCTCCTATGCACCCTGCCTCGCGCGCCGCAGCTTCGCGGGTGCGCGCAGCCACCAGGCACTGTCGAGTAGCTCGGCGAGCTGCTGTGGGTCGACCACGTCGAGGTCGATGAGGATGTACGGGTACCCGTCATAGTGCGGGGTCGTGTAGAAAGCTGGGTCGCCGGAAGCCAGCAGCGCTTCCTTCTCCGTGGGCTCACAGAGCAGCACGAGGCCGCCTTCGGCCTCGTCACGCAGTCGAGCGAAGCTCTTGCCGCCGACATTCAGGCCGGGACTGCGCCACCAGGTGCCTTCCGCCACACCCGGTAGTGCCGTCGCCATCGCGACCACCTGATCCCATGTCATCGCCATACGCCGATTCTCCGCTCGGCGCTCGCTCCTCGCTTGGACGAATGGAACGGCGCCGCCCCCGTTGCGGGGGACGGCGCCGTCGTACTGTCGCGGCTACTTCTTGCGCAACGTCGCCAGGAACATGGCGTCGGTGCCGTGGCGATGCGGCCACAGCTGCGCGGAGGGGCCGTCACCGAGATCGGTGACACCGGGCAGGAACTCGCGGCTGTCGAGTTCCTCGGCGCCGCTGCGGCGGACGAAATCGGCGACCACCGACACTGTTTCGGCGAGGTGCGGTGAGCAGGTCGAATACACGACGACACCACCAGGGCGCACCAGATCCCATGCGGCGGTGAGGAGTTCACGCTGCAGTGTCACCAGCTCCGCCACGTCGGCCGGAGTGCGGCGCCAGCGCGCCTCGGGGCGGCGACGCAGGGCGCCGAGGCCCGTGCACGGCGCGTCGACGAGGACGCGGTCGTAGCCGGGGGTCAGGCCACTGTCGCGACCGTCCGCGACATGCACGGTGACGGGCAGATTCCGGGTGGATTTGCGAACCAGTTCGGCACGGTGCTCGGCCGGTTCGACAGCGTCGACCGTGAACAGGTCGATCGCGGCGAGCGCGCCGAGCAAGGCCGCCTTACCGCCGGGACCCGCGCAGAGATCGAGCCAGCGACCCTTGTCGGGGCCCTCCAGCGGCGCACGCGTGAGAGCGAGCGCGACCAGCTGGCTGCCCTCGTCCTGGACGGAGGCGATGCCGTCACGGACCGGTTCCAGCAGACCGGGATCGCCGCCGTCGAGATACACCGCGTACGGGGACCAGCGGCCCTCCTCACCGCCGGTGACCAGCGCCAGCTCTTCCGAGGTGATCTCGCCGGGCCGGGCGACCAGGTGCACGACCGGGCGTTCGTCATCGGCTTTCAGGAGTGCGTCCAGCTCACCCGCCTGCGCGCCGAGCGCGTCGGCGAAGGACTGGGCGATCCATTTCGGATGCGCGTGCTCGAAGGCCAGTTTGCCGACCGGGTCGGCGGGGGCCAGCTCGGCGATCCACTCCTCGGCGGTCTTCTCCCCCGCTCGCCGCAACACCGCGTTGACGAAACCGGCACGGCCCTGGCCGAATTCGGCACTGGCCAGGTCGACGGAGGTGTCGACGGCGGCGTGCGCGCTGGTACGGGTCCGCAGCAGCTGGTAGACGCCGAGGCGCAGGATGTCGAGGATGGGGCCGTCGATCTCGTCGACCGGGCGGCCCGCGCATGCCGAGATCACCGCGTCGAGCTGCCCCTGCGAACGGCTGGCGCCGTAGGTGAGCTCGGTCGCGAACGCGGCGTCGCGCCCGCTGATCTTGCGCTCGCGCAACAGTTTCGGCAGCGCGAGGTTGGCATAGGCGTCGCGCTCACGCACGGCCCGCAGCACATCGAGGGCGACTTCGCGCGCGGGGTCCACGGGCTCGCCGCGGCGCTTGCGTGGACTGGGCACACTGGGATCGGGACGCTCGGGACGACGCTGAGCGGGCGCTTTGCCCGCCGGCGCACCAGCATCCCGGTTGCCCGCACCACGGCCACGCGAGTCTCCTACGCGCGCACCACGATCGGGACGTGACGCGCCACGGTCGGACCGTCCCGCACCGGAACGTGCCGCGTTGCCACGGTCACCGCGCTGGTCCGCCGAGTCACGGCCCTGAGCCTGCTCGTTCGCGCCGCCGAAGCCAGGGCGGTCGTCGGCACGACGAGGTGCCTCGGAACGCGGGGCGTCGTCGCGTCGAGCGCCCGCGTCACGTCCTTGCGCCCGGTCACTCGCGCCGCGACCGAAACCGGGGCGGTCGTCTTCGCGGCGGGGCGCGCCGGAGCGCGGAGCGTCGTCGCGTCGATTGCCCGCGTCGCGACCCTGCGCGCCGCGAGCGAAACCGGGGCGGTCGTCGGCACGGCGGGGCGCGCCGGATCGGGCGCCCCCGGGGCGGTCGTCGCGGCGGGGGCGGTCGGAGCGATCCGTCCAGCGGTCGCCGTCCGCGCGCGGGGTGGTGGTGCCCTTCGCGGCGCGGGCGGCCCAGCCGCCGTCGACGTTCTTGCCGGTGATCTTGCGCTCGTCGCGGGGGCTACCGCCGCGCGGCTCGCCAGACTTTCCGGTGGGTTTGCGATCCTCGCGGGGGCTCACGCCCTTCGCGGCGTCGGCTTCACGGCGACGGCGGCGGTCCGAGGCACTCATCCGATCACCGTGCCGGGCGCGAGGCGGGCGCCACGCGCCCAGTCCAGGGCGTTCATCATCTTCTTGCCGGGCGGCTGGACCTGACCCAGGCGGACCGCTGTGGTCGATGTTCCGACGAAGACGCCGGATTTGCGCACCTCGATCTCGCGTTCGGGCAAGGTTTCCTCCACCATTTCCACCGGGCCGAGTTTGAGGCGCAGCCCGTTCACCTCGGTCCACGCGCCGGGCGCCGGGGTGACGGCGCGAATGTGGCGGTGGATGGCGAGCGCGGGTTCGTCGAACCCGATCCGCCCGGCTTCCACGGTCACCTTCGGTGCGTAGGTCACGCCGTCATGGGATTGCGGAATCGCTTGCAGCGAACCGTCTTCCACGCCGTCCAGGGTTTTCTCGAGCAACACGGCACCCGCTTCGGCGAGCCGGGCCAGCAGTTCGCCCGCGGTGTCGGTGAGCCCGATCTTCTCGGTCATCACCCCGTACACCGGGCCCGTATCGAGGCCTGCTTCGATCAGGAACGTCGACGCGCCGGTCATGTCATCACCGGCGTCGATGGCCGCCTGCACGGGAGCCGCCCCGCGCCAGGCGGGCAGCAGCGAGAAGTGCAGGTTGATCCAGCCGTGGGCGGGGATGTCGAGCACCTGCTGGGGCAGCAGCGCACCGTAGGCGACGACCGGGCAGCAGTCCGGTGCGAGCTCGGTGAGCGCGGCGACGAACTCGGGCTCGGACGGCTTGCGTGGCGTGAACACCGGAATGCCGTGTTCGTCGGCGAGCTGCCCGACCGGCGAGCGCAGGAGCTTGCGACCACGGCCCGCGACCGCGTCGGGCCGCGTGACGACCGCCACGACCTCGTGGCCTTCGCTCTCGATCAACCGGCGCAACGACGGCACAGCGGGCTCGGGCGTGCCCGCGAAAACTACGCGCATCAGCGGCCACCGCCGACGCCGCTGGATTCGCGCACGGTGATCCCGCCACGGAACCAGTCGGATTCGCGGATGGTACGCATCGCGTCCTTGCGGTCGGCCGATTCGAGCCGGTTGATGAACAGCACGCCATCGAGGTGGTCGTACTCGTGCTGTACGCAGCGCGCGAGCAGACCGTCGGCTTCGAATTCGACCGGCGCACCGGTGACGTCGACCCCGCTGACCCGCACGCGCGCCGCCCGGCGCACGTCGTACCGCACGCCGGGGATCGACAGGCAGCCCTCGGGACCGACCTGTTCGTCGGCCCCGAGGGCCGACCACTCCGGATTCACCACATGCCCCGCGGCATCGCCGGTGTCGTAGACGAACACCCGCAGCCCGACACCGATCTGCGGCGCGGCCATCCCGACCCCACCGTCGTCGTGCATGGTCTCGGTGAGATCGGCGACCAACGTGGCGAGGTCGGGACCGAACTCGGTGACCGCGTCGGCACGAGAACGCAGGATCGGGTCGCCGAACAGGCGAACGGGCTGAATGGTCACGGCGGCTCCCGGGGAGGACGAATTGCGGTCGTCCCAGTCTAGTGACCCCGCGAGGTACTTCCGTCCAGCCCGGCTGTCAGGAGTTGCCCGCGATGATCACCTCGGGGATGCCGGTGCCGAGCGGGACGGGCGCGCAGACCGGTGCGGGTGCCCGGGCCGGGTCGAGGACGCGCTGGAGCAACTGCTGCACGAAGGGGTCGTAGACCAGGTGGAAGTGCCCGGTCAGGTCGTCGGCGCACAGGTCCTGCAGGACGAGGTTCTCGGCGCCCGCACCGCGCAGCGCGATGTTCGAGAACGGCTGGATCATCTCGTCGACCCGGCTGCCGACGGTGACGTACCGGACACCGGCCACGGTGTCGCCGCCCGCGTTGAGCTCCACCATGAGTGGTTCACCCTGGGCCTGCTGGACCGCAGCGGTCGAGGTGACCTTCGCGAAGACATCCATCATGCCGGGAACGGCCTGGCCCACCGGGACCAGTCCGTACATCACCCCGCCGTAACTGGGTGAGGCCAGGCCGACCCAGGTCCCGACCTTCGGCGCGCCCCCGAGCTTGTTGACATAGAACCGACTGACGTTCGCCCCCTGCGAGAACCCGACCAGATCGACCTTGGTCGCCTTGGTCGCGACGAGGACATCGTCGACGAACTGGGCGAGCTGGGCGAAACTGATGCGCATGTCCTCGGTGCCGTAGGTGTCGGCGCCCGGCGCTCCGCCGTAGTTCAGCGCGAAGACGCAGTAGTCGGCCGACACCAGCTGCGGCCCGATTCCCGCCCAGTCGGAGTACGCACTCGAATCGGTGCCGTGTACCAACACGATCGGCCGCGGGTGCTCAGCGGTGGGCGTACACCCGAAGTTGTTGAGCCCCACCGGAACCGAGTTCGGGTTGGCCTTGATGTAATGGGCGGCGTCCAGGTGATCGGACTGCGCCGGACCCGCTTGCATCGGAATGACGGCGGGCCGATAGCCCGCCGGTTCAGCGGCGGCGATCGGTGCGAAGGACACACCGATCACCGCCGCGCAGGCGAGTGCCGTGACCGACACCGCGCCGCGCAATCGTGATGTTCCCCAACCCCACAACGTTCCCAGTTGTTCCATACCCCAAACATTTACTCCATGGGACCGGCAACCGCACGCCGGGCAGGGCGGTCACGACGCCCTCACTTCTCGGGGGTTGCATCGCCCTCGGAGGCGACATCGTCCTCGGCGAGGATTCGATACAGCGCCCGGCGAGTCTCGGCGAGCACCTCGGCCGCCTTCGCCGCCTGCTGTGCCGTGCCGACCTGGGCCACCTGACCGACCGCGCCCATCACCTGTCCGACCAGTCCGCGCAGGTCCAGCGCCTGGGCGCCGACGTCCTGCTTGACCTCGGCCCACGGGTCGCCGAGATCCTCACGATGGGCCTCGACATAGGCCTTGCCCTCGTCGGTGAGCTGGGCGGTCTTACGACCGGCCACCTTTTCGATGAGCACCAGACCCTCGTCCTCGAGCTGGGCCAATGCCGGGTAGATGGACCCCGGACTGGGGCGCCAGACATCGTCGCTGCGGTCGCGGATCTGCTGGATCAGTTCGTAGCCGTGCATCGGGCGCTCGACGAGCAGCAGCAGCACCGCTGCCCGCACGTCACCGCGCCTGCCACGCCCGCCGCGGCCGCGACCGCGACCGAAACCAGGACCGAAGCCCGGTCCGAAACCTGGGCCGAAGCCCGGTCCGAAGTCGGGGCCGTGGCCATGGCGCCCGCCGTGGCGGAACTGCTGGCGGTCGGGACCGAATTCCCGGGGACCCGGTCCGCGACCGCGCCGGAAGTGTCCGAATTCTCGTTGTTCTTGGTTCTGCATGACAGCCTCCTCAGGCTCTCTCGTTGTTCTTGACACTATCGACGATATATCGACAATGCATCGAGCGCAAGGAGTAATCTGAATTCGTGACGGACCCGTCCCGGCCCCTTCGGCTCGCCGAACTCGTCGCCTCGCTGTCACTGGCCACCGACCTCGGGCTCGGCCAGCCGCAGGAACATGTCCTGCGCCAGACCGTTCTCGCTGTCCGGCTCGCCGAGGCCGCGGGGTTGTCCGAGGCCGATCGCGCCGCGGTGTATTACGTCTCGCTGCTGGCGTGGGTCGGCTGTGTCGCCGACTCCCCCGAGATGGCGCGCTGGTTCGGCGACGACCTGCGGATCCGGGCCGACAGCTACAACATCGACAAAACCGGGTTGCCGATGATGGCCTTCCTGCTCGGGCACCTCGCCGAAGGCGGATCATCGTTGCGGCGGATCTCGATGACCGGCCGGTTCCTCGCGGGCGGGGTGCGCGACACGATGGACTCGTTCCTCACCCACTGCCGCACCGCGGCCGATATCGCCGACCGCCTCGGCCTGCCGGCCGCCGTCCGGGCAGCGCTGCCTCAAGCCTTCGAACGATGGGACGGCCACGGCGTACCCGGCGGATTGCGGGGCGAGGCGATCATTCCGGTGATGCGTGTCGTGCACATCGCCGACGACGCCGAGGTCCATACCCGGGTGGGCGGTGTCGACGCGGCGGTCCGAATGCTGCTGTCGCGCAGTGGCACCGAGTTCGATCCCGAACTGGTGGACCTGTGCGCCCGGGGCGACGGCGCGTTGCTGGACGGACTCGACCGGGTCGACGCCTGGCAGCAGGTGATCGACGGCTGCGCGGCGCTCGATCGGCCGATCGCGGACGACGAACTCACCGACGTCCTCACCGTCTTCGCCGACTACGCCGACGCGAAAGCAACCTGGTTCCTCGGTCATTCGCGGGCCGTGGCCGACTTGGCCGCCGCCGCGGCCCGCGAGTACGGCCTGCCCGCCGACCAGGCGGTGACCGTGCGGCGGGCAGCCCTGGTGTGTCGTCTCGGCACCATCGGTGTCTCGACGGGCATCTGGAACAAACTGGGTCCGCTGACCGCCTCCGAACGCGAACGGGTGCGGATGGTTCCGTATCTGACCGAGCGAGTACTGGCGCGCAGCCCGCACCTGGCCGCGCTCGGCGGACCGGCTTCGATGGTGTACGAACGGCTGGACGGGTCCGGCTATCCGCGCGGGCTCACCGGCTCGATGCTGCCGCCCACCGCGCGAATTCTGGCCGCCGCCCAGATGTTTCGCGCACTCGGCGAGCAGCGGCCGCACCGACCCGCCATCGAGCCGGACGAGCGAGCCAGGATCCTGCGCGCCGAGGTGACAGCGGGGCGACTCGACGGCGACGCCGTCGCCGCCGTACTGGCCGCGGCCCAGGGCCGAAGACCACGCAAGCGCGCGCAGATCGCCGGGCTCACCGCCCGCGAGCTCGACGTCCTCGCCCTGCTGGTGCGCGGCCGGTCGACCCGAGAGATCGCCCAGGCCCTCGGCATCAGCCCACGCACGGCGGGCAGCCACGTCGAGCACATCTACACAAAAATCGGTGTCCACAGCCGTGGTTCGGCCGCGGTGTTCGCGATGCGCCACGGCCTACTGCCCGACGAGGATCAATCGGCAAAGATCGGGTGATCACCCGATGTTCGACATCGGCGCAGGTCGCAGACTTTTCCCATGACTACTTCGACCCACACCCCGCAGACGACCTCCTCGGTCGCCGACCTGTTTCTCGCCGCGCTGATCCGGCGCGACTTCGCCGCGATGGCGTCCTACCTCGCTCCCGAGGTCACGCTGCGCGGTCTGATCCCACCAGGCCCGTTCACCGCGGTGGGTCCCGATCCGGCGATCGCGCGCTTCCGCGGCTGGTTCGGCGGCCCCGACGACTTCGCCGTCGTCGACTCCGGCCGCGAACACATCGGCGACAAGCTCGCGATGCACTGGCTGGTCCGCATGCGCCCGGCCAACGGTACGACTCGTGTCGCCGACCAGCGCGTTTTCCTGACCACCACCGATAACGCGATCACCACCATCGACCTGCTGTGCTCGGGTTGGCAGCCCACCGATTGACCTCCGGCCACGGGCAGAACCGCGCCGACGAACGACCCCGAGCCGACGCAGGTGCTACCCGGACTCCTGCGCCAGCTCGTCGATCCATCGTTCCAGCCGGGCACCTTCGGTGACCATCAGTTGCGGGTCACGGAAGGTGTTGGTCAGCAACGAGATCCCCTGGTACGCGGCCACGAAGGCAACGGCGAGCTCGGCGGCGTCGGCGCGACCGAGGGCGGCGAACTGTTCGCGTGCCCACTCCACGAACAGCCCGATCACGCGTGCGGGCTGCCCCCCGAAGGCGTCTTCGCGCTTGTCGAGTTCGGCGGCGAGTGAACCGGTCGGACAGCCGAAACGCGCCGCCATCTCACGTTGTTCGACCCAGCTGCGCACCATGGCCTTCAGCTTCTCGGCGGGTCCCGGCAGTTCGGCGAGTTCGGTGACGACGCCGGACAGCACCTGCGCGTGCAACTCGATGACCGCGGCGATGAACTGGTCCTTGGTCTTGAAGTAGTAGTAGACGTTGCCGACCGGGACGTCGGCCTCGCGCGCGATATCGGCGATCGTCGTCTTCTCGATGCCCTGCTCGTAGAACACGCGCATCGCCGCTTGCACCAGGCGTTCCCGCTTCCCGATCTTCGGGCTGAGCTGCGCGTCCGATTTAGTCATACAACTAACTATAGACAGAGCGCGGCCGGTGGGATACATTCGTGTCCAGCAAGTCAGTCAGCTAACTAACTAAGGATTCAGATGATCGTCGTCACCGGAGCAACCGGCAATATCGGCAGCACCCTGGTCGGACTACTCGTCGACGCGGGAGCACAGGTCAGGGCGGTATCCCGCGGCACACGCCCCGTCGACCTGCCGACAGGTGTCGAGCACACGGTCGCCGACCTGGGCGATCTCGACAGCCTCTCCCCCGCGCTACAGGGCGCCGACGCGCTGTTCCTGCTGATCACCGGCGAGCAACTGATGACCGGCCCAGAGCCGGCCCTGCTGCTGAAAACCGCCGCGGACGCCGGCATCCGCCGGGTCGTCTTCGTCTCCTCGCAGGGCGCGGTCACCCGCCCACAGTCCGACGGCTACGCACGAACCATCGCGTTCGAACAGGCCCTCGCCGAATCCGGCCTGGAGTGGACGGCCCTGCGCCCCGGCGCGTTCTTCTCCAACACCTTCGCGTGGATCGAACCGGTGCGCACCCAGCGGGTCATCCCCGCACCGTTCGGCGATATCGGCCTGCCGGCGGTAGACCCCGCCGACATCGCCGCCGTGGCCGCCGTGGCACTGCGTGAAGACGGCCACCACGGCCGCGCCTACACCCTCACCGGACCCGCCGTGATCACCCCACGCGACCAAGCCGCGGCGGTGGCCGACGCGATCGACGCCCCGATCACCTTCCTCGAACTCACCGTGGACGAGGCCAAGCAGAACATGCTGCGCTTCATGCCCGAGCCGGTCGCCGACCACACCCTCACCATCCTCGGCATGCCCACAGCGGAAGAACAGCAGGTCAGCCCTGATATCGAGGATGTACTCGGTCGACCGGCCACCACCTACGCGCAGTGGGCGAGGCGCCATCGGGCGATGTACGCCTGACCGGACCGCGGGGACCCTCGTCAGCCGATATCGACCGGGTCGATCTGCACGCGCAAGGGCGCGTCGGAGCGGTGCGAACTGCGGACGGCTTGGGCCGCGGTGAGGGCGCGCGCCAAGGGAGCGCCGTCCGAGCGGGCCACCCGCAGCAGCATCCGTTCGACCTCGGCGGGAGAATCGCCGCCGGAGAACGGTTTACGGGCCGTCGGCGGCAGCGGTACCGGGCCGAGGATCTCGGTACCGTCGGGAAGCGTGGTGGCGTCGAGCAATTCCGCGATCGAGGCGGTGGTGCCGTCGATGGCGGCGAGCCGGACCGCAGGCGGAAAACCGACCTCGGCGCGAGCCTCCAGTTCGGCGGCGGCATGGTTGACAGGATCCCACCGGACCAGCGCCTGGACGGTGGCGAGGGACGGCTCGGCCATGACGATGACCTGGCCACGGGGGCGGACCAGGGCGGCCGCACCCATCCACCGGCGCAGGGTGTCCTCGCTCGCGCGCAGGTCGGCGCGACCGAGCAGCGCCCAGCCGTCGAGCAACAGCGCGACGCCGTAGCCACCGCGAACGAGGGGTTCCGCACCGACGGTGGCGACGACCACCTGGGCGCCGGGTTCGACCGTGTCGAGCACTTCCCCACCGCCCGAAGCACGAATCGGGACGCCCGAGAACGCACGCCCGAGCTCTTCGGCGGTGCGGGCCGCGCCGATCACCGTGGCCCGCAGCGCTCGCGCACCGCAGGCCTGGCAGCGGAACGCGGCTTCGGTGATGCCGCACCACTTGCACTGCGGACTCGCCGCTTCACCATTGCCCGAATGCGGTAGCGCCAACGGTCCGTTGCAGTGCCGGCAGCGCGCGGGAGTACGGCATTTCGCACAGGCCAGCGACGGAACATAACCTCGCCGCGGCACCTGGACCAGCACCGCCACGTTCTCTTTGATCGCGGAGCGCGCGGCCGCGAACGCGACGCCGGGCATTCGCACCGAGCGGGCCAGCGCGTCGCGCTCCAGGGCGTAGTCACTGTCGCCCGGCGCACTGATCCTGGGCGTCACCTCACGCAGCACCTGACGTTCGGCGAGAAGGTCATGAGCCCAACCGGTTTCGACCACCGCCTGGATCTCCGCGGTCCGCGCGAAACCGGCCGCGACGAACGCGGCCCCCGTCTCGTGTGCCCGGAGCATCGCCACTTCGCGAGCATGCGGATACGGCGAACGGGGTTCGGCGTAGGTGTCGTCACCGTCGTCCCAGAGGGCGATCAGCCCGAGATCGCTCGCGGGCGCGAAAACCGCCGCCCGAGTCCCCACCACGATCCGCGCCTGCCCCCGCAACACCGCCAGCCACCGCCGATACCGCGCCGCGGGGCCCAGCCCCGCCGACAGTCCGACAGCCGAATCACCCACCAGCGCAACACATTCGGCGAGTAATCGATCGAGGTCGCGCTGATCGGGCACCATCAACACCGCACTGCGACCAGCGGCCACCACCGTCGCCGCCAACTCCGCCAGCCGGGCCGCCCAGTCCTCCCCCGGCAACGCCTGCCACGCCGCCCGCACACCCTTACCCTGTGCCAGCGCGCCGACGAACCCCATGCCGTGCGCATACCGGCCCCAGGCCGACGCGTCGACCTCGCTGCGCGCTTCCGCCGCGGCGCTCGACGTCTGCTCGACCTGGACCTTCGCTGCCTTGTCGCCCGCCGCCCCGCCGAATTCCGCGACCGAATCGCCGACGCCGCCCGAACCCGCCGCCACCGAGCCGCCCGCCCCGGTGGAGCCGTCCACACCGGTGGCACTGTCCGCGTCAGTCGAGCGCGAAAGATGCTCACCATCAACAGCTTCCGGTGCCGAGTCGGCCACGGCGCCCGCACCTTGCTCATCGGCGAGGGCCGGGTCTTCCGGCGACGACGTCGGATCGTCGGCGATATCGACAACGCCAGCCGCCGAACGCGTCGACTTCTTCACGGCATCGGGCTTCTTCGCCCCGCCGGTTTCGGTACGGGCGTGGCGCGGAGGGATGGCAAGACGCAGGACATCAGCGCGAGTTCCCGCGTAGCGGGCGGCGACGGCGGTGGCCAGGCGCAGAATTTCCGGGGTGAGGACGCGTTCGGCGGAGACCACTCGTTCGAGCGGCATCATCTTGCCGGTGTGATCGCTGCGCGGGAGACGTTCGAGCAGATATCCGTCGACGAGGCGGCCTGCGAAACGCACACGCACGCGCACGCCGGGCTGCGCGATCTCGTCCAGTTCAGCAGGGACGAGGTAGTCGAAGTCGCGGTCGAGGTGGGCAGGCGAAAGCAGCGGGAGCACCCTCGCGATGGGGTGTCCCGCTGCTGTCGATGTTTCGCCCGCTGACACGCGGTCCGTGGGTATTACAGGCCGACGGCCGCGCGCAGCTTGTCGGCGCGGTCCGTGTGCTCCCAGGGCAGGTCGACATCGGTGCGGCCGAAGTGCCCGTAGGCGGCGGTCGGCGCGTAGATCGGGCGCAGCAGGTCGAGATCGCGGATGATCGCGCCCGGACGCAGGTCGAAGACCTCGGAGATGGCGGTGGAGATGCGGGTCGGGTCGACCTTCTCGGTGCCGAAGGTCTCGACGAACAGACCGACCGGGGCCGACTTGCCGATCGCGTACGCGACCTGCACCTCGACACGGTCCGCCAGACCGGCGGCCACAACGTTCTTGGCGACCCAGCGCATGGCGTAGGCGGCCGAGCGGTCGACCTTCGACGGATCCTTGCCGGAGAACGCGCCGCCACCGTGGCGGGCCATGCCGCCGTAGGTGTCGACGATGATCTTGCGGCCGGTCAGGCCCGCGTCACCCATCGGGCCGCCGAGGACGAACTTGCCGGTGGGGTTCACCAGCAGGCGGATGTCGGAGGTGTCGAGGCTGGGCAGGTTCAGGTCGCCGATGACGGCGTCGACGACCTTCTCGCGGATATCGGGTGCCAGGAGGTTGTCCAGGTCGATATCGGCGGCGTGCTGGGTGGAGATGACCACCGTGTCGAGGCGAACCGGGCGGTCGCCGTCGTATTCGATGGTGACCTGGGTCTTGCCGTCGGGACGCAGGTAGGGCAGCACGCCCGACTTGCGGACCTCGGTGAGCTTGCGCGAGAGCCGGTGCGCGAGCGCGATCGGCAGCGGCATCAGCTCGGGCGTGTCGGTCGTCGCGTAGCCGAACATCAGGCCCTGGTCGCCGGCGCCCTGGCGCTCGATCGCGTCGTCGGAACCGCCGACGCGCGCCTCGTGCGAGGTGTCGACACCCTGGGCGATATCGGGCGACTGGGCACCGATCGCGATGTTGACTCCGCAGGAGTTGCCGTCGAATCCCTTTGCGGAGGAGTCGTATCCGATCTCGAGGACCTTCTCCCGCACGATCCGCGGAATGTCTGCGTAAGCGGAGGTGGTGACCTCGCCCGCGACATGGACCTGCCCGGTGGTGACCATGGTTTCCACCGCGACCCGGCTGCTCGGGTCCTCCGCGAGCAAGGCGTCGAGGATGGAATCGCTGATCGCGTCACAGATCTTGTCCGGATGCCCCTCGGTCACGGACTCACTGGTGAAAAGCCGACTGCCTGTCGTACGCACAGTTATTCCCTCTCCCTCAACGGGTTACTCGTTCGGCTTGTGACGGTAACTTCTCGGTGTTACCGCGCAACCCTTCTCATCAAGACTATTCCAAACCACCGACATGGTGGCGAGTAAGTACCAAGCCACGCCGCGAACACCCGCACGGGCGGTAGACTGCACGACCCGCGTTGCCGCGCAACCGTTTTCGCGCGAAATCGACGCGAACTCCCCGGTCAGCGCAGCAGCGGAACCAGCGCGTCGAGCACCCGGCTGGCCAGCAGCGCCTTCGAACCGTGATCGAGAGCAGCCTCGGTACCGTCGGCACCGAGCAACCAGCCGTCGTTGGTGTCGACCTCGAACGCCTTGCCCTCGCCGACCGCGTTGACCACGAGCAGATCGCAGCCCTTGCGGGCCAGTTTCGCGCGGGCATGGGTGAGCACGTCACCGTTGTCGTCACCGGTCTCGGCGGCGAAGCCCACGATCGCGGTACCGGCGAGCCGTCCCTCGGTGCGGGCGTCGACCAAGCCGGCGAGAATGTCCTCGTTCTTGGTCAGCGGGATCACATCGGGTTCGTCGGCACCCTTCTTGATCTTCGCCGCGGCCACATGGGTCGGACGGAAATCGGCGACCGCGGCCGCCATGATCACCGCGTCGGCGCCGAGCGCGTGCTTGTCGACCGCGGTCTTGAGCTGGTCGGCGGTGGTGATGTGGACGAGTTCGACCGCGGCGGGCGGTGCCAGCTCGATCGTGTTGCCCGCGATCAGCGTCACCTGGGCACCGCGCTGAGCCGCGACCCGGGCCAGGGCGTAGCCCTGCTTACCGGAGCTGCGGTTGCCGAGGAAGCGCACCGGGTCGAGGGGTTCCCTCGTGCCACCGGCGGTGATCACCACGCGGCGACCGGTCAGGTCGCGCGGCAGCGCGTCGGCACGTTCGAGCAGCAGCGAGGCCAGACCGAAGATCTCCTCCGGCTCGGGCAGCCGTCCCGGACCCGTATCGGTGCCGGTGAGCCGGCCCGACGCGGGTTCCATCACGTTGGCGCCGTGCGCGCGCAGCGTCGCGACATTGGCCACCGTCGCCGGATGCTCCCACATCTCGGTGTGCATCGCGGGCGCGAACAGCACCGGACATCGAGCCGTCAGCAAGGTGGCGGTGAGCAGATCGTCGGCACGCCCCTGCGCGGCGCGTGCCATCAGATCCGCGGTGGCGGGGGCGATGACGACGAGATCGGCCTCTTGGCCGATCCGGACATGCGGCACCTCGGGCACGTCGGCGAACACCGTGGTGTGCACCGGCTGACCGGACAGCGCCTCGAAGGTCGCCTTACCGATGAACTGGAGAGCCGACTCGGTGGGAATCACCCGCACCTGGTGTCCGGTCTCGGTGAAACGGCGAACGAGGGCACACGCCTTGTAGGCGGCGATGCCCCCGCCGACCCCGACGACGATCCGCATGGTCTTTACGCCTCCGGACTAGAGATTGTCACTCGCCCTCGGTGTGTTCGAGCAGGTCGGAGTGGATTTCGCGCATGGCGACCGACAGCGGCTTCTCCTGCAGACCCGGCTCGACGAGCGGGCCGACGTACTCGAGGATGCCGTCACCGAGCTGGTTGTAGTAATCGTTGATCTGACGGGCGCGCTTGGCCGCGTAGATCACCAGGGCGTACTTGGAGGACGTGCGCTCGAGCAGCTCGTCGATCGGGGGGTTGGTGAGGCCGATCGGAGTGTCGTACGCGGGTACTGCGGTGATGTCCGTGCTCACTAGGGGTGACTCCTGCGGGTTAGTGGGTCAAGAACTCGAATTTGTGCTAACGAACAACGATACCAACTGCTCACAGGCGGTCGTTACCTCGCTGTTCACGATGACCGTGTCGAACTCGTCACAGGCCGCCAATTCGACCCGAGCCGTCGCGAGCCTGCGCTCGATCACCTCGGGCGTCTCGGTGCCGCGCGAACGCAACCGCGAGACCAGTTCTTCCCAGCTGGGCGGCGCGAGAAACACCAGCAGTGCTTCCGGCATCGCCTGCCGGACCGACCGTGCACCGGCCAGGTCGACTTCGATCAGTACTGAAAGTCCGCTCGCCAGCGCTTCGCGCACCGGGGCGGCGGGGGTGCCCGATCGCTGCAGCCCCCCATGGATGTCTGCCCATTCGAGCAGTTCGTCCGCCGCGATCATGGCGTCGAACTCGACTCGGGAAACGAAGCGGTAATCGAGACCGTCGACCTCGCCGGGACGGGGGTCCCTGGTGGTGGCCGACACACTGAAAACCAGTTCGGGCAGGCGTTCCCGCACGCACCGAACGACCGTGGACTTACCCACGGCCGAGGGGCCGACCAGTACTACCAGCCGGCCCTTCCGCGTGTTTTTGTCCACCAGACTTTAGGCGTCGAAGTCGAAGCGGGTGAGCAGCGCTGCGCGCTGCCGGGCACCGAGACCACGGAGACGACGCGTAGGCGCGATCTCCAGCTCGGTCATGATCTCCGCCGCCTTGACCTTGCCCACCTTCGGCAGAGCCTCGAGCAGCGCAGAAACCTTCATCTTGCCGAGAATCTCATCGGACTCGGCATCGGTGAGGACCTGCTTCAGGTTCGTTCCACCGCGCTTCAGGCGCTCCTTGAGCTCTGCCCGAGCGCGGCGAGCGGCAGCCGCCTTCTCCAGAGCAGCGGCGCGCTGCTCATCAGTCAGCTGGGGAAGGGCCACGGGTTCCTCCGTCTCATCGTTCATTGCCAGATCTACCGCCGGTTACCCGGACGGTCTGTGCGACCGTACCCACGGTGCGCGCCGATTGCGAACCCGACCCCCAGGTCAGGGCAGGATTACGCATGCCGTATGGCGCGCGCGGACCCGATGCGGTGACAGCTGATTCCCACGTCTCGATCGTACAGTCGAATCGCTGAAATGCATCCTCACCTGCAGTTATACCGATATGGGCGATGATAGCCACCGGGTAGCGTGAGTGCCGGGTGCCGCCCTGGCAAACCCGGTGGCGCGCGACCAGCGGGTTTCCTGAAAAAGCCCGCGTGTCGCCCGATTTCGCACAGCGTGTCGTCACGATCGGGTCCGAAACTGGTCGAGAACCGCACCCGATGCGGTCGCTACGACGTCGTCGATCCAGTCCGGAATCGGGGCGGCACGGGCGATGTAATCACGGACCAGACCGTACGGAATCGCCTTCACCGCGGCGTCCGCGATGGCCAGCGAGCGGTCGTCGGCGACCCCGAATTCGGTCACCACGGCAGTCAGCAGCGCGGCGTTCATCTCGTCGTTGACACCGGCGATCGCGGCCCGCAGATCCTCGGCGCCGACCTCGAGCAGTTCGTCGCGATGAAACATCTTCATCGCCCGCGCCTCGGTCGGGTGCGCGCGACAATAGCGCGGCAGAAACGTGGCCGCGGCCAGCAGCGGCGCGGGGCCGGTCAGTGCCGTGATGAAGCCCTCGTGGAATCGGCGGATCGACCGCAGCCACAGGCGGGCGAGCAGTTCGTCACGTGAGGCGAAACGCACATAAATCGACCCGGCGTGCACGCCGGCGGCCCTGGTGATCGCCGTGATGGCGGGCCGGGTGATCGCGGGATCGGCGAGCAGGTCGCGCGCCGCGTCGAGCACCTGTTCATCGGTGAAAAGGCGGGGTCTTGCCACCGGATCAGCCTAGTGGCACAGTTTATGAATATGGATTCAAGAACAAGATCTCCCCTCGCCGGAGCCCTCCTGACATTCATCGGCACGGTGCACACCGCGCTCGGCGTCGCGGTGTTCGCCGCCGGCGATCAGGACATCGAGCTCACCTTCTGGTTCACCGAGTTCGGCGTGGTCAGCATCGGTTTCGGCCTCGCGATGATCGCACTGGAGCGCGCGCTGGGGTACGTGCCCGGCACGGTGCTGCTCGTGCTCGGCGTCGCGACGGTGTTCGGTCTCGCGTTCATGCCGCTGTCGGGGTTCATCACGGTGCTGCTGCCGCTCGGTGCCGGCGTCTTCGGCTGGTGGCGGGCCAGGAACGCGCGGGCCACGGCCTGAGCGGTCAGCCCTGCGCCGCACCCGCCCGCAGGTGTTGCAGGATGGCGAGGACCCGCCGGTTGTGGGCCTCACCGACCGGCAGATCCAGCTTGGTGAAGATCGCGTTGATGTGTTTCTCGACGGCGCTGCGGGTGACATAGAGCTGTCCGCAGATCGCCGCGTTGCTCAGACCCTGCGCCATGAGTTCGAGCACTTCGCGTTCGCGCTCGGTGAGCCGGTGCAGTGGCGAGTCGGCACGATTGTGCAGCAGGAGCTGACGCACCACCTCCGGGTCGAAGGCTGTGCCGCCCGCACCCACCCGCTCGACGGCGTCTAGGAACGAGCCGATCGCGGCGACCCGGTCCTTGAGCAGGTAGCCGATGCCGCCGGTGCCGGTGAGGAACTCCGCCGCGTGCCTGCGCTCGACGTACTGCGACAGCACCAGGACGGCGACCCCCGGCTGGTCGCGACGGATTTCCAGGGCCGCTCTGATCCCCTCGTCGACGTGGTCGGGCGGCATCCGCACGTCGGCGATGACCAGATCGGGCGGGCGCACTCGCACGGCGGCGAGCAGTTCGGTCCCGGTGCCGACGGAGTCCACGATCTCGTGTCCCTCCGCGGTGAGCAGCTGGGCCAGGCTCTCGCGCAGCAGCGCGGAGTCCTCGGCCAGGGTTATCCGCACGGAACCTCCACGGTGATGATCGTCGGGCCGCCGGGCGGGCTGGCCACCGTCATGGTGCCGTCCAGCGCGGTGACGCGGGTGGCGATGCCGGTCAGGCCGTGTCCGGTGGGGTCGGCGCCGCCCTGTCCGTCGTCGTGTACCCGCAGGCGCACGATCGATCCCACCCGCTGTACGCCGACCTCGACGGCCGTGGCGCCGGAATGCTTGATGGCGTTGGTGATCGCCTCACTGGCGGTGAAGTAGCAGGCCGACTCGACCGGGCGGGGTGCGCGTTCGTCGAGGTCGACGGTCAGGCGAGTCGGAATCGGGGTGCGGTCGGCGAGGGCTTCGAGGGCGGCGCGCAGGCCGTCGCGGGCGAGCATGGCCGGGTAGATCCGCCAGGAGACCTCGCGCAGTTCGTCGAGGATGTGCCCGGTTTCGGCGATCGCACGTCGGCGCAGGTCGGCGCGCCCGTCCTCGTCGGCCGCCCGGTCCATCCGGCCGAGCAGGATCGACAACGCGACCACCCGCTGCTGCACACCGTCGTGCAGATCGCGCTCGATCCGGCGCCGTTCGTCGTCGATCACCTCGACCATCTCGGCGCGAGTGGTGGTGAGCTGGGCGACCCGCTGGGTCAGTTCGTGCTGTCCCGGGCGCGTGCTCCGGCGCAGGCACCAGGCCTCGGCGCGCACCACCCCGAGCAGACCCTGGACGGCGAGGAAGCAGAGCACCGCGCCGGGAAGAACCAGCACGGTGACCGTCGCCCAGGTGACCTGTCCCGGTTCGGTCGCGTCGATGATCGGTACCGCGGCGCCGGTGGCAGCGCCGTAGACCACGGCCACCGCGACCACGACGCCCAGCACCGACAGCGCCAGCACCAGCGCGCCGAGCACCCCGACGAGCGCGCGGACCGCCAGATACCCCGCCGCCCGCGTCCCGCTCGGAACACCACTCGACCGCACGTCGAGCAACCGGGTGAGGCGCCGCTGCTCGACCTGAGCGATCCGGTCGGTGAGGCCCGGCGAGATCGGCGCGGCAAGCACGCCGAGCAGATCGAGAGGCACGGTGAGCACGCCGAGCAGATATCCCGCGACCGCGGCGGCGACGCGTGCGGATCGCGCCGCAGAGGTGCTCATCGGCCAATTCTCGCGTGCCGCGCCCACTCCGGCCATCCGGGCCCCGCCCCCGTCGATGTCCGACCGGCAACCACTCCGGACGCGCGGTCAGCCCACGCCGTGACGCTCATCGGCCGGTGCTCGGCTGTACCTGCCGCTGCCGCACGCGCCGGACGACGAAGACGGCCGCGGCCACGAGCACGGCGGCGATCACGGCCTTCTGCACGATGCCGGCGTAGGTCTCGACGACGTGCCAGTTCTCGCCGAGGAAGTAGCCCGCGAACACGAAGACCGCGTTCCACAGCAGGCTGCCCGCCGTGGTCAGCAGCGTGAAGCGACCGAGCGGCATGCGTTCGACACCGGCGGGTATCGAGATCAGGCTGCGGAAGATCGGGATCATCCGGCCGCAGAAGACCGCCTTGTCGCCGTGTCGGGCGAACCAGTCCTCGGTGCGGTCCAGGTCGGACAGGCGGACCAGGGGTAGCCGGTCGACGATGCGGCGCAGGCGGTCGCGGCCGAGGGCGGCGCCGAGGCCGTAGAGGGCGAGCGCGCCGACGACCGAGCCGAGGGTGGTCCACAGCAAGACCTCAGCGATGCTGAACCGGCCGCGACTGGCGGTGAAGCCGGCCAGCGGCAGGATCACCTCGCTGGGCAGCGGGGGGAAGAGGTTCTCGAGTGCGATCGCGAGGCCGGCGCCGAAGCCGCCGAGCTGTTCCATCAGCTGGACGGCCCAGCCCGCGATGCCGGTCAGTTCGGTCGAATTCCCTGTCGTATCCATGTTTTCGACGCTAGGGAGCCCCGGCGCGGTGATCAGTAGCGTCAACCACCCGGTCGACGCGGTACGACCGCAGTCGCAGGGTGGGGTTTTCCGCACCCGTCGTCGCGGGCCTGCACCATCGATACGGTCCGAGTAGCCCCTTAGCGTCGAAAGCTATGCGACAGAAACTCTTTCGGGCCACAGTGGTCGTTGTGGGCACCGTTGTGACGGCCACGTTGGTGGCCGCTCTCGTCCTCGTGACGGCACGCTGGCGGGTCGTCGGGGATATGGTCGAGGCCACGGCGCGCTGGAACGACACCGACGTGGTGGTGCGGGTTTCCGACGGCGAGCGGCAGCGCGAATGGCACCACGAGGGCAGCGCCGCCGGGCAGACGAGTACGCCGGGACCGCACAGCAGGTTCCGGATCGGCAGCATCACCAAGACCTTCGTCGCCACCGTGGTGCTGCAACTGGTCGACGAGGGCAGAGTCGAGCTCGACGGCCCGATCGCCGGGCAGCTGCCGGAGCCGATTCCGGGCGGTGACCGGATCACGGTGCGGCAGTTGATGAATCACACCAGCGGGCTCTACGACTACATGAAGGAATCGGGCCTGTCGACGAACCGGTGGCGCGGTGACGACCGCTTCCGCGCGCACGCGCCGCGCGATCTGCTCGCCACCGCGATGCGCCACGACCCGTATTTCGCACCGGGCGCCCGCTTCCGGTACTCGAACACCAACTACATCGCGCTCGGCCTGCTGATCGAGCACGTGACCGGGCACCGCTACGGCGACGAGATCCGCGACCGTGTGCTCACGCCGCTGCGGTTGACCGCCACCACCGTGCCCGGCGACGACCCGCGCGTCCCCTCGCCCGCCCTCACCGCGCACCGCGACATCGACGGTGTCGGGCGCGTGGATGTGACCGAGATGAACCCCTCGCTGGACTGGGCCGCGGGTGAAATGATCTCCACCACAGCCGATCTCGACGCGTTCTTCGCCGCACTGCTCGGTGGGCGCCTGCTGAGCCCCGCGTCGTGGGACCGGATGCGGGAGACGGTCCCGATGGGCATGGGTTTCCACTACGGCCTCGGCCTGCAGCGTTTCGAGCCTCCGTGTGGCGCCGACCTGTGGGGACACGGCGGTGAACTGCTCGGCTACGTCTCGTACGCGTTCCGCTCGACCGGCGGCCGATCGCTGACGATGGTTCTCGGCTCGGCGGCGTCGTCGGACGCGCTGTCGCTGTTCACCACGGTCACCGCCACCTACTGCCTCGCCTGACGGAGTTCCCCCTTGGGCAGTGGGGCGCGACAACGACGAGGCCGGGGCAGCGTGTCGCTACCCCGGCCCGCCATCGCGTTCATCAGCGCTGCAGGAAGGCGAACTCCTCTTGCAGCTGTGCCGTCTTGTCGCACAGCGCCGTCACCGACGGGCCCGCGTTGAGCACCTCGCGCGACACCGCGGGGACGGCGGCGGCGAAGTTCGCCTCGGTGACCAGGGCGCGGATGGAGTCCGCTCCCCCGCCCTGCGCGCCGACACCGGGCATCAGGATCGGGCCGTTGAGAGCCGACAGGTCGGGCGCCTCGGTGAGCGTCGCACCCACGACCACGCCGACGGAGCCGAAACCGGACCCGGCATTGCGAGCCGCGGCCTCGTCGACCATCGTCTGCGCGATGGTGCGCCCGTCCGCGGCGGTGATCCGCTGCAGTTGCGCCCCTTCGGGATTCGAGGTCGCCGAGAGCACGAAGACCCCACGGTGATTGTCCTTCGCCAGGCTCAGCGCCGGATCGAGGGAGCCGAACCCGAGGTAGGGCGAGACCGTCACGGCGTCCGAACCCAGCGGGCCGTCGCCCAGCCAGGCATGGGCGTAGGCGTCCATGGTGGAGCCGATGTCGCCGCGCTTGGCATCGGCCAGCACCAAGGTGCCCGAGGCGCGCAGCACCGAGATGGTGCGCTCGAGCACCGCGATGCCGCCGGAACCGTAGGTTTCGAAGAACGCGACCTGTGGCTTCACCAGGGCGACGCGCCCGTCGAATGCCTCGACACAGATCTCGGCGAACGCCTCGAGCCCGTCGACGTCTTCGGTGAGCCCCCACGCCCGCAGCAGCGCGGGGTGGGGGTCGATGCCGACGCACACGGGTCCGAACTGCCGCATGGCGTGCTGCAACCGGTGACCGAAGCTCATGTCAGCCACGCAGTTTCGAGTGCAGTTCCTGCAGCGAGCGCACCCCGATGCCACCGTTGATACCGGCCTCGATGCCCTGCACCGCCGCGGCAGCGCCCTGCACGGTGGTGATGCACGGAATGTTCGCGCCCACCGCGGCGGTGCGGATCTCGTAGCCGTCCACGCGAGGGCCCGAGTTGCCGTAGGGGGTGTTGAACACGATGTCGATCTCGCCGTCGCGGATCTGCTCCACGATCGAGGCCTCCGGCATGCCGGTGGCCGGATCGGTGGATTCCGGATCGGAGTGCTTGCGTGCCTGTTCGCACGGAATGCCGTTGCGGCGCAGGGTTTCCGCGGTGCCCTCGGTGGCGAGGATGCGGAAGCCCAGGTCGTGCAGGCGCTTGATCGGGAACACCATGGCGCGCTTGTCGCGGTTGGCGATCGAGACGAACACGGTGCCCTCGGTCGGCAGCGAGCCGTAGGCGGCGGCCTGGCTCTTGGCGAAGGCGGTGCCGAAGTCGGCGTCGATGCCCATGACCTCACCGGTGGACTTCATCTCCGGCGAGAGCAGCGAGTCGATGCCGGAGCCGTCGGCGCGACGGAACCGGTGGAAGGGCAGCACGGCTTCCTTCACCGCGACCGGCGCGTCCAGGGGCACGTGGCCGCCGTCGCCCTCGGGCGGCAGCATGCCTTCCTTGCGCAGGTCGGCGATGGTGGCGCCGAGCATCACGCGCGCGCACGCCTTGGCCAGCGGAACCGCGGTGGCCTTGGAGACGAACGGAACCGTGCGGCTCGCCCGGGGATTGGCTTCCAGGACGTAGAGCACGTCGTCCTTGAGGGCGTACTGCACATTGAGCAGGCCCTTGACGCCGATGCCCTTGGCCAGCGCGATGGTGGAGCGGCGCACGGCCTCGATGTCGCTGCGGCCCAACGTGATCGGGGGCAGCGCGCAGGCGGAGTCACCGGAGTGGATACCGGCTTCCTCGATGTGTTCCATCACGCCGCCGAGGTAGACCTCGTCGCCGTCGCACAGCGCGTCGACGTCGATCTCGATGGCGTCTTCGAGGAAGCGGTCGACCAGCACCGGGTGATCCGGGTTGAGCTCGGTGGCGCGGGAGATGTAGCCCTCGAGGGACTGCTCGTCGTAGACGATCTCCATGCCGCGCCCGCCCAGCACGTAGGACGGGCGGACCAGCACCGGGTAGCCGATCTCGCCTGCGATCTTCTTGGCCTGGGCCACCGTGGTGGCGGTGCCGTACTTGGGCGCGGGCAGTCCGGCGGCGACGAGCACGTCACCGAATTCGCCACGGTCCTCGGCCAGGTCGATCGCGGCCGCGGAGGTACCGACCACCGGCACACCGGCGTCGGTGAGCCGCTGCGCCAGACCCAGCGGAGTCTGGCCGCCGAGCTGCACGATCACACCGGCGACGGTGCCCGACTCGGCTTCGGCGTTGTACACCTCGAGGACGTCCTCGAAGGTGAGCGGCTCGAAGTAGAGGCGATCGGCGGTGTCGTAGTCGGTGGAGACGGTCTCGGGGTTGCAGTTGACCATCACGGTCTCGTACCCGGCGGCCGACAAGGTCTGTGCCGCGTGCACACACGAGTAGTCGAACTCGATGCCCTGACCGATGCGGTTCGGGCCCGAGCCCAGGATGATGACCTTCTCGCGCTCACGCTGCGGCGCGACCTCGGACTCCGCACCGGGATCCAGCTCGTAGGTGCTGTAGTGGTACGGGGTCTTGGCCTCGAACTCCGCGGCGCAGGTGTCGACGGTCTTGTAGACCGGGCGCACCGCGAGCCGGTGACGCAGCGAGCGCACACCCGACTCACCGGCCAGCTCGGGCCGCAGGGCGGCGAGCTGACGGTCGGACAGGCCGTAGTGCTTGGCGCGGCGCAGCAGATCCTCGTCGAGGACGGGCGCATCGAGGACTTCGGTCCGCAGCTCGACCAGGCCGAGCACCTCGGCGACGAACCACGGGTCCACACCGGAGGCCAGCGCGACCTCCGCGACGCTCGCGCCGTAGCGCAGTGCGCGTTCGACCTGGTAGATGCGACCTTCGGTCGGCACACGCAGGTCGGCGAGGATGGCCTCGATCGCCTCGCGCACCGAGGCCGGATCGCTGGGATCGGCCGGGGCCCACTGGCCGTCGTCGGTGGTCCAGAAGCTGGCGGCCTTGGTCTCGAGCGACCGCAGCACCTTGCCGAGGGCCTCGGAGAAGTTGCGGCCCATCGACATCGCCTCGCCCACCGACTTCATGGTGGTGGTCAGCGTGGCGTCGGCGCCGGGGAACTTCTCGAACGCGAACCGCGGCGCCTTCACGACGACGTAGTCCAGGGTCGGCTCGAAAGAGGCCGGGGTCTCGCCGGTGATGTCGTTGACGATCTCGTCGAGCGTGTAGCCGATGGCCAGCTTCGCGGCGATCTTGGCGATCGGGAAGCCGGTGGCCTTCGACGCCAGCGCCGAGGAACGCGAGACGCGGGGGTTCATCTCGATGACGATCAGACGACCGTCGGCCGGATCCACCGCGAACTGGATGTTGCAGCCGCCGGTGTCGACGCCGACCTCGCGCAGAATCGCGATGCCGAGATCGCGCATCTTCTGGTACTCGCGGTCGGTGAGGGTCATCGCGGGAGCGACGGTGACCGAGTCACCGGTGTGCACGCCCATCGGGTCGACGTTCTCGATCGAGCAGACGATGACCACGTTGTCGTTGCGGTCACGCATGAGCTCGAGTTCGAACTCCTTCCAGCCGAGGATGGACTCCTCGATCAGGACGTTCGCGGTCGGCGAGGCGGACAGGCCGCCACCGGCGATGCGGTCGAGGTCTTCCTCGTTGTAGGCCATGCCCGAGCCGAGCCCACCCATGGTGAACGAGGGACGCACGACCACGGGGTAACCGAGGTCGGCGACGGTCTCGCGGACTTCGTCCATGGTGTAACAGACGGCGCTGCGGGCACTCTCGCCGCCGACCTTGGCGACGATGTCCTTGAACTTCTGCCGGTCCTCACCGCGCTGGATGGCGTCGAAGTCGGCGC
This sequence comes from Nocardia sp. NPDC003183, assembly GCF_053590715.1. NCBI lineage: Bacteria > Bacillati > Actinomycetota > Actinomycetes > Mycobacteriales > Nocardiaceae > Nocardia > Nocardia sp. NPDC003183. The sequence continues at coordinate 721,479 of NZ_JBSFTG010000003.1, forward strand.
CGATCAGCTCGACGTTGTACTTCTGCAGCACACCGTTCTCGTGCAGCGCGACCGCGGTGTTGAGCGCGGTCTGCCCACCGAGGGTGGCCAGGATGGCGTCGGGGCGTTCCTTCTCGATGACCTTCTCGACGAACTCCGGGGTGATCGGCTCGACGTAGGTGGCGTCGGCGAATTCCGGGTCGGTCATGATGGTCGCCGGGTTGGAGTTCACCAGCGACACGCGCAGCCCTTCGGACCGCAGCACCCGGCACGCCTGGGTACCGGAGTAGTCGAATTCGCACGCCTGGCCGATCACGATCGGGCCAGAGCCGATCACCAGGATGTGCTTCAGATCCTCGCGGCGAGGCATCAGGCTCCTTCCATGAGACCGGCGAAACGGTCGAACAGGTATGCGGCGTCGTGCGGGCCTGCGGCGGCCTCGGGGTGGTACTGCACCGAGAAGGCGCGGCCGTCGATCAGCCGGACCCCTTCGACGGTGCCGTCGTTGGCGCAGATGTGGGAGACCTCGGCCTTGCCGAACGGGGTGTCGAACACCTCGCCGCGCTCGCCCTCGAGGGCGAAGCCGTGGTTCTGGGCGGTGATGGACACGCGGCCGGTGCCCTCTTCGATCACCGGGATGTTGATGCCGCGGTGGCCGAACTTCATCTTGTAGGTGCTGCGGCCCAGTGCCCGGCCCAGGATCTGGTTGCCGAAGCAGATGCCGAACAGCGGGATCCCGCGTTCCAGGACACCCTGGGTGAGCGCGATCGCGCCGACCTGGGTGGCCGGGTCGCCGGGGCCGTTCGACAGGAAGACACCGTTGGGGTTCAGCGCGAGAATGTCGTCGAGGGAGGTGTTCGACGGCACCACGTGGGTGCGCACGCCGCGCTCGGCGAACATGCGCGGGGTGTTGGTCTTGATGCCGAGGTCGACCGCGACGACGGTGAACTTGTGGTCACCGATCGGTTCGATCGTGTACATCGCGTCGGTGCTGACCTCTTCGGCGAGATCGGCGCCCAGCATCGAGGCCTGGCCGTTCACCCGGGCGAGAAGTTCCTCGTCGTTGGCCAGTGCCGCGCCGGAGAAGATGCCCGCCTTCATCGAACCGCGGCTGCGCAGGTGGCGGACCACCGCGCGGGTGTCGATGCCCGCGATGCCGACCACGTCCTGGCGGTCGAGCTCGTCGGTCAGCGTGCCGGTGGCGCGCCAGTTGGAGGAGACCCGCGAGGGGTCGCGCACGGCGTAGCCGGCGACCCAGATCTTGGCGGACTCGTCGTCCTCGTCGTTCCAGCCGGTGTTGCCGATCTGCGGGGCCGTGGCCACCACGATCTGGCGGGCGTAGCTGGGATCGGTCAGGGTTTCCTGGTACCCGGTCATCGCCGTGCAGAACACGGCCTCACCGAGTGTCTGTCCCTCGGCGCCGAAGGCGGTACCGCGGAATACGCGGCCGTCCTCGAGCACCAAGGCTGCCTTCACTGTGCTCATTCATCGTCTCCCGTCGTCACCCTGGTATCCGCAGTCCATGCCGGGTACACCGTCTTGTCGTCGCCCCGGAATCCGGTATCGATCTCGGTTCCGGTCGGCAGTGTCCAGCGAATTACCAGCACACCATTCTCCGTCATCACTTTGCCCGCGTGTCCGCGCTCGGTACGCACGGCTGTCACCGATTCCTGCGGAATCCAGATCACCGTGGCGCCGTCGCGTTCGAGCAGAATCCCGCGTTCGAACCGCGTCAGTTCGGCGGTCGCCCGGAATCCCAGGTCACCGACCGCGATCCGGTCCTGCCAGCTGGGCGCGATGGTGCTGCCCAGGTACATGCCGGTGGTCGGTTCCAGTAGTTGTGCGCCCAGTTCGGCCGGCACCGTCGGCAGTTCGCCGATGCGTGCCTGCTGTCGCGTGGCCTTCTTCTGCCAAGCCCGGTACATCAGCCACAGGCACACAATGAAAAATGCCAGCAGCCCGACTACCCACAGCGTTCTTTCCACGTCCTGGCCTCCCTAGATCCCGACCGCCTTGCCCTCGCGGGCAGTTACCCGGCCGCGCAGCACAGTGGCTGTGACCTCGGCCGGGAACGTCATGTCCTCGAACGGTGTGTTGTTCGAGATACTCGCCAGCTCGGCGCCGCGCACCGTCCACTCGGCGTCGGGGTCGATCAGCGTGAGGTTGGCGGGCTCGCCGACCGCGATCGGGCGGCCGTGGTCGTCGAGGCCGACGATCGCGGCGGGCTTCTCGCTCATCACCTTCGCGACGCCGCGCCAGTCGAGCAGGCCGGGCTCGACCATCGTCTGCACGATGATCGACAGCGCCGTCTCCAGCCCGAGCATGCCGGGGCGGGCGGCCGCGAATTCGCAGCACTTGTCCTGCTCGGCGTGCGGGGCGTGGTCGGTGGCGACGCAGTCGATGATGCCGTCGGCCAGTGCCTGGCGCAGGGCCGCCACGTCGGTGGATTCGCGCAGCGGCGGGTTCACCTTGTTGACCGCGTCGTAGGTTTCCAGGCGCGAGTCGTCGAGCAGCAGATGGTGCGGGGTGACCTCGGCGGTGATCGAGATGCCCTGGGACTTGGCCCATTTCACCAGTTCGACGGTGCCCGCAGTGGAGGCGTGGCAGATGTGCACGCGGGCGTTCGCGTCGCGGGCCAGCAGTGCGTCACGCGCGACGATCGACTCCTCGGCGGCGCGCGGCCAGCCGTGCAGTCCGAGGCGCGCGGCGTTGGGGCCTTCGTGCGCGATGGCGTTCTTGGTCAGGCGCGGTTCCTCGGCGTGCTGGGCGATGAGCACGCCCAGCGAGTTCGCGTATTCGAGGGCGCGACGCATGATCAGCGGGTCGTCGACGCAGTGACCGTCGTCGGAGAACATCCTGACCTGGCCGATACCGGCGGCCATGGTGCCCATCTCGGCGAGCTGCTTGCCCTGCAGGCCGACCGTCACGGCACCGACCGGGAATACGTCGACGAGGCCGACTTCCTGGCCGCGGCGCCACACGTGGTCGGTGATGACGACCGAGTCGGCGACCGGGCTGGTGTTGGCCATCGCGAACACCGCGGTGTAGCCGCCCAGTGCGGCGGCGGCGGAACCGGTTTCGATGGTCTCGGTGTCTTCGCGGCCAGGTTCACGCAGGTGCGTGTGCAGGTCGACGAAGCCGGGCAGCAGGATCTGGCCGTTGCCCTCGATCACCTCGGCGCCGTCGGACGCCGTGAGGCCCGTGCCGATGTCGGCGATGAGGGTGCCGCGCACCAGGACATCGACGGGGTCGCCTTCGCCGTAGGGCTTGACGTTCTTGATCAGCAGCTCACTCATACCGTTTCCTCCTGACCCACGAGCAGCCGGAACAACACGGCCATCCGCATGTGCACTCCGTTCGAGACCTGCTGCAGCACAGCAGATTTCGGCGAATCCGCGACCGCCGAGGCGATTTCCATGCCGCGCAGCATCGGGCCGGGATGCAGTACCACCGCGTCGTCGCCGAGCAGCGCGAGCCTGCGCTCGGACAGTCCGTAATTGATCGAATATTCGCGGGCCGACGGGAAGAACCCGCCGTTCATCCGCTCCGCCTGCACCCGCAGCATCATCACCGCGTCGGCGCCGGGCAGTTCCGCGTCCAGCGAGGACGAGACCCGGCAGGGCCAGGCCTCCACGCCGACCGGCAGCAGCGTGCGCGGCGCCACCAGGACCACTTCGGCACCGAGGGTGTTGAGCAGGGAGACGTTCGAGCGGGCGACCCGGCTGTGCAGGATGTCGCCGACCAGCACGATCCGCTTGCCCTCGATGTCGCCGAGGCGCTGGCGCAGGGTGAGTGCGTCGAGCAGGGCCTGAGTGGGGTGCTGGTGGGTGCCGTCGCCCGCGTTGATGATCGACGGGGCGGCGCGGTTCTCCTCGCGCGCCCACTGCTCCATCCAGCGCGCGATCTGGTGCGCGGCACCCGACGCCGGGTGCCGCACGATCAGCGCGTCGGCGCCCGCCGCGTGCAGGGTGAGGGCGGTGTCGCGCAGCGATTCACCTTTGGAGACAGAGGAACTCGACGCACTCACATTGATCACGTCGGCGCTCATCCACTTGCCCGCGACCTCGAAGGACACGCGGGTGCGGGTGGAGTTCTCGTAGAACACCGTCATCACGGTGCGTCCGCGCAGGGTCGGCAGCTTCTTCACCTCGCGGCCCAGCAGCGCCTGTTCGAAGCGCTCAGCTTCGTCGAGGAGTTCGGTGGCGGCGCCGCGATCCAGGTCGGCGACCGTCAGCAAATGCTTCACTCTTGACCTTCCTGATGCAGATACACACCGTCACGACCGTCGTGCTCGACCATCAGCACCGAGATGTCCTCGGCGCGCGAGGTCGGCACGTTCTTGCCCACGTAGTCGGCGCGGATCGGCAGTTCGCGGTGGCCGCGGTCGATGAGCACGGCCAGTTGCACGGCGCGGGGGCGGCCGAGGTCGCGCAGGCCGTCCAGGGCGGAGCGGACCGTGCGGCCGGAGAACAGCACGTCGTCGACGAGGACGACCAGGGAGTTCTCGATGCCGCCGTCGGGCACCGAGGTGCGTTCGAGCGGGCGGTGCGGGCGACTGCGCAGGTCGTCGCGGTACAGCGTGATGTCGAGGGAGCCGAGGGCGGGGCGCACACCGGAGAATTCCTCGATCTTGTCCGCCAGCCGATTGGCCAGGGTGGTGCCGCGCGTCGGGATTCCCATGAGAACCACCCGCGGTGCGTCGGCGTCGCCGGAATCCAAGGCGGTCTTCTCGATGATCTGATGCGCGATGCGCGCTACGGTCCTGGTGACGTCCGATGGCGACAACAGCTCGCGTCCGGCCGCCACCCACTCCGGGGTGTGCCGCTGCGATGTTTCGCCCGCGCCGGTTTTGGCCTCCCGTTCGGGCACAGCCATGCCGACCTCCTTCCCCGCCTCACCGGACGGTCCGTTAAAGGATGCCTAACTCGCCCTTCAGCCTATCAGCGCCGCGAGGTGCCTTTGACCAGGTAGGCCCACCTGTGAGCGCGACCACGGAGCACAAGAGGGTGACCGCTGCCGTGTCGGTGCTCACAGGCACGCCGAAAGTGCAGCGAGCGCGCATGTTTCACCCCCACACAGACCTGGGGCGACCGCCCCGAGACGAGCGGTCGGTGATCGCGTTCACGTCGCCGGAACGACTTCGACAACCGCCGCCGCCTCGACGCGACATGGTTTGCCTTCCGTCACACCCGCTCGGCGAGCACGACGCCGACCTCCGGGTCGTTCACCGCCACGTCTCTACCGAGGGGAACGATCATGTCGTCCCAAGCGCGGAACCGGGTGTGCCAGCCGTGCTCGAGCAGCCACTGCTCCCCCGGGCGCCCGGCGTCCGGCGGTGGCATACCGACGTCGTCACCGGCGACGAGTCGACGCAATTCGGCATAGGGCGCAGCCTCGGGGTCGACCGCGAACCGGCTGAGACCGAAGTGACTGCCGGGCGCGGACAGTGTCGTCAGCGTCGCCACCGTGCGGAGATGATCCTCGGGTGGGAGGTACGGGAGCGCGCCCTCGTCGATCCAGTGGGTCGGCAGCTCGGGCCGAAATCCCCGCTCGCGCAGCGGAACAGCCCAGTCGGTGCGCAGGTCGATCGGTAGGACGTGTCGTAGCGTGGTCGGCGTGGCGTGCAGTGCGCGCAGTACCGGCTCCTTGAAAGCGAACAACTCGGGCAGGTCCAGTTCGTAGACGGTGACGTCGGCGGGCAGACCCATCCGGAACGCGCGGGTGTCCAGACCGGCGCCGAGCAGAACGATCTGCCTGCATCCGGCGGCGACGGCCTCGGCCACCCGGTCGTCGACCAGGCGGACCCCGACGGATCTTCCCGCGAAGAACTGTTCGGCCACGGCCTCGACTCGCTCCCATTTCGCGGCGCCTGCCCCGGTGCGGGTGAAGTCACGCCGCGCCGCGTCGACGAACGCCGTAGCGAGCGGGTCGGCGTAGAGCCGATCCGGCCTGCGCGACTCCTGCTCGCGGATCAGCGCGACGCCGATCGCTGTCAGCGCCACCCCTGCGGTAGGTGCGTTCACGTGTGTCATCTGCCCCTCCTTCAAACTAACTTGCCGACCGGCTAGTGATCTCGGTCATGATTCGACGGTAGGCTCCCCCTAGCCGGTCGTCAAGCAAAGGAAAGCCCCGTGGACGGACGTCGTAGCGACACCAGGGAACGCATTCGCGCGGTGGCGATGGAACTGTTCTCCGAGCGCGGGTACGAGAAGACCTCGCTGCGCGAGATCGCCGAGCGACTCGGGGTCACCAAAGCCGCGCTGTACTACCACTTCCGGACCAAGGAAGACATCGTCGTCAGCCTCTCCGACGATCTGCGCCGTGGCATCGACGACATCGTCACCTGGGCCGAACAGGCACCGCCGGGTTCCGAACGGGCCGAGCAGATCCTGCGCCGCTACAGCGCGCTGCTGCACAGCCTCGGCCGTGACATGGTGCGGTTCTGGCACGAGAACCAGCCCGCGTTCCGCGACCTCGGTTTCGGCGCGGGCCTGCGCTACCAGTTCCGCGTGCTCGCCGACCTCATGACCGCGCCCGACGGTGCTGCGCTGGACATCTACCACGCACGGCAAGCGCTGCTCGCCATCAGCTGGAGCCTGTCGATGATGGGCGATCTCGATCTGACCGACGACCAGATGCACACCGCGGCAACGGATATCGCGATCGATATCCTCGCCAGGATCCACTGACCGCACGTCGTCGAGCGCCGGAAAACGCGTTGCCCGCGAGCCCCTGCGTCCACGATCATCGATCATGACCATCAGCACCAGCGCTCAGCCCGGATCGACTCCCCCGCAGCGGATCGATCTGGGCGATCTGCTGCTGCGCCGGTGGCGCCCCAGTGACCTGACCCGCCAGTTCACCGCGCTGAGCACCTCGCACGCACACCTGCGCCCGTGGATGTCGTGGGCCGGGGAGCCGCCGACGCTCGCCGGGCAACGCCGTTCCCTGCAGATCTCGTCCGCACACTGGCCGACACCCGACGGCGGCTACCTCTACGGGATCTTCACCGCGAGCGGCGAGGTGGCGGGTGGCATCGGACTCCACGACAGGATCGACCCGGCCGCACTGGAGATCGGTTACTGGTGCCATACCGCCCACACCGGACGGGGAATCATCACGCGCGCCGCCCATGCTCTGACCACCGCCGCGCTCGCCCTCCCCCACATCGGTCGCGTCGAAATCCATTGCGACGCGGCCAATGTCCGCAGTGCGGCTGTTCCCCGACGGCTCGGATACGAGCTGGTCAGCACTGCCCCGCGCCCGCGCACAGCGCCCGCCGACTCCGGCATCGGCATGGTCTGGTCGACCATCGAGGGTCCTCGGGCGGGCCGAGGAGATCGCTTGTCGCTCGACGACCCCCGGACTAGACTGTGACGCGCACCACATCGCGACGGCGGGTGCACACCGCCGTCCAGCGCGATCGTGATCCGATCGGAGCGCCGGATCGCGGTGTTCGATCGTGGCCCCCCGCTCGTCGGACCGGGCCCGAAGTCACTCCAACCCCGCTCGACCGCGCAAGGAGATGACCGTCATGGCGGTTGCCGTCGAACTCGAATTCACCGGCGCGACACTCGAACAGTACGACCAGGCCCTCGGGAAGATGGGCTTCGTGCACGGCGGCTCCGGCGGCCCCGGCCTCCTGTTCCATCTGGTCAGGAAGACCGACACCGGATTCCACGTCACCGACGTGTGGGAAACCCCCGAGCAATTCCAGAGCTTCGCCGAATCCACCCTGGGCCCCATCGGCATGGAAGTCGGCATGCCCAACCAGCCCACCATCGAAGTCCACGAAATCTACAACTACCTGGCTCAGGGAAACTGACACGCCACACGGGGCGAGTAGTCGCCGAACCACGCCGCTCGAGCCGGTGCCTGTGCCTCGTTCCAGGTCAGGACCTGCGGCTCAGGCCATGTGGGCGCGCAGGGCTTGGGCGAACCAGGTGAAGATCGGGGCCAGGTCGGGTTGGTCGGGCCAGGCGTTCACGGTGCCGAGTAGCCGCCAGTAGCGTTGTACGCGTGGGTCGTCGGCTACATCGAGTCGTTCGAGAATCCACCGGCGGAGTGCGGTGTCGTCAGGGCGGTCGAAGGTGGTGGCGTAGCGGGCGGTGAGGGCATCGAGGATGGGGGTCGCGGCCGGGGGTTGTGGGGGCATGCCCGCGGCGATGGCGCCACCGACGAGTGTGCGGACGGCTTCGGTGAGGTCGTGGTGCAGGCCGGTGGTGTCACCTGCGGCGCGTTCGCGGGCCTGGTAGTCGGCCATCCGGCGGACAGCGTCACGGAAGTCGTTGTCCTGCACCAGTTCCGCCAGTTCCATCCAGGCTGCCAGCTGATCGGGGGTCGGGTCGTCGGGGAGGTCGGGCACGCTTGCCCGGACCAGCTCCACCATGGCGGGGTTGGCGGCGTAGCGGCCGAAGGTGTCGTCGACGAAATCCTCGATGAGGCGGTGCCTTTCGGCAGCGGACAGGGCGGCGAGTCGGTGCATGAGGTCCATCTCTCGTTGGCTGGAGTCCCGGACGGCCACCGCTCGCAACACGGCCCGGCGCACCCGCAGGGTCCGGATCTCGACGTCGAGCGCGTCCGCGTGAGTGGCGGCGACCTCTGCCATCGAGGACTCGCGATCGAGCACAGCGCGCACGGTGCTCAGATCCATGCCGAGTGCGCGCAGGGTGCGCACGAATTCCAGTCGCGCGATCGCGGCGGTGTCGTAGAGGCGGTGGCCGGCCGGGCTGAGTACGGTCGGCGCCACGATGTCGCGGTCGGCGTAGAAGCGGATGGTCTTGACCGTGAGCGCGGTACGCGCGGCCACTTCACCGATCGTGCGGAGCGTGTCGTCGTCCATGGATCTCAGCGTGCCGTCTCCCCTCGGGGGAGAGGCAAATCCTCGCTGCGCGGAATCAGCGGCGCCGCTCGGCCTCTCACAGCGCCATCGCCGGAGCGGGCGTCTCGCGCATGATCCGGACGGACGGTCACAGCGGTGCGGGCGGTTCCGGCGTGGTCTGGCGGGCGGGCAGGGCGCTGATCGTCAATGCCAGCATGACCAGTGCGATGCCCGCGAGTTCGAGCAGGGTGGGGCGTTGCGCGAGGGCGATCGCGCCCACGACGGTCGCGGTCGCCGGGAGCAACGCGAGCAGCAAGGCGAATCGGGCGCGTCCCACCGCGGTCAGCACCACCTGGTCCAGCGCGTAGGGCACCGCACTCGACAGCACGCCGACACCGAGACCGAGCAGCCAGGTCCGCGGGTCGGCGAATACCGCGGCATCGATCATCAGCTGCGGAATCAGCACGAACGGCGCCAGTAGCACCGCCGCGGCCGCCATCCCGACAGCGAGAGAATCCTGGCCTTCACCGGTGTCGGCGACGCGCTTGCCGACCAGGATGTACGCCGCCCACAGGACCGCCGAGGCGAGAGCGAACCCCACCCCGACCGGCTCGACGTCGAACTGCACGCCGGCCAGCAACACCACACCGACCGCCACCAGCGCCACGGCGAGCAGGTCGCGCGCCCGCCGCGACCCGAGTGTCGCGACGGCGACCGGACCGAGGAATTCGATGGCGACGGCGGTGCCGAGCGGGATACGCGCGATGGCCTCGTAGAACACGATGTTCATCGACACGGTGACGATGCCGAAGCCCGCCGCCGTCGCGATGCCCCGCCGTGTCCAGCGGGTCCGCCACGGCCGCCGCCAGGCCAGCAACGCGACCCCCGCCGCCGCGGCCCGCAACCAGGCGACAGTGGACGGCTCGGTGGTGTCGAACAGGAAGACGCCGAGTGCCGCACCCACATATTGCGAGGTCGCCGCGATGATGAACACCATCGGCACCGACCAGCCGGGTAGCGCGCGCGTCGCCGCCCGGTCGGTTGTCGAGATCGCATTCATCCCAGGAGTAATCCACACACGGGCACGGATTTCAACGCGAACCGGCCCGGGATCGAATGATCGAGGACCGGTTCGCACTACCGGTGACAGTGCGTCCCGTGGCTGCCGGAACGTCGACGCCGGCAGCTGCGGAGTTTCGCGTTCGCGCGGTTACCGGACGCCGAACCACCTGCTCAGCGCCGCGCGCAGATCAGCTGCGGCGGTGTCCGACGACTCGTCGATCGTTGCCACCCAGGCGATGTGACCGTCGGGGCGGATCAGGAGTGCGTCGGCGACACGATCGCCGGTCTTGGCCGCGTGGATGTCGACGCGCGGTGCCCACTCCCCGGCGATCTCACGCAGATCGGCACGGTCGGCCAGGTCGAGGAAGACCGGTCGCGCGCCGCGCATGATCTCGGCGACTGTGGTGGTGCCCTGGTCGGTGTGCAGGCTCAGATCAGGAGCGAAAGTTCCGGTGAGCGAATGGGTTCCGGGCGAGGGGTAGCGCAGATCGGTGCCCGCGACGAGGGCTCCCATACGGCGCAACGCGGGTTCGTCGGAGAGCAGTTCCTGGAATACCGCGCGCAGCGCCTCGGCGGCAGGGTCCTGACCCTGGCGAAGTGCCGCCTGGGCGCGGGTCTGCAGCAGCGCGCGACCACCGGCGAAGTGACGTTCGTCGTGGTAGGTGTCGAGCAGGTCGGCCGGTGCCCAACCGTGGATGTCCGCGGCCAGCTTCCAGGCCAGGTTCACCGAATCGGTCATGCCGAGATTCATCGCGGCGCCGGTCGCGGGCAGCAGGTGGGCCGCGTCACCGGCCAGGAAAACCCGGCCCACACGGTAGTTTTCGGCCTGTCGGTCCTGGAACTGGTAGCGCGACAAGCGAGTCGGCGCACCGAGCGCAACCTCCGCGCCCAGCACACGCCGGACGCTGTGGCCGAGTTCGGCCATGGTCAGTGGTTCGTCGTTGTCGTATTCGGCGTCGTCGTTCTCGGTGGTCTGGAAGAACATCACGCGGTCCTCGGAGCTGACCCGTCCCAGCGCGAACACCCCGGTGTCGGTGCGGGTGAATCCCGGATCGATCCGTCCGACACCGGGCACCTCGAGGCCGCCGTCGTCGAGCACGGTCACCGATTCGTGCACCGCGACCACGGCCAGCCGGTTGACCTCCGGATAGGTGCTGCCGGGGAACCCGATTCCGGCCAGTTCGCGAATCCGGCTGCGGCCGCCGTCGCAGCCGACCAGGTAGCGGGCCCGCACCCGGTACGGTCCGTCCGGCCCGTTCACTTCCGCGATCACCGCCTCGTCGTCCTGGGTCACCGCGACCACTTCGTGTCCGCGCCGGATCTCGGCGCCGAGGTCGACGGCGTCCTCGGCGAGCAGTTCCTCGACCCGCGCCTGCGGAATCGCCATGGCGTGCAACGGAGTTTCGTCGAGACCGGTGAAGTCCAGGTGCACCCCGCCGAAGGGGAAGATCGGCTTCGGACTCGCGTCACCGCTGACCGCCGTCATCCGGTCGAGCAGGCCCCGATAGCGCAGCACATCCAGAATTCGCCCGCCGAGACCGCTGGCCTTCTGCGCGGTGCCCGGCCGTTCACGACGTTCGAGCACCAACGGCCGCACCCCGGCCCGGCCCAGTTCCCCGGCGAGCATCAATCCGGCAGGCCCAGCGCCGACAACGATCACGTCGGTGGTCATCTCTTGCATCTCGTCACTCCCGAATACGGCTGGTCCCTGCATTGCCCAGCGATTCTGCAGCACCACCGGGGCCTTGCCGCAAGCCCCGGGGTGAGCTATAAGTTAGAAGGGGCAACGAGTCAGCGGGTCACCGTCAGGTGGTTGTCAGCGGAAGTACACATAGTCCTGGACCCAGTGGAATCCGCGGCTGCGCAAGGTGAAGGTGTCGGGGTCCTTGCGTTCCAGGGTGATCGTGATCGGGCGGTCGTGCAGTGTTCCGCGCAGCAGCAGTCGGTCCGGGGTGGGTTTTTCGGAGGACAGTGTCGCGAACGGTGGTCCGGGGTCGACCGCTCCGATGGCGTTCATCGAGGTGAGCTCCACTTGTCCATCGGGGCGGAAGTGGGCGTGCGCGGGTACCAGTTCGCCGTTCATCCGCTGGTAGGCGGCCTCCTGCGGGTCATCGAAAACCAGTCGCTGCCACCGTGTTTCGTCGGTGGTCAGCGGCGGGATCGGCTGCCCGTCGATGGTGAAATCCCGCACCTCCCAGATTCCGTACAGCGCGGACTTGGGGCTCGCGGCACCGGATTGTTCGTGCCAGACCACCCAGCGGTCATAGCCGCTCCCCAACGCGACCCACAGGCCCAGCGCCGCCACCACCCAGATCGCCACGCGGTTCTTCCTGGCGTCGGTGAACAGCGCGGGCTGGGTCAGCGGCGCGCACGCGCGTTCGCGCGCGAAGACATCGGTCAGCCGGCGCAGGTACGGCGCGAGCAGGAACACGCTGATCAGCAGCAGGTGCGCGGCGAGCAGTTTCTCCGGTATGTCGAACGTCATGTTCAGCAGCAGAATTTGCGCTGTACTCGCCAGCGTCAACGCGGCGCCGAGCACTGCGGTCCTGGACACGAACAGCAGCAGCCCCGCCACCACTTCCACCCCACCGAGAGCCATCTCGTACGGATACGAGCTGCCGACCTGCAACCACAACACCGAGGCGGGGCTCATCTCGCCGTACGGCCGCAACAGCTGCGCCAGTCCGGGGGCCGGCATCTGGGTGGGGATCAGTTTGGCGAACCCGAACCCGATCATCTGCCCGCCCAGAGCCAGCCGCAGGAACAGCGAGAACCAGGCGAGCGCGCGGGCGGGTACGGGACGACGGTCGACGGCTGTCCACACCGCGGCGCCGGTCGCCGCGACGACCAGCAGACAGAACACCAGTACCCAGACGGCGGTCTGGTCGCCCGCTCCGGAATCCTGGTGTAACTGAGCGTCGACCCCGAAGACCGCTCGACCCACCGGCCCCGTGACGGGATCGGTGATGGGCATGTTCCACGGCCCCGGGTATTCGCGAATCCACCGGCCGAGGATGCCGAGCAGCGCGAACGGGATATAGGTGAGAAGCAGGCAGAGCAGGCCGAAGTAGATGATGGAGAATCGGAGGACGATCTGGGTCAGCACAGGCCGACCGGCCCGTGCGGCGACGGGAGCAGACGCTGTCGTGGTCACTGCTGCATCCTCGGGTCGTGGGTCGGGTCGGCGTACAGGGGCGGGCAGCCGAGTTCCCCCGCGTCGGAGCGAAGTTCGTAATGCCAGGGTTCGTTCGCGTAGATCTGGCACAACCCATAGGCGGCGCCGTGCGCGGCCAACCATGCCGCGCCGTCGGTCGGCCCGATATCAACCGCCTCGCCGGCGACGTGAGCGGAGGTGTAGGGGGTTGCCACCCACCGAGCGGCTTCGGTTTCCGAGCCGTATTTCGAGACTGCCTCGCGCAGCAGTTGTTCCTGGTATTCCGGCGACCGCCAGCCACTGTTGACGACGAGCTCGACTCCGTCGTCCGCGGCGTCGGCGGCGGCGGCGCGCAGGGCGGCGAGCAGATCGGAGTCGAGGTTGCCGACGGACGGATTCCCGTCATCGAAGAGCGTCGCGCCGGGCGGACCGGCGTGGCCGCCGACAAAGGCGTCGATGGATCGTGCGACCGAGGACATGGTCGGCAGCGACTGGTAAACGAGGACACCGACAGACGCCGCGCTGACGATGACAACGGCGCCGAGGGCGATCGATCGGAGACGGCGAATCGCCGGTTCACGGTAGTTCATGCCCCTCAGTCAAGGCAGCATGGTGTTGCCGACGCGTATGCGGTTTCGGATACGCCGACGATATCCCCGGGCTGGGAGAATCGAGCGTCTATGCGTGTACTGATCGTCGAGGACGAACCCTATCTGGCGGAGGCCATCCGCGATGGCCTGCGCCTGGACGCGATCGCCGGCGACATCGCGGGTGACGGCGACACCGCACTGGAACTGCTGAGCGTCAACACCTACGACATCGCGGTCCTGGACCGCGACATCCCGGGTCCCTCCGGCGACGAGATCGCCGAATACATCGTCGCCTCCGGTAGCGGTCTGCCGATCCTGATGCTCACCGCCGCCGATCGGCTCGACGACAAGGCGAGTGGTTTCGGGCTCGGTGCCGACGACTATCTCACCAAGCCGTTCGAACTCCGCGAACTGGTCCTCCGGCTCAGAGCGCTCGATCGCAGGCGCGCGCACAACCGGCCACCGGTGCGCGAGATCGCCGGGTTGCGGCTGGACGCGTTCCGCCGGGAGGTCTACCGCGACGGCCGCTACATCGCTCTGACCCGCAAGCAGTTCGCGGTGCTCGAAGTGCTCATCGCCGCCGAAGGCGGGGTCGTGAGCGCCGAGGAACTCCTGGAGCGGGCGTGGGACGAGAACGCGGACCCGTTCACCAACGCGGTGCGTATCACCGTCTCGGCGCTACGCAAACGGCTCGGCGAGCCCTGGGTCATCACCACCGTGGCCGGTGTCGGGTATCGCATCAGCGACGGGCGAGCGCGTGGGTAGGGCACCCGGATTGAGTGTTCGCCTCAAACTCACCCTCAGCTACGCAGGCTTCATCATGGTCGTGGGTTCTCTGCTCATCGCCGCTGTGGGTGTCTACTACCTGTGGTACCTGCCCGAGGGGTGGATCTACACCAGCGGCGGCGATTTCTGGATCGATCGCGGCATGCTGCTACGGTCCTTCGCGCCGTTCGTGACCATTGTGATGGCTTTCCTGCTGGCGATCGGTCTGGTGGGCGGATGGTTCCTCGCCGGTTGGATGCTCACCCCGCTGACCCGTATCACCGCCGCTACCCGGACCGCCGCGAACGGCTCACTCGCCCACCGAATCCGGCTGCCGGGCCGCAGCGACGAGTTCCGCGAACTCGCCGACGCCTTCGACATCATGCTCGCTCGGCTGGAAGCACACGTCACCGAACAGCGTCGATTCGCCGCCAACGCCTCCCACGAACTGCGCACGCCGCTGGCGATCACCCAGACCCTGCTCGACGTGGCCCGCGACGACCGCACCCACGACACCGGCGAACTGGTCGACCGCCTGCACGCCGTCAACACCCGAGCGATCGCTCTCACCGAGGCATTGCTCCTGCTCAGCCGCGCCGATCAAGGGTCGTTCACCCGAGAACACGTCGACCTCTCCCTGCTCGCGGAAGAAGCCGCCGAAACGCTGCTCGCCCTCGCCGAAGAACACGGCGTGAGCCTGGAGACCTCCGGCGAGGTGACGCCCACCATCGGTTCGCACGCCCTGCTGTTGCAGCTGACGACGAACCTCGTGCACAACGCGATCGTGCACAACCTGCCCGCACGCGGCATCGTGTGGGTCACGACCGGACTGTGCCCCGAGACCGTGGTGCTCACCGTCGAGAACACCGGCCCGGTCCTCGACCCCCTGGTGGTTTCCACACTGGTCGAGCCGTTTCAGCGCGGCACCGAACGCGTTCGCACCGACCACGCGGGCATCGGCCTCGGCCTGGCGATCGTCGACAGCATCACCGCGGCACACGGTGGAACCCTCGCACTCGATCCCCGTCCGGCCGGTGGACTCCGCGTCACCGTGCGGCTTCCGCGTCGGCCACATCCGCCGACAGCACGGCGGTAACGGCTCCGCCCCGGGCGTTCAGGGAGCGCGCAGCACCGAACGCACCACTTCCGCTACCGCCGATCGCAATCGGTCGACCTCGTCCGCCCTGGCCAGTTGCTGTGCGAGTTCCCCGCCGACTGTCGACAACAACAGCGCGCTCACGGTGTCGGCGTCGATATCGGGACGGACTTCGTGCAGGAGCGTGCTGATGTGCTGCGCCCAGAACGTGTGGAATTCGGCGCTGCGCGGATGTGGCGGCATCGCCTGATAGGCCGCGATCAGCTCCACGTCGTCGGTGACCATGCGCGTCATCGCATCGAAGAAGGCGAGTAGCCGGTCGGTCGCCGGCGCGCCCGGACCCAGCGGCGGTGGGCCGCTCGACACCGCCGCCATCAACGCGACGGCGCCCTCGGCGACGAGCTCGTAGAGCAGGCCCGCGCGGCTGCCGAACCGGTGGAAGATGGTCCCCTTTCCGACACCTGCCGCCGCGGCCACCCGATCCATCGTCACCCCGGCCGCGCCGTGTTCGGCCAGCAGCGCGGCGGTGGCATCGAGGATCGCTCGACGGTTGCGCGCGGCATCGGCGCGTTCGGTGGGACGTCGGTCGGTCATCGCACCCGCTTTCTCGGCACCCGCCGATCCGTTGACAAGTTGACCGACGGTCCATATCGTTCGAGATATCTGGACCGGCAGTCAACTTATGGAGTTCTGATGCAGGCAATCGTAATGACCCAGACCGGCGCACCCGACGTTCTGGTAGCGCGCGAGATCGGCGAACCTCGCCCCGGCGAGGGACAGGTCGTCCTCCGGGCCGAAGTGGTGCCGGTGCTCTACCCCGAGACCAAGGTTCGGGCCGGCGCGTTTCCGTTTCCCGCGCCGCTGCCCGAGGTCTTCGGGTTCCAGGCGGCGGGCACGGTGATCGATATCGGCGCGGGCGTCGATCGGGCATTGCTGGGCGCCCGGGTGGTCGCGTCGACCCGCGGCTTCGGCGCCTACGCCGAACTTGTTGTCGCCGAGACCGATTCGGTGACCACGATCCCGGCCGACCTGACCATCGAGCACGCCGCCGCGATACTGATGCCGGGATCGGTGGCACTGGCGCTGATGCGGACCGCGGGTGTCGCGGCGGGCGAGACCGTCCTGGTCGAAGCGGCGGCTACCGGTGTCGGCAGCTGCCTCACCCAGCTGTGCGCCGCCGCGGGCGTGCGCGTCATCGGCACCGCGGGCGGGGAACAGAAGGCTCGGCTCGCGCGCGAGCGCGGCGCGCACGAGGTGCTCGATCACACCGCGCCCGACTGGGCGGATCAGCTGGCCGATCTCCTCACGGACGGCACGGTCGATGTCGTGTTCGATTCCATCGGGGGCGCATCACTGACGCCGCTGCTCGACCTGATCACGCCCCTGCGTGGCCGAATCCTCAGCTACGGCTGGCTCGACGGCGCTCCCGCACAGCTGGGCGTCACCGAACTGATCCTGCGCGGGCTCACGCTCACCGGCTGCGCGGGCACCGCCTGGCTCGGCGAAGTCGCCCGGCAGCGATCGGCGGCACTCACGGCAACAGCACAGGGCCTGCTGACACCCGCGATCGACTCGATCCTCCCCCTCGCCGACGCCGCGCGGGCACACCGAATGCTGGAGGACAGGACCGCTTTCGGCACGGTGCTCCTGCGGCCATGAACCTTCAGCCTCCTTGAAACTCGAGGTATGCTTCAACCAGCCTGAAGGTTGGTGGACGTCACGCAACCCGGGCACACCGATAGGAGCAAACCTCATGTCACAGGCCACATTCGGCGTCGACTCGCTGGCACTACCGTCCACCCCACTCGCGATCGAGACCCACCGGCTGATCAAGGAGGCCCTCGAAACATCGGTATGCCATCACAGCGTTCGCGGGTTCTTGTTCGGACGGGCCCACGCCGCCGAGCAGGGCCTGCGGCCCGGCGCGGACTACGACGAGGAGCTCATGTACCTCATCTGCGCGCTGCACGACATCGGCCTGTCCGAACGTGCCGTCGGCACACAGCGATTCGAGATCGACGGCGCGGATTTCGCGGCCGAGTTCCTCGAAGCGCAGGGCATCGACGACGAACGCGTCGACATCATCTGGGACGCCATCGCCGCACACACGACAGGCCTCAGCGACTCACCCGTGTACCGCCGTCGCCGACCCGACGCCATCTGGATCGCGGTCACCGGCATCGGTCTCGACGTCGGCGGCGGCCCCGACGATCTGCCCCCGGGATTCGCGGACCTGGTCCACGCCTCCTATCCACGTCTCGGCGGCACGCGAGTTCTCACCGACATCATCGAACGTCAAGCCGTCGCCGATCCGCGCAAGGCACCGCCGGGCTCGCTGCCGGGCGAGATCCTCCGGCTGCGGCATCCGGAATTGGTGCCGTACACGTGGGACACGGTTCTCGACACGAGCGGCTGGCAGGACTGAGATGTCGAGAGCGCCCGGGCGGCTCCGTCCCAGGGTTACGAGAGCCGAACGGGCCTCGAGACGACGAGCGTCAGCGCGTCCGAAATCGATCGACCCGGCCAGAATGAGCCGGACGAACCCGAGGAGAACATCATGACGGTCCATCGGATGGATCATGTCGGCATCGTGGTCGACGATCTCGCGGCTGCTGTCGCGTTCTTCGTCGAACTAGGCCTGGAGCTGGAGGGCGAAGCCACAGTCGGGGGCCAATGGGCAGACGACCTGCTCGGATTGACGGGCGTCCGAGCCGACATGGCCGTCGTTCGGACACCCGACGGCCACAGCCGGGTCGAGCTCTCGACGTTCCGCTCGCCGACGACCACCCTTGCCGCGCCGAACGCGCCGGTGAACATCCCCGGCATCCCGCGCCTGACATTCGTCGTCGACGATGTCGAGAACGTCCTCGACCGCCTGCGCGCCCACGGCGCCGAACTCGTGGGCACGCTCGCCCGATACGAAAACATCTGCCGCTACGCCTACGTGCGCGGCCCCGACGGCGTCCTCCTCGGGCTGGTCGAGGAACTCCGCTGAGCGACACTCGCACCACAGGCCGTCTATCGAACATACATTCGAACACGTTGTAGACTGGGGCTCATGTCGCTGCCCCTGCAAGGTTCACTGTTCGACGGTGATGCGATTGCCCTGGGTTCGATCGAGGCGATCCGGCGCACCCCACTCGACGCGACCAGCTGGGTCGATGTGCTGCCCGGCTGGCTGAGCGGCGCGAGCCGGCTGTTCGATCGACTGGCCGAACGCGTTCCCTGGCACGCCGAACGCAGGCCGATGTACGACCGGGTCGTCGACGTGCCGCGACTGGTGTCGTTCTTCGGGGAGAACGACCCGCTGCCCGATCACATTCTGGTCGATGCGCGGGCGGCCTTGACCGCGCACTACGCGGCCGAACTCGGTGAACCGTTCCGCACGGCCGGGCTGTGTTTCTACCGCGACGGTCGGGACAGCGTCGCCTGGCACGGCGACACGATCGGCCGCGGCGCCACCCACGACACGATGGTCGCGATCGTCTCGGTCGGAGCGCCGCGCGCTCTGCTGCTGCGCCCGCGCGGCGGTGGCGCGAGCGTCCGGTTCACGGCCGGGCACGGGGATCTCCTGGTGATGGGCGGGGCATGTCAGCGCACCTGGGAACACGCGGTCCCCAAGACCGCACGCCCCGTCGGACCCCGCATCAGCATCCAGTTCCGCCCCCGCGGGGTCCGGTGACCCGACCACGTCCGTCGGACTGATTCCGTCGAAACACTTTCCGTTGCGATGGCCGGTTTGCGATCGTCACCGGCGCGACGGTGCGCACACTGACGGGCCGGCGATCGGTGATGCCCGCACGGTTGGCCGGCAGTACTGCACCCAGGCCGAGCTGCACAGTCACAATCGTCGCCAACTGGACAATATTGTCGCCCAAACCATTTCGCTGTCGGACACCGCGATCATCACCGATGCCGAATCGGAAGCCGTGCTCCGCCAACTGCGCCGCTGGGCAATCGCCGCCCAGGAGGTCCTCGACTACCGCTGCGCCGACACCGACAACGGCGTCGAGGTCGGCACGGTCTATCGCGCGAAGGGCGGGCCAGGGACTATGTCTGGCTGGGGATCGTCCGGGGCTGACGGATGTCGGCGACGTGGCGGATTGTCGGTCGCTGGTCGTAGGATCCGGGGATGGGGAGTTCACTTCTGCCGCATGTGCGGGCATCGAACGCGCTGACGGGGCGGTGGTGCGAATCGTTCGAGGGCGGGGACGCGGTGGTGTCGGGGGCCGGATTGTGGCCGTTGCTCGCTGTGTTGGCCGGGGCTGCTTCCGGCCCGGCCAGGGATGAGCTCGCTGCCGCGGTGGGAGTTCCGGCGGAGCAGGCGCATGCGGCGGGGCTGGACATGCTGAAATCGCTGGATACTTCGCGGGAGGTGTCGACGGCGATCGGGGCGTGGGTCCGGGCGGGGCTGACCTTGCGCGAGGAGTGGGTTCGCAGCATGCCCGCCGGGACGGTCGGTGAGCTGGGCGATCCGGCGGCACTGGATGCGTGGGCGAACGAGCAGACCCGGGGGTTGATCAAGAAATTTCCGGTACCGATCACCTCGGACACGGCGCTCGCGCTGGCGACCGCGCTGATGGCACGCACCCGCTGGGTGACGGCGTTCGACGAGATCCTCTACACACCGGAAACCGGTCCGTGGCAAGGACATCGGGGACCCGGCCTGTACCGCACGAGCCATCCCGACGGCAGTGTGTCGGTACTCGACGACGAAGTGACCCGGGTGATCGTCATCGGCAAGGGCGAACTGGACGTGCACGTGCTGATCGGCGCGAATCCGCGGCACGGTCTGGCCACTGGCCTCGCAGCTCTGGACGGGACCGTCGAGGTGCGGACAGAACTGCCTGTCGGCACGACGGCACCCTGTCTATCGGTGAGTCGACGGGAGACCTTCGGCGGTGGCGACTCCGTGGTGCTGACCATGCCACCGTTCGAGGTGGAGAACAAGCACAACCTCGCTTGCCATGCGGCGATGTTCGGCCTGTCCACCTCGATGAACGTTCCCGGTTCCCATTTCGCAGGACTCGCAGCTGATCCGCTGGCGCTGGACGCGGCGGGTCAGGACGTCATCGCACGCTTCGACGCCGAAGGCTTCGAAGCGGCTGCCGTCACGGCCGTGGCGATGCGCCTCGGCGGTGTTCCGCAGAAGACATGGTCGACGATCACATCGGTGAACGTCGACCGCCCCTTCGGATTCATCGCGGTAGACCGGCCGACCGGCCTCGCCTTGGTCGCGGGTCAGGTCACGAAGCCGCCGGTGGAATGGGTTCGGCCGGTCGGTGTGGAACCGGCGGGCAGACGAAACCCGGGGCCGCCGTGGTGAGATCGGTAATCGACATTGCCGAAGCCGTTGCTCAGCAACAGGATTCGGTTTCGATACGGCTAGTGGAGGCCGTATCCTGGTAGCAGTCCGCAGTCAGGTGCACAGGGGGTCGTGGTGATCGTCGTTGTCGCGGACGAGAGCGAACTCGAAGGCGCGGAACAGATCGTCGGCGCGGCGCTCCGTGACCAGGCGTTTCGGGCGGGCGGCGTCGCCGTGTTCCGCTGTCACGTACCGGAGAACCGGGGTGGGTCGGTCGAGGTCGACGCGTTGGTGTGCACGCCGCAGAGCGTGACCATCGTGGAGGTGAAGGGTTTCACCGCCCGTCAGGAAGGCACCCTCGCCACCCCACCGAACGGCCCGTGGACCATCGACGGCGAACCGGCGGCGCTCTATCACGCCGTCCGGGTGCCGAACCCGTTCGTCCAGGTGCGCCGACAGGTGTTCGCGGCCAAGAGCCTGCTGCAGCAATCCGGGATCTTCGGCTGGGTGAACGCGGTGATCGCGCTGGTCGCTCAGCCCGGCGCCGAGATCACCATCGAGGAAACCAGGATCGCCGACGGGTACCGTGCGGTGCTGATCGATCGCGACGACGCCGGCGCGTTGCACGACTATTTCCAGGCCGAGAGCGGGCGCACGGTCCGGCTCAGCATCGATGACGTCACCCGGGTGTTCGGCGCGTTGAACCTGGGCCATCTGCTGCCTTCCCCCGATGAGCTGACAGCACAGGGCTTTCCGGCCGCGCTCGACCCGGCGACCACTTCCCGGCCCATCGCCCCGACCGCTGTGGAGCTCGGCTCCCCCTCGGAGACAGCTGTTTCCGACACCACATCGGATTCCCCTGCGGCGTCGACCGGTTCGGCTCGCGCATCTACACCCGCGTTTCTCGCCGCGATCGACAGACTCGCCCATCGACCCCCTACCGCGGCTCATCCCGAGGATCCGACGTCGGTGCCCGCTGAACGCGAGACGGAATCCCCTTCTTCGAGTGAAGGTTTCACCGGCGCGCAAGCCGACGAGTCCGACGACGCGGCGTTATCGGCCACAGCGATCGGACCACCCGACGAGCCGATACCCAGCACCGAATCCGCCGAACCGGTGACTGACCGAACTTCACACCCCGACGGTGCCGAACAAGACTCGCCCCAGGACGACAACCCGGAGCACGAGCCAACCGCTGAGGGCGCTGCTCCGGATCGGGAAAGCGCCACACGCGCTGAGCCTTTCGACGACGACACGATCGATCTGGACGAACCCGCGCTCGGTGAAGTAGCCGAATCATCGGACGGTCAGCCCGAAAGCACTGTCTCACTGAGCAAATCCGTCGCCGCCGATGAATCGGTCGCGATCGACGATCCACCGACCGATGGCATCGAACGCCACGAACCCACGCCCGGGGACGAAGTGGCCGCTGCGGGCACACCCGCTGGTACCGGCGAAAACCGCACTGCCGAGTGGGCTCCCGCGGTCGGTACAGTGGCCGCGTCGGGCGCTGCTGCCGCGGTCGGTGCCGCCGGGTCGGCCCGCGAGACCGAATCGCGAAGTACCCCTTCCCCGGCGTACACCCCCGCCGTCGCACCGTCGTATCGTTCCCCGGAAACCCCAGCGCCCCAGCAACACCCGGAGCACTGGTCCGATTGGGTCGAACACGACCGAACGACGCGGCAGCCGACCCTCTCGCAGAAATGGCGGTCGTGGCGTCGCGGGGACGGCCCGTCACTGCTCGAGCGGTGGCACAACCGTCCCGTTCGGGAGCGGAGTGCCCCCAGGCGGGGCCTGCGAGTCGGGCCCGGTGTCGCTTTGCTGCTGTTCATCGCGCTGTTCGGAGCCGGGTTCTTCGCGATCGCGGCGGTGCAGGCGAGCCGATTCGAGATGTCGGACTACGACCGGATGTGTGGCGAGGACAAGAAGCCGTTCCCGAACGCCGCGCCCTACGAGCGCGACGGCGCGCGCCCGATCTATCTGTCCGGTGACCTCACGACCATGGTCCACCCGAACGATCCGACCGCGTGGAACCCGGACGACCCGTCGACCGTGCAGCTCATCGCCTGCATGAAGCAGCTGGAACTGCGCGACCTCGTGCAGACCTGCCAGTACGGCCCCTCCCCCGGCGCACCGGTGGGGCGCACCGTCAACCTCTTCCGCGCCACCTACGAGGTCGCCGTCTACGAACTCCGTACCGGACGCGAGGTCGCCAAGGCCACCATGCTCGGTGAACGCTATTCCGACAACCCGGCCAACACCGACCAGGACCGCTGCCGGGCGGCCGCCGACGCCCCCGACTATCTCGGCCGCCGCCTGGGCCAACCCTCGAGAGCCCAGCTCACCGGCTTCCTCGCCCCACTGGTCCACGCCCCCCGCTGAACCGCTTGACCTCGAGCGCACTCGAGGTAGCAGGATTCACCTCGTGCCCCGAGCACAACCCGACACCGCGCCTACCCAGCGTCGGTCGCGCCTCCGCCGGTTTCCTCGTACACCCACCGGCGGAGGCCGTCGGGCTCACAGCGGGGCATCTGCGGCGACCCGCACGACCTCGGCGAGATGCGGATCCAGTTCGCCCGACTCGAAGCGAGTCGTGCCGATCACATGCCAGAACTGGCCCGCGACGTTGCCCTCGTATTTGTATCGCCCGTCGGGCGTCAACGCGGCCCATCCTTCGGGCAGTCCGAGCAACACCGCGCGAATCGAGGGCGCCGCCCCCTGATCCGCCGCACCGGACCACAACACGACGTTTCCGTCTTCGCTACCGCTGGCGAGTAGATCGCCCGACGCGTCGAACGCCAAGGTCGACACCCGGCGGCGATGACCTTCCAAGGTGTGCAGATGCCGACCGGTGTCCATGTCCCACAGCCGGATCACCAGGTCGTCTCCCGCGGTGGCGAGGATGCCCCGCTGGGCGTCGACGGCCGCCGACCAGAGTTTTCCGGTGTGCCGCGTCAATTCGTGCACCGGCTCGCCCGACGTGACGTCCCAGATCCGTGCCGAGCCGTCCCAGGAGACGCTGGCGACGCGGTTGCCGTGAAATGCCACCCCGTACACCCGGTCTCGGTGCCCGCGCAGAGTGTGCAAGCACCGCCCCGACTCCACGTCCCAGATCCGAACGACGGAGTCGTCGCAGCCCGAGGCCATCAGCGCCCCGTCCGCGCTGAAGGCCAGGGACCGAACCCTGCCTCGGTGCTCGCGGTAGATCCCGTACTGGGCGCCGGTCGCACGGTTCCAGATCGTCACTGTGTCATCGTCGTTCGCCGTCGCGATCAGTTCACCGGAGGGATTGAACGCGATCGCCCAGATCGGCGCATCCTCGATGCTGATGTGGCGCTCATAGGAGTCGGCGTCGAGGTTGAACAGGCTGAGTCTGCCGTCGTTGCCCACCATCGCGAGCTGCCCTGGTCGCATCGTGCTGAACAGTGCCGACTCGAAGGTCAGCAGGTGGTCGTCGCTGCCGGTCAGCGTGCGAACGAGACGTCCGGTGACGGTGTCCCACAGCCGGACGACGCCGTCGTTGCCCCGGGTGGACAGCATCGCCGAATCGGCGCTGAAGCCCACCGCTGTCGTTCGGCGGCCGTGCCCCGTGAGCAGGTATCGGCAGGCTCCGGTGACCGGATCCCAGAAACGCGTGGTGAATTGGTCGTCGGTTACCACGAGCTGGGTGCCGTCGGGCCGGAAAGCGAACGGCCAGATGGATCCGGTGTGGGCGGTGAGACGATGCCGCAGCTGACCGGTCTCGGACGCACGCAGGCAGACGAGCCCCGCACTGTCCCCGGAGGCCAGCAGCTCTCCCGACGGGTCGTACGACACCCAATAGATCGCCGCGCTGTGTTCGGTCGGCGCGTGCAGCACTTCTCCGGTGTCGGTGTTCCAGACGCGGAGCAACCCGTCGGTGTCCCCGCTGGCCAGCACGTCCCGGGACGGGTGGAAGGCCAGCGTGTAGATGCGTCCGGTGTGACCGGTCAACCTGCCGGTGAGCGTGCAGGTGACGGGGTCCCAGAGCGTCAGTAGTCCGTCTACTCCACCCACCGCTATCCGGGTTCCCGAGGAGTCGAAGGCGATGCGGTAGGCGGCGCCGCCCGCTGCCTGGAATTCCCCTGTTTGCCTGCCGGTTTCGATGTCCCACAGGCGCACCATGCCGTTGCCGTAGGCGGCGGCCAGCGTCCGACCGTGCAGGGCGATGCTGTAGATCAAGGTCATGCCGTGTTCGGGTGGCAGACACTCGTGACGCAGATCGCCGCTGGGCAACGACCACAGCCGCAGCACACCACGCGCGTCACCGGTGGCCAGCAGATCACCGCCGGGACCGAGCAGCACCGGCCACGGCCACTGTTCGTGCCCCCGCAGAATCCGGCGGAGTTCCCCACTGACGGCATCCCAGATGCCGACCGTTCCGTCGCCGGAGCCGGTGATCAGGACCTGGTCGGTGTACGCGACCGCGAAGGTGCGTGCGCGGTGGGTCTGCAGCATCCGCAGCGGCCGGCCGGTGTCGGCGTCACAGATCAGCACGCCCCCGTCGTCACTGCCGACCGCGACCGTACTTCCGTCCTGGCTGTACGCGACGGGCTGGGGCAGTCTGCCTCGACTGGCGTGGAATCCGTGCCGAACGCCCAGTGCGGCAGGCGCGAATTCGGTCTGCACCGATCCGCCGGGTACTACGGCCGCGCCGCGCAGATCCGCCCCCGAGGCCTGGCCGATCACGTCCAGGAGTGCGGCGCGCTGCCAGCGGCTACCCCTGCCACGCGCGCCGGTCAGGTCGGTACGGATCAGGCGCGCCCTGGTGAGATCCGCGTCGGTCAGATCAGCGCTGACGAGGCGTGCGTCGTCCAGCCGCGCCGCGACCAGCCGCGCACCGCGCAGCACCGCGTGGGTCAGATTCGCGCCGATCAACCGCGCACCACTGAGATCGGCGCCGCTGAGATCGACCCCTTGCAGGTCGCGGTAGGAGAGGTCCTCGCCGGCCAACATCGCGCCGCGCAGGTCCGAGCTCGGCGCCGTGCGCAGCCGGGTGGTGATCCGCAGCGCGTTGGTGCGTGAGTTCGGGTCGGCGTCGGAGTCGGACAACACCGACTCCGCCCAGGTACGCAGCGTGCGCGGGTCGGCGAGATCGCACAGGAAATCTATGATGAGCAGCGACAATTGGGCTTGCGCGAGGTGTGGTGCACTCACGCCCGCACCGAGTAGGCGGGCGAGGTGATCGGCCACCAGCCATTCGGTCACCGAGGAATGGATGAAACCGAACAGGTCGTCGTCGGTACGCACCAGCAGGCTGCCCGAACCGATGGCGTGCGCCGACTGCTGCACCGACATGCGATCGCGGACCGCGGTGTCGGTGAGTTCCCGTGCCACTTCCGACAATTCGGCCGCACGCAGATAGGGCCTGCCTGTCTCCCACACCCGCAGCGCGAAAGCCGTTACCGCCCTCCACAATTCGTCCAGTCCCAGTCCCGGCAGCGATCCGGCCACGGTAGCCGTGCGATCCACCTCGTAGCGAAGCCAGGAATCGAGGATCTCCCGATACAAGGCGGCCGGACCGATGGCATTGGTCGTTCCCGCGGCCGCGCGCAACCGGCGCTCCTCGAGATCGGCGATGAAGCTGAGCATGCGCGGGTTCTGTGCCAGCCCGAGCAGGTCCTGGATGCCCCTGATCAACTGCATTCTGGCGTCGGCACGCCGCGTGTCACCCCCGTAGCGATTGGTGAGGAAGGTATGGATCTGTGGCGGCGCGAACTCCTCGATGCTGATGATGCGCCGGTCGTCGAGCAGACCCACCCGCTCGCCCAACGCTGTCAACACCTGGGCCCTGGACTCGAAGTGCTGAGTCCGGCTGGCCACGATGATCTTCGCCTTGCCGACGGCGGCCTGCAGGAGGGTCTCGAGATGGTCGGCGGCGAACTCGTAGCTGATCCTGGTCACCAGTTCGTCGAAGCCGTCGAACAACAGCACCACCCGGCCTTCGCGCAGCATGTAGCGCAATGCCTTCAGATCGATCCGGTCTTCGCCGTGATTGGCCAGATGGGCGGCGACCAGTCCGTCGACCGAGTGGGTCTTGTCGAGCGCGCGCAGGTCGATCAGGATCGGAATCAGCGCGGGCGTCGACTCGCTGATCCGGCGGGCGAGCTCGCGCAGCGCGAACGTCTTGCCACGCCCGAAGTCACCGAGCAGGAGTACGAACCAGCCGTGATCGGCGGTCACCACGCCCATGAGTTCGGCGATCAGATCGTCGCGAATCGCGGTTTCGTTCTCCTCCAGCAGCCGAAACCGTTGTGGTACATACAACTCGGGTGGGTAGCGCCGGTCGGTGCGCAGGTCGAGCACCTGACGGGCGAGGTAGTCGGTCAGATCGAGCATGCCCTGGAATTCCAGGAAGCTGCGGATACGCAACCCTTGACCCGCTGCCTCCTCCCGCAGCGAACGGGCCGGAACCGCGCCACGATAAACGAGCTCGGATCCGAATTCCGGGTCGTGCGCCAGGAAATCCTCGACCACCTGTCTGGTCAGATCTCCTACGTGGGCGCCGATGCGCCACTGCGCCGCCATCCCGTCACGATGATGGGTGACGAACAGGTGCGGCGGGTCCGCCTCGACCCGCCTGATCCGCGCGCCGGGGTAGCGCGCCGCACAGACCTCGATGACGCGCTCCAGCAAACGCCCCTGCGGATCGACCACAGGCGCCGAGTCACCGGCCTGTTCATCAGAATCCGGATCGTCGGTCCCCGCGGATTCGATCATCTTCGTCTCGGCGGGCGCGGCCAGGGCCGCGGCCACATTCGACCAGGACACGGGGATGACCGTGCGTTCGACCTCTCGATCATGGTGCTGGGCGGGATAGCGCGACATGCCCTCGGCCGTCAGGTGGATGATCTCCGCACTCCCCGGGGCCGCGGCGGGCAGCACCGGCAGCACGCCCCCCAGCAGATCGGCGTGCACGCCACCGGGTCCCGGCCCGTGCAGCAGCACATTCAACCGGTTGCCGAGCAGCCGGGAGACCGTCGTCGCGTCACGAAGAAGCGCTGGGTCGGTTCGCGCGGCCCCCGCACCCGGCATCGGATCGTGGCGCACCACACCCAGGCGTAACCATCCGCGTGCCTCGAACGCGCGTAGTTGCTCGGAGAACCACGCGACCTGGGTCTGCCCCACGCTGCCGTAGTCGTCTTCCTGACGATGCGTCGCAGCGATCGTCGAATTCAGTCCTGCGACGACAATTCGCAAGTCCGCGATGGGAAACAGGGTCCATGGTTGCCCGGCGTCGAACACCAGATGATCCAGGCCCTGGTACAACTCGCCGAACATGCGCTCGAACTGTTCGAGTTTCTCGAAATACGGCGGTTGCGGCAGCCGGTCGCGTGACTCGCAGCGCAGAAAGTAGCTCTCG
The DNA here is from genome assembly GCF_053590715.1 of Nocardia sp. NPDC003183. Classification (NCBI taxonomy): domain Bacteria; kingdom Bacillati; phylum Actinomycetota; class Actinomycetes; order Mycobacteriales; family Nocardiaceae; genus Nocardia; species Nocardia sp. NPDC003183. Next base: position 749,632 of record NZ_JBSFTG010000003.1, read on the forward strand.
CACGCCTTCTTCGACACGTCGTGATTGCCGGGTACGACGATCAGGCGATCAGGCTCGAGGCCCAGCAGAATGCGCAGGCCGGTGAGGAAGGCAAGCGCGTCGTCGACCTCGCGCGGGTGACCCGATTCGGTGAGGTCACCGGAGACGACGATCACATCCGGTGACGGCACGCCCTGATCGGACAGGTGGATGACATCGGCCCAGATACGTGATTGCAGTTCGCCGGGACCGTCCGGCTCGTCGCGCCCGAACAGACCGCGCCCGAACCGGGGGCCCGCGACATGCAGCACCGAGAGCCCGTTGCGCGCTTCGCGTGAACTGCCCGCGCCCGGAAAGCTCGGTGGCACAGCGGGAGTCCGCCGACGCTCCACGGCCTGTGCCGGGCCGAAACCATTCGGAACGGGCCGATCCCGCACCGCCGCACCGGAACCCGACGGGAACTCCGGTCCGCGCGCCGGTTTGGCTCGACCGTCACGCATGTGACCGACGCGATCGAGCAGGGTGTTCCGCGCGGTCTCGGCGCTGGCGACATTCACCAGATCCAGATAGGTGCGCGTGGCGAGCAGACCCTCCAGCGCGCAATCGGCGACCCGCACCGGCAGCAACTTGTGCTCGTCGGTGCGAATTGCCGCCTGCCACTCCATCGTTCCGTAATGGGAGGTCAGGTAGCTGTCGGACAGGATGGCGATCACGATGGCCGAATCGCGCACACCACGGTCCATGAAGTCGATGAAGTTCGTCCCCGGCACGAAGTCCCACGCCTGGATCAGCGTGCGGAATCCGGCGGTCTCCAATTGCCACGCCACCCAGGTGGCCCAGCGTTCGTCAGCCGGCGAATAGCTGATGAAGAAGAATTCACGTGCCCACCCCAGGTCCGTCACACCGTCGAGTATGCGCCCGAATGATCACCGCGGCAGACTCTTGGCGGGACGAGCACGCGTCCGGCAAGCCGCAATGCGATCATGGATCGGTGTCCGAAAAGGTCGACCCGCACCGCCGCGTCACGCCACCGCAGTGGTGGGCACGGCTACCACGACCACGGCTGTCGGTGCTGGATCGGATTCGCGTCGGCCTGCTGCTCGTCGGGTTGACCTTCGTCGCGACCGGACTGCTGCCCCGCGCCGAGGCGGCGGCGAACCTGCGTCGCGTCGGGCCGTTGCTGCTGTTTCTCGCCAGCGTGATCGTGCTGGCCGAACTCACCAGGGAAGCCAAGGTTTTCGATGTCATCGCCCATCGGATCGCGATCGTCGGACGCGGAAACTACCTCGCCCTGTTCGCACTGTGCGTGACATTCGCCTCGGCGACAACGATTCTGCTGAACCTCGACACCACCGCCGTGCTGCTGACCCCGGTCATGCTCGCGCTCGCGGGACCGACGCGCATCCCGCCGCTGCCGCTGGCGATCACCACGCTGTGGCTGGCCAACACCGCCAGCCTGCTGTTGCCCGTGTCCAATCTGACGAATCTGCTGGCGGCGGATCGGATCGCCAAGAGCTCCACCGAATTCGCGGCGAGTATGTGGGCGCCCCAGCTCGCCTCGATCACGGTGACGATGCTGTTCCTGTGGCTGTGGTACTGGCGTCGTGATCGTCGCGACGCCGACCGCTACGTGCCGCCGGAGCCCATCCGCACCGAGGGAATGCGTGCGCGGACATTGCTTTACGCGACCGCCGGTGCGTGCTTGCTGTTCATCCTCGCGATTCCGGTGGTCGGTGATCAGATCGGTCTCGCCGCGGTGGTGGCCGCCGCGATCGCGGTCGTCGCCTTCGCGATTCTGCGGCCCGCAGCGCTGCGGTGGTCGCTGATCCCGTTCCAGTTGCTGATCTTCGTCGTCGGATTGTTCCTGGTGGTGCCGACATTGAGCCGATGGGGACTCAACGACATCATGCACGGCCTGATCGGCGTCGACGACGGTGTCGCCGGGGCGTTCCGCGCGGCAGCCGCGGGGGCGGGCCTGTCCAACGTGGCCAACAATCTGCCTGCCTACACCGCCGGCGAATCCGTGATCCCGGTGGAGAACGGGACACAGCTGCTCGCGCTGCTCATCGGCACGAACGTCGGGCCGGTCGTCACGCCGTGGGCATCGCTGGCAACGCTGATCGGACTGGAGTTCTGTCGCACCCACGAGGTGCGCGTTCCGATGCTCCGGTTCGTCTGCACCGGATTCGCACTGGCCGTGGTCGCGACGGCCGCCGCGGTCACCGCGCTGCTGCTCATCGCCTGACTTCTCGACTTCCCGACCCGCCGACCCGGTCGCGCGGCCTATCCTGGAATCACCGAACTGGGAGGGGGCGGGATGTCGCGACTGCTGAACTGGTTGCGTACCAACGTCGATGGCGCGCTGGCGCTGACCATCGCGGTGATCATCGGCGCGATCGCCGTGATGGATCCACTGTCGAATCAGATCGAGCTCGAACCGGCGGTCATCGACGGCGCAGTGCTGCTCGTGCTCGCTCTGCTCGCGACCACCCTGCTGCGTGACCGACGGATCGCCACCAAAGCGGTCCGCGACGCGACCGCGGTCCATCTGCTCTACGGACCCGAGATCGGCCACGCGCACACCCTCGCCCGCCGCGACACCGAGCAGTGGATCTTCAAGGGCGGCACCGGAACCTACATTCGAGCCGTCACTTTGCGCGCGTGTGTGGAGAACGCGCGCCGCGAACAACGCCCCCTGCGCATGCAGATCGAGATCCTCGATCCGTCGAACGAGGCGCTGTGCAAGACCTACGCGCAGTTCCGGTCCTCGCTCACCCCGGAAGCCGACCGCACCGGCGAGCAGTGGACCACTGAGCGCACTCGCAAGGAGGCCTACGCGACGGTGCTCGCGGCGTGCTGGTACCGCCAACGGTTCACCTTCCTCACCATCGACGTCGGGTTGTCCGCGGTGATGACGACCTTCCGCTGGGACCTCTCGTCGAGTTGCGTCATCGTCACGCAGGACAACCCGAACACCCCGGCGCTCATGTTCGAACGCGACCGGCCCTACTACCGTGACTTCAGCCGCGAACTGGTCGCCAGTTTCAAACAGACCCGCCAGGTTCCGTTGTATCGGTGCGAGGACCTGCCGTTGGCGGACGAACCCTCCGTCGACCAGACCAGGCGACTCTTCGACGCGCTGGGATTGGGTCTGCCGACCTCGTTCACCGACCGCGACGTCGCCGACATCGTGCGCCGTGCGCTCCAGCCGAGAAACCCGTACTGATGCCCGCCTACACCCGGCTCCGTTCGCTGCTCACCGCTGCGGGCGCGACCGCCGAGGTGCGTGCCTGGGTGCACGATTATCTGGCCGACGTGGCAGCAGGCGTGGTCGAGGTCGTTGCGGTCCGACATCCGTTGGGGTTCACCTGTTTTCCGGTGTGGCGACAGGAGGGCCACGGCATCTGCCTGCATGTTTGGAGTACCGACCGGCCCGCCGCGCCGACGACATCGATGGTGCACGCCCATAGCTGGAATCTGGTCAGTCATGTCCTGTACGGCACGGTCGTCAACGAGATCATCGATGTCTCGGCCGATTCGGACGCGGGCACACATCGGGTTTTCGAGGTTCGTAGCGACACCGACGGCGATACCGTCCACGCCACCCGCCGCTCGGTCCGATACCGCAGCCGATCGCGCGAGGTGTTCCGCGACGGCGACGTGTACACGTTGCCGCACAGCGAGTTCCACGTCACCGACGTGTTGAGCGCCGCCGCCACCATCGTGTTGGGCGAACACATCCCCGGCGAGCTCGACCTGTCGCTGGGCGATCCCGGCACCACCGATCATCGTGTCGAACGCACACCGCACAGTTCCCAGCGAACGCGGGAACTGGCCGAAGCCGTCCTGGCGCGTCTGCGAACGGATTGCCCCGCGAATGGCCTGGAGGAACGGTGCGACACAGCGAATTCATAGATCTCACACTCGAACGCGACGTCATCGAGCGCGCCGCCGCGACCGCACGTGACACCGCGATCCGCGCCGGGCAGCTCATCCACTCACGTCTGACTCAGCCGCTCGGTATCCGGGTCAAGGACGCGGGCGGCGACCTGGTCAGCGATCTGGACCTCGGCGCCGAGGAGATCATTCTTCGCGATCTGCGCCGAGCGTTCCCCCACCACCGCGTCATCGCCGAAGAATCCGGCGAACTCCGCGGCGAGCCGGAATGGTGCTGGTTCGTCGACCCGCTCGACGGCACCAACAATCTCGCAGTCGGTCTGCCGGTGTTCAGCATCGGTATCGCGTTGTGCCACTTCGGGACCCCGGTTCTGGGTGTCGTGCACGAACCGATGACCGGCAACACCTGGTCGGCCATTCGGGGACGAGGCGCGGCAGGGCCGCACGGTGCGCTGCGACGCCAGGTGACGCCACGACCGCCCGGCGATCCAGTCCTGGCGTGGTTGCAGGGGTATCCGGTCGGCCGTACCGACACCACCGCCATCGCCCTTCGACTCGCGCTGGAAACCCATTCCCGACGTCTCATCCAGCTGTGGTCACCCCTGCTGTGCTGGATCATGCTGAGCCGTGGTCTGATATACGGATTCGTCGGCTACCGCGCCGGGTTGATCGACTTCCCCGCAGGTAGCGTGATCGCTCGTGAGTGCGGCATCGAGATCACCGACTTCGACCGAACTCCGCTGCCCGAATCCATCGATGATCCGTCGAGCGAAGTGAGCTTCCTCGCCGGTGGGCCGGTCGCTGTCGACGAGCTGGCACAGCTCGTGAAGTCCGTCGTGCGCAAACCGGAGCCTCCCGCTAGCCTGTAGCGCATCGCACCGGACGAATGACCGGCGATGTCGGCGAAAAGGGGTGGCCGCCATGAGTTTTCCCGCACGCATCGTCGCTGCTGCGGTGTGGATCAAGAGCAATTTCGAAAGCGCGATCGCCATTGTTCTTGCTGTCACGCTGAGCGTGCTCGGGCTGGTCGACCCCACCAGGCAAGAGCTGCTGACCAAGGTCATCCCACTCACTCTCGGGGTGATCGCCTTCGCCGTTCTGCGTGACCGATGGCGACAGGAGGCGATGAACGCACAGGTACGACAGTCCCTCACCGATATCGCGCACACGCTGGACGAGCTGAACGACCGGCGCGACCGGGCCTCGGCGATCGACGAACTGCTCACCAGCACCCAGCGCACGCTCGACAGCTTGTCGGCCGTCCGATTCGCCAAGGGCGACGAGGTATCGGACGTGCTCGCCGAGGCACGGACCGAAACCGATCGCTGGATCTTCAAAGGCGGTACCGGGGCTCACACCCGCGTTGTCACGCTGCCCGATTGCTTGCACCGGGCTCATCGCAATCGCCGAGAGCTGCTGGTCCGCCTGGAAATTCTCGATCCGACCGATCGCGACCTCTGTTCGCGTTACGCAGCGCTCTACCGCTCGCTGGCCGAAGGCGACGACGACGACGCGCGCACCTGGACGGCCAAGGGCACTCAGATCGAGGTGTACGCCACCATCGCCGCGGCATGCTGGCACAAACAACGACTGCCGCAGCTCCTCGACATCCAGATCGGCCTGACGTCGTCGGTGTCGCTGTTCCGGTGGGACCTGTCCACCCGCTTTCTGATCGTCACCCAGCGCGGACCGCGGTTCCCCGCCATGATCATCGAGCGCGACCGCCCCTACTACGACTCCTGGAACATCGAACTCAGGACCAGCTTCGCCGAATCCCGGCCGGTCGCGATCGACCGCGCGACGTCCGTACGGCTCGACGACGACCCGACTGTCGAACAGGTACGCGACCTGTTCGACACCCTGGGCATGGGCCTGCCCGGCGATTTCGACGATGCCGACGTCACCGACATCATCACGAAAGCACTCCAGGACCACGATCGAGCGGTCCGGGGCGCCGGCGACACGGCAGCGTAGGGCTCGCCCCGCGGTATGGGTGCGAGACGACAGCCGCGATGCGAGTTCGATTGCGCCGGTGGCAAGCTGGCGGGGTGGAGCAGCCGAACATCCCGCAGGGACAACAGACCGGGCAGCCGGCGCGACCGAGTGATCAGTGGCGACCGCCCCGCGGTCGTCGCACACGGCCGGGCTATCGGGAGCAACGGGCGCGCACTGAACGCTTGTTCGGCGGCAAACGTAAGTGGGTTCTGCTCGGGCTGGTCGCGCTCGTGCCGATCAGCGCGGTCGGGTTGATGGCCTGGGGTCTGCTCTCGCCGCGATCGGACACGGAGCGAACCGGCGATTGCGGGTACTACACCGATCCGACCCGCGGTGGCTGGGACTTTCATCGACGCGCATGCGCCGACCCCGACGCGGCGTTGATCATCACCAGCGCGTGGAGTACGCAGAAATGCGCGACCGGTGACATGGACTTCTCGCGGAGTCGCCGGAAGTACACCAGCAGCCCCATGAAGTACCTGTGCACTCACCTCAACGCGAAAGTCGGTGAGTGTGTCAACGACCCGGGCAACGTCAAGCTCCATCTCGACCGTCTACGCAAGGTCCCCTGTGGCGCAGGGGCATTCGAGGTCGATACTCGCGTCGAAGCCGAGGACCGGAACGTCTGCGACGCGACGCGGAAGCGGTTTCGCGAGACGAAAGCGGTGATCCACACCTCACCGGCGGTCTCGTTCTGCCTGCACAAGATCTGACCGGGCCCGCGTACGACAACAGCCGCACGTTCACTCGGAACGTGCGGCTGCGGGAACGGGATTCACGCCGAAACGGTGATTTCCCATTCGTGGATCGTCAGATCCGAGGCGCCGGTGGTGTGCAGCGGGTCGGAGTGGGCGATTGTTGTTGCGGCGGTGAGGCTTTCGGCCAGGATGACATAGGCGCCGCCGGTGCCGTCGGTGAAGCCACCGCTTTCCTGGAGTCGGCCCTCAGCGAGCAGTTCCCGCAGGAAGCTGCGGTGCGGTTCGATCACCGAGGCGTCGAACGCCGGGGTGCGTTCGGCCATCACGAGGTACTTGCGCGCCACGCCTCAGGACTCCGACTCGCCACGCGCGGCCTTCGTGGCGGCCGTTGCGGCCGCGGCGGCGCGGACCTGCGGCGCCACCTGCACGACCTGGCCGAGCACGCCGTTCACGAACGACGGGGAGTCGTCGGTGGACAGTTCCTTGGCCAGCTCGACAGCCTCGTCGACCGCGACGACCGGGGGCACGTCGGTGGCGTGGAACAGCTCCCACACCGCGATCCGCAGAATGGCCCGGTCGACCGCGGGCAGCCGCTGCAGAGTCCAGTCCTGGAGGTAGCCCTCGATGGTGCCGTCGACCCGGTCGAGATCGTCGGCGACGCCCTCGACGAGGGTGGTGGTGTAGGCGTGCACGGGGGCCACGCTCTGGTCGCGGGTCGCCAGCTCAGCGCGATCCGAGAGCAGCACGGAGACGTCGACATCGCGCGCCTCCGCTTCGAACAGCAGGTCCACGGCCCGGCGGCGCGCCTTGTGGCGCGCGCCGAGCTTCTTGAACGAGCCCTTCTTGTCTGCCGGGGAGTCGGTCACGATCAGCCGTTGACGCGGCCGAGGTAGCTGCCGTCGCGCGAGTCGATTTTCAGCTTGTCACCGGTGTTGATGAACAGCGGAACGGCCACCTCGGCGCCGGTTTCCAGGGTGGCGGGCTTGGTGCCGCCGGTGGAGCGGTCGCCCTGCAGGCCGATGTCGGTGTGCTGCACGACCAGCTCGATGGTGACGGGGAGCTCCACGAACAGCGGCGCGTCCTCGTGCACGGCGACCTGCACGCCCATGTTCTCCAGCAGGAAGCGGGCACCGTCACCGATGGTGGCCTCCGGGATGGAGATCTGGTCGTAGGTGTCACCGTCCATGAAGATGTAGTCGGTGCCGTCGTGGTACAGGTAGGTCATGTCGCGACGGTCGACGGTCGCGGTCTCGACCTTGACACCCGCGTTGAAGGTCTTGTCGACGACCTTGCCGGACACGACGTTCTTCAGCTTGGTCCGCACGAACGCGGGTCCTTTGCCCGGCTTCACGTGCTGGAATTCGATGATCTGCTGGAGCTGACCGTCGATCTTCAGCACAAGGCCGTTCTTGAAGTCGCTGGTGTCCGCCACTGTCCTCGGATCTCCTCTTTCGTATTACTGCGTACTGGGGGTTACTGCGTTCTGCGCGCCGACGTCAGTCGACGACGATCAAGTCCTTGCTGGTGCGGGTGAGCAGTTCCGGGCCCGCTTCGCGTACCACGAGCGTGTCCTCGATCCGGACCCCGCCGCGGCCGGGAAGGTATACACCAGGTTCGACGGTCACCGCCACACCAGCCAGAAGTGTACCGGTACTCGTTTTCGCCACTCCGGGTGCTTCATGGATCTGCAGCCCGACGCCGTGACCGAGACCGTGCACGAACTGCGGGCCGTACCCCGCTTCTTCGATGATCATCCGGGCCGCCGCGTCGACCTCGCTGGTCTGCGCGCCGGGTTCGAGCGCCTCGGTGCCCGCGCGTTGCGAGCGGGCGACCAGTTCGTAGATCTCCCGCTGCCAGTCGGCGGGGGTCCCCAGGACCAGGGTGCGGGTCATGTCGGAGTGGTAGCCGTTGACCACCGCGCCGAAATCGAACTTCACGAAGTCACCGGTGGCCAGGACGGCGCCGGTCGGCCGGTGGTGCGGGATGGCCGAATGGGCGCCCGCGGCGACGATCGTCTCGAACGAGATCGCATCGGCACCGTGCTCGAACATCGCCCATTCGAGGTCGCGGGCGACCTGTCTCTCGGTGCGGCCCGGACGCAGCAGGCCCCGCTCGAGCAGGGTGGCCAGCGCCTTGTCGGCGGCCGTGCACGCCGCGCCGAGCTGGTCGACCTCGTAGGGATCCTTGACCATCCGCAGCTGTTCGACCAGACCCGAGGTGGGGACGAGTTGCAGCCCGGTGCGCAGCTCCTGGAACGCGGTGTGCTGATCGACGGTCACCACGTGGCTCTCGAAGCCGACGCGACCGAGCTGCCATTCCCCGGTCAGCTCGAGAACGCGGCGCGCGGTGGCCCGGCAGATCTCGGCCTGCAGATCGGGGACCTGTTCGGCGACCTGAGCGGAGTACCGGCCGTCGGTACCGATGACGGTGCGGTCCTCGGCTCCGCGCATATCCCACGAATGCACCAGCACAACGGCATTGGATCCGGTGAAGCCGGTCAGGTAGCGGATGTTGACCAGATCGGTCACCAGCAACGCGTCGACACCGTTTTCCACCAGCAGGCTCCGCAGGGCACCGCGCCGGGCCGCGTAATCGGGAGCCGTGTAGTCAGCACACATGGGTCAACGCTACCGCCCGACGGGCGACACGTCGGCACGCGATACCCAGGATTTCGTGTCGGTGGGCGAGGTGGATACGGCGTTGTCCACATGCGCGGACGTTATCCACATTCTCGGGTACGGCCCACTTTCGGCGGTCGCGGCCCAGCACGATCGATCCCATGACCACTGCCGCGTTCTGTTGCCTCATCGCCTGGTGCCTGCTGCTGGGCGTCATCGACATCCATGCCCGTCGCCTTCCCAACGCGCTGACCGGCGTGGGTGCGGCCGCGGTGTTCCTGTTCGCGTTCTCGACAGGGGAATTGGAGACCGCGGTGATCGGGGCCGCGCTGTTGACGATGCCGTATCTGATCGCCCACCTGCTCTCCCCGGCCGCGCTCGGCGCGGGTGATGTGAAGCTCGCGGTGTCGCTCGGAGCTGCCACGGCGATCGCCGGTCCGCCGGCCTGGGTGTGGGCCGCGGTGGCCGCCCCGCTGCTCACCGCCGCGGCCGCGGCCGTGCTGCTCGGCGGTGATCGGCTGCGTGCGGTGGTGGGCCGTGGCTCGCGGCAGGTGCGCGCGGTACCGGCACGGCGGCTGGTGCCACACGGCCCCGCGATGTGCCTGGCCACCGTCACCGCGATGGCACTGGCATGACCGGCAGCGCGACGCGCCGAAACGAACCCGGTGATGCGATGTTGCCTCCGGTCCGGAGCAGGCCGGTTCGGCCGGATCAGGGCGGCGGCCGCCACCGCGCGGCCCGCCTCGGCGCCGACGTGCCGCTCGTCACGTCGGCCCGCATTCCCGACTACACGTGTCGACATGGGAAGATAGTCGGCGTGTTGCGCTGGATAACTGCCGGAGAATCCCATGGTCCCGCTCTCGTCGCCCTCCTGGAAGGGATGGTCGCCGGAGTCGAGGTGACATCGGACGATGTCTCCGCACAGCTCGCCCGCCGCCGGCTCGGTTACGGGCGCGGCGCCCGGATGAAGTTCGAGGCCGACAAGGTCACCCTGGTCGGTGGCGTACGCCACGGCCGCACCATGGGTGGCCCGGTCGCCATCGAGATCGCCAACTCCGAGTGGCCCAAGTGGACCGAAGTGATGTCGGCCGATCCGATCGACGAGACCGAGCTCGCGGGAATGGCGCGTAACGCGCCGCTCACCCGCCCGCGCCCCGGTCACGCCGATTACTCCGGGATGCTCAAGTACGGCTTCGACGATGCCCGTCCGGTGCTCGAACGGGCCAGCGCCCGGGAGACCGCGGCCCGGGTCGCAGCAGGCACACTCGCGCGCAACTTCCTGCGTCAGGCCTTCGGTGTCGAGGTCATCTCGCATGTGGTGTCGATCGGCGCCGCCGCCAACACCACCGGCGTCACGCCGGGCCCGGCCGATCTCGACGCGGTCGACGCCAGCCCCGTGCGGGCGTTCGACGCCGACGCCGAGGCGGCCATGATCGCGGAGATCGAAGCGGCCAAGAAGGACGGCGACACCCTCGGCGGCGTCGTCGAGGTGATCGTGGACGGCCTGCCCATCGGGCTCGGTTCGTTCGTCAGCGGTGAGCAGCGTCTGGATTCGCGCCTGGCCGCCGCCCTCATGGGCATCCAGGCGATCAAGGGTGTCGAGGTGGGCGACGGGTTCGAGACCGCGCGACGACGCGGCAGCCAGGCCCACGACGAGATGCGTCCCGGCCCCGACGGCGTCTTGCGCTCGACCAACCGCGCGGGCGGCCTCGAAGGCGGCATGACCAACGGCGAAGCACTGCGGGTGCGCGCCGCGATGAAGCCGATCTCGACTGTGCCGCGTGCGCTGTCGACGGTCGACATGTCCAGCGGTGAGGAAGCCGTCGCCATCCACCAGCGCTCGGACGTGTGTGCGGTGCCCGCGGCGGCCGTGGTCGCGGAGTCGATGGTGGCGCTGGTGCTGGCGCAGGCCGCGCTGGAGAAGTTCGGCGGCGACTCGCTGGCCGAGACCGTCGACAACATCACCAGTTACGTCAAGCGGATCGGTAGCCGCCCACACGTGCCCGCGGACAGCCGTATCCCGTGACCGCGCAGGGGCAGGAGGGGACCGCGCCGGAGAGCGACGCGGGCCCCTCACCGGCGATCGTCGAGCCCGGAGCTCCTGACACCGGCGGTGACGACCGGACCGCGCCTGCGGCACGCGTGGTGCTGGTCGGGTTGCCCGGCTCGGGGAAGTCGACCATCGGGCGCAAGCTGGCCAGGGAACTCGGGGTGGAGCTCTACGACACCGACGCGGGGATCGAGGCCGATACCGGCCGCACGATTCCCGACATCTTCGCCACCGACGGTGAGACGGAGTTCCGCCGGATCGAGGAACAGGTGGTGCGCCGCGCTGTGCTCGAGCACGACGGCGTGGTTTCCCTCGGCGGCGGTTCGGTGCTGTCCGAACGAACCAGGGACCTGCTGCGGGACGCTCTCGTCGTCTACCTGGAAATCAGTGTGTCCGAAGGGGTTCGGCGTACCGGCGCCAGCAGTACCCGTCCACTGCTCAACGGAGTGGACCCCGCTGCCAAGTATCGGGATCTGATGCGCGAGCGTCGCCCGCTCTACCGCGAGATCGCCTCCGTGCGTGTGCGGACCGACGGGCGGAGTCCGGGTCGGGTGGTGCGAATGATCCTGGCCAAGCTCGGTCTCGAATCGGTGCGCACCGATCTGCAATCTCCACGTGTGAACGCCGGAAACACCTCGCCCGCTTCGGGTTCGGTCACCGGCAGGCCCGGAACGGGCAGCAATCGGTCCAAGAACAGGCGACGCGCCAGGGCCCGCGCCGCCGCCGCACGCCGAAGCGGTGCCGACCAGACAGGTGTGGCGGCCATCGAACGCCGCGACGTCCCGGATGATCGGAACCGTTCGGGGGCAACACAATCCGCGACCGATCGGGCGGCAGTCGACGACACCACCGGCGCCACTCGCACAGCGGGTGCGGCGCAGAGTGAGTCACGCACGACCGCCGGTCGACGGTCCCGGCGTAGCAGGTCGCGCCGAGGCGGTGCGCGGATCCGGCCGGCAACCACCGTGGCCACCCGGGAAACCGGCGGCTCGGTGGCCGAGAGTCCGGAGAGCCGCGCGAGCTCGAAATCAGAGGGCCGCGCGGGTACAGCCGAAAACCAGCCGGGCAATCGCGCTGCCGGCGCCGGGGGCCGGACGGGTAATCGCAGCACGCCGGGCAATCGAGTAGGCGGCCGCAGCCCGGTCACGGGAGGCCAGGCGGCCGGTCGCAATGCCGGTCGCGGCAGGCGAACGGCGAGCCGTGAGGCAGGCGCCCCAGGGCGGGCCGGGCAGCGCGGTGGCGAGCCTGCCGGACCGTCGGGTTCGACTACCCCGGAGTCTTCGGTGGAAAGCCGGACCGGGGTACCACAACAGGTGCAGCGGGCCGGACCATCCGGTGACGCGGAGCGTGGGACCGGCGCCAACGAACGCCGACGACGCGGGCAACCGCGGCGACGCGGCGGACGACGCAATAACAATGACCAGAAAGAATCGGAGCAGCGCACGTGACAGAGCCGAACATCATCCAGGTTCGCACCGCCGACCCGTACCCGGTGATCATCGGCCGCGGACTGCTCGGCGATCTCGTCGAAGCGGTCAACGCGGGCAACGCCGTGCGGACCGTGGCGATCTTCCATCAGCCGCCGCTGGCCGAAACCGCCGAGGCGGTGCGTAAAGCACTGGCCGACACCGGGATCGACGCGCATCGCATCGAGATCCCCGACGCCGAGGACGGCAAGGAACTGGCCGTGGCCGGGTTCTGCTGGGAGGTGCTCGGCCGGATCGGCCTGACCCGCAACGACGCCATCGTGAGTCTCGGTGGCGGCGCCGCGACCGACCTGGCCGGCTTCGTCGCCGCCACCTGGATGCGCGGGGTGCGCATCGTGCACGTGCCGACCACGCTGCTGGCGATGGTCGACGCCGCGGTCGGCGGCAAGACCGGCATCAATACCGAGGCGGGCAAGAACCTCGTGGGCAGCTTCCATGAGCCCAGCGCCGTGCTGGTCGACCTGGCGACCCTGGAAACGGTGCCGCGCAACGAGATCGTGGCGGGCATGGCCGAGATCATCAAGGCCGGCTTCATCGCCGACCCGGTGATCCTCGACCTCATCGAGGCCGATCCCGAGGCTGCCCTCGATCCCACCGGCGATGTGCTGCCCGAACTGATCCGGCGCGCCATCCAGGTCAAGGCCGACGTGGTCGCCGCCGACCTCAAGGAATCGAGCCTGCGCGAGATCCTGAACTACGGCCACACCCTCGGCCACGCCGTGGAGCGCCGCGAGCGCTACCGCTGGCGTCACGGCGCCGCGGTGTCCGTCGGCTTGGTCTTCGCCGCCGAACTCGGCCGACTGGCCGGCCGTCTCGACGACGCCACCGCCGATCGGCACCGCACCATCCTGGAAAGCGTCGGCCTGCCCGTCTCCTATGACGGCGATGCGCTCCCCCACCTGATGGACGCGATGCAAACCGACAAGAAGACCCGATCCGGTGTGCTGCGTTTCGTGATCCTGGACGGTCTGGCCAAGCCCGGCCGACTCGAGGGCCCTGATCCGTCGCTGCTGGCCGCCGCCTACTCGGCCATCGCCCGCGACACCACCCCGGGCACGTCGCCGATCATGCTCTGAGATCCGCACTCTGGCACCTGTTCGCGCCCCGACACCGTGGTGGGGCGCGAACAGGTTCGAAGGGTCTGACTCGCGGCCGGTGCCGTTCCCGAGAGAACGACTCCGCTCAGTTCGCGGTGGCGAATTCGGGTTCCGCGGCGCCGGTGGCGGATTCGCTCGAACGGCGCGACCGCGAGTAGCCGAAGGCGACACCCGCCAGCGCGGGCAGGAAGATCAGCAGCAGGATGAACGATGCCGCGGACGTCAGTTCGTAGAGGATCCCGGCGTCGCCGAGTTCGATTCCGGGCACCTGATCGAGGACCCAGCACACGGCCGAGCTGGCCAGCCCCGCGCCGAACCCGGCAGCCAACCAGCGGACGGTGAGGCCGTCTGCGCCCGTGCGGCCGTCGCGCACGCCCCAGGCGACTACCACGGCGACGATGGCGAGCAGGCAGGCCGCGCGCCAGAAGGTGCCGTAGGTGGGCCAGGAGGCCATGACGAGGCCGAGCAGAACACGCAGGGCGACGACCAGCGCGCCGAGGACGGTGGCTCGTACCACCCAAGCGGTCATGAAGAACACCTTAGCGGGCAAAAACTAGAACCGGTGTCAATTCGACAGATCGGTTGGTGATGTCGAGGATTCGGCACCGCACTCGGCGGCAGCCACCGGAGCCGTCGCCTACTGCTGCGGAAGGGACGCTTCCAGCGCGGCGGCCATCGCCGCACGCGGCGCAGGTCGACCGGTGAACAGTTCGACCTGTCCGTAGGCCTGATTCAGCAACATCTGCAGACCGCTGACCACCGTGTGCCCGGCGGCCTCGACCGCCGTTGCGAGGGGGGTCGGCCACGGGTTGTAGATCGCGTCGAGCACGACCGGTGCCACGGCTACCGCCGACGCGATCACCGCGGCCGCCTCGGCGGGCACCGTGCTCACCACCGCCGCGGCCGACGCGCACGCCGCGCGCACCTGCTCCCTGTCGAACGGCACGACCGCGGCCCGCAGGCCGAGACGGTCCGCCAATTCCAGTGCGCTGCGTGCCCGTCCGGCATCACGGGCGATCACCGTCACCTTCTTCGCCCCGAGTTCGGTCAGGGCAAGCAACGCGGGCCTGGCCGTTCCGCCGGCACCGAGCACGACAGCCTCGTCGATCGCCGAGACGCCACCACCGCGCAACGCACCGAGGACGCCGTCGACATCGGTGCAGTCCGCCGACCATCCGGCATCGACGCGCACGAGGGTATTGGCCGAGCCGACCAGCACCGCGCGTTCGGTGCGCTCGGCAGCCACCGCCAGCGCCGCTTCCTTGCCCGGCATCGTCACCGACAGCCCGACCCATTCCGGGCCCAACTCACCGACGAGCCCGGGCAACCGCGCGGCATCGCATTCGATCCGCTCGTAACTCCAGTCGAGGCCCAGCGCGCGGTAGGCGGCCAGGTGCAGCTGAGGCGAGCGCGAATGCGCGATCGGCTGACCGAGGACAGCGGCCTTGCGACCCATCTCAGCGCCCACTGTCGAGAATGCCGCTCTGCTCGGCCTTCACGATATTGCGCAGGTGCTCGGAGTAGCTCTCGGTGAACAGGGTGGTGCCCTTCTTGTCGATCGTGACGAAGTACAGCCACTTCCCCGGCTCCGGATTCTCCATCGCCTGCAGGGCTTTGAGCGAGGGCGCGGAGATCGGATTGGCGGGCAGACCCGACATCGCGTACGTGTTCCACGGCGTGACGGTGTTGCGGTCGGAGTCGGTGGTGGCGACCTCGGTCTCCTCCAGCGAATAGTTCACCGTCGAGTCGAACTGCAACGGCTGGTCGATCCGCAGCCGGTTGACGATGACCCGCGCGACCTTCGGCATGTCCGGTGCCAGCGCTTCGCGTTCGACCAACGAGGCCGCGATCAACGTCTGGTAGGGGTTGAGCTGGGTTTCGGCGCCCGAACGCAACAATCCGGTGGACTCGTAGAGCGCCGCGCTCGCGGTGATCAGCTGACGCAGGATCTGCACCGCCCCGCCGCTGGGATCGAAATCCAGGGTGCCCGCGGAGATCAGCCCGTCGAGCTGCCTGCGCCGGTCTGGAGCGGCCGCGACCGACGCCTTGGCCCAGTCGGGCACGCCGAGAGCGGCCAGGTCGGCACTGGCGCCCGCGGCATCGAGTTGCTCGTAGGTGACGCACTTGGCGGCGGAACCGGCGCCGAGGCAGCTGGCGGCGGCGATCTTGGTGTAGATGCCTTCCGTGGGGGCGCCGGTGTGGACGTCGCGCCGGTTGTGCAGCTGACGCCCCTCCGAGATCACGACGTTGCCGACGCGCGAGTCCTTCGACACCAGCGAGGTCACCGCGTGCGCGGCGGGACTGTTCTTCTGCACCGCGTAGTACCCGGGCTGCACGCTGTTCATGTTCGAATTGCGCACGGCCGCTTCGTAGAACGCTTCCGAACTGGCGACGACACCCTTTTCCTTCATGGTGTCGGCGATCTGGGTGGCGGTGTCACCGGAGTGCACCTGGACCACTACGAGTTCGCCGGGCGGGCCCGCGAAATCCTCGGCGGGCGCGAGACTGCCCATCAGTTTGTACCCGGCGAAACCGGCGGCGGAGACGACCAGCACGACGAACACCGCCGCGATCACCCACATATTGCGGCGGCGCTTCTTGCGCTCAGCCGCCTTCCGCGAGGCGATCCGTGATTTGGCGCGTCCCGACGGCTTGTTCCGGCCGGGCGGCTTGTTCCGGCCGGACCCCGCGCGAGGACGGCCACGCTCGGCCGTCGCGGCGCGCTGCCCGACGCGACGCGGCGGAACGACCGGCTCCGGCTCGGGTTCCGGTTCGAGGACGTCTTCCAGGACCTGGTCGTCGTAGACCTCGTCCTCATAGCGCGGGATGACGTCGGTGCCGTCCTCGTCCCACTCGCCGCGATCCGGCGCCGCGTCCTCACGCACCGTGCGGGCATCGAGCCCCCAGTCGTCGCGGCGGGGGTAGCGCCGATCAGCTTCCCGAGCCCGGTAGCGTTCCTCGGCCCTGGTCCATCGGTCGGTCATGCATCGTCTCCGACCCTCGCCGTATCTGCTGCGTCCTTCAACACCGAACTCCGCTCGTCCAACCATCCTTGCAGAATCGACACGGCTGCCGCCTGATCGATCATCTGCCGCTGGCCACGTGCGCGAACTCCACTGTCGCGCAGCGCACGTGCAGCAGACACCGTAGTCAAACGTTCGTCGGAAAGGCGTATCGGAATCGGGTCGATCACCCGGCGCAACTGCTTGGCAAACTTACGCGCGATGGTGGCCGCGGTGCCATTTTCGCCGCGCAGCGTGCGTGGCAGACCGATGATCACCTCGACCGCTTCGTATTCCCGCACAATGTCGGCAATTCTTGCGATATCGGCGGGTGGGCCCGCGCGCCCACCGGATTTGGCGCGCGCGACGGTCTCGACGGGGGTGGCGAGGATGCCGTCGGGGTCGCTCGAGGCGACTCCGATGCGCACGCTACCGACGTCGATCGCGATCCGGCGGCCCCGACCCGGGTCGGTCTCCGGGTCGGGGCGGTCGGCCGATTCCTCGCTGGACGAACCAGGGGTGGTCATCAGCCGGCGAGTTCGGCCACCCGGGCGCGGACCGCGGTCAAACCGGCCGGGATGCCCGACGGATCCGAGCCCGCGCCCTGCGCCATCTCCGGCTTGCCGCCACCACGCCCGGCGATACTCGGTCCGAAGGCCGCGACCAGATCGCCGGACTTGAAGCCGAGATCCTGGGCGGCCTTGTTCACGGTCACCACGAACGGTGCCTTGCCCTCGACGTTGCCGAGCAGCACGACCACGGCGGCCTCACTGCCGAGACGGCCACGGATATCGGTGGCCAGCGTCCGCAGGTCACCGGCCGACACGCCCTCGGGCGCCGCGGCGGCCACCAGACGCACCGCACCGACCCGCTCGGCCTGCTCCGCGAAGGTGCCCGCCGACGACAGCACCGCGGCGATCTTGGTGCGCTCCAGTTCCTTCTCGGCCACCTTGAGCCGCTCCACGAGCTGCTCCACGCGCCCCGGCACCTCGTCGGAGGGCACCTTCAGCGACGACGCGACGCCGGCCAGCAGCGCCCGCTCCTTGGCCAGGTACCTGTAGGAGTCGAGGCCGACGAAGGCCTCGACGCGGCGCACACCGGAACCGACCGAGGCCTCACCCAGCAGGGTGATCGGGCCGATCTGCGAGGAGTGCTCCACGTGGGTGCCGCCGCACAGCTCCATCGAGAACGGGCCGCCGATCTCCACGACGCGCACCTCGTCGCCGTAGTTCTCGCCGAACAGCGCCATCGCGCCCATCTTCTTGGCGTTAGGCAGATCGGTGACGAAGGTGTTCACCGGGAAGTTCGCGCCGACAGCGTCATTGGAGACGGCCTCGATATCGGCCTTCTGCTGCTCCGACAGCGCACCCTGCCAGTTGAAGTCGAACCGCAGGTAGCCCGGCTTGTTCAGCGAACCCGCCTGCACGGCGTTGGGGCCGAGGATCTGGCGCAGCGCGGCGTGCACCATGTGCGTGCCGGAGTGGCCCTGGGTGGCGCCGCGACGCCAGGCAGGATCCGCTTGCGCGAGCACGACATCGCCCTCGGTGAGCTGGCCCGACTCGACGGTGGCCTTGTGTACCCAGACCTTCTTGGCGATCTTCTGCACGTCGTTGACCTGCAGCTTCACACCCGAGGCCGTGATGGTGCCGCGGTCGGCGATCTGACCGCCGGACTCGGCGTACATCGGGCTGCGATCGAGGATGACCTCGATGTCGCGGCCTGCCGTGGCCACCGGGACGCGCACGCCGTCGGCGATCAGGGCCAGCACAGTGGCCTCGGAGGTCAGCTCGTCGAAACCGGTGAACTCGGTGGCGCCACGGTCGACCAGTTCCTTGTAGACGGTGAGGTCGGCGTGGGCGTGCTTGCGCGCCTGGGCGTCGTCCTTGGCCCGCTTGCGCTGCTCGGCCATGAGCGAGCGGAAACCGTCCTCGTCGACGGAAAGGCCCGCCTCGGCGGCCATTTCGAGGGTGAGGTCGATCGGGAAGCCGTAGGTGTCGTGCAGGGCGAACGCGTCGGAGCCGGTGATCTGCTTGCCGCCCTTGGACTTCACCGCGGTGGCGGCGTTGTCGAACAGGGTCTCGCCGGTGTTGAGGGTCTTGAGGAACGCCATCTCCTCACCGACCGACACGGTCTCGATGCGCGAGAAGTCGGTGGCCAGTTCGGGGTAGGACGGCGCCATCAGGTCGGTGACGACCTTGATCAGCTCGGCCATCACCGGCTTCTCGGCGCCGAGCAGGCGCGCCGAACGCACGATGCGGCGCAGCAGGCGGCGCAGCACATACCCGCGGCCGTCGTTGCCGGGGTTCACGCCGTCGGCGATGAGCATCGCGGCAGTGCGGGCGTGGTCGGCGATCACGCGGAAGCGCACGTCGTCGGTGTGCTCGACGCCGTAGGAGCGGCCGGTGAGTTCCTCGGCCTTGTCGATGATCGGGCGCATCAGGTCGGTCTCGTAGACGTTGTCCACGCCCTGCAGCAGGAACGCGACCCGCTCAACGCCCATGCCGGTGTCGATGTTCTGCTTGGGCAGCGGGCCGAGGATCTCGAAGTTGTCCTTGGAGATGCCCGCGCCGCGCTCGTTCTGCATGAACACGAGATTCCAGATCTCGATGTAGCGGTCCTCGTCGGCCTCCGGGCCGCCCTCGACGCCGTACTCGGGGCCGCGGTCGTAGTAGATCTCCGAACACGGGCCACACGGGCCGGGGATGCCCATCGACCAGTAGTTGTCGGCCATGCCGCGGCGCTGGATGCGGTCGGCGGGCACGCCCATCTCGAGCCACATCCGCTCGGCCTCGTCATCGTCGAGGTAGACGGTGACCCACAGGCGCTCGGGATCGAAGCCGTAGCCGCCGTCCTCCACGCTGTCGGTGAGCAGCGTCCAGGCCAGCGTGATGGCCTCGCGCTTGAAGTAGTCGCCGAAGCTGAAGTTGCCCGCCATCTGGAAGAACGTGTTGTGGCGGGTGGTGATGCCGACGTTCTCGATGTCGAGGGTGCGCACGCACTTCTGCACGCTGGTCGCGGTGGCGTACGGCGGGGTCTGCTGACCGAGGAAATACGGAACGAACTGGACCATGCCTGCGTTGACGAACAACAGGTTGGGGTCGGCCAGGATCAGCGAAGCACTGGGGACCTCGGTGTGTCCGGCACGGACGAAATGGTCCAGGAACCGTCGTCGAATCTCGTGGGTCTGCACAAATACCCAGCCTACCGGGCCGGTGCGGGTGCTTTTTCATCGACCGGGGTGGTCCGCGCCACGCCGGTGGCACAGTGGATCGACGACAATCGCGTCGTGACGAAAACCGAGCGGCTCTACGCACTCGCCGAGGAACTGCGGGCCTACAGCCCGCGACCGCGGACCGCCCGGCAGCTCGCGGCCCGCTTCGAGGTGTCGACCCGCACGATCGAACGCGATCTGGCCGCATTGGCCCAGGCCGGGGTGCCGATCATGACCGTGCCGGGGCGCTCGGGCGGGTACGCGCTCGATCGGCATCGAACGCTCGCTCCGGTGAGTCTGACGACGGCCGAGGCCACCGCTCTCGCGGTGGCGTTGCCACGGTTGGCCGGTACGCCGTTCGCCGCGGCGGCGGCTTCGGCGGTACACAAGATCGTGGCGGTCCTGCCCGAACAGGACCGAGTGCGCGCTACCGCACTGGTGGAGCGGATCCGGTTCCTGCCGGTGGATCCGGCGAGAGCGGTCTCGCCCGCGATTCTCGACGCGGTGATCCGGCGGCGAGTGCTGCGCTTGGACTACGCCGACCGCGAGGGCGTGACCACCTCGCGGGAAGTGGAACCACTGGCGTTCCTGGCGGGCGAGGAGTGGTTTCTGTACGCCTGGTGCCGAATGCGGACGGGACTGCGGGGATTTCGACTCGATCGGGTGCTGGCCGCCGATGTCCTGGACGAGGCGAGTCCCGAACGCGAGGTGGACCTGTCGGCGATCCCGACGGGGTTCGGCACGCTAATCGATGTGATGGCGATCACCGACACACCGTTGTCGCGCAACGACTGAATTCTGGATGACGCAGGCCGCCGCACCCGCCGCGGCCCGACTCGAAGGAGCAGTCCATGACAACCACGACCGTCACCGCCGATCAGCTCGCCGCGACCTGGACCGAGCTGTGGAACGGCAGCACCGAACTCGCGACGGCGTTGCTCACCGACGACTTCAGCATCCGTTTCGCCTCGCCGACCCGCGACATCGCCGACGCGCTGCGCGGGCCTGCGGCGTTCGCCTCCTTCGTCGCCGAATACCGGGCGCAGCGACCCGCCGTCGGGTTCGTCGTCGATTCCGACGCGGTCGGCGGGCTCGATGCCACCGGCACCGGCACATTCGCTGTCCGTTGGCATTCAACCCACGACGAGATTCCCGCGCACGGCGGGATCGACGTCTTCGAAGCGGTCGGCGGGCAACTGCGCAAGGTGTGGTCGGTCGGTGGCGCCGGTCCGTTCACGCTCGATTGACCGCACCCCGCCTCACTTGCCGCGGATGATGCGGCGCAGCTTTTCCAGACGCGGGGCGATCGTGCGTTCGTTGCCGTGGTCGGTGGGCAGGTAGTAGTCGGTGCCGACCAGTTCGTCGGGTGGGTACTGCTGGGCCACGACGCCTTCGCGGTACTTGTGCGGGAACTTGTAGCCCTGGGCGTTGCCCAGCAGGGCTGCGCCCGCGTAGTGACCGTCGCGCAGGTACGGCGGGACGGCACCGGCCTTGCCGCGTGAGACATCGGCCATCGCCGTGCCGATCGCGGTGGTCACCGCACCGGATTTCGGGGCGGTCGCGAGATGGATGGTGGCCTGCGCCAAGGCGAGTTTGCATTCGGGCAGGCCGACCTGCTGGACGACCTGGGCGGCCGCGGTCGCGGTCTGCAGGGCCATCGGGTCGGCCATGCCGATGTCCTCGCTGGCGTGGATCATCAAGCGGCGCGCGATGAAGCGGGGGTCCTCGCCCGCGGCGAGCATGCGCGCCAGATAGTGCACGGCGGCGTCGACATCGGAGCCGCGAATGGACTTGATGAACGCGCTGATCACGTCGTAGTGCTGGTCGCCCGCGCGGTCGTAGCGGACGGCAGCCTTGTCGACGGTCGCCTCGACCGTTTCCAGGTCGACGGCGCCCTCGGTCGCCGACTCGGCCGACGCCTCCAACGCGGTGAGCGCGCGGCGAGCGTCGCCGCCCGCGATCCGCACGATGTGCTCGATCGCGTCGTCGCTGACGGTGTAGGCGTCGGCGAGACCGCGCGGGTCGCTGATCGCGCGGGCGAGGACCGCGCGGATGTCGTCGGGAGTGAGTGGTTGCAGTTGCAGGACGAGCGAGCGCGACAGCAACGGGGAGACGACGGAGAACGAGGGGTTCTCGGTGGTCGCACCGACCAGCAACACGACCCGGTTCTCGACGGCGGCCAGCAGCGCGTCCTGCTGGGTCTTGGAGAAGCGGTGGATCTCGTCGATGAACAGCACGGTCTGCTCGCCCGCGGCGAGCCTGCGCCGGGCGAGGTCGATCACCGCCCGCACCTCCTTCACGCCGGCCGAGAGCGCCGACAGCGCTTCGAACCGACGGCCGGTGGCTTGCGAGAGCAACGAGGCCAGCGTGGTCTTTCCGGTGCCGGGCGGGCCGTAGAGCAGCACCGATGCAGCCCCCGACCCTTCGACGAGCCGACGCAGCGGAGACCCGGGACCGAGCAGATGCGTCTGGCCGATCACCTCGTCCAAGTTCGCCGGGCGCAGGCGGACGGCGAGCGGCGCGCCGGAGTCGCGACGGAACACCGCGTCGGCGCCGGGTTCGGCGGACGCGTGTTCGCCGGGCACGTCGAAAAGGCTGTCGCTCACGTTCTGCAGGGTACCGAGGCCCTCGGACATGTCCTGCGAAGCTCACCAACCGACCGCGGAGATCGACCAGGACCTGCCACGTAGATGGACAGTTGACCAACAATCCCCGGGTCGACTTGCGCCCGAGCGATTCGTGGGCTGTGATCGCTGATCGTGGTCGAAAACAACAGCGCCGTAACCTCCCAGCCGGTCGGGTTCGCCCGCCGCACCCTGTTCGCCGGTTCCACGGCGGTCGCGGCGGTCGCGGTGCTGGGCACCGCAGCGCCCGCGCACGCCGCGGGTGCTGTCTTCCGGCACGGCGTCGCGTCCGGCGATCCGCTACCGGACGCGGTCATCCTGTGGACCAGGGTCACGGTCGCCGAGGACGCCGCTCCCGGTTCCGGCCTCGGCGACGCGGCAGCGGTGCGCTGGGAGATCGCCACCGACGCCGGCTTCGGCACGCTCGCCGCGTCCGGCACCGTCACCGCCTCGGCCGACACCGACCACACCGTCAAGGTCGACGCGACCGGCCTCACCCCCGGTGAGGACTACTTCTACCGTTTCACCGCGCTCGGCGAGACCTCACCCGTCGGCCGCACCAGAACAGCGCCGGCACCGGACAGCGAGGTCGACCGCCTCCGCCTCGGCCTGGTCTCCTGCGCCAACTGGGAAGCAGGCTGGTTCGGCTCCTACCGGCACCTGGCCGCGCGCACCGATCTCGACGCGATCGTGCACCTCGGCGACTACATCTACGAGTACGGCCGAGGCAAGTACACCGGCCGCAACGGCGCGGTCCGCGCACACGACCCGGCGAACGAGATCGTCACCCTCACCGACTACCGCACCCGCCACGGCCAGTACAAGACCGATCCCGACCTGATGGCCCTGCACGCGGGAGTGCCGTTCATCTGCACCTGGGACGACCACGAGTCGGCCGACAACTCCTGGCGCGAGGGCGCGGAGAACCACGACCCCGCCACCGAAGGCCCCTGGGCCGACCGTAAGGCCGCGTCCACCCGCGCCTACCTGGAGTGGATGCCGGTGCGCGCCACGCGCGCCGACGGCCAGGTGCAGATCTACCGACGCCTGCGATTCGGCACGCTGGCGGAACTGTCGATGCTGGATCTGCGCACCTACCGTGACGAGGAGGCGGGGCCGGGCGGGGGCTGGCGCCACGCCGACGACCCGTCGCGCACCATCACCGGCCGCGCCCAGATGGCGTGGCTCACCGCGGGACTCACCTCCTCCCCCACCCGCTGGAAGCTGGTCGGCAATTCGGTGATGGTCGCGCCGCTGGTGTTCCCGCCACTGGAAGCGGCCACGACCCAGGCGATCACCGAGGCACTCGGTATTCCGCAGGGCGGGATCACCGTCAACGGCGACCAGTGGGACGGCTACACCGCCGACCGCACCACGCTGTTCCGGGCGATCGCCGACAACGAAGTGGGCGACGTCGTGTTCCTCACCGGCGACATCCATACCTCCTGGGCCGCCGACCTGCCGGTGAACGCCGCGAACTACCCGGGCGGACCGACTGTCGGCGCGGAGTTCGTGATCCCGTCGGTCACCTCCTCGAGTGTCGGCGACCTGCTGAAGATGCCCGCCCGCACCGCGTCGGTACCGGCGGAAGAGGCCATCAAGGCAGCCAACCACCACCTGCGTTACGTCGAGCTCGACTCGCACGGTTTCGGCGTGCTCGAGGTGACCGCGACGCAGACGCAGATGGACTGGTTCTACCTCGCCGATGTCACCGATCCCGCGACGGGCGTGCGCCACGGCGCGTCGTTCGCCGTTCCGGCGGGCGGTCGGCTCGAACCGCGGCCGACGCCGATGCCCTGACCGGGGTTCGCCGCGACGCGGCGGAAATCGGCGCAGAATTCTTCGGACAGGGTTGTCGATTGCGCCCGTGGTCGCTCGTCGAGTGAGTACGGCACTCGACGAGCGGGCAGCCCCACACCCGAAGGAGCACATCATGAGCCAGTACCTGGTCCTGATCTACGGCGACGAAGCCGCCTACGCCGCGTACTCCCCCGCCGAGTTCGACGACATGCTCGCCGCGCATCGCACCTTCCAGCAGATCGCCGGTGACGCCAATCTCGGTGGGCAGGCGTTGCAGCCCACCGCGACCGCCACCACGATCCGTCACGACGCCAACGGCGAGGTCGTCATCACCGACGGGCCGTTCGCCGAGGCGAAGGAAGCGCTCGGCGGCTACTACTTGCTGGAGGCGCCCGACCTGGATGCCGCGATCGCGATCGCCGCGCGGGTGCCTGCCCCCACCGGTGGCGTCGAGGTACGCCCGATCCAGGTCTACCCGCAGTCGTGACCACGGTGGCGGCCGCGGCCGTCGAGCAGGCGCACCGTCGTGAATGGGCCTTCGTGCTCGCCGCGACGGTGCGGCTGGTCCGCGATTTCGACCTCGCCGAGGAATGCGTCCAGGATGCCTACGCGACGGCCCTCACCGTCTGGGCGAGCGACGGTGTCCCGGCCAAGCCCGGCGCCTGGCTGACGACGGTCGCGCGACGCCGGGGCCTCGACCTGCTCCGTCGCGACAGCACCTTCCGGCGAGCGCTGCCCCAGCTCGTCGTCGACGAGCCGGTCGCCGACACCGCCGATCTGGCGCTGGCCGACCTGGACGACCCGGCGATCCCCGACGACCGATTACGGCTGATCAGCACCTGCTGTCACCCCGCGCTCGCACCGCAGGCACAGGTCGCGCTGACTCTGCGGCTGGTCTGCGGTGTCACCACCGCCGAGGTGGCTCGCGCGTTCCTGGTGAGCGAGTCGACGATGGCCGCGCGCATCACCCGAGCCAAGAAGAAGATCGCGGTCGCGGCCATTCCGTATCGGGTGCCCTCGGTGCGGGAACTGCCGCAGCGGCTCGATTCCATCTGCGCGGTGATCCATCTGCTGTTCACCACCGGCCATACCGCGCCGGCGGGTGAGGTGCTGGTCCGTGCCGATCTCGTCGACCGGTCGCTGCAGTTGGCCAGGATGATGCACGCGCTGGTCCCCGACGACCCGTCCGTGACCGGGCTGCTGGCGCTGATCCTGCTCACCGACGCCCGCCGGGCAGCGCGCGTCGACGACGACGGCAATCTGTGCACGCTCGAACTCCAGGACCGCGAGCGCTGGGATCACGCGGCCATCGCCGAGGGCATCGCGCTGGTGAAACACGCTCTGCCACATACCGACCGGTATACCTTGCAGGCCGCGATCGCCGCCGTCCACGACGAGGCGCCCACGTGGGCCGACACCGACTGGCGAGAGATCATCGGCCTGTATCGGCTGTTGCTGCGCGATTCGGCGTCGCCGGTCGCGCTGCTCAATCACGCCATCGCGGTCGGTCTCGCCGGCGATCCGGCACAGGCGCTGGCTTTACTGGATCCGCTCGGCGCGGAACCGGCGCTGGCGACCTACGGCTATCTCGACGCCGCCCGCGCCGCTTTCCTCACCGATCTCGGACGTACCGAGGAGGCGATCGCCGCCTACGAGTCGGCGCTGCTGCTCACCGACAACGCGGTCGAACGTGCCCATCTGCGTGACAAACTCGTCGCGCTGACGAGCTGACCGGAACCGGGCAACTCCGGATCAGGCGCCTTCGGCGGCCAGCTCCCGCTTCCACTCGCGGAAGCCCTCCTCGGTGCGGCCGCGCCGCCAGTACCCCGAGATCGAGACCCATTTCGGCGCGACGCCACGTTCCTTGCGCAGGTAGGGACGCAGCTGACGCATCACGGCCTCGGCCTCCCCGTGTACGAACGCGTGGACCTGTCCCGGCAGCCACTCGGCCGCGCGCACCGCGGCCACCAGTGGTGAGTGGGCACCGGCGAGGTCGTCGGTGATCCGGTCCGAGGACACCCCGCGATGCACCCACTGCAGGCGCAGGTCGGCGAGCGAGTCGAGGGCGATCTCGTCTTCGGTGCCGCCCACTTCGACGAACACCAGGGCGGGCACACCGGCGGGTAGCGCCTCGAGCGCGGCCGCGATGGCCGGCAGCGCCGACTCGTCGCCGGCGAACAGGTACCAGTCGGCCGCCGGGTCGGGCGCGAACGCACCGCCGGGTCCGTTCAACCAGAACCGCGCGCCCGGCTCCACCGAGCGCGCCCATGGCCCGGCGATGCCCTCGTCGCCGTGCACCACGAAGTCGATGCTGATCTCGCGTCGCTGCGGATCGAAGGACCGCACGGTGTAGGTGCGCAGCACGGGCTGGCTCTCCGGGCCGAGCGTCGCGCGCACAGTGTCGAGATCGAACGGCTCGGGGTAGTCGACGCCGGGCACCGGAAAGATCAACTTCACGTAGGCATCGGTGAACCCGTTCGGGCTGAATCCGTCCGAGACCGTGCCGACCACCCGCACCAGGTGCGGGGTCAACCACTGCTTGCGGACGACTGTGACGGTGACCGGTATCGGCACGGCTGCTCCCAACTCCTCAGATCCCTGCCGACGGTACCCGTGTCGCGCCGGGAAATGGGGAGCCCGCTCGGCCGCGCTACTCCGACCAGCGCTCTTCGAGCATCGCCGAGACCTGTTCGGCGAAGTCGCCGACCGCGTCGTCGCCGGTCATCCTCGCGTCCTCGGCCAGCGCCGACCACCGGTTGATCAGCGCCTCCGAGCGCGGCACCGA
This sequence comes from Nocardia sp. NPDC003183, assembly GCF_053590715.1. Lineage (NCBI taxonomy): Bacteria > Bacillati > Actinomycetota > Actinomycetes > Mycobacteriales > Nocardiaceae > Nocardia > Nocardia sp. NPDC003183. Next base: position 776,875 of record NZ_JBSFTG010000003.1, read on the forward strand.
CAGCCCGTGCTCACGCGCGGTGGCGATGCGGGCGTGGTCGGCGGGCAGGAACCAGTACGTCGACAGCCAGACCCAGATCAGCCGGGCCTCGAGGATTCGTTCGGCCAGGACGGTGTCGTCGGCCAGCGACGGCCATACACCGACCACGGCCGAACGCCAGGCCTCGACCATCTCCTTGGCACGGCTGCGCGAGAGTTCGAAATCGCACAGGCAGCCGGGGAAGGAGACCAGCGCGTAGGCGATGTCGAGGGTGGCGTCGCGGAAACCGCCCCACTCGTAGTCGAGGAACCGCGCGCCTTCCTCGTTCATGATCACGTTGTCGGGGCACAGGTCCGACGGGCTGAACGCGCGGTAGCGGCCGCCGGTGAACAGACGGTTGCCGTGCACGATGCGCTCGGCGATCTCCCCGGGCACCTCGACGCCGAACTCGGCTTCGAGCAGACCTGGAACCTCGGCGATGGCAGCCTGCGCCTGCTGGGCGATCCCGTCGACGCGATGCGCCGAGTCGACCCGGCGCATCAGGGCGACGAAGTCGGGTTCGCGGCCGACGGTCGCGGCGTGCATCCGGCCGAGCGCCTGAGCGAACGCCATCAGCGAGTTGCGGGTGCCCGGCTCGACACGCGCCTGCAGCACCGAGGTGAGTAAGGCGTTCTCGCCGAGGTCCGACAGCACGAGGAGCCGGTCGGGAACGCTGTGGGCGATCAGGAAGGCTCCGGGGCGCTGTTCGCGACTCAGCGCGGTGGTGAACTGGTAGGACACCGCCTCGCGCAGGAACGCGGCGTCGATGCTGGCGACGCCGGGCGCCAGACCACCGATGCGGCGGTCAGGACTGGAACCGCGCACCTGCTTCACGATCAGGGTGCGCGGCAACGAAAATGCGTTTTCCGCAACACGCACGCGTAGGACTGTCGTCCTACCACTGCCGCTGAGCTCCATCGGATCACTCAGCTTTACCGGAGCACCCATTCGCTTTGTGAGCAACTGTTGTGCTGCGGACACGACGTCGGCGGCGCGTTCGGCCAATAGTGCGGTCATCGCCTCTCAAGCTACTCGTACCCGGTCACTTCTAGCGAGCGGTTGGACAACCTTTCCGCGTCGCTCGGCGTGTTGGCGCCGAGGTTGCGCGTGTGTGCCTGTTCGCTTGACACATCAGCCGGTCGTCGGGTTTTCTCATCGTGAACTGCTGTGCGCCACACCGCAAACCGGTTGAGTCGAAAGGTCTATCACAGTGACCGACACTCCGTACGCCGCATCGAGCGATTCGCCGGGCGGGTCGCCTGTTCCGGGCGGTGGCGGACAGTTCGCCGGCCCCACGGGCAGACATGAGGGCACCGGGCAGCCACCGGCTCCCGGTCCGGGACCGAGCAGGCACGGAATGGCCGGTGGCGCAGGCTATCCGCAATTCGAGGGACCCGGCGCCGCCCAGTACGGGCAGGAGCCGGTCGAGCCGCCGCCACCGATTGCCGGACGCGGGGGGCCCACACCGCAGTACGGGCCCGCGGGCACGGGCTCCGGTTACGCCGTCCCCCAGGCGAAACCGGAGAATCCGGTATACCCCGCATCCGGCGTGTCGCAGGGCGGTGCCGGGCAGACGCCCGGTTACTACCATTCGGGAGCACAAGCCCTCGATATCGGCCGTTCGCTGAGCTACGGCTGGGAACGATTCCGGGCCAATCCGGGTCCGTGGCTCGGCGTCACCGCGGTGGGCGTGCTGATCTATCTCGGCTTCGTCGCCGTGGTCCAGATCGTCGAGCCGACGTCGCCGTTCAGCGTGCTGTTGCTGTTCTTGATGGTGATCGTCGCACTGTGGCTGCTGCAGGCGGCGATGGTGCGCGGCGCGCTCTACGAAACCGACGGATACCCACCGGCTTTCGGGTCCTACTTCCGGTTCGTGAACGCGGGCAATGTCCTGCTCACCTCGCTGCTCGCCTTCACCGTCACGCTGCTCGCCTCGACGCTGTGCCTGCTGCCCGGCATCGTCGCCGGGTTCCTGTGCATGTTCTCGATGCACTTCGTGATCGACCAGGACTACGGTCCGGTGGAAGCGATCAAGGCGAGCGCGCAACTGGTGCTGGCGAACCTGTGGGCGGCGCTGCTGCTGGCGCTCACCATCACGCTGGTCACCCTCGTCGGCGCGATACTGTGCGGGCTCGGCCTGTTCGTCGCGGGGCCGGTATGCGTCATCGCGGTCACCTACTCCTACCGGATGCTGACGGCGGGACCGGTCGCCCGCGTCTGAGGTCAGCGGTCGAGTGCGGACCGCATGCCGATGGCCCGCTTGAATCGCCCGAGCGGACCGTCCGTGTCCCCCGCCCGGGGTCGCAACTCGAGCACGATCACCCCGGCCACGACGATGCCGAGCAGGTTCACCGCGAGCTGACCGACCGATTCGAACGCGCGATGCCACTGACCGATCGTCGCCGCCACTACCGCGTAGCCCGCGGCAGGCACGGTGGTGACCGAGATGAACACCCCGATCAGGGCCGCCGACTTCGCGGTGACCAGCGACAGCATCCCTGCCGCACCGGCGAGTAGCGCCACGACCAGCGAGAACGGCCCCACCTCGTAGATGAAGTCGACATTGTGCGCGTCGATGACACCCTTGGTGGTGATCCAGCCCAGCTGCTGCCACACCAGGGTCGCGCCGAGCGTGATCACCATCGCCACCGGGAAGGCCACGGCAAGCGCGAGTACCGAACGCCGGGCCAGCCGCCAGTTACGGCGAACCAGTGCGACCGACAGCGCTGCCAGCGGCCCGAACTCCGGACCCACCACCATCGCGCCGACGATGGTGACCGGCGAGTTGGTCGCCACACCGATCGAGGCCAGCAGACAGGCGATCGTCAGAAACGCCACAAAGGTGGCGTTGAGCGAGGATTCCTCGTGCGTCTCCTTGAGCAACTGCTCCCAGACGACCGCGTCGCTCGGGTCGCCCGGCGCCGCGTGGACCGCGCGATCGGCGGCGTCGGACAGCACCGCCGTGATCGGTTCCAGCGTGATCCCGCCGGTGTGAACGATGCCGAGCGCCTTCACATCGGCGAGGACCTTGTTGCCCGCCTCGCGCGCCACATCGGCCTGGACCAGATCGCCCGGCGGGTCGAGGGCGATCCCGCGCGCCACCGTCAGATGAGTGACACCGGCGTCCTCCTCGAGCACCCGCACCAGGGCGTCGGTCTGCTCGGGCGGGCTGATCACTCGCAGATGTAGCACCCAGTGTCCTCCTGATCGGTCCCGCCGTCGCGATCGGGAACTGACCAGAAGGTACCGGGCTACCTCCGATGACCGCTATTTCTCGGCCGCAACAACTTTCGGCGCGTCGGCGGCGTCGCCCTTGCCCTTGGCCTCGGGCTTGGCGTCGATGCCCGCTTCCTTGCGCTGCTGCGCGGTGATCTGCGCGGGTGCGTCGGTGAGTGGGTCGACGCCGCCACCGGTCTTCGGGAACGCGATCACCTCGCGGATCGAGTCCTCGCCCGCCAGGAGCGCGGTGATGCGGTCCCAGCCGAAGGCGATGCCGCCCATGGGCGGGGCGCCGTAGGAGAAGGCGTCGAGCAGGAAGCCGAACTTCTCCTGCGCCTCGTCATGGTCGATGCCCATCACCTTGAACACGCGTTCCTGCACGTCGCGGCGGTGGATACGGATGGAACCGCCGCCGATCTCGTTGCCGTTGCAGACGATGTCGTAGGCGTAGGCCAGCGCCGCACCGGGGTCGGTGTCGAAGGTGTCGATCGACTCCGGCTTCGGCGAGGTGAACGCGTGGTGCACCGCGGTCCAGGCCGAGTAGCCGAGGGCCACGTCGCCGCTGGCGGTGGCATCGGCGGTGGGCTCGAACATCGGGGCGTCGACGATCCAGACGAAGGCCCAGGCGTTCGGGTCGATGAGGTCGCACTTGCGGGCGATCTCGCCGCGCGCGGCACCGAGCAGGGCACGGCTCGACTTCACCGCACCGGCCGCGAAGAACACGCAGTCACCCGGCTCGGCGCCGACCTGCTTGGCCAAGCCGTCGCGCTCGGCGTCGGTCAGGTTCTTGGCGACCGGGCCGCCCAGGGTGCCGTCTTCGTTGATCAGGATGTAGGCCAGGCCCTTGGCGCCGCGCTGCTTGGCCCAGTCCTGCCAGGCGTCGAGCTGACGTCGCGGCTGGCTCGCGCCACCGGGCATCACGACCGCGCCGACGTACTCCGACTGGAACACGCGGAACGTGGTGTCCTTGAAGTAGTCGATGAGCTCGGTGATCTCCACACCGAAGCGCAGGTCGGGCTTGTCGGAGCCGTAGCGCCGCATCGCCTCCGCGTAGGTCATGTGCGGGATCGGGGTGACGATCTCGTGGCCGACCAGCTTCCACAGCGAGGTCAGGATGTCCTCGGCCAGCAGGATCACGTCTTCCTGGCGCACGAAGCTCATCTCGATGTCGAGCTGGGTGAACTCGGGCTGACGGTCGGCGCGGAAGTCCTCGTCGCGGTAGCAGCGCGCGATCTGGTAGTACCGCTCGATGCCGCCGACCATCAGCAGCTGCTTGAACAGCTGCGGGCTCTGCGGCAGGGCGTAGAAGCTACCCGGCTGCAAGCGCGCGGGAACCAGGAAGTCGCGGGCGCCCTCGGGAGTCGAGCGGGTGAGCGTGGGGGTCTCGACCTCGACGAAGTCGTGGTTGGCCAGCACGTCGCGAGCCGCGGCGTTGACCTTGGAGCGCAGGCGGATGGCGTGGCCGGGGCCTTCGCGGCGCAGGTCCAGGTAGCGGTACTTGAGGCGGGCCTCGTCGCCGGGGGTCTCGTCGAGCTGGAACGGCAGCGGCGCGCTCTCGTTGAGCACGACCAGTTCCTTGGCGTCGACCTCGATCTGCCCGGTCGGCAGCTCCGGGTTCTCGTTGCCGTCGGGACGCCGTTCCACCACACCGGTGACCTGCACACAGTATTCCGCGCGCAGCTTGTGGGCCTGCTCGGCCGCCTCGCCCTCGCGGAAAACCACCTGCGAGACGCCCGAGGCGTCGCGCAGATCGATGAAGGTCACACCACCGTGGTCACGACGCCTCGCCACCCAGCCGGTGAGGGTGACGGTCTGACCGGCGTGCTCGCCTCGCAGCGAACCAGCCAAGTGGGTGCGCAGCACGGTATTCCTTTCGACAGACTTTCACGGACTTGTCGCACCGGCGCAGATGACCGTGTGCACTGCCATCGTAGTGAGACACGGTGCCCGGATGAAAACCGATATCTTCCTCACCGTGTCAAGCTTGTGACACCTGTCCGCCGTCGCCGCTCCCGCCGACGGTGAATCGCGCTGTGAGACAGCTGGACAACCGAGCGAAGGCGAGTACCGCGATGACCTTCAACGAAGGTATGCAGATCGATCCCGGCCGGGCGTCGTCGGGCGGCGGACCCGGCATGGGCGGCAAACTCGCTCTCGGCGGCGGCGCGGGCGGTCTGATCCTGTTGGTGATCACGTTGCTCCTCGGCGGCGATCCGGGGACAGTGCTCGGCAACTTCACCGGCGCGCAGAGCGGGCAGCAGGCACAGCCGGGGACCGCGGGAACGCCGACCCACTGCAAGACCGGCGCCGATGCGAACAAGTACGTCGACTGCCGGGTGGTGGCCACCGCCCAGAGCCTGGACGCGGTGTGGTCGGTGCAGCTGCCCAAGCAGACCGGCAAGCAGTACGTGGAGCCCGAACTGGTGCTGTTCACCGGCGGCGTGAGCACCGGCTGCGGCAACGCCACCAGTGATGTCGGCCCGTTCTACTGCCCCGCCGACCAGACCGCCTACTTCGACACCGCCTTCTTCCAGGAACTCACCGACCGCTTCGGCGCGAGCGCGGGACCGCTGGCGCAGGAGTACGTGGTCGCGCACGAGGTCGGCCACCACATCCAGAACCAGCTCGGCGACATCGGCAAGGCTCAGCGTGATCCGCAGGGTGCGACCTCGGGCGCGGTCCGCACCGAGCTGCAGGCCGACTGCTACGCCGGTATCTGGGCCAACTTCGCCGACAAGCAGCCCTCGCCGGGCGGTGGACAGCCCTTCCTGAAACCCCTGTCCGACAATGACATTCGCGATGCGCTGTCGGCCGCCAATGCCGTGGGTGACGACCGTATCCAGCGCTCGGCCGGTCGCGGTGTCAATCCCGAGTCGTGGACCCACGGATCCTCCGAACAGCGGCAGAAGTGGTTCCTCACCGGCTACCGGACCGGGTCGGTGCAGGCGTGCGACACCTATTCCGCGCGTGACCTCGACAACCCGCCCGGGATACGCTGACGCCTCGAACGCGAAACCCACGCACTGTCTTTCGATCGAGGGGAACCCATGCGCCCGACCATGACCGGACTGCTCGTCTGCGCTCTCGCCCTGAGCGGCGCGAGCGCACTCGCCCATGCCGATCCGGCGCCACTACCGTTGGTGAGCCTGACCACGATCCCCGACGGCTGGTCGCAGCGCACCGACCTGCGTCCGGTCCTGCAGGTGTTCGCCGACGGCAAGGCCGTGCACATGCCCGACGCGGTGAGCAAGGACCGTAAACCCGAGACCGCACCCAAGCAGGTGACCGGAAAGGTTGCCGCCGACGTGATCGAGGCCGCGCGCGAGGAGATCAACGCGCTGAAGGACACCGACTTCGGGATGCCGGCGGGCGACAACCGCGGCACCCAGATCATCGACCTGATGCCCGACGACCCGGCCGACGAAGCGCACCTGGTGATCTATTCCCCCGATGCGTCCGATGGCCTCAACCCGGAGCAGAAGGCCGCGCGCAAGCGCTTCACCGACCTCTACAAGAAGCTGGTCGACGCCTTCAAGAGCTGATCGTTCGACACCGAACCGCAAGGGGCTCGCCGGTTTTCACCGGCGAGCCCCTTGCCGGTCAGAACCGATCCGCGGTCGCGTCCGCTTCGCGTTCGTCCTCGTGGACGGCACCGATCACGTCGGGCGTGGATTCGCCCAGCGGACCGGTGAGATCGTCGTTGCCGGTGCGGCTCTGGTAGGGCTGCACGGTACGACCGTGTTCTTCCTCGTTGTTGCCACGGCCCGCACCCGCTCCCGCGCCACCGCCGCCCATCATGCCGGAGGTACCGCTGGTACCGGCGGCCGTGGTGGTGCCGGAGCCCATCACCGTGCTGATCGGCCGGCCCGACGCCGGAACCGCCGCACCCGGCACGGCCGCGGTGGACTTCGGAGTGCCCGAGCTCGGAGTGCCGCCGGTGCTGCCCGCCGAGCCGCCGGCGCCGCCGCGCGCGGTACCGAGCGCGCCGAGCGAGGCGCCGGATCCACCGCCGCTGCCACCGGTACCGACACTCGACGGTGAAGTCGAGCCAGGAGTAGTGGTACCCGCCGTGGTGCTCGCGGCGGTGGTAGACGAATCGCCGCCGCCGGTCAGAGCCTCCTCCGCCTGGGTGAGCAGCGGTTCGCCGATGTTCTCCGAAGCCGCGGAGAGAACTTCCTCGGGCGAGGGCAGGCCGCTCTGGCTGGCCAGCTGCCCGACGACGCCGCTGAGCTCGCCGGTGTACCCCATCAACTGCCCACGGGTGACGTTGACGACCGACACCGCCTCACCGAGATGCGAAGTGGCCAAGCCGATCAGGGTGGCCTGGGTCGGCGGCAGCATGATCGTCGGCGCGAGCGCGGTGGCCTGGGCCGCGAAGGTGGTGGCGATCGTGGTGAGCTGGGCGTTGCCGGTCTGGACGACGGCAGCGGCCTGCTGGGTGAGCGCGGAGATATCGATGCCGCGCTGGCTGGTGTCCTGCCCCTGTGTCTGCGCCTGCTGGCTGGCGGTGGTCGCCGCGTCGGCGGACTGCCCCTCCCACACCTGCTGAACGGTCTTCACGCCGCCTTGGGCCAGAGTCATCGCCTGCTCGATGACCGCCGAGGAATTGCTCAGGATCGAGGTCGGGTCCAGCGAGCCGAAAACGCCGGTACCGAAGCTGCTGAGCAGATCGAGGAACGGCTGGAACAGGGTGTCGATGCCGGGCAGTGCGGGCAGCGACAGGCCGCTCATCAGCGCGGCCACCGGATCTTCGGTCAGGGTCGTCGCGGCGGCCGACGTGCTCGCGCCGGAGGTGCTCGACGCGCCCGCACCCGAGGTGCCGGTGAGTGCGGACTTGGCCTGGTCGAACGCGGTCAGCGCGGCGGCCGACGCGGGCGCGGCGACCTGAGCGACCGTCCCCTGCAAGCCGCTCAGCGCGGACGACGCGTCGTCCGCGACGCCGGACAGGATGTCCTGGGGCTCTACGCCGGTGCCGAGGCCGCCGAGCCCACCCAGTCCGGCGGGCGACATGCTGCCGTTCTGGGCTTCGTCGGTGATCTTCTGCGCGAGGGTGAAGACCGCTTCCTCGTCGGTCGCCACATCCTCGGGCACCTGCATGAGCGGGACGTCCAGGATCGCCTGCGAATCGAGGGGTACCGCACCCATCACCGACGCCGTCGCGGCATCGGCGGCGGCCATCGCGGCATCGGGAGCGATGACGCCCGCGTCCGAACTCAGCGGCTTCACAGGCCGGCGGCCTGACGGGCGAGTTGGGCGGCATTGTCGATATCGGTGGTCTCGAAGGTCACCGACGACTTGAAGGCCGCGTCGGAGAGCGAGCTGAACTTCGCCGACAGGTCGTTGATGTCCTTGGCCTGCAACGCTTGCGCGGCCGCGAACATCGCCAGGTAGTCGGCGCCGATAAGGCCGAACACGGGCGTCGCCGCCGACACGCTGGCAACCAGGTCGATATTGCCCGCCGCGGCGACCTGTGCCGCCACCCCGCCATTGGTCGCCGCGAACGCGGCGACTTCTTCGGTTTGCACCGAGAGATCGGTCATGCGAAATCCCCCCAACTCGTCGTGAAAAGTCTGCACTACAGAAGCGAGCGACGGACGCGAAACTCCCGACGCGACCACCCAACTGCGATTGGCGCCAAATATAGCCGAACTCCCCGGCAGTTTTCGAGTCGTGCCACCCCCGATCTGCGTGATCCACTATCAAAACTAGAACATGTTCTATATCCTCGGCCTCATGAAGGTCGCAGTGACCGGCGCAGCCGGCTACCTCGGTACCAACTTGATCCCTCTGCTCGTCGAGCGCGGCCACGAGGTCGTCGCGATCGACCGCGTCGCCCCGGCTACCGCCGATCCGGCCGTCACCTGGGTCGAAGGCGATGTGCTCGACCCGGCGTCGATGCGCGCGGCGCTGGCGGGCACCGAGGTGGTCTACCACCTCGTCGCGCTGATCACCCTCGCCGAACGCAACGATCTGGCGTGGCGGGTGAACACCGAGGGCGTGCGCGTCACCGCCGAGGCGGCACTGGAATCGGGCGTGCGCCGGTTCGTCCACACCAGCTCCATCCACGCTTTCGACCAGTACCGCGCGGGCGGGCACATCGACGAGACCTCCGGCCGCTCAGACGATCCCGGTTTGCCCGTGTACGACCGGTCGAAGTGGTCCGGCGAACTGGCCTTGCGTCCGGTGATCGAGCGCGGACTCGACGCGGTGATCGTGAATCCGACCGGCGTCTACGGCCCGGTCGACCTCCCCGATCGCCTGTCCCGGCTGAACGTCATCGCCGCCCAGGCGATGCGCGGCCGGATTCCGGTGATGATCGGCGGCGGCTTCGACCTGGTCGACGTGCGCGACGTCGCCCAGGGCCTGGTCCTCGCGGGCGACAAGGGCCGCACCGGCGAGAACTACCTGCTCGGCGGCGAGATGACCACGATGATCGACTTCTGCCGGATGGCGGCGGCCCGCACCGGCGCCAAGGGCCCACGCTTCGCCATCCCGGCGAAGGTACTCGGCGCGACACTGCCGGTGCTCGAGCCGATCGGCAGGCGCTTCGGCTCCGACAGCCTGTCCAAAGCCGCACTGGGCGCGCTGATCTCGGCGCCGGTCGTCGACCACGGCAAGGCCGAACGCGAACTCGGCTACCGCCCCCGCCCGACCACCGAGACCGTCAACGACCTCGTCGACTTCCTGCGGGCGTCGCGTCAGGCTTGACAGCCGTTCGAACAAATGTTCGACTCGTGGGGTGCGGTGGCAAGCTCAGACCCTGGACGCCGATGACGGCGCGCTGCCCGGCCTGACCAGGGCCGGGCTGGTCCGCTCCGTCCGCACCCCCGAGTTCGACGGCATCACCTTCCACGAGGTGCTGTGCAAGAGCGCGCTGAACAAGATGCCCGAGAGCTCCGCGCTGCCCTTCCGCTGGACGATCAACCCGATGCGTGGCTGCTCGCACGCCTGCCGCTACTGCTTCGCGCGCGGCAGCCACGAATATCTCGGCCTCGACGCGGGCGAGGATTTCGATTCCGAGATCGTGGTGAAGACCAATATCGCCGCGGTGCTGCGTCGCGAACTTCTGCGCCGGTCCTGGCAGCGCGAGGCGGTAGCGCTCGGCACCAACACCGACCCGTACCAACGCGCCGAGGGCCGATACCGCTTGATGCCCGGCATCATCGGCGCGCTCGCCGATTCGGGCACCCCCTTCTCCATCCTCACCAAGGGCCCGCTGCTGCGCCGCGATCTCCCCCTGCTCACCGAGGCGGCCCGGCACGTAGAGGTGAGCGTCGCGGTGTCGATCGCCATCCTCGATCCCGACCTGCATCACCGCCTCGAACCGGGCACCCCCGAACCGCGTGCCCGTCTCGACCTGGTCCGCGCGCTGGCCGACGCGGGCTTCACCGTCCATGTCATGGCCGCGCCGATCATCCCCTGTCTCACCGACAGCCGGGCCCATCTCGAGGCCATGTTCGCCGCGATCGCCGACGCGGGCGCGGCCAGCGCCATGGCCTTCCCGATGCACCTGCGCGGTCCCACCCGAGACTGGTTCCTCACCTGGCTCGGTACCGAACACCCCGCGCTCATGCGCCGCTACCGCCAGCTCTACGCCCGCGGCGGCAACGTCACTCCCCTCTACCGCGACTGGCTACGCGACCGAGTGAATCCCCTCCTCGACCACCACGGCCTGCGCCGAGTCCAAGGCCCCACCACGCCAGCCGCTCCCCCACCCACGCCGCAGGACGCGCAGCTCGCCCTCTTCGGCTGACCGCCGGACAGGCGGTCGGGCTACGACACCATCCGGCAACGCTCAACCGAGTGCGGCGACCTCGGAATCGGTGAGGACCACCGGTGAGACGCTGTCCTTGCTCCGCACCGACCGCACCGCGCGATACAGCGGACGTTCGCCGAGGCCGGCGTCGCGCGCCTCGGCACGCAACTGCTGCACGAGCACTTCCGAGATCGCGATGGCCGCGGCGAGTTCGCTGGCGGCGAGTGCGTCGGCGAGTTTGCGCAGGCCGAGCAGATGCAGTTCGCGGCCGCTGCCCACGTCGGTGTACATCGCCAGCGGCACCAGTTGGGTGTCGCCGCCGGCGGTGACCCGCAAGACGATGCGGCTCAGGCGTGCGGGATACACCAGCAGTTGCACGCCGGTAGCGTGGGCGAGGTCGACCGTGTGTTCGCCGACCAGCCGGTGTGCGCGGATCACGGTGCCGCTCAACCACAGCCGCCGCCGCTGGAACGCGAAGACGTAACCGATGGTCGGGACAGCGACGGCCAGTCCGATCAGGATCGCGTACGGCCAGCTCAGCCAGACCGCCGACAGCAACGCCGCACCGACGCCCACGCCGAGCGCGGCCAGCGCGAGCCTGCGCAACATCGGCGCGAACACCTCGGGCGCCACCAGGTCGATTCCCACCGGTTCCGTCGCCGCCGGCTGCCCGGACTGCCCGTCCACGATTGCCTCTCCGCCCCCACCGGCCCGCCCGGCATGAGGCGCGGTCAGATTACCGCGCCCCACCGACCTCAGCAGCCGAGCGCGGCGCCCACCGCGGAGTACGCGGCCTCAGCGACCGAGCTCCGCGCGCAGCACCGCCACGACGCCGTCGAGCGGGACGGACCGCTGTTCACCGGTTGCCATCTCCTTGACGCCGATCGTGTTCTCGGCGAGATCGCGATCGCCGAGCACAAGGGTGTACTTCGCCCCCGAACGGTCGGCGCCCTTCATCGCACCCTTCATCCCGCGTCCGCCATAGGCCAGGTCGACGCTGATGTCGGCGGCACGCAGTTCACCGGCCAGCGCGACCAGCTTCGCCTTGGCCGCGTCGCCGAGCGCGACGCCGTACACCTGGCAGCGCGCCGGATCGGCCGCCGACTTGCCCTCGGCAGCGAGTGCCAGCACCGTCCGGTCGACGCCGATGCCGAAACCGATGCCCGACAGCGGCTGACCGCCCAGTTCGGCCATCAGTCCGTCGTAGCGGCCACCGCCACCGATGCCCGACTGCGCACCGAGCTGGTCGTGCACGAATTCGAACGTGGTCTTGGTGTAGTAGTCCAGACCGCGCACCATGCGCGGGTTCACCACATATGGCACGCCGAGCGCGTCGAGGTGTCCGAGAACCTGCTCGAAGTGCGCCTTCGCCGACTCCGAGAGGTGGTCGATCATCAGCGGTGCGTTCGCGGTCAGCTCGCGCACTTCGGGACGCTTGTCGTCGAGCACGCGCAGCGGGTTGATCTCGGCGCGGCGCTGTGTCTCCTCGTCCAGGGGCAGCCCACGCAGGAACTCCTGCAACAGTTCGCGGTACTGCGGGCGGCACGTCTCGTCACCGAGCGAGGTGATCTCGAGGCGGAATCCGTCCAGGCCCAGCGCGCGGAATCCGGCGTCGGCGATCGCGATGACCTCGGCGTCGAGGGCGGGGTCGTCGATGCCGATCGCCTCGATGCCGACCTGCTGCAACTGCCGGTAACGACCGGCCTGCGGGCGCTCGTACCGGAAGAACGGACCGGCGTAGCAGAGCTTCACCGGCAGCTGACCGCTCTTGTCCAGACCGTGCTGGATCACCGCGCGCATCACGCCCGCGGTGCCTTCGGGACGCAGGGTGAAGCTCTCGCCGTTGCGGTCGGCGAAGGTCCACATCTCCTTGCTGACCACGTCGGTCGACTCGCCGACACCCCGTGCGAACAGGGCGGTCTGTTCGAATACCGGCAGCTCGACATGCCCGTACCCCGCGAGTCGGGCGGCGTGGATCAAGCCGTCGCGCACGGCGACGAACTCGGCCGAACCGGGCGGCAGGTAGTCGGGGACCCCCTTCGGGGCGGTGAAGCTGCTGGTCTTGGTCACGATGGTCCAGTTTTCCCCACGGGCGCCCCCCGCGTCCAACCGGTTACCCTCTAGACGAACCTGACGACACGGGAGGAACGCGGTAGTGCCGAGTAACGAACAGCGACGGGCGGCGGCCAAGCGCAAGCTGGAGCGCCAGCTGGCACGACGGGCCGAGCAGGAGAAGAAGCGCAAGCGCTTGACGATCGCGGGCTCGGTACTGGGTGTGATAGTCGTCGCGGCCGCCGCGACCGGCGTGTATTTCCTCACCAGGGGCGACGACAGTGAGTCGGTCAACGCCGAGTCGTCCTCGGCGGTGCCGACGACCCAGTTCGTCAACACTCCCCTCGACATCCCCGGTCCGCCGCCCCCCGCGGCCAAGCCCGCGACCGTCGACTGCAGCTACCCGGCGGGCCAGGAGCCTGCGGCCAAGCCGGTCACCGCGCCCACCACGACGTCGGTCGCCACCGACGGTCCCGAGGTGAAGGTGGCGATCGATTCCACCCAGGGCCCGATCGGGTTATCGCTCAACAGCGCGCAGGCACCCTGCACGGTCAACTCGATGGTGAGCCTGGCCCAGCAGGGCTATTTCGACAAGACCAGCTGCCACCGCATCGTGGCCACGCCGGGCTTCGGCATCCTGCAGTGCGGTGACCCCGCGGCCACCGGTATGGGCGGCCCCGGCTACTCCTTCGACAACGAATACCCCACCGACCTGTTCCCCGCCGGTGACCCGGCGCTGCAGCAGCCGGTGAACTACAAGCGCGGCCTGGTCGCGATGGCCAACGCGGGTACCTCCCCGGAGGGCAAGGGCACCAACGGAAGCCAGTTCTTCCTGGTCTTCGGCGACACCCAGCTGCCGCCGAACTACACCATCTTCGGCACGATCGACGAGGCCGGCCTGGCCACCTTGGACAAGGTCGCGGGCGGCGGCGTCAAGGGTGGCGCGGAAGACGGCGGGCCGGCCATCCCGATCTCGTTCAACTCTGTCAAGGTGGGCTGACACCCGCTTTCCCAGGACAGAAACGGACCGGACACGCTGGCGTGTCCGGTCCGTTTCCGGTTTTCCCGCCCCGACGTGCGAAGAAGATCATCAGAGGCTAGGCAATCCTACGATTCATCCGCCTCATGCACCGCTCACCCACATTTTCTCCGCTGTCGACCCGGCCCGCCGGACATCGCACCGTGTCCTTCGCGCGGTAGGCTCAGATGTCCACTTCCACAGCAGCATCGGGGAGCAGTCATGGCGGAACTCGACGACATCGGCAGCGAAACAGCGTCCATGATGCGCACCATGCTGCAGATGGCCATCTTGGTCGCCGTCAAATCGCGGGAACACGGCCAGAAAGAGGCCGAGTCCCGGGCGAAGGCGATCGAGGCCAAGATGAAGGAAGCGCGCGAATTGCAGATCCGCGAGGCGCGTGATCTCAAGGCCAAGGATCCGCGCAATATCGAACTCGTGCAGATGATGTCGGTGGGGTCGCGCACGGTGGAATCGCGCGGTGTGGAGAACCGCGGAATCAACCTCAACAAGCCGGCGGGCTCCGCCTTCGCCGCGAGCGCCGCGGCGACGCCGAGCGTCGGCTACGACTCGGCCGAGCGACGCTCGGCGATCGCGGCACATCTGCAGCGTGCCGGCGTCGCTCCGGAGCTCACCCAGGTTCGGATGCTGGTCGAAATGGGCCAAGGCATCTCGCCGGAAGAGGCGATCCGGTCCCGGGACACCGTGATGCGCGCGACCCTCGCGCGTCAGCGTGGGGAACGCGGGATCGAACGCGGGATCGAACGCGGTCGCTGACCCGACTCCGAATATGCTCGGATCCCCTTGCCTGGCAACGGGATCCGAGCATCCGTCCGGTCAGTCCGGTATGCGGCCTTTCTGCCAGAGGCGGTCGATGTCCGGACTGCCGAACATCTGCGCGTCCGCGCCCTCCGGTTTCTTGAGCGGCAGCGGTTCGAGCATCCCCTTGTGACCGTTGCGCACACTGCAGTACTTGAACGGCCCTTTCGGGTCGAACAGCTTGGTCATGTGCGGGTCCGCATGGTCGAGAAACCACACGCTGATACCGGTCCCGCCCTGCAGACGGTGATGCTCCCAGGCCTGCCACAGCGCGCTCAACCGGATCACGGCCTCGCTGTGGTGCCACCATTCCGGGCACCACACCGTGTCACTGATATCGGTGACCTGGCGCCGGTAGACCTGACTCAGGTACTCGGTGACGAACTCGTACACCCCCTGGTAGCCGTTCGTAATCTCCCCATTGGCGACATTGTCGTAGCTCACAGCGGCTTGACCTCCTCGACTTCACCCATCTCTTCCGGCGGAACAGATTTCGCTAGCGACGCAGACCCGAAAAGGTCTTCGATGCGGGTCTTGCGAGTCGGGTCGTTCTGCTCGATCGACCGCTTGACCGCGTCGGCGTACTCCGACTCCCACCACGGCACGGTCCGCACCAGGACCGCGGGCTGACCGGAGGTGAACACGACGGCACGACCGCGCGGTAGCGTCGCCAGGCCCTGCGCGGTGAAGGTCACCGAGGAGCTCAGCGAACGCGAGTAGCTCTTGCTGTTGCCCGACTGCGACATCGACGCGGAGATCGAGTCGTACTCGCCGATCGCCTCGGACCGGTCGCGCAGGAAGGCCATATCGTCGACTCCGCTGCCGAGAACCTTGATATTGGCGGCCGACCACAGCGCGCTCATCCCGGCCTCGCCCCAGCAACGCGCGCCCTGCGCCCACGACTGCAACACGGTCATCACCACGATGCCGCGCGACCCGAAGTGGCTGTACTGCTTGGGCAGATCCTTCCAGCGCACCACGTTGGCGGCCTCGTCGAGCACCGCGAGCAACGGGATCGGCAACCGGCCACCCGACGAGCGCGAGGCCTTACGCATGGCCACATCGATGACCGCCTCGGTGAGCGCGCTCACCAGCGGTGCGGCCGAACCGCGCCCCTCGAGCGACAGGCAGTACAGCGTGCCGTTGCGTTCGATGAACTCCAGTTCGTCGAACTGGGGACGGACGCCGTCGGCCGGGGTGATCCACGGGTGCACATTGGACAGCTGCAAGCAGCGAATCATCTTCTTCGCGGTACCGAAGATGCCGCTCCTGGTGCGCTCGTCGGCGTTGTACTGCATGGCGAGGCCGGACGCGGTGAAGTGGTGTTCGGCGCCGCGCAGGTGTTCGATCGCCTCGGTGTTCTGCGGATTCGTCACCCATTCCCACACCTGGGTGATCGGTTTACCCGCGATCGCGGCCGCAAGGAAGAACGCGGCGAGTAGGTCTTCGGCCTCAGGATCGAAGAAGTTGTCGCCGTCGTCGGCGCTGCCGCCGGTCTCGGCGTCGGCGAAATGTCCCGCGAGCCGAGCCGCCCGCATCTCACACCCCTCGGTGCGGAAGTTGACCCAGCTCAGCGGATCCCAGAACCAGGTCGGTCGTTCACCGGCGACGCCTTGTGGATCGAACACGAATGTGCGACTGCCCTTGGCTTCCTGCACATCACGGGTCGCGTCGACCACGTCACGCTTGTTCGACGTCGCCAGCACGGGCCCGATCGCGGAGAGTATCGCCGGAATGACCCGCGAGGTGGATTTGCCCTGTCGCGGGCCCCAGATGTCGAGATGCAGGTCTTCGTAGGAGCCGTAGAGCGAGGTGCCGTCGGCGACAGCGATGCCGATCGGCACACCGGGTGAGTCGTTGGTGCCCAGCTTCATCCCCAGAGCTGCCGCCTTCTCCCTGACTCCGGCCTCGGTGATCGACGCGATCGCGCTACCGCTGCCCATGTGGTCGGCCTTGTCGTCGACCGCCAACCGCCCCACACCCGCACGCTTCTTCAACCGCTTGCGGATCACCACATACGCGATGGCCGACGCGATCACCAACAGCACGATCACCGTCGACGCACGCGGCCAGTGCAGCTTGCCCCGCGCCAGATCGGCGACCACCGCGATCGGGTTGATCGGAATGGTCTGCGGCACAACCGCCAGCGCGTTGCCCAGGTGCAGGGCGACGGCGAGGGTGATCAGCGCCGCGAACCCGAACATGATCATGATCAGCGTTGTGTCGGGTCCGACCGCGGCCGGATCCGTCACCTTCTTCTTCGCCACGGGTGCCTCCTTGTGTGGACGTGGTGGGTGGTCAGCGGAACGCGTCGAGGCGCCAGCCCTGCGGGGTCTGCACCACCGTCGCGATGACGGTGCTCGGCGGTAGCTCTTCGGTGCGGCCGTTCGGGTAGACGACCGTTTGTTCGATGCCGATCTTGTACTGCGCCACCGTGGGATCGGCGCTCGCGGGCGCCGGCTCCCCCGAGGCGAAGGTGAACGCCTCCACGCGCGCTTTCGCCTTGGCCCAGTCGGCCCACTGCAGCGACGGTTTCGGAGTCGCGGTGGCCCCGATCGAACTGTCCAGCATACGTATCATGCTGGGCCCCAGCCATTCTCGCGCGCGCTGCAGCGAGGATCCGGGTTGCTCGGTCGCGGGGTACCAGGTGTAGACCTCGCGCAGCGCGACCACCGCGACACCGTCGGGAGTCGTCGGGTCGACCGCGGCTTCGAGCAGACGCGTGGTGGAAGTCGCCTCGGGACGCGTCGGCTCGGCATCACCACTGCACGCCGGAACCGAGAGCAGGACTGCCACGAGCATCACCGCCGGGGTTGTGCGGATTCGTGTTCTCTCCCACCAGGTTATCGCTGGTCGCGTGGTCACAACACCCTCCTCGCCCGTGCGTCGCCGGGCACCGCCACCTCGGCGACACCCCCGCCACCGCGGTTGCTCGTCGGCGGCACCGACTGGATCAGCCGACCGTTGCCCGCGTAGATCCCGACCTGTGTCGGGCCCTGCCGTCCGAACCCGCTGAACACCAGATCACCGGCGACGGCCTTCGCGATCGGGACCTCCCGCCCGGCCTCCCATTGCTGTTCGGCGGTGCGTGGCAACGTGACCGCGCCCGAGGACGCGGCGAACACCGCCGCGGCGGTCAGTCCCGGCCCGTCGAATCCGCCACCGCTCGGCCCCTGTACGCCGCCGCCGCCCCACACATACGGTGTGCCGAGCCAGTCGTGGGCGGCCTCGACGATCTGCTCGCCGTCGCTGCCCTGCCCGGGGGTGAACCGGCCTTGCGCGCCGGGCGCGCGGTACTGGGGTTCCATCGACAAGATGTTGGTGACGTAGGGCCTGGTCTCGGAATAGTGCGCCGCATACTGATTGGGCATCCCCCCGGAGGCCAGCACCGCGCCCTCACCGGCGTTGTACCCGGCCAGGGTGAGGGCGGCCAGGTCGCCCGACACGCGCCCCGCGGCCATCCAGCCCGCGATCTTGTGGGCGATCGAGCACATGTAGCGGGCTTGTCCGATGATCGCGTCACCGTCGTCCCACACGCTGGCGGACCCGTTGCCGTCGGCGTCGATGACGTAGGGCTGACCGTCCTCGGGATTGATGCCCGCCGCCGTGCCCGGCAGGAACTGGGCCAGGCCCTGAGCGCCCGCGGGCGAGGTGAGCCCCCGCCGGAATCCCGACTCCTGCTTGGCCTGCGCGGCCAGCAGCGACGAGGAGATCTCCGGGCACACCGTCCCCGCGCGGCGATACCAGATCTCGAGTTCGGCGGGTACCTTCCCATCGGCCAATGCCCCACCGGCGCTGCCGAATCCGCGCACACAGTTCGGATCGCTCGAAAACGCCCGCGCGCCACCGACATCCGGGGTCGGCGCGCCGTCGAGCCACGGCATCGGGTCGATCTGACGACCGCCGGTGAACCGGCCGCCGGGCACGATCTCGAAATGCAGGTGCGGACCGCTCGATTCGCCCGCGGACCCGACCATCCCGATCGGCTGACCCGCGGTCACCGTCTGGCCGGTGCGCACCTTGACGCCGGCGTCCCACATGTGGCCGTACACCGCGGAGTAGGCGCGACCGTTGGTGTCGACGGAATCGACGACGATCCAGTTGCCGAAACCGGAAGCGGGACCGGCGGCGACGACCCTGCCGTCGGACACCGAGTAGATCGTGGTGCCGTCGGTGGCGGCCATGTCGATGCCCTTGTGATCGCCGCCGCGCGAACCGAACACATCGGAGATGGTGAACGTTCCGGTCTCCAGCGGCAACGTGCGGCGCAGCGGACCCACACCCGCGGCCAGCACCGGTGTTCCGGTGACCGCCGGATTCGATGTCGGCGCGGCAGCACTGGTCGCGCCCGCGCGATTGTCCCCACCGAGTTCGGGCAGCGTGGGCACCGACGATCCGACCAGCACATCGCCGGTCTCGCAGGTCTCATCCGAGGACGGCAGCACGATCACCAACACCAGGGCCACCAACCCGACGACCGAGCCGAACACCGTCATCATCATCGTGCGGACGTTCACCGGCCGCCTCCCTGCGGTCCGCGCCGGGCGCCGATTCGCGCAACGTCCGCCGCGGCGGAGTTCATGTTCGGCGCCGGGACTCGTTGAGCGTGTCGGCGAGCGTGCGGTTCATTTCCGCGGCGGCGGCCAGCTGTTGTTGCAACAGCGCCACTTTGCGGCGTAGCGCGGTGGCGTCCATGCGGTCCAGGCTCGGGTCCTGGGTCGCGCGGACCCAGTTGCGCACCGAATTGGCGTGCACGCCGATCTGTTCGGCCACCATTCGGCAGGCCTCCGATTCGCTGCGCAACTTGTCGGTCAGCGCGACCACCTGGGCGACGGCGGCATTGCGGACCTCCGGCGAGACCCGGCGATAGGACCGGTGCGGCATCATTGCTCACTCCCGTTCGAATAGTCCGGCGTGCCCCTTGGGTTGTCGCCGAACTCGCTGAAGCGCTGGTTCGTGTCGTGGATTCCGCTTTCTCGCTCCGACACCGTGAACTCCATGTGGAAAGGAATGCCCGGCCGGCGATCCTCGCCGACCTTCAGCAGGAACTTGCCGGTACCGGGCGGCGACGGCCGCTGCTGGCCGGGCTTGAGCGCCTCACCGGTGAGGGCCTGCGGCGCCGACCAACTCGTCACCATCTCCTGCTCGGCCGAGGTGAACGGCACCGTGGAGTCGAGCCTGCTGATCTCCTCGGCGGGTAGCGCGCCGAAGATCTTGGCGCGCGCGCGTTCCAGGAAGCCGATGGCCTTGGCGATCGCGGCGTCCGACCCCAGCGCCTGCAGGTCCTTGATGGTGTGGCTGATCATGATCAGGGCGGTGGCCAGGCCACGCTGCAGACGGGTCAGCTCGTCGACGCGGTCGACCATGAAGTCGCCGAGCCCGAGCACCTGCCACAGCTCGTCCATCACCACCTGGAAGTAGCGCTGCGGGCCGAGGTCCGCGTCGGCCAGCACGTGCGCGGCCTCGACGGACGCGAAACCGTCTGCCCAGCAGGCCAACATGACCGCGGCCTTGAGCTTCTTGTCGCCGCTGGGGATGTGCGAGACGTCGATGCACACCGCCACGGCGCTGGTGTCGATCGGAACGCTGGTCTGGCCGTTGAAGATCGCGCCGAACGGACCCTGGGTGAGCGCGCGCAACGATCGGCGCAGTCCCTTGATCGCGTTCTGGTATTCGTCGGCGTTGTCGGCGCCCGCGTCGAGCATCATCTCGGCGCCGCCGCCGACGATCACCTCGAGCAGGTTTTCCATGATCGGCGGTTTGTCGGGGGTGAAGCCGCCGGGCTGGTAGAGGATGCGCAGCGCGGTAGCGATCAGCGTTTCCTCGAAGTCGGCGACGCGGGCGCCGCGAACCAGTTCCACCAGGCCCGCGATCAACGTCACCTGCCGGGCGCGCAGATCCTGCAGCACCTGACGTTGCAGTGCGGGTTCGTCCGCCAGGCGTGGCACCACCGAACCGAGCACGCCCGCGGCCAGCGGGTTCAGCTTGCCGTGTCCGTAGCCGAGGTCGATCACCTGGCCGCCGACGAGTTCGACCATCTTGCGGTAGTCGGGTTTCACGTCGGCCAGGATCAGCGGGGTGATGCCCTGGGCGATGCCGCCGAGCACGATCCGGCGCACCAGCGAGGACTTGCCGAAACCGTTGAGGCCGAGCACGAACAGGCTGGGCGCGGTGATGAAACTGCCGCGCATGAACCAGTTCATCGGGTCGAAGCACACCGGGGCGCCGGTGTGCAGGTGCGAGCCGAGTGGGGTGCCGATCAACGGCGCACCGGCACCGACCGACCACGGCCACAGACCCGCGACCTGGGCGGTGGTGGCGCGATACTCGACCGGGCGGCCGACGACGTTCATCTTGCCGCCGCCCGCGCCCGAGTACCCGCGGTCGGTCAATTCGGCGGTGGTGCGGTCGAACCCGTCCTTGACCACGGCCTCGGTGCGCGCGTGCGCGTTGTTGCGGCGCAGGTCGTCGGTGTGGATCCGGAACGTCGCCCAGGCCGCGCGCAGACCCGACTGCTCGCGGGCGATCATCTCGTAGCGGGCGCGGGTAGCGTCGTCGAGCAGCGAGGGGCCTTGCGAACGCCGGTCCGGCTTGGTCGATTTCGCCGACCGGCCCGAACCCATCGCCCGATCGGCGGCCTCGTCGGCCCGGACCGCGCGCACCGCCTTCGCGGGCCGCGCCTTCTTCATCGGCTTCGGTGCGGCCTGCTTGGGACGCCGGCGCGGATCACCCTGTGGGCGTTCGTGTTCCAACCGGGGACCGTGATCCTGGTCGCGCAACCCACGCTCGGCGCGCGCCCTGGCGCCCCGATCGGCATCGGGACGCGGACCCCGCGTCCGCCGCTCGCCCTCGCGCGATCGACGCGGCTCGTCCTCGCGTGGCCTGCGTGGCTCCTCGCCACGGGGCCGGGGTGGACGACCTCGTTCGGTGCGGGCTTCGTCCCGTGCCCGGTGCTCGACCGGTGGACGGCCTTCGGCCGTGCGTGATCCCCGCGCCGAGCCTTCTCGCTCGTCGCGGTCGGTGCGCTCGTCGAGGCCGAGCACGTCGTCGCTCACGCGCGGCGCGCTCCCCGCGGGCCGTGGCTCGCGTTCGCCGCGGATGCGCGGCGGCCGGTGGACCGGGCGCAACGCGACGTCGTCGCGATCGCGCACCGGGGGTTCGTAGTCGCGTCCCATAATCGCCTCACCCCGCCAATGCCTTCGGAATGGTTGCGTGTTCGGGCAGGATCACGCCGCAACCGAGAGATGCCGCGAACGCCGCGGACTGGTAGCGGTAGCAGCGCCGGATCTTGAGCCGAGCCTGCGTGGACAGGTCGCGGGTGATGGCCTCGATGCGGGGCAGATCACCACGCAGCGGCTCGGTGATCGTGACCAGCGCACCGAACCGGGTGACACCGTGTCCGCGGGCCTGCTCCTCGCGCGCCTGCTGGGTGGCGCCGACGCGCAGCGTCGCCGCCGCCGAGACCACACCGCGTTCGCTCTGCTGGGCCACGAGCGCGTTCTTGAAGTCGTCGTCGACGATCTCGGCGGCGTCGGCGGCCGAGTGCGGCCGGTAGACGATCGCGATGCGTTTGCGTGGCACTTCGGGATTGGGCGCGAGCAATCGCTGCAGCACCCGCTCGTCCACCGCGCCCTCGGGCGCCGCGTCCATCTCCCAGGTCACCGAGCGGCCGCCGTCGTGGATCAGGTGATCCCACTTCTCGTCGTAGGACACCGGACCCGCGTCGTCCCAGCCGAGGCCGTGCCCACCGGGATCGGCCGCGGCCACCTCGAGGTCGGCCTGCGAGGCAGGGTCGTAGCTGCGGCGGATGAAGGAGATGACCTCCTCCGCCGACATCGGCTGCGCCCGCACGCCGGCCTCGGCCAGCGCCGCGCAGATACCGGGCAGCCTGCGCCCGATCTCCACCGCTTCCTCGGCCGGGTTCTTGCGCCGCTCGGCGGTGGTCGCCTTGAACGTGATCGCCACCCGCGGCAGCAGTTGCACACGCTCCTGCGGCAATTCGGTCGCCAGCTCGTACATCACCTGCTGGGCCAGATCGGGGGCTTCGGGGCGGGTGATCGTGGACACCTCGTTGAGCAACCGGTTTCCGGTCTCGGGCACCGTGTCGATCACCGGCACCACCGCGACGATGTCGCTGGTCTGCCCGACCGAGGCGAGGAAGGTGCCCCAGGCCGCGACCCAGCGATCGATCACCGGCTGGTCCACCGCCTCGTGCCCCTGCGGCCAGGCCCGCAACACCACCGTGTACTGCGCGAACGCGGGCAGATGGATCATCCCGAAGTGATACCCACCGGCGTCGATGCCTTCGTAGAGCTTCGACGGCGCGAGCAGCCCCGGCAATTTCGTGACACCGCCGGGGATCCGGGAGAACCGGCCACCGCGATACACGTGCTCGCCGTTGTTGCGCGAGCGCCTCCAGTTGAACATCATCAGTCCCGTCTCATAGCCCGAGCGGCCCCCCGTCCGCCACACCAGGGGCACCATCACCAGCGCACCGAGCCCGCCGACGACGAGGCCCCATTTGAATCCACCGACCATCGCGCAGATCAGTGCCGTGATCACCACGACGAAACCGATCACGGTCTCTTCCCAGCGCAGGCCGAAAAGGCCCGCGCTGCGCGGTTTCTGCCACAGCCCGTACGAGCGGCGCTCGTAGGTGTCGGTCGCCGAGGTCGTCATCGCGGAATCGTGCTCCTGCCGAGGTCGGGTGAACGATTCGCCCAGCGGTCACCGGCGACGTCGCCCATCGATTGGTCCGCGCGCGAGGTGGTGTTGGCCGCGGTCCGAGCGGCCGCCACATTGCGGGCGCCGGCGGGTACCGAGCCCGAACTCGTCGTCGCGGGCGCGGGCGCACCCCCTCGTGGTGGCGGTATCGGTCGTGGCGCCGCGCCACCGCCGCCGCTTCCCCCGCCCCCGCCGGGTCCACCGGGCCGCGGGCCCGCACCGCCATTACCGAAGTAGCCCGCGGAGCCGGGCGCCGCCACCGGCCGAGAGGCGACAGCCTTGGTGCCGATCGCACCGAGCCCCATCGCCGCTACCGCCGCACCACCGGCCACCATCAGACCCGAGCCACCGGTGCCGACCGTGGCCACCGCCGGCGCGACCAGGCGCATCAGCGCGGGCAGCACGAACGCCACGCTGCACAGCAGCACCAGCGCGACCAGCATCCGCTGCGCGTCCTCGCCGCTGGGCAAGCCGCCGGAGTCCGTGGTCTCGTCGACGTGGCCCGCGGTGGTGAACGCGATCATGTACACGATCGCGGCCACCGGTTTGAACAGCATGAACGCGATGATCCAGCCGACCAGTTTCTGATACGACTGCTTGCCGGTGCCCGTCGCCGAGGCGGCGGCGGCCAGCGGCAGCACGCCCGCCGCGACCACCAGCAAACCCTGCCGAACGATGGCGAGCACGATCTGGGCGAGCGCGCCGAGCAGGCCGACGATGGCGATGATCAGCACCAGGCCCGGCGAAAAGGCCTGCAACTTACTGGTTTTCACCATCAATTCGGCCATGTTCTTGGCATTGCCGCCGGTGGCGTCGTCGATGATCCACTCGGAGAACTTGTCCGACGCTCGCGTACCCGCGACGATCACCGCACCCAGCATCCACGAACTGAACACCACCCTGGCGAACAGGCGGAACGATTCGGCGGCCTCGCTCACGGCCGCCCCGCGTCTGGCCTCGGCCAATCGGCCGCCGGTGATGATCACCGAGGCGATCAACAGCAATATCTGGATCTGATAGGTGTAGTCGTTGATCTTGGTGAACAGTGCCCCCGAGTCGCTCACCGCCTCGTTGGGCACCTTCATCCAGAAGGTCAACGCCAGGATCAGCGCCTCGCCGAGGCCCTTCATCAGCGAGTCGACCACCTTGCCGAAGGTGGAATCCCACGCCTTGTCCTTGACCGCGGTGGCCGCGTCGCCGGGGTGGGAGGCGGCATTGCCCGCCTTGCACACCGCCGACGCCGCGTCGCCGAGCGAGACTCCGGGGATCGCGACGCTGTCGAGGGTGTCGTGCAGTTCGTTGCACGCCTCGTCGAAGCCGTAGGTCTGGCCGTAGGCCACCGTCGGCGTCGCGATCATCACGGTGAAGATCACCGCGAAAATGGTGACGATCCGCCTCAGCATAGTTGGCACCCCTCGATGGTCCGCGCGGAATCGATCCGGGCTGTGCTGTACCTCGATCACCATGTCGTCCACCCCGCCAGCGATTCCACGTATTCGGTCTGGGTATTTGCTGTCGTCGACGGTTTGAGCCGCCAGTCACCGGCGTCCCACACCACGATCATCCGCATCGCGGCGTACAGCTGCTTGCCATCGATCACCGGACCGCGCGAAGCCAGCCGCACGATCGCCAGATCCTCGGCGAAATCGTCGATCTTGAACGCGTCGGAGGCCACGAAATACCGGGTCACCTTCTCCGGCTGCTGTTTGGGCAGCCGCTCGCCCGACAACGCGGAGTCGTAGGCGGCCAGCTGCGCTGTGCTGACCCGCAATTGCGTCACATACAGGTCGCGGTCCGCCGGGCGGGCGTTGAGCCGGTAGGTGATCTGCGCGGCGGCCAGTGCGGCGCCCTGTGGTGTCCGCGCGTAGCCGACGGCGAGTCCGTCCTCGATTCGCGACGGCCCGTCGGAAGTGGAGAACGGCACCGACGCGCCGTAGACACGCTGCCAGCCGTGCGGTTTCGTGGTGCCCTCCGGCGCGCCGGTCAGCCAATCCGGGTCCGCGGCGGTACGTTGCGTACCCGGTTGCTGGGCCAGCGGCTGACCCGCCGGGTTGTTCGGGATGTCCACCCGCCTGCCGAGCAGGTCGACCTCGGGTTCGGCGAATCCCGTTCCGCCCGCGGCCTGGGCGGGCGGCGGCGCGTTGTCCACCTCGCTGCCGCCGTCGCGAGTGAAGTACACGACGGCGCCGACGACCATGATCAGGGCGAGCAGGGCACCGGAGGCGATCATGCCGAAGGACGCGCGGTCGCGCGTGCCCGGCTCCTTCTCGCTCACTGCGGTGCCTCCAATGTCACAATGTCCTGCGGTAATTCATCGATCGGGTCGACCGGCCGGTCGGTGGACCGGGGATCGGGTAACTGCAGCCGCCAGTCTCCGCCGTACCAGCTCACCGTGGTGTGGTTCACCGCCCGTGACCGGTCGGAGTATTCGGTATAGACGTCGACAGTCGTTCGCTCGTCACGATATTCGGTAATTTTGTAACCCAACAATTTCGGCGCGTACTCCGCCGTGGCGGGTCCGGTGATCGACAGCTGTACTCGGTTGATCGCCCACTCGTCCCGCGCGGGCCCCGGGACGAGTTCGGCGTTCACCACCTGGGCCCACTGGCTGTCCGGCGCCACCGACAACCGGATGGTGTGGGTCAGTGCCGCCAGCCCGGCCCCGCGCGGGGAATGCTCGAACCCCGTCGCGGCGCCCTGCCCCACTGTTGTCGGGCCCTGATCGGTGTGCGGCAGGGAGATGCCCTGGTAGTCCTGCCAGCCCACCCCGGTCGGCACGGCTGTCAGGTCGGGGCCGGTATCACCACCGCCGCCACAGCCGACGGCCGCGGCGAGCAATGCGATACCGACCGCAACCGGTCGTGTCACTGTGGAATTCATGCCGGCAGGAAGGCCAGCGCGATCGCCGACGCGGTGCTGGCCACCGAGGCACCGATCAGGCTCATCAGGACGCCGTGTGAGGCGTCGTTGACCGCCAGGTCGCTGCGGAACGCGATCCACAATCGACCCGCCGACAGGATCATCCAGGCCAGGCACGACAGCAGGACGAACCAGAGCAGCCAGTTGAGCAACTGCATCATCGGCGCCAACACGTCGGCCGGGATCTGTTTATAGGCGAGCACGGTGATCACTAACCGATGACCGCACTCATGATCGTGCCGGCGCTGGTCGCCACGACGCCACCGATCATGGCGCCCGCCACCATCTTCGGCGATTCGAGACCACCACCGGTCCAGCGCTCCCACGCGAACTTGCCGCCCGCGTAGGTGATGCCGCAGATGCCCGACAGCAGCACGAACCAGGTGAGGTAACGCACCAGCTGCAGGATCTTCTCCGAGCCGGGAGGAGCCTCCGGGGTCGGGTTACCGACCTGGGCCAGCACGGTGCCGTACGTGTCCTGCACGGCGAGGAGGAGCATGCTCATCGGGTGCCTTTCTCCCACAGTAAAGGTGTTGTGCCACAAACACTTCGACGACGACACACGTTTGTACACCACCGACCGGCGAACCGCCCGGCGTTCATGATCGACCCTGACCCGACGTGGGCGGGCCGAGACTGGTGCGGATCGCGGCGACCACATCGGTACCGAGGTCACCGATTTCGACCGGCACGTCGTCGAGCGGGTCGGGGCGGCGCTTCTTGACCGCCACCTCGTCGCCCGGCGACCACACCGGAAGCGCATCGGACTCCACCAGAGTCCATTCCTCGAACCACGGCACCTGCCAGACGTGCCCGGCCAGCGAGCCGACCACCTCCCGGTAGCGCCGGATCTCCGGTGCCATCCGGCCGGGGCGCGCGGCCACGGTGATCAGGCCGAGAACCAGCGCCGGGCCCGCGAGCCCGGCGTGATGCTGGCGCAGCAGATCGTGCGCACGGGTGAGTCCGGAGATGGTTTCCCTGGCGACCAGGACCACATAGGGGGATTCGCGGTCGAACACCCCGGGCCAGCGCCCACGCGCGTCGGCGGCGGGGGCGAGCACATGCGACAGCGTGGTCGCGCCCGCGCCACCGTGCACGCCGAGCAACCACACCAGCGGCGCCCGGCCGACCCCTGGCACCGGGCGCTCCCAGATCTTGGCGCGCAGCGATTCTGGCGGCGCGACTACACCGGCGGGGGCGTCCGGTTCACGACGACGACGAAGATTCATGGCTGCCGTCATGATGCCACCCCCGCGAGCAAGCTCGCATACGCCGAACGCGTCGTCTCGGCCAGCTCGGCGTGGCGGACGAGTTCTCCGCGCGCGA
Source organism: Nocardia sp. NPDC003183 (assembly GCF_053590715.1). Taxonomy (NCBI): domain Bacteria; kingdom Bacillati; phylum Actinomycetota; class Actinomycetes; order Mycobacteriales; family Nocardiaceae; genus Nocardia; species Nocardia sp. NPDC003183. The sequence goes on from NZ_JBSFTG010000003.1 coordinate 804,726, forward strand.
GATGCGGATCGTAGGGAATCTCGACGACCTCGCGCACCCACCCCGACAGGTGCTCGCGCAAATGCTCCGCTACGCGCGAGTCGTCGTGCGAATACTGATGCGAGACAACGATAGTGGTGTCGGCGACCACACCGGCACCGTCGTCGCCGTAGTGGTCGTCGAGCCATTCCAGGGTCACGCGCAGCCGGTTGGCGGCGTCGACGCGGGCCGGGATGGCCAGCACCAGTGCGATATCGGCATCGTCGAGCAGGGGCCGCAGTTGCCGTCCGGCAATCGGGTTGCCGCCGTCGTAGACCGCGGTGTACCCACCGGTGTCCAGCGCCCGCGCGACAGTGAGAAATGTCGCGCGGCGGCGCAGTGGGGTCGCGTCCCGCCAGAGCAGCCCGAACCCGGAGGTGGAGCGGGACAGGCAGTCTTCCAGCGGCGCCGGTTCGTCGTCGCCCCGGCCGTACACCCAGGACTGCAGGTTCACCGGGTGCAGGTGCTTGTCGGCCCCGCGCAGCGCGATGTCGCTACCCGCCGCGGTCGCGTCGACCGCCACTGTCGTCGCACCCGCGGTGACGAGCTCCGCGGCCAGGCCGAGCGCGGTCGTCGTGGTGCCCGCGCCGCCGCAGCCGCCGACCACCAGGATCGGCCTGCGAGTACCGTCGCGGCGCTCACCGTTGCGACGCCGCAACCGCACCACCGGAGCCGGATCACGCGCCAGGTCATCGGACGGGTCCCCCTCGGGGGCCTCGTCGAGCCATCGGCTCCAATCGTCTGTCATCGCCTCTCCTTACCCTGCCGCGATGCCCGTGATGAGCGTGCGATCGCCGACCAGCGCTGTCCGCACCGATTGCTTGGTGTAGGTGGCCGGTGCGCCCGCGGGCCGGAACTCGGTGACCTCCACGGTGAACCGGTCGGCCGCGACGGTGGTGATCCGCACGCAGTGGGTGGTCCCCACCGGGATGGTGTCGATACCGCGCTGGATCACGGCGGCCGGCGAGACGTCGGCGTCGGGGGTGACCACCGCTCTGGCCTGCGCCCCCGATCGGGTCACGTAGTAGGCGTACTGGAAGGCGAGGACAGCGTCGGGGCCCGAGTCGGTGCCGCCCGCTTCGGCGCTGCGCAGCACGATCTCGGTGCGTTCGGTCGGGCACGAGCCCGCGGTGTCGGCGGTCAGGTTGCCCGCGGTGAAGTGCAGTGGCGGGGCGGCGTTGCGGGCGGTGTTGCTGTCGCCGCGCCCGACCAGCAGGAAGAACACCCCGGTCGCGGCGAGCACGAGCACGAGGACCGAGACCGCGAGAACCACCCACGTGCGCTGACGTTTCCGGTTCGCCCGCAGGGCACCGGAGGGCTCGAGCACACGGGCGTTGTCGTATTCGTCGGCGGCGGCCTCCGGCCAGGGGAACTGGACGAGTTCGGCGTCGTAGTCGTCGTCGGGGCCTGGTGCCGGTTCGGCGACCCAGTCCGACCAGCCGCCGGTGAAGTCGCTACGGCGTCCGGCAAGTTGCGCGGGAGGCGGTGGCGGGGGCTCGGGCGCATCCTCCGGTTCGGCCGGGTACGGCCGCTTGTCGCCTTCGGCCGCGCCCCAGCCCGCGGATTCGGTTGTCGTGTCATCGAACTCGGTGGCCCGACTGACGGGGTCACCGTCTTTCGGCTCGGACTCGACGTTCCAGCCGTGCGGGTCGCCGGCAACTTTCGCCTGATGCCCCGTCTCCCCGCCCTGCGAGTCGCCGGTGGCGGTCGGCTGAAAGTCGAGGGCGAGGCTGAACGGTTCCGGCTGCCGCTCCCCTGCCGTGGCGCGATCCGGCGCCGGCTCGGCGATCGGGGCGGCGCCGGGACTCGTCGAATATCGGTCGATGCTGTCGTCGTCGCCCGTCACCGGTTCGGTGGTGTCCGGACGCACAGGGGCACCGGTCTCGGTCTCGGCCTCGGGCTCCAGCGCCGAGTACCAGCGCGACAATTCGTTGTACGACTTCAACATTCCCCCCTTTCCACGGCGCCGGGCACAGTTCGCATCGAAGACCTCTCGGTGATCAGTTCACAGAGAACGGACGGGTGGTGGGTGCGGTGGTTACGGGTGTCGCGGCAGGCGGAGTCGTCGCGCCGCCGGATGAGGCGCCATCGGCTCCTGTCCCGAACGGAAATTGTCCCCCACCGGAGGGTTTGGTTGTCGTAGACGCGCCGGTCGGGCTCTGGAATATTCCCATACCACGCGAGTCGGACCCGCCGACCGGTACCGTTCCCTTCCCGGAAACGCCTGCCGCGTCGTGGGCGAGCGCGGCGAACCACCGGCCGACGTACTCCGTCGGGGTGGCGCCGTTCGCGCCGACGCCCATGCGCGAGTACGCGTCATGGCGTTGCAGCGTGTCCCAGTAGCGCACCCAGGTGGTGACGTCGAGGAGTTCGGCGTTGTCGGTCACATTCTGCTGGACCGCGGTGAACGCCTCGTTGACCAGCCGGATCCCGGTGGTCGGCGGCACCAGTTGCGGGACCGCGCCTGCCAGTTTCGTCCCGAGCAGCGTCAGTCCGGCCAGCGGATTCGACAGTGTGGCCGTGGCCAATTCGCTGATACTCGCCGGGCTGATCACCGACTTCACCACGGTGGCGACGGCGTTCAGGCCGATCATGCCGACCTTCAGCAGCGCCTGATACGCGGCGTTCATGTCGAGCTTGCTGTTCGGGTCCGAGGCATCGGACACTCGCTGTGAGATCGACTTCTTCGGCGAGATCGACACGTCGGCCAGGGTGGCGCCGGAGATGTCCTCCTCGACCACCGCGGTGGCGGTTTTGATGGAGGTGAACGCCAGCGCCTGCGCGATCGAGGTCAACGAGCCGATCGGATCGCCGCCGGAGAGTTTCGACTGGCTCATGAGGTTGGTGACGGCGCGCACGATCGGCGCGCCCTGCGGTGCGTCACACGCGAGATCGCCTGTGGCACAAAAGCTTGCGACACGACCGGTCAGTTTACCGAAGTCGTCGGTCTGCTCGCTCTGCGGGGCGAGCCCACCACCGGAGGCGACCCCTTGACGCACGGCACCGATGTTCGCCACCGCGTCGCCGGAGGTTCCCGGCGCCGCCAGCGGTGCGGTCCGGTCGGGCGCGCCGGGAAACAGTGGCGCGTTCTCGGCACGGGTCGGGTCGGCGAACAACGCGACCGCGGCGACCTTGTCCGCGGGCAGTGCTCCGGTGCCCGCTCCGACCTCCTGGGCGAACAGCGAGGCGACGTGGGCACCTTGGGAATAGCCGACGACCGCGAACCGGGTGTCCGGGCAACGCTGCGCCACCTGGGTCGCCATCGCGCGAAGTCGTTCCAGGCCCCCGGCCACCGATTCGGTGTACGGCACCGCGCCGCCCTGGACCGCACCGCCGAAACCGGCCTCATAGGGCACGTACGCACGATCGACGAGGCCCGGGTCGGCCGCACCGGCGAACATCGGACGGAACACCGTCGACAGCATCCCGGTGTCGGTGCTGGGCGCCGCGTCGGGCGAGGACTCACCCGTGCCCTGAATTCCCAAGGCGTAGAGCGCCGGACACGCGGCGATGGATACGTGTGTAGACGGCGTGGTGGGTGTACCGTCTTCCGCGCCGGCCACCCCCGCCGTAACCGACAGCGAAGCGACGGTGAACGCGATCAGCGTCCCCGTGAGTCGTGTCGTGCACCGAGCCATATCGATCCGCATCACAGTCCGTTTCGGCTGACCAGTGGAGCGTTGAAACGCACTAAACCGTAACAGATTCCGGGTAACCCAACCGCTGCCCTAATCGGCCCTTTCGCTGCCCCCGGCAAACCCGATGCGACCAGCAACCTTTCGGCGATCACCTGGGCAGACAGCGGCCCGGGCACCCTCGCGAGGAGAGTGCCCGGGCCGTGGTCGGGGTCAGGCGGCGGAGGTCACCCGGTACACGTCGTAGACGCCTTCGACGTTGCGCACCACATTGAGCAGGTGACCGAGGTGCTTGGGGTCGCCCATCTCGAAGGTGAACTTGCTGATCGCGACACGGTCGCCATGGGTGGCCACCGAGGCGGACAGGATGTTGACCTTCTCGTCGGCCAGCACCTTGGTCACATCCGAGAGCAATCGGGTGCGGTCGAGCGCCTCGATCTGGATCGCGACCAGGAACACCGACGAGGGCGAGGGCGCCCATTCGACCTCGATGATCCGCTCCGACTGCTCCTGCAGGGAATCGGCGTTGGTGCAGTCGGTCCGGTGCACGCTCACCGCGCCACCGCGGGTCACGAAGCCCATGATCTCGTCACCCGGCACCGGCGTGCAGCACTTGGCCAGCTTCGCGACCGTTCCCGGCGCACCGGGAATGAGCACGCCGGCGTCCCCGGTGACCCGCTGACGGGCCGGCGTGGTCGACGGTGTCGACCGCTCGGCCAGCTCGTTCTCCACATCGCCGATGCCGCCGAGCTGGGCCATGAGCCGCTGCACCACGTGATGCGCCGACACCTGGTGCTCGCCGACCGCGGTGTAGAGGGTGGAGATGTCGCTGTAGTGCAGCTCGTGCGCGACCGCGGTCATCGCCTCGACACTCATCAACCGCTGCAGCGGCAGCCCGACGCGGCGGACCTCCTTGGAGATCTGCTCCTTGCCGCTCTCGAGCGCTTCCTCGCGCCGTTCCTTGGCAAACCACTGGCGAATCTTGGCTTTCGCGCGCGGTGAGACCACGAACTTCTGCCAGTCGCGACTGGGTCCCGCGTTCTGCGCCTTGGAGGTGAACACCTCCACGACTTCGCCGTTCTCCAGCTGCCGTTCCAGCGCCACCAGGCGACCGTTCACCCGCGCACCGATGCACTTGTGCCCGACCTCGGTGTGCACCGCGTACGCGAAGTCGACCGGAGTGGACTTCTGCGGCAGCGTGATCACATCGCCCTTGGGCGTGAACACGAAGATCTCCGGCGACTTCAGGTCGAAGCGCAGCGATTCGAGGAACTCCGCGGGGTCGGCGGCCTCCCGCTGCCAGTCGAGCAGCTGACGCATCCACGCCATGTCGTCGACTTCGGCGGCGTCACCGGAGTGCTTGCCCTTGGTCTCCTTGTACCGCCAGTGCGCGGCGATGCCGAACTCGGCTGTTCGGTGCATGTCCTGCGTGCGGATCTGCACCTCGAGCGGCTTGCCGTCGGGGCCGACCACCGTCGTGTGCAGCGATTGGTAGACGCCGTAGCGCGGCTGCGCGATGTAGTCCTTGAACCGCCCCGCCATCGGCTGCCACAGCGAGTGCACGACGCCGACCGCGGCGTAGCAGTCGCGGACTTCCTCGCACAGGATCCGCATGCCGACCAGGTCATGGATGTCGTCGAAGTCTTTGCCCTTGACGATCATCTTCTGATAGATCGACCAGTAGTGCTTGGGCCTGCCTTCGACGATCGCGTTGATCCGCGACGCGGCCAGGGTGTTGGTGATCTCCGCGCGCACCTTCGCCAGATAGGTGTCACGCGAGGGCGCGCGATCGGCGACCAGGCGCACGATCTCGTCGTATTTCTTGGGGTGCAGGATCGCGAAGGCGAGGTCCTCCAGCTCCCATTTGACCGTGGCCATACCGAGGCGGTGCGCCAGCGGCGCGATCACCTCGAGGGTTTCCTTGGCCTTCTTGGCCTGCTTCTCCGGCGGCAGGAAGCGCATGGTGCGCATGTTGTGCAACCGGTCGGCGACCTTGATCACCAGCACACGTGGGTCGCGGGCCATGGCGATGATCATCTTGCGGATGGTCTCGGCCTCGGCCGCCGCGCCCAGGTTGACCTTGTCGAGTTTGGTGACCCCGTCGACGAGGTGGGCGACTTCCTGCCCGAACTCTTCCTTGAGCTGCTCGAGGGAGTAGCCGGTGTCCTCGACGGTGTCGTGCAGCAGGGCCGCGACCAGGGTGGTCGTGTCCATGCCGAGCTCGGCCAGGATGTTGGCGACGGCGAGCGGGTGCGTGATGTAGGGGTCGCCGGACTTGCGGAACTGCTTGGCGTGGCGTTCGTCGGCGACGTCGAAGGCGCGCTGGAGCAGGCCGAGATTGGCCTTCGGGTACAGCTCGCGGTGGACGGTGGCCAACGGTTCGAGCACCGGCTTGACCGCCGCGATCCCCCGTTGACCGGTCATCCGCCGAGCCAGCCGCGCACGAACCCGCCGAGACGCCGAACTGGGCACCGAGGCTGTCGGGGACTGCTTGGCGGTTTCGGGGGTCTTCGCCGGTGCACCCTGGCTCGGCGTGGCGCCGGTGGATTCCTGCCCAACCTTCGCCTCGCCCAGTTGTCGAGTCATGCCACCACCTCTCACGCTGCATTCGGACCTTGTCGGCCGAGTGCTGCAACCGCCCAGGTCCTCACTTTAGTCCTCGTACCGACCTGGCGTTCGAGTCACCGGGGTCACAGGCCTGCGGCTAATCCGCCTCTTCGCGGTTTCTGCCGGTCGTTCCCGGGCAGCGTAATGAGTTTCCGGGAGTGCGGATAGGTGTTCGACAGGTTCGGACGTCCCCGGCGCGTTTCCCATCTCCCAGCGTGATCAGTGGTTTTGTTCGGGACCGAGTCGCGGATCCCGCCTGAGCGGGAGTGATTGGGGGCGAATCTGTTCAGCGCTCATCGCCTGGCATCGGGCGGGTGCGGAGACTGTGGCCGTCGAGACGGCCGGGCGGGGCGGCGAGGAGGTCGAGGACGGTGGGCGTGAGGTCCACCAGGGTGTGGGCGCTGGTCACGGTGCCCGGGGTGAAGTCGGGGCCGCGGGCGATGACGAAGTTGGCGGTTTCGGCGGGGGTCTGGCCGCCGTGGCCACCGGCCGGGAGGTGTCCGTGGTCGGTGGTGACCAGGACGGTCCACTGTTCACGGGGTTGAGCGTGCGCGCGCTGGTCGACCGCCGCGACGATCTGGCCGACGAGCGCGTCCACCCGGCGAATCGCGGCGAGATAGGCGCGGGACGCACCGCCGTGCCGGTGGCCCGCCAGGTCGATCTGGTCGAGGTGGGTGAAGACCAGATCGGGGCCGGAACGCTCGATCGCGGACACCACTTCGGTGGCGGTCGCGGCATCGGTGGCCGACTCGTCGGGATCGTCGACGACGGGTGCGGTGGTGAGGGCGATGTCGGCGCGCCGGTCACCGGTGGCGGCGATCGCCGCGATCTGGTGCCAGGTGCCGATGGACACCGTGTGCCGAGTGGGGTCGGCCCGTTCGATCCGGGTGAACACGCTCGGGTGCGCCAGGAACGGACTCGCGTCGAATTCGTTGCCGGTGATCCCGTGCTCGGTGTCCCACACCCCGGTCAGCGCGCTGGCCCACGACGGCCCGGAAATCGTGATGTGCCCCGCGATGGTCCCCTGCGACAGCAGCCCTTGCGCGGCGAGATGCCGCAATCGCGGTGCCTGTGCCGCATCGGCCTTGTCGAACATCAGCCCATCGATCCCGATGACGACGACCTTGTTCACCACCTCGCCCGCGCCGCGCCGCGGAGCACCGAACGCGGCCGCCGCGTCGACCCTCGCCCCCACGTCGTCGAACGCCGCTACCGAGCCTGCCGTCGATCCCACCAGCGGAATCGTCACCAACGCCGTGACCAGCGCTGCGAGCACTTTCGCCGGAGCCGACACCTCGCGCATGTCCTCACGATGCGGGATCGGCACCGACGCGGCGAGGCCGACGCGACGGTGTTCATCGACGTTTCATCGGCTTCGCACGCATCGGACGCCTCGCTGAACATCCCGCGAACGGGCGAGGCGAGTTCCGCCGCCTCGGCGCGCACGCCGAAATACTGCCGCAGGCAGGCGATCTCACCGATGCCGACACCGAGCGAGAGTCGGCAATCCGGTCGCCGGGGCTCAGTGTCCGTCGACGTCGAACGCCCACACCACAGCAGGCCGCCCGGTGGCTTTCACCCGGCGACGTTCACCGGTCCGGCCGAGCCCTGGAATCGCGGCGAGCGTGCGGTTGAGGTTGGCCGGGTCGGGACGAGTGCCGTGGAGGGAGGTACTGAGATCGACCGCGCGGGTGGCGGGGAACTCGGTGCCCGCCAGTGCCCGGGTGAGCGTCGGGTCCTTCCACAGAAGTCCGGCCAGCAACGCACGACTGGTATCGACGATGCGATTGTGGTCGAACGCCAGCGGCGGGACCTCGTCGAAGCCCACCCACTCGGCGGGTCCCTCGTGCTCGGCGACCACCGCCCACATCGCGATGGCCAGCGTCGGCCCGCGCGGGTCGCGGTGTGGTTCGTCGAACGTGACGAGCTGGCCGACCGCGCCGACCGCCGCGGGTGGCACCCCGAGTTTGGTGTGGACGGCGCGCCGGGCCGCGTCGACGAGACGTTCGCCGCGGCCGAGTAGCACACCCGGTAGCGCGAGTTCGCCGGTGAACGGCTCGAACTCGCGGGGGGCGATGCCGATCCGGACGCCACTGTCGGCATCCCAGCACCGCAGGGTCACCACATCGATCGACACAACGGATTGCTCCACGTCATCCCATCCTGCCTCGAGCTGCTCTGCTCCGGGCGCAGTACGTTGTCACCGGCCGGTACCGCGGTTCACGGTACGGATGCTCCGATTCTTCCCTGCCCACCGACATCAGCGGTCCGCTCCCTCCGGTCGGCGACCGAAGCCGCGACAGCGCGGTCGCGCCGATCCGGGCCGTGCCCGGTCAGCACCACCGGTACCCGCAACCGCTCGGCCAGCCACGCTGCCGGGTCGGTGTCGATCGGCACGAGAATCGGTGTCGCAGCGAGGAGTTGACCGGTGAGCCGCTGCTGGTGATCGAGATCACGCCACCGGCCGGGGACCAGTTCGGCCGATCTGCCCGCCGGCGTCTCGTATGCCTCTGCGGCGCAGAGGGTTCCGGGCATGTCGAGGTGGTTGACAACCAGCCCGTCGATCCCGCCGCACACATCGACGGCGTAGCGCAGCAGGATCGGATCCAGGTGTCCCTGCCGAAACGCACCCTGATAGTGCCCGGTGCCGTTGTGCGGTTCGGGAAAACCGAGCGGCGCTTCGGTCGGCAGCGGACCCGCGCCGTGCCGGGTCATATAGGTGCGGGTCACGCCGAGAACCGCGGCGGATCCGCCGATGTCGCGGATCATGGCGCGGGCGTTGCGTGGCTCGACCGTCGACCAGGTGGTGTGCGGGTGCAGGCCGCGCCACTCGTCGAGTAACACACCCTGCGCGCCCTCGAACACCAATCGGCCACCGTGCGCGATCCGGGCGAGTTCCTCCGCACCGGTGATGCGGACGGCTCGCGCGAAATCGCCGTACATCGCCACCAGGGCATCGATCGATTCGTACCCGTGCGCGCTGGGGCCGATGAGGTCCTCGTAGTGCGCCGCGAGCCGATCCAGTTTGGCGCGCAGCACGGCAGGAGCCCGGCAGTCGGCAACGCTCGGCGCGTCGTTCTCCAGTGCGTACCAGGCTGTTTCACCGATACCGCGGCCGCAGGAACCGTGCCGCGAAGTACCCCTCGCGTCCTCGCGCGCACGGTTCGCCGCGATGTGGATCGGCGTGGTCAGCAGGGCGCGGCCGTCGATGGCGAGCAGGCCGAGCGGGTCGTGCACACCGAGCGCCGCCACCTGTTCGGACTCGGCGGCGAGCGCGATCGGCTCGACCAGCATGTGCCGCGACAGCAGCGTCGGAACCCCCGAGAAAGTCCCCGATCCGAATTGCGCGAAGGTGTGGTGGCGACCGTCGGCCACGACGTTGTGCGCGGCCTGCGCACCGCCGTTGAACCGCACCACGGCCGCCACCCCGAGATCGGCCTCGGGCGAGCACAACCAGTCGACCGTGGCGCCCTTGCCCGCGTCACCGAAGCCCAGATCGACGACGACGAGGTGCCTGTCACCGAACACCTGGCTCATCGCCCCGGCGGCAGCGCGCGCGGTGCCTGGCCGGGCTTCGAGCCGAGCGCTCGCCCGACCGCATCGGCCTCGTCACTCGATCCGACGTCGCGCAGATCGGCCAGACCGGTGTCGAGATCGACCCGGTCCTCGCCCAATCCGATGGTCAGCGCGATCAGTTCGCAGACCGCGCCGGGGTCGTCGAGTTTCAGGAAGTTCTGCCCGAGCAACGCCCGCCAGTGTTCGGCGATGTCCGGATCCCGGTAGTACGACGACTGATTCGGCAGGATGTAGTACACGTGCCAGCGCCGCTCGAGTTCGCGATAGATCGACTCGACGGACACGTCGCGGCGCACATGGTCGCCGATCACCGCCCTGATGTGCCGGGCGGCCAGGCGAGGCTTGTTCAGCTCGTCGCCGATCAGGAACAGGTATCCCTTCTTGCCGCGCTTGTCCCATGCGTCCGTCGCGACATGCTCGGCGACGAAATAAGCGGCCAGTTCATAGCTTTCGGACTTCTGCCCGCCCCCGCCGCCTTCGAGCAGGATCGCCCGCAGCTGTTCGTCCATCCGGTTGTCGGATTCGAACTGCCCGACCTGCAACGGCACCCGGTCGGTGTCGGCGTCGCCGATCGCGCCGAACAGGACCTGCGGGTCCTGCGCGTACCCCTTGTTCTTCAGCAGCCCGTGCAGCTTTCCCAGCTTGTCCTGCATGATGCGTGGCACCCGGCCCATCGACCCGGTCACATCGAACAGCACGGCCACCGGCAGTGAGTTCCCGTGCTCGGCCGAGTCCCGGCACTCGCGCGTGCCGACCCCGAAGGGATCGAGCAGCGGATGCGCGCACCACGTGTCATACGGCTTCGCCCGCATCTCGGCCGTGTACCCGAAATCGTCCACCCCCTGCCGCGCCCGATACGTCTTGCCCGCCCGGTAGGCGGTGTCATCCCAGTTCCCGTACCCCATCCGAACCACGCCCTCTCGCCTTGATCGTTGTTTTAGTCTATTCAACTAAAACAACGATCGTCAAGGCGCCGGGGCGAATTCGCCGGAGCCGATCAGCAGGAGGCAGTGCCGTCCGGCAGAGGCGTCAAGCGCGAGGCGACGAGAACGGCACCGGGACCGGGCCTACCGCCCGGACCGGCATGCCAGGTGACATTGTCCGAGGTGAGCGGAGCGGCGCAGGCTCGACAGACGACGACACCCTCGGTCACGTGACCGCAGTCGCGGTGAACCACCGACAGCGGCGGCCCGTCCTCACCGGCAAGCCAGCGATCTCCCCACGCCAGCAGCATGGTCAGGATCGGGTAGAGATCGCGACCGCGGTCGGTGAGGACGTACTCGGTGCGGGTCGGGTTCTCCTGGTACACCCTGGTTTCCACGATCTCGTGGTCGCACAGGGTACGAAGACGATCGGTCAGCACATTGGACGCGATGCCGAGGTCTCGACGCAGGTCCTCGAAGCGGCTGATGCCGAGGAACAGGTCGCGCAGGATCAGGGGAGTCCACCGCTCCCCCACGATGCCGACGGTACGGGCGATCGAGCACGCGATATCGGCGAGGTCCACTTTTGCCATAGCACTCAGGATAGTCCATTGCTTTTTGCAAGTCAGCTGGTTACGGTCGGGAGGCACCTGAAGGATTCGCCACAGAGGAAGGTGTATTTCCCATGCCCGACGCCCTTGCCGATCCGGTGTCCACCGATTCGGTCGCCCGATTCCGGCGCGCGACCACCGACAACGACATCCCCGCCCTGCTCGACACCTTGACCGACGATGCCGAGCTCATCTCACCGGTGTCGGGGCGGCTCGTCTTCCGTGGCCGAACCGACCTCGCCCCGTTGCTCACCCTCGTCTATCGCGCGGTCAGCGATCTGCGATGGACCGACACACTCGGCACCGGCGACACCCGAGTCCTGTTGGGCGAAGCCAGGTTCGGGCCTTTCCGGATGACCGAGGCGATGGTGCTCGACCTCGATTCCGACGGCCGCATCCGGCGCATGCGCCCACACTTGCGTCCCTGGCTCGCGCTCACCGCCGTGGCGGTGTGGTTGGGCCCGAATCTGCTCCGGTATCCGGGAGCGGTGCGCCGGGCCGCGAGTTCTGGGCGGTAGCCACCGGACCGTCTTCGGCCAGGCCGTCCGGGGTGAGCTCGAGCCTGCGGGTGACCCCGATGTCGTCGAGGAAGCGTTCGTCGTGGCTCACCACGATCAGCGCACCCTCGAAACTCGCCAGTGCCTGGGTCAGATGAGCCAGGCTGGGCAGGTCGAGGTTGTTGGTGGGCTCATCGAGCATCAGCAGCCGGGGAGCCGGTTCGGCGAGCAGCAGGGTGGCCAGGGCGGCGCGCAGTCGTTCACCGCCCGAGAGGGCGGCGGCCGCGATGTCGGCGTCGGCGCCGCGGAACAGGAAGCGCGCGAGCTGACCGCGGATCTGTTCCGGTGTCGCGTGCGGTGCCGCGGCGGCGACATTCTCGAACACCGTTCGCGTTTCGTCGAAGACATCGAGTCGCTGCGGCAACAACCGCCACGAAACCTTCGGTCCCTCGGCGACGATCCGACGCAGCAGGGTGGTTTTGCCCGCGCCGTTGCGGCCGGTCACCGCGATCCGCTCCGGTCCGCTCACGCGCAGGTCGACCACCGGACCGTTGGCCAGCTCGACCCGCTGTAGGTCGAGCACATCCTGTCCCGGATACAGCCGGGTGCCGGGGAGCTCGACGCGGATCTCCCGGTCCGCGCGCACCAATTCCTCGGCCTGATCAAGGGTTTCGCGGGCAGAGTCGAGTTTGTCGATATGGGAGTTGCGCAGTTTGCCCGCCGATACCTCCGAGGCGTTCTTGCGCAGTCCCGCGACGATTTTCGGTACCCGCTTGTTGTCCTGCATCTTCTGTGCGAAGCGCGCCCGCCGGTCCAGTTTCGTTCGGGCGTCGACGAGTTCGCGCGCCTGCTTGCGCACATCGCTGCGCGCATCGCGAACGGCGGCGCGCGCCGCTTCCTGCTCGGCCTCGATGATCCGCTCGTAGTCACTGAAACCACCACCGAAGGAGCGGATTTCGCCCGCGCGCAGTTCGGCGATGCCGTCCATCCGATCGAGCAGTTCGCGATCGTGGCTGACCACGATCACGGTGCCCGCGAACTGCCGGATCACCTCGTAGAGCCGCCCGCGGGCGACCGCGTCGAGGTTGTTGGTCGGTTCGTCGAGCAGCAGCACGTCGGGTTCGCGCAGTAGTTCGGCGACCAGGCCGAGCAGCACGGTTTCGCCACCGGAGAGGGTGTCCAGGGTGCGGTCGAGGTCGTCGACCGAGGTGGCGACGTAGTCGAGACCGAGCTTGCCGAGCAGTGCGACAGCCTCGTCCTCGATCTGCCAGGACATGCCGACCGTGTCGAAGTCGGCGGGCTCGCCGGCGCCGCTCTCGATGCGGTGCAGCGCGCCGCGTACCTCGGCGATACCGAGCACCGCGTCCACCCGCTGACCGGTCTGCATGCCCAGGTCCTGCCGGAGATAGCCGAGACTGCCCGGCACGGAGATCGACCCACGCACCGGCTTCAGTTCACCGGCGACCAGCCGCAACAGCGTCGATTTGCCGGCCCCGTTGCTGCCGACGAGACCGATCTGACCGGGGCCGACGACAGCATCGAGCCCGTCGAAGACAGCGGTGCCATCCGGCCAGTGAAAGGTGAGATCGGACAAGGAAAGAGAGGTCATGCGGATCCCCTGGAGGTGCGACGGAAACACGGTGCGCAGAATGCGGACCGTCCGAGAGCGCTACCTCAAGAAATCAACGCGTGGCTCCGATCGCCGGGAACAAGACCCTTCATTGATAACACCGAGCTACCCCGACGCGCCACCCCTTTTTCTCCTCCTGTGAGGCCCGTCATGGAAAAGCTAGCCTGGACGCGAGTCGCCATCTTCGTGGGCGACCCCGGATCGAAGGAGTGCGATGGCGACGATTGTGGTGCGCAAGGCGGCCCGGCACGATGTCGGCGCGGTGGCCCAGACGCTGGCCGCGGCGTTCCAGCGCGACCCGGTGATGAGCTGGATCCTGCCGGATCCGGATCGTCGAGCCGCCGGCCTGCCCCGGTTCTTCGCCACGATGGCGCGCCACCTCTTCCTACCGGCGGATGCCTCCGACCTCGCGCTGCGCCCCGACGACACGGTGGGCGGCGTGGCCCTGTGGACCCCACCGCACCGTCAGAACCCGTCACCCCTGACCGAACTTCGCACGCTGCCCGGTATCTGGCGCGCGTTCGGCCGCCGCACCCTGGCCGGCAAACAGGTGGGTGACCTGCTGAAGAAGAACCATCCGACCGAACCACACTGGTATCTGGCGATGCTCGGCTCCGCCCCCGATGTCCGAGGCGGAGGTTACGGGAGCGCCCTGCTCCACAGCCGGCTCGACCGCGTCGACGCCGAGCACGCTGTCGCCTATCTGGAATCGAGCAACCCGGTCAACGTCCCGTACTACGAACGCTTCGGCTTCGTCGTGACCGGCGAATTGCAGGTGCCGGGCGGCCCGATGCTGTGGCCGATGCTGCGGGCAGCGCGCTGAGTCAGATCTTGACGATCGAGCTCACCGGGTAGTCACCCTGGTGCTCGCGGCCCTTCAGGAACTCGAGTTCCATCACCACGGCGGCGGCCACCACCTCGGCGCCGACCTCCTTGAACAGGGCGGCCGCGGCGGCGAGAGTGCCGCCGGTGGCGAGGACGTCGTCGAGCAACAGAATCCGCTTGCCCTCGAGGTCCACGCCGTCGGCGGGGATTTCCAGTGCGGCGGAACCGTATTCGAGCTTGTACTCGCGTGAGACGACCGGCGGCGGGAGCTTGCCGCCCTTGCGGATGGCGAGCACGCCGGTGCCGAGCGTCGCGGCGACGCCCGCTCCGAGCAGGAAGCCACGCGCGTCGACGCCTGCCACGAGGTCGGCGTCGGGGGCGATGGCGGCGAAGCAGTCGATGACCGCGCGGAAGCCCACGGCGTCGGCGAACACGGGAGTGAGATCGGCGAAACGCACACCCGGCGTGGGGAAGTCGTCGTGCCAGCGGGTCAGCCGGGTGACCGCGGCGGCCGCCTCGGCGGTGCGCTCACTGGCCTGATCGTCGGACTCGACCACCGCGTGCTTGCTCATCAACCCTCTTTCATCACGTGCGCTCATCGCTGCAACACCCAGCGATCCATGTTCCAGCCGGTACCGGCCTGTGTCGGCCCGGCGATCCCGTTCTGCATCCCGTTACCGAACGCGATGATGCGCGGCGTCGCGAACAACGGAATGCTCGGTAGCTGCGCCCACAGCAGGTTCTCGGCCTCGGTCAGCAGGTTCAGCGTCGCGGTCGAGTTGGCTTCGCCCGCAAGCTGATCGGTGATCGCATCGTAGCGACCGTTAGCGAAGCCACCGAAATCGAGGCCGCTACCTGCCCGCAACGCGGCGAACGCGGCAGCGCCCTCGCTCGATCCCGCGGGCCCCGGCACCGCGCCGGTTCCGCCGAGGACCGCGTCGACCGCGCCCTCGGGGAGCTTCACCGGGGTGAAGTCGGGCGAACCCGCGTCGACCACGGTGATGCCCGCGCCACGGCAGGTCTCGGCGATCATCGCCACGGTCTGCGCACGGCGGGCATCGGGACCCTGATACCCGATCCGCACCGTCGGCTGCGCCGTGCCGGAGGACGCCAACGTCGCGGTGGCCGCGGGGATGTCGGCGCCGCGATACCGGTCCGCACCTCCGGTCACCGCGGGGTAGTACAGCGAATCCTGCTGTACCACATGGGCGTTCAGCACTCCCGCGCCGAGGCCGTGCGGCGCGGGCTCACCCGCTTTACCCAGCGTGTCGAACAAGGCCTGGCGCGGCACACACTGTGCGAACGCCCGGCGCACCTCCACCCGTGAGAACACCCCACCGGTGGCGAGCACGAGCTGCTCGGCGCTACGGCTCGCCACCGTCCGCTCGTCGAAACCGTCGAGCTTCAGATCCGCGACCGACCCGGCCCCGAGATCGACGACCCCGAGCGCGTTCTCCTTCGCCTTGGCGGCGAAGTCGGTGCCCTTGGGCCACACCACGATCCGCTTCGTCTCGGGCGCGTCACCCCACCACTTCTCATTGGCGACCAGCACCAGACCGTCCTTCGCGCTGAAGGATTCGATCCGATACGGCCCCGACGACGGGAACTTCGTCAGGTCGAGCCCCCCGGCCTTCACGGTCCAGCCGGTGTTCCAGAAGTCGGCGATCCGGCCGATCACCGCACCGTCGCCGGTCTGCAGGGCGTTCACCACGTTCGGCACACCCACCGCCTGCGCCACCACATGGGCGGGCATCACCTCGGCCGCGGTGAACAGCGTCCGCCACGGCAGGTAGTGCTTGCCCGGCCGGAACACCACGGTGGCGTCCTTGGACCCGGGCTGACAGTCGATCCGTTCGATCTCGTCGTAGCCCACGGTGCTCGCGGCGTCGAACAACGAGACGGGCCCACGGTCGCCGGGGCGGGTGAACTTGCCCGAGCGCGCCGACCACGCCAGCACCAGATCGTCGCAGGAGGTCTTCACCCCGTCGGAGTACACCCCGTCCGGGTTGAGCCGGTACTGCACCGTCTGCGTCTCGCCCGGCACTTCCTTGGCTGTGCCGACGTCGGTGTCGGCCACCTGCTGACCGTCGGGTCCGGTGTAGAAGAACCCGGTCAGCACCCGGCCGAACACCGCCGCGGCGCCGCTGCTCGCGCCGAGCGTGCTCGCGCCGTTGTAGCTGGCGACCGCGGCGTCGACCGCGTACCCGATGGAGGGCACCTGGTTCTTGGTCGAGCACCCGGCCACCACGGAGGTGGTCACAGCCGCCGTGGCGAGCACGGTGATCAGTCGAATCGTGCTGCGTCGCATGATGAGACCCCCTGCTAGTCGGTCGTCAGTGCCTTCTCTGCTGCCGCTTCCCACTCGGACGCGACCCCGGCCGCGGCGCACCGCTGCCGGTCGGTCGTGCGCCACGGGCAGCCGTCGCGCCCACCGGAACCCGAGCGCCCGCACCGACACCGGCGCGCTTGTCCAGGACCTTCTTGGTGTGCGCGGCCACCGGACCCCAGCGTTCCTTGATCGAGACCAGCACCGGCACGGCGAGGAAGATCGAGGAGTAGGCGCCGACGATCATGCCGACCAGCTGCACCAGCGCGAGGTCCTTGAGCGTGCCGACCCCGAGCAACCACACCGCGATCACCAGCATGCCGATGATCGGCAGGATGCCGATCACGGTGGTGCTGATCGAGCGCATCAGCGTCTGGTTGGCGGCCAGGTTGGCCTGTTCGGCGTAGGTGCGTTTGTTCAGGTGCAGCACGCCACGGGTGTTCTCCTCGACCTTGTCGAAGACCACCACGTTGTCGTAGAGCACGTAGCCCAGAATCGTGAGCAGACCGATCACCGCGGCCGGTGTCACCTCGAACCCGACCAGCGAGTAGATACCCGCCGTCACGAACAGGTTGAAGAACAGCGACACGATCGCCGCGACGGACATGTCCCGCTCGAAACGGATGGCGATGTAGACCATCGTCAACAGCACGAACACCGCCAGCGCGATCAACGCCTTCTGGGTGATCTGCCCGCCCCAGGTCTCGCTGATCTCGGCGATGCTGATGGCGTTGCGGCTCACCTGCCCGGACGAGTCCTTGGGCTGGAATTCGTCGTAGAGCGCGGTCTGGAGCTGGTCGATCTGTTCCAGGTCGAGCGTTTCCGAACGCACCTGGATGGTGGCCGCGTCCCCGGAGCCGACCTTCTGCACCGATACCGGTCCGTGGCCGAGCGCCTGCGAGTAGACGTCTTCCACCTCCTGGGTGGTGACGCCCTCGGCCGCGGGGATCTGGATACGCGAGCCGCCCTCGAAGTCGATACCGAGGGTGAAACCGCGCACCCCGATGCTGAGCAGCGAGATCAGCAGCAGCACCGCCGACAGCGCGTAGAAGAACTTGCGCCTGCTGACGATGGGGAAGCCGCCGGTGCCGGTGTAGAGACGTTCGAAGAATCCGTGCTTCGGACCCTGCGTGGGCTCGTAGGAGTCCAGGTTCACCGATTCCTCGGTGGGTTTGTCGTTGCTCATCGTGACATCTCCTTCGACCTGGCCTGGCCGCGTTCCCTGGCGATCTGCTGAACCGAGCCGAGTCCGTTCACCGACGGCTTGGCCCAGAACGGCGATCGCGAGGCGAGCATCAGCAGCGGTGCGGTGACCAGGTACAGCACGATCACGTCGAGCACTGTGGTGACACCGAGGGTGAAGGCGAAGCCCTTCACCTGACCGGCGGCGAGCAGGTACAGCACGACCGAGGCGATCAAGCTGACCGTCTTACCGGACAGGTTGGTGCGCTGGGCTCGCTGCCAACCGCGCGGCACCGCCGAGCGGAAGCTGCGGCCTTCGCGCATCTCGTCCTTGATGCGTTCGAAGAACACCACGAACGAGTCGGCCGTCAAACCGATACCGATGATCAGACCGGCGATACCCGCGAGGTCGAGGGTGAACCCGATCCACCGCCCGAGCAGCACGATGATGCCGTAGACCGCGACACCGGCCGCGATCAGCGAGAACCCGGCCAGCAGGCCGAGCATCCGGTACACGAGCAGGCAGTACAGCAGCACCGCGATCAGGCCGACGGCGCCGGCCAGCAGACCCGCCTTCAGCGAGGACAGACCCAGCGTCGCCGAGACCGTCTCCGCTTCGGAGGTCTGGAACGACAGCGGCAGCGAACCGTACTTCAGCGTGTTGGCCAGCTCGGCCGCGCTGTCGGCGGTGAAGCTGCCCGAGATCGAGGTACGACCACCCAGCTGCGGGCCCTGCTGCACCTGCGGCGCGCTCACGACCTTCGAGTCGAGCACGAACGCGACCCGCTTGTTGACGTACTCACCGGTCAGCTTCGACCAGGCATCGGCACCGGAGGACTTGAACTCGAGGTTCACCTCGTGCCGGGCCTGCTGGGAGTTCAGGCCGGAGGTCGCGTCGGCGATCTCCTGGCCGTCGATGCGGCTCGGGCCGAGCAGGAACACCTCGGTGCCGTCCTGCGAGCAGGTGACCAGCGGCAGCGTCGGATCGTCGTTACCGGTCAGCGGGTCGGGCTTGGTGCAGTCCATGGCGGCCACGGCGACCTGCTGAACCTGCTGATCGGTGCTCTGACGCAGTGCCTTGGCGTCGGCGATCTCCTTGGCCTGCTGCTGCTGGGTGGTGAGCCCACCGGGCGGCGGCGTCGGCGTCGGCGGTGCCTGCGCGGGGAACACCCGCGACTGCGGCGCCGGGGTCGTCGCGCCCTCGGCGGGCGGGGTCGACTCGCCGGGCACGGGCGCCGGCGTCTCCGTGGCCGCGGGGGGCGCGGTGCCACCCGGTGGCGCGGTGCCGGTCGCAGGCGGGGCCGCGCCGCCTGCCTGCGGCTCGGTCGCGAACAGCACCGGGCGGATGTAGAGCTTGGCGGTGGTGGCCAGCGCGCGTGCCTGCTGGCTGTCCTCACCGGGCACCGTGATGACCAGGTTGTCACCGTCGATGACCACCTCGGAGCCGGAGACGCCGAGACCGTTGACGCGGCTCTCGATGATCTCCTGCGCCTTCTTCAGGCTGTCCTGGCTCGGCTTGTTGCCGTCGGGGGTCCGCGCGGTCAACGTGACGCGGGTACCGCCCTGCAGGTCGATGCCGAGCTTGGCCGACGGGGAATGGTCACCGGTGAAGAACACCAGCGCGTAGATCACGGCCAGCAGCGCGGCGTAGACGCCGAGCAGCCGGAACGGATGCGCCGATCCTTGGGAAGGTGGCACAGCAGGTCATCTCCTAGGCGGGAAGTCGAGGCTGGATCGGTGGGCACAACGGTGCCCGGCCCGCAACGCCAGTGCGCCCGGGCGGGAAAAGGGACTGGTCAGTCCTTGGTCAGCCGGGTCTCGGTCTGTTCCACGACTTCCTCGACGGGGGCGTCGGTGGCCTCGGGGGTCTCCTCGACCGTCTGCTCGTCGGCGCGCACCTCGCGGATCGCCTGGCGCAGCCACGTGGTGACCACGTCTTCGGCGATCTCCAGGTCGACGGTGTTCTCGTCGAGGTCGACGACGGTGCCGTACAGACCCGAGGTGGTGACGACAGCGTCACCGACCTTCAAGGCCTCCTGCATCGTCGAGACCTTCTCGGCCTCCCGCTTCTGTTTGCGGATACCGAAGAACATCGGCACGAGCAGGGCCAGGATCAGCAGCGGAAACAGGAAGTCCATCGTCGAAGTCAGTCCCTAGTCAGTGGTGGACGTGCAAGTACGCCTGACAGTCTGCCAGTTCCCCGCCGCGGCGACACACCGGACACCGACGCGCGCGTGAAACAGCCCCGGTCCGCGGGTGCGCGAACCGGGGCCGAGAGTGTTCAGGCGATGCTGCCGTAGGTGTAATCGTCGAGGGGGAAGGTGACGGCCTCGCGGTGCGCGGCGGCGGTGCTGGTCGGGCGCAGCAGTGCCGCTTCCCCGTGCTGGTTGAAGTAGTAGCTGCGCGCGGATGAGCAGTCACCGCCGTAGAAGACCGAGGAACCCAGCTTGTCGGTCATCCGGTCGAGGAATTCCGCGTTGGCTTCTTCGGTGACCTCGAAGGTCTGCTCGCCACGACGGAACAGCTCGGCGAACAACCTGCCCATGTGCTTCATCTGGGCTTCGATGGTGGTGAAGTACGACAGCCCGCTGTAGGAGTAGGGACTGTTGAGACTCAGGAAGTTGGGGAACTTGGGCACGGTGATGCCCTCATAGGCCTGAAAACGGTTGTCGCGCCAGAACTTTCCGAGGTTCACACCGTCGCGGCCGATGATCTCGATGGCCGGGAAGTTCACGTCCCAGAGGTTGAAGCCGGTGGCCAGCAGCAAGGTGTCGATCTCGGTTTTGTGGCCGTCGGCGGTGACGATGCCGTCGGGTTCCACGTGGTCGATCGAGTTCGTCTCCAGCCGCACGTGCGGTTGGTTGAACGTCTTGAAGTAGGTGTTGGAGAACGTCGGGCGCTTGCAGCCGAAGTCGTAGTGCGGGGTGAGCTTCTCCCGGGTCCCGGGATCACGCACCTGTGCGAACAGGTGCGCCTTGGCCAGCGCGGCGGCCGCCCGGTTCAGCGGTTTGGCCTGCTTGTAGTGCAGCACGCCGACAACCATCAGCGCCTCGAGCATGCCGGTGTTGACGAGCCGAGCCGCCTTCTGCGTGAGCGGGACCTTGTCGAACAGTTCCCGCACCACCCCCGGAATCGGCGCGTCGACCTTGGGCACCACCCAGATCGGGGTCCGCTGGAACACGGTCAGCTCGTCGACCTTCTTCGCGACCTCGGGCACCAGCTGCACCGCGGTGGCGCCGGTGCCGATGATGGCGGCCTTGCGACCGGTCAGGTCGTAATCGGCGTCCCAGTCGGTGGTGTGGATGATCTTGCCCGCGAAGGACTCGATGCCGGGGAACGGCGGCGTGTAGGGCTGGGACAGGAACCCTGTCGCCGCGAGCAGATAGCGCGCGGTCAGCGTCTCACCGCCGACGATCGTCACCACCCACTGCTGGTGCTCCGCGTCCCAGCGCGCACCGTCGACGACGGTGCCGAACCGCATCCGCCTGCGCAGATCGTATTTGTCGGCCACGTGCTCGGCGTATTTCTTCAGCTCGGCGCCGGGCGCGAACAAGCGGGTCCAGCGCGGATTCGGCTCGAAGGAATAGGAATAGGTCACCGAGGCGATGTCGACCGCCAGACCCGGATACCTGTTCACATGCCAGGTGCCGCCCAGGTCGTCCTCCCGTTCCAGGATGACGAAATCGCGCAACCCGAGCCGGTCGAGCTCGATACCGGCACCGATGCCACCGAAACCCGCTCCGACCACGACCGCGTCGAACTGAGGTACCACGCCGAACCTCCACACTGAGAGAGAATGCTCCAGTCTCAGAATGACACGTCATTCTGATTACATCGAATGTAACATCGTCAATGTGACGAAGCCACCCTCGCGAATCGACCAGCGCAAAGCCGAATTGCGCAGGGAGATCATCGATACCGCGTTCGACTGCTTCGCCGAGAAGGGCTATCACGCCACCGGAATCGCCGATATCGCCACGCGTCTTGGCATCGGACACGGCACCTTCTACCGCTACTTCGCGAACAAGCGCGACATCATCGACCATGTCATCGACGAGGTGAGCGGGCGCATCTTCGGCACGCTCGATAACGACATGGAGCCCGAAAGCGCCGCCACCATCGAGGAATACGCCGCACTGATCGACCGGCTCAGCGATTCACTCAACCGCGTCCTGCTCGACGATCCGCGCACCGCGCACCTGTTGCTGTTCCACGCCACCGGCATCGACGACGAGCTCACCGACCGGGTGTACGGCCTCGTCGACGCCACCGAGATCCTCATGGCGCGCTACCTCGATCACGGTGTGCGCGTCGGCTACCTGCGCGCCGATATCGATACCGCCAATACCGCCAAGGCGGCACTCGGCATGATCGTCGCCGGGCTGGTGGCGGGGATGCGAACCCCTGATCCGGCATCGATGTCGGTGTACAGTCACGCCGTGCGGCGGCTGTTCATCGATGGCGTGCGCGCCGCTGCCCGATAACGAAAAGCCGTGGGATAGAAGGGCAATCCTGAGACAATGACCGCTGTGACGCCCGACGATGTGAGCCGCACCCACTTCGCCATGCCGACCCTGGGGCACCGCGGCTACCACGCAGACGAGGTCGACGCCTTCCTGGAACGGGTGTCGGCCACCCTCGACGGGCAGGGCGCGCTCACCGCCGACGACATCCGTCACGTGCACTTCGGCGCACCGCGCTTCGGCGGTCGCGGATATCAGGCCGATCAGGTCGACGACTTCCTCGACCGGGTGCGGACCGAGCTCGAACATCGCCAGAAGGGCGGCGCCCCCGTTCCGGCGGCGCGCGCGGGCGACGATGTCGCCGAGATGCTCACTCCCGACGATGTGCACCGCATGCGGTTCACCCAGTCCGCCGTCGGCAGGCGCGGCTACCACGAGGAAGAGGTCGACGCCTTCCTCGACCTGGTCGCGGCGACCCTGGCCCACAACGGCCCCGGCAGCCTCACCACCGCCGATGTGCGGGGCGTCCGCTTCACCGACACCCGCCTCGGTACCCGCGGCTACGCCCGCGAAGAAGTCGACGCCTTCATCGACCTGGTGATCACCGCACTGGAACACCCCGAGCGCCGTCAGTAATTATGGCGGCCGGCGCCGCGGGGGTTCTCGGCCCGAAGGCCTCGATCTTCCCTCCCTCCGGGCACTCCTTCGTCGCACCCTCCACTCAGTCCAGATCGAGGCGGCCGAGAACCAACAGTAATTTTGGCGGCTGGCGCCGCGGGGTTCTCGGCCTGGCACGAGCGGTAGGGATTGCCGCCGGTTGCGTTATCCCTGGATGCTGTGGAGTTCGGCTTCTCGCAGGTCGTCGGGGAAGACGTAGCGGCGGAAGGCCCAGAAGCGGAACGCCATGGCCAGCAGGACGCCGAGGATCTGTCCCGAGATGAAGTTGGCGACCATCTGTACCGTCGGATCCACGTGCGGCACACGCAGATTCAGCGCGTAGAGCGACAGCGCCTGCGGGATCATGGTGACCACGATGCCCAAGGCGCTGACCGCGAAGAACAGGGCCGCTTCGTGACTGCGCTGGCGCCCGCCGCGTGCGTTGAACGACCACTCGCGGTTGAGGATATAGGAGGCGATGGTCGCGATCAGCGCCCCGAGCAGGCGTGCGGTGAGCGGCTTGTCGCCGAGCACCGTCAGTTTCACCGCGTACACAACGCCCGTGTCGATGAACCAGGTGATCGCACCGACCACGGCGAATTTCAGAAGTTCCCGATGCTTCAAGAGCAGGGAACGCAACGGCTCGGGGAGTCGTTGCACCACCTCTAGGACTGCCACCGAATCGACAGTAGACGACGTTGCGGCGCCGTGCCCGCCCGGAGGCGCGCTAGCTCAGTCGAAGCGGTCAGCGCTCGGTTGCGGTTCGCGACCACGCACTTCGATGGCGCCGATGACCAGGTCGGGCGGCGGCACCAGGCCGAGATGTTCCCAGGCCCCCGCGGTCGCCACCCGGCCGCGGGGTGTGCGGGCGACGAGTCCGGCGCGGACCAGGAAGGGTTCGCAGACCTCCTCCACGGTGGCCGCTTCCTCGCCGACGGCGACGGCCAGGGTCGATACACCCACCGGTCCCCCACCGAATCCACGCACGAGCGCACCGAGGACGGCGCGGTCGAGCCGGTCGAGGCCGAGCGCGTCGACGTCGTAGACCTCGAGCGCCGCCATCGCGATGGGGTGGGTGATGATGCCGTCCGCCCTGACCTCGGCGTAGTCGCGCACCCGGCGCAGCAGCCGGTTGGCGATACGCGGCGTGCCCCGCGAGCGCCCGGCGACCTCGGCGGCGGCGTCGTGGTCGATCTGCACTCCGAGAATCCGGGCCGAGCGGGTGAGGATCTGCAACAGCTCGGCGGGGTCGTAGAAGTCCATGTGCCCGGTGAAACCGAAGCGATCACGCAGCGGACCCGTGAGCGCGCCCGAACGGGTGGTGGCGCCGACCAGGGTGAACGGGGCGATGTCGAGCGGGATCGAGGTCGCGCCGGGACCTTTGCCGACGACCACGTCGACACGGAAGTCCTCCATCGCCAGGTACAGCATCTCCTCGGCCGGGCGGGCCATGCGGTGGATCTCGTCGATGAACAGGACATCGCCCTCGACCAAGTTGGAGAGCATGGCGGCGAGATCGCCCGCGCGTTCCAGCGCGGGTCCCGAGGTGATGCGCAGGGCGGTGCCGAGTTCGCCGGCGATGATCATCGCCATGCTGGTCTTGCCGAGGCCGGGCGGTCCCGACAGCAGGACATGGTCGGGAGTGGCGCCGCGCTGACGCGCGCCACGCAGGACCAGTGCCAGCTGTTCGCGCACGCGGGGCTGGCCGATGAACTCGTCGAGCGAGGTGGGACGCAGGCCGGTCTCTGCTTCGCCGTCGGTGCTGAGATACCGGGCGGTGAGGTCGGATTCGTCGGTCTCGGCGAAGGTGTCGAAGTCTTCGTCCACGGTCTACCTGTTCTTGCCGAGCAGGCCGAGCGCCGCGCGCAACGCCACCGAGGTGGTGGCGGTGGGCTGGTCGGCGAGGACGGTGTCGACGGCCTGTTCGGCCTGCTTCGCCGGGAACCCGAGGCCGACGAGCGCTTCGGAAACCTGCTCGCGCACAGGGGTACTCGGGGTTTGCGCACCGGGCGGACCGGTGGGGACGGCCACCTGGTTCACCTTGTCGCGCAGTTCGACGACCATCCGCTCGGCGCCGCGTTTGCCGATGCCGGGGACCCTGGTCAGCGCGGCGACGTTGCTCTCGGCCAACGCCTTTCGCAGCGCTTCGGGTTCGAGCACGGCGAGCACCGCCATCGCCAGGCGTGGGCCGACGCCGGAGACGGTCTGCAACAACGCGAACAGTTCGCGCGCTTCGGTGTCGGCGAACCCGAACAGGGTCATCGAGTCCTCGCGCACGATCATCGCCGTGTACAGGCGGGTCTGCTCGCCGCGGGTCAGCCCGGCGAGTGTGGCCGGGGTGGCGTTGAGGCGGTATCCGACGCCCGCTGCTTCGATCACCACGTGATCGAGCGCGATCTCGAGCACCTCCCCGCGTACCGACGCGATCACCCGCGCACCACCTTCCGTTGTTCGGCGAGCCGTTGTTCGTAGCGGCGGCGGACCTCGTCCGCCTGTGCCTGCGCGGCCGCCATCCGGTCCATCAGCGGCGCCCGCCAACAATGACAGATCGCCAGTGCGAGCGCGTCGGCGGCATCGGCCGGTTTCGGCGCGACCCGCAAACCGAGAATCCGCGTCACCATCGCGGTGACCTGCGCTTTGTCCGCCGTACCGTTGCCGGTGACGGCCGCTTTCACCTCGCTGGGCGTATGGAACGCCACCCGGATCCCGCGCCGCGCCGCGGCCAGCGCGATCACCCCACCGGCCTGCGCTGTGCCCATCGCGGTCCGCACGTTGTGCTGGGCGAACACCCGCTCGATCGCGACAGCTTCAGGCCGATGCGTATCCATCCACTCTTCGGCGGCATCCGCGACGGCCATCAACCGCAACGCCAGCTCGGCGTCGGGCGGGGTCCGCACCACCCCCACATCGAGGGCGACCACCTTCCGGCCCGGTCCGCTGTCCACCATGCTGAGCCCGCACCGGGTAAGCCCCGGATCGACGCCCATCACCCGCACCGGCCACCCCTTCGAAGACACGAACAGTTGTTCGAAAGTCTAGAGCATCCCCGCGTTCGGGCCGACCAACGACACGATCCTCACGCCGGTCGCGGCGGCAGCCCCAGCAACGCCGGATCGCGGGCGTGCTCGGCCCAGACCCCCGCCGGATCCGCGACCAGCTTGCGCGCCCGCAGGTCGAGCAGTCCACTCACATACGACACCGTCGCGGCGATCTCACCGTCCGCCCTGGTGAGAGTGTGCTCCACCCGATAGGTCTTGCCCTGCCCCCACTCCCACCGGCAGTCGACCTCGACCGTGTCGTTGGCGCGCAACTCCCGCAGATAGCGAACGTTCAGCTCGAGATTGACCGGCCCCATCCCCGCCGCGAGGAGGCCGGGCACCGAGACTCCCGCCTCGGTCACGCACGCGAACCGCGCGTGATCGGCGAACTGCTGATACGCCGAGCCGGTGACGTGCAGTTGCGGGTCGAGATCGGACACCCGAATCGGGATCCGAACCCGAAACGGCACAGTGGTTTCCGCCATGCCCGCGAGTGTGCCACCGGGGTCCGACACCTTCGCGGGCCGTCGCCGAGGGACCGGCGACTACGGCGTGCTCTTCAGCCCGATCGACGGGTCGATGAACTCGTTGGTGACGATCGCGTCGGCGGCGAGGCCGTCGGGAACCTCGACTCCGCGCTTGCGCAGGATCGGGGTGACGGCGCTGATCACCCGGTCGACGCGGGCGGTGTCGAAATCACCGAGGCTGCCGTCGGGGCCGTTGCCGACGATCTTCTGGGCGAGCTGGACTTTCACCGAGTCGGTGTTACCGCCCGCGGTCATCGGCGGACCGTCGGGAATCGTCTGGGCGATGCGCAGCAGCGCCGCGTTGACCGGTTCCGGATCGCTGATGTAGTCGATCTGGGCCTGCTGCAGCATCGGCACCAGCTTGCTCAGGCAGGGGCCGAGTTTTTCCCTGTCACCGGCGCGTACCGACCAGGCGTGCGGATAGATCTCATAGCCGGACTCGTGGACCAGCAACGACTTCACCGGCTTGAGCCACCCCTTCACGTCGTGTTCCCAGCGGTAGGGCTCGTTGGAGACGTAGCCCTGCTGCATCACTCGGCCGTGTTCGGCGACGAAGCGGCTCGGGGTGCCGTCGAAGGAGGCGTCGGCCTGGTCGGGTTTCACGTCGCCGTGGGCGATCAGGTAGTCCATGAACAGCTTGCCCTCGCTGTAGACGACGGGTGCGCCGGACGCGGGAACGTCCTTCCACGACGTGATCTGCGGGTAGGTCGCCGGATCGAACAGGACGATCTGCGGATTGACGTCGAGTGAGGCGAACACCCCGGTCACCGGGAATTTCGCCTGCGCCCGCACCGCGTCGTCGGTCGGGACGAAACCGAGGGTGATGCTCTGGTCCTGATACATCTGCGCGGGCACCGGCTGACCACCGAGGAACGGACCACCGAGGCGCACTTCGACATTCACCCCGGTGTCACCGAGCGGACCGGAGTACGCGCCCTTCTTCACATCGACCGTGCCGTTCGGCCCGACCAGCTGATACGCCGCCGCCCGCTCCGGCGTGGCGAACCAGTCCGTCTGAACGACCACGGTCGACGGGCAGACACCGGCGAGGACACCCTGCCCGGTGGGGCCGGGCACCGAGGTCGCACTGTTGCAGGCGGTCAGCACTGTGGCGCCGGCCAGCACGGCCGTGGCGAGGAGAGGTTTGCGCACCGGAAATCCTTCGGGGTCGAGCGAATGTGAGGGTGGGACAAGAGAAGTGGGCTACTTGCCGCGACGCAGTCCGTGCGCCCGGTCGACGCGCCCGGCCAGGAAGTCGAAGAACCAGAACAGGATCAGGCCGACCAGCGAGGACATCAGCAGCGCGGTGAGCAGTTCCTCGGTGGCGAGTTGCTGACGGTAGACATCGATCATCCGGCCGATGCCGGGCTCGCCCTGACGGAAGAAGAAGTCGGCCACGATGGAGCCGATGATGGCCATGCCGCCGGAGATCTTGAACCCGGAGATCATCGCCGGAAGCGCTGTGGGCAGTTGCAGTTTCAGCAACCGCTGCCACCGCGAGGCGCCGTGCAGGGTGAACAGGTCGTGCTCGGCGGGAGCCACCGATTTGAGCCCGAACAGCGTATTGGTGATCACCGGGAACAGCGCCACCATCACGCACACGATCACCCGGCTGGAGAACTCGTAGCCGAACCAGAACCCGAACAGCGGCACCACCGCGAGGATCGGGATCGTCTGCAGCACCACCGCGTACGGATACAGCGAGTATTCGGCCCAGCGCGCCTGGCTCATGACCACCGCGAAGCCGACGCCGAGCGCGATCGCGATCACCAGTCCCACGAGCGCGACCTGCACCGTCGACCACAGCGCGCTCAGGATCGTCGATCGCGCCAGCGGATCGAGCAGCCCCTTGACGATCACCTGTTCCGGCGCGGGCAGCAGGAACCGCGACTCCTCGGCCAGCAGTTGGTGGCTGACCAGCGACCAGAGCCCGAGGACTGCGACGAACACCAGGATCGGCGCGACGACACGCACCGGGGCGACCCGGAAAGGCCAGCGGTACTTCGGTTTCGCCGCCGATTCCGCGACGACTCCCCCGGGGAGGGCGACGGTGGTCATGCGGCGGCCTCCTGTCCACGCAGCGCGGCCGATACCTCGGCGCACAGGTGGGCGAATTCGGGGGTGTAGCGCAGCTCCGGGGTGCGCGGGAAGTCGAACGGGACCGGGATGTCGGCAGTCACCCGGCCCGGCCGGCCCGTGAGCACGACGACCCGAGTGGACAGGAACACCGCCTCTCCCACCGAGTGGGTGACGAACACTCCCGCGAACCCGTCGCGGCGGAACAGGGTGCCGACTTCCTCGTTCAGGCGCTGCCGGGTGATCTCGTCCAGCGCGCCGAACGGCTCGTCGAACAAGAACAGCTCCGGCTGCGACGTGAGGGCGCGCGCGATGGAGGCGCGCATCCGCATGCCGCCGGACAGCTGGGCGGGTTTGTGCTTCTCGAACCCGGCCAGTCCGACGCGTTCGATGGCGTCCGCGGCGGCGGCCCGACGGGTGGTCTTGTCGACGCCTTCCAGCTCGCCGGGCAGTTCCACGTTCTGCCGCACCGATCGCCATGGCAGCAGGGTGGATTCCTGGAAGACGTAGCCGAGGCGGCGGGTGCCGACACCGACCGTGCCCGTGGTGGGCTTCTCGAATCCGGCGGCCAGGCGGAGCAGGGTCGATTTGCCGCAGCCGGAGGGCCCGACCAGCGAGACGAATTCACCACTGCGAACAGCGATGTCGATGTCGGCGACGGCGGTGGTGCCGTTGTCGAAGGTCAACGTCACATTGTCGAAGGACAGGGCGGGGGCGGGCTCGTCGCGTTCAGCAGTCGTATACGAGTCCCGGCCCGATACTGCGGGGGCGGTGGAAACCGTGGCGCTCATGCACTATTTCTAGTGGCATACCATTGCCACCAGCGGTCAGCGCGATTACGTCCCTGTTTCGTATACGATCAGTTCGCAGTGCGGGTATCCGCCCGGGACACGATCTGGCCGCGCTTCACCACCAGCTGCCGGGTGGGCAGCTGGACCACCGCGGCGGCGGGCGTTTCGGCCTCCACCACGAACAGATCGGCGGGTGCGCCGACCGCGAGCCCGTAGTCGTCGAGGCCGAGAACCCTCGCGCCGCCATAGGTTCCCGCGGCCAGCGCGAGTTCGATCTCGGCATCGGCGACAAGGCGGTCACGGTAGGCGACGGTGTTCACGCGGCGCAGCATGTCGCCGTCGCCGTACGGCGTCCACAGGTCGCGAATGCCGTCGTTGCCCAGAGCCAGGGTGGCGCCCGCCTCGTGCATCACGCGGACGGGAACGACCGCCGCCTCACCGACCGCGCAGGTCACCATGGCGACACCTGCCTCGGCGAGCGCGTCGGCGAGGCGGCGCTGTTCGTCGTCGGATCGCCCGCCCATCGCATAGGCGTGGCTGATGGTGACCCGGCCGGAAAGGCCGGTCGCCCTGGTGCGTTCGATGATCAGGTCGAACTCCCACACACCCATGGCACCGCCGTCGTGCAGGTGGATATCGACCTTGGCGCCGAATTTGTCGGCGAGATCGAAGATCACATCGAGTTGCCCGACCGGGTCGTTGTCGTAGCCCGCCGGATCGAGGCCGCCGACGACTTCGACACCATCGGCCAGCGCCGCGGCCATCAACGCGGCGGTGCCGGGACGCGTGATCAGCCCACCCTGCGGGAAGGCGACCAGTTCCACCTCGACCCGCCCCGCGTGCCGTTCGGCGGCGGCCCGCACCTGCTCGACGCCCCGCAACCCGATGCCGGGATCGATGTCGACGTGGCTGCGCACGAAGGAGGTGCCGTATCCGACCATGGCACCCAACAGATTCGCGGCGTATTCGGCATTCGGAATGCCGAGTTCGGCGCGGCGGCGTTCCCCGTTGGCGATGCGCCCGGCCAGCGTCCGACCTCCCGAGTTGGCCACCCATGGCGCGCTGTACAGGGTTTTGTCCAGATGACAGTGGGTGTCCACGAGGCCGGGCAGTACCAGCGCGCCGTTCAGCTCGATGATCTCGGCGCCGGGAGCGGTGAGGCCGGTGCCGATCGCGGCGATCCGGCCGTCGGCTAGGTGGAGGTCAGCGAGTTCCGGTGTGGTACCGGGTGTCCACGGTCGGCCACCGCGCAGGAGCAGGTCGGTCATCAGAAGTCCTTTCGGTCGCGGGTAGGGAGTCGTGCGATGAGCGGTCGTCGTAGGTCCCGGCGCACTGTCAGCCGGTGACCAACATGGCGGACCCGGCGCCGACCCCGAAGACGATCACCACGGTCCGGAACACGGCCGGGCGCAGACGATCGGCGAACTTCGCGCCGAGGACACCGCCGAACAGACAGGCCGGCGCGAGGATCGCGACGACGAGCCAGTCCACCGGCCCGAACAGTGCCACCGCCACCATGGCGGTGGTCGAAACACTCAGCGTGAGGACGCTTTTCAGGCCGTTGAGCAGTTGCGCGGAGGCATCGAGGCCGAGCGCGAGAGCGGTCAGCAGCACGATGCCCATGCCGCCGTTGAAGTAGGCGCCGTAGACGCTGCCGACGAAGACCCCGAGATAGAGGGTGATGCGCGAATCGGGCCGGCGGGCACCGAGAGTGCGCGAGAGCCAGGGTTGCGCGGCGAACACCGCGGTCGCCCCGAGGACCAGGAACGGCACCAGCGCGGCGAACACCTCGGGGGGTGCGGCGAGCAGTGCGAGCACACCGAGACCGGCACCGGCGACGCTGATCACGACCAGCCGCGGCAGCAGTGCGCGGTAGTCCTCGGCACGCTTGCGCAGGGCCGCCGCGCCGCCCAGGTAGCCCGGCCAGACCGCGACCGAGTTGGTGACCGTGGCGGTTACCGGGGGCAGGCCGAGTGCGAGTAGCGCGGGGAACGACAGCAGGCTGCCGCCGCCCGCGATGGCGTTGCAGAAGCCTGCGCCGAGTCCTGCGGCCAGCAGCAGGGCTAGATGCACGGGGTCCATGAAATCCTTCCGACAGAGCGTCGTGCGATCGTATACGACAGCGGACGAGGGGTCGCGCCGAGCGATGTCACCGGCAGAACACCCGCCCGAATGCCGTAGATTCGGAGCAATCCTTCGAAGACCGGGCGCCGGTTCGTAGCCGACCGGCGCGCGGCTCCGCCATTCGACCGTTGGGGGCGACGTGAGCAGCACCGTCCGACGCATGACACCGCAGCAGGTGTGCCGCGCGATCCGCGACGACATCATCCGTGGCGATTTCCGCCCCGGGCAGCGCCTCACCGAGGACACTCTGGCCGAGCGATACGGTGTCTCCCGCGTGCCGGTCCGGGAAGCATTGCGGACGCTCGAGGCCGAGGGATTCGCCTGGTCGCGCCCCTACGCGGGGACCTTCGTCGCCGAGCTCACCGAGGCGGAGGCGGCCGATCTGCTCGAGATCAGGGCACTGCTGGAACCGATGTGCGCCGGTAGGGCCGCCGTGCGCCGTTCGCCCGAACAGCTGGGACGACTCAAGGAACTCACCTCGCTCGGCCAGGAAGCGGTGCGCGACGGCAGACTCGGCGAACTCGCCCGGCTCAACAGCCGCTTCCACGAGGTGCTCGCCGAGGCGTCGGGCAGCGCGCTACTCAGCCAGCTCATCACCCAGCTGAGCTGGAAGATCGCCTGGGTGTACGCGGTCGAACTCCCGCGGCGCGCCGAGGATTCCTGGCGCGAGCACGAGGAGATCTGCGCGGCGCTGGAGGCACAGGATCCCGACCGGGCGAGCGCGGTGGTCGCCGAGCACATTGCCCACGCCACCTCGGCTTATCGCCTGCGACCACGTGCCGGCGCCGAGACTGCGCCCGAGCCCGTTCCCCCGCCGGTACCTACGCCCTGAGTACCGCGCCTGCGCGCCGATGGCGTAACACAGGCGCAGCAATCGCCGCCATCACCCGAAACCTCAGCGTCGTATACAAACGGTGTCCCGTACTGCGACTGGAGGTTTTCATGGTCGATCTGCTGCTGCGTCGCGCGTGTATCGCCGATGACGCCGACCCGGTCGATATCGCCGTCACCGAAGGCTTGATCACCGCGATCGGACCCGCCTTGCCCGGTAGCGCGGCGACCGAGATCGATTGCGCGACAAGGGTCGTCATTCCCGGGCTCGTCGAATCCCATGTGCACCTGGACAAGGCTCTGCTCGATCGCCGGCGCAGCGCGCCCGACGGCACCCTCGCGAGCGCGATCGAGGTGACCGGCGAACTCAAACGGGGGTTCACCGCCGACGGGGTTCGCGACCGCGCGCGCCGGATTCTCGATCAGGCGATCACCCACGGCACCACCGCACTTCGCGCACACCCGGATGTCGATCCGATCGTCGGACTACTCGGCGTCGAGGTGCTGTTGGGGCTGCGCGAGGAGTATCGCGACCTGATCGACCTCCAGATCGTCGCCTTTCCACAGGAGGGAATCCTGCGCGCACCCGGCACGCTGGAACTGCTCCGCGCAGCGCTGCGTCTGGGCGCCGATGTCATCGGCGGATGCTCCTACAACGAAGCCGACGTCGCCGACTGCCGCCGCCACGTGGACCTGGTCTTCGAACTGGCCGCCGAATTCGGCGTCCCCGTCGACATCCACGCCGACTTCGCCGACGACGCCACCGACCCCCGCTTCGCGATGGCCGACTACATCGCCGAGGCCACCCAGCGCTCCGGTCTGCGCGGCCGGGTCGCCCTCGGCCACGTCACCTCTTTGGCTGCCCGTCCCCCGCGCGAACGACAGGCGACCATGGCCCACCTCGCCCAGGCAGGCGTCGCCGTGGTTGCGCTGCCCGCCACCGACATGCACCTCGGCGGGCGAGGCGATCAGGCCGCGGTGCGCCGTGGCGTCGCACCGGTCCGTGAACTGTGGGCCGCCGGTGTGACAACCGCGTACTCCTCCAACAACATTCGCAATGCGTTCACCCCCTACGGCAACGCCGATCTCCTCGACATCGGCCTGTTCCTCGCCCAGACCGGGCATCTGTCCGGCGACACCGACCTGCGCCGCGTCCTCGACATGGCCACCACCGACGCGGCCGTGGTGCTCGGCATCGCCGAGCACCACGGTCTGCGCGTCGGCGCCCGAGCCGATCTGGTCGTCCTCGGCACACATCGCCTCGCCGACGCCCTGCTCGATCGCCCCGACCGCTGCTACGTCATCAAGGCAGGCCGAATCATCGCCCGCACCACACGCGTCACCGAAATCCTCGCCCCCGCTGTCCACGCACGCTGATCCGGCGCTCGACGGACCGACTTCGCCCGTGGGGCATCCGCTGCGTCGGCTCAGGCCGCGCTGTGGTTGCCGCGGTGGACGAGGGCGTCGATGCGCCGTTTGAAGGCATTGAATTCCGGTGTGGTGGAGTCGCGTTCGCCGGGCAGGTCGATCTCGACGATCTCGCGCACATGGCCCGCGTTGCCGTGGGCCGCACCACCGGCCATCACCACGACACGGTCGGCCAGGTAGACCGCCTCGTCGATGCTGTGGGTGACGAACACGACGGTCACCGCGGTCTCGTGGTGGATGCGTTTCAGCTCGGCCTGCATGTCCGTGCGGGTGAGGGCGTCGAGTGCGCCGAACGGCTCGTCCATCAGCAGCACCGCGGGACTGTTCGCCAGCACTCTGGCGATCGCCACGCGCTGCTGCATGCCACCGGAGAGCTGATGCGGGAACGACTCGCGCACCCGGGACAGGCCGACGGTATCGAGCCATCGGTCGGTGATCTCACGGATGTCGGGCCGGGTCATTCTGGCCTGTTTCGGTCCGTAGGCGATGTTCTCGGCGACCGTGAGCCAGGGGAACAGCCCGTAGTCCTGGAACACCACACCGCGCTCGGGACCCGCCCCGCTCACCGGTTCGTCGGCGACGGTGACCGTTCCCTTGGAACCTGCCTCCAAACCGGCGAGAATCCGCAGCAGCGTGGACTTTCCGCAGCCGCTGGCGCCGACCACGCAGACGAATTCACCTGCCGCGATGTCGAGTTCGACGCCGTCGACGGCGAATCCGGCTGCACCGGCATATCGCTTACCGAGCCCGTCGACGACGATGCGCGCGGGGCGCTGCGGGCGGCGGCGGGTGGAGTAGATCTTCATGAGGGTCCTGTCTGCTCGATCACGGTAGGAGCGGCCTACGGCCCGCCAACAGCCTCACCAGCAGCATCAGCAACCGGTCGGCGACGAATCCGGCCAATCCGATCACGATCATCACCGCGATGATCAGGTCGGTGCGTGACTGTTCTCTGGCCTGGGTGATCAACGCCCCCAAGCCGATTCGGATACCGACCGTCTCGCCGACCACGAGGATCACCCACGACAGGCCGAGCGCGATCCGCAGACCGGAGACGATGCTCGGCACGGCGGCGGGCAGCACCACCTTGTACAGCGTGTGCGCGGGTCGGGTGCCCAGCATCGCGGCGGCCTCGAGCAGCCGGTCCGGTACCGCCCGCACCCCGGCGATCGTGTTCAGCAGGATCGAGAACACCGCGGCGAGGAACACCAGGAAGATCGTGGAGCGGTCACCGAAGCCGATGATCAGCAGTGACAGCGGCGCCCACGCGGTCACCGGGATCGGGCGGACCAGGTTGACGGTCGGTTCGAGCATCCGGTAGACCAGCCGGGAGCGACCCATCACGATGCCGAGCGGGATCGCGACGGCGGCCGCGAACAAGAACCCCTGCACCACCCGCAGCGTGCTCGCGTACAGGTGCAACCACAGGGTGCCGCTGTAGGTGTCGCCGATGACGCCGCCGAACGCGAGGTCGGCCAGGCGCCGCGCCACCTCGTACGGTTTCGGCAGGAATTGCATCTGGATACCGAACGGCAGCGTCCACGCGCCGTCGACACCACGATCCCACAGCAGCCCGAGCAGCAGCGGGACCGGCAGGGCCCACAGCACTGTCAGCACCCGGTCGGGAAGTCGCCGTCGACGCGCGGGCGGCGCCTCGGTGGTGCGGACGACCGGTGGTGCGTCCAGCGCTGTCATCGCCCGATACCCGCGGGGGTCAGGAACCCGGTGTCGAACACCTTCGCCATATCGGGTGCCTTGGACAGCTGGTCGAAGGCCCGCATCTGCTCGGCGAGGGCGACCACCCGGCCGCGATACTCGTCATCGAGTTCCCACCGCAACCAGACGTTCTTCGTCGCGGTGTCGACGATGGTGCGGTCGAGGCCGAAGGTGTCGACGAGCCCGTCGACCCAGGCGGTGTGATCGCCCTTCATGTACTCGATCGCCTGGACGAAGCTGCGCACGGTCTGCTGCACCCGGTCGCGATCCTGGTCGATCAGCGCGCCCCTGGTACCGAAGACGATGTTCACCGCGCCGATCGCGGTGTCGTACGGCGAGACGATCGGATGCGCGCCGACCCCCATGACGATCGACGGTGCGGTCTCGGCGCTCAGGAACGCGTCGATCTGGCCGGACTTGTAGGCGTTGGCCATGTCCGAGTAGGAAAGGTTGACCAACTGCACGTCGGTGGCCGGGTCGAGGCCGTGCGCGGTCAAGGTGAGCCGCAGCAGGATCTCCTGCGACGAGCCCTGCGGGAATCCGATCTTCTTGCCGCGCAGCCCGTTCACCGTGGTGATCTCCGGCTTGCCGACGAACGCCGACCCGCCGTCAGCGGCCGAGGCGACGATCTTCACATCCTGACCCGCGGCACTGCCCGCCAGGATCGACGGCGCGCCGAGCACTCCGAAATCGATAGCACCCGAGGCGATCGCGTTCTTGATATCGGGTGAATTCTCGAACAGCACGATCTCGTAGGTCGTGCCCGCGGGGGCGAAACGCTGCATGAAGTAGGGCGCGTAGAGATGCGGCTGCCCCCGCAGGGTGCCGATTCGCACCGATGCCGGGTCGCTGCCGCCGCCCGGTGTCGATACGCAGGCGGTCAGGCCCGTGACGATGAGCAAGGCCGCGATCACGGCCGAGAGAACCCGGCGCAGTGGGCGATTCATCGGTGCAGCGGTGGCGGTCCACGGCATGTCGGAGGCAGGCATTGCGGGTCCATTTCTCATAGGTTCGCCAGTCGGGCGGCGCACTGGGTAGCGAGGACGATGAGGGCGCGGTCGGAGTTCGCGGCGCCGATCAGGCACAGCCCGGCGGGCAGGCTGCGGCGGTTCGGCAGCGGCAGCGTGACGGCGGGCAGGCCGGCGATCGACGCCAGGCAGGTCAGCCGCAGAGTCGCGTGGCGGACGGCGTCGCGCGTACGCCGGTCAGCCGCTCGCGGCGGCGGCGGTCCCGCCGTGGTCGGCAGCACCAGCGCCCGGTCGCCGAGGATGTCGCGGATCCGCGCAGCGGCCTCGGCGACGACTGTCCGCGCGGCCGCGGCCTCCTCGGCGGTCACCGTTGCGGCCCAGGCGAATCGCTCGCGCACGTCGGGTTCGAGCGCGTCGGGATGCGCGGTCAGCCAGTCGCCGTGCCCTGCCCATGCTTCGAACGCCTGCACCGCGCGAAACGCGGAGAACCAGCGATCGAGGTCGGCCCGCAGGGTGATCCGTCGAGCGCCGAGTTCTTCGGAGGCCCGCGCACACTGCTCGGCGATCTCGGGCTCTGCCGCCGCACACAACGTTGGATCGACGACCAGGTCCGTGTTCGAGAACCCGGACCTGTATGACCGGGGTACAGCAGGATGGGCGAACACGCTGTCGGCCACCGCGAGCAGGGTCGCGGCGTCGCGGGTGAGCCATCCGATGGTGTCGAACGACGGGGCCAGCGGGAGGAGGCCGGTGGTGTCGAGACCGGCGTGCGTAGTCCTGATGCCCCAGAGTCCTTGGTACGAGCCGGGAACCCGGATCGAGCCCGCGGTGTCGGTGCCGAGGCCGATCGATACCTCGCCGCGGGCGACCGCGACGGCGGGGCCGCTCGATGAACCACCCGGAACTCGCTGTGGTGCGACCGGATTGACCGGCATGCCGGTGCGCCCGTTGGCGCCGGTGATGCTATAGGCGAACTCGTCGGTCCTGGCGATGCCGGTGACGGTGGCGCCCGCCGCCAGCAGGTCGGCGACGACCGCGGCGTGGCGGGACTCGGGAGTGCGCTCGGCGAGAAAGTCCTCCACACCTGCGCCGAGCGGGTGGCCGGCGACAGCGAACAGGTCTTTCACGGCCACCGTGTGCCCGGTGAGCGGGCCGGTCGAGGTCGCCCCCACCAACGGCGAACCGAGCTCGCGCCACACCGTGGTGTCCACGCCGCAGCGCGCTCCCGCGCCGAACCGCGTCGCCGTTCCCCGCGCCGTCGCGGTCACCGCGCCCGCTCCAGGATGAAGCGGGCCAGATCGGTACCGGTGGTATGCGCGAAGTCGGCGACACGGATCTTGCCGTGTACCCCGCGGGTCAGATCGACGGCTTGCGAGATGGTGAAGTCGGCTGCGGCACTGAGGTAGAGGTAGGCGCTGCGCGGATCGGTGTCGAACAGCGCGCCGAGCAGGTCGACGGCGTTGCCCACGCACAGCGACAGCGCGGTGTCCAGATCGGGATCGAGCCCGGTCGGGATGACGAGTCCGTGGCCTGCGGCGAACGGACCTGTACCCGACCCGATGTCGGTGACCTGTTCGGCCGCAACGACGTCGAGGGTCACGGTCGCCCGCAGCGGCGCCTCCAGGGCGGTGAGCGCCACCTCTCCGTCGCCCTGCGCGAAATGCGGATCGCCGACATAGAACAGCGCGTCGGGCACCTGCACCGGCAGGAACAAGGTAGCGCCCGGAGTGAGCAGTGTGACGTCGATATTGCCGCCGTGCGCGCCCGGTGGCACGGAGTGCGCCCGGTCCTCGGTGTCGGTGGCCACGCCCATGATGCCGAGGAACGGGGCGAGCGGGAAGCGCGCCCGGTGCGGGCTGCCCGGCCGGATCGGCATGGTGCCGAACCACTCGTCGTCGCGCCCGGTCACCGTGCAGAACTGACCGTACGAACCGTCGTGTGGTGTCCCGGCCAGCATGCCGCGGCCGTGCCGGGTCGAGATGACGCCGTAGGGCGCGCGCATGGCGAGGTGCTCGATCCGCACGGCGAGGAGATCGCCGGGCTCGGCGCCGTCGACGGCGATCGGACCGGTCACGATATGCGGGCCTGCTCCGTCCTCGCGGACGCGCCGGGCGACCACCTCGACGGTGTCGTCGAGTATCTGATCGCGGGCCACGCCGTGCCCGCGGAAGTAGGCGACCGGGTCCGAGCCCTGATCGTCGAGGATGCCCTCATGACTGATGGTGTCGATGACCACCCGCGTCCCCGGCGCGACGGTGGTGACCGGCGTATCGCCGCGTCGCGGCAGCCTGCCCCACAGCACCCGATCCGGATCGGCGGGGATATAGGTGGTCTCGGGTGTGATGCCGATGCCCTGCTGCAGCACCGGGAAAGCGGCGGCGATCTGGTCCCCGGCCAACGACGTCACAGTGGGTCCTCCGGTCTCCGCGACACTCGGTCGAACATTGGTCCGACCATCTGATGCGATAACGGTATTCCACTATCAACAGCCCTGCTACCGGGAGAAACGTGCGTAACCGAGGCTTTACACCCCGGCAATATCGGGCCATGCGGCACCACTCTTATATGATTGGCCGGACCAATCCGTAGGTGTCGAGAGGAGTCCGATGGCCGTCCCGCCGATCCCCCCGCTGCGCCGCCGCACCGGCAGCGTCAGCGCCGAAGTCGCCGCTCACCTGGAGCGGCTGATCATCGACGGCGCGCTGCGCGCGGGCGATCGCCTGCCGCCTGAACGCGAGCTCGCGGCGCAGCTGAACGTGTCGCGGTCCTCGCTTCGCGAAGCCATGTTCGAGCTGGAATCCAAGAAGCTGGTCGACCGCAGGCAGGGCCGTGGCAGCACCGTCACCGAACTGCCCCGCGGCGCCGCCGAACTGCACGGCAGCCTCGCCGACCTCGACACCGAACTCGCCTACGCGACCGAACTGCGCGACCTGGTCGAACCCCGCATCGCCCAGCTCGCCGCCCTGCGCGCCGTCGAATCGAATCTGCTGTCGCTGCACGAGATCATCGACCGCTCCGACGAAGCCCTCGGCCCGGCGGAATCGATGGCCCTCGACATCGAATTCCACACGCTCCTGGCACATTCGGCCCAGAACCCGCTCCTGGTCACCCTCTGCACGATGACCACGGAATGGACCCGCCACACCCGAGTCCTCTCCCACCGCACTCCGCTCGGCCGCCGCGTCTCCGTCCACGGTCACACCCAGATCCTGCGCGCCGTGGACCACCGAGACGGCCCCGCCGCCGCTGCCGCCATGGAACAACACCTGCGCGAGGTCCGCGAGATCAGCACCCGCTAGCGACCCACATGATCCGGGGAGCAGAACCTTCCCACGCTGTCGCCTACCCCACAGCGGTGGTGAAGACCTCCAGGGCACGATCGTCGAACAGCACGAACCGCACCTGCGTCACGTGCGTCTCGGCCGCGCGGACCGTCTCGACCGCGATCCGCGCGCCGTCATCCATCGGCCAGCCGAAGATACCGGTGGAGATCGCCGGGAACGCGACGGTCGCCGCTCCCAGTTCGTCTGCCACGCGCAGGGATTCGCGATAGCAGGAGGCGAGCAGCTCGGAGCGGTCCTCGGTGGCCGACCACACGGGCCCGACCGTGTGGATCACCCAGCGGGCGGGGAGCAGGCCCGCGGTGGTCGCCACCGCCTGGCCGGTACGCAGGCCTTTGCCGTAGTGCGAGGCGCGCAGGTCGCGACATTCCGACAGGATCTGCGGACCGCCCTTGCGGTGGATCGCCCCGTCGACGCCACCGCCGCCGAGCAGCGAGGAATTCGCGGCGTTGACCACCGCGTCCACCTGCTGCTCGGTGATGTCACCCCGGACCGTCTCGATTCGCGTCATGATCCTCATTGTGCCGGGGCGTCGACCTAGTCCACGGGTACGGTCGAGTGAGCAGGCATGGTCGGTCCGTCCGAGGCGAGGAGAACCACGCATGGCCATACCCACCGGTGACATCGTCGCGACGCCCGACGGGCGGGACCTGGTGATCACCAGGTCGCTGGGGTTGCCGATCGAGGAGGTGTGGGCACGGTTGACCGATCCGCATCTGACCTCGGGGTGGTACGGCACCTGGGAGGGCGAGTCGGGGACCGGCAACACCATCCGGGTACAGATGCGCTTCGAGGAGGGTGAACCGTGGTCGGCGATGCGCATCGACGACTGCACCCCACCGATCCACCTCGGCGTCTCCTCGACCGACCAGATCGGCCTGTGGCGGCTCGAGGTGACGTTGCTCGACACCGGCGCGGCCACCGAACTGCGCCTGGTCCACCATCTGACGTCGGAATATCAGCTGGCGGAGATCCCGCAGATCGGTCCGGGGTGGGAGTACTACGCGGACATGTTCGTCGCGGCCTGCACGCACACCGAACGACCGGATTTCGCCGACTACTACCCGTCGATGTCGGGCTACTACCAGCAGCGGGCGTCCTAGCCGAAACGTGAACCGCCCCGGCCGAATTCACGGCCGGGGCGGGTTCGACGGACAACGATCTACTCGTCGTCGAGTTCCGCGGCGACCTCGTCGGAGATGTCGACGTTGGTGTACACGTTCTGCACATCGTCGCTGTCTTCGAGCGCGTCGACCAGCTTGAACACCTTGCGTGCACCGTCGGCGTCGACCGCGACCGACACCGACGCCTGGAAACCGGACTCGGCGGAGTCGTAGTCGATGTTCGCGGCCTGCAGGGCCGAGCGCACCGCGATCAGATCGCCGGGCTCGGAGATGATCTCGAAGACGTCGCCGTGGTCGTTGACGTCTTCGGCGCCCGCGTCGAGCACCGTCTCGAGAACGTCGTCCTCGGACAGGCCGTTCTTCTCGAGCGTCACCACGCCCTTGCGGGCGAACAGGTACGACACCGAACCCGGGTCGGCCATGTTGCCGCCGTTGCGGGTCATCGCCAGCCGGACCTCGCCCGCGGCGCGGTTGCGGTTGTCGGTGAGGCACTCGATCAGCACGGCCACACCGTTGGGCCCGTAGCCCTCGTACATGATCGTCTGCCAGTCGGCGCCGCCGGCCTCTTCACCACCACCGCGCTTGCGGGCGCGCTCGATGTTGTCGTTGGGGACCGATGTCTTCTTCGCCTTCTGGATGGCGTCGAACAGCGTCGGATTGCCCGCAGGGTCACTACCACCAGTGCGGGCCGCCACCTCGATGTTCTTGATCAGCTTGGCGAAGAGTTTGCCGCGCTTGGCGTCGATTCCCGCCTTCTTGTGCTTGGTGGTGGCCCATTTGGAGTGGCCGCTCATGCCCTACTTCCTTCAAGTCGGTTGCGCGTCTGCCCGGGCGGACAAGCTCGATCCAGCCTACTCACCGTCCACCACGCCCGCCGACGCGGGCTTTATCGCGCAGCCCGAACCAGGTCGACGAACAGTTCGTGCACCCGAAGATCGCCGGTCACCTCGGGATGGAAGGAGGTCGCCACCACGTTGCCCTGCCTGGCAGCGACGATGCGGCCCTCGGCGGGGCCGTGCGGCACCCGCGCCAGCACCTCGACGCCGTCGCCCACCCGCTCCACCCACGGCGCGCGAATGAACACCGCGCGCACGGGCGTGTCGAGGCCGGTGAAGTCCAGGTCGGTCTCGAAGGAATCGACCTGCCGACCGAACGCGTTGCGCCGCACCGTCATATCGATGCCGGACAGGTGCTGGGCGTCGGCCCTGGTGTCGAGGACCTCCGAGGCGAGCAGGATCATGCCCGCGCACGACCCGAACGCGGGCAGCCCGTCGCGCAGCCGCGCCCGCAACGGTTCCAGCAGGTCGAACGCCTGCAACAGCTTGGAGATCGCGGTCGACTCGCCGCCGGGCAGCACGAGCCCGTCGACCGCGGCCAGCTCCGACTCGCGCCGCACCAGCACCGGATCGGCCCCGCAGTGCTCCAGCGCGGCAACGTGTTCACGCACGTCACCCTGTAGCGCGAGGACACCGATGGTCGGCCGGGTGGGGGTCGAGGTTGCGTTCACAGCCGTTGAGCTTACGAGCGCGCCCGATGTGGGCCCGCTCACGCTCACTTCTGGCGCGGCGTGCGGATCAGACCTTCCTGGACGACAGCGGCGACCAGGTTGCCCTCGCGGTCCCAGATCTTGCCGCCGGTCAGCGCGCGACCGAAACCGGCCGAGGGTGAGGACTGGTCGTAGAGCAGCCATTCGTCGGCACGGAACGGGCGCAGGAACCACATGGCGTGGTCGAGCGACGCGTTCTGGGTCGGTTCGTCGGGGTGGATCACCTTCGACGAGCCGAGCAGCGTCATATCGCTCATGTAGGCCAGCGTGCAGACGTGGAACATCGGGTCGTCGGGCAGCGGGTGCCGGTACCGGAACCACACCTGCTGGGGTGAGACCGCGCCGTCGCGCGCGACGACCTGATCCTGTGGGACCGTGCGGATGTCCCAGTGCTCCCATTCACGCATGGCCCACAGCCGCTCGGGGGTCATGGTCACGCTGGCGTCGGGCAGGTCGTCGGGACCGTCGACCGAGGGCATCACGTCCTGGTGTTCGGGCCCTTCGTCACCGTGATGGAACGAGGCCGACATCGTGAATATCGCCTGTCCGTCCTGCACGCCGGTGACCCGCCGCGTGCAGAACGACCGGCCGTCGCGGATGCGTTCCACCAGGTAGACGGTGGGTTCCTCCGGATTGCCCGGTCGCAGGAAGTAGCCGTGCAGAGAATGCACCTGGAAGCTGCGATCGACGGTGCGGACCGCCGAGACCAGCGCCTGCCCGGCCACCTGACCGCCGAAGGTGCGCGGTAGCTGAGACTCCGTGGAAGCACCGCGGAAGATGTCGCGCTCCAGTCGCTCGATCGCGAGCGCCTCTTCGATTGTCGCCATGCGCTCGAGATTATCGCCTTGCCGACCGGGCGGTATGTCCGGCTCTGCACAGCGGCCCGGAATTTGCTGAGATGGTCCGGTGCCGACGTTCACTCCCACCTCTCCCGCCGCCCTCGCCCGGCTCGTCGCCGACCGGCTCGTCGAGCTGCCGGGGCGACGGGTGCTCGCGGTCGACGGCGCCGACGCGGCCGCCCCGGTGGAACTGGGCCGCCGGATCGTGGACACGCTCACCGACCGGGGGCGATCGGCGGCGGTGGTGTCGGTGCACGACTTCGTGCGACCCGCGTCGCTCCGCATGGAATACGGGCGCGATGACGAATGGTCTTATCGCACAGCATGGTTCGAC
This sequence comes from Nocardia sp. NPDC003183, assembly GCF_053590715.1. Lineage (NCBI taxonomy): Bacteria > Bacillati > Actinomycetota > Actinomycetes > Mycobacteriales > Nocardiaceae > Nocardia > Nocardia sp. NPDC003183. The sequence goes on from NZ_JBSFTG010000003.1 coordinate 848,359, forward strand.
TACGAGGCCATGCGCCGCGAGATCCTCGACGTGCTCCGCACCGAAGGGCGCTGGTTGCCCGCGCTGTGGGACGAGGAACGGGACAGGTCTGCGCGGGCGGCGATTCGGCCCGCGCAGGCCGATCTGGTGCTGGTACTCGCGGGGCCGATGCTGCTCGGTCGCGGTCTGGATTTCGATCTCGCGATCCGCCTGGAACTGAGTGAGCAGGCGGCGCTGCGGCGCACCCCCGCCGAGCAGCGATGGACGCTGCCCGCTGTACGCGATCACACTGCCGACAATCCCGAGGAAGCGACCTGGACCGTTCGCTGGGATCACCCCGATCGGGCGGCACTTCGCCGCTGACAGCACGGGAGCCGAAACAGCCCGGATACGCGAAAGCCCCGTCCGACAGACGAACGGGGCTCGAGCGACGACGATCAGGCGCAGGCGACCGAGGTCTGACCCAGGTTGGTCAGCATGCCGCAGGCCCACGACTTCTGGACCTTCCACTTGCCCGCTTCGGCCACGAACGGCACGTCGACGACATTGGTCTGGCCGTTGACGGTGAAGTTGGCCTTGGCGTTGACGCTGTCACCGAAGGAGGTCACCTCGGTGACCTGGACCTGGACGTTGTTGTCCTGGACGGCCTGTGCCAGGCGGTTCGGCAGCTCGGGGTCGGCCTCGATGCCCTGCACGAAGTCCAGCTTCTGGTCGTTGGGGACCGCCGGATCCAGTGCGGTGGTGAGCTGCGCGTTGAGCTGTTCGACCGTCGGCACCGCCGGCAGGTCCGCGGTTGCCGAACCCTGAGCCTTGGCACTGGTGGTGGTCTTGGGCGCGGGCTTGTCGCCCTTGTCGTCACTGCACGCACTCAGGCCGAGCGCGGCGACCACAGCCAATCCTGCGATCGCGACTCGTCCGGTCCTACGAAACTTCATCCACTCGTCCTTACGTCGGGTCGGAATCTCGCCCTCTGGGCGACGGCGGAGGACCGGCGCCACACAGCGCAGGCCTCGATGCCACGGCGAGGACGCTACCCAGTGATGTTGAGGAAACTCTGAGACACAGACAACCGGGGGCTGTGAGCTGCGCCCGATTGTGATGCACCCCAGCGTCACCCGGCGCGCAGACCCACCACCGCCTCGACCAGCCGCGCATGGGTCGGCGCGTCCGCTGCCGCGATGAGCCCGTGTGGCGCGGTGTGCAGCGGTTGCCCGGCGAGACCGGTAACCACGCAGCCAGCCGCCTGACACACCGCGATCGCGCTGCTGAAATGCACGCTGTCGCGGAGATCGCCGCCGGTGATGTAGGCGGCGCGACGCCCGGCCGCCACCCAGACAAGGGCTAACGAGGTCGATAGGACCCGCGGATGGAACTCTCCCGCAAAGCCTTCGGCGTCGAAGAGCCGCGCCGGGGTCGACCAGGGGAACGGGTGGTCGAGGTCGACATCGACGAGATGGCTTCCCGAGTGCGGGCGCAACGGCTCGTCGCGGCCCTCGGTGCGCAGGAACGCGCCCTGCCCCGCCGTCCAGAACACTTCGTCGGCGAACGGGTCGGCGGTCGCCGCCACTGTCACGGCGTCGCCGTCGCGCAGCGCGACGTTGACCGCCACGAACGCGGTGTCGACAGCGAAATTCCTGGTGCCACAGAGTGGATCGACAAACCACGTCCGATCGCTGCGGGCAGAGCCGGTGACGCCCGATTCCTCGGCGACGAACCGGTCGCCCGGACATTCGGTCGCGAGGACGTCGAGGATGGCTTTCTCGGCCGCGATATCGGCCTGCGTGGCGAAATCGTCGCCCTGTTTGGCGTAGCGAGTGAGCGGGCCGTGGAAGGCCGACCGGATCACCGCCGAAGCGACTTCTGTTGCGTGGATTGCGATTTCACTATCTGAGTGGTGCACCGTCTCCAGGCTACGGACCGTGTCGCCACCCGGCAGGCGAACAGCGGTCTGATCGGCCCGGACACGCAGCGCGCACGGCCCGAGCCAACGCGGAGGTACGCCTATCGGGCCAGATACACGGCGAGCCCGAGTCCGCCGATACCGACGGTCACCCGCAACACACTCGGCGGAATCACTTTCACCACCGGCGGACCACACCAGCCACCTGCCAGCGCACCCGCGCCGAGGGCCAGCGCCGCGCCCCAGTGCACCGGTCCGAAGGCCGCGAAGCCGACCGCGGCGACGAGGTTCGCGATGCCGAGCAGGAAGCTCTTGAGAATCGACGCGCTCCAGATGGATTCGGCGGTGCACAGCATCATCATCGACAGGTAGATCACGCCCGCGCCCGCGCCGAAGTACCCGCCGTACACGGAGGTGAGCAGGATGCCGACCGGCACGATCCAGGGCGCGCTGAGCTCGCCGATATGGTGGCGCACGAGTGGTTGCACCAACAGCGCGATCGACGCCATCGCCACCAGGAACGGCACGACCACCTCGAACGCGCCGTCCGGAGCGACCAGCAGCGCGAGCGCGCCGAGCAGCCCGCCCACGGCCGCCAGCACCGCCCAGCGCACCAGCGTGGGCCCTCGGCCGACGAGTTCACGCCCGGAATTCGCGGTCGCCCCGACACCGACGGCGACCATGGCGACCGTGTTGGTGACATTGGCCGCGACGGGCGGCAGACCGGCGGCCAGCAACGCCGGATAGGAGACGATCGAGGCCATCCCGGTGACGAAACCGATCAAGCCGGTGAAGAATCCCGCGACGACCAGCAAGGAGAAGTCGAGCGCGGTCACGGACCGACTGTACGGTATGCCCAGTTGGCAGCAATTCCTGGGCCAACCGATACCGAGCCCACATCGCCCACCTGCGCCGGGATCACTCCGACGCGCCGAAGGCCGTGCCAGGATGTCGGAGTGCAGATGACGACTTTCGAGCCGGGCGAACCACCCGTTCGACGTAACCGGCTGGACTCCAACACCGTTGCCCGCCTCGACGACGTCACCACCTTCGCCCAGCTGCTCGACGCGTTAGAGCTGGTCCGCATGGATCATCCCGATGCCAGAATCCTCTGCACGCTCGACGATCTCGGCCAGTGCGCCTACACGAGCATGCACGCCACGCTCGGACTCGTCGAAGGCGAGGGCGGGGTCGTCCACGACGACCCGGACGACCCCGCCGCCACCCACCACGCCGAGAACGCCACGGTCTCGCGCATCGCCGCGCTGCTGGACAACCCGTCCGCCCGCGTTCCGTGGGACGCGCTGCGCGACACCCGCAACGCGTCCGAGGACGAACTCGCCGCGCTCGTCGCCGCCAACCGTTCCCCCGACCGTGTGGTCGACGACGTCGTGCTGATCCAGCGGGTCCCGGTGGACCGTGACGACCTCGCCATCGCCGGTATCCCCAACGGGTACTTCGCCGACGACTGGAGCACCTACGACAACCACACTGTCATCCGCCGCATGGCCACCCACGGCTACCGCCACATCGCCATCGGCGCTTCCCTGCTCGCCTTCGCCCGCCCCACCGCCCCCACCCCCGAGCAAGCCGCTGCCCTGGTCACCGACCTGACCCACCTCTACGGCTCCCCCACCGCCATCGCCTGGCACGAGCTGGCCGTTCTGCTGCCCACCCAGCGCCAGCTCATCCTCGGCTACGCCGAGAACTTCGCCGACGCCCTCACCACCGATACCGAAGGCGCGGCGGGCCAACCGTAGGCCGCGGCCCCTGGTAGCGCTATCGCGCCGGATCGGGTGTCGACGGCTGCCACGCGCGAGCGGTAGCCGCCGGGGCGACCGTCACGCTCGACCACACCGCCCAGGCCAGCCACACCATGCCGAATCCGGCCGCGATGTGTCCGACGCGCACCAGCGTCGCCGGGAGCAGGAAGGTGAGGCAGAGCACGGACAGGCCCGCGGTGTAGAGGATGGCCGCGCCGCGCGGGACCGCCGCGCTACGCAGCAGCGCTGTGCCGAACAGCAACGTTCCACTCAGCGCGAGGACCGCGGTGGCGAGGAAAGCGAATTCGGCCGGGCTGGTGAGCAATTCGTCGACCACCGGCTTGTCCAGATACACCAGCACGAAGTTCATGGCGAAGGCGATACCCGCGAAATAGCCGAAGCCGAGGAATTGCACGACGAAGGCGAGTGCGCCGAAGCGGCCGAGACGCTGGTGCAGCAGCGCGTACAACGCCACCAGCAGTCCGATCCCGAAGGGGACGGCCGCCCCGTTGAGAACCTGGGTGAGCGGTATCTTGCCCGCGGCGATCAGTTCGATCGCGCCCGCCGCCGCGATCGCTCCGCCGCAGACGAAGCCGGAGATGCCGCCCAGTCGCAGTAGTGCTCGTGTGTCCATGTCGAAATCCCTTCTCGATGTCGAGTTCGACGGTAGGAATCCGGTGGTCACGGCGGTAAGTGCCGGGCGACCCATGACCTTCGGCCAAAATTGCCCCGCGACCGTGGCCGTGCGACGAATCCGGCCATACGCTCAGCGAATGCATCGACCGCGCGCACTGACCTGGGTGGCGTGCTTCCTCTATGTCTCCGTGCTGGTCGCCGGGCTCGCCGTCGCCTCGACCGGGCCTGTCGACCCTGCCCGGTCCAGCGCGTTCGCCGGGGCCCTCCTGCTCGCGGGAGGGCTGGAGATCGCCGCAGGGAGGTTCACTGGGTCCAGGACCCTCGCGATCGCCGGGCTGGTCGTCCGCGCCGTCCTGTACACGGTGATCACCGTGCTCGACAGCAGCGGCAATGCGAAGGTCCTGTTCGTCTTGCTGCCGCTCACTGCCTATTTCACCGTCGGACACCGTGTCGCCTACACACTCGCCGGTGGTGGTCTACTCCTCGCCGGGATCATCGTCCTCGGGCGACCGGCGCTGCGAACGAATCCCGAAGCGCTCTCGGATCTGCTGATGTTCACGATCGGCGTTGTTTTCGCCCTCGCGATCGCGGTGATCGCCGAACGCGAGGAAACCGGGCGGCGGCGCGCGGAAACACTGCTCACCGAACTGTCCGACGCGCACGCCCGGCTCCGGGAATACGCCGACCAGGCAGTCTCCCTCGCCACCGTCGCCGAACGAACCCGGGTGGCCCGCGATATCCATGACAGCGTCGGCCACCATCTCGTGGTTACCGCGATCCAGCTGGAGAAATCGGCCGCCTACCGGTCGTTGGACGCCGATATCGCCGACCGGGCGCTCGCCGAGGGGCGTCATTCCACGCGCCTGGCGCTCGACGAGGTACGGCGCGCGGTCGGCACCCTGCGCGCCGACGACACACAGTTCACCCTCGCCACCGCGTTGCGAGCGCTCGCGATCCGGCTCGACGACACCGGCTTCGCCGTGTCCCTCGACCTCACCGGCACCGAGGACACTGTCGGCGAACCTGTCCGCCTCGCCCTGTATCTCGCCGCGCAGGAAGCACTCACCAACGCGCGCCGCCATTCCGGCGCCACCGCGGTGGCGGTCCGGGTCGACCTGACACCGGCCACCGGCGTCCTCGACATCGCCGACAACGGAACAGGTTTCGCGCCGGGCACGGTCGAGGGGCAGGGGCTCACCGGAATGCGTGAACGGCTCGATCTGGTCGACGGCGAGGTGCGAATCACCTCCAGCACCACAGGAACTCGTCTGGTCGTCAGGATCCCGGTGGTGGCGCGATGATCGGACACGATGCCGGTATTCCTGCGCCGAAGGTCCGCGTGCTGATCGCCGACGATGAGCGTCTCGTCCGCGAAGGGATCGCCGCGCTGCTCGCGTTGCAGTCCGGTATCGACGTAGTCGGCACGGCCGAAAGTGGCGCCGAGGCAGTCGAATCGACTGGCGTGCTGACACCTGATGTGGTCCTGATGGACGTGCGGATGCCCGGAATGGACGGCGTCGAGGCAGCCGCTCTCGTGCGCGGCCGGGCGACGGTGCTGATGCTCACCACCTTCGACGACGACGGCTACATCGTCGCGGCCCTGCGCGCGGGCGCCTCCGGATACCTGCTCAAAGACCTCCCCGCCGCCGAACTCGCCCAGGCGATCCGCCTCGCGCACGCCGGCGTAGACCAGTACTCCGCCGCCGTCACGGCGCGCCTGGCCGCCATGGTCCGATCCCGCACACCACGCGCCACCGTCGAGCTCACCGGTCGCGAAACCGAGGTCCTGCGTCTGCTCGCCACCGGCGCCGCCAACCGCGAGATCGCCCGGTCCCTCTATCTCAGCGAGGGCACCGTCAAGAACCACATCTCGAGCATCCTGAACCGTCTCGGCGTGCGTGACCGCACCCAAGCCGCCATCTACGCACACGAGCAGGGCCTCCTCTGAAACGCCCGCGCCCGGGTTCAGGTCAGGGCGTTCACCATGCGCGCGGCGAGCACCCGGGTTCGGTCGAACGGCGCCGCGCTCACGGCGGGCGTGCCGATCACCGAGCGCAGCGCGCCGAGGCCGATCAGCAGGGCGCCGATCAGCTCCGCGCGTAGTTCCGCGTCGGGTCCGTCGAGCCGGTCGGCGAATTCACGCAGGTAGCCGTCGCAGAGTTGGGCGCGCAATTGATCGCGCACGTCGTCGTGACCGGCCGATCGGAGCATGGCCAGGAGCGGGTGTTCGCCGCCGTAGCGCGACCAGTCCTGGTACACGACATCGTGGAGCAGGGCGTCGGCGATGCTGACGACCGGGCGGTGCGGATCGGCGGCCACTCCGGTGGGGATCTCCAGGTGCATCGCCTCGGCGTAGAGCGCCTTCTTGGAACCGAAGTAGCGCGACACCAAGGCGGGATCGACCCCGACCTCGGCGGCGATCTCGCGCAGTCCGGTGCCGTCGAAACCCTGCGCCGCGAAGCGGATTCGTGCGGCGTCGAGCAGCGCGGCGCGGGTGGCCGCACGGTCGCGGCGACGGGGTTCGGCTTTCGGTTCCATGAAGTCATGGTAAGTCATCAGATGTTGACTTGGTGGCGCGTTCGTTTCTAGCCTCGACATATCGGCCGATGACACAGTCCAGAGTGATTCGAGGAGAACGGGATTCGATGCGCACATATGTCATCACCGGCGGCACCGACGGCATGGGCAAAGGGCTCGGCCTACATTTTCTGCGACGCGGCGACCGGGTGATCGCGATCGCCAGCGGCGCGACGAAAGGCGAGGCGTTCGGCCGGGCGGCCGCCGCGATCGGCGCGGGCGAGCGCGCGGTGTTCCTGCGAGCCGATCTGAGCACCCTGACGGGAATGCGGGACACCCTTGCCCGGGTCACCGCGCTGGCCGGCACCGTCGACGGCCTCGTCTTAGGCGCCCAGCGCTTCCGGCCACGGCGCGAGGTCACCGAGGACGGCACCGAGTTCACCTTCTCGCTGCACTACCTGAGCCGATTCGTTCTCGGACACGGTCTCGTCGATGCGCTGGAACGCGCGGATACCCCGGTCATCATGAACATCTGTGGCCCCGGCGGCTTTCCCGGCCGCATCCACTGGGACGACCTGACCCTGCGCGAGGGCTACACCGGCATGCGCGCCGCCATGCAGGCCTCACGCGCCAATGACCTGCTCGGCGTCGCCTTCCCGCACCGCCACCCGAACACCCGCACCCGCTACGTGCTCTACAACCCGATGATGGTGCGGACCGCGATGGCCGACCCGCTGCCCGCACCCCACCGGATACTGGCCAAGGCCGCCGGATTCGTTGTCGGCCGATCGGTCGATCAAGCGGTCCCGCCGATCGCCCAGCTCCTCGACGAGCCACCCGCCGATCAGGTGACCGCCTTCCGGCGCCGGACCCGGCTCCCCCTCACACGCAAGGACTTCGACCCGGACAACGCGATCCGCCTCGACACTCTGACCACCGAGCTCGTCCAGCGCTGAGTCGACACACGAGAATGCCTCGGCGGGCGTCGCGATCGCGACGCCGTCGTGGCGGCGATCGGCATGGGGTTCACCGCGTTCGGGGACAAGGGAATCGGGCTCGCGCTCGTGCTGGCCGG
>NZ_JBSFTG010000004.1:0-423663 GCF_053590715.1 Nocardia sp. NPDC003183
CCATGGCGCGGCATCTCGATCAGATTCGACCCCGAGGCCTCCATCAACTCACGCGGCGCGTCGTAGACCTTGTTGTGCCGACCCAGATAGCACGGATCGTGATAGGTGATGTTCTGCGAAACCGTCGCGACCGGCACCAGCTGCTTCTGACGCACCAACCGGTTCAGCAACTGGGTATGGTGCACAACCTCGTAAGTCCCACCGACCTGCGGGTACTCGTTGTTGAGCGTGTTGAAGCAATGCGCGCACGTGACAACGATCTTCTTCTTGGACTGCTCGACACCCTCGAACACCGAGTTGATGACCTCGATGTTCTGCAACGCCAGCTGCTGGAACAAGAACTCGTTACCCGCACGACGCGCCGAGTCACCGGTACAGGTCTCCTCCGCACCCAGCACCATGAACTTCGTGCCCGCGGTCGCCAGCAGCTCGGCCACAGCCTTGGTGGTCTTCTTGGCCCGGTCCTCGTAGGCACCGGCGCACCCGACCCAGAACAGGTACTCGTAGCCGTCGAAGCTGTCGGCGTCCTTCCCGAAGACCGGGATGTCGAAATCGACTTCCTTGATCCAGTTGAGGCGGTCCTTGGAGTTCTGCCCCCACGGGTTGCCCTTGTTCTCGAGGTTCTTGAACAAACCCGCGAGCTCGGAGGGGAACTCCGACTCGATCAACACCTGGTAGCGGCGCATATCGATGATGTGATCGACATGCTCGATATCGACCGGGCACTGCTCGACACACGCACCACAGGTCGTGCACGACCACAACACCTCGGGATCGATGATGCCGTGGACATCCTCGCCACCGACCAGCGGACGATCCGCCTCGAGACGGGCGGCCTCGGGGATCTTGGCCAGCGCGGCCTCGTCGGGCTTGCCGTCGGCGTCGACCAGACCGACCTCGTCGCCACCGGCGTCCTTGCGGCCACCGGCCAGCAGGTACGGGGCGGCGGCGTACCCGTGGTCGCGCAGCGACATGATCAGCAGCTTCGGCGAGAGCGGCTTACCGGTGTTCCAGGCGGGGCACTGCGACTGGCAGCGACCGCACTCGGTGCAGGTGGTGAAGTCGAGCCAGCCCTTCCAGGAGAAGTCCTCCATGCGGCCGGCGCCCAGGGTGTCGACCTCGGGGTCGACGTTCTCCATGTCGAGAACCTTGCCGTTGGAGATCATCGGCGCGGCCGCGCCGAGGGCGACGCTGCCGTCGGCCTCGCGCTTGAAGTAGATGTTGAAGAAGGCCGAGAACCGGTGCCAGGCGACGCCCCAGGTGATGTTGCGGCCGACCAGGTACAGGAAGGCCATGCCCGACATCAGCTTGATGAACGCGAAGATCGACACCATGGTCGGGCTCGCGGGCAGCAGCTTGGCGATCTGCATGGTGAAGAAGTCGGTCGAGGCGTGCCCGTGGCCGTAGGTGGCGATCTTGCCGGCCTTGACGAAGATCATGCCGAGGCCCTCCATCAAGACGATCGTCTCGATGACATAGGCGGGCGCCATCTTGGAGCCGCTGAACCGCGACAGGCGCGCGGGAATCCGCGGGTGGTTCAGCTGACGGATGATGATCAGCGCGCCGATGCCGACCACGGTGCCGATGCCGAGGATCTCGTCGACCAGGTGGTAGATCGCCCAGTTGCCGATGATCGGCCAGTGGAACGAGCCGTCGAAGGTCTGGCCGTAGGCCTCGAACCACAGGATCGCGCCGAGGATGAAGCCGGTCATCACCAGCCAGTGCGCCCAGCCGACCGTGCGGAACTTGTTCATCCGCGTGTGGGCCGCGACCTCGACGAACATGTTCTTGAACCGTGGGAAGAACGGTCGCCAACGATCGGGGGCCGTCTGGCCGATGGTGATGGCCTTGCCGATGTTCCATGCGCCGCCGATAAACGACGCCCAACAGAACAGGCTGAGCACAGCTCCAATCGTGCCCAACGTGATAGTCAGGGCATTCATGTCGCGACCTTTCTTTCGAGGCAACACGAGGGTCTGAGCGAGGAGACCTCACCCGGTTGCTCGTATCGTAACCGCCACTAAGTTACCGGCCAGTAACTACCGCTGTCCACCGTAGGATCGGCATTTGCCGTCTGACCTTGTTTACTGGGACTTGACCTGTGGTTTGCCTGTGAGCAATATCACAAAAATGTTTGCTGCGGGGTTCCCGTAGCGACTGTTGAACACCGTAAACCGTCCGTGAACTGCGGCGAAGCTAAGGTCAGGCTTACTAAGCCCATCGAAATTCGTTCTGGCCTCAGGGGATTCGGTCCATTAAGCTCCAGCTGTTCTGCATGCTGTGCCGGTCTTCACACTGCTCGGGGAGAAGTAGGGGACATCTCATAGAGATGCCTCGCTTGACGAGTCTCGCGTGTCGCTGGATCGCACTCCGCACCACACCTGATGGATTGGAACCTGAATGAACTTCCGTAGGACCACTGCGGCTGCCGCACTGGTTATCGGGGCGATGACCGTGGCCATGGGCACCGCTCATGCCGAAGAGGCGCCGCAGGACATCAAGTACTCGGTCAAGCTGGTCGACAAGACCGTTGTCGCCACCGTGAAGAACGGCACCTTCTCGATCGTCGAGCAGGACGGCGAGACCCCCGAAGCACCCAAGACCAAGGTCGCCGAGATCAAGGACACCAGCGGCGCGGTCGTGATCGCCCTGCCGATCGCCTTCTCGATCGGTGGCGCGGAGATCCCGACCAAGACCGAGGTCGTCAAGGACTCCACTGTTCTGGAGCTCACTCCGGAAAAGCCCGCCGGCGTGGCCATCGGCCAGCAGGTGGTCAGCCCGAAGCCGGTCCTCAAGGACATCGCGTCGGCGCAGGAGAACCAGAAGGCGATCAACGACTTCTCCAGCAAGTTCAGCATCGGCACCGCGATCGGCACGTTCGTCGGCACCGCTGTCGGCGCGCTGATCGGTTGCGTCGTCACCATCCCCGTCGGTTGCATCCCCGGTCTGACCGTCGGTGCCGCTGTCGGCGGAATCGTGGGCATGATCGCCATCGGCGGTCCGACCATGGCCGTCACCGGCTGGGAGCTGCTGCAGGTGCTGCAGGCTCCGGACGGCACCACCGTGTGGGCCGACAAGCCGAAGGCAGTCGCGGCTCCGGCTCCCGAGCTCGCTCCGGCCAACTGATAGGGCTTACCCCCCACAGGTTTTCCACGTAAGGCCCCGCTCCGCTTCGGAGCGGGGCCTTACGCATTCAGCAGTCGGCGAACCAAGCCTTCACGAATCCCGCCGACTGATACGCGTAGTCCCAAGCCCAGCGAGCGGGCGAGAGCCGCGGTTCCGGGTCGACGAACAGCAACTCGCCATCCCAGCATTCACCGAGGATGTAGCGGGCCCGGGAGATGTGCGGGGTGAAGGTGACCACGATGACGCGGTCCCAGCCGGCCCCCAGGCGCGCCAGTTCTCGGCCTTCGCCGAGGGTCGTGCGCGGACTCGGATCGAAGCAGATCACCTCGAAGCTGTAGCCCCCGTGGCAGATTCGATTCACCATCGGGCTGCGTTCGTAGGGGTTGGAGACCAGCACCCGAGGCGCGTACCCCTGCGCGGCCAGCCGCAGCCCGAGTTGTTCGCGCCCGTCGTGCGCCCCACCGAGAACGAGAATCGCGTCGGCGATCTGCGGGTCGTCCGTGCGCGGGCGCACGTACACCGGCCACAACGCGACCACCGCGATCAGCACCACCACCAGCGCTCCACCCGTGGCGAACAGGACCCGACGCACAGTCAATGCTCCATCCGCGATGGCGTATTCAGGCGATCCCGCACGATTATGCCAATCCCCGCGAACCCGAGCGGCACGCCACGAGTGCAGGCCCACGATTCGAACCGTGCACCCGGCAGCTATCGCGTTTTCGCAGGTGAGAGCCCCGCACACCGATCACCCCCGCTCGCGTTTCCCCCTGTACACCAGATGTTGCGCCCCCTCTTGCCTCGCTGACGCGGCGTAGCCACGCGCATCGCTTACCAACAGAACTATGCGATGCACAGTCTTCGGAACGGGGTACCTCGGAGCCACGCATGCAGCGTGTATGGCCGAGTTGGGACACGACGTGGTCGGGGTGGACATCGATCCCGGCAAGGTGGCCAAGTTGGCCGATGGTGTGGTGCCGTTCTACGAGCCTGGACTCGAGGAAGTGCTGCAACGCAACCTCGCCTCCGGTCGTTTGCGGTTCACCACGGATTATTCCGATGCCGCGGCCCATGCCGACGTCCACTTCCTCGGGGTGGGGACACCGCAGAAGAAGGGCGAGTACGGCGCCGATCTGAAATACGTGCACGCGGTGGTGGATACGCTCGCCCCGATGCTGGAACGCCCGGCGATGATCGTCGGCAAGTCCACCGTTCCGGTGGGAACCGCCGCGGCCCTCGGCATTCGGGCTCGCGAGCAGGCGAAGGTCGACGTCGAGGTCGTCTGGAACCCCGAGTTCCTGCGCGAGGGTTTCGCGGTGCAGGACACCCTGCGCCCCGACCGCCTGGTCCTCGGACTGGATCACGGCCGCGAACGCTCGGCGTGGGTGGAGGAGCACATCCGCGAGATCTACGCCGACCTCATCGCCGCCGAGATCCCCTTCCTGCTCACCGATCTGGCCACCGCCGAATTGGTGAAGGTCTCGGCGAACGCCTTTCTGGCGACGAAGATCTCGTTCATCAACGCCGTCTCGGAGGTGTGTGAGGCCACCGGCGCCGACGTGACCATGCTGGCCGACGCGCTCGGGTACGACGCCCGCATCGGCCGCCGGTTCCTCAATGCCGGACTCGGTTTCGGTGGCGGCTGCTTACCCAAGGACATCCGCGCCTTCATGGCGCGCTCGGGTGAGCTCGGCGCCGATCACGCCGTGGCGTTCCTGCGCGAGGTCGACAACATCAACATGCGCCGCCGGACGAAGGTCGTCGACATGGCCGCCCGCGCCTGTGGGGGTTCCCTGCTCGGCGCGAATGTGGCGGTCCTCGGCGCGGCCTTCAAGCCGGAATCCGATGATGTGCGCGATTCGCCCGCCTTGAACGTGGCCGGGATGATCCAGCTGCACGGCGCCGTCGTCACCGTGTACGACCCCAAGGCAGTGGAGAATTCGCGCCGGGTGTTCCCCACGTTGAACTACGCCACTTCGGTCTCGGAGGCCTGCGATCGCGCCGATGTGGTGCTGGTCCTTACCGAGTGGAACGAATTCACCGCTTTGACGCCGGCCGACCTCGACCCGGTGGTACGGTCCCGTTCGATCATCGACGGTCGCAACTGCTTGGACAGCACAACCTGGCGTGCGGCCGGGTGGGTATACGCCGGACTCGGCACCCCGTAGAGTAACGAGCCAAGCGGGGGCTGGGCGGATTTCGGTCCGCGTTATCGCAGTCCCTCGCATGTCGTGCAGCACGGACGAGATGGGCAGCGGATGAGTTCGGTTCTGGGAATATCGGTGGGGGCCGGGACGGTGCGCCTCGCTCGTCCGCAGCACGGTGGCCCGCACGATTCCGTTCCGCCGTCTTCGTTCGAGGTGCAATCGATCTCGATGCCCGAACAGCAGGCCGAGGAGTCCGCCGCCGACGCGATCGCCGCCACGCTGGCCGCGTCGCCGGAGATCGCCGCCACCACCATCACCTTCCGCAGCGAACCGCAGGCCAGGGCGGTCCGCGCGGCGATGGCGCGACGCCAGCTCACGAACTACCAGCTCGTTCCCGAAGCCGTTGCCGCCGTGCACTTCGCCCATGCCACCAGCGATATGCGGGAAGTGTCCACCCTGGCCGTCTACGACCTGGGCAGTTCGGGTCTCACGGTGAGCGTGATCAACGCCCGCACCAGCGATGTGTACCAGTGCGAGCGGATCAGCGATATCAGCGGCGACTACCTGGATTCGCTGATCAGGGAGCAGCAGATCGCCTCGGGCCGGATCGCGCATCCGGCCGACCCGGCGGGTCTGGCCGCCCTCGACGGTCTGTGCCGGGCCGCCAAGGAGCAGCTGTCCAACAGCAACGCGGTGGCCCTACCCAGCGAGCAGGGCCTGGTGCTGCTCACCCAGGAGAATTTCGAAGCGCTGATGATGCTGGCGATCGAGTCGTCGGCCCGGATGACCCGCGATGTCATCATCCGCGCGCAGCATCCGGTGCAGGCGGTGCTGGTGCTCGGTGGTGGCGCCCGGATTCCGTTGATCGCGCGCGTGCTCGAGCGCACGATCGGCGTGCCCGTGATCGTGCCCGCCGAGCCGGAGACGGCGCTGGCCCGCGGTGCCGCGCTGCTGGCCCGCCCCGCCCAGGTCCAGCAGGCCCCCGTCGCCCCGGCGCCGATCCCGATGGGCGACCACGACGACGCCACCCCCGCCTGGCTCACCGCGCCGACCCGTGGTCGTCGCCCGCTCAGCGCACTCACCAGCCGCGCGCATTCGCGCCGGGAACTGAACGTGGCGGTGCTCACGGTGAGTTCGCTGGTGGTGGTCGCGGCGATCGGCCTCGGCCTCGGTTACGGCCCCGAAGTACTCGAGCGCGGTTCGTCGAGCGACGGTTCGCAAGCCGTCCCCGCCACCACCGCGCCGCGCCCCACCGCCGTCGGCCCGACGACGGCCTCGGTCGCGACGACCGAGGCCCAGCACGAAACCGTTGCCGCGCCACCGGTCAACCCGCGCCAAGCCGAGGAAACCACCGCCGCGCCGCCGTCGCAGGGTCCCAACACCTTCACCGTCGTCCCCGGGCTGCCCCCGGTGGTGCTGCCCACCCTGCCCCCGGTGGTCCTGCCCGGCTTCCCGCCTGCCGGTCAGTAACCGTTCCTGCTTTCCGGTTCGCCGAACCGAGCTCCGCGAGCCGGTCCGGCGCCGAACAGTCTCAGTTCCGCGCGTGCCGGGCCCGCGCGGGCGCCACAGCGGCCTGCTTCGCACCGAACGGCCGGGCCAGCATCACCGCGATCGCGGTCGTCAACGGCACCGACAACGCCAACGCGATACCGCCCACCGCCGATCGCGTGATCTCGATGGCCACCGCGTCGCCGGTCAGCACATCGGTGATCGATCGCCCCGCGATGCTGAACAACAGCAGCAACGGCAGCGCCCCACCGGCGTAGGCGAGCACGAGCGTGTAGACGGTACTGGCGATGTGGTCGCGCCCGACTCGCATGGCCGCGGTGAAGATCTCGCGCCGCGACGCTCCTTCATCGAGCGCGGCGAGTTCGAAGGCCGCCGAGGCCTGCGTGATGGTCACGTCGTTGAGCACACCGAGCGAGCCGATGATGAATCCCGCCAGCAGCAACCCAGTGATGCTCACGTGCTGAATGTAGGTCGCCACGTTGGTGTTCTGTTCCTCGGACAGCCCCGTGAGATGGGTGACCTCGATCGCCAGCCAGGACAGCACGGCCGCCACCACCATCGACGCGAGCGTGCCGAGCAATGCCGAACTTGTCCGCAGATTCACCCCGTGGGCGAGGTAGAGCACCACGTACAGAATCAGCGCCCCCGACACCAGCGCGACCGGGATCGCCGACTTCCCGTCGAGCAACGCGGGCAACAGGAACATCACCACCACGCCGAACGCGAAACACAACCCGACCAGCGCCCGGAATCCCCGCCACCGCGCGACCACACAGATCACCACGACGAAGGCGAGCACGATCAAGGTCAGCGGCAGCCCGCGCGAGTAGTCCTCGAACGCGTACATGGTGACCCCGGACGGATCCGCGGCACGCACCACCCGGATGTCGTCGCCTGTCCGTAGATCGGGCTGCCCCGGCCCCGGCGCGATCTCGAACAGCGTCTTCTTGCCCTCGTCGGGTCCCGACCTGATATCGATGATGCTGCGCTGACAGGTGTAGGAGGAGGTCCGCGGCGGTTCCGGCTTGTCGGCGAACACCTTGCCGTTCGATGGACTCCCGCAGGGACCGATGTCCTGCATGACAACGGTTCCGGCCTCGGTCTCCACGGCCCCACCGGACATGGTCTGCATCGGCAGCGGAATCTCGACGTGCTGCGCGCTCGGCCACAGAATCACCGTCGCGACCAACACCACCGCCCCGATGATCGCCAACAACCCGACGACAACCTTCGCCGCGGTGTCACTGATGGCGATGGGCCCGGAATGGTCGTGATGGTGATGATGCTCGCTCACGACCAGAGCTTAAAGGACCTCGTTTTCAATAACACGCCCGCAACACCAGATCTCGCGACAACATGGACAACTCCAGTACCCCTGGCCGCACAAAAAAGCCTCCCCGGGTCCAGGTCTGACCTGGACCCGGGGAGGCGGGTTTGTGGGCGGCGGAGAGCAGGGGGGTGTCTCCGCCGCCGGAGGCAGGCGCCCAGGGGGGTAGGCGCGCGTACCTAAGGCTCTCGGTTGTCCAGGGGGGGTAGACAACCGGGCCAGGGCGCCGAAGCGCCGAGGTCTACTGTACACAAAAGATGGACTTTTGCACTAGTAGATCTTCAAAACATCCAACATTCCGAACTCACAGTCTGTTTTTCCTGGCATACCAGGATGACCATCCTGCCCAGAGCCCATAAACTCACTGGTCAAAGCCGTGACAGGTGAGCATCGCCTGTAACTCTACTGCCGGTAACTGGACAGGAAATTACCGAACCGCTCGATCGCCACGGCCAGATCCCGCGCCCACGGCAGCGTCACGATTCGCAGATGGTCGTTCGCAGGCCAGTTGAAGCCGGTCCCCTGCACCATCAGGATCTTCTCCTGCAACAGCAGATCCAGCACGAGCTTCCCGTCGTCGTGGATCTCGTGCACGTTCGGATCCAACCGCGGGAACGCGTACAGCGCGCCACGCGGCTTCACGCACGACACACCGGGGATCATGTTGAGCCGCTCCCACGCCACATCGCGCTGCTCGAGCAAGCGCCCGCCCGGCAGGATCAGATCGTCGATGCTCTGATGCCCGCCGAGCGCCACCTGAATGGCGTGCTGGGCGGGCACGTTCGGGCACAGCCGCGAGGACGCGAGCAGGTCGATCCCCTCCAGGAAACCGGCCGCGTGGTCCTTCGGCCCGGTGATCGCGAGCCAGCCCGAGCGGTAACCGGCCACCCGGTACGCCTTCGACAGACCGTTGAACGTCAGGCACAGCAGATCGGGAGCGAGCGAAGCCAGCGAGATGTGCTTGGCGTCGTCGTAGAGGATCTTGTCGTAGATCTCGTCGGCCAGCAGCAGCAACCGGTGCTTGCGCGCCAGGTCGACGATCTGCTGCAACACCTCCGCCGAGTACACCGCACCCGTCGGATTGTTCGGGTTGATCACCAGCAGGGCCTTGGTCTTGTCGGTGATCTTCGATTCGATATCGGCGATATCGGGCTGCCAGCCGTTCTCCTCGTCGCACAGGTAGTGCACCGGAGTACCGCCGGCCAGGCTGGTCATGGCCGTCCACAGCGGGTAATCGGGGGCCGGGATCAGCACCTCGTCGCCGTTGTCGAGCAGCGCCTGCATGGTGACGGTGATCAGCTCGGACACCCCGTTGCCGAGGTAGACGTCGTCCACATCGAGCTCGGGGAAGCCCGGCACCAGCTCGTACCGGGTGACGATGGCTCGCCGCGCCGACAGGATCCCCTTGGACTCGGAATACCCCTGGGCATACGGCAGCGCGGCGATGATGTCGCGCATGATCACATCGGGGGCCTCGAACCCGAACGGGGCGGGATTGCCGATGTTGAGCTTGAGAATGCGGTGGCCCTCGGCCTCCAGGCGTGCTGCCTGTGCGTGAACCGGCCCACGGATCTCGTAGACCACGTTCTGCAGTTTCGTCGACTGCTCGAGAACGCGCGGGGGCACATGCGGCGATTGAGGACTCACGCGTCCATGTTGCCATCCGGGGCAAACTCTTTCCGCCTCCCCGCGGCTATCGGCCGGGCCCGGGCCGGTGAGACGCGTGTTGACGGCTGACGGGCAGCCGGCTCGTACCCGGCGAGTTACCCATGTTCGTGGGTGACCAGGCGTTACGTGATCAGCTACGGTCGGGGGTGGCTGCCGAGCGCCGCGGTCGCCACACAGAATTCTTCGATGCGTTCGTCCAAGCCGCGCGCTTCCACCGCGTCGCGATAGGTCGGGGCGGCGATGCGGCGGCGCAGACCGACGAGGCGTTCGCCGAGCTGGGCGATGCGTTTGTCCTCGGGCAGGTCGAGGACCGGGCGCAGGGCGTCGGCGGCGCCGTCGATGCTGCCGTTGATCAGGTGGGCGGCCGCGTTGTCGACGCGGGCCAGCGATTCGGCGCCGTAGGAACGTTGCAGCGGCGGGCCGCTCGAATAGAGGGTGATCGCGCGTTCGGTGGCGGCCAGTGCCTGTTCGGCGCGGCCGAGCTGGATGCAGGTGGCGCCCGCGTAGTAGGCGGCCTTGGGCGGGCCGAAGCCGAACACCCCGCCGATCTCGTCGTGCAGTTCGTCGCGGCGGTCACCGGCCGCCACCTCGGCCGCGCGCAGGCACCGGTCGGTCTCGGAGTCGCTGCCGAGCCGCGCCCACACCCTCGCCTCGATATTGAGCAGCCGCACCCGCCCCAGTCCCGGCCCGGCGAATTCCTGCCCGCTGCGCGCTAATTGGACGGCGTTGCGCGGCCGGTCGGACCAGTTCTCGATCAGCGCGTGCATGCCGCGCGTCCACGCGCGCAACCCGTTGTGCCCGCTCAGTTCCGCGTAAGCCCAAGCGGCTCTGATCTGTTCGCCCGCGGCGTCGAGGTAGCCGAGGTCGGTGCTCGCGTTGGCCAGCAGCCCGGACAGTGTCCCCGCCAGCAGATATAGGTGGCTGGTGTCGACCGGCTTCTGCTGCCCGTCGAGTAGTCGATACACCCGCCTGCGCACCCGCAGCATCTCCACCATCATCGGTGCCGGTGCGGCGTGGACGTATTCGTTGGCGATGCGCCGCACGTCGGCGTCGAGCTGGGCCAGCGTCGTGGCCCCCACATTGGTGCCCTCCGCGGCGGCCGCGTGTTCGCTGGCCTCGTGCGCAGCCGCCATGATCAACTCCCTCTCCGACAACACCTCGGGCACAGCACCTTTGACAGTTCCCGCATCGACGAACGCGAGCAGGTCGGCATCACCCGCGGGCGCCAGCAGGGTCGAGAATCGTGCGCGCACAACATCATCGGATCGGGCCAGTGACGTATCCAGCGCGGCCTGATTCACCGGACGCGGGCGAACCCGCACCCCGCCCGCCTCCCACTTCGACACCAATCGTTCGTGCACACCGAGATGAGCCGCGAACTCCCGGATGCTCATTCGTTTGGCATCGCGAAGAGCTCTGGCCTCTCTCCCTGTCCACTCCCCGACCACGGCGTCACCTCATCCGACGGACAACTCCCCCCAGAGTACGAGCGTGACAGTGAGACACGCCACAAGTTCGTGGAATCGGTTGCCAGAGGCAGTGAAAGGGCGGTGCGGGGCAGTGGTCACGCGCACGTGCGTGCGCGATTCTGGAAGCGTGGAAGCCAGAACTGTCGACGACTGGGTGCGGTGTTACCAGCGTGAATTCCGGCTGCCCGTCCGCGAGCGCGGCGGCTTTGTGATGCTGCCGATCACCGACCGGCTGTGCGTGGTGCATCTACCGACCACACGCGCCGAGAAGGTGCTCATGGCGCTGCGCGAGCAACGCTGTGAGGGTCCGGTGCTGGCGCGTCAGATCCGCTGGAGCGTGCTCGCCGTACCCGACGCCCGGCCCTCCGAGGAAGAGGCCGCCGAGCTCGCGGGGCTCGATATCGATATCCCCGGCACCGGCAGCGCCGTGATGCTGCCGACCAACCTGGGCCGCTGGAGTCGCGAGGGCTGTCACTGGGTGCGGCCGCCGTCCGGGGGCGGCGACACCCTGCCCGCGCTGTCGCTGGTGCTGAGCATCGCCGTGGCGGCGGGCCCTCAGCGGGTCTCGACCGCGCTCAGGGAATCCGGCGAGAGAGGAAAGTTGAGGTACGACCGCGACGGCGTCGGCCCCCGCTGACCCTGATACTTCGACCCGGCCTTGGCGCTGCCGTACGGGTGCTCGGCCGGGCTGGACAGCCGGATCAGGCACAGCTGCCCGATCTTCATCCCCGGCCACAGCGTGATCGGCAGATTCGCCACATTCGACAGCTCCAGGGTGATGTGCCCGCTGAACCCCGGATCGATGAACCCCGCCGTCGAATGCGTGAGCAGCCCGAGCCGCCCCAGACTCGACTTGCCCTCCAGCCGCCCCGCCAGATCGTCGGGCAACGAGCACACCTCGAGCGTGGACCCGAGCACGAACTCCCCCGGATGCAGCACGAACGGCTCACCCGGCTTCGGCTCGACCAGGCTGGTCAGCTCGTCCTGCTGCTGCGCCGGATCGATATGGGTGTAGCGGCTGTTGTCGAACACCCGGAACAGCCCGTCGAGGCGCACGTCGATGCTCGACGGCTGAACCATCGACTCGAGCATCGGTTCGACACCGAGACGCCCAGCGGCGATCTCGGCCCTGATGTCACGATCGGAGAGCAGCACCGGCCCAGTGTAGGCAGCTACGGCCCAGGTAGGACCCCCACCCCTACGACACCCGACCCGTACCCGCGTCACCCCGGCCACCAGCACGAGCACGATCAACACTTGCATCGCACGGCACGAGTTCTGATAGAGTCGCGAACGCCCCCAGTGGCGCAGTGCCGATGTAGTTCAATGGTAGAACTTCTGCTTCCCAAGCAGATGGCGCGGGTTCGATTCCCGTCATCGGCTCAACGACAAAACCCCCAGGTCATCCTGGGGGTTTTGTTGTTTCTGTCGGTCCGGCCGAGGTGCTCGCAGGCGCCGATCAGGCTCGATCCCGCACCGTCGTCGCGGCGGGTTCAGCCGGTGTGCAGAGTCCGGAACTTGCTGCCGTGGAACACCAGCGGGTCGATGTCCTCACGTGCGGCGACCCGGTTCACGCGCAGGATCACCACGAGATGGTCGCCTGCGCTGACCTGCGTTTCCGGCACCCCTTCGATCCAGGCCGTCGCGCCGTCGATGAACACCGCCTCGCCGGTTCCGCGATGCAGCGCCGTTTCCCGGAAGCGGTCGCCGTTGCGGGCGCCGAGTGCCTTGGCCGCGGCCTGCTGATCGGTGCCGAGCAGGCTGAGCCCGAGGTGGCCGGCGCCGGCCAGCTTCGGCCAGGTCGACGACGAGTTCTGGACGCAGAACGAGACGAGCGGCGGGTCGAGGGAGACGGGCACGAAGGTGCTCACCGCCAAACCGTGTGGTACGCCGTCGATCTCGGCGCACACGGCCACCACACCGCTGGGGAAGTTGGCGAAGGCGCGGCGTAAGCCGTTGCCGTCGGCGGGAAAGTCCAAGAGCTCATGCATGATTCGTTGCCTCCACCGGCCGCACGGCCGGGTCTGTCAGTGCCGCGACGACGGGTCCCCATCGCCGGGCGTATTCCTCGATGACGCCGTCCTCACCGAAAGTCCGGTCGGACAGATAGAGCCCGGGCAGCGCGGCGGTGCCACCGATTTCGACCAGCACGGGCTTGAGCAGTAGATCGGGCGCGAGCGCGTGGGCCGGACCCGCGCCGAGCATCACCGGCACGGTCACCACACCGGCCAGCCCGGTGCCGCCGTCGAACTGTTCGAGGAACAGTTTCAGCAGTCCGGTGTAGGTGGCCTTGAAGGTCGGGCTGGCGAACACGACGAGCTCGGACGACGCGACGGTGCGCGCGGCGGCCGCGACCGCCGGGTCACCCCAGCCGAGCAGGCCGGGCCCGAGGGTGACCAGGTCGATCACCTGCGGCTCGGCATCAGGGCGAAGCGCCCGCGCGACCTGCACCGCCGCGGCGAGGGTGCGCGAGGCGGGTTTCGGGTTTCCGACGACGACCGTCACTGTCATGGGCTGTCCTTGTCTCGCGTGGTGGTTCTAGATGACGCCGTGCAACGGCGGCGGCCGGTTGTGCAGGACGGCCCGCCCGATGTGCTGGTATTTCCAGCGAACGGGGTCGTGCAGCGTGTGGGTGCGCGCGTTGCGCCAGAAGTGGTCGAGTCGATGGCCTGCCGCGGCGCTGCGGGTGCCGCCTACTTCGAATATCGCCGCGGACACCTCGTTCGCAGCACGATCGGCGAGGATCTTGGCCGTCGCGACCGCGATCGACGCGTGTGCGCCGCCATCGATGGAAGCATCGGGATGGGCGTCCACCGCTTCTGCCACCGTCCTCGGCCGGACCGCCGCGTCCACCGCCGCACCCGCGACGATCAACGTCGATTCCGCGGCCGCGACAGCGACAGCCAATTCCCCGAACCGCTGAACGACCAGCGGATCGTCAGCCGCGTGCGCGACCTCGGCCTCGAACCACGGCCTACTGCGCGTGCGCACGAACTCGGCCGCTGCCGCCAGCGCGCCGCGCGCGATACCCGCGTCGATCGCGGCGTGCAGGAGCTGCGCGAACGCCCCGTATCCGGTCGGCGCGTTCACCGCGGATGCCCGCGAGACCAGCTGCTCGTGCCCGACCCTCACCGCGGCGAACTCGACCGTCCCACTGCCGGTTGTCCGCTGCCCCAGCGCATCCCAGTCGTCGACGATCCGCACCCCTGGTTCGAGCGCGGGCACGAATGCCACATACTCCCCGGGCTCCAGCCCCGAAATACCCTGCGGGTCATCGAGTCTGGTCAGCACGGCGAGCACGTCGGCGAACAGAGACCCCGTGCAGTAGTACTTCGTCCCCTCGACCACGAACCGCCGAGCCTCGATACGCGCCGCATCGGCACCGCCCGTGACAACGGCCCGCGACGACCCGGCATCGCCCGCGCTCGTCTCGTCGCCCAGCCGCAGCACCGTCGAAATGTCGGCCACCGTCGCCCCACTCCGCTCGGACTGCGCATTGGCGATCCGCGCACCCGCGAGCACCTTGCCGAAGTAGTCGCGTTGCTGGGCCCGAGTTCCGGCCAACCGCAACAGGTTCAGATACACGAAGTGACTGTGCGGCACCTGCGCGATGTTCGGATCGGCCGCGGCCAGGATTCGCACCACTTCGGCGACCACGCTCGGCGGCAGGTCCGCCCCGCCGAACTCGGCGGGCACCGTGATCGCGAGCAACCCACTGGCCGAGAGCTGATCGAGCTCTTCGTGCGGCAGCCGACGCGAGAGATCTCGCTCGGCGGCGCCGGCGGCGAACAGCTCGGCCAACTCGGTCGCGATCCGCACCGCCTGGTCTGCCGTGGTGATCCGCTCGGCGGTCACCACCGTCATCAGCGTCCCGCCGCGACCGGCGTCGCGGCGGCCTCCAGTTCACGCACCAGTGGCAGCACCTTGGCGCCGAAGTACTCGACCTCTTCCTGGAAGTGCAGGAAGCCGGCCAGGATCAGGTCGACGCCGAGCGCCCGGTAGGCCACGATCCGCTCGGCGATCTGTTCGGGCGTGCCGATCAGCCCGGTCCGGAATCCGTCGTTGTACTGGACCAGGTCCTCGAAGGTGGAGTCGGCCCACATGCCCTTGCGGTCGCCGGTGGACGCGCCTGCCTGCTGCACCGCGTCGCGGAACCCTTGCACCGCGGGCTTGTTCGCCTTCTCGACGATCTCGCGCAGGGTGTCGCGCGCTTCCTTCTCGGTGTCGCGGGCGATGATGAACCCGTTGAGCCCGAACTTCACCTCGCGATCGTTTTCCCTGGCCACCGCGCGCAGATCGTCCAATTGCTCGGTGACGCCGTCGAAGTCCTTGCCGTTGGAGAAGTACCAGTCGGCATGGCGGCCGCCGTTGCGCCGGGCCGCCGTCGAGTTACCGCCTTGGAAGAGTTCGGGATTGGGGCGTTCGGGGGTGTTGAGCGGCTTCGGCTTCAAGGTGAAGTCCCGGATCCGGTAGAAGTCGCCGCCGAAGTTCACCGCGTCCTCGGTCCAGATCTTGCGGATCACCTCGAGGAACTCGGCGCTGCGCCGGTACCGCTCGTCGTGTTCGAGCCACGGCTCACCGAGCGCCTTGAACTCGCCGGCGAACCACCCCGACACCACGTTGATCGCGAACCGCCCGCCGGACAGATGGTCGGCCGTGGCACCGAACTTGGCCAGTACCGCCGGATGCCACAGCCCGGGGTGGATGGCGGCGATCACCTTGAGCCGCTCGGTGGCGGCGAGCAGCGCGAGGCTGAACGAGGTCGACTCGTGCTGGAACTCGGCACCGTAGGAAGCGGTGTAGCGCACCTGGGTGAGCGCGTAGTCGAAACCGTTGCGCTCCGCGGTCTGGGCGAGCTTCTTGTTGTAGTCGAAGTCCCAGCTGGTGCGCTGCTCGATATCGCTGGTCACCAGTCCGCCACTGACGTTGGGTACCCAGTAGGCGAACGAGACCTGGTCGGCGATTCTCTCCGTGGTCACGGGCAGTTCCTCCTCGTCGTCGGCTGTTCCAGTGCAACACCGGCAGCCGACCCCGACGAGGGTTTGAATCGGCGCGATCGATACGGGCGCGGGTCAGCTGCCCACGCGCACGCAGTCCGCCGCGATCTTCGACTGCGCCGCACTCACCTTGGCCGCGTCGCCCTCACTGAGCAGCTTGGCCGGATCGTCGGACTTCGCGTTCGACACCATCACCCGCAGCCCGTCCTGCGACATTCCGGAGTCGAGGAACACCTGCGCGGCGCAGTCGGCCAGCGCGGGATTGCTCAAACCCTTGTCCTGCAACGATTTCGACAGCTCGGCCTGAGTAACCGCCGGTGCTTCGTCGCTACTGCCACAGGCCGCCAGCACGGGCAGCGCGAGCAGCGCCGCGGCCATCAGACAGATCCGCATTCGGTGAGTCCTCTCGATCGTCGCGCGCCGACGACGCGCGATGCGGTTCGGATCATGCCGCACCATCGTCCGCGTGGCCACCCGCTCGAACTGACTCGCGAGTAAGATAGCGATATGGGAGACCACATCACCGTCCGCTTCGACAACAACCGCGCCTATGTCGAGCTGAACAGGCCCGGCAAACACAACGGGCTTACTTTGGAAATGCTCGGCGATCTTGTCGACGCGGCCCGAAAGGTGGCCGACCACAAGACAACCCGCGCCGTCATCATCACCGGGAACGGCCCGAGTTTCAGTAGCGGACTCGATATCGCGGCCGCCACCCGCAATCCGGTGGCTATCGTCAGAGAATTCCTTCCGCGGCCGTTGCGCGGCACCAACACCTTCCAGGAAGCCTGCTGGGCCTGGCGCCGCCTCGACGTCCCGGTGATCGCCGCGGTCCATGGGCGCTGCTTCGGTGGCGGCCTCCAGATCGCACTGGCCGCCGACTTCCGGATCGCCGCCCCCACGACCGAATTCTCGGTGATGGAAGCCGCCCACGGCCTGATTCCCGATATGACAGGCCCCGCCACATTGTCACAGCTCATCGGCATCGACCAGGCCATGCTGCTGGCCATGACGGCCGACCCGATCGACGCCGATTACGCGTTGCGCATCGGCCTGATCACCGATATCGCCGACGACCCGGTGAAGGCCGCGCACGCCCTCGCCGACCGCGTCACCGCCCGCGACCGCAACGCCGTGGCCGCCGCCAAGCACCTGTTCGACCGTTCGTGGCACCGCAGTTCGCGCGCCACCTTCGCCGCCGAGCGAATGGCCCAACTGCCATTGCTGCTGCGTAAGGCCATGAGTAGTAGCGACTGACAAGCAATCGACCTGCGAATTCATGTCAGCTACCCACCGGATGTACCGCACATCACTGTTAGCGGCTGTTAGCATCGCTTCGATCGCTGACCAGTCGAAGAGTGGTACGTGACGGCAAACCCGGAACGTTCCCGGATTTCGGCCCGACCCGGAGGCTCGAGCACCTGTGAACAAGACCGGATCCATCCTGCTCTCCGCACTCGCAGGTACTACGGCCTTGCTGATGAGCACAGCACCTCCCGCCGTCGCGAACCCGAACGCCATCAACCCGATTCCCGTTCTCAACGGGACCAACGGCCTGCCCGTCCTGCACGGGCGCACCCAGGCGGTGTTCCAGGTCACGGGCATGGCCAGCCCCAACAACACCCAGAACTACAACGTCCTCGGCACCGACCTCGGCATCATGTGGGACAACGGGCGCGGCGAGATGCTCACCGCCTTCGGCGACACCGCGGGCATCGGCTTCCCCAACCTGCTCGCGGGCAGCACCTGGGCGTGGCGTTCGAACATCCTGGTCCGCAGCCACGACCAGAACCCGGCCGACGGGGTCATGTTCGACAGTGTCGTGCGCGATGTCATCGGCCAGGCGCGCGACCTGATCCCCAGCCCCAAGATCCCCTTCCTCGAGATCAGCCGCATCCCCACCGCGGGCATCTCGGCCAACGGCGTGCAGTACATGTCGCTGATGTCGGTGAAGACCTGGGACGCCCCCGGTGAGTGGACCACGAGCTTCTCCGGCCTGGCCGCGTCGGCCGACAACGGGGAGACCTGGGCCGATCTCGGCCACACCCGCCGTCCCGACGAGGGCGGCAACGCCAACTTCCAGATGAACAGCTTCGTGAAGGACGGCGGCTTCGTCTACGAATACGGCACCCGCGCCGGCCGCAACAACGAGGCCTTCATCGCCCGCGTTCCCGAAGCCCAGATCGAAAACCTCGCCGCCTACGAGTACTGGGACGGCCACGAGTGGAAGCTCAACGACGTGAACGCGGCAGCCCCCATCATGGGCGGCGTCGGCGAACTCTCGGTGATGTACAACGAGTACCTCGGCCAGTTCATCTCCCTCACCACCGACCCGTTCAACTCCATCGTGATGCGCCGCGCGGCTTCTCCCGCGGGCCCGTGGAGTGCTCCCGAAGTCCTGATCGACGCCCGTGAACTTCCCACCGCGTACGCCCCGTCGATCTTCCCGTACCAAACCGGCCGTGACCTGTACTTCATGACCACCATCCACACCCAGTACAACGTCGTATTGATGCGCACCACCCTCTGACGGCGTTCGCCGGTCCTACACTCGACTCATGGACGCGGCGGATTGGGATGCGCGGTACGCGCGGAGTGAATTGGTGTGGGGCGCACCGCCGAACAGCACTGTTGTCGAACACGTCTACGGGCTGGACCGCCGGATCTCTCTGCTGCCCGACGAGTCGGGGGTGGTGCCGCCGCTTCCCCGTGCCCTCGATCTGGCCTGCGGCGAGGGTCGTCACGCCCTCTGGCTGGCCACCCATGGGTGGCAGGTGACAGCTGTCGACTTCTCCCAGGTGGGGATCGACAAGGGCCGGACAGTCGCGGCTCGCCTGTCGCGATCGGTCCGCTCCCGGGTGCACTGGCAGACGGCCGACATCACCGACCTCGAAGCCGCCGACATCACCGGCCCGTTCGAGCTGATCCTCATGGTGTTCGTCCACCTCCCCGCCGACGAGCGCCGCGCTCTGCTGCACCAGCTGTCCGCCATGCTCGCCCCCGGCGGCATGCTCCTGGTCCTCGGTCACGCCGCTCGCAACATCGCCGACGGCTACGGCGGCCCGCAGGAACCGGAGATCTTGTTCTCGCCCGAAGACCTCCGCGACGACCTGGCCCGCGACGACGTCACCATCACCGTCGCCCACGAGGTCTTCCGTCCCACCGAAGGCCCTGACGCCATAGATTCCCTGCTCATCGCGGAACGCCCGGTCCCAGAGCCCACCGTCTGATCACTGCGCCCAGCGGGCGAACCAGGGGGCAACGGTCGCCGCGATGACGTCGAATCCGGTGCGGAACGAGTGCGCCTGCTTGGGGATCACGCGCACTTCGGCGGCGTCGGCGGCGTCGGGCACCCCGAACGGGTCGCTACCCCCGTTGATGACCACCACCGCGATGTCCCCAGGCGCCAGCAGTTCATCGCGCCTGCTCTTCTCGGGCTTGCCCGGCGGATGGAGCGGGAACGACAGCGCGATCACACCCCGTGCGCCGACCTCCACGGCCGTCCGGCACGCCACCCGGGCCCCGTTGCTGCGACCCCCCTGAACAATCGGTACTCCGGGGAACCGGGCCTTCAAAGCCGCGACGACCTCGAGCCAGGCCTCGTCCTGTTTCTCCGCGTTCCCCGGTGCCCGCCGCCCGGCAACCCGATAGGGCTGCACCACCCGAGCTACCGCCCCGCCCGCTTCGACGGCCGAGTCACGCACGGCCAGAATGTCTTTCGCATCGACACCGCCACCGGCTCCGTGCGTGATCACCAGCAGGAACGCCGGATCACCCACCTCGTCGAGCTCGATCTCGGCCGGTCCCACAGTCGTCTCGATGCGCACATCTCACGGTAGCCCCGGGGTCGCGGCGAGCAACGTTTCCGCAGCCGCGCGTGTTTTTCACATCACATTGCTGCCCACCCCTTTGCCGAGACGATTACCCACCGGTAATATGGTGAATAAGTTACCCGCGAGTAGCATGCGGAAAACCGGCGACGGGCGGGAACGGCACACCACCGACCGCACCAGAACTCAATGGAGAGTGAGTACTCACATGGGCCACTACAAGGCAAACGTTCGCGACCTCGAGTTCAACCTCTTCGAGGTCCTCGGCATCGACAAGGTGCTCGACGCAGGCGCCTTCGGCGACCTGGACACCGACACCGTCAAGGAAATGCTCTCCGAGGTCCGCCGCCTGGCCGAGGGCCCGCTGGCCGAGTCCTTCGCCGACGCCGACCGCAACCCGCCCGTGTTCGACCCGAACACCCATACCGTCGCCATCCCCGAGTCCTTCAAGAAGTCCTACAAGGCGCTCGAAGACGGCGAGTGGGCCAAGGTCCCGCTGAACGAGGAGCTCGGCGGCCTCGGCGCCCCGTCCGCCGTCGCGTGGGCCCTGTCGGAGATGGTGCTCGGCGCCAACCCGCCCATCCAGATGTACGCCGCGGGCGCGGGCTTCGCGCAGGTGTTCTTCAACAACGGCACCGAAGAGCAGAAGAAGTGGGCGGCCAAGATCGCCGACCGCAACTGGGGCGCCACCATGGTGCTGACCGAGCCCGACGCCGGTTCCGACGTCGGCGCCGGCCGCGCCAAGGCGATCAAGCAGGAAGACGGCACCTGGCACATCGAGGGTGTCAAGCGCTTCATCACCTCGGGTGATTCCGACGACATGTTCGAGAACATCATGCACCTGGTGCTGGCTCGCCCCGAGGGCGCCGGACCGGGCACCAAGGGCCTGTCGCTGTTCTACGTGCCCAAGACCCACTTCGACTTCGAGACCGAGACCTACGGCGACCGCAACGGCGTCTTCGTCACCAACGTCGAGCACAAGATGGGCATCAAGGCCTCGGCCACCTGTGAGGTCACCTTCGGCGGCCACGGCGTGCCCGCCAAGGGCTGGCTGGTCGGCGAGGTGCACAACGGCATCGCGCAGATGTTCGACGTCATCGAGAACGCTCGCATGATGGTGGGCACCAAGGCCATCGCGACCCTGTCGACCGGTTACCTGAACGCGCTGGAGTACGCCAAGACCCGCGTCCAGGGTGCCGACCTGACCCAGATGACCGACAAGGCCGCGCCCCGCGTGACCATCACCCATCACCCGGACGTGCGTCGGTCGCTGGCCACCCAGAAGGCATACGCCGAGGGCCTGCGCGCGATCTACCTCTACACCGCCGCGCACCAGAACCCGGAAATCGCCGAGGTCGTCTCGGGTGCCGACAAGGACGTCGCGTTCCGCGTGAACGACCTGCTGCTCCCGATCGTCAAGGGCGTCGGCTCCGAGCGCGCCTACCAGTACCTGACCGATTCGCTGCAGACCTTCGGTGGCTCGGGCTTCCTGCAGGACTACCCGATCGAGCAGTACATCCGCGACGCGAAGATCGACTCGCTCTACGAGGGCACCACCGCCATCCAGGCGCAGGACTTCTTCTTCCGCAAGATCGCGCGTGACCGCGGTGTGGCCCTGGCCCACGTGGCGGGCCAGATCCAGAAGTTCCTGGAGTCCGACTCGGCCAACGAGCGTCTCAAGGGCGAGCGCAAGCTGCTCGCCACCGCGCTCGAGGACGTGCAGACCATGGCCGCCACCCTGACCGGCCACCTGATGGGCGCGCAGGAGCAGCCGACCGAGCTGTACAAGGTCGGCCTGGGTTCGGTGCGGTTCCTGATGTCGGTCGGCGACCTGTTCATCGGCTGGATGCTGCTGAACCAGGCCGAGATCGCGCTGGCCGCCCTCGACAACGGCGCCACCGGCTCCGACGTCGCCTTCTACACCGGCAAGGTCGCCTCGGCGCAGTTCTTCGCCCGCAACGTCCTGCCCGAGCTGACCGCCACCCGCGCGATCCTCGCCAACCTGGACAACGACATCATGGAACTGGACGAGGCCGCCTTCTGAGGTTTCTCACCTGATCCACGCAAAAACGGGCCGGAGCATTCAGCTCCGGCCCGTTTTGTCTCCCTCACGGGACGGTGGTGTCGCGCGATTCTAAGCGGAGCCGCTACCGAGTGCCGCGAGCGTCGTGAGGAAGTACATCAGGCCATCCATGAAAAATCTCCTTCGAAGTGGGTCGGCCATTCCTATCACGGGCTGGTTACGTACAACCTTGACGAGATGAACGCCGAGCGAACATGCCCGCTCAATCCGCTTTCGACGCGGTGAGCACCCGGACACAGCGGGCGGACGCGCTCGGCGGTCGTGCCACCGAACAGCTTCTTCGGACGCCGGTTCACCGCCGTTCGGCGACCCACCCGGCGTACCCTGGGATCTACCGTCGGTCGGGGTGAGGCTCGGGGGTTGGGATGGCTGAAAGCACGGCGCTCAGTGTGTATTTGCGCGAACGACGGCTGGCCGCGGGACTCGCGCGGACCGAGCTCGCCCACCGCACACAGCTCGCACCACTCCTGATCAGCCAGATCGAATCCGGGACCCTCGTCCCGAATCCCGCCATGCTGCAACGACTTTTCGACGGACTGGACGTGCCACTCTGGTATCGCAAGCCCATCCTGGTTCTCGGATTACCTGCCGTCGAATCCGGCGCAGCCCCTACCGCTCCGTCGGCCGAAGACCTCGCCGACCTCGCCAGCCTCACCCACCCCGCCTGCCTCACGCGCTTCCCCACCATGGACATGCTCGCCGCGAACTCCGACTATCAGCGCCTCTTCCCCGGTCTCGGCGCCGGCGTGAACGTGCTCGAGTGGATGTTCCTCAACCCCGTGGCGAAGAAGGTCTACCTCGACTGGACCACCGAAGCCCAGCTCCTGGTCCACGCCTTCCGCATGCTCGCCCCCCTCGCCCCCACCCAGCGCGTCACCGCCATCACCGAATCGTGCGGTCAGTCCCCCGACTGGGATCCGATCTGGACCAGCGAGGTTCGCCCACAGGACATCGCGCGGCGCCACCTGCGCCTGCGCGAACGCAGCACCGGCCTGGAGCGCCGCATGATGCTGCGCATCTACGACCCCGCGTTCCCGAGCCGCCCCTGGTGGCTGTACCGCCTGATCCCGGTGCGGTGAAACAGAGCGAGGCCCCCATCGCCGCAGCGACAGGGGCCCGCGAATCCTCGGGAGTTACTCGGCAGCCTCGCCCGACCCGGACGTCAGCTGCTCCAGCAGCGCGGCGAGACCGTCGGCGGACCCGGTCTCGGCCTCTTCCTCGACAACGTCTTCGGCTTCCTCGCCCGACCCCGAGGTCAGCGAGGCCAGGATCGCGGCCAGCTGCTCCGACGACCCGGTGCTGGGTGCGGGCTCTTCCGCCGACGCCGTACCCGCACCGAGTACGGCGATGCTCGCCGCCGCAGCCATAGCCACACCGAAGACACGAATCTTGCTCATTGTGAACCCC
Source organism: Nocardia sp. NPDC003183 (assembly GCF_053590715.1). Classification (NCBI taxonomy): domain Bacteria; kingdom Bacillati; phylum Actinomycetota; class Actinomycetes; order Mycobacteriales; family Nocardiaceae; genus Nocardia; species Nocardia sp. NPDC003183. The sequence goes on from NZ_JBSFTG010000004.1 coordinate 23,564, forward strand.
TCGTTGTTCAGATTTGCCGCGGATTTCCGCCGCACAAGATGTCTAACAGCGAAGGAACCCCCGCCAGAAGACCGATGAAAGGGGGGCAAGACAAATCCTCAGGAGGCCAACAGGCCCGCCACCAGCTGAATCAAGTTCGTCAACCCCCACAACACCGGCGTAGCCGAGCCCGTCGACCATTCCTCCGCGATACCCGTTCCCATACTCGAAACCCCTTGTTACTCATATCCTCACCGGCAAACGTCCCGACAGAGATCATAGTGAGTCACCCGATACGAAATCGGCGACGGTACTCGTTGGGGGTCGTATCGAGCTGGCGACGGAAAGCGCGGGCGAGCGTGTCGATGGTGTTGAAACCGCAAGCGGCAGCGATCCGTTGGAGCGTTTCGTCGCTCGTCTCGAGCCGGTGGCGCGCCACTTCCACCCGCGCCGACTCGATATAGGCCGCGGGCGTCATCCCGAGTTCGGTGCGAAAGATGCGCGTGAGCTGACGTTCACTGACATGGACCTGCTCGGCGAGGTCGGTCACCGAGAGCGGTTTCGCGATATTGCGCGCGATGTAGTGCCGCAGATCCTCGATCCGGCGCGTGGTCGACACCGGCTCGAGCGACACACTGAACTGACTCTGCCCACTCGGCCGTTTCAGATACATCACCAGCTGGCGAGCAACCCGCAACGCCAATTCGTCCCCGAAATCGTCGGCCACCAAGGCCAGCGTGAGATCCAGGCACGCGGTGAGTCCCGCTCCGGTCCAGACATTTTCGTCGCGAATGTAGATCGGATCCGCATCGACGATGACCTCCGGATGCTCGGCGGCCAATTGCTGCGCGGTCGACCAATGCGTGGTCGCTCGCTTCCCGTCGAGCAGCCCCGCAGCCGCCAGAATATGCGCACCGACGCACACCGAAGCCACCCGCCGAGCACCCTCGGCCAACCGCGACACGGCCGCGACCACCCCCGGATCGACCACCGCGCTGACCCGCCGATGACTGTCCGTCTCCACCGCCCCCGGCACCACCACCGTGTCCACCCGCCCCAGCTCGGCGAACGTCACATCCGGCAGAATCCGCACTCCCGCCGAGGTGGTCACCGCCTCCATCGACTCGGCGGCCAGCACCACTCGATACCCCGTCGGTTCGTCCATCTCCCGCTGCAACAGCGAGAACACCTCCGGCGGCCCCGTGACGTCGAGCAGATCCACCCGATCGAACAACACGATCACCACGAGCCGCTCAGCCACCCACCACCTCCATGTCCGAATCTGCAGGTTACATGACATTGCCGACATATCGCGGCGTCCATACCGTGGATCCCATGACCTCCACGACCCTGCGCGCACTCAACGGCTTCGACGAAACCCCCGCCTCCCTGACCAACTCCACCCTCGTCCTGGTCGACTACCAGAACACCTACACCCAGGGCGTCATGGAACTGACCGGCTGGAAGCAAGCCCTCGACGCGGCCGCCGAACTCCTCACCGCGGCCAGGGCGGCGGGCACCCCCGTCATCCACGTCATCAACGACGGCGGCAAGGACACCCCCTACGACATCACCACCGACATCGGCCGAATCCATCCCCAACTGTCCCCAACCTCGAACGAACCCACCGTCGTCAAATCCGTCCCCAACGCCTTCGTGAACACCGACCTCGCCGAATTGGTCGACGCCGCAGGCAACACCAACCTCATCATCGCCGGCTTCATGACCCACATGTGCGTCACCTTCACCACCGAAGGCGCCTTCCTCCGAGGCAACACCCCCACCGTGGTCGCCAACGCCTGCGCCACCCGCCCCCTGGGCGACATCCCCGCAGCTCAACTCCACACCAGCGCCCTGGCCACCATCACCGACCTCTACGGCATCGTCGTCCCCACCCCCACCGACCTCAGCTCTTGATCCCGCCCGACTCCAGGTGCGGAAACGACGAAACGGCCCGCACCCCGGTAATGGGGTGCGGGCCGAGCACTGATTCCAGTGCACACCAGTTCCGTAGCGAAACTGGTCGATTCTGATCTGTCAGACGCGGTTGGGCGGGTAGCCGGTACCGGACTGGAACAGGTCACGATAGATCCAGAAGAACTCGGAGTCCTCCGCGAAAAACGCGGTGGCACCGGACATCCCGGATTCACTCACCTCGTCGCTCGGCGGCTCACCGGGGTGGCCGGCCGCTTGGTCGGGCAGAACACCGCGACGAATCAGATAGGTCTCCTCACCCGCCAGAGCGTTACTCGGAACCTCCCAGTACGTGCTGTAAACGACGATATCGGAAGTAGGTTCAGAGCCCGGCGGCCAGCCGACGACCACGCCACCGGCACGCCGCGCCCTAACCGGCCGAGCCTGCCGAGGCACCCGAATGGTCGTCCATTCAGGATTGGAATTCACCGCGATACGAACAAGTTTCGACATTGTTCGATTCCTTTCTATCGAATGAGAGCAGCCGGAATATCGCCGGCGCTGGCCGATCGGCGAAGTTCGTCTTCCGAAGCACCAGCAATGTGGCCGACAACCGAGAACTCTCGGCCTCAGGTGATCCGCACGTACGACGCCGAATTCACCTGCGCTGTCGGGTTGTACACATTCAAGAACTGATTGCCCATTGCCTGGACCCGGACCACATCGCCGGCCGCGATGGAACGGACCATCGAGACAGTCACGGTGGCCGACGTGCTGGCGGGAACGGGCGTCGCCGTACCTGTCGCGACAACGACTCCGTTGACTGTCAGCCGCAACGTGACATTGACCGTGACCGCTCCCGCCGCGGTGAAGACGATCGAGGCTGCCAGCGTCGCTGCGGCTTTCGCCGCCTGAGCGACGATGCCGTCGGTGTTGACCGTCGATCCGGGGTAGGTGCCGGTATCGGCTGCCCACCCGGCCACCGTCAACCAGTCATTGGCCATCTGCGTCCACGCCGGCGTCGATTTGGTCATCCCCGCGGGAGCGAAACTCGGCACCGTGACCATCGACAGCTGCCCGATACCGGTATGCGCCATGTCGACGCCCGCCTTCGCACTGGTCACCGCGACCAGCCCACCGGAACCCGTGGTGTCCACGGGCGCGCCCTGAGATACCGCGAGCTGCCCACCGCCGCCGAGCGCGATCGGCTGTCCCGTCGACACCGATAACCAGCCTTCTCCCGCAGTGTCGCCGGGCACGACCACAGCCCCGGCTGCCGCCGCCTCGACTCCCAGGCTGCCGCCGCCGGAGAACGCGAGATCGAACGGTTTGAGACCGGAGAACCGACCATCACTACCGAACAACGCTTCCGCGCTGCCGATCACGACCAGGTCTGTACCTGCGGTTCCTTCGGCTCGGAAGGCCAAGGGGAGGTGCGTGTTGAGCGACGCGCTGGAGCCACCGAGCCCGGTGAGACCCGCCCCGAGCAGAACCTTCCCCGATTTGACCACAACCTTGGCGACCAGTTTTCCCAGAGCGCCTGCGGCGCCGAGAGCCTCGGAACGAGGCGAGATGGCCGCGGTGGCCTGACCGAGCGCGGTCGGAGACAACGAAACCTGAGCTCGCACCTTGTCCAGATGTGCGGCGACGCCGCCATGTCCGACATACCCGGCGACAATGTACGGCTTGATGATCGGCACAACGGCGCGCAGAACGACCGTCGGCACCGCCGGTGACCTCGATGTGGTGACGGAGACACCGGGCAGTCCCACCGCGGCTGTGGACGGCGCCGGCAGGGTGGCCCGCGTCGGTTGTTGCGTAGCCATGCGGCGCCCTCCGTCAGCTCTGGGTGAAAGTGGGGGTGATCAGCAGCTGGCCCTGGGCGCCCAGAGTGGTGGAGCTGATCGCGACCTTGTCGATGAAGTCCGCGGGGCCACCGGCGAGGGTCTTCCACAGACCGACGTAGGTGTACGAGCCGGCCGGAAGGTCGATGGTGACCTGCGACCCGGTGACCACGCCACCGGTGCCGGAGGTCCAGGCCGACTGCTTGCGGGCGTAGGCGGGCGAACCGCCGCTCGCCTCGTTGGCGCCAGTGGTGCCGGGATCGGCGATGTGCACGCTGATGTAGACAGTGTTCGAGCCCGCGACGTTCTTGTAAGCGTCGGCGAGAGCCTGGCGAGTGGTAGCAACGGCGATAGCCATGACAGCTCCTAATTTCAGATATTCGAGGGTGAGTTTGCCGTTGAGATGACATTGCATCTCAACGTTTTTCAAGCGACGCGGATGCTCTATGTCCGAATGACCGAGCCCACGTACCACGCGTAAGTGGTCGCGGGCGTGGTCGGATAGGTCACGAGCATCGTGTACCGCGAATTCGCGGGAATCGCGTCGCAGATGGCGCTGGATACCGCCCAGGAGGCGGCGGTCGGGGTGACGGTCGCGGACCAAGCGGCCAGCGGAACACCGCTCGGTGCGGTCAACCCGATGGAAATGGTGGTGCCAGTGGGAAATACCGCACCGCCCGACGGCTGAATCGTCTGCACGAAGCTCGCGCCGGTGGTCAGGATGAGAGGTTCGACGGTGGGCTGATACCCCAGATAACCGGGGTCGACCGGTGATGTCATGGCATTTCCTTTGTTTCGTAGCCGGCCAGCCAGAGGGCGCCTTCGTGAGTCGCGTCAGGGTGGATATAGGAGCCGGGCAGTTTGGTCATCGTGACTGCCGAACCGTCAGGTCGCGCCGGCACGATGACCGCCTCGGCTGCCTGCTGACCGAACGCATTCTGCGTCCAGACGATCACGTGGTGATTTCCCACGAGAGGCTCTGAGAGTTGGTAGTGCCGTGCGGGTCCGGCGAAACCAGTGGCTTCGATGGAAGTTGCTGTTGCTGTGTTCATTTCGCACAATTCCGTTCAATAGGTGAAGAGATATTCGATGACGGTGACCAGTCCGGCCGCACCGACAGCGCCCGCCCCGCCACCTCCGGCGGGGAAGCCGCCGCTGCCGCCGGAGTTTCCACCGCCGCCGGACTGGCCCACCTGCCACAGGGGAGGATTGGTGGTACCGGCGGGCACCAATCCGGACGCACCACCGGTGGATCCGGATCCGGCACCGCCGCCGCCACCCGCCAGCAAGCTGACCGCGCCACCGGACACCGATTCACCACGTTGACCGCTCACGCCACCATTGCCGCCACGCTGGAAACCGAATCCCCCACCGGCACCGCCGCTGTTCGCACCGCTGCCGCCAACCGCAGCCAGCCAGGGGCCGAAGCTCGAGGTTCCTCCGTCGCCGCCGTTGCTGCCAGCGACCCCGACAACAACAGGCACCGGTTGGGTCAGGAGCGCGAGCGGGATCCGTCGGGAGGTTTGCGTCGCCTGTCCGCCACCGCCGCCTACTGTCGAGCTGCCCGCACCACCACCACCGCGCGCGATGACTTCGACAGCGAACAAGTTCATCGGCGGATACCAGGTTTCCGAGGCCGTGAAGACGCGGAGGTTGGCGACGAACATCAGCTCGTCCGCTCGATCAAGTACACGATCCCCGCGGCTCCGTTTCCGCCGCTACCGGCGCTGACGACGTTGCCACCGCCACCACCGCCACCGCCTGCGGGAAACGCACCCGGAGCACCCGAGTCAGCGCCGGTCACCGCGCCGCCACCGCCACCACCACCGGTCGAGACGACCGCCGACGGAGACTGCCCGGGATATCCCGCCGCGCCCCCAGGCGAGATCCCGCCCTGTCCCCCGGATTGGCCCAATCCGCCGGTGTAACCGGCACCACCTCCGCCGCCGCCCCCGCCGCCATGGAGATCGTGCGACGAGATCGAATTGCCGCCCCGGCCGGGACCGGGGTTGGGGTCGTCCACCCCGTTCGCGCCGCATTTCCCGCCATCGCCGCCGGGGATCATCCCGGTTCCGCCCCTGCCACCCGATCCGGCGCTGTGCCCGCGCTGGCAGAGGCCGCCGAGGCCGCCGCCTGCCGTCAGCCATGAACCGAATGATGTATTCGTGCCGTTCGAACCGTGCCAGCCGCCCGGCGGGCCGCCCACTCCGGCGACCCCAACGGTGATGGGGATCGGCAGGAAGTTGTTTTCGGCGTCGGAAGGAAGCAGCGATGCCGGGATGTTGTAGTGCACTTCACCACCGCCACCACCGCCACCACCGGCGCCTCGGTCTGGCCCGTTCAGGTCCCAACGTCCGCCACCACCACCGGCGCCGGCACCGATCAAGATGACGTCGAGAGAGAGGATTCCCTTTGTCGGCGTGTAATATTGGTCGGCGGTGATGACAGTGGCATTGCCCTGCAACAGGATTTGTTGAAATCGTGTCTGCAACTGGGTCATGGCAGGAAGAACATCATCCGGATTTCCCGAAATCGTGCCTGTGATCGGGCCCGTAATGCCTTTGGAAATCGAGTCCACGCCCGACAAGGCCTCCCTGGCCTTCGCATCGAGCTGGGTGGCCCAGTCGTTGAGGAACGCCAAGGGATGGATGCCGAGCACCTCGACCCCGGCCAGCGCCCGGCAGAGATTGGCCAGCATGCGGTCGATCGCCACGCCGACATACGAACCCAGTTGGGCATCGGCCTTGCGCACCACGCTCGAGACCGCGGCGTTGGTCATCGCCTGGAAGGTTTGCTGGCTGTAGTTGCTGATCTGGGTTTCATTGCCGCTGAACGCGATGTCACGGGAGTCGGTGAGTCCACCGAAGCTGCCGACGACTTGAGCCCCGTCTGGGACCTTCCGGTCAGGCGCGGTCATGCTCGGTCGCCTCCGCCTGGATGGATCGGGTGAGCAGATGGTTGAGGTCGCCGTGCTCACGCAACTGGCTGACCAGGTCGGCCCGCTCCTGCTGGGTCAACATCGCCACATCGGGCGCGGTGATCCGGGCTGGCTGCGGTGTCCCCTTCTCCACCCAGGTGCCCGCGGAGTTGAGCCAATGGTGGTGGCCCCGGATCGGCGGGTGGTATTCCTTGGTCTGCTCTTCGGGGTGATGCCGGAACCCCAAGTCCCACAGATGTTTCGACCACTGCTTGAGTACCATGGGATGAACGATCATCGGGGCGTTCTTCGGGCCGGGCAAACCGACGAAGGCCCAGGAAATGGCCTCTTCGGGATTGTTCGGATCACATTCGTGCTGCTGTGGAATTGACATGGGAATCGCCGTCTCTAGTCGAAGTTGATTTTCACGCCGAGGTCGTGCATGGTCGATTTGATTTCGTCGATCTTGCGCATCGACTTCACCAGCGGCTCTTCGACTTCCTGATTGGTGCCGATGGTGATTTGCCAGGCTGGGGTCTGGTCGCGGGCCCAGGCCAGTTCCAGCTGAGTGACCTGGTCGATGTAGATCTCGTCCGGGGGCATGCCATGGACGGTGGCCCCCACTCGGTCACCGAGGAAGAAGTGGCCGTGGCCCTGATCGCCGATGAAGTAGGGCTGACCGTCAGCGACGGTGAGTTCGTGCGAGTAGAACGACCTCGTCGCCCACAGCGCCGAGCTCAACGCGGTCAGCGAGTTCAAGCTGTAAGCGTCGTCCGCACCGTCCTGGAAATGCTCGTAGTAGTGCGACCAGCCGGCCTGCGCGGCGCGGATCGGATCCTTGTAGGAAACCCAGGCGAGCAACGTGTCCTTGAACCCGGGATACAGCCAGGTCTCGGCAAGTTGACCGCCGATCGCCGACCAGTCGCCCAGACCCGCTGTGGCGATCTGCAGCAAACCGCCCGCGAGCTGACCTGCCGAGGTGATGGCCTGCTTCACGCCGGCGTTCACCTGCTCCGGCGAATGCCCACCCGTGAGGATCTGTACATCGGTGAACGGCGTGATCGTGAACGACGACGTCTGCACACCCGTGTTCCGGTCAGGTCGGAAGATCACCCATGGCGCCTTCGACAACGTTCCCAACCAGCCCGGCTGCTGGTACTCCTCGGCATTGGGATCGGGCAGGACATTCCGCGTCGTGCCGAGGTAATCCTCGGTGTACACCTGAGCGGTGTAGACCAGCCCGTCCAGAACGCTGCCGCCCTCGCTCGTGCCAGTGGTGAATCCACTCTTGTCGACAATGTCGACCACCAGCGCGCCGTTGCGCAGATTCGCCCCCGGCCACGGTGGCGGATCGCCGACCAGCCACCGCCGGGTGGTGACCATCAACTGCGCGGTGGCCAGGGTGTCCTTCGCCAGGTCGTGGAACATCTTGAACCGGGAGTTGAGCAACGTCCACACCGACGAATCCGTCAGCAGATCATGGGGTTTCACCACAATCGACCAGTTGGACATGTCCAGGTTGAACCACTCGGATGCATCGAGCGGGTTGTCCGGCAGCGCCCACAATGAGGTTTCCAGCCGCAGCACGTTCAAGAACAGGGCGAGCTTCAACGAGGAGGCCGATGGCCCAGCCAGAATGAAGTGCTGCGGAATCTGCAGGGCGGCAGGGAGCAGCGGGTTAGCCCAGACGCAGATGTGCTTGAGCTCCTCATAGGAGTGCAGAAACGACATCTCGACCGTGGTGACGCCGTATTCGTCTTGTTTGACAACGGCTTTCGACAGACGGCCGTCCCAGCGCGCGCCATCCTTGTCAACGGTGATGTGGATGTTCTGGGTGGTCCGCGTGCGCGAGATCGCCCACTGCGAAAGATGATGCTCGTAGGGCAGCACGATGACGCCGGTCCCGGATTCATTCAGCATCCAGGTGAAATTGGCGCTGATCTCGCCCGCGCAGGTTCCGCGCAGCTGCCAGTCGCCATCCCAGAACCGAATGAGCGGCGGTTTGGTTCGTAACACCTCACGCTGCGCCTTGTCTTTCAGCGCGTTCTTGTAGATAACAGGCAGGTCGTTCACCGTTGTCATTGCAGCCCCCAGGGCCGCGACCAGCTGCGCGGTTGCACGGCCATGACCGAGGCGCCCGCTGGCGCGCCGGTCACCTTCACCGGCACAACGGTTGCCGGCGTGTAGGGCGGGATCATGTACTCGAATCCACGGCCACCCATGAGCGCCCACATCTGCGATCGGTCGGCCGCGACGAGAGTTTCACGCGCCGGGTCGGTGTCGACGACCAGATCCTGACCCACGACCGTGTTCGGTAGCACCACAACACGGTCCGCGTCCTCTTCGGCGCGGTTGTGGTAGTTGTTGCCGAAGGAGAAGTCGGGCAAGGTCCAGCGTCCCGGCGCCGAGCACACCCATTGCAGGTACATCGGCTGATCGGTCGGATTGGCGACGGTCACCGTGCCGGATTGTGTGGTGCCGTTGGTCGTGCTGATGGTCGAGACCCAGGTGCTCGTCGCGGGTTCTTCCACCCACCACGGCAAGCCGGCGGTGCAGGTCATGGTGACCTGACCCCACAGGTTCAGGTGCGGGTCCTTGTTCGGTTTGAAGTCGGGTTGCTGCGACATCCGCAGCGCGAGCGAGCGCGAGCCGTAGTCGGTGGTCACCGTCATGATCGAATCCGCGTCGTAGGCCCAGGCTTTGCGCCAGGCGCTGTCCACGGATTCCCAAGAGCGACCGGTGATTTCGAAGATATTGACGCCGAAGACGACTTCGCGTCGGTTGGTGCTGTACCCGCCGTAGGTCGCGCCGTTCTGGAACGCGGTCTGGTTCCAGATCGTCGTGACCGGCGCGTCGTAGAGGCCGCTCGGCGCGGTCCCGAGGTCGACGCCTTCCCGGCCGCGGCCTTGTCCACTGATCGTCCACGTCGAACCATCGACGCCGGTGATCGTTATCAGCGCAGGACTAGTCCCCACTGGTTCACCTCAACTCTTTCCCTTGTGCTGCAATGAATGTGGTTGCGCCGTCAGCTGACGTAGACGGCCGCGATGATGCCCGCGCCGATCGCGAGTCCGGTACCGTTCTGGTGCACTTGCACGTCGATCACGTCATCGGCCTGGAGCACCGGCGCGACCGTGATCGGCACGGTCAACGGCATCTCGGCGGCCAGGTTGGTGCCGGCGGTGAGCGTGATCGAGGCGAAGCTCTGCTGCACGACTCCCGACCGCAAGTGCCGAACTGTGAAGGTGGCGTTGTTGGTCGCCGCGCCCGTCACAGTGACGAATCCGGCTGGTGCAACGAGAGTTACGTCGGTGACGGTGTCGCCGCTATAGAAGGCCGACCTGTACACCCCGGCGACGCCGATCACGTCGGCACCGCCGGCGGCCTGCGCGGGCAGGATTGCCGAATAGATCATGTGTTTTCCGTTCTCTGTTGTCGCGACATCGCTGCTACGCCCACGACGCGGCGACTTCGCGTTGTGCAGCCAGCGTTTTCGCGCGAACATGCGCGCTGTCGATGTGATTGGTCGTGAGGTTGACCGTGGTCGAGTGATCGAAATGATGCCGGTTGACCACGTGCGGCAGCGCCCGTGACGGGACCGTGAAGGCGTCGTGCCGTACCGCGATCACCTGCGCGTCCCGACCACCGATAGTGAGCGAGTCGCTATTGATCGCTTCCAGCAAGGCGATATGCCGACTGGTGGACGCGGCATTCACCACGAACTCACCGTTGGACGCCATAATCGGCACCTGGTCATCGCGCGGACCACCCGGACCACGCACGACGCCACCGGTGGCCATATGCGCCACAGCCCATTCGACCATCGCGTCACCGATGAACCCGTATCCGATGCTGCCCCCGCCGAGCCAGTCCGGCAGCGGAATATTGAGGCGCTTGAGCACCGACCCGATCGCATTCACCACGACCGCGACATAGTGGATCACCGTCTTGAACACGCCTTCGACCCCCGAGCCCAAGCCGCTGAACGAGTCCGAGATACCCTTCGTCACGTTGCTCAGCCCCGCGGTCGCCGAGGCGAAGACATTCTGGAAGAACGCGCCCACCGGTTCGAGCGTGTTCTTACGCACGGCCTCGAAGACTTTCTGCACCGTGTCCCAATTGGCGATAATCAACGTCACAACGCCGATCAGCGCCGTAATCCCCATCGCGATCATGCCCAACGGGGACTTCATCATCGAAGCGTTGATCTTGCCATGGGCGCCGATCCACGACTTGGCGGCACCTTGCACATTCTTCTGCGCGGTCGACGAATTCTTCATCGCCTTGGTGAGATTCGTGAGCCCCTTTGGCGCCTTCGCCCATCCCCCAACCATTTTCGCGTGAGCGGTGGCATGATCCCGGAGTGCCTTGATGCTCTCTTTGAGAGCCGATTCCTTGCCTCTGAGCGCTTTTGTTCTAGCCTTGACCTCGGCTACAAGACTCTTTCCACCGTCCATCGCATGACGATTGGCGGCACCCAAATTTCTTCCGCCCAGTTTTGCGATAGTGCCTGCGTGCCTCTTTGCCAGCTCACGCTGCGCGGCATAGTACGACGGGAGTGGCTTGCCATTTCCAGCACGATGATCGCGCATTTCCTTGCCGATGGCCAGGGCTAGCCTGGTCTCAGCCTCACTCACCTGCTCAACAGTGAATCTTCCTGGATACTTTGTTTCCATGGATCTGAGCTTGGCGAGTACCTTCTTATCTACCTTCGAAAGGTCGGAAACATGCCAATGGACTTGGCGCCCTCGCCGAACCGACCACGCGTCCTTTACCAACTGGCCGCGCGCACCCAACGTCCTACCTGGGCCGACAGCACCGTACTTGGTTTCTCGAACTTTGCTATCGCTGCCGACGTCGTAGTACCTCTGCCCAGCGCCGGTTCGGACACCCTGCTCTACCGTCCAGCCCTTATCGTGAGTCCATCCACGAGTAATGGCCAGTCCATCTCGAAAATCGTCACCGTAGACCGCAGCATGGCGAAACGATAGATTTTTGCGCAGCCAGGACTTTCTATCCTTATGGACCCCCTCTGACGGATCGGGCTTCTTGAGATATTCCTGATACTTTGCTTCCTGGTTCGCCGATAGTTCATGATCATCTACCGGATCTTCGTCCAGCCATTCCTTACCGTCACTCATATACATGTACTCCACTTCACGATCCGGCGGGCCGGAAGAATCTGTCTGCGCAACGAATTGGGCGCACATCGCGATGCCGAATCAGTAAAGGACCCGCAAATAGATAGGCCAACGACGCATGCGTCGTTGGCCTATCTATTTGCGGGTTCTACCCACACTAATATTCGGTTGATATGGCAGTGGCAGAAGCTACCGATCAGGAAGTATTTGGTTGGCCTTCAGCCACCCAACTCTCGTAATCCTTCACGCAGTTGCCATACACCCATGACCATTCATGAGCGGTTCGCGCTTGTACTGCCCCCAGCACGAGCGACCCTACATCAAGAAATGCAGGAGTAAATGGCTGATGAATTACCGGCTCGAAGCCCCGGCGGCAGAAAAAGACATCCGAGTCATCATCGATGATACGGACATTCATCCAGCGGCCTCCGAAACCGCTCCTAATGAAGGTCTCCCCAAGGAATCTTTGAAAACGGTCAGTGACTCCAGCATTATCGATTTCCAGCAACGGCTCAGCAGTGGAAAACCTGTCCGTCAACGCCCGCTCGGCATGGTCCAGCCCCGCTGCGGTAAACGGCTCAACAGGCATATCTGGCACATCCGCAGCAAAAAAGGTCTCGAGCGCTGCATCCATTTCCGCCAACCACTCCATCCACTCGGGGGCGCCTTGATCCTTCTCACGCTGCCGAAGCCTGGCCCTACTCACCTTGCGAACGCGACCCATGCCGGTCCCCTACCTGTCACATCCAGGAAAACGGCTATCAGTGGATAGCGCGCCGATCACGAAATGTTGGGACGGCCATTATCCACCCACTCCGCGTAGTCCTCCTCGGCATTTCTATAGACCCACGACCATTCATGACCAGTTCGGCGTTCCACTGCGGCCAACGCGAGCATCACTACCTCGAGGTAGGAATCGGTAAACGGTTCCCGGACAACGGGCTCGAAACCACGTCGATCGAAAAATACTCCCGTACCGCGACCGCTGGTGATACGGACATTCATCCACCGTCCTTCGAATCCACTCTTGATGAACGTCTCCCCGAGGTATCGATGAAAACGGTCGACCATCCCAGCGTTCTTGACGTCCAGCAATGAATCAGACGAGGAAAATCTGTGCAGCAAAGCCTGCTCGGCGTGGTCCAACCCGGCCGCAGTGAATGGCTCCACTGGCATATCCCGCACATCCACCGCGAAGAACGTCTCGAGCCCGGCATCCATGTCCGCCAACCAGGCCAACCACTCGGGGTTGTGCTGGTCCTTCTCCCGCTGCTCGAGCTCCGCTTTGGTCCACTTACGGAAGCCGCCCATGCCAGCTCCTCCTTCCTGGTGCGGTGCAGTTACTGCAACTGATGCTGACGCAAGAACTCGCCGACCTCCGCGTCCCGGCGCGTACCTTCGAGGAACGCGTCGAGAATCTCGTCACTGACCGGTTGGCCGTCTTGGTCATCGAGAACCAAGGCGTAGACACCGAAGCTCTGCGCCCGGCGCGCCGGGCGGTAAGGCACGAAAACATCGAAAGTGCCTTCACCATGCTGGAATTCGTATGCCTTGCCGATCAGGGCGGCGTACAGTTCACCATCACTGTTCGAGATGGTTCCGTCGTAGACGATGACGCCGCGTGCGGCTGACCTGACGACCATGAGGCCGCGTCCGTAGTCCAACGGAGACTGGTCGCCTCCCTGCGACAGATCGACCAGCGTCACCCGGGAATCGCTCGCGCCCAGATAGGCCAGGAACGGACCGGCCGTGCCTTCTGAAACCCACTGCACCGCCTGCGCGATCATCTCGCCGGCCAACTCAGCGGCACGCTGCATGTTCTCCACTGACACGACTCCCGAACTAGTTTGAAAGGGCCGACGGCCCAACGTACCCGAACCGCAGCGACTGACTCAGTGATCTCGAATGTACCGGGAGATCTCCTCGATATCGCTCTTGGAGCCGGCCACTCGACCTCCTTCATCGGGCCACCAGCTGAATCTGAGAATGCTCTTTCCGCGCTTCAGGTGAGTGCGGTTGTAATCGATACCCGCATCAGGACCATCGTATCCGTATACGACACGCCATCCGTCAGCAATGTAGTCGTCGAGAACCTCGCTATAACATTTCGTCGGAATATCCGACTCCGTAGGAAGTCGCCGAATTTGTTCCACGCTATCAAGATATGAAGCCTGCACCATGCTGTAGAGCGCCTTGAACTCCATATCAATCCTTAGTTCCAGCGTCGTCGAAAACCTGAGCTCGCACCCAGGATATCAACGCCGAACCGCGGCGTAGGTCAATGCCTTTCGGGCGGCCAGTGCGGTGTCGTGGGTATGCGCGTGACCGGACGTCGGCGCGCTGATGTTGACCGAGAGGGAGCGGTCGAGGCGATCGCCGCTCGGCGTGATCGGGCTGACAATCGCCAGTTGAGGGCGGTCGGCGAGGGCCAGTGCCCGGGCTTGGGCGCCTGCGGTCGCCGGCAATGAGCGCGCGGTGGCCGCGTAGCCGGACCCGGTGGTCGACCTGGATTCGTTGTTGATCGCCTCGAGCACACTGCGGTGCTTGGCGGTGGCAGCCGCGTTGACGACGAACTCGCCGTTGGACATCAGCACCGGGACCGCGTCCTCGCGCGGTCCGCCCGGTCCACGGACCAGACCACCATCGCGCATCTTGGTCGACCACTCGATCAGGGTGTCGCCGATCTTGGCCAGGCCGAGGCTGTTTCCGCCGACGACGGGAACCCAACTGGGAATGGTGAAGTCGAGCTTCTTCAGTACCTCGCCGACGGCTTTGAGTACGGTCGCGCACGCCTTCTTCAGGGCGTTGAAGACCTTGCCGACGATATCGCCAACCGAGTTGAACGCTCCCGAGACCACCTGCACGGTCTTCTTGAACGCCGGGACAACCGTTTGGCTCCATACCTTCTCGAAGAAGTTGATGACCGGTTTGAGCGCCTTCTCGAACGCCTTGACCAGTGCGTCTTTGAGCTTGTTCAGCCAGTTCATGATCTTGTCGATCCATGGCTTGAGGTCGTCGACGATCTTCATGATCATGCCGAGACCGCCCTCGCTCAGGGCCTTGTCCAGCTCGCCTTGCTGCTTCTCGTGCTCGCCGTGGTCCTTCGCGGCGTTCTTGTGCTCGCCGCTCGAGTGCTTGACCGCGGCCGCGAGTGGAGACATGCCGGTCGCGGCGGCCTTCGCCGAGTCGACCAGCTTCTTCGTCGCCGTGGTGTGGGGGGTCTCGAGGGCATCGCTGGCCTTTTGCGCGGCGTCGAGTTCCTGCTGCGCGGTCGCTATCGCCTTGGCATCGTCACCCTGGCCCTTCTCCGCAGGGCCGCCCTTGCCAGGGGGCTTCTTCTGTGCCCGCGGTCCGGCGGCTCCGGCTGGTTGTTTTCCGCCGGGCCGTTTGCCCCCCGGTGCCGGACGCGCGGCCCCCGGTTTCCCAACCGGCTGAGCGGGTTTGGCTGTCGACTTGGCCACGCCCCCGGGGGACTGCTGTTGACGTGCCCGCATACCCATCGGCGCCGCTGCGGCAAGCGCGGCGGCGCCGGCGACGCCACCAGCCGCCGCCACACCACCGTCGTCCTCGGCCGAGTCGTCGCCGTCGTCTTCGAGTTCATCTTCCCCGGGATCGAGATCGTCGAGTTCTTCTTCGTCCGCGTCGAGGTCGTCTTCGGGCCGGGATCGGTCCATCGTCTACTCCTTGGTCGTGCGTCGCCGCGACTTACCGCCGTCCAGCCGCGTAGGTGATATCTCGTTGCGCGGCCACGGCTTTCGAACGCAGGTAGGCGCCGTCGTGCTGCGTCGTCGTGAGGTTGATCGTGGTCGACCGATCGAATCGGTGCGTGGTCGCCACATCGGGCAGCGCTCGCGCCGGTTTGACGCGCGAAAGGCCCAGTGAGGCAACAACTTGCGCGTCTCGCCCGCCGACATTGAGAGTGTCTTTGTTGATCGATTCCAACTGTGGCCCGTAGCGAGCCGTCGCCGCGGCGTTGACCACGAACTCGCCGTTGGAAGCCAGCACCGGCACCCGGTCCTCGCGCGGACCACCTGGCCCCCGCACCACGCCGCCATCGGCCATCCGCGCCGACGCCGCCCACGACGTCATCGCCCCACCGAGCCCGGCCAGGCTGAGCGTCGCGCCACCGAGCCAACCGGGAAGACTGAACTCGATCTTGGCGACCACCGAGCCGATCACGGCGACGATGTCCGCCACCTGGTTGACCACCCCGGCGAACAGGCCACCGACCCCGCTCCCCAAGCTGCCGAGCGCGTCTTTCACCTCGTCGATCACCGTCGTGAACGGCGCGAGGCACGCGGCGAACACCTTCTTGAAGTAGTCGCCAACTGGTTCGAGCACGTTCTTCTTCACCGTGTCGAAGGCCTTCTTCACGGAGTCCCAATGCTCGATGAGCAGCCCGATCACGACAATCGCGACCTCGATCGCCGCGACGATCTTGCCGATCACCGATTTGCCGACGGCCTTGTTGAGCTTGCCCTGGGACTTGTCCCACTTGTTCGACGCGCCTTCGACATTCTTCTGGGCACCCGCTGAGTCTTTGTGCGCCTTGGCGAGATCGTCGAAACCCTTCGACGATTTGTCGACGTTCTCGGTCATCTTCTGGCTGGTCGCCGCGTGCGTGCCGAGGTTCTTGACGTCGCCGCGCAGCGCTGAGGTTCGATCCTTGAGCGCCTTGGTCTCATCGGTGATCGGTTTGGCGTCATTGGACTTGCCCGGCGACGCTTTATCCCTCGCCCCACCCGCCGTGTCCCTGACCTGCGAGACGGCGTCCGACAGATTCGCCGGATCAGCCATTCCGGCGAGATAGTCCTTGCCCTGGGAGAGGGCGGCGCTACCGAGCCCGCTCAGCGCGGCTTTCGGGTCGGCGACGGCTCGGCGCCAGTCAACTCCCGACGCCAGCGCGCCCATCGCCAGACCACCGGCCAGGCCGGCGCCGCCGCGCACCTTCGAGCCGAGCCCGCCCCGAGGTCTGCCCTGAGGCCTCGATGGCCTGCGCGGCTTGACCGACCGGATCGGCGGTGTAGCGGTTGGTCGCACACCTCTCGGCGGTTCGGCCGGAGCCGGGCGGTGCTCCTTCTCGTCTCGTGCTGGTGCGTCGTGTCTTTCGATGCTCGGCTGGCCGCCCCGTGGATGATCGGAGTGAGCCACATCGGCTTTCGACGACTCCCCCGAACCCTTCCCATCGGACTTGGCCGCGCCGCCTTTACCCTTGTCGCCGGCATCGAGTGGATCGCTCGCGGCCAGCGCCGCGCGCAATGCGGCGTCGAACTGCGCGTCGCCTTTACTGCTCATCGTTCTAACCACTCCCTGAGGTGTCTGAAAGGTTGGGCTAGCGCGACCCACCCGCGTAGGTGAGCGCGCGTTGCGCGTGCACGGCGCGCGACCGCGCGAAACTGGTGTCGGTCCCGCGGTTGAGCGCGATGGTGGTCGAATGGTCGATCGCGCGAACTGTCGCGCCGGTCCGCCGCACGCCGCGCAGTGGGGCGATATGCGGACTCTTGCTCAGCGCTGACCGGCCCGTATCGGTGCCGGCTACCCGCAGGTGATCACTGTCGACCGCGGCCATCACCGCCCGCTTCGGGCTGCCGGCGTCAACGACGATCTCATCGGTCGAGCCGGCCGGTGCCTTGGCACGACTCGCACCGACAAGACCACCGTCTGCCATACGCGCCTGCGCCCATTCGGACATGGCGTCGGCGATGCCGCCCACACCTGGGAACGCTCGGAACTTGCCGAGGAGATCGGCGACCTTGCCGACGACCACGGCGATGTAGTGAACCATCTTCTGGAACACCCCACCCACGGTCGAACACAACGCCTTGAACGCGCCGGAAACAGCCGTGCCGATGTGGGTGAACGGCTTCAGGACCTCGCCGAACTGGTCCTGGAAGAATCTACCGACCGGATCGAGCACCTTCTCCTTGACGACACTGAACGCCGCCTTGATCTCGTCCCAGTGCTCAACGATGAGCGTGATCGCGAGAATCGCGGCCCCCAGGGCGAGGGTGAACCAGCCGACCGGCGACGCGTTCCACACCAGGTTCAACGCGGTCTGCGCCACTGACCACAGCTTGGACGCGCCACCGATGATCTTCTGCACGGCAGACGCGGTGCGAATCGCGCCGGTCAGCTTCTTGAGGTTCTTGGCGACGCCGCCGACCTTGCCGACCATCTTCTTGCCGGCGCCCGTGTGGTTCTTGATGGCCGCGAGGTTGTCCTTGAACGCGCCGCCGAGGTTCTTGAGGGCGGTCGCCTCATCCTTGAGCCCTTTGGTGTCGACCTTGCCGCCCTTGGGTTTGCTTCCCTTTGGGCCTCCTGGTTTACCGGCCAGCGGAGCCTTGGCAGGTGGACGTTTCGCCAGGTCAACCGGCTTGCTCCTATTCGGCGGTGCCGCAGGCCTTTCCGGTCTCGCGGACGCCGGTATCTGGCTCTTTGCCGGCTGCTTCCGGTCGACACCGGGCGGCTTCGCGCCCGGACCACCTCCGCGTGGCGACTTCGGCGCAGCGCCACGCTCTCGCTTGCCGCTCTCACGCGGCTGAATCGGCTTCTTCGGCGGCCGAGCCGTGGGGCTTGTGCCCTTAGGGTGATCATCGACCTTGGGCGGATTCTTCTGCTGCCGAGCAGGTCTGGACGCGGAAGGCCGACGCGAAGGACTCCTGCTCTTACTCGGCTCCTTCGTATTGTCCGCCTTTTTCGGCCTCTGATCCGTTGAATCGTTGAGCCCGTCCAAAGAGACCGGATGGATCTCGATGTCGAAGCCGGCCAACGGGTCCGGAACACCCTCCGGTTTCGGATCACTCATCGTTTCCAACCTTCCGATCTCTTGTGAATTACCGACGTCTACTGTCAATACCGAGTCAGCCGAATAGCCATCACCCGGCTACACGCCAACCGGACTGAACCGCGCATCCTGCACGGCCTGCAACATTCGAATCTGCGCGAACGCCGCATCGACATCAGCGACCCGGACATCAAATGTGCGCGGACCAGGCCCGCTATCCGTGCGAGGCAACGCACCGTCGTGCAGGAACGGCGGCCGATACGCGTACCCGATCTTGCGTTCCTCAGCCTGGGCCGCACGCAAAACCGACCGATCGATCACGGCCATCACCTCGATACCGGATGCCCTACGCGGCGCGGGCCCACGTTGCCCACCCACCAAGCCGCCGTCGGCCATCCGCTCTGAAGCCCAAGCAACCATCACATCACCGACACTCTTCAACCCGAATGACCCGACGCCTGGGATCTTGACCTCGAGCCGCTGGAAAATCTGACCGATCGCCTTCACAATCCCCACGACCGTCGACCGCACCGTCCCAACCGCGGTACCGACAACCCCACCCATCCCATTGAACCCAGCCATCACCGCGTTGAAAGCCGCGCGGTACGGCGTCATATAAACCTTGAACGCCGTCATGAAGAACTCAGCCACCGGCGTCAAAACATTCTTCAACACCCAATCGAACGCGGCCCGAATCTGATCCCAATGCTCAACGATCAACTGAATAATCGGCACTGCAGCCGAAATAGCCGCAGCCACCGTACCCACCGGCGAAAACAACATCGCAATATTCAACAGCTCTTGCGCAAATGCCCAGTCATCGGAAATCTTATCGATAATCGCCTGCGCTCCGACCGAATCAACAACGTCAGAAACAAAACCGGACACGACCGAAACAGCGGCCCCGACCATTGTCACCAACTCGTTCAAACCACTCTGAACATAATTGGTAAACGACGTTGCCATCCGCGCCAATTCGCCAATACTTGCCTTCAATCCAGCGACGATCACATTGTCGACAGAGTCTTCAACTGAACCACTTACGTATATTTCAGAAAACGCCGTCAAAGAATCTGTCGACGGCTCGAATGACGTCCGTTCAGGAGGGGTAGCCACGGGTGCAGCGTTAGCTGGAGATGGGGCGACGAACGAAGCAGCCGCATGCAGAGCCACTGCCGCTCCAGCGACGCCAACGACGCCAACGACGGCCCCCGTACGCGAACGACCGCCACCACTACGAGGACGTCCTTTGGGCGCTGCATATATCGAGGCAGGTCGCTTGATCAGGGAAAGCCTCGTACCGATATTAAATCGTGACACGCTGGGCGTCGCCAATGTTCGATCGTCGTTATACCGCGCCTCCAGAAGCCTATATTCGAGAGGAACAGATTTCCCACCAACTAGCGCATCGTAGAGATGCTTAAACTCTCCATTATTCTTCGTTTTGAGGTTATGTAGAAGCTCTTGATCCCGACGAAGCTTGAAACGTAAGTAGATACGGGTACCTTGCCAGACCTTGTACCACCTTCCCCGGTCATCGTGAACATTGGCCCGTTGAAGTTGACTGGAGCCAGCTTTTGCTTCAATAACGACAAGTTTGTAGCCCGTAGCTGCGGTCCCAACGACGGCAACAACGTCCAAGGTCTCATTCCCGCGAGCGCCAGTGGCAACAATTGCGCCGCCACCAGCATCTTTTATCAGCTTCTCAAGATAGAGTTCCGCAATCCTCGTACCAACGAGATCGCCTCCCGTCGCCCTGGCATTTTTATCATCCCTGTTTTTAAGGAAAGAACGTCCATATTTTTTGACGGCTGCCACATTTGGACCATCATTCTCGTCAAGATCGAGGGTGTCGGCGATCCAATCTCGATCTTTACCTCTCCAGGAACGCTTCAACTCCTGGTTCTCGGGCGGAGTGCTGCCGTCTGCCCGGTGCGCCCTAATCAGCGCATCGCGAAGCGTATTTCTATAGCCTTTGTCATCAACCTTTCCATTTTCCTTCACGCCCTTCAGGGCATCCCATTTTATATTGAGCTCACCAGCTCTGGAAGCGAGGGCGTCTTGCCTCTCTTCGCTATTCGCGACACTTGCACGCCTGTCGTTCTTTTGAATCTGCTGGTTTAGCCGCTCCTCCTCCTCGGGATCGAGTTCAAATTCTTCCGGATCACCCTTGTTGGCCTTTCTGTCAACAGGTGTGATCTTATCGGCCTTTTTTGGCCTAGGAAAATCTTGTTTAGGATTATTCATGAATCGCCTCGTTACCGTCATTGCAGGCAGTCGAAGCCCGTGTCAACGACCCCTACGCATGACCTGTACAGGTTCCAGAACTGATCAGCTCGCAGCGTCGCATTCAAACCGACGAACTATTTGCGGATGCACTCGATACCTTGAGTCAGCAATTATTCGCGATTCAGGCACTGTCTCGCGGGAATGCGAGACAAGCAAATAGTTTACATACTGAATTACGGGCAATATTTGTCCAAATGCGGTGCGCTATGAATCACATTGCGCAATTCACCCAAATTGGGTGTGCGGTATAGGGACGTGCGTCTCACCCCGAAGGTGAAAGGCGCAATCTGAACGCCGGGCTGGCATAATCGCGCGCCTTTCTCGGCTCCCCACGGTAGGGATCCACCGCATAACCGATGCTTCGGCAATTACCGGCCCAACTGCGTGTCCAAGAGTCTCGGCAGATCAAATCTGCGAGCACAGCACACAACACCTAGAGGATGTCTCACGTCGTAGCCGGGTAGTCGCGGCCTGACTGTAATCGGCTGTGGTGCATGATGTTCGGTCGTGACTGACAAATTGTCGTTACGGTTGGTCCCGATGAGCTGTGGGACCTGGTCGAGCCGTTGTCACCGGCGTTCTCACCGCGCCGCCAGGGCGGCGGGACCGCACCGACTGACGAGCGGGCCGCGTTCACCGCAGTCGTGTACGTGCTGACCAGCGGATGTGCGTGGCGGATGCTGCCATCGCCGGTTCACGAAATGGACCGAAGCGGGCCTATGGCGACGACTACAGTGCGCCGTGCTCGACGAGCTCGGCAGTCAGGGGTTGCTCGACTGGTCGCGCGTCGTGGTCGACGGTGCGTCAGGTTCGAAGCAAAGGGAGGCCCGATAGCCGGGGCGAATCCGGTCGATAGAGGCAAGTCGGGCTCGAAACTGCACGTCCTATCCGACCGTTCGGGCATACCCATCACGGTCGCGGTATCGGCCGCGAACACCCCCGACGCCGAGGCCCTTCGACCGTTGGTACGCACAATCCCCGCGGCGTGGTCCACGCCGGCGTGAACCGGGAAAGTTGCACGCGGACAAGGCCTATGGCCACCGCAAGTTGCGGAGCTGGGTGCGTGATCGGAGAATCGGTGTCCGTATCGCCCGCAAAGGAATCGAGTCCGGCCAAAACCTTGGCCGAACCCGGTGGGTCATCGAACACACCATCGCCCGGCTCGGCGGTTATCACCGGCTCTCGATTCGCTACGACCGCAAGGACACTCACTACTGCGGGTTCCTTACGCTGGCAGCAACGCTGACCTGCTACAAGAATCTTGCCAAGGCACGGACCGCCACATGAAACACGCTCCTAATAGTCGTTAGCGGGGAATTCCCCAGCAGAGCGTAATCTCCCAGGAAGTTACTGGAATCGAGCGCGACGCCGACGAGAACCGCTCCGCCAGATCAATTGACAATCTGACACAAACGAGAAATTGGAATTGTCTGCGTCAGTTGCCGCGAAATGCCGTAATGTCAGGAACTGAACTTGGAGAATCTAGCGACTCCTGCCAGGCGCTGATTTCAAGATCATGGGGATGAGCCACCTGAAGCACCGCTCGAAGGGCATCTATCGCGTGATCAGACATCGACTCATATTCTTGGTATTTCGACGGCCATCGAATTGACCGAAACCAACTCGTGCCAGGTGGAGACTCCCACCCTTGCTCAGTCATATTCATTCGCTGCTGGACAAAATTTGTTTTCGCCACCGCCAAATCTTCGCCAAGAGCAATTTGGCACTCCAAATCAAACCAGCCCATCGAAAAAAGCGCACCGCGCCCTTCAGGCACACCTAACAGAAGCTTTCCACCGCTAGCCATGCGAACAAGCGTCGAAGCCAATGCAGTGGAGAAATCAAGCCAATTATCCTGGGAAGGGCGAACCGTCCGCACCGGTTGTTCTAGCTTCTCACCATCACTACCACGTCTTAATTGTTTTGCAGAAGCCTGGTATATGGGATTGATAATTCTTAGCGAAATCGATTCCGTCACGGCGCGCAAAACAATGACAACGTCCGGCCTCTCCCAAGCTATCATTGGAGTGCCGCCAGAAAACCGCCTTGCTGGATCCCCTAAATGCCCAGTGAATCCATCAGCAAGTTCGGCGAAAAGATCCGACAGGTCCGCCCGCGATTCGGGACTAGCGTGACGGGGTCCATCATCAGCCACACGCACCAAAATCTGCGTGATTTCCTGCTCGGGAAGACCTTCGTCTTCGAAGAATTCAAGATCGCGATAGACGCGGCCTATGGGTTGCGCCGTTCCGAGGTTGGTCCGTAGGTCAGCACTGTCATAGCCGAAAGGCTCCAGTTGCCAGCCAGCGGTATCGCAAAAGCGATGCACATCTTCCGTTGTCCAGCTCCAGCCAAAATCTACAGCTAGGCGAGCGACACGGATGGCACCGGCGACGTCAACTTGCATGATTGGATACTACTTCCTGTGAAGGGCAGCGTTGGCGACATCAGAATTGAGGGTCATTCAGCGCGTTGGCTCGGTGCCTGATGATCTTCACCAGGAGCCTTAGATCGCGTCTCATGTCGCTGATCGGGCTTAGCTAGCTTCTTGAAGCAGGTGAGCGCGGCGGCGAGGGTCAGGAATCCGAAGAAGTGTTCGGCTTTGCGGTCGTAGTGCAGGGTGCGCCGGTGGTAGCCGGTCAGCCAGGAGAAGGTGCGTTCCACGACCCACCAGTGTCGGCCGAGGCGGTCACTACGCTCGATTCACCTGCGGGCGAAACGGACTCCGATACTGCGGGTCGGCGACCCAGCGGCGCAACTCGGCGATGTCGTAGGCACTGTCCGCGTGCAACTTCGCGGGTTTGCGCTGGCGTGGCCCGCGCCGCGACCTCACATCATGGAATCAGCCAGGGGTCGCGTGGACGATCGCTCGACTGAATCATCAGCATCACAACGAAACTGGCTGGTAGCGAGGATAATTCACAGTAAACGTGATGAGCCCCACAATTGATCGACGTTGTTGTGTCGGCGCGGCCGTATCAGCTTAAGCTTCGTGTGCTCTCAAGGCTGAGATGTTTTGGGAGACAACATGTTTGATGGCTATCTCTCTGGGAGTTCGAGAAAATTGAAGAAGTTTATTGCCGCGACCTGTCTTGCGATCGCGGCAACAGCGGCGTTCGCCAGTACTGCGCACGCCGCGCCGGCACCTGGATTCGATCGCAGCGCAGTCACCAGCAGCCCGGTTCAGGCTGCACCGATCGCGCTGACGCCCGAGCAACGGGCCTACTGCCAGAACATCACCACGAACGGCTTGATCGGCATGGGCCTGGGCGCCATCGGCGGGTTTGTCGCAGGTTCGGCTATCGGAGCATTTCCCGGCGCGATCATCGGCGGGGTGGTCGGTGGCAGTACCGGCAGCAGCGCTCCGATGCCGGACGCGGACGCCAGCGGTCAGCCGCCGGTCGTCAAGTGCTTCTCCGGCGGGGCGTTCTGATCGACCGCTGGCGCGGGACTAGCCGGCGGCCGGTTTGAAGATGTCGACGATGCTGTTCATCGTGGACAGGCGCCGTTCCTCGCGGACTACGTCCATTGCTGTCTGCGGACGCGGCATCGGCTTCACCTGGGGTGGATCCGCGCCGGCTGCCGCGATCACGGCCGCTTGGACGCCCTGCAACCCGTCGATGATCGACAGGAGCAGATACGTGTCGAGGGTGTAGCCCTCCGGGGTCGGTGGCTCTTCGGCGTCGGGATCGGGGTCGGATTCCTCCATGTCGAGCCAGTACTCGGCGAGTTCACGGTCCAACGCCAAGGCCGTCTTGTAGTGCGACCCGCGGGGTAGGCGGTCCTTGAAGCGCCAGATGGTTCGCCAGTCGCGGGTGCGGAACTCGATGGGCCCGAAGCAGTCTCGGACGTCGATGCCGCGCTCGAGTAGGTCGTATTCGAGCGCGGCACCGAACTTGTCCCAGAACTCTACGAGCCCTCGGATCCCCCCGGCAGCTCCATGGCGCCTTCGCCGTAGAAGTGGGCGTACAGATCGTTCTGGAAGGCGACCCATTCGTCGATGGGGCGGTCGGCGAACAAGTCGTCGACCGCCTCGTAGACGTCACCCAGCAGGATCCGCAGCTGGTCTTCTTCGTCGTCGGTTTCGGCCAGTATGCGCGCCTGACGGCGGGTCAGTGGCTGGATCGCGATGTCGGCGGTCAGGTGGTAGGGGCCGCGTCGCTTGGCTGCGAGCTCGCGCTGGATCTCGTAGAAGCGGCCTTCGTCACCGCCGGCCACCTTCGTAGCCGTTGACGTTTTGCGGGGTGCTGCCATCAGGGGATCTCCGGTTTCGTAGTGGTGGAACGTAGTTACTTGGCGGGCTTGGCCGCGGCGACGGCCTGCTTGACGTCTTCCTTGACGCGGTGGCCGAGACCGAACATGGCGTCACCGAACGCCGAGGCGTCGAACACCTGGTAATCGTGGGTGCCATCGGTCATCGTGACCGGGAACTGGGTGGGGATAAAGGACACGGGATAGCCCCGCTTTCTCTCCGGAAGCTGACAAGAAGTGGCCGCGTGCCGCGACCGGAGAAGCACGGCACGCGACCACGTTTCATGGGCGTCGACTACGCAACGGTGACGACGCAGTTGACCGAGGCCAACGCGGTGCCACCGGTCGGGGTGTACACGATGCCGACGGTGGTGTTGCCCACGGTGGCGTTCGCGGCGGCGGTCACGAAACCGGACGCCGACACGGTGATGTTCGAACCACCGGCCGGGGTGAAGGCGCAATTGGCGTTCGGCAGGATGCCGCCGAACTGGTCGGTCACCACGATCGGCGCGGACGTGGTGGTGCCACGGGTCACGCTGATCGGCGCGGGCGTGATCGCCGAGACGGTGTACTTGATGCCGGTCGCCGACAGCAGCTTCTGCCAGCCGGTGCCGCCGAAGCCGTGGGCGACGGCGTAACCGAGGGTGTCGTCCTTGAAGGCGGTGAGGGTGAGCTTCTCGCCCATCAGGTTGGTGGGGGTCCACTGCTCACCACCCCACTTTGTGACGGCGACCTTCGGCATGATCTTGAAGATGTAGATCGGGCTGGCGTCGGTGCCGTCCTTGCCGATCACGACCGCGGAATAGTAGTTGATCTGCGGGGTCGCGGGCTGCCAGAAGCCGACCTCACCGTTGGCCGCGGCCTGGGTGGACGCCAGGTTGGTGTTGCTGGTCAGCGCCAGATTCAGCAGGTTGGTCTGCTGCGGCTCGAACTCGATGGTGGTGATATCGCTGGTGATGTCGTCGCGGACCGGCTGCATCTCGCCGTACGCCTCGATCGGCGATGCCGTCACGGCGCGCGCGAAGTTGACACCGGACTTCTTGTCGATCAGGCCGACCGACTGGTACGACACGGGCAGCGCGAGCAGGTTGCCGGTGGCGTCGGTCATGCTGCCCGGGGTGACGGGGGTCGAGTTCGGCCACGGGGCCAGGAACACCGCGGCATCCAGCGGCTTGAGCAGCAGCTGGCGCTGGGCGGCCTTCAGCGTGGTCAACGGGGTGGACGAGATGGGAGGCAAGACTTTCTCCATTCATGTGCCCGGTGAAACGGGCTGGACAAGGAAGGGCACCCACGCGATCGAATATGTGCGTGGGTGCCGGTGATATGCCGTCTACTGACGGCGAGCGTCGATGGCGAAGGCGAGCTCGACCATCTGGTGCAGCGGGTCGAGGTCTGGGAATTCGCTCGTCCCGCGGCTGCGACGCAGATTCGGGGCACTGAAACGCGGTTCAGCAGCAGCGATTTCCTCCACGTAATCGACCAGCACGCCGTTGAAGCGTGCGGCCGAGGCGTTCAGAAAGGCATCGCGCACCTGAATCGCCATGGTCTGCGCCTGCTGCCTGCTGCTGTGAAAAACGGCCGCCCGCACCTTCGCCTGGTAGGTGATCGCGTTGTGATCGAGCGTGCCGCCCGTCGTACGAACCCAGATCAGCGGCAGCGTGATTTGGCTCGCCAGCGCAGGCAGGAAACTCACGGTCGGTGCGATAGGTGTGAGCAGCCCGATCATGAACTGCTCGAAGTCCGGGAACTGCCCGGCGTATGGGCTGGTCATGCGACACCGTCGTCGAGTGCCGGGGCGATCTCGACAGCGGCGTGAAGTACGCCCGTCGAGGATTCCGATGGCTCCGACGCGGTGGCTTCCTCAGCGCCGAGCGCGGAACTCGCGGCGAACGTAGTCAATTCCGTCATGGTGATCTCCGGGAGTTGGGAACGGATGCCGCTGGGAATCAACCGCATTCGCGATGTGGCGGTGCGGGCCATCGAGGCGGTCCGTTGTGGGGTCAGAGGCCGAGCAGCGGCAGGACTACCGGCGCGAGCACAATGGCCAGCTCGAGCAGTTCGAGAAGGATGGGAAGCAATGGATTCACCTCCCCTCGGATGCGGGCGTTTCGAGGGCCTTCAGGCGGTCCAGGATGTCGGCGAGGACGTCGACCACGGTCATCCCGTCGAGCTGTTCCCAGCCCGCGAACATGCCCGCATCCCGCTGCTGGCTACCGCACAGCTGCTCGCGGATGTCTTTGACATCGGTGCCGATCGGGCCGCAGAACGCGGTGATGAAATCCTGGATCTGGGTTACTTCGGATGCGCTCATCGGAGCGTCCTCTCCGTCGATGAATGCCTGCACTTCGCGACGGAACTCGTCCATGTCGATGCCGGCGGGGTCGATTTTTCCTTCGTGGGAGTACTCGCGGTGGGCCACGCAGTCCTCGGCGTCGCGGCCGATGCGGGCCAGGATGGCCGCGCAGCCGCGCTTGTAGGCGTCGAGTTGGGCTGGGGTCCAGTCGGTTCCGTCGCCGCGGGAGACGGCTTCGATGCCGATCACGTGGTAGTTGGCGTTGTCGGTGGGCCAGCCGGGCCAGGAGCCGCGGCCCGCGTGCCAGCACACGCCTGCGGCGATCACGCGGAAGGTGCCGTCGCGTTCGAGGACCAGCTGGGCCAGCGGGCCGGGGAGGTCGGCGCGGCCGTCCTGGACGATGCGCCAGTCGTTCTTGCCGCCGCCCGCGGTGTGGTGGCAGAGCACGCCGCGCAGGTCACGGAAGTCGCCGTGGCCTCGGTCGCGCCAGCCCTCGTGTTCGATGACGTCCAGCCCGGCAGCGCGCAGCACATCGGCCAGCCATACCGGGTCGCCTGTCCAGGCCATAGGTATCTCCTTGTGTGAGTGAAGGTTCGGGGTCCCGCCCTCGTGGACGAGGGGAAGCGCCGAGGGCGGGACCGTCACTCCTGACGCAGCGGCGACGTCTACGACCGCAGACCACCTGCGGGAGACGGGCGCGTCAGGAGCGCGGCATGCGGCGGGCTCGAATCCCGCACCGTATCGAGTGTTCTCCGGGGGCCGACCGCATGCAGTTCGGAAACGGCGGGGTCGCCGTCAGATTTCTTCTTGGAGGGTGGCGGGGATCTTGTAGTCCGCCACCGGGGGCTCCATGCCAGGGACATGCAGGCGCAGGAAGCCGAGCAGTTCGTCGATGTGTCGCTGCAGTGCGCGGATCAGCCGGATCGCGTCGCGGAATCGGAGGTGATCGTCGGCGGCCTGTTCCTCGAGCGCGACTACCCGCTCACGCAACTTGGCGACTTCGCGGGCCTGCCATGCGGTCACCGCGCCGATGACTGTCGCAAGGGCCATCCCTGCCGCTTGTACGAGTTCAGGGCTTAACCACGATGCCATCCGGTTCACCCACCGATCCGGTCAGCGGGGTAACGGCGGGCCTGATGAGCACGCCCGCGATCAGCGGCGTCGCCAATCCGTACAGGGTGAGCAGTGTTTCGATCCATGCCGTATCGATCTCGCGACCGAGCAGATAGGCGAGGACACCCGTCACAGCGACGAGCACCGACCGGACCAGCGCGGGCTCTGGGGTTTTGCTGATTCTCATGATGTGTTCCTTCCCACAGGTTTTCGCGGGTCTCAGATGCGCCCTTCGGCGACATCGCGGTTCAGTGCCTGGGCGAGTGCGCGGGCGTGGCCGTATCGGACGTAGTCACTGGTGTGCCTGCCGTCGAACAGGTAGCCGCGGGCATAGGCGATGGCGCCGGTCCAGTGGCTCCAGTTGGATGGTGACCACCAGCGCTGCAGTTGATTTCGGGTGGCGGTGTCGAGCATCCGCTGTGCCCAGCGCACCGCCGAGTTCGCGCTGGCGAAGCTGAAGAAGGCGCTCAGATCCGCGATGGTCCGCAAGGGGTTGCCGGCGGGCAGTGCGGTGATGGGATCGCCGGGCGCCGCGGCCCAATAGGCGGGGATGCCGTCGATGGGCCGCTCACCGACAACGCCGTAGCCGCCGGGGTCGGTGTCGCCGAGGTACTTGCCCGCCGGTCTGCGCGGATCGGCGATCAACGCGCAGGCGATCACCGCACGGCCCGGATGCTCACCGCAGCCGATCTCCGCCGCGAGGTCACCGGCAACCGCCGCACCCTGCGAATATCCGGCCAGCACGACAGGGTTCGGCGACCGGTCGACAGCCGCCAGGAGCGCGCGCTTGCCTTCGGCAACACTCTCGGCGTAGCTCACCTGCGACCCGTAGTCGGCGGGATACGGGACCATCCGAGGGGTGAACATCGACTTGTTCAGCGCGTCGGTGAAGGCAGCTGTGACGCCGTCGCCGCCAGGATTCCAGGTTCCGCCGACCACGAGTACATCGATCGTGCGGGGCGATCCTTTCGGAGACCACAGTGACATGTTCGTACCTCTCTGGGACGTGAGTGGAGGTCCCGCTCCGACGGAGTGCTCCGCCGGAGCGGGACCGATGCGCCCCTGCGCTGCGACAACGCCTTTCGACCGCAGCGAGCTGCGGGAGACGGGCGCGTCAGGGGCGGGCATGCGGCGGGCTCTGAACCCGCTGGCTCGAGGTGTTCGTGTCCGGGGGCCTGCCGCATGAGTTCTGAATCGGCGGCACGCGCCAACGACAAAGCCCCCGTGCCGTTTTCACGGAACGAGGGCTGAGGAAGACTGTGGCTACCGGTGGTGTCGGCCGGGTGCCAGCTGGCGAAGCATCTCACCCGAGCTGGATGTCGGCCACAAGCACCGATAAGGGTATTCGGAGGGCATCCCGGGCAGCCAGCCCAGGCGGTTCAGCAGGTGCACCGGGATCACCGCGAACTCCTCGTTCGCCAGGTGTTGCAATCGCCAACCGAGCAGGAACTCGGTGACCCCGAGGAGCGCGGAGACATCGGTGAGGTTGTCGGCCACCTCCAGCGCGTCACGCAGGTGGGCGACGGGGATGAGGCGTTGTGCCACCACATCGTGCACCTGCATCTCGATCCGGCCCCGCCATCGCTCGCCGTCGAGTGCTGCTGCCAGTTCGCGTGATTCGGCCATCTCGATGTGGGCGACGGCGTGGGCGATGACTTCGTTTCGTACGTGACCGGACAGGTCGGCCTGGATAAGGACTGCGCGGTCGACTACCGACCAATACGACACGAAGTCGAAGACCACGGCCGAATCGACCCGGATTCCCTGGTTGAACGCAGATTCTTGGGCGTTGAACCCATTGCGCTGCACCGCGATATCTTGTCGGTCCGGCATCGAGGCATCCGACTCACCTTCATCACCCATGGCAATACACAACTCTCACAACTCGGAACTGACCACGACCCGTCGCATCATCACCACCGGAGACGGTGTCAGATGCCGTGTGTCAGGTCACCGAGAGGTGGTACGCGTCACCGTGGTCGGCGCCCGGAGCGAGCGCCAGCGATCCACCGCACCAGCGACAACCTGGAGGTCTTCTACGCAGATGTCGGAGAGATCGACATGGCCGACACGGTTCCTTCGGCCTGGTATCGAGTCGTCTACTCGATAGAGGGACTCGCCTTCGCGAGTAGGTCTCTCACCGGTCGGCTTACCGGATTCATCGGGAGTAAATGCATCGAATGCACCTGACACAAGTAGAACCTCACCCAGCAGCCGAAATGTCGAGACTCTCGGTCGAGAGCACGCGCCCATTCTAGCGTTGACGTGAACCGAGTCCCGGTCAGGATCTGCGGGGTCAGCGCTCGCTGACATCGAATCGCTTTGTCCCAAAATGATTTTGGGCACGACGAATCCCGCTGGCACTAGTTTGCGTCATCGGCCACAACTTGTCAACACCGACTTTCACAAGAGGCCAAATCCCAGGTAGGCGTGGGTATTTCGATACACCGACGCGACGAGACGAGCCCGAACTTCATGCGGCCTAAGCACTTCGGGCACGTGGATCCAGCCGTGCCGGGTCCCCACAACGCCAGCGGGGCGCCGGCAACAATCTGCCGACGCCCCGCTGGGTCACTCTGTTCGCTATGCATCTTTCGCCCGGTGCCGCGCCGGAAGGGCACGGTGCGCATCCAAAACCTCACCCACGATGAAGAGCTCCGGCCAGTCCGGCGACCAGGGCCCCGGGACGGGACTGATCAGACCAGCCTTGCGCAGTGTGCGCACCCGCCGAGCGGTGAGGTTGCGGAAACCGTCACCCAGCTCTTCGGCGAGTTTGCCGATCGCGGCCGCATGGAGGCGAACCGCCCTGGCGCGCAGGACCAGAGCCGCATCGGCGGGAGCGAGATCGACCGGCGGACACACCACCGCTTCCGCGGCCTCGATCGCCGCGGCGAACTCAGCGGGCGCGGCCTCCACACCTTCCGTCATCGCCAGCGCGACGATGTTGCGCTGCAACCATTCCGCCATGCCACTGATGGTCGCGACCCCGGTGTAGTCGATGCCGCGCTGTTCGCAGACCAACCGAACCCAGGCCACCAAGACCGACTGGAGGTGGTCGGCCGCGCGAGCAGCGACGGGATTGAACGGAAGTCGCTGCTCCTGCGAGCCACTGCGCGTGCGGTAGTCCACCGCGCCGAAGCGGGTCTGGCGCGTGCGCGCGTCCGACAGGTCCTCGGCCAGGTCGGGGATGTCACCGAGCATCCGGGCCAGATCCCGCGCGGCTTCCCGATCCAGGTACAGGTGGTTGTCATCGGCCCACCTGTCCAGGGGGGTCACGCCGCATGAATCCTCACGAATGCGGTTCGACGCCGTGACGGCATCGTATGGGCCCATGTACTTGCTCCTTCGGTCGATAGCGGGCCGGAGCCCCGGTCGTACCCTGCTACGCGGCCGAAATCGAGTGGCGCGCCCCCGGGCGGTGTCCAGGAGTGGCTCCTACTGGGACCCACAATCGGACACCCGTTGTATGCAACGTTGTTGCAACGCGTCTGTCAAGCCGAGGCGGCAGAGTGCTGTACCCAGTCACATACCGCCACAAACAAACTCGCTATTCGCTGTTACGGTCTACATCCGGTGCAGGATTTCGATTCGCAAATTCGCAGCCGATGACTACATACACTTCATGCATCAGTGCAAACAATCTGCTACCCTCGATGCATGGTGAGACAACGGAGCGCGGTGGTCCCCGCCGAGGTCAGCGCCACCCTGCGACTTGCTCGCAAGGAGCGCGAGATGTCGATGGACCGCGCCGCGAAAGCAGCACGGATCAGTACGAGCCTGTGGACACAGGTCGAGAACGGGACCCAGTACAAGCGCGGACAGAAGGTCCCCGCCAGCACCACGGCCGAGACCTTGCAGGCCATGGCGGCGGCGGTTGGTCTCGATGCCGAACCGCTGCTGACACAGGCGGGGCTGGACCCGATCGAGACGGAGCAGGTTCGGCCGCAATCCATCGAGGGAATCGTCGATCTCTCCGGGTTGTCCGAAGGTGATCTGCGAATTGTCGCCGCTTACGTCAACGGACTTCGCGCGGCCAGACACAGCTGAGCTCGAACGACGAATGCCCCGCTCATCGCGGGGCATTCGTCGTTTGCGTACTGCGTCAGGAGGCCGGGGGAGTTTCCACCGGGGTCTCCTCAGCCGCTGCCGAGCCGCTGGTGAGCGCCTTCAGGATCGCCGCCAGACTGTCGGCCGAACCGGTCGAGGCGTCGTCGCCCGTGCCGCCGGTGCCGGGTTCGGTCTCGTCGGCGACCTCGGTGCCGGTCTCGGTGTCCGCCGGGTCCTCCGCCGCCGACGAGCCGCTGGTGAGCGCCTTCAGGATCGCCGCCAGGCTGCCGGCCGAACCGGTGGTGGCCTCCTCGCCCGTGCCGCCGGTGCCAGGTTCGGTGACAACCGGCGGGACCTCGTCCGCGGTGGCGATGCCCGTGCCGAACACGGCCATCCCGGCGGCGATGACGATGCCGAAGCCGAGCGTGCGAATCTTCTTCATGAAATGAAACCCCTTGGTATTAACCATGATTGCCGACTTTGTTGCCGACTGAAAGTTTCTAACACGGTCGGCGGCGGCTCCCTAGCCCGCGACATTCGGGGCATTCGCCGAACCATTGCTGCGCATTTGCCCGTTGAGTGCCTGACGGCAGAACTCGTTTCGGGGATCTCATATCGATTGCTCGAAGACCGCCGTTCGGCACAACGAACGGGAGCTCGAACAAGATCATTACCGCTGGACGATCGATCAATCACGCGAACCGCGGCAAGATCCCCGCAGCGAAGGATCGAGGCAGAGCATCACGCTTGTGCCGAACCTTGCTGTATACCCAGTTACTGATCGGCTTAGTCCATGATTGATATCACCATGAAAACCTGTAACGAGTTCCGGTGTGTAACCGATTGGGCGGCAGCCATATTCATGTTTTCCCGCCGTGCGCTGCGCTTACCGGAATATGTGCTGTCAGTTTTCTGCCAGATAGCTGTTTGCTCAGGGCCGCATGCCTTTTCGGGTATGCGGCCCCGACACGTGCGATATCGACCGGGATGGACCGGTCGCGCTAAGACGGGCAGTTGACCGTGTACTCCCACTGGGTGTCGTTCGGGCCTGTAACCCGAACGCTCACCGTCGAGGACGACCCCGCGGGCAACGAGACGACCCGAGATCCGGTGCCCTGGTTGGCATTGTCTCCGACGTAGCCGGTGTCGAGCACCTGCCCGCCTTCGTAGAAGACCTGAATGCGGTCGGGAATGTTGAGGGTTTCGTAGGTCAGGACGAACGAGGTCGGTCCGGTGACGCCGAGCTGATGCGTCGTGTTGGTGACGCCGGCCCCGCCGGACTTGGTCGAGCGGTTGCACGGCTGCACGCTCTCGGACGACCCACCGCTCGAGCTACCGCCGAGGATTCCGCTGCCGGTGTCGAGCAGATCCCCCAGAATCCCGCTGCCCGTGTCGATTACCCCGCTTCCGGTCTCACCGCTTCCGGTGTCCGCGCCTGCCACCGCGCCGGCGCTCGCGACCAGCGACAGCGCCGCCCCCACGAGAGCAACCGCGCGCAGAATCCCCCGATTCGAAAGACTGATCTTGTTCACAACGCTTCCTCCACAACACTTCTCGCCACGGATCTGGATCAGGTGAACCCGCCGACGCGACCGAACGATCGCTGGGCAAGAGAAGTTCTACACGCGTTCCAGAGGAACCGGAATGCTCGAAATTCGGCCACCACGGTGTTCAGATGCCGAATAGTTGCCCGGTGGCGCGAGCCCGCGGTATTGACAGCCGGGCAACACTACAAAGTCAGCCCTCCGCGCCCCGGGCAATTTCTTAGCACGCAGAAGAAAACACCGGACGGTAGACCAAAATGGGCACCGGAATGCCTTAGGGCAACTTCATAGCGAATCGTTTAATGTCGATGAGTAAAGTCACAGCAATTGCCCGTAACGACACCTATCGGGATGACGATCGGCGAGAGTCTCGAAAGCGTAAGGCCCCGAACACAATCCCTCGTGACGACCGATTCACCGCGCCCTGAAACCAACAAGGGCCGCACACCCCCCTGGAGTGTGCGGCCCTTGCCGGTGGAGACTCAGCGCAAGGTTGCGGTGAGGTGTGGGTACCCCTTCTTGGGATGCAGGATGGAGAGATCCCAGCCGGATCCGACCTGGTCGGCGTAGATGTTCACCGAGGACGGAAGGAAGATCGGCTTGCCGAACTTGACCGCGTAAGTGGCCTTTTCGGGGACGCGGCCCTCGATCGTGCTGAGGATCGCTGCCGCCGACCACATGCCGTGGGCGATGGTCTGCGGGAAACCCATTGCCTTCGCGCCGATCCCGGAGACGTGGATCGGGTTGTGATCGCCGGACGCGGCGGCGTAGCGGTTGATCATCTTCTGATCCACGCGCTGCACGCGCAACGGGGGCGGGGGCACCTCATCGGCGGGGGGCGCCGACTTGGGACCGCCCGAGAGCGACGTGCGCTGCTGGTGCAGGAAGGTGGTCACCTGCCGCCAGACGAGTTCACGACCGACGCTGATCTCCGTGATCGCGTCCACCAGAAGACCTTTCGGGTGTTCGCGGAGGTTCTCGATATGGGTGGAGAAATCGAGGGGCTCGGCGACCGAGATCTCGCGGGTGCGTTCGATGACGTTCTCGAAGTGCACCGCACCGACCGCGCTGAACGGGAAATCCCGTGCGACGACGAGTTGCATCGCCAGCGGGAAGCTGAGGATGAACGGGTACGTCAGCGGCAAGGTGTCGCTGAAACGCAGGCCGGTGGCATGGCAGTACGCGGCGAGATGGTCGGGGTCGACCCGCACGCCCTCGAGGACTACTCGACGGTCGGGCAGGGTGGGCTTGCGCGCCGACAGCGGAGCGGGCAGCGGGATGGCGCCCAGCGCCGCCTTGGCGTACAGGCCGCCGTTCTTGGGAACCTCGGTGAGGGTGATCGTCTGAGTCATCAGGCGCCGATCAGGCTCTGACCGCAGACGCGAACCACGTTGCCGCTCACCGCGTTCGACGCGGGGCTCGCGAAGTAGGCGATGGTCTCGGCGACGTCGACGGTCTGGCCACCCTGCAGCAGCGAGCTCATCAGGCGACCGGCCTCGCGGGTGCCGACGGGGATGGCGGCGGTCATCGCGGTCTCGATGAAGCCGGGCGCCACCGCGTTGATGGTGATGCCCTTCTCGGCCAGCAGCGGGGACTCGGCGTCGACCATGCCGATGACGCCCGCCTTGGACGCGCCGTAGTTGGTCTGGCCGCGGTTGCCCGCGATGCCCGCGATGGAGGACACGTCGATCACGCGCCCGCCTTCCTTGAGCACGCCCTTGGCGACGAGGCCGGAGGTGATGCGGTGCGGGGCAGCGAGGTTGACATTGATCACCGAGCTCCAGCGGCCCTCGTCCATGTTGGCGAGCAGCTTGTCGCGGGTGATGCCGGCGTTGTGGACGACGATGTCGATGCCGCCGAAACGCTCGGTGGCGAAGTCGGCCAGCCGCTCGGCGGCGTCGGGCGCGGTGACGTCGAGGGCCAGCGCGGTGGCGCCGATCTTGTTCGCGGTGTCGGACAGCGCCTCGCCCGCGGCGGGGATGTCGGCGACGATCACGGTGGCGCCGTCACGGGCGAACACCTCGGCGATGGTGGCGCCGATACCGCGCGCGGCACCGGTCACGACGGCGACCTTGCCCGCGAGCGGCTTGTCCCACGACGCCGGGGCGACCGAGTCGGCGGAACCGACCCGGATGACCTGACCGTCGACGAAGGCCGACTTACCGGAGAGCAGGAAGCGCAGGGTCGACTCGAGGCCGGTCGCGGATGCGCCCGCTTCGGGGTGCACGTAGACGAGCTGGCCGGTCGCGCCGCGCAGCAGCTCCTTGGCGACCGAACGGGTGAAGCCCTCGAGCGCGCGCTGGGCGATCTGCTCGTCGACCGAGCCGACCAGTTCGGGGGTGGTGCCCAGAACCACGACACGGCCCGACGGCGCGAGGCTGCGCATGGCCGGCTGGAAGAACTCGAACAGCTGCGCGAGCTTGTCGATCGAATCGATGCCGGTGGCGTCGAAGACCAGCGCGCCGTACTTGGTGCCCGATTCGAGCGAGTCCGCGACGGTGTAGTCCGACAGCAGCGCGCGGACCGGCTCGGCCAGGCGACCCTTGCCGCCGAGCAGCACCGGGCCGGGCAGCGCGGGCTCGCCCGCCTTGTAGCGGCGCAGTTCGGCCGGCTGCGGGAGGCCCAGCTTGCTCGCGAGGAACGCGCCGGGGGCGGAGTGGATGAAAGATCCGTAGAGGTTCGGTGCACCCTTGCTCTTGGCTGCCACTGTTCCTACCTTCTCTGTGCTCGACGAGTGTGGTGACCGTGCTCCGCCCAGTGTCCCCCGTGTGAGCGCACACTTGCGGGTACGGTGTCGACAACGAACTTACTCCGGAGTAAGTTTAATGTAAACCGATACGACGCCGCGACCGCACGGGGGCCGATTCCAGCGGCCGGCGTTACCCGGAACCGACGAGACCATGGAGAACTCGAGTGACAAGCAAAGCCCGCTCGGCGACGGCCAAGGCCGCAACTAAGCCTGCCAAGGCCGCGAAGACCCAGCGCCCGATTGCCATCGTTGGCGGCAACCGCATCCCGTTCGCGCGCTCCGACAAGGCCTACGCCAAGGCGTCCAATCAGGACATGTTCACCGCCGCCCTCGATGGGCTGGTCAGCCGGTTCGGTCTGCAGGGCGAGCGCCTGGGCATGGTCGTCGGCGGCGCTGTGCTCAAGAAGGTCGGCGAGCACAGCCTGATCCGCGAGAGCGTGCTCGGCTCGAAGCTCTCGCCCTACACCCCGGCCCACGACCTGCAGCTCGCCTGTGGCACCGGCCTGCAGTCGATCGTCACCGTCGGTGACGCGATCGCGCTGGGTCGTATCGAGTCCGGCATCGGCGGCGGCGCCGACACCACCTCCGACGCGCCGATCGGCGTGAGCGAGGACATGCGCGAGTGGATGCTCACCGCCAACCGCGCCCGGACCACCAAGGACAAGGTCAAGCTGGTCGGCCAGCTGCGCCCCTCGATGCTGGGCATCGAGATCCCCAAGAACGCCGAGCCGCGCACCGGTCTGTCGATGGGTGAGCACGCCGCCATCACCGCGAAGGAATTCGGCGTCGCCCGCGAAGCGCAGGACGAGCTGGCCTACCTCTCGCACAAGAACATGGCGGCCGCCTACGACCGTGGCTTCTTCGACGACCTGATCACCCCGTTCCTCGGCCTGACCCGCGACGACAACCTGCGTCCCGGCTCCACCGTGGAGAAGCTGTCGACCCTGAAGCCGGTGTTCGGCGTCAAGGCGGGCGACGCCACCATGACCGCGGGCAACTCGACCCCGCTCACCGACGGCGCGTCCGCGGTGCTGCTGTCCACCGACGAGTGGGCGGCCGAGCGCAACCTGCCGGTGCTGGCCCACCTGGTCGACTCCGAGGTCGCCGCGGTGGACTACATCCACGGCCCCGACGGCCTGCTGATGGCGCCCACCTACGCGGTCGCGCGCCTGCTGGCCCGCAACGGCCTGACCCTGCAGGACTTCGACTACTACGAGATCCACGAGGCGTTCGCCTCCGTGGTGCTGGCCACCCTGGCCGCGTGGGAGTCCGACGCCTACTGCAAGGAGCGCCTCGGCCTCGACAGCGCGCTGGGCTCGATCGACCGTAGCAAGCTCAACGTCAACGGCTCCTCGCTCGCCGCGGGCCACCCGTTCGCCGCGACCGGCGGTCGCATCGTCGCCTCGACCGCGAAGATGCTGGCGGAGAAGGGGTCCGGCCGCGCGCTGGTCTCCATCTGCGCCGCGGGCGGCCAGGGTGTGGTGGCGATCATCGAGCGCTAGTCCGCGCTGATCACGCACAGAAACGGCGGGTGTTCTCCGATTCTTCGGAGAACACCCGCCGTTTCGTTGTCAGACCTCAGCGGCACGTCGGGTTCGGGTGCGGCTCCGTGGACGCCCACGGCCCGCAGAGAATGAGCTTGAGGAAGCCGAGTGGAATGTCGATCGCGGCGGAACCGGTTCCGGCGGACCCCGATTCGGCTACCACAGTCGGTTGCGCGGGGGCGGCGAGCGCTGTTGGCGCGCCTGCGGCGATACCGGCGACAGCCGCGGTGGCAACAAGGACTCGGATCATTCGACGGTGCATAACAAGCCTTTCAATGGAAAACCGAGCGAAGCTGATAACCACATCGGGTGCCTCGATACGAGCGTTATCTATAGCTTCCATGGGCTTGACACCTCGAATTATTCAGTGCTACAAGACGTTCGAGTTGCACACCGACTGTCAGTTCGCTTCGATAGCGGCGGCGAGAAGTGGCCAGGAGTTGTGCAGGTCTTGTTCCCAGTACCGCCAGGTATGGGTGCCGGCGGCGCGGAATTCGGTATGGGCGGGGATGTTCAGTTCCGCGAGGCGAGCGGCGAGGCGCTGGGTGCACTGGTTGGCGGCGGCTTCGATGGCGCCGCCGAGCAGGATCTGGTCGGTCATGCCGATGACCTTTCCTGGCGTCGCTCCGGGCGGGAGAGTTTCGGCGGCGCCGGGGAGCCCGTTGGCGCTGGACAGGTAGATCGCCTTGCCGCGCAGGCGTTCCGCGTTGAGGTAGGCGTCGTTCGCACGCCAGGCGGGGTCGCCGGGCGGGCCCCACATGTTGGCGGGGTCGGCACCACCGCGGGCGAGGACGAAATCGATATAGGCGCGGCTGACCGGATCGTCGACCGAGGCGCAGCCGCTGTAGGAGCCGACGGCGCGGTAACGATCAGGGGCGGCGATGGCCAGGTTGAGCACCGCCGTGGCCGACATCGACAGGCCCGCGATGGCATTCACGCCGGTGGTGCCCAGGGTGGCGTCGATGATCGGCGGGAGTTCCTCGGTGAGGAAGGTCTGCCATTTGTTGCGGCCGAGCTTCGGATCGTCGCGCAGCCAATCGGTGTAGTACGAGAACGCGCCCGCCGCCGGCGTGACGACGTTGACGTTCTTGTCGGCGAAGAACTGCACGATGTCGGTCTGGTTGTACCAGTTCGCGATATCCTCGCCGCCGCCCGCGCCGTTGAGCAGATACAGCGTCGGACGTGGCGCGCTGGTGTCGTGCGGCGTGATGACCTGCAGCGGAATCACCCGGTCCATGGACGCGGAGTACACGTGCAGCGTCTGCTGCCGCTGGCCGGGCCGCTCGATCCGATCCAGCCGCGATCCGTCCGCACCGGCCGTTCCGATAGCGACGACCGACAGCGCGATAACGGCGAGCGCGGTCAGCACCGTCCGCTTACAGGGGAACACGAGTCCTCACAGAGTTCGAAAAGAGTGCGCCACACAGAGAATGGTTCGCCGGGACGGCAGCGCGAGACCGTCCCGGCGACCAGGTGCCAGACGATCAGCTACCGATCAGATCGCCCAGCACGTCGGAGATGATGTCGCTCAGCGAGCCGGTGGAGCTCAGCTGGCCATCATCGGAACCCAGCCCGTTGTCACCGAGGCTGCCGATCACCGTCTCGCCGGCGTTGGCGCCGCGCGCGGTGAAACAGGCGGTGAGGCCGGGCATCTCATTGCCGACGCCCACGGTGCCCGCGACCCCGACGCCACCACTGGTGACCATCTGACCCGTCTTGACGCTGCTCGGCACCGGGTAGGTGATGGTCAGGGTGACCGGGTTGCCCGAGTTGACGAACCAGCCGGTGCTCGTGACCTTCCAGCCGCCCGCGTTGGGCTCGGCGGTGACGTCCTCGGTGACCTGGCCGCCGATCGCGTGATAGGCGGTGATGGTGGCCTTGGTCGGTGCGCCGAAGCCGACCGGCGGGAAGTCGGTGATGGTGTTGACGTACGGGTTACCGATCCCGGTGGTTCCCACGATCACCTTGTAGGTGACCGAGGTGCCGACGCCGATCTGCTCGGCGCTCGCGATCTTGTCGTAGACGTGGGTGACGCCGACGGTGCTCGCGTCTTTCTTCTGCGCGTGACTGCTCACCGCACAGGTGGCGTCGGCGGCGGCGACGCCGGATCCAAGGCCGACACCGACACCGGCGACGACCAGGGCGGTGGTGGCGACGCCCGCGGCGATACGCGAAGTCCGGAACATGCTTTTCCTCCAAAGCCCCGGGCGAGACGACCGGGGCGAATTCCTCATCAGGTGGGCTTTCCCCCCTCTGACCACAAGGTATAGGTCCGACTGGACGCTTGTCCTGGAAAAGAAGAACGTGTTCTTATTTTGTGGAACATCGTTGTTTTACTCTCCGGCGCGGGTAGCATCCGAGGATTTCGATCCACTCGAATCGACCCGGAAACGCGACAACCGGCCTCCGTCTGGCGACGAAAGGCCGGTTACGGGCGTCTAGGGGGCTACTTCTGCGGCAGCTCGTTGTGGCCGCCGAACGCCTTTCGGGATATACGCGTCTGGCTACTTCTGCGGCAGCTCATTATGGCCGCCGAACGCCTTTCGCATGGCCGAGAGCATCTTGTCGGCGTAGAGGGCCTGGCCGCGGGAGGAGAAGCGCTGGTAGAGGGCGGCGGAGAGGACCGGGACGGGGACCGCGGTGTCGATGGCGGCGTCGATGGTCCAGCGACCTTCGCCGGAGTCGGAGACGCGGCCGCTGTAGGAGTCCAGGTCGGGGTCGCTGACCAGGGCCGACGCGGTGAGATCGAGGAGCCAGGAGGCCACCACCGAGCCGCGACGCCACACCTCGGTGATGGCCGGGATGTCCAGGTCGTACATGTAGTACTCGGGGTGTTCCATCGGCGTCTCCTCCGCGGAGTGCTCACCGTGCAGGTACTCCGAGCCCGCGTTGGCGTGCTTCAGGATGTTGAGACCCTCGGCGTAGGCGCCCATCGCGCCGTATTCGATGCCGTTGTGCACCATCTTCACGAAGTGACCCGCGCCGTGCGGACCGCACAGCAGGTAGCCCTTCTCGGCCTGCGACGGCTCACCGGTGCGGCCAGGGGTGCGCGGCGCCGACTCGTAGCCGGGGGCGATGGTCGCCAGCAGCGGCTCCAGGTAGTCGACCTGGGCCGCGTTTCCGCCGATCATCAGGCAATAGCCGCGCTGTAGGCCGAACACGCCGCCCGAGGTGCCGATGTCCAGGTAGTGAATACCCTTGGGCTCCAATGCCTTCGCGCGCTTGATGTCCTCGTGGTAGCGGCTGTTGCCGCCGTCGATGATGATGTCGCCCGGCTCGAGCAGCTCGGCGACGTCCTCGATCACCTTGCCGGTGGCACCGGCGGGAATCATCACCCACACCACGCGGGGCACCTCGAGCATGCCGATGAACTCGGCCAGGTCGGTCGTGCCGCGGAACTTGCCGCCGAGCTCGGACTCCATCTCGGCGATCGGCCCTGGGTGACGCTCGTAGCCGACGGCGGTATGCCCGTCGCGCACGATCCGGCGCACGATGTTGGCACCCATCCGGCCGAGGCCGATCATTCCCAGCTGCATCAGTTCTCCTCGTTCGTCCGGTCCGTGGTGTCGAGTCTCACCCCGATTGTCTCGCGCCGCCGGGTCGTCGGTCCTGGCGGCGTCGGCCCGCGCGCCGAAATTCTTCCGAATGGGCTGTAACGCCCCGCTCCGAGCCCCGATAAACAGATCGGCTCCGTGTAGTTGCCAGACCCCCGACCCGGCA
This sequence comes from Nocardia sp. NPDC003183, assembly GCF_053590715.1. Lineage (NCBI taxonomy): Bacteria > Bacillati > Actinomycetota > Actinomycetes > Mycobacteriales > Nocardiaceae > Nocardia > Nocardia sp. NPDC003183. The sequence goes on from NZ_JBSFTG010000004.1 coordinate 65,693, forward strand.
ACTACGCGGAGCCTTTCTGCTGCCCCCACCCGGTTGCCGAGCTGCCGAGCGCGCCGAAGCGCGTTACCCTCGGGCCGGACCCCGCAAACATTCGGGGCCAACCTAACGGAAGGACCTCCGTGCCCAGCGAGTCGACCGCCGGACAACCGGCCGACCGAAGGGGCGAGGTCGGATTACGCAAGCTGCTCGAATCAAATCGCACTTTCGATCCGGACACCACCGCCCTTACGCAGCCCTTGAACACCGTGACCCGCGATCGCTGGTCACCCACCCCCGGCCCGGCGGGCCCACCCCCGCCTGCCCCGCCGGGCAACCAGCAGCTGGTCAAGCGGATCGGGATCGCGGTCGGCGCCGTGCTGGCCGTCGGGACCGCCGCCTACCTGGCCGACCTCGCGTTGAGCACGGGTGAGGTGGCGCGCGGCGTCGTCGTCGCCGGTATCGACATCGGCGGGATGGACCAGGCCGAAGCCGACGCGCTGCTGCACACCGAACTCGGGCCCAAGGCCGAGCGACCCCTACCCGTGCGGATCGGCGATGTGCAGGCCAGCATGGTGCCCGCCACAGCCGGTCTGTCGGTGGACTACGACCGCACCTGGGACGCCGTCGGCAGCCAGCCGCTGAACCCGGTGAGCCGACTGATCTCACTCTTCGGCACCCGCGAGGTTCCGGTGTCGAGCACCGTCGACACCGCGGCCCTCGACGCACAGCTCGAGAGCTTCCGCGTCCACGACAATCCGACTGTCGAAGGTACGGTGCGGTTCGAGAACGGCAGGCCGGTCGCGGTCGCGCCGGTGCCGGGCCGGGTGCTCGACACCGAGGCCGCGCGCACCACGATCACCGACCGCTGGGCGGCGACCAGCCAACTGGATCTGCCCGTGGTGGCCGCGCCGGTCGCCGTGCGCGCCGACGCCGTGCAGGCGGCGGTGCGCGACATCGCCACACCGGCCGTCGCGTCACCGATCACTGTGTCCGGCAAGGATGTTCAGGCCACGCTGACCGGCGGCCAGATCGCCGACGTGCTCGGTTTCGTGCCGGACGGCAACGGCGGACTGGCACCCCAGTTCGACAACGACGCCGTCATCGCCTTGCTCGCACCACAATTGGCGAAGTCCGAGGTGGAACCCAAGGATGCCACCTTCACCGTCGGCGCGGGCAAACCGACCGTGGTGCCCGCCGTGGTCGGCGAGAAGGTGGACTGGCCCAAGACGCTGGAGAAGCTGCCCGCCCTGCTCACGCAGCCGGGCCCGCGCACCAGTCCGGTGGTGTATCAGCGCATCGAGCCCAAGCTCACCACCGAGGCGGCGAACGCGCTCGGGGTCAACGAGACGATCGGCCAGTTCACCACCGGCGGCTTCAGCGGCCCCTCCGGGGTGAATATCCGCACGGTCGCCGCCAAGGTCGACGGTGCGGTGGTCAAGCCGGGAGATACGTTCTCGCTCAACGAGTTCACCGGCCCGCGCACCGCGGCGGAGGGCTATGTGGAGTCCGGCATCATCGACAAGGGCAGGCCGAGCACCGCGGTCGGCGGCGGCATCAGCCAGTTCGCCACCACGCTCTACAACGCGGCCTACTTCGCCGGGATGGAAGACGGCGGACACACCGAGCACAGCTACTACATCTCGCGCTACCCGGCCGCGCGCGAGGCGACGGTGTTCGACGGTGCGATCGACCTGGCGTTCCGCAATACCGGCACGACCGGTGTCTACATTCAGGCGGTCGCCACCGGCTCCGAGATCACCGTGCGGCTGTGGGGCACCAAAACCGTGAACGTGGAATCGATTACGGGTGAGAAGTCGAAGCCGACCGAACCCAACGAGGTCGTGCTGCCCAAGGGCAAGGACTGCATCGCCTCCGAGGGCGCGCCCGGCTTCACCATCTCCGACACCAGGGTGATCACCGACGCCAAGTCCGGCGCGCAGGTGTCGAGGCACACGCGGACCGTGAAGTACGACCCCATCCCGATCGTCAAGTGCGAGTAGGGGTTCGATAGCAGAAGGCTCGCGCGGTAGGCGGATTCGCCACCGCGCGAGCCTTTTTCGTCAGCAGCCGCAATCGCAGCTGCAGTCGCCGCAGCAGCAGTCCTCGCCGCAGCAGTTGCCGCAGCACTCACCGCAGTCGCAGCAACTGCCGCAGTCGCATTTCTTGGCCCAGGCGTCCTTCTGTTCGCCGGTGCACGGGCTGGTGTGGTCGACGCAGCAGGCCATGCCGGTGCAGTAGACGCCGAGCACGAGTCCACTCGCCTTGAACGGCCCCGGTCTGCCCGGGCGCCGTCCGGGCGGGGACGGGAATTCGTACGGCGAATGCTGTTGCGCCGTAACTGAAGTACGGCAGGCATGGCCGACCACGATGCCGAGACCTCGACCGAGGCTGCGCAACAGGCTCGCCAGCGGATCGAGCAGCGCCCAGCGCACCGTCGGCAGCTGGTCGAGTTCGGCCTCGGACGCGGCCTGCCGGATGCGGGATTCACTCTCGCGCAACAGATCGTAGGCGCGGGGCATATCCGTGCCGGTGGCCTCCAGCGGATTGAAACGGCCACGGGCGCGGTCGCACTCGAGGTCTTCGATGGCGTCGGCCAGATGCGCGATGCGGCCGACGTGGCGACCGATTTCCTGAAGGGCCGCAACGTTTTCCGGACGCCCGGCCAGGGTGGCGGTGTGCCCGAAAAGGGTCGCGGCACAGAGTTGAGTCGGCCCGGTGAGTTCCTCGAGCGTGATCACCTCGACCGCCGCGCGGGACTCCATCGAGGACTGGGTGGCGATCGCGGTCAGCATGGGCCCCACATCGAGCCCGATCAGATCAGCCTGCTGCTGAGCTCGTGCGGCCCAGGCGTTCGACACCCGCCGCATCGGTCGGCGGGTGAGGACGGAGGTGTCCCCGTCCTCGACGTGATCGCCGATCTTGGCCGCGCCCAGCAGCAGTGACGCCGTGGCGGCCAACCGCACACCGGGCGCGTTCGCGGCGACCACCGACACGCGCTTCATCCCGCGCAGCGGACACGGACCGGCGCTCGTGCGCGCACTCGCGCCCGACTGCGCCTCGGTGAGCACACTGAGCACGATCGCGTCGGTGTTGGTCGCGGCGCGGGCCAACTGACCGTGCCCGTCTCGCAGACCCAGACACAGCCCGCACATGTGTGCCTGCCACTGCCCCGGATCGATGCCATATTTCGCCGCGCCGTGCGCACACGGCTTCAACACACCGAACACTGCCACCCCGTCTGTCGTGAAACGTCAACCGTGCACGATCGCAGCCGACGGGGCCAGGCGCAACCGCTAGTCGATCTTCTTCCGGCCGGCCAGACCGCGCCAGGCCAGATCGTCGAGCAGGTCGACCGCCTCGGCCACTTCGATCCGCCCGCTCGCGACCCGGTCGGCGATGGCCTCACCCGCACCGATCACCGCCGCCGCGACGACCTCGAAATTGGTGCCGGGGTCGGCGTTCTTGGCGCTGGATTCCAGCAGTTTCGCGGTGAGCTCGATGACGCGCTCACGGGCATTGTCGATTTCGGCGGCAAAAGTTTGCTGACCGATAGCCTGACGGTAGAGAACCTGCCAGGACTGCCGATTGCGGTCGACGAAATCGAGGAAACCCTCCAGCGCGGTGCGGACCTGTTCGTGCGGGGTCAACTGCGGGTTACCCGCGGGCGCGACGGCCTCGATGAAACGCAGACCCTCGCGCTGGATGCAGGCGCGGAACAGCTCGTCCTTGGAGCCGTAGTACAGGTAGAGCATGGGTTTGGAGATCTTCGCCTCGGCGGCGATCGCATCCATCGACGTGTCGTGGAAGCCCTTGCGTGCGAATACCTCGACGGCGGCATCGAGCATCTGTTGCTCGCGAACTGCCCGGGGAAGTCGCTTGGTCCCGCCTGCCATCCACTCTCCTACCGCAGGGTGAACCACCTATCTTACTCCAAGGTAAGTTCACCCGCGCTCATTTGCCGCACAGTCGCCGGGTGCGATCAGCAGCCCAGCGCTACGCCCTTGTAGCGCGCCATCCGCAGTACGGAAGTGTCGACCCGGTCGGCGGGCAGTTTGCCACTCGCGACCGACTGTTCCAAACGGTCGAGTACCTGCGGCACCGCATCGCTACTGATCCACAGCGCATTGTCGGCGCCCGCGACGAGCGTGGCCTCGACCGCGTCGGCGATGGACATCCGGGCGGTGATGGCGGCCATGCCGCTGAGATCGTCGGTGAAGATCGGGCCGTCGTAGGGGGCGGCGCCGTAGCCCTTGCCCTCGCGCAGCAGCGTCATCGCGGCCGGGCTGATGCTGGCGGGCACGTCGGGCTCGGTCAGGCCGGGCACGTCGAGGTGGCCGACCATCACCGCCGCGCCGGAGTTCACCAGCTCACGGAACGGCACCAGGTCGGTGTTCTGCATCTGGTCCAGCGGCGGGGTGGTGACGGCGCCGGTGTGCGAGTCACCGGAACCGGAGCCGTGGCCGGGGAAGTGCTTGATCACCGAACCGAGGCCCACCTCGTTGGCCGCGCGGATGTAGGCGCCCGCGAATTCGGTGACGACCTTCGGGTCGTCGCTGTAGGAGCGGTCGCCGATCACACTGTCGTCGGGCTGGCTGCTCACATCGACATCGGGAGCGAAATCGACGGTGATGCCCAGATCCTTCAGCGCCTTCGACCTGGTCAGCGTGAACTGGTAGTACTGCTCAGGGGTCTGGGTCTGCGCGATCTCACGGGCCGACGGCGCGGCGCCGATCACGTTCTTCGCGCGCGAGACCCGCCCGCCCTCTTCGTCGATGGTCACCATCAACGGGACCTTGGCCTGCGCTTTCACCGCGTCGAGCGCCGACTTGTCCAGCAGGCTCGGATCAGTCCAGCTGCCGACGAAGATGCCGCCCACCTGCTCCGAACTCACCACGTTCGACGCGTCCGCCGAACCGGTGATGCCGACGGTCAGCAGCTGGGCCAGCTTCTCCCGCTGGGAGAGCTTGGCGAGATAGTCTGCGCCGCAATTGCTTTGGGTCGGAGTCGCCGACCCTGGCGAACTCGGCTCTCCGGCGGCAGAGGGGGCGGCCACTCCGCTGCTACCCGCCGCGGGCGTCGTCTCGTTCGACGAACCTCCCGAACAGGCGGTGGCAACGGCGGCGAGGACTGCGAACACGACCACAGGCGATTTCCGCATGCGCTCCACGGTAGCCCGCTCCCGGCGCGAACCCCACCACGGTGGTTCGGATTGATACACACATCCGCGGGTAACCTGAGGGAAAAGCCGCTCCGACCAGCGCAGGAGGTCGTCATGGCATGCGATCGGATGCTCATCGCCTACGACGGTTCCGAACACGCCAAACGAGCCATCGAGTACGCGGGACGATTCCTGACCGCCGAACGCGCGATTCTGCTCACCGCATGGGAACCGATGGTGCGCCAGGCCGCGCGCATCTCCGGGCTCGCCGGGGTGATGCAGCCGGACTGGGTGCCCGACGAGGAGGTGGAGGACATCGCCTACTCCGACGCCCGCAAGATCAACGCCGAGGGCGTGCACCTGGCCGAACTGGCCGGAATCGACGCCGAACCGCGCACCGCCGAGTGCACCACCACGATCTGGAACACCATTGTGGACTGCGCCGATGAGCTCGACGTCGACATCATCGTGGCAGGTACGCGCGGTGCCACGGGGTTACGCGCGCTGTTGCACAGCAGCGTCGCCGAGGCCGTTCTCAAGCACGGGCACCGGCCCGTCTTCCTGGTGCCACCGCAGCAGTAGCGGCTCGCCACTCCGGATCTTCGTGGCGCCGCCGCGCGGTGAGAGTTCCGTCGCTCTCCCGGATCGGCGCCACATCGGCGGCGTTATGGTCGAAGCACCATGAACGAATTCCTGCTCGCTCGACCCGACGCGGTGTTGCGGACGTCAGGGGTGCGCCAGGCGTACTCCGACCCTCGGCAGGCAGTGGCGGCGCTGCGTGCGTGGCAGAAACGGCCCGACCACGTCACCGATTCGGCCGAGAAACAGCACGACTCGTCCGGCGCGGCACCGACATTGATCGTCGGAGCGCTCCCCTTCGATCCACGCGAACCCGCGGCACTCTGGCAACCGGAGACGGTGCTACACACGGCGGGACCGTGGCGACCCGCGGCGCTGCCGGAATTGCCCGGCGTCCGCGTGGTGGCCGAAATACCCAGTGCGGCAGAACATGTCGCGCGTGTGACGAAGCTGGTCGAGCAACTGGGTGACCCGGCGAACGAGCTGCGCAAGGTAGTGGCCGCACGGTCGATCGTGCTGGAGGCCGACGCGCCGCTGGATCCCGAGGTACTGGCGGCACATCTGCTCACCAGGCATCCGAATGCCGCGGTGTACGCGGTCGACCTGTCCACGGCGGGACGATCCGGCGAGACGCTGATCGGGGCGACACCCGAGGTGCTGGTCGCGCGCCACGGCGACCGCGTCAGCCTGAATCCGCTGGCGGGAACCCTGCCGCGCCGCACCGATCCGGCCGATGACGCGGCCCAGGCGCGCGAACTGCTGTCCAGCACGAAAAATCACGACGAGCACGCCTTCGTGATCGACTGGATCCGGCAGCAACTGACCCCCGTCTGCACGGAACTGCGCATCCCCGACGCGCCCGAGCTCCTGAGCACCGAACAGGTCTGGCACCTGGCCACTCCCATTCACGGCGTGCTGCGTGACCCGTCTACCACCGCCCTCGACCTGGCCCTGCTGCTGCACCCGACCCCCGCCGTCAACGGCACCCCGTTCACCGCGTCCCTGGACGCGATCGCGACCGACGAACCGCGACGCGGCTTCTACGGCGGCGCGGTGGGCTGGTGCGGCGACGACGGCGACGGCGAATGGATCGTGGCGATTCGCGGCGGCGAGCTCTCCGCCGATCGGCGGACGCTGCGGGCGAGTGCGGGCGGCGGGATCGTCGCGGCGTCGGATCCGCGCGCCGAGCTGGCCGAGACGACCGTCAAACTTCGCACCCTGCTGAGCGCCCTGCGTTGCGAGCTGCCCAACGACTGACCGAGCCCGGTAGACCTGCTAGGTTGGCCGGAGACAGGCCCCGTCGTCGAGCGTATTGGAGTGCGCGATGAAGTTTGCTGTTCCGGCTGTTGCCAGCGCGGTCGGCGGCGCCCTGCTGAGCGCGATCGCCGTCTTCGCCATCACGGCGGCGGTGCAGCAGAACACGGCGCCCTCGATCGACCGCAGCGGTGACAAAGACTCGTCGCTGCTCAACGCCCCTGAATACGGCAGCCGCTGAGGCCGACGCCCGCGCGTCGCGCCCCGCATCGGGGCAACCGGACAAGGCGCCACTGGGCTGGCGCTGGCTCGTCGGCTCGGTAGTAGCCGCCTTCGTACTGACCTTCGCGCAGGCGCCCGGCCTCACCGTCGCCGACACCAAATACGACCTCGCGCAGAACCCCCTCGGTTTCCTCGCGCGAGCGTCGCACCTGTGGAGCAGCCAGGCCCCGATGGGCCAGGTCCAGAACCAGGCCTACGGCTACTTCTTCCCGCACGGCGCGTTCTTCTCCGCGGGGCACCTGCTGCACCTGCCCGCGTGGGTCACCCAGCGCGTCTGGTGGGCGCTGCTGCTGCTCGCCGGGTTCTGGGGAATCGTCAAGCTGTGCGAAACGCTCGGCATCGGCTCGCGCGGGTCACGGGTGATCGCGGGCATCGCGTTCGCGTTGTCGCCGCGGGTACTGACCACGCTCGGCTCGATCTCCTCGGAAACCCTGCCGATGATGCTGGCTCCGTGGGTGCTGCTCGCGCCCGCGGCACTGGGCACCGCGATCAAACGGCGGCGCGGCGGCCCGCTCTCACCGGCGGGAAGCGCGCTGGCGCTGGCGCTGATGGGTTCGGTGAACGCTGTCGCGACCGTGGCGGCGTTCCTGCCCGCGGCACTGTGGTGGGCAACCTATCGGCCGAATCGGCAGTGGTGGCGGTTCACCCGAGCGTGGATTCCACTGCTGGTCCTCGCCACGTTCTGGTGGGTCGTACCGCTGCTGCTGCTGGGCAAGGTGAGTCCGCCGTTCCTCGACTTCATCGAGTCGTCCGGGGTGACGACGCAGTGGGCCGCGTTGAGCGAGGTGCTGCGCGGGACCGATAGCTGGACGCCGTTCGTCTCGCCCGAACGAATCGCCGGCGCGGTGCTGGTGACCCAGCCCGCCGCGGTGCTCGCGACCGGCTTGCTCGCCGCGGCGGGGATGGCCGGACTCGCGCGGTCGACGATGCCCTGTCGGGGCAGGTTCGCCTTGATCCTGTGCGTGGGACTCGCGGGGATCTGCGCGGGATATGTCGGCACACTCGGTGGGCCGTTCGCCGAATCGGTGCGGATCTTCCTCGACTCCGGCGGTGCGCCGCTGCGGAATGTGCACAAGCTCGAACCGCTGATCCGGCTGCCGCTGGTGGTGGGGCTGGCGCATCTGCTCGGCCGGGTCGCCCTGCCCGCCTCCGTGCCGATGCCGGTGTGGCGCAGCTCTTTCGCCCATCCCGAACGCGACCGGCTCGTCGCGGTCGCCGCGCTGGTCCTGGCCGCGCTCACCCTCGCGACCTCACTGGCGTGGACCGGGCGGCTGGCCCCGCGCGGCGCCTACGACCGGGTCCCCGCCTACTGGACCGACACCGCCGACTGGCTGGCCGACAACGCCGCCGACACCCGCGCACTGGTGGTACCCGGTGCGCCGTTCGGCAGCCAGATCTGGGGACTCACCCGCGACGAGCCGCTGCAAGCCCTGGCCAGTACCCCCTGGGCCGTGCGCGATTCGGTTCCCCTGAACCCGCCGGGCACGATTCGCGCGATGGACTCGGTGCAGCGGCTCATCGCCGACGGCAGGCCGTCGACCGGCCTCGCCGCCACCCTCGCCGACCAGGGCATCGGAATCCTGGTGTTGCGCAACGACCTCGACCCCGAGACCTCGCGTTCGACGCGTCCGATGCTGGCGCACCGCGCGATCGAGGGCTCGCCGGGCCTCACCAGGGTGACCTCGTTCGGCGCGAACATCGGGCCGCGCGCGGCGGATGCGGGACTGGTGGTCGACAACGATCTCCAGCCCGCCTACCCGGCCGTCGAGATCTACCGGGTCGATGTACCGCCGCCCGGCACGCCCGTCGACGTGCGCAGCGGCACCGGCGCGCCGCCAGGGTTCCCCGGCGCGTACACCGTCCCGCTGGAGTCGACCCCTGTTGTCCAGGGTGGCCCCGAAGTGCTGGAGCGGGTGCGCCGCGACGCGGGGAACCCCACGGCGCCGGTGCTTCTCGACGCCGACGCGCGACGTGCCGGGTTACCTCCGCGGCCCGTGCTGCTGACCGACACCCCGATGGATCGCGAGTCCGACTTCGGCCGGGTCGACAACCACAACTCCGCGGTCCGCGCCGCCGACGACGCCCGGCGCACCCACAACCTGGTCCCCGACTACCCGGTCGAAGGCGCCGAACTCGTGCAGGGCGAATGGTCGGGCGCGAAGGTCACCGCGTCCAGCTCCGCCGCCGATGCCACCCAGATCGGCGGAGCGGCGCCCGGCAGCTCCACCGCGGCCGCCGTGGACGGCGATCCGAGCACCGCGTGGATCAGCAACGGCTCCGAATCCGCTCTCGGGCAATGGATTCGACTCGATCTCGACAAGCCGATCGCCAACGGCTCGCTGCGTTTCACCACCACGGCGGCGGCGCTGGGTGATCCGGTGAAGTGGGTCGAGGTCCGCACCCCGCGCGGAACGGTGTCGGCGCGGATCACCGAACCCGGTGAGCCCGTGTCCGTGGCGCTGCCCGCGGGCAAATCCGACTGGGTGATGATCAGCGCCGCTCGCACCGAAACAGGCACTCGTGGCGGGCAATTCGGGATCAGCGAACTCACGCTCGACGACTACTCCAACCGGGAAGCGCCGGAGCGCGTGGATATCCGGCACCGGGTCGTGCTGCCCGAGGTGGCCGCGGGAACCGTCGTCAGCGGGTGGGATCTCGGACAGGAATTCCCCGGCCGCGGTAACTGTTTCGACGGCCCCGACCGCGTGCACTGCAGCAAGGGGCTCGGGTTGCCCGCCGAGGAGCCGGGCGTCTTCGGGCGCACGCTGTCGGTGCCGGAACCACTCACCGTCGGCACCGACCTCACCGTACGCACCCGGCCGGGGCCCGCGCTGGAGGCGCTGCTCACCGACCCGACCAGGCCGGTGGCACGGGGTCAGGCCGATGTCGCCGACCTGCGCGGCGCCGCCTTCGCCGCTACCGACGGCGATCCGAAGACCACCTGGACGGCACCGGAGTCCACCGTGCGTGAACCGGCGGGCGGCAAACCCACGCTGGTACTGGAACTTCCGGAACCGACACTGGTGACCGGACTCGACATCACCACCGCGCTCGGCGGCTTGCCCGCGACGGCGACCTCCGTCGCGGTGAACCTGGGCAACGGCCCGCAGATCCGCGAACTGCCCGAACGCGACCACGGCGATCCGGCCCGAATCTCGCTGTACCCCACCGAGACCGATCGCATCGAGATCAGCATCCAGAGCTGGAACGAGGTGCTCGACCGCACCGCACTCGGCTTCGTCCTCACCCAGCCCGCGGGCCTGGCCGAGGTCGACGTGCTCGGTCCCGAGTATCCCGCCCACGCTCCAGGCGACCGGCTCATCACCATCGGCTGCGAGGCGGGCCCGGTGATCGCCATCGGCGGACGCGCCGTGCACACCACGATCACCGCCACCGCCGACGAACTCCGTTCGGGTGCACCGGTTTCCGCGCGTGCCTGCCCCGAGGACGCAGCCGACATCGAGTTGCTCCCCGGCCGTCCCGACCTCACCGTGGTCCCCACCGAACTCTTCACCGTCGACCGCCTCCGCCTCCCCCGCACCGACCCTTACCCCGGCGCGCCCAGCGCGCCGACGGACGAGACTTCGGGCAACCCCGGTGAAACCGGCGAACCCTCCAACCCCGGCGAAACCACCTCAGTCGCACCTACTCCCGCCGACCCGACCGAGCAGAAGCCGGGCACTCAACTGCTGGTCCTTCCGCTCAGCACCAACGTCGGCTGGCAGGCGCACACCGCCGACGGACAGGAGCTGTCGCCTGTTGTCGTCGACGGCTGGCAGCAGGCCTGGCTCGTTCCGCCCGGAACGAACGGGGAGATCACCGTCTCGTTCCCGGCGGACCGCTGGTATCGGCTGGCGATCTTCGGCGGGCTGTTGCTGCTGATCCCCCTGGTACTGCTCGCCGTTCCGCGCCGACGTGTGGTGCCCGACGCCGGGCCCGCACCGAGCACCTGGGGTGTCGGCTGGGTCGCGGCGATCGGGCTGACCGGTGTGATCGCGGTGATCTCCGGGCCGTTCGGTGCGGCGTTCACACTGATCACCTTGGGCTGCAACTATTTCCGGCCCGCGCTGACGGAGCGGACCCTGCCCTGGCTCGCGGGCCTCGGGACGCTGGCCTCGGCCGCGGCACTGTCGACCGGGACCTGGCGTTCCGGCACCGAATACATGGGCGGCTCGCTGCTGGCCCAGGCACCGGCCGTCATCGCGGTCGTCGCCGTCGGGGTGGCGGCGCTCCCCCGCCGTCGCTGAGCGAGACTCAGCGCACCGCCGGACGCCGCGCTGATTCCGGCAGGTGTTCGTCGACTCGCGCGGACCCGGTCCGCCGATCCCACCGGGCCGCCCAGCGGCGGGCCGGTTCCTCGATCAGGGCGAAGCTCGCGGCGGCCAACGGGAGCGTGAGCGCGGTGGTCAGGGTGATCACGTAGAGGAAGTCACCGTTGAAGGGCACGATGCCGAAGACCGGGAAGACCACGGTGAGCACCACCAGGTGCCACAGGAAGATGCCGTAGGACCAGCGGCCGAGCATCGCGGCGGTGCGCGATTCCAGCCAGCGGTGCGGGGCGCCGGACAGCCGCAGCACCAGGGGTGCGAGCAGACAGAACCCGAAGATCATGCCCAGTGCCATCTTCATCGCGTACTGCCACGGTTGCGCGCGTTCCAGGCCGGCCGGGCCGCCGAACTCGGTCGCCGAGAGCAGGAACGCGGCGAGCGCCACCGCCCACATCAGCGGCTGACTCGACAGCACTCGCGTCCACCGGACCTCGGGTCGCACGAGGTGGATCAGTTCCGCCAGGAGCATCCCCGCCGCGAACCACGGCAGGTAGGCGGGCAGCCAGTTGTCGGCGTGGATCGCCTCCGGCGTCGGGATCGGCCACAGATTCCAGGTCAGACTCACCGCGACCAGCCCGCACAGCACCGGCACCCGCCACCGCGCCGCGGAGCCGCGCAGTCGCACGACCAGCCAGGCCAGCACCGGCAGCACCAGGTAGAAAGCCATCTCCACCGACAGGCTCCACATCTGGGTGAGCCCATCGGTCAACGTCAACGGCACGAACACCTGCAGCAGGAACAGATTCGACACCCACACCCGCAGGTTCGCCGAATGCGCCGCGCCGGGCAGCAACAGCAGCACGAACACCACGACGACCCAGTACGCGGGCATCACCCTGGCCACCCGGTGCAACAGGTAGCGAGAGGTCCGCGGTGCGCGGCCGTGCCCGTGCGCGGCCGCCGCGTGCGGGCGCCACAGCAGGAAACCCGACAGCGCGAAGAACACCGCGACCGCCATATCGAAGCGTTCCAGGATCGGGCCGAGGACCGGCACCCCGGTCGTTCCGGTCTGGAACGCGACGTGCGTGACCAGCACACCGAGCGCCGCCATCCCGCGCATCCCTTCGAGGGCGGGAATGAAGGCGCGCGGGCGCGAAACGGGGGCGGTGGCGGTCGTCATCGGGGTCCAGTCTGCCGTGTCGGCGATTTCCACGGCACAGCACCGCACCTTCGCGGCCTGGGCTGTTAGTGTCGGGGCTCACGAGTGCCTGTGGTGCAATACCAGACCACCGGGCCATCCGTGTTCGAACGACGAGGAGAGTTTGCATGGCACTGAGTGCCGGTACCAGAAGAACGGTCGCCTGCGTGCTCGTGGGTCTGGGCGCGGCATTACTCGTCGCCGCGCTGATGATCCCCACCTACACGGTGAGCAAAGTCGCCAAGACTCCACTCGATCTCGAGATCACGACGATCGCGGAGAACCAGAAGGGCGAGGAGAGCCTCGTCCTCGACTCCAAGTCGCTGACCTCCGGTGACGGTGCCGCCGTGGTGAACAAGGATGTGCCGCTGATCTCCCAGCGTTTCGTCACCGTCGAGGAGCCCTCCGACGCCGACGAGATGACGCTGCAGGCAGGCCAGACACTGCGGCGCACCGACGTGCAGGGCGATACCGGCCTGCTCACCGCCGCCATCGACCGCGTCACCATCTCGCGCACCACCGGCATGCCGGTGGACACCGACCCCAACGGGTCGATCGCGGTGACCGTGAACAAGGACGGCAGCGTCATGGAGCCGGTGCAGCACACCGGCATCGGCTACCGCTTCCCGATCGGCACCGAGAAGAAGACCTACCCGTACTTCGACATCAACGTGCGAAAGTCCTTCGACGCGAACTTCATCGAAGAGACCGAGATCAACAACATGAAGGTGTACCGCTTCCAGATGGAGGCGCCGGTCACCAGCACCTGGGACGTCGTGCAGTCGCCGACCAACCGGCTCACCCTGCCCGCCAGCAAGTGGGGCGTGGAGGGTGGCGACACCCCGGTCACCATGACGCGCTACTACACCAACGTGCGTGACCTGTGGGTCGAGCCGCAGACCGGCACCGTGATCAAGGGTGGGGAATCGATCCACCTGTTCTACGCGCGGTCCGGGGACAAGCCCGAGGTCACCGCGCTGAAGTCGCACCTGGTGTTCGACGAGGCGACCGTCGAGTCGCAGATCGCCATCGCCAAGGAGAACACCGACAAGCTCTCGCTGTTCGGGCGTGTGGTGCCGATCGTGTTCGGCGTGCTGGGTGTACTGGCGCTGCTGGCGGGGTTGTTCCTCGGACTGCGCGGCGGCGGCACCGCGGCTCATGCGAGTCCGCGGGGATCGCGTCCGACGCCCGCGCCCACCGCCGCGCCGGATGACACCCCGACTACTCGGTGGGACGGCGACGACGCGCCGACCACGCAGTTCCCCCGTGGGGACTACGACGCGCCTACCGAGCAGATCGACATCGACAAGCGTCCCTAGGCGGACACGCTCTACAACAGCCCCGGTCTTCGGCCGGGGCTGTTGTGTTTTTCCGGGACACCTCCGCCGAACCGGCCGGTTCGGTCAGTGCAGGACCGAGTCGGCCGGAGCGGGGTGGGTGCGGGCCGCGCGAAGAACGACGGCGGCGACGATCGTGGTGGTGACCGCCGCTACGGAGACAGCCGTGCCGATCAGGGATTCGATCGTGCGGGCGAAGGCGAGCATCAGGGTCACCTCGACGGCCAGGCCGATCCAGGTGACGGCCGCCAAGGCGGTGCGTTCGACCGCGATGGCCGAGAGCAGAGCGCCCTGGAGGACCGCCAGGATCGCACCGTGCAGGGCGAACAGCCACAGCATGCCCTGGATGGGGGCATAGTCGGCGCCGGCGAACAGGGGGGCCAAGGGAGCGGCCAGCGCGGCACCCAGCACCGCGACGACGCCGATCACCGAGAGCACCGAGAGGGCGTCGCGGATCGCACGGGCGGAATGGGTGGGCTGGGCCATCCGGGGATACAGCACGACGCCGACCGCCTGCGGCAGCCAGAACGCGATCTTGGTGGCGATGGTGCCCAGCGAGTAGCGGCTGGCGTCGACCTCGTCGAGGACGATGCGGACCACGATCAGGTCGACCGAGGACAGCGCCATCAGCGCCGCCTGCACCTGCACGGCACGCAACACGGGAAGGACGCCGACGGTCTTCGTCATCGGTTCCCGGCTGTTTCCGGTATCGCCGCTGTCATCGGTCGGCGGATCCGCCGACTCGGTCGTCGAGCGCGCGATGCGACCGGCCACGATCGCCGCGCCGACGATGCCCGCGGCCCCCGCCCACAGCGCACCGGCAGCACCACCGCCCAGCGCGAGTGCGAGCAGCGCGGGCGCCACCCGGGCCGTACCCGCCATCGCGAGCACGGTGGCCAGCGCGCGGAAGTGATTGCCGCCCTGCAGAATTCCCTGCTCACCCGAGAGAATCACCAACGCGGGTGCCGCGCCGAGGGCGGCGGCAGCGGCCCACACGCCCACGTCGAGCACCACGGCCACCACCGGAATCAGCACCACCGCGACCGCGGCGACCAACGCGGCACACCGCCACATCATCGCCCGCACCGCACGTAGCGACGCCCCGCGCACTACCTCTCTCGCCACCACGTTCTGCATGGCAAGGGCCGGGACCGCGCACAGCAACTGCACCGCGAGCAGACTCGCGAACTCGCTGTATCCCTCGACTCCCAACCAACTCGCCGCCAGCAATTGCAGCAGGTACCCGGCGACGTTGGCGGTCATGGCGCCAGCCGTCACCCAGGTCAGATCGGCAACGACAGGCGGGCGGCGGACTGAGGACACGCCTCATGGTCGCACTTCACTGTGTTCGCCATCACGCCTACCCCGAAAATGTGAGTCCGAGCGGACTCACCTTCGAGCGATTCGGCCCCGAACAGCGCCTATTCGACCCCGGCCACGGCGCAGCCCGACGGGACGTAAGGTGCGTGGACGTGACGAGTAGCGGGCGAGCAAGGGCCTTGGTGGCCGGATACTGCGCTCTGCTCACGATGATCATCGTCGGACCGCTCGCCGGATCGGGCTACCTGCTGCTGCGCGACGCGGTGAGCACCCCACGTTCCTTCCTCACCGATTCGGCACTCGGCGTGGGCGCGGCCGCACCTCGCGCCGTTCCGCAGGACGCCGTGCTCGCCGTGCTCTCGCCGGTGATCGACGGCGGACTTCTCGTGAAGGCGATCCTGATCGTCGCCCTGTGGTCGGCCGGATACGGCGCCGCGGTACTCGCGCGACGGCTCGTCTCCGCCTCTACCGGAGCACAATTGGTCGCCGCGACCCTCGCGCTGTGGAATCCCTATGTGGCGGAACGACTTCTTCAAGGCCACTGGAGCCTGCTCGCCGGTTACGCCGCCCTCCCGTGGACCGCGCTCGCCGCCGCGCGTATCCGAACAGCCACCAGCAGAACGGAATCCGGCGACGATGCGGGGTCGGGCAGCCGATTCGGATTCGTCGCCTCGCTCGGTGGATGGGCGGCGCTGACCGCGAGTTTCGCCGCTGCCGGGTTGACGCCGACCGGCTCGTTGCTGGCCGCGGTGATCGGGCTCGCGCTGGTCGGGCGGCGGGCCTTCCTCCCCGCCGTCGCGCTGTGGATCGTGACCTGCGCGCCGTGGCTGACCGCGACCGCGCTCGGATCAGGAGCCGAGCCGTCGGACCCGGCCGGCGTCTCGGCGTTCGCGGCCCGGGCCGAACCGTGGCTCGGCACGCTCGGCAGCCTCGCCGGGCTGGGCGGGATCTGGAACGGCGAAGCGGTCCCCGCGAGCCGCACGACCCCGCTCGCCCTGCTCGGCACACTCTTGCTGCTCGGCATCGTCGCGTGCGGGGTGCGGGCGGTATGGGCGCTCGGACGTGACGGGCGAGCGCTGCTGGTGATCGCGGCGGTGGCGATCGTGCTGCCTGCCCTCGGCGCGACCAGCTGGGGGCTGGCCGCCGGAGAATGGCTGGTGGTGCACGTTCCCGGGGCCGGGCTGCTGCGGGATACGCAGAAGTACGTGGCGTTGGCGATGCCCGCCTACGCGCTGTGCGCGGCGGCCGCGTGCCGAACCGTCACCGTGGCGGCCCGCCGAGTACTGGCGCACGACCCGGAAGCCTCTGCCGCCAACGAGCAGCCGGAGATTCGTGATGGCCGGACCGGATTTCGCCCCGCCGCAATCCTTTTCATTCTTCTGCTCACCCTCCCGCTGGCCGACCTCGCCTGGGGAGTCGGCGGCGCCGTGCGCCCCGTCCACTACCCCGCGGGCTGGC
The DNA here is from genome assembly GCF_053590715.1 of Nocardia sp. NPDC003183. NCBI lineage: Bacteria > Bacillati > Actinomycetota > Actinomycetes > Mycobacteriales > Nocardiaceae > Nocardia > Nocardia sp. NPDC003183. The sequence continues at coordinate 82,526 of NZ_JBSFTG010000004.1, forward strand.
AACAGGTGGTCGACCACATCGACGCTCCCGGCGACATAGCGGTACTTCCCGCCGGGATGTTCCGCCGATTCCCGTACAGCGGAACAGCTCCCGTCCTCGACCCGGCTCCCCGCATCCTCCCCAACGATGTCCTGCAGACCGGCGAACTCCGAGTTCGCGGCTACGCGGTGACCGGAGAGGGCAACCGCGCCCGCACCGTCGAGCAAGCGCTCCTCGAAGGTGCCCCGGCCACCGAACTAGCGGCCCTCGGCGTCGGCTGGATCCTGATCGAACGCACCACCCCCGGCCCGCTCGGCGCCTCCGAGAAAACTCTCACCACGGCCGAATTGACGTATCAGGACAAAGACCTGGCGCTCTACCGCGTGCCTTCCCCCACCCTGCTCGACATCGCCACCCCGGCCCAGCGCCGAACCTCCGCCGCGGCCCACCTGCTCTGGGCGGCCCTGCTACTCACGGGACTGATTGCCGCGGCCGTGCGCCCGGACCGGACGGGCGCCCGGCGAGCAGATCGAGAGGCAGCGGGTAACCGAGTCGACTAGACCCGGGCCGGGGAGACCAATCCGCTGACGGTGCGGCCGCGCGCGGCGGCGGCGAGGACCTCGAAGACACCGGCGCCGGTCTGTTCCCAGGAGAACTCGTTGGCACGGGCCCTGGCCTTCTCGCCCATCACCAGGCGGGTATCCGGGTCGGCCAGGAGGTCCCCGGCGGCCGCGGCCAGGGCGGGGGCGTCGTCGACCAGCACGCCGGTGACGCCGTCGACGATGGAGTCGGTGAGACCTCGGGAACTGCGGTAGCCGATGGTGGGAACGCCGTGCTGGGCGGCTTCGATGACGGCCAAGCCCCAGCCTTCCTTGCGCGAGGGCATCACGTGGACCCAGGCCGTCGAGAGAATCTCGTGTTTGCGGCGTTCGTCGACGTGGCCGTGGAAGGTGACGGCGTCGGCGATGCCGAGTGCGTCCGCGCAGGCACGCAGGTTGGGGGCCCACCAGCCGTCGCCGATGACGTCGAGGTGCACGTCGGGGAAGCGTTCGCGCAGGTGGGCGACCGCGGTGAGGGCATCTTCGATCTGCTTGTGCGGGACGAGGCGCGACAGGACCGCGATGCGCGGGTGGGTGGCGCGGGTGGCGTCGTCGCCGGGGACGACCGCGGCGGGGACCGGTTCGGCACCGTTGCGGACCACGGCGATGCGCTCACGGTCCACACCGAGCGCGGACAGCTCCTCGGCCGACGGCAGCGACACGGTGAGGTACTGGTTGTCGCGGTGCACGCGCGGGGACAGCGTGGATTCGATCCACCAGCCGATCCGCCCGACCAGGCGACCGGCGACCGGCCACTGCTCACGGTGTCCGTGGTGCACCAGCACCACCGAGGGCACACCCGTCGCGGTGGCGAAGAAGGGAATGCCGTTCTGGGTGTCGATCACGACGTCGGGGCGCAGGCCGCGCAGTGGGCCGATACCGAGCCGACCGGCCACGATGGCGGCGAGCGCGCGGGGGTAGACGGTGAAGCGGCCGCCCGCGCGACTGATGTCGATGCCGTCGATCCGCTCACGCTTGGGGGCGCCCGGGTATCCCGCCGTACGCAAGGTGACCTTGATGCCACGCGCGGCCAGCTGGGCGCCTACCTGCTCCAGATACCGTTCGCTACCGCCACCCTGTGGGTGCCCGGTGTCACGCCAGCAGAGTAGGAGGACTTCACGCACGGTCGGGGCTCGCATTCGGTTCGGTGGCAGACAAACGTCGGCCCCCACACTAGCGGGTGTGCTCCACGCAACACGGTTGTATCGACCGCGCCCGCCCAGATCAGCCCGTCGCACCCGAGCCGACCCCGTGAAGACGAACCCAACCCACCCACCCAACGCCCCCACCACCAGCCGCGACCGAAGGGCCTGCCCATAAACTCCTGCCCGTGCCGATCGCCACCCAGCCGACAACCGAGCAGCCCGTCCATCGACGCGACCGATCGAGGTTCGCGCGCCGGGCCTCTCTGCGCCGCTCGCTGCGCCTGCTCACCAGCTTCCGCTTCGAGCAGTCCGACCCGGCCCGTTTCTACGGCGGCATCGCCACCGACAGCGCGCAGCTGATCGGCGACTTCTACGCCGACATCACCGGCCGCGACCTCACCGGCACCGTCGTCCTCGACGTGGGCGGCGGCCCCGGCTACTTCGCCGACGAGTTCACCGCGGTGGGCGCCCGCTACGTCTCGGTGGAGCCCGACCCGTCGGAGATGCACGCGGCCGGGCTGCGGGTGTCGGGTTCGGTACGCGGGTCGGGGATGGCGCTGCCGTTCCTCGACAACTCCGTCGACGTCTGCTTCTCCTCCAACGTCGCCGAACACGTGCCGCAGCCGTGGCTGATGGCGGACGAGATGGTGCGGGTGACCAAGCCCGGCGGCCTCATCGTGTACTCGTACACGGTGTGGCACGGACCGTTCGGTGGGCACGAGACCGGCCTCTGGCACTACCTCGGTGGCGAGTACGCGGCCCGCCGGTACCGGCGCAAGAACGGACACGAACCGAAGAACAGGTTCGGCCGATCACTGTTCGCGGTGACCGCGGCGGATGGGTTGCACTGGGCAGCAACGACTTCAGCCGACGTGCGGACTATTTTTCCGCGTTATCACCCACACTGGGCCTGGTGGCTCGTCCGAGTTCCGGTCATTCGCGAGTTACTGGTCAGCAACTTGGTGGTGGTGGCTACCAAAGCATGATCACGCCAGCCAGCTCAAGCGCCGCGACCTCCGCATCGGCTCGGGCAACACCCTGACCCACGGCGATTCCTGAATCGCCAGGCCCACGGTCTCCAACGTGGTCAGGCCGACCTGATCGGCCAGCGCGCCGACCATCGCAACCGCCTCAGCGGCCTGGATAGCGGCAGTCGCCTGCTCGATCGTGAGTGTGCGGCCGGGCAGGAATGAGACAACCCATCCGCCACTGCCCACACTTTTCGCTTGATGGTCGGTCTGGTCGCTGGTCATCAACGATCGGCCGATCACTTGCACAGCCATGAGTCGGTCTCCCCAATTCGCTGTTAATGTTCGATGAATCGAGCGAGCTGATCAGTAGCTAAAGCATCCCCTTTTCACCAGCGGAACGCAATAGTGCGTTTCCCCGAAAAGCGAACCGACAGGTTGGAATTCACCATCTTCACAGTCGTTGCGCCGCAGCGAATTAGAACAGGTTGCAGACAATTCGCCCGCAAAACTGTAACGTGTTCTCATGCACTACGACAGTCTGTTCATCGGCGGGAAGTGGACCACCCCGGCCGGTAGTGACCGCATTTCGGTGGTCTCCCCTGCAACGGAGGAGACCGTGGGCAGCGTGCCGGCGGTAACGAACGCCGATGTCGACGCCGCGGTCGCCGCGGCGCGCGACGCGTTCGACAGCGGGCCGTGGCCATCAACGCCTCCACTGGAACGAGCGGAGGTACTCAGCAAGGTCGCGCGGCTGATCGAGCAGCGTTCGCCCGAATTGCTCGCCGCGCTCACCGCGGAGATGGGCGCGCCGACGTTAGCGGCCTTGACACTCAACCAGATTCCCGCCGTCGCGGCACTCGACGCCCTCGTCGAGCTCGCGAAGACGTTCGCCTGGAACGAGACTCGAGTCGGCCTGTTCGGAACCTCGCGTGTCTCACGGGAACCCCGCGGTGTCGTCGCCGCGATCACCGCCTGGAATGTCCCGTTGTTCCTCGCCGCGAACAAGCTCGGACCCGCGTTGCTGGCCGGCTGCACCGTGGTGCTCAAGCCGTCGCCACTGACTCCGCTGACCGCGAACATCCTCGCCGACCTCTTCACCGAGGCGGGCCTGCCCGACGGCGTGCTCTCGGTGCTGCCCGCCGACGCCGAGGCCAGTGAATACCTCGCGGGCCACCCCGGCGTCGACAAGGTGACCTTCACCGGCAGCACCCCGGTGGGCAGGAAGCTGGCCGCGCTGGCCGGTGCGCAGCTCAAGACCGTGTCGCTGGAGCTCGGCGGCAAGTCGGCCGCCATCGTGCTGCCCGACGTCGACCTCGCCGCGAGCATTCCCGTGCTCGCGTTCTCCGGGCTGATGAACAGCGGGCAGGGCTGCGTGGCGCAGACCCGAATCCTCGCGCCGCGCAGTCGCTATGACGAGATCGTCGAGGCGTTGGTCGCGCACGTCAAGACCATGCAGACCGGTGATCCGTCCGATCCCGCCACCCAGCTCGGCCCGCTGATCAGCGAAAAGCAGCGTGACCGCGTGGAGGGCTACATCGCCAAGGGCAAGGCCGAGGGCGCGCGGCTGGTACTCGGCGGCGGCAGGCCCGCGGGCGTGGACCGCGGCTGGTTCGTCGAGCCGACGATCTTCGCCGACGTCGACAACGCGAGCACCATCGCCCAGGAGGAGATCTTCGGCCCGGTGCTCTCGGTGATCCCGTACGAGACCGAGGACGAGGCCATCGCCATCGCCAACGACTCCGACTACGGTCTGGCCGGATCGGTCTGGACCACCGATATCGAGCACGGCGTCGAGGTCGCGGCCCGGATCCGCACCGGTACCTTCGCGATCAACTGGTACGCCTTCGACCCGACCGCACCGTTCGGTGGCTACAAGAACTCGGGCATCGGCCGCGAGAACGGCCCCGAGGGCCTCGACGCGTTCTGTGAGCAGAAGTCGGTCCTCATGCCCATGGGCTGGACCGCCGAGTAGTCCGGCATACGCACTCACACCACAGCGTGCGTATCACTCCGCTGGACCGACGCCACGGCTTAGTTCTCCGGCATATGGACCCGCAGGACCGGCTGCGCGGCCACCTCACCCCGGGCGGGTAGGTCGACGACCTCGACCCGCCAGCCCGGGGGCAGGGCCCGTTCCAGTCGGCCCGCCACGCGCTGCATGGGCGTGCTCGAATAGGTGTCGGACTCGAATCCGGTCACCAGATCTGTCATGCGTCAAACCACCTCTCAGCGTCGATCTCGTCGTTGACCGCATGGCGGTGCAGGAGTCTCGCAGGGGTATCAGCTCGAGAGGAAATATAGGCGAAGGTAACGCTGCCGCCACACGCGACTCTCTGACACCGACAGATGTACCCAGAACGAGACTGTGGAAATCGTCCGACGACCTGAGACGAACAGAACCGCCCGTACCGAAACGGTACGGGCGGTTCAGTGTTTGCGGGGCGACTAGCCCAGGCGCTCCTTGAGTGCCTCGAACTCGTCACGCACGCCCGAAGGCAGCTTGTCGCCGACGAACTCGAACCATTCCTCGATCGACGGGATCTCCTTGCGCCACTCGTCGGCGTTCACCGCGAGTGCCTCGTCGACATCGGCGGCGACCACGTCGAGGCCGTCCAGGTCGAGATCGGCAGCCGAAGGCACATTGCCGACCGCGGTGGCCGTGGCGCCCGAGCGGCCCTCGATGCGGCCGACGATCCACTCCAGCACGCGGGAGTTCTCACCGAATCCGGGCCACAGGAAGCGGCCGTCGTCGCCACGACGGAACCAGTTCACGTAGAAGATCTTCGGCAGCTTGTTCGCGTCGGCGTTCTTGCCGAGGTCGATCCAGTGGTTGAGGTAGTCGCCCACGTGGTAGCCGAGGAACGGCAGCATCGCCATCGGGTCGCGACGGACGGTGCCGACCTTGCCCTCGGCGGCGGCGGTCTGCTCCGAGCCCATGGTGGCGCCCATGAACACGCCGTGCTCCCAGCCGAACGACTCGGTCACCAGCGGAACGGTGGTCTTGCGGCGACCGCCGAACAGGATGGCCGAGATCGGCACGCCCTGCGGGTCGTCCCATTCGGGGGCGAGGGTCGGGCACTGCGACATCGGGGTGCAGTAGCGCGAGTTCGGGTGCGCGGCGTGGCCCTCCGACTCGGGGGTCCAGTCGTTGCCCTTCCAGTCGATCAGGTGCTGCGGGTCGCCTTCGAGCCCCTCCCACCACACATCGTTGTCGTCGGTCTGGGCGACGTTGGTGTACACGGTGTTGCCCGCGTCGATGGTGGCCATCGCGTTGGGGTTGGAGCTGTGGTTGGTGCCCGGCGCGACGCCGAAGAAACCGAACTCCGGGTTCACGGCGTAGAGCTGACCGTCCTTGCCGAAACGCATCCAGGCGATGTCGTCGCCCAGGGTCTCCGCGCGCCAGCCGGGGATGGTCGGCTGGATCATCGCGAGGTTGGTCTTGCCACAGGCGCTCGGGAACGCGGCGGCGACGTAGTAGTTCTTGTTCTCGGGCGAGATCAGCTTGAGGATCAGCATGTGCTCGGCCAGCCAGCCCTCGTCGTGGGCCATCGCCGAGGCGATGCGCAGCGAGTAGCACTTCTTGCCGAGCAGCGCGTTGCCGCCGTAGCCCGAACCGAAGGACCAGATCTCACGGTCCTCGGGGAAGTGGGTGATGTACTTGGTGTCGCTGCACGGCCACGGCACATCGGCCTGGCCCTCGGCCAGCGGCGCACCCACGGAGTGCAGCGCCTTCACGAACGGCTTGTCGGCGCCCAGCTTGTCGAGCGCGGCCTGGCCCATCCGGGTCATCACGCGCATCGAGACGACCACGTACTCGGAGTCGGTGATCTCCACGCCCAGCTTGGGGTCCTCGGCGCCGAGCGGGCCCATGCAGAACGGCACCACGTACATGGTGCGGCCCTTCATCGAGCCGCGGTACAGCTCGGTCATGGTGGCGCGCATCTCGGCGGGGTCGACCCAGTTGTTGGTCGGACCGGCGTCGGCCTCGGTGGCGGAACAGATGTAGGTGCGCGATTCGACGCGGGCCACATCGGAGGGATCGGACAGCGCGAGGAAGGAGTTGGGCTTCTTCTTCTCGTCGAGCTGCTGGAAGGTGCCTGCCTCGACCAGCTGAGTGGTCAGGCGATCCCATTCCGCGTCGGAGCCGTCGGCCCAGACCACGCGATCGGGCTGAGTGAGCTCTGCGACTTCCTGTACCCAGGCGAGCAGTTCACTGTGCTCGGTCGGCGCCGTGCCGTCGGATCCACGAAGACCAGGAATGGTCGCTGAGGTCATGAAAACTCTCCTGAGATGGGCGGTTGTTCGATCCATCGATCGCCACCATGGGCGGGTAAGGCGTCCGCAGTGACCAACCGTCGCACAACCCCGATAGACGGCTAGGAAGGCCGTACACGGACGGTGGCCGCGCATCGACTGGCAAGAGCGGACGCCCAGGTTCCTGCCTCAAGGTTAACGCGATATGACGACCGATATGGCATCGGGCTCCCTAACAGGTACCCACCGGTGTATCGGTCAATCCCGCGCTCACAGTCGATCGAGCGTGGCGATGTCACGCTCACAGGCCGTCAGCTGTGCGGGACGCTCGGCGACGAGCCTGCGCGCGAGCGCGTCGAGTTCGGTGACACGCCGATCCACGGCCACCGCTCGCGCGGTCGATTCCCGAACCACGTGCTCGGCCAATTCGGCCTCGATGTCCACCAGCACTCCCGCGACACGCTGTTCGAGCTGGGCTTTGATGTTCACCAATGCCTCGGAGACCCACTGGGCCATGTGGTTGCGCTCGGCGAGTTGGCCGCGGGCGCGCACGACCCAGTAGGCCGCGCCCGCGCCGAGCAGCAGCGTCACCGGGACGCTCGCCACGTCGAGTGTCGGGACCAGCGACAGCGGCGCCACGACCAATCGGCCGAGGCCGACGCCGGCCGACGCGCCGAGCGCGATCATGAGGTGATCTTCGACACCTCGGTGTCTCTTGCCGGGATCCGGACCGACTCGCGGCGCCGGATCGCGGCGCCGGGTGGTCGGCGCGGCGGTACCGATCCGGCGCGCCGCTTCGCTGACCCGTTCGTCGATGACGGCGTCGACCGAGACCGACAGCTCACCGGCCGCCTGCTGCAAACGCTGTGGGTAGGCGCGCAGTTCGGCGCGGTCGCAGCGGTCGAGTTCGGCGCGCGAGCGGGTGTGCAGTGCGCGCACCATCGCGCCGAGCTCGGTGGTCAGGTCGACGCGGGCGAGCTGCACCTGGCTGCGCACGGCGGCGAGACCGGTCTGGCGACCGCCGTCGCGCTCGGCGACCAGTCCGATGCGTTCCTCCCTGATCCGTGCGGTGTCCGTGCCGGAGCGCAATGCGGTGATCTGTTCGTCGATTCTCGCTCTGGTGTCGGTGAGGACCCGGGTGCGGACGGCGGTGCGGCGCTGGGCACCGTCGGCCGGTCCCTTCGCGGTGGCCGCGGCCAGGGTGGCGTGCAGTCCGGCCACGCCGGAGCGATCGAGCAGGGCCGAATCGTCGGTGGCGCGGGCGGCGGCGGCCAGCCGGGCCGAGACGGCGACGATGTCGAGGTCGGTGATGCCGCGCGCGGCGAGCAGTTCCAGGTTGCGGTCGCGGGTCGCGCGCCAGTCCTGATAGGCGTGAAAGCCGTTCATGGCGAGCAGGATTCGCTGATCGGCGGCGCGCAGACGGTCGATCAGGGCGAACATGCCGGCGCCGAGGACACTGCCCGCGTCGAAGAGGATGAGCGCCGCGGCCGGGTCGTTGCCCACGGTCGGATCGGCCAGGTCGATATGGGGTTCGAAGCGGGCGAGTTCGGTGCGCAGCAGAGTGGTGTTGGCGTCGTCGGGGGCGTAGAAGTCGACGCTGCTGCCCTCCCCCGCGGCGGCCATCGCCCGGAGCAGGGCGCCACCCTGCGGATTCCACCGGTCGATCACCGCGTCCACCGCCGCGGGTAGGGCACCGGGGTCGTCGGCGGACGCGGCACTCGTATCGCCGCTCGCGTCGACGGCCGAGCGCTGGCCGGGCGGGACCTCAGAGGCCTGCACTGGACATCCGCTCCCAGGCTCTGACATAGCCGTTGTGCACGCGCAGCGCGGCCCGCCGGGCAGCGGGGGGCATGTCGCTGGACACGACGGCACGCCAGCGGGTGGCGCGGGCGAGCGCCTCGTCGGCGTCGCCGGGCGCGGGTGACGGGTAGCCGGCGGCCAGGTGGGAGACCTGCGGACAGGCCAATCCGGCGCACAGACCGGCCCAGAGCGCTTCGTCTCCGGTGAGATAGTGCTCGATCAGTTCTCGCGCGCGGCCGCCGTCGCCGGGGACCGCGCGGGCGGCCAGCCGGGTCAGCTCGTCGAGCAGTTCGCCGCCGCGCACCGCTTCCACCTGCTCGTACCGGCGGTGGACCAGCTTGTGCAGCGGATCGACCCCGCTCGCGGAGTGCAAGATCTGGATGATCGCCGACGCGGGCAGATCGGGATCGGCGCGCAGGGCCGACAGCGCGCAGTCCACACCGTAGAGATCCCAGTTGGCGATCAGCCGTCTGCGCGCTTCCTGGTCGGAGCCGACGCCGATGAACAGATCGGCGGCGAGCACCGACGGCACATCGGGGCCGACCGCGAGCCTGCGCAGATCGCTCAGATCCTCCGCGCTCACCGCTCCCGACCTGGTCCTGGCGGCGACCGAGGCGACGATCGGCACGATCGGCAGGCCGAGCTCCTGCGCGTGCCGCTGTGCCGCGGCCACGGCCTCGCCCCAGCGCGCGCCCACCGCGTCGGCCTTGTTGAGCACCACCACGCCGCGACCCTGCGGCACGGTCGCGAGCAGGCGGTAGTCGGCGGCCTGCGGCGCACCGGCCAGCACATAGATGACCAGATCGCCGTCGAGGACCGGGTCGGGCAGCTCGGGCTGATCGACCGGCGCGGTCTCCTGCGCCGACAACAGGGCCAGCGCGGCCATCACGGTGGTCCGCCCGCTCAGCGCACGCCCGGTGATCTGGATGTGCAGCGGACGACGACGGCGCGCAGCCGCCGCGGCGAGCTGTTCGGCGATCCCCGGATCACCCCCGCGACCTGCACCTAGAACCGAGATCAGCGCGTCGAGCTGGTCCGCGGGTCGTGTCTGTGCGAATTCAGTGGCTGTCGGCATTGCGCACACCCCCTTTTCGGAGGGCATTGTGTCAGATCCGCGCCGAGCCGGGGCGGGGCGAACCTTCTGCCGACCTGGGCGGATCAGCGGTCCCCCGAACTCGCCTGCGACGTAGCTCCGCGCATGCTGGACAATGGACGACGTGAACGACGCCGCCAACCACGCCGAGCCGACCAGCCACAAGCTGTCGGAGATGCCGAACGACGCGGGCAGGCGCTCGCTCACCGGCTCCCGGCTGTACCCGCGCGTCACGAGCTTCCGCTCGCGGCGAGGCGCGCTGACGCCGAATCAGCAGACCTCATGGGACCGCACCTGGCCGGTGATCGGGCGCGATGTGTCCAACGATCCGGTCGAAGCCGACGCCTGGTTCGGGCGCGAGGCGCCGCTGGTGATCGAGATCGGTACCGGCACCGGCACGGCGACGGCCGCCATGGCGAAGGCCGAACCGCACCTGAATCTCATCGGCATCGAGGTGTATCAGCCCGGACTGGCCCAGCTGGTCCAGCAGATCGAGCGCGAGGAGATCGAGAACATCCGGTTGCTGCGCGGCGACGCCGTGGACGTCCTGGAGAACATGGTTGCCCCGGAGTCGCTGATCGGTGTTCGGGTGTTCTTTCCCGACCCGTGGCCGAAGGCCCGCCACCACAAGCGCAGGCTGCTCCAGGCGCCGACCTTCGCCCTGATCGCCAGCAGACTCAAGCACGGCGGCGTGCTGCACGTGGCCACCGACCACGCGGATTACGCCGAACATATTCTCGAAGTAGGCTCCAAGGAACCGCTGTTCACCGGCTTGAACGACACCACCGGCGGCGACAGCGCCGCCAACCGCACTACCGCGCCGATCGGTTTCGAACGGCCCGTCACCAAGTTCGAAGGCAAAGGCCTGCGTGCCGGTAGCGCCATCAACGAGTTCATATGGGGGAAGATCGACAGATGAGCGTGAGTGAGATCGCCCCCGAGATGCCGGTGCCCGCCCAGGCAGGCTCCGGTTCCGAGGCGTTGAGCGGTTCCGATGTTCGACGTGTCCTGCTGGTCTGGGACGCGCCGAACCTCGACATGGGGCTCGGCGCCATCCTCGGTGGGCGTCCCACCGCCGCTTATCGCCCCCGCTTCGACGCCCTCGGCCGCTGGCTGCTGGCCCGCACCGCCGAGATCTCGGTCGCGTCCAAGGGGCGCATCGAGGCCGAGGCCACCGTCTTCACCAATATCGCACCCGGCACCGCCGACGTGGTCCGCCCGTGGGTGGAAGCGCTGCGCAATGTCGGTTTCGCGGTGTTCGCCAAGCCCAAGATCGACGAAGACTCCGATGTCGACGCCGACATGCTCGCGCACATCGCGACCCGGCAACGCGACGGTGGTTTAGCCGGCATCATGGTCGCCTCGGCCGACGGCCAAGCCTTCCGTGAACCCTTGGAAGCCATCGCGGCCAAGGGAATCCCAGCTCAGGTGCTCGGATTCCGTGAGCACGCGAGTTGGGCGGTCACTTCGGATACCCTCGGGTTCGTCGACCTCGAGGACATCCCCGGCGTGTTCCGCGAACCGCTACCGCGGGTGAGTCTCGAGTCGCTGCCCGACGAGGGCGCTTGGCTGCAGCCGTTCCGGCCGCTGTCTGCGCTACTCACTTCTCGCCCTGGTCAAGGAGTCGCTTAAGTGTTCACCCGCTGGGGCGATCTGGTCTACCGGTTCCGCTTCGTCGTCATCGTTGTCGTCGGTGCGGCGATGTTGGCGTTGGGCGCCTACGGCATGGGGCTCGGCCCCCGCCTGACTCAGAGCGGCTGGTTCGATCCGGGCTCGGAGTCGGTGAAGGGCGCGGAGATCGCCGACGGGTCATACGGGCGCGACCACAACGCCGACGTGATCGTCATGTACAACGCCCCCGAGGGCAAAACGATCGATGACCCGGAGTTCCAGCAGAAGATCGTCGCCAGCCTGACCGGGGTTGTCGCCGAACATCCCGATCAGATCGGCAAGATCAACGGCACCTATTGGAAGGTGGGCGACGCGCCCGCTGTGCCGTCGGCGTTCGGGTCGAAGGACAAGAAACACGCGTTCGCCTCGATCGCCATCGCCGGTGACAACGACACGGTCATGATGGCCAATTACCGTGCCGTGCAAGACGTCTTCTACATCCCGGGCGTCGACGTCGAGGTCTCGGGCTTGCAGCCCATCGCGGTCACGCTGACCGACACCCTCGACCACGACTCCAAGCGGATGGAAGTGCTGGCCTTCCCCGCGGTGGCGATCCTGCTGTTCTTCATCTTCGGTGGCATCGTCGCCGCCGCGCTGCCGCTGATCATCGGTGGTCTGACGATCATCGGTGCCACCGGCATCGTGACGGTGCTGACCAATTTCACCGAGGTCAACATCTTCGTCACCGGCGTCGTCTCGATGATCGGGCTCGGTCTCGCGATCGACTACGGCCTGTTCATAGTCAGCCGTTTCCGCGAGGAACTGGCCGAGGGGTACAGCACGCCCGCCGCTGTGCGGCGCTCGGTGATGACCGCCGGACGAACAGTTGTCTTCTCCGCGACGATGATCATCGCCAGCCTCGGCGGCATCCTGATCTTCCCGCAGGGCTTCCTGCGGTCGGTCGCGTACGGCACCATCGCTGCCGTCTCGCTGGCGGCACTGACCGCGATCACCATCCTGCCCGCGATGCTGGGCATCCTCGGCCCCCGCGTCGACGCGCTCGGTCTCAAGCGGTTCCGCAAGACCAAGACCGCCGAGCAGATCGAGAACGGCTTCTGGGGCAACACGACCCGCTGGGTCATGAAGCACCCGCTCAAGATCGCTATTCCGATCACCGTCGGTCTGTTGTTGCTGATCATCCCGGTCAAGGACCTGGCGTTCGGCGGCATCAACGAGAAGTACCTCCCGCCGGACAATACGACCCGGTCCGCACTCGAGCACTTCTACGAAGTCTTCCCGCAGAAGAAGACCGACCCGATCCAGCTGGTCTTCGTCTCGGACAACACCAACGCGATCGGCAAGGTCTGGAAGGAAGCCAACCAGGCTCCCGGGCTGGTCGGTCCGTTCGAGGTGCCGGTCAAGTCGCCGACCAACCCCGAGGTGTTCCGCACCTCGGCGACCCTGGTCGATCCCACCGGTGGCGCCGAACCGACGATCGACTATCTCCGCTCGATCGAAATACCCGACGGCGTCACGATGTACGTCACCGGTCAGCCCGCGCTCATGGCCGACAGCATCGACACGCTGCTGGAATTGATGCCGTGGATGATCTTGCTCGTGCTGGTCACCACCACCGTGCTGATGTTCCTGACGTTCGGTTCGCTGGTGCTGCCGATCAAGGCCGCGTTGATGAGCGCGCTCGGTCTCGGCGCGACCCTCGGCATCCTCACGTGGATCTTTGTCGACGGCCACGGCGCCGGGGTGCTGAACTTCACGCCACAGCCGATCAGCGCACCGGTCTTGATGCTGATCATCGCGATCATCTACGGCTTGTCGACCGACTATGAGGTCTTCCTGCTCTCCCGCATGGTGGAGGCACGCGCCCAAGGCGCGTCGACCACCGAAGCCGTGCGGATCGGCACCGCCCAAACCGGCAGGATCATCACCGCTGCCGCACTGATTCTGCTGGTGGTGACCGGCGCGTTCGCGTTCTCCGACATGGTGATGATGCAGTACATCGCCTACGGCATGATCGCGGCGCTGTTCATCGACGCCACCATTCTGCGCATGCTGCTCGTCCCGGCGATCATGAAGCTGCTCGGCGACGATTGCTGGTGGGCGCCGAAGTGGATGAAGCGCATCCAGGAGAAGATCGGCCTCGGCGAACCCATCCTCGACGACGAGCGCCCGGAACACGGTGGCGTGGTCGACCTGGTGAAGACCACCCCGATCACCGACCCGCCGACCATGCAGATGACGGTGGTCCCCGATTCCAAGCTGGCCCGCACCCCGCGCAGGCCGCGCACGGTCGCCGAGATCGAGGCCGAGGCCCCGACCCAGCGCATCGACAAGATCACCGACACCGACGCCGCCGAACCTGCCCGTTCGCGCCAGCCGATGTCGCCCGATCCGACGCGTCCTCGCGCCTCGGTGTTGTCCTCGGGCGAGCCGACCCGGGAGTTGCCCGTGGTCAAGCCGGGTACGCCGGCGAAAGTCGCTCCGGAGGACACGGCGAAGCAGGAGGACTCCGGTCCCGACCTGCCGAAGTACGTTTCCGGCGAGCCGACCCAGGTGCTGCCGATCGTGAAGCCGGATGCTCCGAATCCCGTTCAGGGACCTGATGATTCGACCACGGATACCGCCGAGGACGAAGACCGTGGCTATTCGGGGCCGAGCTTCGGCACACCCCCCATTCCCCTCGCCGATCTCGGCGATCCCCGAACCGGCCCCGGTGGTGCCGCTCGCTCGACCAACGGGCGCGGACGCACGAACGGCACCGCCGAAACCCCCACCGGCCCGTCGATCTCGCGACCCGGACCGGTCGACACCGGGTCCGGCCTCGATCTGCCCGGCATCGTCACCGGGGTTCCGCCGCGTGGCTCCGAACGCGTACAGCCGCCTTCGGGCTACAACACCTCCGGCGTGATCGGTGAGACTCCGCCGGTGCCCCGGGTGTCGACCCCCGACGAGACCGGCGACAGCGCCGGATTCGGCACCCCCCCTGCCGATTCGCCGCCGCGACCCAGCATTGTGCCCCCGGCCAGGCCGAACACGGCGACACCGCCGCCGCGTGGGATCGTCCCGCCGCAGGCGCCGAGGATCGTGAACACGCCCCCGAACGCGACACCCCCCGCGCCTGCGAGCGAGACTCCGTCGAGCGGAACTTTCAACGGGTTCAGCCCGGTGACCGCGTCGAACCTCAGGCCGGTCACGCCCGACTCCCCCGCGCCCGATCCGGTCGATGCGGCCCCTCCGGCGGAGCCGAGCCGTCCGTCAGAGCAGAGTCGTCCGTTCGAACACAGCCGTCCATTCGCGCCGAGCCGTCCGACCGAACAGAGCCGTCCGACGGAGCAGGCCGATCCCCCTGTGCGCGAGACGGATTCGCGCCCGTATGAGGTCGATACAGCGAGCCCTGACTTCACAGCGGCGCCCGGCTCGCATCGCGCCGAGTCTCACCAGGGCAGTCCGGCTCGCGCGGAAACGGAACCCGAGTCGCCGATCCCGCCGCAGGGCATCTTCGGCACCGCAGTACCTGTGGAACCGCAGCCGAGCTCCCCGTGGAACAACGGCATGACCGGCCCCGGCACACCACGCGGTTTCACCTCGTCCGACCAGGACAGCGGACCTCGCTTCTCTCCGGTCACCCCGTCCTCGGCCGACGAGGCGAACCGTGATCGTCCTGTCGTCGATTCCTCCGGCGACCGGCCGACTTCGGCTCGACCGGCAGACGTGGTGCGTCCGCAGATCGCGCCGCCCGGATTCACCGAGGTCCGACCCGAGACCGCGCCTTCACCCCGGCAGCCGGATTCGGCAACCGGCGAAACATCGGCCGCCAGTGGGGAACCGGCCGGCGAGGCACCGGCGACCGACCAGATCGGCACCCCCGGTCAGTGGCAGGCGCCTTCCGGTTTCACCGCTGTTCCGACGCCGCCCGCATCGCCTGCGGAGCCTTCCGACGATGCGTCCCTGGATACTCCTGCCGCCGAAACCGATGCCACCGCAGCGGAATCCCCCGCCGATACGCGCAACGAGATCGAGAACTGGATGGCGCAGCTGCGCTCGTCGCGCCGCGGTACGGCCGCGGACGAGGGTCGCCACCA
This sequence comes from Nocardia sp. NPDC003183, assembly GCF_053590715.1. Classification (NCBI taxonomy): domain Bacteria; kingdom Bacillati; phylum Actinomycetota; class Actinomycetes; order Mycobacteriales; family Nocardiaceae; genus Nocardia; species Nocardia sp. NPDC003183. The sequence continues at coordinate 98,078 of NZ_JBSFTG010000004.1, forward strand.
CGGCAACGAGGGCCGGACGGTGAGCGTGAACGAACTGCTGCGCCGACGCGAGGACGACTGACGTTCGCAGTGCTGACACACGGCCGGCGGGGCTTTCGAGCCCCGCCGGTTCGTTGTTTCTAGGAGACCTGGCGCGGTGGTGCTGCCTCGGCGAAGGCACGTGCGTAGCGGGTTCCGGTGAGCAGCAACAGGATTCCGACGGCCAGGAACGCGGTGACGCGGACCAGGCCGGACAGTGTCGCCAGATCGAACAGGAACAGTTTCGCCAGTGCGGCCGCGGCGACCAGCAGGCCGGACACCAGGCAGACCTTCGCCACGGCGGGCGAACTGGCGAGACGACGCAAACCGTAGAACAGCGAGCCGGTGGCCACCGCCATCCACACGATGGTCGCGAGGCTGTGCCCGACGACGAAACCATCGGCACCGCCCAGAGATACGCCGAGGGACACCGCGGCGACCAGCACGTAGTACAGCCCCGCGATACTCACCGCGATCCACACCCCGGTGACGAGCGCCGGATCGTCGCACCGCGGCAACCGTGGCACGGTCCACGCCACCATCGCCGCCACACCCAACCCGACCACGGCCGCCACGGCCGTCGCGACATCGAGTTCCCGCTCCGCGAGCCACTGCAGCGCAAGTGTTTCCGGCGTAGCTGTCGCCAGCATCACCAGCCCACCGAGCAACGCGAACGCGATACCGAGCCCGGCGGCCACCCGGGTGCGACTGACGGCGGCCACCGCGAGAAACCCCAGACCGGCCGCGAACAGCATGGTCGGTAGCAGTCGAGGGTGACCGCTCGTCGCCGCCACGCAGGTCTGCGACAGAGCTGCGGCACCGGTCAGACCCGCCACCAGTGCCGTGTGCCGCGCGATCCGCAACACTGCGACAGGCCGAACATCCTCGGCATCAGGAGCATTCGCGGGGCGGGGAGGCGTCGCGGCGGGGACCACTCCCGTCAGGCGCGGAATCACCGCGGTGGCCGCGAGGCCGAGCAGGACAGCGGCCAGAGCCGCGGTGATCGAGGCGCTCACCATTCGGTCGAACAGTACGGCGACGGCGAGCACCGGAAGGGCGGTCAGCGCGATCGTGATACTCGCGGTGATGTCATCGTGCCTGCGCCGCACCGTGAGCAGCGCGCCGACCAGACCGACCACCGCACAGGCGATCGCGGCGACCAGCAGACCCTGCCGCTGCTGCGCCTCCGAGCCGGAGATCACCCCTTCGATCCCGCTGAACGCCACCATCCCCAGCACGGCGAGCACCACCGGCACAGTGCGCGCCACGTGGAGCACCGGCCAATCCCTGCGCATCTGCACCGGCACCCCGGCCGCCTGCAACACCACCAGGAACCCGAGCAACATCAACTCGGTGGTCAACGCGGGTGACAGCACCGCGGCCCCCACCACCACCCCCACGGCCAGCGGCTGCGACTGCCACCGCACCGCGATTCCCACCCCGATCAACGCCACCACCAGCGCCACCGCGAGCCCCACCCCGCCAGGGACCCATCGGTAATACCCCGTCACCGCAACGACATCCAGATACATCCCGGCGATACCGGTGGCCACCAACGCGATTGCGCCGACCCGGCCGCCGGGCCGACCGAAAACCCGCCACCCGAGGCCGACGAGCACCACCGAAAGACCCGCCCCAGCAACGACTCTCGCTATCGGGCCGAAGAACCCCGCCTGTGCGGCCAACACCAGCAGCATCAGCACGCCGACCAAGGTCACGCCGACCCCGGCCACCGCCAGCACCCGGGAAATCACCCCTTCCCGCTGCCACCACGGCACCCGAGCCTCGCGCCCCGGCCCACGCATCTGCATCGGCATCGGCATCGGCGCGAAGGGTCGACCAGCCGGATAAGTTCCCTGCCCCCACCCGGACCCAACCTGACGCCCCTGCCCCGCGCCCACGGGCACAGCCGCTCCATGCGCCGACGCGTAGGTCGCTGTGTGGCCAACACCTGCCCACCCCGCCTGACCGAGGTCAGCGCCCCGAGGCGGACCGCCGTGACCAGGCCCGAAGCCCGCAACAGTCGGCGGGCCCACAACGGGCGCAGGCCCCACAGCAGGCGGCCCCGCAACAGCCGCAGGCCCCACAGCAGGCGACCCCGCAACAGCCGCAGGCCCCACAGCAGGCGCACTCGACTTCGAGGGCACCACCTCACCCGCGCGCAGCGCTGCTTCGGCCCGCAACTGCGCGGAAAGCACGTCCAGATCGCCCCCCAGCTGACCCATCCTGGCGCCCAGCGCGGTGAACTCCCCCGAGAGCCGCGCTACGAGCGCGGGATCAATAGCGGTACTCATATCCCCATCGTCGGCGCCCGACACCCGCCGAACATGAGTAGAAACCCCCGTCAACCCCCGGTTCCTACCCGAATCAGCCCGGGTAGCCCTCGACGTCTCCCCGACTACCCGGGATCATGACCCCAGAAACCGTCGCCACTGCACCATCAACGGATACTTCGCCGTCACCGACCCGAACCGGATACGTCCGTGTACGACAAGGTGCAGAGGTCCGATCGGCGGCCCCGTACGCACCTTGTTGTTGGCCGAGGACCCCACCAGATCGAGACCGTTGAGGTCGACGGTGGCCGCCGCTGGAACGAGCAATGTGAGGCTCGTGCAGTAGTCGTCGACCTGAATCTCCACGATCTGCGTCTGCATCACCGCCTCGGTGAAGTCCAAGGTCACCCCGGACATCAGGTTGTTGAGGTGCAGCACCGGCGGCACCTGCCACGGCCCGCGTCGATGCACCCCCGACAACCGGCTGCGGATCGCGCTCGGATTCGATCCACCGGCCGGAACCGGGATGTGTCGTGGGCGCGGCATCGCGGCGGGCTGCGGTGTGCCCGCCACCCGCATACCGGGCAGGTCGACCAGCACGGCGTTGAGTTCACCGCGGGTCTTGGCGGCCAGCGCGGTGTCCATCCGCTCGGTGAACTCCCCGAGCGACAACATGCCGAGCCCGACGGCACGCTGCAGCAGCTGACCGACATGCTCACGTTCGGCATCGGAAACACGCAGCTCACGGTCACCGACGGGACCAGCCGTCGCGGCACCGGGTACGAAGAGGGATTCAGGACCGCCCATGTCATCGAGGGTAGCCAGACACCCCTACCGAGCACATCAGGGCAAACCCCTAATCACTGCGACTACTCGAGCCCCTGCTCGATCGCGTAGCGGGTGAGTTCGACCCGATTCGCCAGCTGCAACTTGCGCAACGTCGCCTGCACGTGGTTCTCCACGGTCCGGTGCGAGAGATTCAATCGAGTAGCGATCTGCTTGGCCGACAACCCCTTGGCCACCATCCGCAGAACTTCGGTCTCCCGCTCGGTCAACGACGGCCGATGCGGCTGATCGGCAGCCGCCGGTGCGGTCGCCATCCGCCGATATTCGCCGAGCACCAACCCGGCCAGCCCGGGCGTGAACACCGGCTGACCAGCGGCAGTGGCCGTCACAGCGTCGATCAGCTCGGCGGCGGACGCGCTCTTCACCAGATATCCGCTGGCCCCGGCCTTGATCGCGTCGAGCACATCGTCGCGCTCGGCCGAGGCCGACAGCACCAGCACCCGGCTGTGCGGCGACACCCGCAGCACTTCGGCGGTGGCCGCGGCCCCGTTCCCGTCGGTGAGCTGCATATCCATCAACACCACGTCCGGCTGTACGGCCGCGGCCCGGCGGGAGGCCGTGCCGACGCCGTCCGCGGTCGCCAGTACCTCGAAACCGGCTTCGGCGAGATCGCGCGAAACACCCTCACGCCACATCGGATGGTCGTCGACCACCATCACCGTGATCACCGGCATCGCCCAGCTCCTCTTCTCAGCGCGCCGGATGGCGCGGAATCCGGAATTCCCACTCGGTACCGAGGTCCGCGCCCTCGGTCAACAACTCGGCACTGCCGCCCAGCGCCTCGATCCGGCCGACGATCGACCGCGAAACCCCCATCCGCCCTTCGGCTTCGGCCGCTTCCAGCCGTCCCGTCGCGATCCCCACACCGTCGTCGCGCACGCTCACCACCAAGCCGTCACCGGTGTCTTCGAGCAGCACATAGGCTTTCGCGTCGGCGCCGGCGTGCAGCGAGACATTCGACAGCGCGGTGTTCACCGCCGCCGCGATCTCCTGGGCGACCATCCGTCCTACCAGCACCGGATCGCCCGGCGTGGCCACCGATATCTTCGGCGTGGCGTGCGCGGTCAGCAGTGGCCGCAGATCCACGTCGCCCGACCCCGGATCTGGCAGCTCCGCCTGCTCGGACAGCAGCACCCGCAACGCCACCTCTTGTTCTCCGGCCCGCTGCGCGAGTTCCTTTGCGGGCCCGCCTATCTCGCTTCCACGGCGTTTGATGAACGCCAGCACCTGCAACACCCCGTCGTGCACCTCGCGAGCCAGCCGCTCCCGCTCCTGCGCCGCCGCCGTGATTCGCAAAGCCCGTTCGAGCTGCCCCTGCGCCCGTCGAGCGGTATTGGCGGCCAACCCGAGCGCCAACCCGACCGAAACGAGTACCGGTGCGGTCGCGTCGCCCCAGACGTCCTGTCCCCACTGATCCCGCACGGTCACCACGACGGCCGACATGGCAAGTCCGGCGACAACACCCGCGACAGGTCCGCGCAGAATGGCCATCGAGATCACCGAGTTCGCGATCCACAACGTCGTCGGCAGGGTCTGATGTCCGTGGTACCAATCGTAGTCCGCGACAAGCCGAGTCGAGGCGATCAGCGCGATCGTCACCACCTGGTCGCCGAACACCACCCAGCCGCGGATCTTCCCGGTCGCCTCGGGGAAGTACCACTGCGACAGCAGCAGCGCCGAACTGCCCGACCAGATCGCCATCACCGCGATCAGCATCCAGCTCAGTCGCGGATGCTCGTAATACGACACCGACGCGATCTGCTGACCGATCGCGTACAGCAGCGTGACCAGCCGAAACGCCTGCGCCGCCCGCCACAGCGGCGCGGTGGCGGCGTCGGCCGAGCTCAGCTCAGCGGTGTGAGTCCGCATCGCCGGACTCGGCTTCTTCCATGCGCAGTCGCTTCGCCACGTCGAAGCGGCCCGGCGGTTCCGGTTTGTCGGGTTCGGCGCTGAACCGTTTTCGCTCCTCGGTGGCGACCAGCTCGCCGAAGGCCTCCTCCGGACTGTCGGCGAGCAGATAGCGAATCGCCGTGTTGCCCACCGCGATCAACGGCACGGCGAGCAGTGCCCCCGCGATTCCGCCGACGACCAACCCCGCGGTGATGGCCAGCACCACGGCCAGCGGATGGATACTCACGGCCCGCCCGAGCAGCAGCGGTTGCAGCACATGGCCTTCCAGCTGCATCACCGCGATGATGATGCCGAGCACGATCAGCGCGGTCACCAGGCCCTTGGTGACCAAGGCGATGAACACGGCGACGAACCCGGCGAAGAACGCGCCGATGATGGGGATGAACGCGCTGATGAACACCAGCGAGGCCAGCGGCAAGGCCAACGGCACATGCAGAATCGCCAGCCCTGCTCCTATACCGATCGCGTCGACGGCGGCCACCGCGACGGTGGCACGCACGAACCCGACGAGCGTTCCGAAGCCCAGTTCACCGGCGGTGCGGACCTTTTCTCGGTGCGCGGTGGGGATGATCCGGGTGACGAAGTTCCAGATCTGATCTCCGCCGTAGAGGAAGAAGATGAGAATGAACAGGATCAGGAAGGCACCGGTGAGAATGTGGCCGATGGCGGTGGCGGTGGTCAGCGCGCCGCTGGTCAGGCTCTCGCGGTTGTCCTGAATGGTGCGCACGATGGTGTCGCCCGCGCTGCGGATCTGCTGATCGCTCAGATGGGGCGGACCGTTGATCAGCCAGTCCTGCACTTTGTGCACGCTGTTGGTGACCTCGTTGGACAGCCCCGGCACACCGTCGACGAACTGTTCGACGACGAAGGTCAGCACCCCCGCGAGCAGACCGATCGACCCCAGCAGCGCGACGAACACGCCCAGCGAACGCGGAATCCCCACCCGCTGCATCCAATCGACCATCGGCGCGAGCAGCGCGGCGGCGAGCAGCGCGATGGCCAGCGGGATCACCACCGTGGCGAACTTCTGCACGAGCATTCCGACCGCGAGCAGGGCGCCGAAGATGATCAGCAGCCGCCAACTCCACGCGGCGGCTTTGCGGACCAGGGGATGAACTGCCTCGGCGTCCGAGCGCCACGGCGTTGACGCGGTCCCGGAATCTACCTTCTGGTCGGTCACTCGAGAGAGCCTATCGGTCCGAACGCTAGATTGGTGGTCGTGTCGGCGCCCCTGGAAGCGGTCAAACAGACCATGCGAACGCGCTGGCCGCTGTATCTGACGTCTGTGCTGCTGGCGAACGCCTTCGGCGCGGTGCTGGTGTGGGCCTTCATCCAATACGGCCTGCCGGTTCCGGAGGGCGATCCGGGTGGGGTGCGCCAGACCGGTCTGCTCGCGCCGCTGCTCGTTTTCGGGGTGGCCGCGGTGCTGAGCATCTTCGCCGCGGCGCTCATGCTGCGGCCGGTGATGCGCTGGCAGATGCGCGGCGGGCCACCGAGCAGACGCGAGCAGATGGCGGCCCTGCACGTGCCGCTGCGGCAGTCGATCGTGCACCTGGTGCTGTGGATCATCGGTGGCGGGATCCTGGCCGCACTGATCATCACCGAATCGCCCGAACTGGCGGGTGCGGTGATCGTCACCGAATGTATGGCCGCCACCATCGTGTTCGGCTTCACCTACATGCTGGGTGAACGCATCCTGCGCCCGGTCGCCGCGGAGGCGCTGACCGAGGGCACCTTCGACCACACGCTCACCCCCGGCGTCGGCACCCGGATGGCGATGACCTGGGGCATGGGCACCTTCGCGCCGACCATCGCGATCGTGCTGCTGTGCGTCACCCAGATCTCCTCGGACGTGAAGTTCTCGGCGAAGTCGCTCGCGATCTCGATCCTGCTGCTGTGTGGCGTGGTGATCCTGCAGGCGCTGGCGCTGTCGATGCTGACCGGTTCCTCCATCTCCGACCCGGTGCGGCAGTTGTCCCAGGCCATCAACAGGGTGCAGGCCGGCTCGCGTGACGTGCAGGTGGAGGTCTACGACGGGAGCGAGATCGGGCTGTTGCAGGTCGGCTTCAACCGGATGATGGACGAGGCGGCCAAGCGCCGCAAGCTGCAGGAACTGTTCGGCCAGCACGTCGGCGAGGACGTGGCGCAGCGGGCACTGGACTACGGCACCGAACTCGGTGGTGAGACCCGGTTCGTCGCGGTGCTGTTCGTGGACATGGTCGGTTCCACCGCCGCCGCGGCCGAACGCCCGCCGACCGAGGTGGTGAGCCTGCTCAACGAGTTCTTCCGGGTGGTGGTCGACGTGATCGACAGCCACCACGGTTTCGTCAACAAGTTCGTCGGCGACGCGGCGCTCGCCATCTTCGGCGCCCCGCTGGATCGCCCCGACGCGCCGAGCGCCGCCCTCGCCGCGGCCCGCGACTTGCGCGAGGCCCTGCGCGAGGTGACCAGCCTCGACATCGGCATCGGCGTCTCGGCGGGCCTGGCGGTGGCCGGAAACATCGGCGCCGCAAATCGTTTCGAATACACCGTGATCGGCGACCCCGTCAACGAGGCGTCGCGGCTCACCGAATTGGCCAAAGATCATCCCGGCCGCGTTCTCGCTTCGGGCAGCGCGCTCTACTTCGCCGACGAAAGCGAGCAAGAACATTGGATAACCGGAGACGAGGTCCAATTGCGCGGCAGACGCAGAAAAACCCGCCTGGCCTGGCCGAAGTCGGCGATCGCCGCGCCGCGCGGGGACGAGGAAGAACAGATGCGTTCGTTGGGCGTACCTGCGCCTTCGCTCCGGCCGTGCGCAGTCTGCGGACGGCCGGAAGCCGACTGTGTTCACTAGGCTGAGACCGTGACGGCCGACGGCGACCTAGCAGGCGCACCGGCCGAGCGCCGCCGCCGCCGCTTTCGGTGGGTCAAGTGGGTGCTCGGCGCGGTGATCCTCGCGCTGCTCGTCGGCGAAGGCGTGTACCTGTGGCCCCGCCTGCACGAATCCTGGCGCACGCTCACCGAGATCCACTGGGGCTGGCTGTTCCTGTGCATCGTGTTGCAGGCGATGTCGATGAGCGGTTTCGGGCGGGTGCAGAAACAACTGCTGCACGCCGGTGGGGTGGACGTCAGTCAGGGGAAATCGGTATCGGTGGTCTACGGCGCGACCGCGATGTCGCTGACGCTGCCCGCCGGACAGGTCTTCTCCACCGCGTTCACCTACCGCCAGACCCGGCGCTGGGGCGCGAGCCCGATCGTGGCCTCCTGGCAGCTGGTCTTCTCCGGCGTGGTCGCCGCCGCGGGGCTGGCGCTGCTCGGGATCGCCGGCGCCGCGCTGGTCGGACAGGGAATCGGCTTCAAATTCGTCGTCTCGCTGGTGGTCCTCGCCCTGGTGGTGTTCGCAGGCAACTATCTCGCCCGCCATCCCGGCACGCTCGAGGCCGTGCTGCGGCGGGTACTCGCGCTGGTGAATCGGCTGCGGAAGAAACCCGCCGATCACGGCATCGCCAAGCTGGCCGAGATCCGGGCGCAACTCGAGTCGGTCGATCTGGGGAAGAAGGACGCGGCGCTCGTCGGGGTGTGGGCGCTGGTGCACCGGTTCGCCGACGTGGCGTGTCTCGGCACCGCCTGTTACGCGATCGGCGCCGATCCCAAGTTGTCCGGGCTGCTCATCGCCTTCGCGGCGGGCAAGGCGGTGGGGTCGATTCCGTTCGCGCCGGGCGGCATCGTCTACGTGGACGCGACGCTGATCTACAGTCTCACCGCGGCCGCGGGCCTGCCCGCCGCGCAGGCCGTCGCGGCCGCGTTCGTATACCGGCTGGTCAGCTTCATCCTGGTCGCCGTGGTCGGCTGGATCGTCTTCGCGTTCCTGTTCCGCACACCACAGGCCGACGACGAAGAATACGAGCAAGAGTTCAAGCAGCAGCGACGAATCTGATCAACGCAGCGCGCGAATGGCCGCCCGCCAACCCAGCAGGAACAGCGCGAGGACGCAGGCCGCGACGATCATGAAACTCAGTGCGACGCCCTGACCGCTGATGGCGCGCAACACCATCCCGCCGACCAGGGTGCTCGCCCAGATCAGAATTCCGGTGGGCCACAACGCCGTTGCGTCGAACCGCGTGTTCCGTGCGAGGTAGACCGCTAAAATCCAGCCGAGAATCAGTCCTAACCCGAAGGGCCACACCGTTTTCAGCAGACCGGCGATGACGGCTTCGTCGTGACTGCGCCTCCCGATCGCGCAGAAGACGATCACCAATAGAGCATCGATACCGAACGGCGCGTATCTCTTCACCGACGTAGCGTAACCGGTCAAGATCGACTTCGAGACCGGGTTCATAGCCACTGAGCAGTGATAACTCTCGCTTTTACGGCTCCGGCGTCGCCAGCGATTTCAGCAGCACGGCCGCGAGTCGTGAAGTGGCGTCACCACTGTCGACATCGGCGATGTGCACCGCGAAGACCAGGTCGCCCATCGTCGCCAGCAGCCAGCCGTCGGCGCCGCCCGTCGCGGCGAAGGCGGTGATATCGCGGAATCCGCGCAGGGCGGCGGTTTCGGGCTTGCCGATGCCTTCGTTCATCATTGCGCGCAGCCGGTCGACCGCGGGCTGGGGCAGCGCGGGAACCGGCGTATCGGTGGTGCCCGGCTTGCCCGCCTCGATCATCGGCGGCGCCACCGACCCCCGCGAAATGGCCGCCGCGGCGATCGCCATCCCGAAGGGGCTCACCTGCACCGCGTCGGCGCCCGCACCCTGACGCACCTGCTCGGTGCTGCGGCCGGGCGTGCTGATCCGCCCGGTCACCTCGTCGAGCCCGGCCACCTTGAAGTCGACGCCGACGCCGAGCGCGGTGGCCGCCTCGGCCGCCTCCTGCACGGTGACGTCCTGCGGCGGCTTGTTCTTGATCGCCGCGGCCACGGTGCGGAACAGCTCCATCGTGCCGCCCGCCGGGAACAGTCCGGTGAAGGCGATCGGTCCCTTCTCCGTCGCGTACGAGTTCTGCGCGACCGCGACGACCGCGCCGGTCGACGGCTGAATGGCCACGACCGTGGCCGCGGTCCCCGCGCTCACCACGGCGTCTTCGGCGGCGCGCTGTAGTCGCTGATCCATCGTCGCGGCGATGTCCGGCCCGGCCGGTCCCTGGTATCCAGCCACCTGGTTGACGAACCTGCCGTCGGCCTCGAAGATCTGCACACCCCAGCCCGCGGTGGCCTCGAGGCTGTCCTGCCACACCTCGCGCAGCGCGTCGAGCATCGGCGAACGGGTGCGCCGGTCGGCCGAGATCAGTTTGGGCTGCTTCTCCATCACCACACCCGGCACCTTGGCCATCCGTGGTTCCAGGATCGCGAAATCCCCGTCACGCAGGTTCACCGCGACGATCGGCTTGCCCTGCGAGCCTGCCAGCTGCTGCATCAGCGACGGCCCGGTGATCAGGGGCGCGACCGGCTCGATGGCGTCGGCGAGCGCGTTGGTGGTGCCGACGAGGTCGCCGGTGCGGCTCGGGTCGATCTTGATGACGTTGAGCGTCTGCTCGGTCATCAGCGTTTCGCCGGGCAGGTCGACAACCTTGGGCGGCGGCTTCGCGGTGGTACGCACGAGCTTGACGGTGCGATTGTTCGTCAGCTGCGGCATGACCACCGCGGGCTCCCAGGAGATCCGCCAGCCGATGGCGAGCTTGCGTACGGTGCCCTGCAGTGTGTAGGTCCAGTCCTTCTTCTCGCCGAAGTTCCAGGCGACTTCCATGCTGAAGATCGCCGACTGCTTGTCGAGGTCGATAACCTGCGACGCCTCGTAGTCGACGGTGCCCGTTTGCAGGCCCTCGAACATTTGCTTCATGGTTGCCGAAGCGGCAGCGGGGTACGAGGTCAGGTCGGCGGCTTTGCCGTAGTCCTGATCGTCGAGGTACTCGGTGAACCGCTGGACCACCGTCTCCGACTCGCTCGTCTTCCCACCCACTCCGCACGAGCACAGCGCGATGGCGAGGGTCGCAACCCCCGCGATCGCCATTGCGCCCCGGACGCGAAAGCGGCGGGATCCCCACACATCCATATCGCCCACTCTTCACTCTTGCCACTCCGGTAACAAATCCACCGTACCGGAAGTTGACCCGTCTCCAATGCCCCGGTCAGTCGGGATACTCCCCGACCTCGACACCTCGATTGTGCCGGAAATCTCGCCCCGATGAGGGTCCGTTTTCCAACCTCGCCCAGTAAGCGGCAACAACTGCTGCGTCAACCGTACCGACAGCCGCGCCAGGTGGTGCGGATCTCGCATTTGTCCGGCGATTCAACGCGAGGGTACCCAGGCCGCCTCCGCCCACACGCACGGCATCGCCTTTACCGAGTCGATACGCGCTCGTTCACGCAGAGCGGAATTCACCGCGCTGATATCGGCGTAATCTTGTAATCAACGCAACGTGCGCAAGACAGATAGCAGGTGATTTCCATGCGGAACGATCGACGCGAGCGCGGATTCGGCCGACCCGGCGGATGGCAGCAAGCCGACCTTCCCGATCCCGCCGACGCCCCCGACTGGTTCGCCGGACGATTGCCCGCCGACTGGTTCACCGGGCCGGTGGACATCGAGATCGACCGCGACGAGATCGTCGTGGTCGGCGAACTGCCCGTCCCCGGCGACGCGAGCACCCCGGCGGCCACGAAAGAAGGCGCGCTGGCCCGCTTCCGCGAGTCGACCCGCCCGGCCCGCATGCAGATCGCCGACGAGGCCCAGCGGCGTTACGGCCGCAGCGTCGCGTGGGGCGTGCGAGTAGACGGCGAACGGATCCTGTTCACCCACCTGGCCGTCCCCGTGATGACCCGTCTCCGCCAGCCCGAACGCCAGGTCCTCGACACCCTGATCGACGCGGGCGTCGCCCGCTCCCGCGCCGACGCCCTGGCCTGGACGGTCAAACTCGCAGGCAAACACGCCGAAACCTGGCTGGCCGAACTCCGCGAAGCCATGCGCAAGGTCGACGACCTGCGCTCGGAGGGCCCGACGGGCTTGTAGCCCCCCAGCGAAACGGGTACGGCCCGTATGTCCCTACCCAAAGGGCCCCGCCCTGATCTGGACTGACCGGAGGGTGCGACGAAGGAGTACCCGGAGGGAGGGAAGATCAGGGCCCCCAGGGGCCCGCTCGAGCGCGCCAGCGCTCCAAAAACACAGCCACCACACGATCCGGGACAGGTCCAACCTGGATACAGTGGCCTGCATGGAAACCGAGCAGGCCACTGGTCCCATCCTGGTAATCAACGGACCGAACCTGAACATGCTCGGTACCCGTCAGCCCGAGATCTACGGCGCCGACACCCTCGACGATGTCGTCGCACTGTGCGAGCAGACCGCCGCCCGATTCGAACGCAAGGTCATCGCGTTCCAGTCCAATCACGAAGGCGCGCTGATCGACCGGATCCACCAGGCCCGCGGCGAGGTGTCGGCCATCGTCATCAACCCCGGCGGCCTCACCCATACGTCGGTGGCACTGCGCGACGCCCTGGTGATCCCGGAGGTGCCGATCGTCGAGGTGCACATCAGTAATGTGCACGCGCGCGAGGAGTTCCGGCACCATTCGTTCGTCTCCCCGATCGCGACCGCGGTCATCGCCGGCCTCGGCATCCAGGGCTATGCCGCCGCGATCGAATACCTGAGCAAGCCCTAGCTGAGCCGGAAGACGGGGAAACCCGGTGCGATAGCGATCAATTCGGCATCGGTCGCGTCTTTGGTGAGGCCCTCGAAGAACTTGCCGACCTCCCAGCCCCACTTCTCCAGGTACAGCCGGAGCAGCGGCACCTTGTCGGTGTCGGCGACCTCGGTGGCGGTGAACCGTTCGGTCTTGCGGCCGAGGCGCAGTTCGCCATCGCCCGCCACGCGCAGATTGCGCACCCATTGGACGTGCCCACGCGGCGCGACCAGGTAGCGCTCACCGTCGGCGGCCGTCATCACGTTGACCATGGTGGTGCGCCATTCCCCGCTCTTGCGGCCGCGCACCGCCAGCAGCCGCGACCCCATGATGCTGATCCCCAGCCTGGGCAGCAGGTTGGCGATCTTGTTGACGATCGGGTCGATGCCGGTCGGGGGGAGGTGGCGGGTCGCGTTGTCCATGTTGATCACTCCTGAACTGTGAGCACTGCTCTCTGTTGAGTACAAGCATGCGCGCTCCACGAGCCGAAGTCAAGAGCAGTGCTCACAGTTTTCGGAATGTCCCATTTCGGCGAAGCATTGCCACGATGAAATGTAGTACGTATGCTACAAATCATCGAAGGTCGATGACTGGGAGGACTCATGGCTTCGAACAACAACGCTGTTCTCGATGTCGCGCAACTACGGATGCGGTACGACGAGACCGACGTCCTGCACGATGTGACATTTCAAGCCGAGCGCGGGGAAGTGCTCGTGATGCTCGGGCCCAACGGCGCGGGCAAAACCACCACGATCGAGATCCTCGAGGGGTTCCGCAGGAGATCGGCCGGCCAGGTCGAGGTGCTGGGGGCCGATCCCGAACACGGTGACGAACTCTGGCGCGCCCGCATCGGCGTGGTGCTCCAATCCTGGCGTGACCACGCGAAATGGCGAGTGGCCGAACTGCTCGGCCATCTGGGTGGGTACTACAGCCCCTATTCCACGGCCCGGGTGACAAGACCGTGGGACACCGATGAACTCATCGAGTTGGTCGGGCTCACCGATCAGCGCGATGCGAAGATCGCCACCCTGTCCGGCGGGCAGCGACGCAGACTCGATGTGGCGATCGGCATCGTCGGCCGACCGGAACTGCTCTTCATGGACGAGCCGACCGCGGGCTTCGATCCCGCTGCCCGGCGCGACTTCCACGATCTGGTCCATCGATTGGCCGATCTGGACGAGACCACCGTCCTGCTCACCACCCACGACCTGGACGAAGCCGCGAAACTGGCGGACCGGATCCTGATCCTGGCCGGTGGCCGGATCATCGCCGACGGCTCTCCGGAGGAGCTCAGCGCCGCCACCGCGGGCGAGGCCGAGGTGCGCTGGACCCGCGACGGCCAACGTTTCGTCCACACGACGACCGAGTCGACGAAGTACGTCCACGAACTGTTCAAACAGCACGGCGACCTGATCGAGGACCTCGAGGTGCAGCGCGCGTCGCTGGAGGACACCTATATGGCGCTGGTCCGCCGTTTCGAATCCGGCACGGCCGCCGAACCCGTTCGCTCACTGCAGGAGGTCACGCGATGAATCCCACGCTGGTAGCGGCCAGGGGCGGCCTGGCCGCGATGTGGATCGAACTGCGGCAGCTCTACACCAACGGGACGAGTCTGGTGGCCCAGTTCCTCACTCCCACACTGTTTTTGATAGCGATCTTCTTCCTGCGCGACCGGACCTACCAGGACACCGAGCTGTCACTCGGTGAACTCGCGGTGCCCGGCCTGCTCGGCAGCATCATCGCGTTCAACGGGCTGTACGGCATCGCCGAGGTCCTCGCCCTCGACCGGGAGGACGGAACCTTGCTGCGCGCCAAGACGATTCCCAACGGCATCCTCGGCTACTTCATCGGCAAGATCGGCACGACCGCGGCCGCGGTACTCGTCCAGCTGGTGGTGGTGCTGACCATCGGTGCCGTGATCGTCGGTGGATTCTCGATGCCCGGCGGCGGCCTGGTCACGCTGGCGTGGGTGATCCTGCTCGGTCTGCTGGCCACCCTGCCGATCGGCGCCATCCTGGGCGGACTGATCGTCGGCGCCCGCGACATCTTCCTGCTGACACTGCCGCTGATGGGACTGATCGCCATTTCCGGCATCTGGTACCCGATCACCGCGCTCCCCGGCTGGGTGCAGGGCCTGGCCCAGCTGTTCCCGATGTATTGGCTCGGCCTGGGCATGCGCTCCGGGCTGCTCCCCGCCGAGGCGGCGGCCATCGAGATCGACGGGTCGTGGCGGCACCTCGAGACCGCCGCGGTACTCGGCGTATGGTCGATCGTCGGGTTGTTGCTCGCGCCGATCGTGCTGCGGCGGGCGGCCCGCCATGAGTCGGGATCCAGCGTGGCCGTGCGCCGCGAGAAAGCGATGCAGCGTGCCTTCTGAGGTCATCTACAACCGCATCGCGATGTTGCGCGCCGAGCGCGGCATCTCGCGGCGGGACCTGGCCGAAGCGCTCGGTGTGCACTACCAGACCGTCGGCTACCTCGAACGCGGCGAATACAGCCCCAGCCTGCACCTGGCCCTGCGGCTCGCGGCCTACTTCGAGGTAGCGGTGGAAGTGGTGTTCTCCACCGAGCCGTTCCCCAGATTGGGATCGGGCGCCGAGACCGCGTGACCACCGAAAACCGTTCGGCACCACCGTGCCGAACGGTTTCAGCGTGTCATCCGCGAAATACCTGGAACGTCGATTCGGGCGTACCGGCAGCTCGCTCCCAATATGACGAAACCGATTCGGCCAGAACGGTGTCCACGCCGACCTCGGCACCGGTCGCCACCACATGTCGCGCGCCGGCCGCCATCATTCGCAGGTACGCCGGATCGGGCGGACCCCCGTCCTCGGCGATTCCCGCCCACGCGGCGTACAGCGCGCCGACACTGCCCAGTGACCGCTGGGCGTAGGGCATGAACCGGGCTATCTCGGAACCGGACCGGTCGATGATCGCCAGCGCCTGCTCGTGCGGCTGAGCCATCACCCCACCGACGAGAAATTCGCCGCCGCGAGCCCGGACGAACGCCGCCCCCTGCCGAGTCCGCTGCGGCGAATCCGAGGACAGGTTGACCACAACCTTGCCGGTCAGATCGGCGCCGCCGAGAATCTCGTCCATCGCGTCGTAGTGGGTCAGGCTGAGCACGATGAGCTCCGCCGCCGCCACCGCGTCGGCGACCGTCTCGGCGCGATGGGCACCCAGACCGTCGGCCTTGCCGGGGGTGCGGTTCCAGACCGTCACCGTGAAACCCGCGGCGAGGTAGGTGCGCACGATCTGCTGCCCCATCGGGCCGAGGCCGATGACGGTGACCGCCTCGGCCGCTCGGCCGGAAGTCGACATCAGGACGCCTGGCCGCGGAACAACGCGTACGGCGAGATCTGCCTGCCTGTCGCCTCGGACGCGGTGACGGCCTTGCGCCAGAACGACTGGGCGAGGTGGGACAGGCTCGCGTCGACGCCTGCCTCTTCGCTGGCGTCGATGATGTGCTGGGCGCCCGCGTCCATCATCTTCAGGTGCGAGAGCTCCGCGAACCCGCCTGCCTTGTTCGCCTCGGCGAACTGTTCGATGAAGAACGGGTAGGCGCCGGCGGAGCGGACGGCGAACGGTACGAACTGGTCGATGCTGTGGCCGGAGTTCGCGATCATCGCCGACGCCTGGTCGAACGCCAGCAACCACGGATGGAAGGTGATCAGCAGGGCCTGGTAGAAGATCTGGGCCAAGCCGTCGTCCGCGCCCAGGTATTCCTGCGGGCTGAGCGGGCGCAGCAGCTCGGCGTGCGCGTCGAAGACCGTCTTCGGGCCGCTGTAGAAGATGTAGGACGAGGGATGGACGATGTTGTCGCCCGCCGACATCACGCCGCCGGAGAGGAATTCGGCGCCCCGCTCGCGAACCCACCGCGCGCCCGCCCGCGCCTTGTCCGGTGAGTCGGAGGACAGGTTGGCGATCACCTTGCCGGGCAGGTGGTCGATCGCCTGGCCGAGCACGTCGTACATGGCGTCGTAATGGGTGAGGCTGAGCACGGAGACCTCGTTGGCATCGAGCGCCTCGGCGACGGTGCCTGCGCGCTCGGCACCCAGCGCCACCATGGCATCGACCTTGGCGGTGCTGCGATTCCACACCGTCACCTCGACGCCCGCTTCGAGGAAGGCCCTGGTCATCGCCTGGCCCATCGGGCCGAGGCCGAGAACGGAAACGGAACGGGGAGCGGTCTGCTCGGACATGGTGTGGCCCTTCGATTCTCGATACTGGTTGGTTCGGCGCCGCTTTCCATGGTGGTCGGCGCGAGTATCGTCGGGAAGACCGAACGTTCGGGTGTGGTTGCTTACCCAGAGGTTCGAAATACGGTCAGAAGGGTGTGGCGACATTGAGCAGTGACGCAGATCACGATGTGTGCGGTATGAGCCTGGCCATCGACGTCGTCGGCGGTAAATGGAAGCTGCACCTGATGTGGGTGCTCGGCGCCGGGCCGCAGCGATTCGGTCAGATCCGGCGGATGCTCGAGGGTGTGAGCGAGAAGGTGCTCGCCGAGAACCTGCGGCACCTGGAGAGCACCGGCGTGGTGCACCGCGAGATCTTCCCCGAGATCCCGCCGCGGGTGGAGTACTCGCTCACCCCGCTCGGCGAGGCCCTTCGCCTCGCGCTGGAACCGCTCGAGACCTGGGGCGACGAGAATCGCGAGGCGCTGGCCACCACTACCCGGCCGACTGCCCCGCAGCCTTCGTCCTCCCGAATCGCGCTGTAACCGTCAGCGCATCCGGCACAAGTGCTCCATGGCGATCCGTTCGCCGATGCGTTCGAGTAGGTCGGCCGCCGCGATGATCGAGCGCGCGGGATCGGGCTCGAGGTCGCTGAGCGGATAACACGCGGCGAATCCCGCGGCTCGAATCTCCCCTGGCGACAACAGGGTTCGCCCTACCGCCGCGATCACCGGCACGCCCGCCTTCTTCGCCGCCGCCGCGACCCCGACCGGCGCCTTCCCGTGCATGCTCTGGTGATCCAGTGAGCCCTCACCGGTGACTACCAGCCTGGCCCCGTCGATGAGGGCCGGGAATTCCAGCAGCTCGAGCAGTACATCGATCCCGCTGCGCACCTGCGCGCCCAGCACCGCGAGCGCCCCGAACCCGGTGCCGCCCGCCGCGCCCGCCCCACCGATCTCCGCATAGCCCCTGCCCAGCACGGCCGCCCAGTTGGTAAGCCCCGCTTCGAGTTTCAGCATCTGCCGAGCACTGGCGCCCTTCTGTGGCGCGTACACCGCTACCGCACCAGCCGGCCCGAGCAACGGATTGTCCACATCGCAGGCCAGCGTGAACAGCGTCGTCGCGACCGCCGGATGCAACCCACCTCGATCCACCGAGGCGACCTGCTCGAGCAACGCGGCCACGTCCCCGCGGCCCGCCAGTTCCCGCCCCTCCTGATCGAGCAACCGCAACCCGAGCGCCCGCAACAACCCCGACCCACCGTCGGTCGAAGCGCTGCCGCCGAGCCCGAGCACGATCTCCCGCGCCCCGCCGTCGAGCGCGTGCACGATGGCAACCCCCAGCCCGAACGTATCGGCCCGCAGCGGATCCAGCCGCCCACCGGGCAACTTCACCAGCCCCACGGCAGCCGCCAACTCCACCACCGCGGTATCCCCCCGCACCGCGTACACCGCCGTCGATTGCTCCCCCGTGGGCCCGGGCGCGGCTACCTCCACCCGCTTCCACCCCGACGCCACGAAGGCGTCGACCATCCCGTCACCACCGTCAGCCACCGGCACACACCGCACCTGCGCCTTCGGCGCACGCCGAGCGATTCCCCTGGCCAGAGACCTGGCCACCTCCGGCGCGGTCAACGACCCCTTGAACTTGTCGGGAGCGAGCACGACAAGCGGTTCGCCGGCCATCTGTTCCGCCTCTCCGTGTATTCATAGTGTCGTTTCCGAGCTCGACCGTTCGCTCTCGGCCTTTCGTCAGGCGCGCAACGGCTCGGAGGTGGTCGGGGAGTGACCCATGTTCTCATTTGCTCAGTGGGTTGTCCTCCCGAACACGGTAGCGTCGACCTATGGCGACCGAGGTCCGCAACAACACCGCGCTCGAGCGGTTCGAACTCACCGCCGACGGTCAACCCGCCGGCTACATCGAATACCAGGACACCGGGGACGAACGCGCCCTCGTGCACACCGAGATCTACCCCCGATTCGAAGGCCGAGGCCTGGCGAACACCCTGGTCAAAGCCGCGCTGGACACCAGCAGAGACCAAGGTTTCAGCGTCCTGCCGATGTGCCCGGTCGTCCTGCATTTCATCACCACCCGCCCCGACTACATCGCCTACGTCCCGCAACGAGCCAGAGAGTTGTTCGGTCTACCTCAGTAGCGCGCGACGGCCCCGTCGACAGCCAGTTGCAGCTCGTCTTTGACCAGCCTGGCGATGTCGGCGGGTCGCTGCGGCAACTCGAGAATCGGCGCCCGGAAGTAGGCGCTGCCCGACACCACCTCGGCCGCGGTCGGTTCGACACCGGCCGCATAGGACCCGTAGTTCATCCCCATGGCGACCAGCGCGGGCGCGGCGTCCAGTTTGGCCGCGCGGAACGCGATATGCCCGATTCCGCTGCCGACCGCCTGCACCTTGGTGTGATCTACCTCATTGCACGTCCCCTCGGGGAAGATCGCGAGGTGATCACCGGCGGCCAACCGCTGCGCGCACACATCCATCATCCGCTGACCTGCGGCATTGACCGCGCGAATGCCGTGGTCCTTGCCGCGGAACACCGGGATCCCGCCCATCATGTCCACCTTGCGCCGCTGCTCGGGATCGAGGAAGAGCTCGTCCTTCGCCAGCACCCGCACCCGCCCGATCTTCGAGCGCAGCGGTGAGCGCCACGCCGTCGCCGCGACCGTGTACGGGTCGCTGGTCGAGAGGTGGTTGATCGCGTAGATCACCGGCCGACCGCTGCGGATCAGCGCCTTCAACTGCTGTTTCGCGCCTTCGGCGAACGTCACGCGCGGCCGGAACCGCCGGGCCAGCACCGCGTACGAGGCAAGCGCCTTCCACCTGTTCTGCTGATGCCGCAGGTAGTAGTCGTACACAGCGTCGTTGTCGTCGAGCAGGACTTCGGGCGAGTGCATAGCGCGACCCTACCGGTCGATCGCGGGGTCCACGCACGAAGAAATTCCGGTTCCGATCCGCTGCGCGGGAAGCGCGCACCGCCGCTCCAATGCGATGATGGCTCGGTGGCAGGCGGAGACGACCCGGACGAGCGCCGGACTCGCGACGGGCACGGCGACGATCGGCGGCGCGGTCAGCCGGCGGTGAACGTCCGCGCGGGCAATCTGCTGGTGTCCGCGACAGACCTGGTGGAACCTACTTTCCGGCGCACCGTCGTGTATGTGATCGAGCACAACGACGCGGGCAGCCTCGGCGTGGTGCTGAACCGGCCGAGTGAGACCCCGGTCGTGGATGTGCTGCCCGCCTGGGCGGACCTGGCCGCCACCCCGACCGATCTCTACATCGGCGGCCCGGTCAAACGCGATGCGGCGCTGTGCCTGGGGGTGCTGCGCGCCGGCGTCGACATCTCCGACATCCGCGGCCTGCGCCGGGTCGACGGCCGGGTGGTGCTGGTCGATCTGGACGCCGATCCCGCCGAGATCGGACCGCTCCTGGACAGGATCCGGATCTTCGCCGGCTACGCGGGCTGGTCGATGGGCCAGCTCGACGGCGAACTCGACAACGACGATTGGATCGTGGTCTCGGCGCTGCCGTCGGATCCGATCGCCACCGACCGCCACGACCTGTGGTCCGCGGTCTTGCGCCGTCAGCCGTTGCCGCTGGCCCTGCTGGCGACACACCCGATTGAACTCGAACGCAACTGATCCCGTTACTCCTTCACACGAGCAGGAGTGACATATGAATTTCGACGAGCAGTGACCAGGGCCGCCGATGAACGATGGTCGCGACGAACTGATGCGCGCGCTCTATGCCGAGCACGCACCCGCGCTGTGGCGTTTCACCCTCGGCTTGGTACGCGATCCCGGCCGAGCCGAGGACATCGTGCAGGAGACTCTGCTGCGCGCCTGGCAACGCCCGGCCGTGCTGGAGCAGACCGAGACCTCACCGCGCGCCTGGTTGTTCACCGTGGCTCGTAATCTCGCGGTCGACGAGCATCGCAGTGCCAGGCACCGCCGCGAGTTCGGCACCGACAACCCACCCGAGCAGGTGAGCCCCGACCAATCGGATCGGGCGCTCGACGGCTGGCTGGTCGCCGACGCGCTCAGCACGCTCAGCCCGGATCATCGCGAGGTGATCGTGCGGGCCTACTATCGCGGCCTCGGCATGGCCCAGATCGCCGACGAGCTGGGCATCCCGCCGGGGACCGTGAAATCGCGCTTGCACTACGGCATGCGCGCCATGCGACTCGCGCTACAGGAGATGGGGGTGACGAACCGATGACCGACCTCGCCGACGAGTACAGCACCTGGGACGCGGCCTATGTCCTCGGTTCGCTCGGCGCCGCCGAGCGGCGCGAATACGAGGCGCATCTGCTCGGTTGCGCGCCCTGCCAGCAGGCCGTCGCCGAGCTGTCCGGGCTGCCGGGCATGCTCGCCCTGGTCGACCGCGATACCGCACTGTCGATGATCGCCTCGCCCGAGCCGGCTCCGTCACAGGTCCCCGATCTGCTCCCGTCGCTGGCCGCGGCGGCCGAACGGCGCAGGCGGCGGCGGCGCTGGACGAGTATCGGCAGCGCGGTGGCGGCTGCCGCGGCAGCGGTGGCGATCGCGATTCCGGTGACCGTCACCGTGGCGCGCTCGGAGACGCCGACCGAGCAGATCGTCGCGGAGCAGCAGATGCAGGCCGTGGAGCAGACGCCGGTGAGCGCGCAGGTGAAGCTGGTGCGCGACGGTGACCGCACACGCCTGGTGATGACCTGCAGCTACGCGCCGAGCGCCTACGGCTCCGGCTACACCCGCACCTACGGGCTGGTGGTGACCGCGGGTGAGCAGCGCTTCGAACTCGACCGGTGGCCCGCGGGCCCCGGCACCGAGCTGACGGTGGATCGCACCATCGACGCCCCGCCGGATTCGATCAGCACAGTGGAGATCACGTCCGTCGATTCCGGCCGGACGGTCTTGGTCGCCCAGGTCTGAACGCGACACGGTCCGGTCTCCGCGGGGGAGACCGGACCGTGTGCGCGACAGGCTACTTCGCTTGCTTGCGGAAGATCGACTTCGACCACAGGAAGCCGCCGCCGGCGATGACCGCGCACCAGACCAGCGAGACCCAGCCGTTGGCGCCGATCTCGGTACCCATCAGCAGTCCGCGCAGCGTCTCGGTGATCGGGGTGAAGGGCTGGTATTCGGCGAACTGACGCATGCCGACCGGCATCGTGTCGGTGGCGACCAGACCACTGCCGAGGAAGGGCAGCAGCACGATGGGAAACGGTGCGTTGCTGGCACTTTCGGGGGTGGGCGAGAGCAGGCCGAGCGCGATGGCGAGCCAGGTGAAGGCGAAGGTCACCAGGGCGAGCAGCCCGAACGCGCCGACCCACTCCACGACGTTCGCGTTCGGCCGGAAGCCGACCAGCATCGCGACGGCGGTCATCGCGACAACACCCGCCATCGCCTGGATGAGCGCTCCGAGCACATGCCCGGTGAGCACCGACGACTGCGAGATCGCCATCACCCGAAAGCGATTCACGATGCCCTTGCTCGCGTCGGTGGCGATCGAGACCGCTACCGACACCGTCAGGTAGGCGGGCAACAGCAGCATCATGCCGGGCGCCAGATAGTCGATATAGCTACCGCCCGAGGACTTCTCGAGCGCCCCGCCGAAGACGTATTTGAACACCAGCATCAGCACGATCGGCATGATGATGATGCTGAACGTCATGCTGGGATAGCGCTTGACGTGAATCATGTTGCGCCGCAGCATCGTCATGGTGTCGGCGACGGCGTAGGACTTGGACTTGATCTGAGTGGTCATCGCAGAGACTCCTGCTCGATGGTGGCGCGGCCGGTGAGGGTGAGGAAGACGTCGTCGAGGTTGGGGGTGTGCACGGAAATGCCGCCCGCTTCGATGTTTTCGGCGTCGAGGAGGTCGAGGACGGCACGCAGGGAACGCACGCCGCCGTCGCTGGGCACGGCGAGGGTCAGCCCGTCGGTGCCCTCGACCACCTTCGCCGTCGAGCCGAACGCGCGCTGAGCGGCGTCCACATCGGGCTGATCGGTGAAGTCGATGCGGATATGGCCGCCGGGGATCAGGCGCTTCAGTTCTGCCGCAGTGCCTTCCGCGACGATCCGGCCGTTGTCGAGCACCGCGATGCGATCGGCCAGTTGGTCGGCCTCCTCGAGGTACTGGGTGGTGAGGAAGACGGTAACGCCGAGATCGTCGACCAGGCCGCGGATGATCTCCCAGATGGAGCGGCGGCTGCGCGGATCGAGGCCGGTGGTCGGTTCGTCGAGGAAGATCACCCGCGGATTGCCGACCAGCGTCATCGCCAGATCGAGCCTGCGGGTCATACCGCCGGAGTAGGTGCTCGCGGGCTTGTCGGCTGCCTCGACCAGGTCGAAACGTCGCAGCAATTCGTCGGCGAGCGTGCGGGTCTCGCGGCGCGGCAGATGGTTCAGATCCCCCATCATGTGCAGGTTCTCCCGGCCGGTCAGTAGCTCGTCGACCGCGGCGAACTGCCCCGTGACGCCGATCAGCTCGCGCACCCCGCCTCGGTCGGTCGCCACATCATGGCCGCCCACGGTGCACTCGCCGCCGTCGGCGGCGATCAGTGTGGTGAGGATCTGCACGGTGGTGGTCTTGCCCGCGCCGTTGGGGCCGAGCAACGAGAACACGGTGCCCTCGGCGACGGTGATGTCGATGCCGTCGAGAACTGTTTTGTCGCCGTAGGCCTTTTGGAGACCGCGTGCGGTGATGGCCGAGTTGACCATGATCGTCCCTTTCCACAGGATTACATTCATTGCTGCGAATAAGTGCATGAGTTATCGACACAGCCCCCAGGGGCTGCGGTTGATGTGTGCGGTGTGCGGTTGTTCGTCCGAGGACGGAGCTAGATGTCGAGTTCCTCGATCTGCGGGTGCGCGGTGATGTCCTCGACCTTGCGATAGAGCTTGTCGGGCACGCGATCCTTCAGGGCTTTCAGGTCGTCGAGGATCTCGTACTCGTAGTCGCCCCAGTCCCACGGCCGGTCACCGATGCCGAACATACGGCGCCAGTACTTCCAGTCCTTCATGTCGCCCGCGGCGTCCCCGGTCGGGTATTCCGACCACAGCGCCGAGTGCGTGTGGAGCACGAGCTTGCCCTTGCGGCTGCGGTAGACCTGCTGGTGCAGCACCCGCTTGTCGCCGACATCGCGCCATTCACCCAGCAGCACGCCCTGGAAGCGCACCTGCCGGACACCGTCGCGACCCACCTGCAGGACAACCTCTTCGAAGCCGGCCTCACGACCTTCCTCCAGTTCGATGAGCCTGCGCAGCGCGCTGACCACGGTGCTGGAGAGGTTTCCGCCGACGAGCTCCTGCGCCCGCTGGAACACGGGGAGATCGTCGTCGGCTACGTAGATCGTCTTGTTGGGCATGAACCCACTATACGTATATGTGTACGTACACACAAGGGGTGGTTTTCACCCACCCTCTGAACTCCCCCTCGGCGCGCCTCGTAACCCCATCAGACGCGGTGCACCACAGCGTCACATTTCGTCGCGGAGAAGGAGGTCCGATGCCGGACAGAGTGGTGGACTACCTGGTACGAACGGTAGCCGACCGGGGAATCACCCAGATCTTCGGCGTCGACGGCGCCAATATCGAGGACCTCTACGACGCGATCTTCGAGGCGGACGGCGCACCGGCCGGCATCGTCGCCAAGCACGAGTTCTCCGCGGCGACCATGGCCGACGGATATGCGCGCAGCACCGGCGGGCTGGGTGTCGTGGCCGCCACGTCCGGCGGTGGTGCGGTGAATCTCGTTGCCGGACTTGCCGAATCGTTCACATCCCGGGTGCCGGTGCTGGCGTTGATCGGACAGCCGCCGACCAGCCTGGAAGGTCTCGGCGCGTTTCAGGATTCGAGCGGCTTGTCCGAATCCATCGACGCGGCTGCGTTGTTCGCGACGATCAGCAAGTACTGCGCTCGGGTGACCGATCCGCTCGAGCTGCCCGCACAGCTCGCCGCGGCGATCACAGCCGCGGAGAGTGGTGGACCGGCGGTGCTGCTGATACCGAAAGATGTTCAGCAGCAACTGATGCCGGATGTCATCGTCGCGCGACAGTTCGACGCCGTTGTGACCCCATCCGACGGAGTACGGCCAGATCGCGCCTCGCCGATTTCGCCGGCAGCGACGTCGCCGCACACGATCGCGACCGAACTCACCAACGCCCAGCGCACCGGGAAAGTGGTGATCATCGCCGGTGATCAGGTCGCCCGCGACGATGCCCGTGCGGAACTCGCCGAACTGGTCGCCACACTCGATGCCGCCATCGGTGTGGCCCCCGATGCCAAGGACGTGTACTCCAACACCGGTCCCGGCTACTGCGGTGTGGCGGGCAGCATGGGCCATGCCGAGCTGGTCGAAGCCCTGTCGGCGGCCAGCGCCTGCCTGCTCGTCGGCACCCGCCTCCCGGTCACTGCCCGCGCGGGGCTCGACGCGGCCCTCGCCGACCTGCCGGTCCTCAGCATCGGCGCACATGCGCCGTACCTCGCGGCCACCCACGCCACCAGCGCGGACCTCGCGCAAACCATCGCGACGCTGCTGGCCGACATCGGAGCGGGGGCCACAACGAGCCGGGGTTCCGCCGAGCTCACGCCGATGCCCGTCCCCGCAGCGGCGGGACCCGGCCTGCGCTATCGCACCGTCGTCGAGGCGATCCAGCGCGCGCTGCCCGACGGCGCCGACATTTTCGCCGACGCGGGTAACACCGGCGCTTCAGTGGTGCATTACCTACGGGTACCCGAGCGCGGACGTTTCACGGTCGCACTCGGGATGGGCGGAATGGGCTACGCGTTCGGTGCGGGTATCGGATCCGCGTTCGCCCGCCGCGACGCGCCCGACGGCCCGCACCGCACCGTCGTCATCGCCGGTGACGGCTCGTTCTTCATGCACGGCATGGAAATCCACACCGCGATCGAACACGACCTGCCCATCACCTTCGTGGTGTTCAACAACAACGCGCACGCCATGTGCGTCACCCGTGAACAGCTCTACTACCGGGACCGCTACAGCTTCAACCGTTTTCAGCCGTCACATCTGGGAGCGGGCATCGCCGCCATGTTCCCCGGGCTGCCCGCCCGCACCGTCTCCGACGCCCCCCGATTGTCCGGCGCACTGGATCTCAGCTTCGCCGCCACCGGGCCGTCGTTCCTCGAAATCCTCTGCGACCCCGACGAAGTCCCGCCTTTCCTCCCCTTTCTGTCAGCCCTCGAATCATCCAGGAGCACACCGTGACCACCAGCGCCCTGCCTGCCCTGTCCGACATCCCCGAGGAGGTGGTGCCCGGCGTCCTCCGCATCGAGAACTCCGACCGCGAGACCACAACGCCGATCATCATGGACATGCTGAGATCGGTGTATCCGCACGACCAGATCTTCGGCGACTACTGCCCCGTGCAGACCTACATCGCGGCTCCCCCGCGTGAGGTCTACGAATACCTCGCCGACACCCGCTCGCTCGAGGAATGGACCTACAGCCTGCGCGGATTCACCGAAACCGAGGAGCCCGGCCTGTGGCTGTCCTACGACCGTCTCGGTGACGCGACCAAGTGTTTCACCCGCACCGTCGCCCATTCCGACGCGATGACCGTCGACTATCACTGCGCGTGGGACCAGTCCGAGCACCTCTGGATGATCTACCTGATGCGGGTGGTCGACGCCCAGGTGGTGTTCAACAAACCCGGCTCGGTGGTGACGTGGATCAACTGCAAGCACCCCTTCTACGACGAGAACGGCTACCCCGAAACCGCGCCGCCGAAGCGGCCCGTCTGGGTGGGCGACTTCTGGGAGATGTTCTCCGCCGGACACCAGCTCGAGCTGGACAACCTCAAAGCCATTTGTGAATACCGCGCGGCCAACGGGCTGCCGATCAAGCCGGAGTGGATGCAGTGAACATGCCGCAGGTGAGTCTGATCGACGTCGCGAGCTATCTGCCCGGCGACCCCGTCCCGACCGACTACTTCACCCAGTTCTCCCGCTCGGAGCGGATGGCGAAGAACGTGATGTTCCGTTCGCCGACCGGCCGTCATCACATCGGCCGCGACGAAACCGCCGTCGACATGGCCGAGCAGGCTTTCGCCCAGCTGCGCGAACGCCACGGCGCCGACCTCGCGTCCGAGATCGACATCATCATCACCCACACCCAACTGCCCGACAATCCGGTGCTCGGCGCGGGCCCCGAACTGGCTCGCCGGCTCGGCGCTCGTCCGTCGCAGGTACTCGATGTGCACAACAGCGGGTGCGCCGCGTTCGTCCAGATGATGGCGATGGCCCGGATGATGATGGCCACCAGCGAGGCGAAGACCGCGCTGATCGTCGCCGCGCAGAATTGTGCGGGCCCGGTGTTCACCCAGCCCGATATCCGGAAATTGGCGCAGGCGCCGGTGCCGGGCGACGGGTGCGGAATCGGCCTGCTGCGCAAGGATGATTCGGGCCCGATCCTCGATATCGAAACCCGCACCTATCCTGAATTCGCCGGTGACATGGACTTTTCCACGAATGGTCCGCGCAAGTACTGGGAGCCGGGCGAGGGCCAGGGCTGCGTGAGCTTCTCCGAATCCAAGATCACCAAGGTGTTCGCGCGTGGCAATCGGCTGGTGCCGGAGGTGGCGCTGGAGGTCTGCAAACGGATCGGGGTGAAGAGCAGCGATATCGACACCTTCGTCACCAATCAGCCGAACCGGCTGTTCCTGCGCAACTGGCACGACGCGCTGGAGCTGCCCGCCGAACGCCATCCCGATACCTTCGACCAGTGCGGAAACCTGTTCGCCGCGGGCATTCCCGTCACTCTCGATGCGGAGAACCGAGCAGGCCGGTTGCGCAACGGGTCGGTGGTTCTGCTGTCGGCGTTCGCGCACGCGGGTGATTTCGCCGGTGCGGCGGCTATTCGCTGGGGCGCGGCGCGATGACTGTGCGGCTGGTGGAACCGACGATCCCCTCCCGTCGGTTCCATGCCACGGCGACACCCACGCTGTTCGACCTCGGTCTCAGCGAGAACCCCTTTCCCCCACTGCCCTCCGTGCTGGCAGCGGTGAATGCCGCGCTCACCCAGGCCAACCGGTATCCGGAGTTCCTGCCGGAGGAACTGCCGCGGGTGATCGCCGACCACCTCGGGGTCTCGCCCGACGATGTGGTGGTCGGCGCGGGGGCCACCGGTGTCGCCATGCAGGTGATGCGGGCGCTCGGCACCGGTGAACTTCTCACCGGCACACCCACTTTCGACGGCTACCCGATCATGGCCGAGATGGCCGGGATGACCCTTGTCCCGATCCCCCTCGACTCCGGCGGCAATCAGGATCTGACCGCCATGCGCCGCTCGGTGAACCGGCGCACCTGCCTGGTCGTGCTGTGCCGCCCGCACAATCCCACCGGCACCGTCCTCGACGCGACGGCGGTGCGCTCCTTCCTCGCCGCGATACCGCACCGCGTACCGGTGCTCCTCGACGAGGCCTACGTCGAATTCCTCGATCCGGCGGACCGTCTCGATATCCACACCCTGCTGCACCGTCACCCGAATCTGTTGATCCTGCGGACCTTCTCGAAGGCGTACGGACTGGCCGGGCTGCGGATCGGCTACTGCGTGGGCCGCGGAAAACTGATCGAACGAATCCGCCACCAGCAGTTGCCCTTCGGCACTCCCACCGCGTCCATCGCCGCGGTGCGCGCCGCCTACGCGGCGGGCACGGAACTCCGCGACCGGGTCGACCGCATCAACCGCGAACGCGACAGCCTGCGAATCACTCTGCGCGCCTGCGGAATCGACGTACCGCCCAGTCACGCGAACTTCCTCTACCTACCCGGACCCGGCGTGGCCACCGCCCTGCGCCGCGCCGGTATCAAAGCGAAGGCCTACCCGGACGGCAGCGCTCGCATCACGGTCGGCGATCCCGCCGCCGGGCACGCCGTCCACGCCGCCCTCGTCGACCTGCGGTAACCCTTCGACAACGGAACCCGACCCGGCCACCGGCCGGGTCACCACGACCGGGACCCGGCCCCCTCCACCAGGTCCCGGTCATCCGCGGTTCAGCACCCGCCGCCGCCACCACAGCCGCCCCCGCCGCCGCACCCACTCCCGCCACCACAACTACCCCCGCTGCCACCATCACCGGTCCCGGCGAACCCGGCACCGGCACTCCCCGCGGCAAGCCATCCCGACCTGCGCGCAGCGCCACCGGTGCCCCGCTTCGGCCGCAGCACGATCCGGGTGACGCCCATGACGAAGAACACCAGCGAGCCGAACAGGATCGCCGCCGTGAACATCCATCCGTATGCCGCGGAGATCAGCCCGACAATCAGCAGCACCAGCGCCCCGGCCATGTACTCCCTGCTCCCCCGCAAGTCAGAACGCGTAGCTGCCATCGGAAACCTCCTGCGAATGTCGATCGCGTGGTGCGACCGGGTATGTCTGGACCGACCGTAATCGCTGGTCCTTGCAATTCGCTTTCAGGCAGCCCGACGCGGCAACCAGTCCTCAGTCGCCGCCGCCGTAGGTCGCGCTCAGCGAGTCCGCGTCGTCGATCCCTCGTCGACCGGCCTTGCCGCCGGTATCGATCCGCAGACGCTGGTATTTCGACCGCAAGCGGCGCGAATTCCGGAAACTCAGCACACCGCCGATCGTCAGCAGTGTCACCGCGAAGCCCAGCAGGCCGAGGCCGGCCAGCGGCGAATGGCCGGCGGCGATCAGCCCGACCAGAGCTACCAGAATTCCCGCAGCGTAGAGCATGAAGATTGTCCGTTCAGATATCAGCAGCTACTTCCGCCGCCGCAACTACTGCTACTTCCCCCACCGCAGCTACTTCCCCCACCGCAACTGCTGCTACTGCCGCCGCCGCAACTGCTGCCGCTGCTGGATCCGGAGTCGCTGCTCGCCGACCAGGCGCTGCCGCTGGACCAGCTGCTGTCAGTGGAGCTCCAGCCACTCGAGCCCGAGCGCCGTGCCCGCGAGTGGGTGCGCGCCCGCTGTAGATTCGCGGCCCGCTGCGCGCGCCTGGTCCTGTCGGCCGGGGTATCGGTCGCCCGAATGATCATCCCGATGATCACCACCGGACCTCCGATGACCAGAACGGCAAATACCGCGACTACGACGATCGCGAGCAACGTGGCGATCACATCGATGAAGTTCATGGGGACCCCCTACCTGGATCGGTATGTCGAGGCCGACCGTAACCGCGCGTTCTTGCAATCCCCTTGCGGTCGACCAGCGGTGAGAACGCTCGGTCAGCAGCCCCCGCCGCCGCCCCCACCACAACCGCCGCCGCCTCCGCCGCCGCAACTGCTTCCGCTACTACCGCTGTCGCCGGAGCCGTACGTGCCCGCAGCAGCGGCTCCGCCCGCGGCCCAACCCCGATCGCGGCGGCCGCCGGAGTGCGTCTGTCGATGTCCGGACGCGCGGTTGAGCTGGACACAACCGGTCGCGATGAAGCCCACCGAGACCAAGATGACCAGCACACCGAGCACCGGTTCGAATGCGCCGATGAACAATCCGACGAAGAACAGTGCCAGTCCGAGCCCGAATACCTTCATGATTCCCCCCAGATCAGTTGTTACTACGTTGTACCCGAATGCTTTCCGTGCAAAACGATGTCGCAGCTGCGACCGTCAATCACCACTGGTCGACGAATAGTCACCGCTCGACGAATCACTGCGGCCACCTCCACTCGACCACGCCGACCGTCTCCGGCTCGTCGCACGCCGCACCTGCCCCGACGTCGCACGCCGACGCGCCCGACGAACCGCGGCCGCGTCGCGTTCGGTTCTGGCTTCCGGTGTGGCACCGAGCATGACGAGCCCGAACAGCACCAGCACGATCGTGGTCGCCAGCAGCACTGCTCCGATACCACCGCCGAGCAACAGCCCGACTACAGCGACGATGAACGCCACGACAAAGACCATGGTTCCTCCCCCGAGATGAGCGCCGCCGCAGACCGGCGACACCGAATTACCTAGGCCACGATTCCCACCACGCCGAGCCCTCCGACAAGAAGGCGAGAACAGTGGCGGCGACATTGCTGAGACGCACGAGCCCTACCTTCGGTATGTCGAGGCCGACCGTAACCGCGCGTCCTTGCAATCCCCTTGTGGTTCAACCACTGTCGAGGGTGCGGTCAGCGATCATTCGCCGCCGCCACCCCCACACCCGCCGCCTCCGCAGCCACCGCTACAACCGCCGCCACCGTGCCCGCCGCTGCCGCTGTTTCCCCCACCGCCGCCGTGCGACTGCCCGCCGCCGTCACCGAACCAGCTGACCCCGCCCGCGGTCGACCCCGCGGCCCACCACCGCTTCGACTTCCGAGAACCTCCGGGATCGCGAAAGGCGAGAACGCCACCGACCACCACAGCGACCGCCCCGACGACAATCAGCACGATCCCCGCGGTCGCCGAATAGCCGGTAGTGATCGCCCCGATCAGCGCAAGAACAAGCCCAGCCCCAACAACCTTCACAATTCCCCCCGATCAAGGTCCTGCCTCCTGTTGTACCGGAACGCAGGACCCTGCCGCTAGAGGGTTAGTTGGCGGGGGCGCAGGTGTCGCGGAGGGAGCAGCCGCCGCAGGAGGAGCCGCAGCCGCCGACGGGGGCGGGCGGGAGGAGGGGTTCTACTGTGCGGGCGGCGGCGTTGGCGCCTGCGCCGAGGGTGAAGATGGCGATGACCGCGACGAGTGCGGCTACGCCGACGCTCGCGAGACCACCGGCGACCAGCACGACCAGTCCGCCGGCGAACAGCAGAGCACCCGCGCCGACGGAGGTGGGGGCGGCGATGCGGTTGGCGATGCGGAAATTGTCGTCACTGTGCAGCGCGGCTTCGGTGGTGACACCGAGGAAGCGGTTGCGGGGCAGTTTGCCGAGCAGTCCGAGCACGCCGGTCACAATCGCGACCGCGGCCAGCGCGAACAACAGGAGAGCGACGACGACCATTCATGCAGGCTAGCGCACCCGTACGAATGGCTGATCAAGAGCTCCCCGGCAGGGTGACGGCCCACACAATCCTTACGACGTTCTACGCTGTTCCAGCGTGTCCGAGAATCACGGTGGTGATTCCTGGCACCGTCCTTCTCGGACGTCCTCGCTTACGCGGCTGATGCCGGGTCAGTGTCGGTTTCCGCTTCTTCCGGGCTGGTTTCACCGACACCAGAGTGTCGGCCAGAGCCTTCCCGTCCACGGACATTGATAACCGGGGCTCGCGCTTCGGGCTCCCGAGCCTGGTGTTGTCTTTCGCCCCAGGCGGCGAGATTGACCGCGGCGTTGAGATCGCGATCAAGACTGTGCTTGCAATCGGTGCAGGTAAAAACCCGCTGGGCCAGCGACAATGCCGCTACACGAGATCCACAGCCCGAGCAGGTCTTACTGGAGGCAAACCACCGGTCGGCGATCAATACCTGCCCGCCGTACCACTGTTGCTTGTATTGGACTTGGCGGGCGAACTCACCCCATCCAGCGTCACTGATCGCACGTGCGAGGTGGCGGTTGCGACGCATCCCGTCGATGTTCAGGTTCTCCAACACAATTCGGTCGTGGGTTTTGACCAGATCATGTGACACCTGATGCAGCGCGTGGACGCGCGTATTGCGGACACGGCGATGATGCTGTGCAAGGCACGCGACAGCTTTTCGACGGCGGTGTGATCCTTTCACCCGGCGATTCACATCCCGAGCCAGCTGCCGCTGCTTTCGTGTCCCGGCTGCAAGGCGAGCGGGCCGGCCGACAACCCGCGCCACCTCGCTGCCGTCGGCCGTAGCCGCGACGATCAATGCCGACAAACCCCGGTCGACCCCGACCCAACCACCAGCATCGTTGTGGCCACGAGCCGGATGCCTGAATGCGACGTGCCGGTCGCAGGCTTCGACAGTCAGTGAGACCGACCACCGGCCGACCTTCTCGACGACGGTCGCGGACACGATCTTCGCCCGGTTCTTCGCAAGCATTCGCCGCAACGGCCTGGTGTCCTCGGATACCCCCACTACCCCGATCCCGGGCAACCGCACCGACCGCGGTGTGGTGTCCGCACCGACTCGGATCGGAGGCCGATTGGCGCTGGTGTACTTGTTGCGCAGACGAAACGATCGCTTCCCGAACTTCTTCTTGAACCGAGGAAAACCGACCTTGTTGCCGGTACCGGACTGGGCCGTCGCCCATGCGGCCAGGCCATGGCCGAGGTCTACTGCGGCTTCCTCGAACACTTGCTGGCAAACCGCCGTTCGCCAGGTCAATCCTATTTCTACAACCTCGGCTGTACCGGCCGTATCCACTGCGATCATCCGTCCGGCCCGCTCAGACCGCTTGAACGTATTGAACGCGTTGATCTGGTCGAATCCTGACCACGGGACTTTCACAGCCGGATCTCGACTGCGCTTGTCCATGCCTGTTTTCACCCCGGCCAGGCAATGGTTGTACGCAAACCGCGCAGCGCCGGCATGCCGCGACAGGACCGATCGCTGCTCGACCGTCGGTTCGAGGCGATATCGGAACGTCGTGTGGCGTGCCATTCGCCGGAGTCTGCCAGGACGTACCGACAATAACTGCTCCGATACTCTGTTAGACGATGTTTACCGGGGATCGGCGAGAACAAGAAGGCAGGACCGTGCAGGACACTCGTGCAACCGAGACTGACGTACCTCAGCACCGGTACAACGCCGAGCTGGCTGGGCGGATCGAACGCCGCTGGCAGCAGAACTGGACCGAGCGCGGCACCTTCAACGCGCCCAACCCGGTCGGGCCGCTCGCCGGGGAGACGCCGGCCGACAAGCTGTTCATCCAGGACATGTTCCCGTTCCCTTCGGGCGCGGGCCTGCACGTCGGCCACCCGCTGGGCTATATCGCCACCGACGTCTTCGGCCGCTACCACCGCATGCGTGGGCGCAACGTGCTGCACGCGCTCGGCTACGACGCCTTCGGTCTGCCCGCCGAGCAGTACGCGGTACAGACCGGCGCGCACCCGCGGGTGACCACCGAGGCCAACATCGCGACCATGCAGCGTCAGCTGGACCGGCTGGGCCTCGGCCACGACCCGCGGCGTTCGTTCGCCACCACCGACCCCGAGTACTACCGGTGGACGCAGTGGATCTTCCTGCGCATCTACAACGCCTGGTACGACCAGGAAGCCGGTCGGGCCCGGCCGATCGCGGAGCTGGAAGAGCAGTTCGCCACCGGCGCGCGGCCGGTCCCCGAAGGGGACTGGAACACCATGTCGGCGGCTGAGCGAGGCGCGCTGATCGACTCGTACCGCCTGGTGTACCAATCGGATTCGATCGTCAACTGGTGCCCGGGACTCGGCACCGTGCTGTCGAACGAAGAGGTCACCGCCGACGGGCGCAGCGAGCGCGGGAACTTCCCCGTGTTCCGTAAGCGCATGTGGCAGTGGATGATGCGCATCACCGCCTACTCCGACCGCCTGGTCGACGACCTGGACACCCTGGACTGGCCGGACAATGTGAAGTCCATGCAGCGCAACTGGATCGGGCGCTCGCGTGGCGCCCAGGTGCGGTTCGACGCCGACGGCGAGACCATCGAGGTGTTCACCACCCGCCCCGACACCCTGTTCGGCGCGACGTACGTGGTGCTGGCCCCCGAGCACGAGCTGGTCGACAAACTGACGGCCGCCGCCTGGCCCGCCGATACGGATGCCCGCTGGACCAACGACAGCGCCACCCCCGCGGAAGCCGTTGCCGCATACCGCAAGTCGATCGCGGCGAAGTCGGATCTGGAACGTCAGGAGAACAAGGAGAAGACCGGCGTCTTCCTCGGCTCCTACGCCACCAACCCGGCCGACGGCTCGCAGGTGCCGATCTTCATCGCCGACTACGTGCTGAGCGGCTACGGCACCGGCGCCATCATGGCGGTGCCCGGCCACGACAGCCGTGACTGGGATTTCGCGACAGCGCTGAATCTGCCGATCATCGAGGTGATCGACGGTGGGAACGTCGCCGAAGCGGTCCACTCCGGCGAGGGCAAGCTGGTGAATTCCGGCTTCCTGAACGGGCTTTCGGTCGACGAGGCCAAGGCGACGATGATCGGCCACCTCGAAGCCGAGGGTCACGGCACCGGCACCGTCCAGTACAAGCTGCGCGACTGGCTGTTCGCGCGTCAGCGGTACTGGGGCGAGCCGTTCCCGATCGTCTACGACGCCGACGGCGTGGCTCACGCGCTGCCGGAATCCATGCTGCCCGTGGAACTTCCGGAGATGGAAGATTTCGCGCCGGTCACCTTCGACGCCGACGACGCCGACTCCGAGCCGTCCCCGCCGCTGGCCAAGGCCACCGATTGGGTGAACGTGGAGCTGGATCTGGGCGACGGGCCCAAGCAGTACCGACGCGACACCAATGTGATGCCCAACTGGGCCGGATCGTCGTGGTACCAGCTGCGCTACGCCGACCCGACCAACGCCGAGACGTTCTGCGCCGAGGAGAACGAGAAGTACTGGCTGGGCCCGCGCACGGCCGAGCACGGCCCGAACGATCCGGGCGGTGTCGACCTGTACGTCGGCGGGGTGGAGCACGCGGTGCTGCACCTGCTGTACGCGCGGTTCTGGCAGAAAGTGCTCTTCGACCTGGGCGATGTGTCGGGCAGCGAGCCCTACCGCCGCCTGTACAACCAGGGTTACGTGCAGGGTTACGCGTACACCGACGAGCGCGGTGCGTATGTGCCCGCCGCCGAGGTCGTCGAACGTGACGCGAAGTTCTTCTGGACCGGGGCCGATGGCGTCGAGATCGAGGTCTCCCAGGAGTACGGCAAGATCGGCAAGTCGCTGAAGAACGCCATCTCGCCCGACGAGATGTGCGACCTCTACGGCGCCGATACCTTCCGCTTCTACGAGATGTCGATGGGTCCGCTCGACACCTCGCGCCCGTGGGCGACCAAGGACGTCGTCGGCGCGCACCGCTTCCTGCAGCGCGTCTGGCGCCTGGTGGTCGACGAGGAAACCGGCACGGTGAAGGCCACCGACGCCGCACCCTCGGATGAAACCCTGCGCCTGGTGCACCGCACCATCGCCGGCGTCGACGAGGACCTGGCCGCGCTGCGCGACAACACCGCGGGCGCCAAGCTGATCGAGCTGACCAACCATCTCACCAAGAACTACCCCACCGGCGCCCCCCGCGCCGCCGTGGAACCCCTGGTGCTGATGCTCGCTCCGCTGGCTCCCCACATCGCCGAGGAACTGTGGGAACGCCTGGGCCACACCACCTCCCTGGCCCACGGCCCCTTCCCCGCCGCCGACCCCGCACTGCTGGTGGCGGACTCGGTGGAATACCCGATCCAGGTGAAGGGCAAGGTCCGCAGCCGAATCCAGGTCCCCGCCGACGCCGACCCCGCGTCGATCGAGGCCGCCGCCCTGGCCGACGAGAAGGTCATCGCCCTGCTCGACGGTCAGGCGCCCCGCAAGATCATCGTGGTGCCGGGAAAGATGGTCAACATCGTGCCGTAGCCGCCTCCCCGGGTCTGTCGGCCAGACCCGGGTACGGGGAGAGTTGGGGACGCGGCAAGCTTTGTGAGGTGGGCGGGTCAGCTCGTGCCCGGTGAGTTACCCATGTTCTTGCGAGATCAGCTTCGTACTTCCAGGACGTCGTTCAGCGTGACCAGCGCCAGGTTGCGTGACCTGATGATGTCGACCAGCTGGCCGTAGCAGTGGGTGACCGGTGGGAAGTTGGCGTGGCCGATGACGATCGACTGGGCGGCGAAGTATTTGTGCGCGCACTCGATCAGGTATTCCTCGGTGATGAGACCCGAGTCGGACAGGGAGCCGTACCACATGGCGGGGACGGTGTAGCCGAGGTCGGCGGCCACTTTGTCGACGGTGGCGTTGTGGTATCCGAACGGCGGTCGATAGTACGGGGTACCGTCGACGCCGAAGTTGTTGCGCAGGAACGTTTTCGTGCGACCGAGCTGGTCGGCCACCTCGGTGGTGCTGATCTTGGTCAGGGCGGCGTGGTCCCAGGTGTGGTTGCCGAGCTGGATCTGGCCCGATTCCACCAGCGGGCGCAGCGCGTCGCGGTGGATGGTCCAGGAGTCGTAGTAGCCGGTGACGAAGAAGGTGAAGCGGGCGCCGGTGTCCTTCGCCCATTTCACGTACGCGCCGACGACTTCGGCACTCGCGCCGTCGTCGACCGTCAGTGCCATGGTGAGCCCCTGGCCGGGCAGCGCGGTGATGGGCTTCGGGGGAATGATCGACTTCGGCCCGCCCGGCGGGGGCGGGAGCAGGGGCTGGACGGGGGTCGGAGCGGGCGGCGGCGTGGGGATCTCGCCGCCGGAACCCGCCGCGACGGTCTCGCCCTCGGCGGTCGCGCAGCCGGTCAGCGCCACGGCGGTACCCGCGGCCAACATCGCCAGCATTCGACGTCTATCCACTTACCGAACCCCTACTCGAACCGGGTGCACCTCGCCACGAGCCAGGGCACGATCAAATCAGCGGCACGGTACCCACCGAATCCATCGAGCGCCTGAACCAGCGGATACCTCTGTGCGAATTCCAGCGCCGACCCCCTGGACGCAGCTATCGGCGACCATACCGAATCGCCTCGTCGCGGTCAGCGCGGCCGCAGCACGATCTCGGTCGGATGCCCGTCCCGTGGGGTGTCGACGGCTGTTCGCACGGCACCGGCCACCGTTTCGGCGGTGAGGAACTCCTCCGGCCGGTACTCGCGACCCTCGTCGGCGACGATCGCCCGCTGCATATCGGTGTCGATGCGACCGGGGAACAGCGAGGTCACCCGCAGCGAGGGTTCCTCCTGACGCAGCGCGTCGGCGAAGGCCCGCAACCCGAACTTGCCGGCCGCATAGGAGCCCCAGCCGGGATGCGCGCGCAGTCCCGCGCCCGAATTGATCAGCACCACGTGCCCGTTCGCGGCACGCAGTGCGGGCAGCAACACCCTTGTCAGCTCGGCAACCGCGATCAGGTTGACCTCGAGGGTTTCGCGCCACTGCTCGACCGAGGACTCGGCGACCGTTCCGAGGTCGGCGATACCCGCGTTGTGCACGAGGACGTCGAGTCGCGAGATCGGCTCGG
Organism: Nocardia sp. NPDC003183; assembly: GCF_053590715.1. Classification (NCBI taxonomy): domain Bacteria; kingdom Bacillati; phylum Actinomycetota; class Actinomycetes; order Mycobacteriales; family Nocardiaceae; genus Nocardia; species Nocardia sp. NPDC003183. The sequence goes on from NZ_JBSFTG010000004.1 coordinate 135,941, forward strand.
CGGCCGCGGCCACCGCGGGGTAGTCGGTGAGCGCGACCGGCCAGCCCGTCGCCTCGGGCAGCTCGGTGAGAATCGGCTTCAGCGCGTCGGCGGATCTGGCACCGAGCAGCAGGTCGTGGGTGGGCGCGAGTTCGCGGGCGATCGCGGCACCGAGTCCACGGCTCGCGCCGGTGATGAGAGCGGTCTGGGCGGGAGTACTGGTCACCGTCATACATCCCACGCTAGCGGGCACGCAGATCTCGACACCCTGGCCGTTTCCGCGCGCGGATGACAGCGACGACTAGTACCGTCGGACTATGACCGATCCCCGGTACAACTACGGACCAGCGGACCCGCAGTACCCCCAGCACCAGGGCCAGCCCCAGTACGGCCAGGGCCAGCCCCAGTATCCGCAGGGCGAGCCGGAGCCCAAGGTCAATGTGGGCAAGCTGTGGGCAGGCGGTATCGGCACGGCCGTCGTGGCCGCGTTGCTGGTGGTCGTCGCGATCATGCTGATCCGCGGTGTGCTCGGCATCGCGATCCTCTCGCCCGAGGGCGCGGGTGCGTACGGCACCGTCTCCACCACCTCCTACGCCATCGCCGCCGCGGGCGCCGCGCTGCTGGCCACGGCATTGTTGATGGTGCTGTTGCTGGCGATGCCGAGCCCGCTCACCTTCTTCACCTGGATCTGCCTGCTCCTGACGGCCGTCGCGGTGATTCTGCCGTTCACGCTGGTCGCCGACCTGGACGCCAAGATCGCGACCGCGGCGATCAACCTGCTGGTCGGGCTGTGCATCACCACCATGCTCAGCTCGGTCGGGTCGGCGGCGCAGAACGGGTCGCGTCAAGCCGGGTACTGATCGTCACAGTGCCGTCGAGATGCCACCGGGCCTGCTCCACCGCAGAATAGATAGATGACCGACCCAGGTTTCACCTCGACGCAGCTCGCGGCCCGCGCCGCCTACCTCCTGCGGGGCAACGACCTGGGCACGATGACCAGCGCCGCGCCCCGCCTCTACCCGCACATGTGGAGCTGGGACGCGGCGTTCGTGGCGGTGGGGCTGGCGCCGTTGAGCGTGGAGCGGGCGGTGGTCGAGCTCGACACGCTGCTGTCGGCGCAGTGGAAGAACGGGATGATCCCGCACATCGTGTTCGCCAACGGTGTCGACGGATACTTTCCCGGGCCCGCGCGGTGGGAATGTCGCAAGCTGGCCAGCAACGCCCCCGACGGCCCCGACACCTCCGGCATCACCCAGCCACCGGTGCACGCCATCGCCGTGCAGCGCATCCTCGATCATTCCCGCAGGCACGGCCGCTCCACCCGCGCGGTCGCCGAGGAATTCCTGAACCGCCGCTGGCCTGATCTGGTGCGCTGGCACCGCTGGCTCGCGCATGCCCGCGACCCGAAGGAAACCGGGCGGATCACGCTGTATCACGGCTGGGAATCCGGCATGGACAACTCGCCGCGCTGGGACCGCGCGTACGCCAATGTTGTTCCGGGGACGGATCTTCCGCCGTACCGGCGCGCGGACACCTCGATCATCTCCGACCCCACCCAGCGGCCGAGCGACCGTGAGTACGACCGCTACCTGTGGCTGGTCGAGCAGATGCGGCGCGCGAACTACGACGATTTCCAGCTCACCTCGGTGATGAGTTTCGCCGTGGAGGACGTGTTCGTGTCGGCGATCTTCGCACTGGCCTGCGAGGTGCTCGCCGATATCGGCGAGGAGTACAAACAACCGCACGCCGACGTCCGCGAACTGCACGGCTGGGCCGACCGTTTCCGCAAGGGCGTGGTCGCCACCACCGACGAACGGACCGGCGCCGCAAAGGACTACGACGTCCGCCTGCAACGCTGGATCAGTACCGAGACCCTCGCCATGTTCGCCCCGCTGATCTCGGGTGGCCTGCCCCGCCACGCCGAGCGCGCCCTCCTCAACACCTTCGAGGGCCCACGCTTCTGCGGCCACCCCGACCTGCGCTACGCCCTGCCACCGTCCACCTCGCCGGTCGCCAAGGACTTCCGCTCCCGCGAATACTGGCGCGGCCCCGTCTGGCCGGTGATGAGCTGGCTGTTCTCCTGGGCCTTCGCCCGCCGTGGCTGGGCGGAGCGCTCCTACATGCTCCGCGCCGAAGGCCTGCGCCAGGCCAGTGACGGCAGCTTCGCCGAGTACTACGAGCCGTTCACCGGCGCTCCACTGGGGAGTATGCAGCAATCCTGGACTGCCGCTTCGGTGCTCGATTGGCTCGGCTAGTTCTCCGCGATGTCGGTGTGCCATTCGACGGTGATGCCGAGTTCGCGCGCGAGAGTCGACGCCAGTCCCTCCGGGTCGCCGCCGTTGATGGTGGCGCCGCGCAGGGCGGTGATGCCGTAGATGCCGGTGAGGTCGCAGTCTTCGAAGCGCAGGTTCTGCTGGATGCGGGCACCGGCGAAACGGGCTCCGACGAGGTTGCAGCGTTCGAAGCGGACGTTGCGGAACTCGGCGCTCTGGAAGTCGGCTTGACGTAGATCGCAGTCCCGGAACACCACTGTGCGCAGGCGGGATTGGGCGAAGGAGGACAGGTCGGCGCGCGTGGAGTCGATCAGGACGTCGCGGAGAACACCTGCGGTCCACGACAATCCGGTGAGACGACCGTGCTCGATCAGGGATTCGATCATCGAGGAATCATCGGCCTGAACGTTGGCCAGATCGCAGACCCGCAGCGTGGATTCGGCGATGGTGCTGTGGCGCAGGGTGCTCGGAAACCGAACGCTGTCGAACAGGCAGGCCTCGACGCTCATGCCGGAGACGTGACGCTCGGCGAAATCCGCGTCGCGATATTCGACGTCGGTGACGGTCAGTTCGTCGATCGGATCGTCGCCGGGCGAGACCGCGGGTCGCAGCGCCCCTGGCTTCGCCACCGCCGGTTCGAACCGCACCTCACGCTTGCGCGCCATGCCACCACTCCCTGTCAGCCGATGTCCGCACCAAGATACGGGCACGCGCCGACAGGCTTTCGGTAACTTTTCACAGACACACACCAACACCACTGGTCACACAGGCAACAAGTCACTACGGTCGACGGCCATGGACACCAAGCGCTGGAGTTCGACGGTTCGTGGTTGTGTTGCGCTCATCGCCCTGGTCTGCGCATTTCCCGCTACCGCGCAGGCGGAGCCCAGCGGGCCGGATGTGTCGTCCTGGCAGCATGTGGACGGCCGGATGATCGACTGGCACGCGGTGCGCGCGGCCGGACACCAGTTCGCGATGGTGAAGGCCACCGAGGGCCTGCACTACATCAATCCGTTCTTCGTGCAGGACAGCATTCTCATGCGGACCGCCGGGGTGGCGCGCGGGACGTACCATTTCGCGCGACCCGAGCTGCCGCCCGAACCGCAGGCCGCGATGTACGCGGCGACGGTCCTCGGCCAGAACGGGCCCCTCGACCTGCCCCCGGTGCTCGACCTGGAAACCTCGGGCGGTCTGGCTTCCGCCGCGCTCATCGACTGGACCCACCGCTACCTCAACGCGCTGCAAACCCTCACCGGCCGCACGCCCATCATCTATACCTACCCGCACTTCTGGAAGACCGCGATGGCCGACACCAGCGCCTTCACCCGATACCCGCTCTGGATCGCCGACTACAGCGGCAACGACCAGCCCGAGGTCCCCGGCAACTGGCCCGCCTGGACCTTCTGGCAAACCACCGACCGCGGCACGGTCCCCGGCATCCACGGCGGCACCGACGTCAACATCTACAGCGGCGCGCAAGGCGACCTCGCCCGCTTCGCCAACATGTCGGGAATGTTCGGCAGCAGCTGAGGACAGACATGACAAAACCGCCACTCGCCCAGCCGAGTAGCGGTTTCGTCAGCGGATCGGGAGCCGGCTAGACGCCGATTCGTCCGCCGTTCTTCTTCCAGACGACCGCCACGGCGGGACGCGGCTGGGAGGTGCCGCCGTCGGGCCAGTGGGACTGCGGGTTGTCGGGGGTGGCGTCGTCGGCCTCGCCGGGGTGCTGGACCGACACGATGACGTGGGATTCGGTGACGATCGGACCGCAGGTCTCAGCGCCCTTGGGCACGGTGAGGAACTGCTTGGTCTCACCGCGGTTGGGGCCGTCGAGGATCACCGAGAACAGGCCGTCGTTGGTCTTGAGGGCGTTGCCGTCGGTGGAGATCCACAGGTTGCCGTACGGGTCGAAGGCCAGGTTGTCCGGGCAGGAGATCGGGCTGACCTTGGTCTTGTCGAAGCCGGCGAAGTAGGTGTCGGCGGCGGCGGGGTCACCGCAGACCAGCAGCAGCGACCAGGTGAAGTCGGTGCCGGTGTGGTTGTCGGTGAGCTCGAGGACCTGGCCGTTCTTGTTCAGCTTGCGCGGGTTGGCCTCGTCGACGCCCGGCTTGTCGTCCTTGGCGCGATTGTCGTTGTTGGTCAGCGCCACGTAGACCTTGCCGGTGAACGGGTTGGCCTCGAAGTCCTCGGGGCGGTCCATCTTGGTGGCGCCGACCTTGTCGGCGGCCAGGCGGGTGAACACCGCCACCTCGGCGGCGGACATGCCGTCGACCAGGGACTTGCCCTTGCCGTCGTCGCCGGTCTCGAGCAGGGGAATCCACTGGCCCTTGCCGGTGAAGCCCTTGTCGGAGGGGACCGCGCCGCTGCCGTCGATCTTGTCGGCGTGGTCGCCGGTGAGCTTGGCGACGTAGAGGGTGCCCGCGTCGAGGATGGTCAGGTTGTGCCGCATCGCGGAAGCGCCGGTGCCGGACTGGATCTTGCGCGAGGACACGAACTTGTACATGTAGTCGAACTTCTCGTCGTCGCCGGTGTAGGAGACGACATCACCGGAGTCGGTGACATAGATCGACGCGCCCTCGTGCTTGAGGCGACCCATCGCGGAGTGCTTGATCGGCGTGGCGGCGGCGTCCCACGGGTTGACCTCGACGACATAGCCGAAACGGTTGGCCTCGTTGGGTTCCTGGCTCAGATCGAAGCGCTTGTCGGTGCGCTCCCACTGGTTCGGCGTGCCGCCCTTGGGGAAGCCGTAGCGCTTGACGCGCCCCTGCGGGTCGGAGGCCTTGTCGCCGTTGGCGAAGTAGCCGTTGAAGTTCTCCTCGCCGGAAAGCACTGTGCCCCAAGGAGTCACGCCACCGGCGCAGTTGGCGAAGGTGCCGAGGACCTTCTTGCCCGAGGGGTCGGCACCGGTGACGGTGAACGCGCTGCCCGCGGCGGGGCCGGTGAGCAGGAACTCGGTGTCGGCGGTGATGCGGCGGTTGTACTTGCCGAAAACCGGGGTGAGCTTGCCCGAGCCCGCTTCGCCCTTGACCTCGACCACGGCCATGCCGTGGGCGGCCTTGGTGATCGCGATCTGCTCGTCGGTCGGGGCGTCTTTGTTGTACCCGCGGAACATCATCGGACCGGTGGTGTACTCGTGGTTGACCACGAGCAGGTAGCTGTTGGCCTGGCCCTCGATCGGCATCAGCGCGGCGAAGTCGTTGTTGTAGCCGAACTGCTTCAGCTGCGCCGCGGCGGTCTGCTTGTCGAAGTCGAACGCGGGGGCGTCGGCGAAGAGGGGGTCACCCCAGCGGATGACGACCTGCTGGTCGTAGCCCTCCGGAATGGTCAGCGCGTCTTCCTTGTTCGGCGCCACCGCGGTGAACGCCGTTCCGGTGCCCGGGGTTCCGGCCGGAGTCGGGGCCGGGGTCTTCGCGGCCTCGGAGTCGTCACCACAGGCGGCCAGCGCGCTCGCGGCGCCGACAGCCAGCACCGCGGCCGCGCCGCCCTTGATCAGGCCACGGCGGTTGAGGCCGCTGACGATGTCACCGAAGTAGGCACCCTCGGAGGTGTTCGGGGGCTCGTGAAAGCAGGCGTTGCCGCACTTGTATTCACAGGTCAGGGCGGCGCGTGCCGACTGACCGTCGTGCTTGACGAACAGGGCGAGCGGTTTCGGACTCACGGTGACTCCTGAGTAGAACGGACTCCGGGCACCGTAAGCAGCCCAAGCGAGCCATCGGGAACGCGTAGATGAACGGACGACCAAAACTCGGCGCGCTGTGACCGATCACGGATGGATCAGCCACAGCGCGCGCCGAGTGCGCGGGAGTTGTCATCAGGCGTTGACCGGAAGGGAGATCACCACTTCCTGCTCGTTGCCCGGAAGATAGTGCACCTGCACGATCCGGCCCACCTGCACGTGCCCGACCGCGGTGGGCGGCAGGTACTTCTCGGCGCGGGTCTCGAAGGTGGTGCCGTCCGGGCGGGTGACCACCAGACCGAGCGCGATCTCGGTGTAGCCGCCGCGGATGCGGCCGGGGACGTCCAGGCTGCGGACCACGGCCTGGGCGGCCAGCCCGCGTTCGGCGATGTCGAGCTTGCCGCGGGTGGTGATGCCCTTGCGGATGAGTGATTCGTTCATCGCGCGCTGGGCGGCGCCGTTGTCGCCGGAGCGGTCGACCTCGACCTTGTCGGTGCGACCGGGCAGATACCGGACCGGCAGGACGACGCCCGGCTGCAGCAGGGCCAGTTCGGTGAGCGGCACGATCATCTTGGCGTGCGAGTCGAAGACCTTTCCGTCGGACCCCTCGACCCGGAAAGCGATCTTGACCTGCGGTTGGTCGTTCACCGAGACGCCGGTCTGCCGGAACGAGGTAATCGTGCCGATACCGACCGCGCCGTCGCGGAACTCGCTGCTGTTGCGGCCGGTGAAGGCTTCGAGGATGCCGTCGCCGGTGAAGGCGAAGACGATCGGGACGATGGTGAGCGCGATGATCGGCAGGGCCATCTGGGGACCGACCCAGCCGAGCATCGCGCCGGTGTATTCGTCGGGGGTGTAGGTGAGGCCGTAGAAGAGGTAGTAGCCGATGGCGAGGATTCCGAAGGCGACCGCGGCCGCACGCAGCTTGGATTTCATGATTTCTCCTTGAATGGATGCGACCGGGTCGCGAAGGGTCAGGCGCCGACGATGGTGGAGCAGGCGAAGGTGATGTCGAACTTCGCCGTCGACGGGCCCGCCAGCGGGTTGGTCATGTCGGCGCTGATGCCCTCGCCGGTGATGCGGTAGGTGTTGCCGTCCTTGGCCAGGGTCGCGGAACCGCCGGGCTGGCCGTTGCCGTAGCCGACGGCGTAGGGCAGGCCGTTGGCGCCGCCCTGGCTACCGCCGATGGCGACCGCCTGGACCTTGTCGCCTTCGACCGACGCGCTGACCGAGAGGCTGCCGTAGGTGGCGTTGGCCGTGTCGGTGAGCGCCAGGGCGAGGGTGCCCCCCTGCTTGGCACAGGTGGTGTCGAATTTCGCGGTGAATTCCTTGCCGTCGACAGTGGCGGTGGACTTGCCCGCGGCCGGGGCCGGAGCGGCCGATCCGGCGGTGCTCGGGGAGGCGGTGCCGGCATCGTCGCTGCAACCGGTGACGAACAGCGCGGTGGCGGCGGCGGAAGCGGCGAGGGCGGCGATCAGCTTGGTGTTCATGGTGGTTTCCGTTTCTCTCGGTGTGACCGGGCTGGTAACCCGTTGAGAGAAAGGTAGAAATCTTTCCCCGCCTACCGATCCCAACTTTCGCGCTCGGCAACCGCCGCACCAGCCGCCGAAAATACCTATAACCTGGTCGGATGCGGAGACCGCGCGCCATGGTGCTCGATGAGGTGTGGCGGGGGCTCGACGGAGTCGACGCGCTGAGCGGGGCCGACGGCGGACCGTTGCGGCGGACGGTGAAGTTGATTCTCGATCCGCTGGTGCTGCGGCCGATGCAGCATCCCGGGCTGTCGTCGAGCATGCTCGACGAGGACGGGATCGCGCTGCTCACGGCACTGCTGCACGCGCAATCCGATGCGCTGCGGGCGTGTGCGGCGTGGTTCGTCGTCCTGAAGCAGGTGCGGCGCAGGCTGCGGATCACCGAGGGCAACGCCCAGGATCTGTACTTCCAGCGCTGCTTCGAGCTGGCGACCGTAGACGGTGCGCCTGCGGGCGACCGCGCGCACGCGAGGGCCGAGGCGACGCTGCGCGAAGTCCACGACAGCACCGGCGGGCGCACCACCGCCGCGCTGAAACACCATGTCACCGACCCGGCTCGCGCGGCCGAACTGGCGCAACTGCTGGACATCGCCTGGGCCCGCCGCCCGCTCGCCCCTTACGGCGCAAGGGATCTGGCAGCCGAACTGACCGAGCTGCTCGAAGCCTGCACGCTCGCCCGTTCGGGAGATCCGGCCGATGCGGGGCCGCTGTTCGACGACATCGTCGACAGCGGTGCCGGCACCCGGCGCGGGATCGCCCTGTGGCTCGCGCATCCCGACGCGGGCGCCGACGACCTGGGGCTCACCAGCTGTGCCAGCCCACAGCGCCCCGAGCTGGGCGCGTCCGCGTCGACCGCGAGTCTCGGTCTGCCCTTCGACCGGACCGTGTACGAGCGGGTCTTCACGGTGTTGCAGGGCAGCATCGATCGGACCGACCTCCCCGAGATTGCGGAGCTGGTCACGCGGGAGATCTCGCGTAGTTGTTCGCCATGGGGACTGCTCGACGAATCGCTGCGGGTCGCCGCGGCGGCGGGTACCGAACTGGCGCTGGGTCTCTCCCCGTTCGGTGCCCCGGCGGCGGTCCACCCGGCTCCTTCGTCGCGTGCGCACGACGTGGTCAACGGTCGCTGGCGGCGGGAAGGGTATGTGCTGCAGGCGCGTCGGTACGCGGTGCACGCGGTCGACGGGCAGACGGGACCGCTCGCGGCGGTGGCCGCCGAGTTGCACGCGCCGTGGCGGCCGTATTCGCGCAGGTTGTGGGTGCGTTTGCACGGTCGGGATGTGCGCGAGCTGCCGGTGTTCGATCCCGGTGAGCTGTGGGATCTGCTCGACGGTGTCGCCCGGTCGGTGATCCTGGACCACCGCACCCGGGTGAAACAGGCGCTGACCGCCGACACCGTGGCCGATGTGGAAGCGAGGGCCAGCTGATGACAGTCGTCCACCTGCGCCGTGCGGAGCCGGGCTTGCTCGTGATCGCTCCGGAGCGGACGCCACTGGTCACCGATGCCGCGCCAGGGCTCGATGTGCTGATTCTCGAGGTCGTGGGCGGGCATCTGAGCTGGAGCCTGTTCGACGACGAATCGGTGCCCGCCGCGGTACTCGATGACGTCGATGCCGCACAGGATTGGGTGTGGGCGGTGTACGGCGAAGAGGTCGCCTCGGCGCTCGCGGACAACCGGCCCGCGGCGCTGACAGCCGCGCCCGCTCGACGCGCGCCGGCGGCGGCCCTGCGACGACTCGCCTACGCGCACTGGGCGAGCCGGTGGTGGCCCGCGTCGACCATCGACGGCATTCCCGCCCTGGATCCACGGCTGCTGGTCGAGGAAATCGGAATGCTCACCGCGCAATGCGAGATGGCGGTCGACGGCGATGACGGCGAGCACGGCACGGAGCGCGACGCCGGCTCGGGGAATCGCGGGTCGGGCACGCAGGAAGACTTCGGGTTATCCGACTCCACCGACGAGCGACGGCCGCTGGGCGAGTCGACAGGATCACGGGGCCGCGCGCAGGACTACGCCTTGGCGGCCGGCGGCGCCGACTCCTCCGATGGGCTGATCGTGGCGCGCGGCAGTGGTGGCTGGGACTGGCGACGGTGCCCGCCCGGCATTCTCGACGCGGGCGAGCACGCCGTGTCGTGGCAGGTGTCCCGCGCGGCCGGGGTATCGACGGTGCGGGTCAGCGTGGTCGCCGCGCCGGATTGCCGGCGACTCGTCCCCGAACACCTTCGGCCGCACGCGCGGGTTCGAGTGCGGCTGCCCGCCGACACCGAGCACGACCGACCGGGACCCGATGTCGAGATGCCCTTGCACCTGCGGGGCGATGCCTGGACCGGCTCGGCGCGAATCCCCGGCACACCGGAAAGCTTGCCGGAGATCACCGTTTTCGTGCCCGGTGTCGGTCCTGCCGATCCGCCGCAAGACGAGTCGGCCGCCCGGGAGCGGATCCGCCGATTCGCCCGCGCCCGGCTCACCGAACACACCGGCGACCAGCGCCTGAGCGCCGAAACAGCGGCCGCCGAAACAGACGAGGACTTCTGATGGCGGCCACGGGCAGGACATCCGATCGCGACGACGCCCAGCTCACCGCGGGGTACGCGGCCTATCAGCGTGGCGATGTGGTCGCGGCACTGGAGATCTTCGAGCGGGCGGCCGACGGTGCGGCGCCGCGATTGCGCAGCGCCGCGCTGATCAACGCCGCGAGTATGGCCGACGAGCTCGGCGAGCATCGGCGCTCGGTGGTGCTGTTCCGAACGGCATTGGCGGAAATGCCCGACGATGCCGCACATCAGCGACCTGCGGCATTGGTGAATCTGTCGCAGGCCTTCCAGCATCTGGGCGAGTTCGATGCCGCGCAGGATGTGCTCGAGCAGGCGCGTGTGCTGCTCGCCGACAGCACCGATCAGGGGCTGCTGCGGGTGGCGTGCCTGCTGTCGCTGACGGCGGTCGCGCTGCACCGGCAGCAGTGGGCGCGCGCCGGTGAGCTGGCGGTCGAATCTCTCGGTGTGACCGAGCGTTTCGCGCCGGAGCTGGCCGGTCACCCGCTGATGAACCTGGCGGCCTGTTCCTTCGAGACCGGTCGCTGGGAACTGGCTATCGACTTCGCTCGGCAAGGGGTAGCCGCCTTCGCCGCGGCGGGCGAGGCCGCCTCGGTCGCGGAGTCGCAGCAGAATCTGGCCACGATGCTGGTGCGGGCCGGGCATTTCGACGAGGCCGAGGAGCCGTTGCTGGCCAGTCAGGAGTTCTTCGAGGCCGGTGAACTGGGCCACTGGTCCGGGATCGGGTCGAAGACGATGGGTTTTCTCGCCGAACGCCGCGATGACTTCGCCATGGCGCGTGCGTATTACGAACGGGCACTGGGTCGGTTCGACTCCACCGGCGCGGTGGTGGACGCGGCGGACGTGCGGCTGCGCCTGGCCACCGTCGCCTGTGCGGAAGGCGATCTCGCTGCCGCCGAGCAGCTACTGGACACCTCGTTCGCGGCCTACGCCGCCCAGGGACTCGGGATGCACTGCGCCCAGCTCGACTACTGGCACGCCGAACTCCTCCACGCCTCGATCGAACAAGCGGCACAACCGGATCCGGATCTGGTGGCCCGCGCGGTGTCACTGGCGGTCCCGGCCGCCCTCGCCATCGACGCGGTTCGCCACACCCTCCCCAACGGCAACCAGCGTGAACACTGGCACCGCACCGTCGCCGAACCCGCCATGCGCGTTGCCTTCCGATGCGCCGCGCTCGCCGGAAACGGTCAACTGGTGAGCGATCTGATCGAGACACAGTGTGCTGGGACGACTCTCGATACCATCGTGTACTCCGACGTCACGGCGCCTGCCCTCGAGTTCCAGCTGTTCGATCCCGAGCCCGCCGAGCAGATCACCACACCGGCCCTGCAACTCGGCGCCGCGCTCGCCGATGTCGCCGCCGCCGCGGGCATCCCCGTCGCGCCACCACCCCGGCTGACCGACCGCGGCCGCATCGTCCTGGCGGACTTCATCTCCCACGCCGAGCAGCGCTACGGACGCCCCGTCCGCGACAGCCGGGTGATCGCGCTGTGAACGAGCCGGCAACGGGAACACCTTCGGCTGCCGAACTCAGCAGTGTGCCGACAGCTTTCATCAGGCTGGCCGACGCGGGTGACGTGTACGTGTCGTGGCGATGGGCCGACGACGCGTTGGCGCGTGGCGTAGCGGTACTGCCCCGAGACCACGTGCGCGAGACACTGCGATTGCTGACCGACGCGGTACCCGACCCCGCGCGACCCGACGATCTGCGGCGGGTCATGACCGCGGGGGCACTGGTCGATCCCGAGGCGGAAAGTGCTCTGGCGCAGGCTTTGTCACGCACCCTGCTGCCCTATGGGCTCGCCGTGCAGCTGTACGAACTGTCGCAGCGTGGGATTCGGCCACATCTGCGGATCCAGCCTTCACCCAGGCTGGCGCAGGTGCCGTGGGAGATCCTCGCCCCCGATGCGGGGATTCGGCTGCTGGACATCGCCGATATCAGCCTGCTCGCACCGGTCTCGGTGGTGCACGCGCCGGATCGAATCGCGCACCGCTGGAACGACACTCGCGAGTTGCCCGTGGTCGCGGTACTCGATCCGCGCGTGCCGGGGTTTCGCGCCGACTCCGAACTCGGCTCGGTACTCGGCAGGCCGTCGGCGGAAACCCTGGTGGCACAACACTTCGGCCGCTACGGAGAGCGCGTGGTTCCCCGTGTCGACGACGCGGTGGAACTGTTCCGCCGCGCCGACACCGACCGCGACTGGTTGTCCGAGGCGCTGCGGGCGGGCGCGAGCCGACTCGTCTACGTCGGCCATGTCACCGCTCCCGCACCGGAATCGGGACGCAGCGAACACGCCGAGCTCCACCTCAGCTGCACCGCCGACACCCGGGGCTTCGCGGCGACGAACCGCACCCATCGCCCGCTCTCGGCGAAAGACCTCCTCCTCGGCACCCATACGCTCGACTCCACCCCCGTCCCCGGACGTGACCGGTGGCCGATGCCGAGCCGCGTCGCCCTCATCGCCTGCGAAAGCGGCGGCGATCTGCGTTTCACCGAGGCCCTCGGCCTCACCACCGCGGCCCTCTCGGCGGGCGCCGAACTCGTCACCGCCACCCGCTGGCCGCTGCCCACCGACCATGCCTTCCACACTCTCACCCCCACCACGGGCCACCCGCTGCAAGCCGCGGTCTGCGCCGTGGACACCGCTCACGATTCCTCCACACCCGTCCCCACCCTGCTGACCTGGCAGCGATCACAGTTGTCCGCATGGCGAGACGCTCCGGCGGCCGAGAACTCGCCCCTGCTCTGGGCCGCCTTCGCCACCGTCACCGACTGACCGGCTATTCGGGCAGTCCCAAACCCGCGGCCAGCACCGGCCACGACCGATAGAAGGCATCACGCCAATAGCCCCAGGAGTGCGTGCCGCTCGCCTAACGGTCGAAGGTGGCGGGAATCCCCAACTCGTCCAGCCGGGACTCGAGGTTGCGGGTGCACCAGTTGACCGCGGCCTCGATGATCCCGCCGACGACGAGCTGGTTCGCCAGGCCGAACGGCGTCGGATTCATCATGTACGGGTCGTCGATGCGGTCGTGCGGGCCCGGCAGGCCGGAGGCATCCGAGACGAACAGCCTGGTGCCGCGCAACTTCTCGGCGTGGACGACCGGATCGTTGGCGACCCAGGCCGGGTCGTCGTCGGCACCGTACATATTGCCGACGTCACCGCCGCCGTAGGTCTCCACGACCAGCTTGGTGAACTGCTTGCCGATCGGGTCCGAGATCTGCGCGCAGCCGCTGTAGCCGGCGACGGACTGGTAGAAACCCGGTTTGGCCTCGGCCAACTGCAGGACGGCCGTCGCGGTCATCGAGTTGGCGGCGATGGCGTTGACGCCGTTGGTGCCCAGTGCCGCGTCGACCAGCGGCGGGAGTTCGTCGAGGAGGAAGGTGCGCCATTTGTTGCGGCCGAGCGCGGGGTCGTCTTGCTGCCAGTCGGTGTAGTACGCCCAGGCGCCGCCGATCGGCATCACCACGTTGACGTCCTTGGTGGCGAGGAAATCGCCGACATCGGTGTTCTGCCACCAGGTCGCGCGGTCCTCGCCGCCCCCGGCGCCGTTGAGGAGGTAGAGCGCCGGGCGCGGCACAGAGGCGTCTTTCGGACGCTGCACCTTCACGGTGATGCCCTTGTTCATCGCGGCGGAGAAGACCAGCATGGTCAGATTTCGATCATCGACCCTGCTCGAGATGATGTTCGAGCCGTTCGCGGTGGTCGGCGTCGCGAGGAGCTTCTTGGCTTCGACGATCGGATCGCGCCCGTCGGCCAGGCCGTTGCCCGCGCCGAAGGTGGCCGCGCACGCGGCCAGCACGCTGCCGACGACACCGAAAGCCATTGTGCGCCTGATTGTTCTGCCCATCTACCGAGAATCCCCATCCGTGAATCGGCAGGCATGACGCAGGCCGCAGGCACAGACATTATCCGGGGAACCGATCGATCGTCGAGCCAGAGGTAATACGGGCAGCCGACCCCACCGGGGCGGGGTCGGCCTGGTGGTCAGTGATCGTCGTAATGGTCCGCGTGGGCGGCGTGGCGGTGGCCGTCGTGGATGTAGTCGACGTGGTCGCCGTGCGGGACGGCGACATGACCACAGCCGGGGCCGTGCTCGTGGGTGTGGGCGGTGTGCTCGACGTGTGCTGTGGTCTCGCACTCGTCGAAGTGGCCGTCGTGTTCGCGGTGCAGGTGGCCGTCGTGGACGTAGTCGACGTGGTCCTCGTGCGGAACGGCGACGTGGCCGCAGGTGGGGCCGTGGACATGGGTGTGCTGCGGGTGTTCGGCGTGCGTGGTGGTCATCGGCTCTCTCTTTCCGGTTTCCCGGAACGCGGTCCGGTACTGATCGAATGGAGCTCCAAGCACTTCCGACATTAGCAGTTGCGCATGCGTTGCTGCGAGGCCCCTTACCTGGTCAGAGGACCTGATCGAGGAAGCGGCGCAGGCGTGGGGTCTTGGCGTCGTCGAACAGAGCGTCGGGGGTGCCGGTCTCCACGACGACGCCCTGATCCATGAACACGACGCTGTCGGAGACCTCACGGGCGAACCCCATCTCGTGGGTCACCACGATCATCGACATGCCGCCCGAGGCGAGGTCGGCCATCAGCGCCAGCACGCCCTTCACCAGCTCGGGGTCCAGCGCCGAGGTGGCCTCGTCGAAGAACATCAGCTCCGGTTTCATGGCCAGCGCGCGGGCGATGGCGACGCGCTGCTGCTGGCCGCCCGACAGCGAAGCGGGCCGGGCGTCGGCCTTGTCGGCCAGGCCGACGATCTCGAGCTGTTCGATCGCCAGCGCGCGGGCCTCGTCGGCGGACAGGCCGCGCAGTTTGCGGGGGCCGAGCACGATGTTGTCGGCGACCGTCTTGTGGGGGAACAGGTTGAACTGCTGGAAGACCATGCCGATGCGCTGGCGCAGCTTGTCGGGGTTGTCCTTCAGCACCGACTTGCCGTCGAGCAGCACATCGCCGGAATCGGGTTCGTGCAGGCGGTTGAGCACACGCAGCAGCGTCGACTTGCCCGAGCCGGACGGGCCGATGACGGTGGTGGCGTGGCCCGCCTCGACGTGGATGTCGACACCGCGCAGGATGTGGTTGTTGCCGAGCGTCAGATTGAGCCCGGTGCCGGTCAGCGATGCACTCATGCCTCCACCTCGCTGGCGCTCGGTTCCGCCATGACTGCATATGCAGCTGTGCTGGTCTGCCGCTCGCTACGCTCGCTCATGCGCCTCGCCCTTCTGTGATGACTGCCTGCTCGATCGGGTCGGCGGGAGTGGGTCTGCCGGTGCGCATGCGCTGGTCGATGTAGTTGACCAGGTGGGTGAGCGGGATGGTGAGCACCAGATACATCAGGCCCGCCGCGACCAGCGGGGACAGGTTGCCGGTCTGAGCGTTGAGGTCGCGGCCGACGGCGAACAGTTCGCGCTGCGAGGCGAGCAGGCCGAGGAAATAGATCAGCGACGAGTCCTTGATCAGCGCGATGAACTGGTTCATCAGCGCGGGCAGCACCCGGCGCACACCCTGCGGGATCACCACCAGCGTCATCGACTGGCGGTACCCGAAGCCGATCGCGCGCGCGGCTTCGAGCTGACCGGGCTCCACCGACTGGATACCGGAGCGGAAGATCTCGCCGATATAGGCCGACGAGAGCAGCGCCAGCGCCACCGCGCCGAGCCAGTACGGGTTGCCGCCGGTGATATTGCGGACCACCGGGCCGATGCCGAGACCGATGAGCAGGATGATCACCACGGCGGGCAGGCCACGGAAGATGTCGGTGTAGACGCGGGCGGGCCAGCGCAACCAGCGGGTGCGGGAAATGCCCATCACCGCGAGCAACATGCCGATCGCGGTGCCGAGGACACCCGAGACCAAGGCCAGGATCAGGGTATTCGGCAGACCGGTCTTGATCAGATCGGGAAAAGCCTTGCGGTACAACGACCAGTCGAAGAACGTGTCCTTCAACTGTTGCAGCGTCGACTTCTGCGCGACCTGTTCGGTCTCGCCCGGCTGGTTCTCGGCCGCGAGCGCTTTGAAGTCCGGAAGCTGGGGTGTGGGAGCCGCTTTGGAGCCCGGCTTCCACCCCGGCGGGAGTTCACGGGGCACCCAATCGGCGTACAGACGGGCATAGGTGCCGTCCGCGATCACCGCGTCCAAGCCGGAGTTGAGCGCGTCGATCAGCGGCTGGTTGTTCTTGGCCACCGCGTAGCCGACGAAGTTGTCGAGGCTGAAGGTGTTCTGCGAGACCACGATTCCGTCGCCCGGTTTGATCGCGCCCTCGGCCTGCGCCGACGGTGCGACCCAGGCGTCGACCTGGCCGGACTTCAGGTTCGCGTAGGCGGTGTTGTAGTCGGGGAACTTCACCGGATCCAGCTTCAGCTGGTTCACCACGAACTCGTCCTGCACGGTCCCCTGCACCACGGCGATGCGCGAGCTCTGGTTCAGGTCACCGAAGCCTTTCACCGCGCTGCCCTGCGGAACGACCAGGGAGAAGTAGCCGAAGTCGTAGCCGTTGGTGAAGCCGACCAGTTCGCGGCGGGCATCGGTGGTGGTGATGTTGGACGAGCCGACATCGAAACGCTTGCCCGATACCTGGGCGAGCAGGCCCGCGAACTCGGTGCCGGAGAACTCGACGCGCAGACCGAGTTTCGCGCCGATCGCGGTCAGGAGTTCGTTGTCGAAGCCGGTGAAGGCGCCCTCGCTGTTGACACAGATGCTGGGCGGCGCGTCGGACAGGGTGCCGACGCTCAGGGTGCCCGGGTTGAGCAGGCCGAGCTTCGTGGTGTCGATCGAGTCGACCGGCGCCGTTGTCGCGGTGGTGTAGCGATCGGCGCCCGCGGTTTCGCCCGCGGCCAGATTGGTCGGCGCGGCAGCGGCGGCGCTCGGTCCCGGTGGCGAACAGAGGTCGCGCGCGGAGCTGCTCTCGGAGCCGCCGCAACCGGTCGCCGCGACGCCCACGAGGAGCAAGAGGGCAGCGATCCGCGCCCGAGTTCGTACACCTGCCATGCCGATAGACCCTAGCCGCAACCTTGCACAGCGAAGGTTACGCAGCGCTGCGGCTCACGGTGTCGATCCACGGCGACAGCCGGTCGAGGCCCGGAAGCGGGTTCGCCGCAGCGTGATCGAAACTACGCGAGGCCCTCCAGGACGGCCGGGTTCGTCTCGTCACGCCATTCGATGGCGCGCCGGACTTCGGTGAGGTCGTAGCCGGGGCCGGAAACACCCACGGTGAACAGGGTGACGCCCGCATCGTGCAGCGCCTTCGCCTCGTCGCGACCCTGCCACTGCACCGAACGCTCGATCCGCGACTCGTCGGTACCGACGACGGCCGCGTGCTCGGCCAGCACTTTGTTCTTGTGGCCGAGAGTCGCCACGTCGGCGAAGGAGTGCCAGATGTCGGCGTACTCGGCGACCAGGCGCAGCGTCTTGCGCTCACCACCGCCGCCGATCAGGATCGGGATGTCGCGGACCGGCGGCGGGTTCAGCTTCCCGAGCCTGGCGGTGATGCGCGCCATGCTCTCCTTCAACAAGGTCAGCCTGCTGCCCGGCGTACCGAACTCGTAGCCGTACTCGTCGTAGTCACGCTCGAACCAGCCCGCGCCGATGCCGAGGATCAGCCTGCCGCCGCTGATGTTGTCCACCGTGCGCGCCATATCCGCGAGCAGGTCGGGATTGCGGTAGCCGCCGCCGGTGACCAGCGCGCCGAGCTCGACCCGCTCGGTCTGCTCCGCCCACGCGCCGAGCATCGTCCAGCATTCGAAATGCGCGCCCGCCGGGTCGCCGGTGAGCGGGAAGAAGTGATCCCAGTTGAAGACAATGTCGACTCCGGCGTCCTCGGCCCGCAACACCGCGTCGCGGATCAGACCGTAATCGGGCGCGTGCTGCGGTTGAAGCTGGACTCCGATACGGACCGGACGACTCATCTCGCTGGCTCCTCGATGGCTCGGGTTGGCACCGCGACCGAGGCTACCCGGCACCGTTGTGGGCCGCTACGATCCCAGCGACCCACTACTCGGATCGTCCGGCACGTTCCTGCCGGGATGGGATGTTGATCTACGCATGGCTACCGTCACTTTCGACCGCGCTACCCGGCTCTACGCCGGTGCCACCAAACCCGCGGTCGACGCACTCGACCTGGAGATCGCCGACGGCGAATTCCTCGTACTCGTCGGACCCTCCGGGTGTGGCAAATCGACCTCGCTGCGCATGCTGGCCGGCCTCGAAGAGGTCAACTCCGGGTGCATCCGGATCGGCGACAAAGACGTGACCAACGCCGAACCCAAGGATCGCGATATCGCGATGGTGTTCCAGAACTACGCGCTCTACCCACACATGTCGGTCGCGGAGAACATGGGCTTCGCGCTGAAGCTGGCCAAGGTGTCCAAGGCCGAGCGCGACGAGCGGGTGCTCGAGGCAGCCAAGCTCCTCGACCTCGAGCAGTACCTCGACCGTAAGCCGAAGGCACTCTCAGGCGGACAGCGGCAGCGCGTGGCGATGGGGCGCGCGATCGTGCGGCAGCCGCGGGTGTTCCTGATGGACGAGCCGCTGTCGAACCTCGACGCGAAGCTGCGCGTGCAGACCCGTACCCAGATCGCCCAGTTGCAGCGCCGGCTCGGCACCACCACCGTCTACGTCACGCACGACCAGGTCGAGGCGATGACGATGGGCGACCGGGTGGCGGTCCTCAAGGACGGCCTGCTCCAGCAGTGCGCCTCGCCGCGCGACCTCTACCGCGATCCGGCGAACATGTTCGTCGCCGGGTTCATGGGTTCGCCCGCGATGAACCTGTTCACCCTCCCCGTCACCGACGGGGCCGTCACCATCGGTGGCTACCCGGTACGGGTGCCGCGCGCGGTGGCCGACGCGGGAGAGGGCTCCGTGGTCCTCGGCATCCGCCCCGAACATCTCGAGGTCGGCGACGGCGGCCTCGAATTGGAGGTCGACGTCGTGGAGGAGCTGGGCTCCGACGCCTACGTCTACGGTCGCGCCCTCTCGGCGGGCGCCGGCGGGCAGACCGGGGAAACGATTGTGGCGCGCGTGGATTGGCGCAACCCGCCGTCCAAGGGCGATCGCCTCTGCCTGACCACCGACCCCGAACACGTGTACTTCTTCAGCGTGGACGGCAAGCGCCTGCGCTGATTCGGATGCGCGGGCGGCTCGTGGCTCGAGTCGCCCGCGCACGATTGCGCTGTGCGCGTAGACGCTCGGCTCGATTCCGGTGCGGCCCTATGCTGATGCTCGGACCCGGTGATCGCCGGGCGGTTTTGTCGACATGGGGTAGTGACATGCGCATAGCAGTACTCGGCACCGGCCAGGTCGGTCGACGGCTGGCGAGCAAGCTGGTCGAGGTCGGGCACACGGTGACGATGGGGTCGCGGACCGCCGACAATGCCGACGCCACCGCGTGGGCAGCCGAAACCGGCGGGGCGCACGGCACTTTCGCCGAGGCGGCGGCAGCGGCCGAACTGATCGTGAATGCGACATCGGGCACGGTGTCGGTAGCGGCGCTCACCGCGGCCGGGTCGGACAATCTCGCGGGCAAGATCATCGTCGACGTCTCCAACGCACTCGACTTCTCACAGGGCTTTCCGCCGAAACTCGTTGTCCCCGAGGCGGGCAGCGTCGCCGAGGAAATCCAGCGGGCCTTTCCGGCCACCCGCGTGGTGAAGACGCTCAACACCACCAACAACCAGGTGATGGTCGACCCGGCCCGAATTCCCGGACAGCACACCATCTTTCTCAGCGGTGACGACGCCGATGCCAAGTCGCAGGTGGCGCGGCTGCTGAACTCCTTCGGCTGGGCCGACGAACAGCTGATCGACCTCGGCGCGCTCAACACGGCCCGCAGCACCGAACCGGTCGTCCTGCTGTGGGTCAGCTTGTTCCAGACCCTCGGCACGGAGGACGTGACGATCGGCGTGTTCAGCGCCTAGCTGTCCGGGTTCTTCCTTCGGCGTTCGGCGCGGTCGCGGAGGTAGTCCTCGTTGACTCGGACCGCCAGGCGTTCCAGGGGGATCTCGGTGCCGTCGGAGGTGCGCAGGTCGACGCGGACCGGTTCGCCGGTTTCCGCGTCGACCCGCAGCAGGGGTGGGGGGCCCGGCTGGAGGTAGGCGTCGCCCCATTGCCAGAGGGCCACGACCGCGGGGAGCAGGTCCCGGCCCATCTGGGTGAGGGCGTATTCGTGCCGGGTGCGCTTGCCTTCCTCCTGGTAGGGGCGTTTTTCCAGGAGGCCGGCGGCGGTGAGTTTGCGGAGTTGGGCTGCCGCGGCGGCGTCGGTGATGCCCACTCGGTGGGCGAAGCCGTCGAAGCGGCGGGTGCCGTAGTAGGCCTCGCGCAGGATGAGCATCGCGGAGCGGGTGCCGATGAGGTCCATGGCTCTGGCGATCGAACAGCCCGCCGTTTCCCATTTACTGAGATCGGCCAGGGGTCCTTCCATCACGGCTGCCATGAGAGACATCATAGCCAATCTGACTTGAGTCGACGATAGTTAGGATCTAAGCTGGCTATTGTCAGATAGAGCCAGCGTTGGCGAAAGAGGACTTCCATGCGAGACGCGGTCATTGTCGAAGCGGTACGCACCCCGATCGGGCGGGGCAAGCCGAACGGCGCACTTCACGACGTTCATCCGGTCGATCTGCTGGCCCACAGCCTGCGGGCGGTGGTCGAGCGCAGCGGGATCGATCCGGCGCTCATCGACGATGTGATCGGCGGCATCGTCACCCAGGTCGGGGAGCAGGGATCGAATATGACCCGGCGGGCCGCGCTGACCGCCGGATATCCGGAATCCGTGCCCGCCACGACAGTGGACCGGCAGTGCGGCAGCAGTCAGCAGGCGATTCACTTTGCCGCACAGGGGGTTATCGCGGGCGCGTACGACATCGTGGTCGCCGCCGGCGTGGAATCGATGGGGCGAGTTCCCATGGGCGCCAACCTGGTCGGCGCCACCGACCTGTCGGGCATCGCCTTCTCGCAGCGTTATCCCGAGGACCTCGTCCCACAGGGAATCAGCGCCGAACTCATCGCCGCGAAATGGGGTCTGACGCGAACCCAGCTCGACGAATTCGCTCTCGGCAGTCATGAAAAGGCCGCTCGGGCAACCAAAGACGGACTCTTCACCGCGGAACTCGCACCGATCAACGGGCTGACCACGGATGAGGGAATCCGGGTCGGCAGCACCATCGACACCCTCGCGAAACTGAAGCCCGCCTACTACGACCCCGCGATGGCGACGCGGTTCCCGCAGATCGGCTGGGAGATCACCGCCGCCTCCGCCAGCCAGGTCAGCGACGGGAGTTCCGCCGTTCTGATCATGTCCGGCGAACGCGCCGAGCAGCTCGGCCTGCGGCCGCTGGCCCGCCTGCACAGCTTCTCGGTCGCGGGCGACGACCCGTTGCTGATGCTCACCGCGGTCATTCCGGCCACCGAGAAGGTGCTGCGCCGGGCTGGTCTGGACATCGGCGACATCGACCTGTTCGAGATCAACGAGGCATTCTCGCCGGTCGTGCTGGCGTGGGCGAAAGAGACCGGGGTGGACATGAGCCGGGTCAACGTGCACGGTGGGGCGATCGCGCTCGGGCATCCGCTGGGCGCTTCCGGGGCGCGATTGATGACCACGCTGGTCCACGCGATGCAGCAGCGTGGAGCGCGCTATGGGCTGCAGACCATGTGCGAAGCGGGTGGCCTGGCCAACGCCACCATCATCGAACGCCTGTGACACCGGACGGCGGCGCTCACCGTGAGCGCCGCCGTTCGTCTCGACCCGCGTAGCGAGATCTACGATCGGTCGGGTGAGCACCGAACTGTTTGTTTATGCGATTCCGTTGCGGACACGGTTTCGGGGGATCACTGTGCGCGAGGGGATGTTGATCCGGGGCGAATTGGGGTGGGGCGAGTTCTGCCCGTTTCCCGAATACGACGATCGCGAAGCGGCCGGGTGGTTGGCTACGGCCGTCGAACAGGTGACAGTGGGGTGGCCGGCCCCGGTGCGTGATCGGATTCCGGTGAATTGCACTGTGCCCGCGGTGGATCCCACCCGAGCCCGCCGAATTGTTCGGGAATCCGGTTGCGCGACCGCGAAAGTGAAAGTGGCGGATCACCCCGACTCGCTGAGCGAGGATGTGGCTCGGGTGGCCGCGGTGCGCGAAGCGATCGGGGAATCCGGGGCCGTTCGGATCGACGCGAACGCGGTGTGGGACGTGGAAACCGCCGTCCGCCATATCGGAGAGATCGACAAAGCCGCCGGGGGTTTGGAATACGTAGAACAGCCGTGCCGAACCGTGGCGGAATTGGCCGAGGTGCGTCGGCGGGTTTCGGTGCCGATCGCGGCCGACGAGTCGATTCGCCGGGCCGAGGACCCGATGCGGGTGGCGGTGGCCGGCGCCGCTGACGTGGCGGTACTCAAGTGCACGCCGCTGGGTGGGGTCCGGCGGGCATTGGCGGTCGCCGGGGCGGCCGGGCTGCCGACCGTCGTCTCGTCGGCGCTCGAGACCAGCGTCGGCCTGTCGGCACAGCTGGCGTTGGCGGGCGCGCTGCCCGAGCTCGAATTCGCCTGTGGATTGGGCACTCTCGCACTGTTCGAAGGCGATCTCGTCACAGCGTCGTTGCTGCCGGTCGACGGATGGTTGCCGGTCCCGGCCTCGCCACCGGAGCCCGACCCCACATTGCTGGACAAATACCGACACCCCGATCCCGACCGTGCCGACTGGTGGCTGCGACGCTACGAGCGAGTCAGCGCCTTGCTCGAGGACCGCTGAGCGAGCAAATCCCTAGCCGAACCGAACACCGCATCCGGCGAAAGTGGCCCGGATCAGCAATGCGGCCTCCGGGCCGATCACACCGTCCACCAATTCGATATAGCGGCTACAGAATTCGGGTCCGTGTGGTGCCTGCGCCGAATCGGGCGCCAGGTGGTGGGCGAGTTCATGCAGGACCACCAGTTCGCGAAGCGCCCATGCGGTGGAGCCGGTGTGCAGCGGGACGGCGAGGACGGCGCTCTCCGGCTCGTAGTGAGCGGCCGCGGCACCACCCCGGGCCCGGACCCTGATCGATACCGCGGCTCGCTCCCAGTGCGCGCGAACCCAATTCAGTGCCAGCACCTTGTCCGCGTAGCTCTGTACCGACTCCACGGAGGCGAAGCGGCGCTCCACCGGCAACGTCAGTTGCGAACCGTAGACCTCGACCGTCCGGTGGCCGAACTCGTCGGCACGATCGAATACCCCACGCACCAACTGCTCACCGTCATAGACCTTGGCACGCTGGCTGTCGCGCGGCGGCCGTGGCGAACTACCCGGCGCCACAGCCCTGCCCGCCGCTCCCCACCGGGAACGCACCGCCGAGCGGGCCGCCGACGGCCCGGCGGAATGCCGACAGCCCGGTCGAGCTCATCGGCCCGACAGCTTTCCGCGTGCGGCAGGCAGTTCCGGTGAGGTGCCGAGGCGGGCGGTACGGCCCGCTCGGTCGCCCGCGCGACGAGCCGCGGCGGAGTGCCCGGTGGAGGTCTGCGGCCCACGCCAGGTTCCGCGCGCCTCGGAGGTGGCCGTGTAGAAGTCCGTGAGGGCTACTTCTTTGTCCCGCAATGCCAGGGCGGTCCCCGTCGATTCGGACACCGATTCCTCGGCGACGACTTCGGCTTTCACCTCGGCCAACCGCGCACCGATGCGGGCGGCGAAGGCCATCTGGAAGTTGAGCCGCGCGGTAACGCCCGCGACCGGTGCCTCCACCTTGCGGCGGACAGAACGGCCGAGACGCTTCTCGGTGACGACCTTGACCACTGTCGCCTCGCGGTAGGCGCCGGATTTGATGTAGTGGTCCGACGCGCGGACCATCTGGATGAGCAGACTCGCGTAGAGCGCTTCGCAGGTGTCGATGTCGGCGGCGAAACCGTAGGCGTAGACCTGGGCGGAAGTACGGGCGACATCGCAGCGAACGTCGTTGGCCGTAGCGATCGCCACGAACAGCTGGACATAGGTACGCAGACCCTTTCGGCCCGGTTCGCCGATCGGGATGATCCGCTGCACCGGCGCCGACC
This sequence comes from Nocardia sp. NPDC003183, assembly GCF_053590715.1. Taxonomy (NCBI): domain Bacteria; kingdom Bacillati; phylum Actinomycetota; class Actinomycetes; order Mycobacteriales; family Nocardiaceae; genus Nocardia; species Nocardia sp. NPDC003183. Next base: position 159,957 of record NZ_JBSFTG010000004.1, read on the forward strand.
TGCGCTCGCGCGAGGCCACATGTGAGCGCGCCACAGCGAGATCGATCGAGGATTTCGTCGCCAGTCGCTGCGCCGCGGCGAGGAAGGCCTCGGCCTCGTGGGCGTTGTCGGTGGACTCGGCCTTGCGCAGCAAACCGCCGATGCGGGTGAGCATCCGATCGGGCGTAGCGGCCGGCGAGGGACTTGTCACAAGCAATGACCCTAAGCCACCACACTGACAGAAAAACTGTGCAAGTCTGTGGCCCGTTCTCGGCAGCCTCGATCCGGACCGACCGAAGGGTGCGACGACGGAGTGCCCGTAGGAAGGGAAGATCGAGGCCTCCCAGGCCGAGAACACGCGGCGCCCGCGCCGCCGAGAATCCTGTATGTTGCCTGTTGCACCGCACGGTGTGCTGCTGCTCACGTCTTGACCCTGGAGTGTCTGCGATGGCCTTGAAGTTTGTCCCCAGAGCGACGATGGCTGCTGCCTCGATCGCGTTGCTCACCGCGACGTTCGCCAGCGGTTGTTCCAGTGACGACGGGGGCAACGCACTCGACCAGAACCTGACGGGCCGCGGCCCGATCACCTACGTCGAGGGCAAGGACACCACCGAAACCGGTGTGGTCAAGCAGCTCATCGACCGCTGGAACGCCGCGCACCCGAACGAGCAGGTGACGTTCAAGGAGCAGTCGGCCGACGGCACCCAGCAGCACGACGACCTAGCCGAGCACTTCCGCGCCAAGCAGGACGGCTACGACGTGGTCGCCCTCGACGTGCCGAACACCGCCGAATTCGCGGCCAAGGGCTGGATCCAGCCGCTCGAGGACAGCTTCGCGATCGACACCGCGCCGCTGCTCGCGCCGACCGTGGCCAGCGCCACCTACAACGGCAAGCTGTACGCGGCGCCGAAGAACACCAACGGCGGTCTGCTGTACTACCGCAAGGACCTGGTGCCCAACCCGCCCAAGACCTGGACCGAGATGCTCGGCCAGTGCCAGGTGGCCCGCGACAACAACATCGGCTGCTACGCCGGTCAGCTCGCCCCCTACGAGGGCCTGACCGTGAACACCTCCGAGGTCATCAACGCCTTCGGCGGCAGCTTCGTCGGCGCCGACGGCAAGACCCCCACCGTGAACAGCCCGGAGTCGAAGGCGGGCCTGAAGGTCCTCGTCGACGCCTACAAGAACGGTGACATCCCCAAGGAAGCCATCACCTTCAAGGAAGGCGAGAGCGCCAGCGCGTTCGAGTCGGGCAAGCTGCTGTTCCTGCGCAACTGGCCCTACCTCTTCGCCCAGGCCTCCGCCGAGGGCTCCGCGGTGAAGGACAAGTTCGGCGTCGCCCCGCTGCCGGGCAACACCGGCGTCGGCGCCTCCACCCTCGGCGGCTACAACGCCGCAATCAGCGCGTTCTCCAAGAACAAGGCCACCGCCGCCGACTTCGTTCGCTACCTGATCAGCGAAGAGGCGCAGCAGATCATCGCCTCGGGCTCGCTGCCCTCGGTGCGCTCCTCGCTCTACGACGACCCGGCCCTGATCGCGAAGATGCCGTACCTGCCCACGCTGAAGGAATCCATCGCCAGCGCCGTGCCGCGTCCGGTGACCCCGTTCTATCCCGCGGTGTCGAAGGCCATCCAGGACAACGCCTATGCTGCCCTCAACGGCACGAAGTCCGTCGACGACGCGGTCGCCGGCATGCAAAAGGGCATCGAGACCGCCGGTTCGTAGCGGTACGCGCAGCGGACCCGACCAGACCGTAGGAGAGTAGTAACGGTGTCGGATCCTTCGGGAGCCAAGCAGCGCGGGCTAGCGCTGCAACTGCGACAATCCGGCAAGGCGTGGCTGTTCGTCGCGCCCGTGCTTGTCGCGCTGGCCGTGGTCATCGGATATCCGGTGGTCGAGGCGATCTGGATGTCCTTCTCGAAGGACTCCGGCATCGACCCGGCCACCGGGATGTTCGTCGAGGGCGGCAGCGCCGGATTCAGCAACTACACGCATTGGCTGTTGCAGCAGTGTGGGTCGCTGAACGGCACGGTGTCGTGCCCCACCGGCACGCTCGGCTCGCAGTTCTGGTCGGCGGTCGGGATCACCCTGTTCTTCACCGTGGTGATGGTGTCGATCGAGGCCCTGCTCGGGCTCGGCATGGCCATGGTGATGGGCAAGACCTTCCGCGGCCGGGCGCTGTTGCGCGCCGCCGTGCTGATCCCGTGGGCGATTCCCACCGCGGTCACAGCGCGACTGTGGGAGTTCATGTTCCAGTACGACGGCGTGGTGAACCGGGTGCTCGGCACGCACATCCTGTGGACCTCGGACATGTGGGCGTCGCGGTTCGCGGTGGTCGCGGCCGATGTGTGGAAGACGACGCCGTTCATGGCCCTGCTGATTCTGGCTGGGCTGCAAGTGATTCCGGCCGACGTGTACGAGGCGGCCAAAGTCGACGGCGCGACTGCCTGGCAGCGGTTCGTCCACATCACGCTGCCGTTGCTCAAGCCCGCGCTGCTGGTCGCGGTCCTGTTCCGCACCATGGACACGCTGCGCATCTACGACCTGCCCGCGATCATGACGCTGGGCAACCCGGCGACGAACACGCTGTCGATCCTGGTGGTCGAGCAGGTGCGCCAAGGGCCCAACAGCGCCGCGGCACTGTCGGTGATCACCTTCCTGCTCGTCTTCGCGATCGCGTTCATCCTGGTGAAGGTGCTGGGCGCCAACGCTGTTCGCACGCAAGAAGACCAGCGGAAGGCGAACTGATGAGCATGTCGATGACGAAAGAACCTGTCGCGGAATCGAAGACGCTGCCGGTGCAGCCGGTGTCGTGGCGCAAGCGGATCGGCACGGTGCGGCTCTATCTCGGTGTCGCCATCGTGCTGGTGTGGGGCCTCGGCCCGTTCTACTGGATGGCCGTGGTGGCGTTCCGCGACCCGGCCCACACCTTCGACAGCACCCCGTGGCCCACCCACGTGACGCTGGAGAACTTCCGCAACGCCTTCGACACCAGCCGCGGCAACAACTTCGGCAAGGCACTGCTCAACAGTGTGATCATCGGATCGGCGACCACCGCCGTGGCGCTGATCCTCGGTGTGCTCGCGGCCTACGCGCTGGCCCGGATGGCCTTCGCGGGCAAGTACCTGGTCTCGGGACTGATCCTGTCGGCGTCGATGTTCCCGGCCGTCGTGCTGGTGACGCCGCTGTTCCAGCTGTTCACCGATATCGGCTGGATCGGCCAGTACCAGGCGATGATCATCCCGAACATCTCCTTCGTGCTGCCGATGACGGTCTACATCCTGGCCTCGTTCTTCGCCGAACTGCCGTGGGAGCTCGAAGAGGCCGCGCGCATCGACGGCGCGAGCAAGTTCCAGGCCTTCCGGTTGATCATGCTGCCGCTGGCCGCGCCCGCGGTGTTCACCACCGCGATCCTGGCGTTCATCGCCTCGATCAACGAGTACCTGCTGGCCCGGTTGCTCTCGGGCGACGACACCAAGCCGGTGACGGTCGCCATCGCGAGCTTCTCGGGCAACGACCCGCTGGTGCAGCCGTATGCGGCCATCATGGCGGCGGGCGTGATCGTCACCGTGCCGCTGGTGATCATGGTGCTGATTTTCCAGCGTCGCATCATCTCCGGTCTCACCGCGGGCGGCGTCAAGAGCTGACCTGCCGGGTTCTGCCGCCCACGCCGGGTAGAGTCGCCTGCACCGATATCGACGTCGGTGCAGGTGAGTTCTTCTGCTCGCTCCGAAAGGAGATGGTGTGGCCTCCCAGCGCGGGCGCGGGCGTTCCGATGGGGACGTTCCGTATACCTCGATTGCCGGGTTCCGCGATCCGCTGGCGAAAGAGCAGAAGCCGGCCAAGGGCGCGGCGCGACGGGCACAGGCCGCCCGACTGGCCGCCACCGACGGGTCCGGCGACCCGCCCCCGGAACGCAAGCCACGCACCAGGGGTCAGCGCATCCGGCGGTTGCTGCTCGCGCTCTTCGTGATCTTCGTGTGTGTGCCCGCGCTGCTGTTCGTCGCGGTGTACTGGAGTTCGGAGATCCCCGAACCGGCGGAGGTCGCGGTCGAACAGCCCGCGACCGTCCTCGCTGCCGACGGCACCACCGTGCTGACCAAATTCATTCCGCCACAGGGCAATCGGATTCCCATCCCGCTCACCGATGTGCCGTTCCCGGTGCGGGACGCCGTGCTGGCGGCCGAAGACCGCACCTTCTATACGAACGCCGGTTACTCGACGAGCGGCTTCCTGCGCGCCGCTCGCGACAATGTGACGGGTCAGGACAACGCGGGCGGCGGCTCGACGATCACCCAGCAGTACGTGAAGAACGCCTTCCTGAGCTCCGAGCGCACCGTCACCCGCAAGATGCGGGAGTTGATCATCGCGGCCAAGATGGCGCGGCAGTGGAGCAAGGACGAGATCCTGTCCGCCTACCTCAACACCATCTACTTCGGGCGCGGGGCGTACGGGATCGCGTCCGCGGCGAAGGCCTATTTCGACAAGCCGGTGCCGGACCTGACGCTCGCGGAGGGGGCCGTCTTGGCGGCGGTGATCCGCTCGCCCTCGGTGCTGGACCCGGAGAACCATCTCGATCAGCTGCGGGCGCGCTGGCAGTACGTGCTCGACGGGATGGTCGAGATGAAAGCGCTCGCGCCCGGCGACCGGGACGCGACGGTGTTCCCGCCGATCATCCCGCTCGACGACGTGCCCGCGGAGTCGGCTGCGCTCGGACCGGAAGGCCATATCCGCACCCAGGTGCTGCGCGAACTGCGGGCCGCGGGCCTCGACGACGCCGACATCAACACGGGCGCACTGCAGATCACCACCACCATCGACGCCGCGGCCCAGGCAGGCGCGGTCGATTCGGTGCGTGAGCGGCTGTCGTGGCAACCACCGGAGCTGCGCTCGGCCGTGGTGTCGATCGATCCGCGCAGCGGGGCCGTGCGGGCCTACTACGGCGGCGAGGACGGGACCGGGTTCGATTTCGCGCAGGCGCCGCTCCAAACCGGTTCCGCGTTCAAGGTTTTCGCGCTCGTCGCCGCCCAGCGGCAAGGCATCCCGGTGACGCGGGCGATGGACAGCTCGCCCATCACCGACCGCGGTACCGAGATCACCAACGTCGAGGGTGACTCGTGCGGACGCTGCTCGCTCGCCGAGGCGCTCAAACGCTCGCTGAACACCAGCTTCTACCGGCTCACCATGACGATGGCCGACGGCCCGCGCTCGATCGCCGAGGCCGCGCACCTGGCCGGCATCCCCGAGTACATTCCCGGCGTCGAGGGCATGAGCCTGTCGGAGCCGGACGGATACCCGCTCAACGGGATCGTGCTCGGCCAGTACCTGGTGCGACCCATCGACATGGCGTCGGCGTACGCGACGCTGGCTGCCTCGGGGGTCTATCACCAGCCGTACTTCGTGCAGAAGGTGAGCACCGGGGACGGGCGGGTGCTGCTCGACCGCAGCTGGGAAACCGCGACAGGCAAGCGACATTCGGAGCCCGAACAGCGGATCACCCCGGCGATCGCCGATGCCACCACCGCCGCGATGCTGCCGATCGCCAACTACTCCAACGGCCACGGCCTCGCCGACGGCAGACAGTCGGCGAGCAAGACCGGAACCACCCAGCTCGGCGAGACCAAGGACAACAAGGACGCGTGGATGGTGGGGTACACGCCCTCCCTGTCCACCGCGGTGTGGGTGGGCACCGAGCACCCCCAGCCGCTGCGCACCGGTCGCGGTGGGGCCGTCTGGGGTTCAGGGCTGCCCGCCGACATCTGGAAGCAGTCGATGGACGCCGCGCTGGCCGGAACGCCGGTCGAACAGTTCGAAGTGCAGCCGGTGCCGAGCCCGCCGCTGGTGCCATCGCCGGGCACCGGACCGGCGCCGACACCGGGCGGCGGCTTCGACATCTTCGGTCCGCCGACGAACTCACCGCGCCCCGCGCCGCCGCCGCTGATCATCATCCCGCCCGCACCGACGCCCGTCGTCCCCGGTGAGCTGTTCCCCGGACTCGGCGGCGAAGGGCCGCGATAGATCACGAGTTGGCGCAGCCGGACCCGACTACCCTGAGGACATGGCAACATCGTTGCCCAGAGCGCGAACCGCCCGACCAGGGGTCGAATGATCCCGGCGCGGAACCTGTCGGACCGATACGGGAGGATGTGCGGTCGGTACCGACATGCGACGACACTAGACATAGGGGCTACGCAGGTGGATTTCAATGTCGTTGACCGTCCCGAGACGCTGATCGCGGGCACGGTGCTTCGCAGTCCGGCGCTCGCCGTCGAGGGGCCGCGCCGCGCCAAAGTGGTCGAGGCGTGGGCGAACCTGCGGGCGAGAACGTTACCGGGACCGGTCGCGACGGGGTATGTCGATTTCGCGCCGGAGATCAATTCCTACCTCACCCACATCGTCGGCTACGAGTGCAAGACTCTCGCCGACCTGGAGGTAGGCGACGTGCTCGGCCGGATTCCGGCCGGCCGCTACGCGCGATTCGTGGCCAGCGGCGACAACCTCGGCGACACCATCGTCGGGCTCTGGCGCCAGGTGTGGGACGCGGAGGCCGCAGGTGAATTCGTGCGTGCCTATACCGGCGATTGCGAGCAGTATCCCGACGAACGCACGGTCGAGATCTTCGTGTCGCTGACCGAGGAGAAGGACAGCTGATGGCCGTGGATTTCGAAATCGTCACCCTCGCCGACGGTTTGATCGCGGGTCTCACCGTGCCGTTGGCCGGGCGTGAAGTGACCGCGCGCGATCTCGACCTGGTGAACTTCACCTGGGATCGGTACCTGTCGCGGGAGAAGACGGTGCCTCGCGCGGCCGCCTATATCGGTCAGAACGATCATGCGGTGGCCGTGCTCGGCTACGAGGTCGGCGGCTTGGACGACATCGACGAAGGCGACGTGCTCACCCGCATTCCCGCGGGTCGCTACGCCAAGTTCGTGGTCGCGGACAAGCCCTACGATCTGCTGCGCACCGCGTGGGCGCAGGTGATCAAGGCCGAGAACGCCGGCACCATCACCCGCTCGCACACGGCCGAGCTGGAGCGCTACACCGGTCCGACCTCGGTCGAGGTGTACGTCTCCCTGGACTGAAGACGACAAGAGCCGGTGTGCACGAGAGTTCGTGCGCACCGGCTCTTGTCGTTCAGTGACTAATCGGCACCGATGATGAACGCCTCGAGCTGAGTGCGCGCCACATCGTCGGCGATCTGCACCGGCGGGGACTTCATCAGGTAGGCCGAGGCCGGGATGACGGGTCCGCCGATGCCGCGGTCCTTGGCGATCTTCGCCGCGCGGACAGCGTCGATGATGATGCCCGCCGAGTTCGGCGAGTCCCACACCTCGAGCTTGTACTCCAGGTTCAGCGGAGCATCGCCGAACGCACGACCCTCGAGGCGCACGTAGGCCCACTTGCGGTCGTCGAGCCACTCCACGTAGTCCGAGGGACCGATGTGGACGTTGCGGTCGTGGACCTTGCCCGCGAGCGCCCCGGTGAGGTTCGAGGTGACGGCCTGGGTCTTGGAGACCTTCTTCGACTCCAGACGCTCACGCTCGAGCATGTTCTTGAAGTCCATGTTGCCGCCGACATTGAGCTGGTAGGTGCGATCGAGCACCACGCCGCGGTCTTCGAACAGCTTGGCCATCACGCGGTGGGTGATGGTCGCGCCGACCTGCGACTTGATGTCGTCGCCGACGATCGGGACACCGGCGTCGACGAACTTCTGCGCCCAGACCGGGTCGGAGGCGATGAAGACCGGCAGTGCGTTGACGAAGGCGACGTTCGCGTCGATCGCGCACTGCGCGTAGAACTTGTCGGCCTCTTCGGAGCCGACGGGCAGGTACGAGACCAGCACGTCGACCTCGGCGTCTTTGAGCGCCTTGACCACGTCGACCGCGGGCGCCTCGGACTGCTCGATGGTCTGCGCGTAGTACTTGCCGATGCCGTCGAGGGTCGGGCCACGCAGGACCGTCACGTCGGTCGGCGGCACGTCGGAGATCTTGATGGTGTTGTTCTCGCTGGCGAAGATGGCCTCGGCCAGGTCGAAGCCGACCTTCTTGGCGTCGACATCGAACGCGGCCACGAACTTCACGTCACGGACGTGGTAGCTACCGAACTTGACGTGCATGAGGCCGGGAACGACCTGGTTCTCGTCGGCATCCTTGTAGTACTGCACGCCCTGCACCAGCGACGATGCGCAGTTGCCCACACCGACGATCGCGACGCGAACTTCGCCGGATCCAACCTTGTTGACATCACTCATGGCCGCTCTTTCCCTCTTTCTGTGGTGCCGCCTTCGTCGATTGCTCCGCCGCAATCAACTCGTTGAGCCAGCGCACTTCGCGCTCGCTTGATTCCAATCCGAGCTGGTGGAGCTGCTTGGTGTAGCGATCCAGTGACCCGCTGGCCTTCTTGATCGCTTCCCGCAGACCCTCTCGGCGCTCCTCGACCTGACGACGTCTGCCCTCCAGAATCCGCATTCTCGCCTCGGCGGGAGTGCGGCTGAAGAAGGCAAGGTGAACGCCGAAGCCGTCATCGGTGTAGTTCTGCGGACCGGTGTCGGCAAGGAGTTCGGAGAACCGTTCCCGGCCGACCGGCGTGAGCCGGTAGACGCGGCGCGCACGGCGCGCGAGCGCGCCGTCCGGAAGCTCCTCGGCGATCAACCCGTCGGCCTGCATTCTGCGCAGCGTCGGGTAGAGCGAACCGTAGGAGAAGGCCCGGAACGCTCCGAGCAGGCCCGTCAACCGCTTGCGCAGCTCGTAACCGTGCATGGGCGCGTCGAGGAGCAGGCCGAGAATCGCCAATTCGAGCACTGCCGACCTCACTCCCTGACTATGTCGACCTGAAAGGCCGAACAGACCTAACCGTGGATGCGACTTCCAACTATATCGGAGCGATACATCTACGCACAGTCGAATGTGACGCATGCGTCATCGACGCAGGTCAGCGCGGAGACAGGAATCAGGGGCTCGGCATCCGCCTCCGCGCCCGGCGCGAACCCGATACCGAGGTCGGGGCGCTGGTGGAGTTCTGCCACCAAAGTGGACAAATCACCCAATGTTCGTGCTTCTGTGGCCAATTCGGCCATTGCGGCGTGTTCGTCGGCGTCGAGTTGGCCGTCGGCGCGGGCGGTGTCGAGCGCTTCGATCGTCGCGGTGCGGTCGCTCGATCTGGCTCTCGTGTGGGCCGGGTACTCGGCGCGAGCCCGGCGACGCGGGCGCCGGGAGGGCGGATTCTCGCCGAAAACCGCAGGTGATTGCAGGTCGGCGGTGAGGCGGGCGAGGTCACCGACGGTGCGGGCGGTGCTCCTGACGCGACGCGGTCGTGGTCTCCTGCGCGCCGAGTGGCCCCTCGGCGTAGGCCGCGTCAAGCACGGTCGACGCCTGTGCGCGATCGATGTCACGTGCGCGCAGCACCGAATCGACGGCTGCCCGTCGCCGCCCGGATTCAGCCATGGCCGTGGGTCACCTCACCTGCGAAGACACCCGGATGAACCCCGGTATCGGGAGTTCAGTCCGGGAGATCGGATCAAACGATGCCGTGGGCACGCGTATCCGAACCCCGCTACTCTGGTGATCGTGCGAATTCAGCGGCAGGTGGTGGACTATGCGCTCCGGCGCCGGTCGCTGCTGGCCGATGTCTACGCGGGGCGGGTCGGCGTCGCCGAGGTGTGCGACGCGAATCCGTATCTGCTCCGGGCCGCGAAGTTTCACGGCCGGGGTAGTGAGGCGACCTGCCCGATCTGCCGGAAAGAGCAGCTGACGTTGGTTTCGTGGGTGTTCGGCGATGGGCTCGGCCAAGCGGCCGGGTCGGCGCGGACGCCCGAGGAACTGATTCGGATGGCCGAGTCGAACGAAGAATTCTCGGTGCATGTCGTCGAGGTCTGTCGCTCGTGCAGCTGGAACCACCTGGTGCAGTCGTACGTGCTCGGCACGGCGCCCGCCCCCGCCCGGCGACGGACGAGTTCGCGAGCCCGGCGCTCTGCTGCCGAATGATGGCGTGTGGAGCGACGCGGCTGCGCAGTGACGGGCGGCCCGAACAAGTGATGGTGGCCACCGCGTGATGCGCCACTGTTCGGGGTGCACCCTCTCCGCGCCGGTACTCCGGCGCGGATGTCGTGTGCCCGAACCTTACAAGTTATGGAGATCTGGTCAGTGAGTTCGCCCTACGAGTCCTCCCCCCACGGCGATGATCCGCGCGGCGGCCGTCCGGCTCGGGGTGCGCAATCAGGTCTCCCCCCGCAGTCGGGTGATCGGCCCGGTGGTCCCCCGCCGCGTCGGCCGATGCCGCCCACCGGTCCGCGCCCGCAGGGTGCGCCCGGCGCTCCCGCGCAGGGCGGGCGCCCGCAGGGTGGCGGCCCGGTGCCTGGTGGACGTGGTCCGCAGGGACCGCCGCCGAACCGTCAGCAGGGGCCGCCGCCCGGTGGGATGCCGCCGCGTCGGCCGGGTCAGCCGCCCCAGCGTCCCGGTGGTCCGCAGGGCGGACCGCCTCCGCAGGGTGTGCCCGGTCAGGGCAGGCCGCCGCAGGGGAGGCCCCCGCAGCCGGGCCGCGCCGCGCCGCCCGCGGCGGGCGCCACACAGAAGTTGCCGCGTCCCGGCAGCCCCGACGAGTCGACCGTGCGGGCGAATCAGCCGGGGCGGACCGTGCGCGGCGCGAACGACGACGTAGCCAGGACGGCTCGCGCGGGCGGTGCCGCCGCGGCCACCCGGGCCGGCGCTGGCCGGCGCCCCGGTGGGCCCACCACCGGTGAACGTCGAGCCACCACGCCGGGTGGTCCCACCACCGGTGAACGTCGCGCCGTCGGCGTGGGCGGCACCCCGCCGCCGACCGGTCCGCGCAACCGCCGCGACGGTGGCGGGGGCGACGACGGCTCCGGTAGTGATGGTGCGGTGAAGAAATCGCCGTGGCGGATCGTGCGCCGGACACTCTATGTCCTGATGGCCCTGGCCATCGTCGTGCCGAGCGCGGTGTTCCTGGTCGCCTACACGGCGGTGTCGGTGCCCAAGCCGGGCGATCTCGAGACCAACCAGGTGGCGACGATCTTCGCCAGCGACGGCTCCACCGAGATCAGCAAAGTGGTCCCGCCGCAGGGCAACCGCACCGAGGTCTCGATCGATCAGATCCCGCCGCACGTGCGCAATGCCGTGATCGCCGCCGAGGACCGCGACTTCTACACCAACCCCGGCTTCTCGGTCTCGGGCTTCGCCCGCGCCGCCCGCGACAACGTCCTCGGCAAGGAAAGCGCCGGTGGTGGTTCCACGATCACCCAGCAGTACGTGAAGAACGCGCTGGTCGGTGACGAGCGGTCGATGACGCGCAAGATGCACGAGCTGGTGATCTCGGCCAAGATGGCGCGGCAGTGGAGCAAGGAAGACATCCTCGCCGCCTACCTGAACACCATCTACTTCGGTCGTGGCGCGTACGGCATCGACGCCGCGTCCAAGGCCTACTTCGGCAAGCCGGTGCAGGAGCTGACCGTGGCCGAGGGCGCTGTCCTGGCCGCGACCATCCAGCTGCCCTCGATGCTGGATCCGGAGAAGAACCCCGAGGGCGCCAAGACCCGCTGGAGCTACGTGCTCGACGGCATGGTCGCGGAGAACAACCTGCCCGCGACGGAACGTCAGGGGATGCAGTACCCACAGGTGGTGTCGCTGGCTTCGCTCGGCGACAAGAACAACGACGAGGGCCCGAACGGTCTGGTGAAGAACCAGGTGCTCCAGGAGCTCTCGACCGCGGGCATCAGCGAGCAGCAGCTGAACACCGAGGGCTTGCAGATCACCACCACGATCGATCAGAAGGCGCAGGACGCCGCGATCAAGGCCGCACAGGGCAAGCTCGACGGTGAGCCGGAGAACCTGCGCACCGCGGTGGTCTCCGTCGACCCGCGCACCGGTGCGGTGCGCGCCTACTACGGCGGCAACGACGGGCAGGGCTACGACTTCGCCAATGCCGGTCTGCCGACGGGCTCCTCGTTCAAGGCGATCGGTCTGGCCGCGAATCTCGAACAGGGCGTCCCGCTTTCGCAGCTCTACGACAGCTCGCCGATCACCGTCAACGGCATCAAGATCGGCAACGTCGAGGGTGAGGGCTGTGGCATGTGCACCATCGCCGAGGCGCTCAAGCGTTCGCTGAACACCAGCTTCTACCGCATGCAGCTGGACATGCAGAACGGTCCGCAGAAGATCGCCGATATGGGCCACAAGCTCGGTATCGCGACGGAACTGCCCGGCGTCGGCGCCACGCTGACCGAGCCCGGCGGCGTCGGCCCCAACAACGGCATCGTGCTCGGCCAGTACCAGTCGCGCCCGCTCGACATGGCCTCGGCGTACGCCACCTTCGCGGCCTCGGGCGTCTACCACGCACCGCATTTCGTGCAGAAGGTCGTCACCGCCAAGGGTGAGGTGCTGCTCGATCGTGGCGAGCCCGCCGGTGAGCAGCGGATCAGCGCGGCCGTGGCCGACAACGTCACCGCGGCGATGAAGCCGATCGCGGCCTACTCGCGCAACCACAACCTGGCCGGCGGCCGCGAATCCGCCGCCAAGACCGGCACCCACCAGCTCGGCGACACCGGCAACAACCGGGACGCCTGGATGGTCGGCTACACCCCGTCGCTGTCGACCGCGGTGTGGGTCGGTACCGAGCAGGGCGACGCGCTCAAGAACTACGGCGGCGGCAGCATCTACGGTTCCGGTCTGCCTTCCGACATCTGGAAGGCGACGATGGACGGCGCGCTGTCGGGCACGTCGAACGAGTCGTTCCCCAAGCCCGCCCCGATCAAGGGCCAGGCCGGTGTGCCGGAATGGTCGGCGCCCTACACCGCGCCGTCGACCACCGCGCCCGCGATCGTGCCGCCGGTGATCGTGCCCTCGCAGGTCGAGATCCTGCCCGGCATCCGGATTCCGGTGCCCGGGGTGCAGCAGCAGCCCGCGGTGCCGCAGTCGCAGTCCACGCCCGAGACCGGTGCGGGCCCGCTGCCCGGCCAGCCGACGGCGGGGCCGGACGGCGCGCCCGCGACCCCCGGAAACGGCAACGGCGGGTCGAACAGACCGGGTAATGGCGCCAACGGCAACGACAACGAGAGCAGCGGCGCGGGAACCACGCCGACCCGATCCCGGTAACCACCGGTAGCCTCGGATGTCGTGACCGATCAGCAACTCGCGGACCAGCCGGCGTCGAGTGGTACCCGGCCGGGCCGCGAGGCGGGGTACGTGGCGCCCGCCCGGCTGGCGCCCGACCTCCGCTCGATCGATGCCCGCGACCGGCCGAGCCGCAACGACTCGCTGACCGCACAGCTGTCCACCGTGGTCGGCGGCCCGGTCGGCGATCACGCGCTGATCGGGCGGGTGCGGTTCTGGACGCCGCTGCGGGTGATGTTCGCCTTCACGGTGATCTTCCTGGCGCTGGGCTGGTCGGCGAAGGCCGGCTGCATCCAGCAGACCAGCGATGGCGACGGCGGTCTGATGCTGGACTGGAACAACGGCCGCCAGTACGTGGCCATGTGCTACTCCGACACCGTTCCGCTCTACGGTGCCGAACGGCTCAACGAGGGCGCGTTCCCGTACAAGAAGTCCTGGACCGAATCGACGCCCGACGGCGGCACCGAGACCAGATACATGGAGTATCCGGTGCTGTCGGGCCTGTACCAGTACGCGGCGATGCAGATCGGCAACGTCTGGGATCACCTGCCGTTGCCCGGCGCGATGTCGGTGGTGGTGTATTTCAACGTGGTCGCACTCGGCCTTTCGGTCGGCTGGCTGATCACGGTCTGGGCGTCGTCGCGATTAGCCGGGCGACGGGTGTGGGATGCCGCGCTGATCGCGGTGTCGCCGTTGGTGATCGTGCACATGTTCACGAATTTCGATGCGCTGGCAACGGCTTTCGCGGCTACCGGGCTGTTGGCGTGGGCGCGTCGTAAGCCGGTGCTCGCGGGCATCCTGCTCGGACTGGGCGGGGCGGCGAAGTTGTATCCGCTGCTGCTACTCGGGCCGATCGTGGTGCTGTGTCTGCGAGTGGATCCGATGCAGCGTCAGCCCGCCGCGCGGGCCGGGCTGCGGTTGCGCGATGTCGACAGTCTCGATTCCGCCCGCACCTGGCTGCGTGAAACGCCCGCGAGGACACATCTTTTCGCATTGCGGCCACTGGGCGCGGCAACCCTCACGGTCATCGCCGCGGTGGGCACCTGGGCGGCCGTGAATCTGCCGATCGCGGCGCTGTACCCGCAGGGTTGGCGAGAGTTCTTCCGGCTCAACACCACTCGCCACGCCGACCCCGATTCGATCTACAACGTGATCACCTCGTTCACCGGCTGGACCGGCTTCGACGGGCCGATCGGACACGGTGTACCCCCGACCGTCCTGAACACGGTCTCGCTGCTGGCCTTCGTCGCCGCCTGCGCGGGCATCGCCTACCTGGCGCTCACCGCGCCACGACGGCCGCGCCTGACCCAGCTGTGCTTCCTCGTGGTCGCGGCGTTCCTGCTGACCAACAAGGTGTGGAGCCCGCAGTACTCGCTCTGGCTGGTGCCGCTGGCCGTACTGGCGCTACCACACCGCCGAATCCTGCTGGCCTGGATGACGATCGACGCACTGGTCTGGGTGCCGCGCATGTACTACTACCTCGGCGAGGACAACAAGGGCCTGCCCGAACAGTGGTTCACCGGCACCGTCGTCCTGCGCGACCTGGCAGTCCTCGGCCTGTGCGCGCTGATCGTCTACGAGATCCTGCGCCCCCAGAACGACGTGGTCCGCCGCGACTTCGTCGACGACCCAGCGGGCGGGGTCCTCGACCGAGCCCTCGACCCCCTACTCCCCTGGCTCCCGGAATTCCTGCGCCCGAAACTGGCCACGATCAGCGCCCGACCGATATCGGTGCTGAACTGATCCGAGCGGGCGGAGGTGCGGGTCTACATCCGCAGGTAGCGGGCCTGGAGTTCGGGTTCGGCGGGGAGCATGTCGAGGTCTAGCTCCCAGGCGTTGCCGGTCCAGGGGTCGAACAAGGGAGTGCCGGGCATCGTCGGGAGGTGCCTGCACGACTGGGCGAGGAGATCTACCGGGCCGTCGCCGAATTCGCCGCCGCCGCTGCCGACGATGACCAGGGACAGGCCGATCAGGTCGCCGCGGACCATCAGTTGGCCCAGGCGCACCACGTCGCTGCCCTGGTAGCCGTGGGGGAAGTCGGCGGCGACGAGGATGCGGTGTTCGGTGGGGGGTACGGCTTGTCCGCTGTTGTAGGCGATGTCGGCCAGCTCGGCCGCGTGGGCGAGCTCGGCGAGGCGGGCGGAGATGTCGCCGTGATCGGCGATCACCGGGCCCGCCAACAGCGGGGCGAGCGGGACGGCCAAGGTGCGCAGGCCGCCGGTGAGGTCGATCAGGTCGACCTTGGTCGGCTTGTCGGGGATCGCGGCGACGAGCCGGGCCACCAGGGCGCCGATCACGCGCGCGGCCGCGGCGGTGGATTCGGTGTCGACCCACAGCGGCCGGTTCAGCGGCACCGGAACGCAATACGGCACCCGCAGGCCACCGCGGTCGAGCGCGTACAGCTCGCCGAGCCGGATGCCGTCGCTGCGGGCGGCGCGGGTGGTCCACGCGGGAGCGAGCCAGGAGGCCAGCGCGGCGGGCATGGCGGCGTCGGCTTCGGCGATCTCGAGGCCGAGTTGGTCACTGTCGCGGCGATGATCGGCGTCGGCGAGGGCAACCAGGTCGTCGTGGCGACGTTGCGCTTGCGCGCGGGCCGCGTCGGCGGCGGGGGTGTTGCGGGTCGCCGGATTCGACACCGCTTCGGAGAGTTCCTGATCCAGGCGTTTGGTCGCGTAGTCGCGAGCCGAGACCAGGGCGGCGGCCGAGCGAGCGGCGTCTTCGAAGATCATCCACATGCGTTGCAGACCGTGCTCGACTTCGAGCGGAATGCCCGATGCGGGAACAGGTCTCGCGACCGTCTCCGTGGGAGCGCTCGGCGGTGCGAGCGGCGCCGCCTGCCAGGCCTGCGCGGGGGCGGGCTCGGGAGGGGTTACGCCGTGCGCGGTGAGCAGCTGAGCCGAGCCGCCGGCGTACCCCTGACCGAGCGCACGCAACTTCCAGCCACCACCGCGCCGATACACCTCGAGGCAGATCAGCGCACTCTCACCGGCGGTCGGCGAGATGACGAATTCCGCGGCGGGACTACCGTTTTCGTACAGCGACGCCGTCACCGTACCGAGCGCGTGCCCGCCCGTGACGAACAGCAGCACAGCATGCGCGTCGGACCTGATCTGCGACAGCGTCAGCTCCACCGCCGCCCCCGCGAAGCTCACGCCGGAGGCCGAGGGCCGCGACGCGCACACGTGATCGTGCACGTCGCGGACCCGCAGATCCTCGCCGACCACCAGCGCCCCGAGTTCGACGGCGCCGGTGGTCTGCGCGGTGAAGCGCACGGAATCAGCGGTCAGCGCAGTGTTCTGCCCTGCCTTCAGGTGAATCACGGTGTCTGCCCTGTCTTGGTTCAATTACCGCCGAGGAATCGGCCCAGCTGCGGCACCGCTTCACCGGGGTGCTTGGCATTGAAGCCCTCGCCGAGCGCCTGCATCTTCCAGTCGCCGCCGACGCGGTACACCTTCGCCATCGCCATCGCGGTGAACGGCATTCCGCCCGCGAGGGTGTAGCGGGCCAGCTCGCCGTTGGTGGCGCCGTCGATCAGGCGGCTGAAGGCGTTCTGCACCTGTTCGAAGGAGTGACCCTTGTACGAGGTGACGATGAACAGCAGCGTGGTGATGTGCGCCGGGATCCTGGTGAGGTCGACGAGGATCATCTCGTCGTCGCCGTCACCCTCACCGGTGAGGTTGTCACCCTGGTGGCGCACCGACCCGTCCTTCGACGACAGCTGGCCGTAGTAGGCCACGTCGACGAGGTTCTGGTCGGCGAACAGGCAGACCGAGGCGTCGAGGTCGATGTCGACGGTGCGGTTGCCGAACATCCCGCGCGTGCGCACCGGGTCCCAGCCGAGGCCCATCTTCACGAAGGTCAGCGCGGCGCCGCCCTCCTTGCGCAGCGTGACCCGCTGCCCCTTCTGCAAGCTGACCGGGCGATCCTTGCTCAAACTGATCTCGCCTGTGGGCTGCTGCGGCGCACCCTGCGCGGGCGGCGGGTAACCCTGTCCGGGCGGCGGCGGGTAGCCGCCACCGGGCGGCTGCTGGGCCGGGCCGGGAGGCGGCGGGTAGCCACCGCCGGGCGGCGCGTAGGCGGGCGCGGCCTGCTGCGGGTAGCTGGGCGCGGACTGCGGCGGGTAGGCGGGCGGGGCCTGCTGCGGCGGAGGCGGCGGGGGCGCGGCCTGCTGCGGGGCGGCCTGGGCGGGTGAATCATCCACCTGCACACCGTGATCGGTGACCAGCGCGGCGAAACCACCGGCGTAGCCCTGGCCGACCGCGCGCACCTTCCAGCTGCCCTGTCGGCGGTACAGCTCGAGCGCGATCACGATCGACTCGGCGTTCAGGCCTTCGATCTGGTAGCTGAACAGCTGGTTTCCCGAAGCATCGGAGACCAGCGCGGTGGGCGGCGCGAAGCGGCCGAAATTGCTGGTCGCGTCGTCGAGGGTGATCACCGCGCGGATCTGATCGATGTCGGCGGGCACCGCGGACAGCGAAACAGCAAGTGAGGCAGGCTGACCCGTCGGCCCGGGCCGCAGATCGACACCCGGCCCACTCGGCTGGTTGTAGAAGACGAAATCAGCGTCGGTGCGGACCTTGCCCTGCTCGGTCACGAGCAGCGCGGACAGGTCGGCCGGTGCGGTGACCTGGAGCGAGATCACCACGTCACTGACGGCCAACGGGCCGTTCTGGCCCTTGGCGAGTGTTGCAGACAAGTTAGACCCTTCGCTTGTCGTTTGGTGGGTGTTCCACGGCAGTGCTTGCCACTCTACGAGAAACCGGCCGCACGCGTCCGTGCTCTGTGGCCCGGGCGTACTTTCCCCTGATCGGTTAGGGTGACGTCGCAGTCGGAACGGGCGGTAGAACCGCCTTCGCAGAGGGGACGGGCACACACCTGTCATGGCGCAATTGTTCGAACAGTCGAAGAAGGTGATCGAGGCGCAGCTCGCGGGGACGAGTATCCGCGCGATCTCCGGCTCGATGGTGGCCTACGAAGGCAATGTCCAGTTCAAATCGGCCGGGTTCGGCGGCGGCGAGGGCGTGCTCAACGGCCTCAAACGCCGCGCCACCGGCGAGAAACTGTCACTGATGGAGTGCACCGGCAACGGGCGCGTGTTCCTGGCGGTGAACGGCCAGAACGTCACCGTGGTGAACCTGAACAACGAGACGCTCCAGGTCGAGTCACAGCAACTGCTGGCCTTCGCGGGCAATCTGCGTACCGATGTGCGGTTCGCCGGGGTCGGCGGGATGTCGGCGGGCAGCGGGCTGTTCACCACCACGGTCAGCGGGCAGGGCCAGGTGGCGCTGCTGTCGGCCGGTGGGCCGCTGATCCACCTCGAAGTGTCGCCGCAGTTTCCGCTGATCGTGGATCCCGACGCGTTCGTCGCCTCGCGCGGCAATCTCAACCAGTCGTTCATCACCGACGTTTCCTGGCGGTCGATGGTCGGACAGGATGCGGGCGAGGCGTTCTCGCTGCGGTTCGACGGCCAGGGTGTCGTGCTGATCCAGCCGGCGGAACGGTAGGGACAGGCGATGTTCGAGAAGGTCAACGGCAAGGTAGTCAAAGTCAACGTCGGTCAGGCGGGTGGCGTCGTCGCCCGTTCCGGCGCGATGCTGTTCTACACGGGTCAGGTCGCGTTCGCACCGCACCAGATTCCCGGCGCCGGTCAGGGCATGGGCGGCGGCGGTCTGATGCGGATGGCCGGGCAGATGATGGCCGGTGAGCACGAGCGGACCATGCTGGCGCAGGGCAACGGTGAGGTCCATTACGGATTCGCCGGGCTCGAGGTGCACGTGGTGCAGATGCAACCGGGCGCGGTGTTGCGGGCCGAGGCTTCACGCCTGCTCGCGCAGTCGGCCGGTTTGCAGGCTTCGGTGGTGTCGGTCGCCAGTTCGGGCGGTAGCGGTGGTGGCGGCGGCGGTCTGATGGGCGCGCTGCGCGGCGCCGCGGCGGGCGTCGCGACCGGGCAGGGCATGTTCACCACCCAGCTCAGCGGACAGGGTTCGGCGGTGCTGCTCGCGCACGGCGGCTTCCTGGAACTGCAAGTGGGCGGACCGAATCCGATCGTTGTCGACCCGCAGGCGTTCGTCGCCGCGTACGGCAACGTGCAGACCGAGCTGAAGTCCGCGATGAGCTGGCGCGACGCGGTGGGTCGCGGCGCGGGCGAGGCGATGCAATTGCATTGCCACGGACAGGGTGTGGTGTACGTGCAGGCCTCCGAAGAGAAGTTGTGAACCGATGAGCGAAATCCTCTCGCCGATGAATCTCGGTGCCAGCGACAACATTCCGGGCAACAGCTACGCCTACTGCATCGACCTGACCGGACCCTGGTTCATGCGCAAGGGCGCGATGATCGCCTACTACGGGCAGATCGAGTTCCAGATGCTCACGCACGGGCTGCAGGGCGGCCTGATGCACATGGTGAGCAGCCAGTTCTCCGCGCCGCTGTTCGCGGGCGACTACGTGGTGGCGCAGGGGCACGGCAAGCTGATCATCGGCGACCGCGGTTACGACATCAATTCCTATGACCTCGAAGAAGGCAACCTCACCATCCGCGGCGCGAACCTGCTGGCCTTCGAGCCCGGACTGGCGCTCAAGCAGTCGATCGTGCCCGGATTCCTCACGCTGATCGGCACCGGCAAGTTCCTCGCGTCGTCGAACGGGCCGGTGATGTTCGCCGAACCGCCCCTGCGCGTCGACCCCGAATCCCTGGTGGGCTGGGCCGATTGCCCGTCGCCCAGTCACCACTACGACCAGGGCTGGATCGGCAGTTTCCTCGCGGCGGGTGCGGCCAGGATGGGCGCCAACTCCGGAGAGGAACGGCAGTTCGACTTCACCGGAGCAGGCACGGTGCTGATCCAGTCGACCGAGAAGATCATGAGCGACAACGCTCTGGTCCGCACCATCGAGGGCCAGCTCCAGAGCGGCGTCACGGTGGGCGGTCTCCAGCGTATTCAGGGCGTGATCGCCCAGCAGCTGGCCGGTCAGCAGCAGCACTACTGAGCACGTCGAACCCGGGTGCCGTTGCGGCGCCCGGGTTTTCGGTTGCCTACGCGGGGACCGTGGCGCGCTCAGCCGCCGCGTGGAACCACCCAAGGATCTCCTCGCCTGCCAGGATTCCCGAGGACGTGGTGATCGTGAGGTTGGGGGCGGTGAAGTTCAGTTCTTCCAGCTCGCCGTGGCGGGGACGGATCGCGGCATCGGCCGCTTTCAGCATCTCGGCGTCCAGTGCGCCGTCGCCCGCGGTGAACAGCGTTGCCCCGTCGGATAATTCGCCGGATTCGGTCAGTCTGCGACGGACTTCGGCGACAGCGAGACTCTTGCAGACGGCGTCGGGCATCGTGTAGATCTTGCGACCCTGCTGGGACGCCGACCAGCCGTTGGCGCGGCACCAGGTGTCCCATTCGGCGAGGAAACCCGCGGGGACCAGGTCGGGGCGGACCACCAGGTAGCAGAACAGCTCGTCGGCCTCGCGGTACTTGGTGACCCAGGAATCGTCGATGCGGGAGCGTAATTCGGCGCCCACGTCGGCGAGGGTAGCGCCCGACGCGTTGACCTGGTCGTCGATGGCCACGCGCCACGCGGGGTCGGGGATGCCGTCGACCAGGATGTTGCCGCCGTTGCTGGTGATCGCGTACCGCCACGGGGCACCGGGGAGGGCGATGCGCTGGAACTGTTCGATGGTGCGGGTGGTCGTCGGAATCACCGGAGCGCCTGCCGCGAGCTCGCGCAGGGCCGCGATGGCGCTGATGGTCATGTAGGAGAGCGGTTCACCCTCGTAGTACTCGACGCACTCCTTCGCGACGGCCTCGGCACCACCGAAGCCGTTGCGGGAGAAGATCATCGTGCGATCCAGATCGGTCGCGAAGAGGGACTCGGCGGTCACCGGGGTAGCTCCTTGATCAGGCCCATGCAGGAGTAGGCCAGGTCGGGGACCACTTCCACCGGGACATTGCGCGCCGCTGCGAGCAGGCGGATGTGGGCGTGCTCCGGTGCGTCTGCCTCACGGACCAGCACTCGCCACGGTACCCGGCGCAACAGCACCCGGGTGGTCTCGCCGACGCCGGGCTTCACGTAATTGACTGTGCTGATGCCGTATTCGGCGCGGACCTTCTCCACCGACGCCCACCCGGACCAGTCCGGGGTGCGGTCGGAATTCCGGATCGCGGCGACGGCGGCAGGCACCTTCGCGCTGATCGCGCCGAAAGCCGCTGTGACGGTGTCGATCAGCTGGTTCGAGACATCGGCGTCGATCAGGTCGCGGTAGAACTTGGCGCCGTGGAACTCGCCGGGGCCGATCAGGCTGTCGTTGAGGACCGTCCGTGAAACCAGGCCGGACACCGTCGAATTGAGGCAGGCCGAGGCGATGAGGAAGTCGTCGCGGGTGCCGTAGGTGCGCACACAGTTGGCGGGATCGGCCAGGACCACGAGCTCGTCGTTGAAGCGGGCGCCACCGGCGGCGTGATAGTCGTCCAGGGCGGCGGTGAGTTCGTGGGTGATGGCGCCCTTGCCGGTCCAGCCGTCGACGAAGACGATCGAGGACGGATCGTGATGGCGGGCGAGGTAGTCCAGCGCCACGGCGTCGATACCGCGATCACGAACGATCGAGACCGCGTAATGCGGCACGGTCAGGGGCTCGCGGCCGATCCCGCTGACGAGCCAACGCCGCATGAGCACGCCGACGGGCGTGCCCGCCCTGGCCAGCGACACCAGGACCACGTTCGCACCACGTTCGGCGACAACGAGTTCGGCCACGGTCGCGACGGCCAGCGCCAGTCGCTCGGCGCTGTCGGCCAGCACGCGATCGAAGAGCTCGCGATATTCGGCGTCGGGCTGGAACTCCACGGGCAACGACTCGGCGTAATGGGCCACACCGGCTTGGATGCGCCGTTCGCGTTCCGTCACATCGGCTTCCAGATCGGCGTCCGAGAGATCTTTCAGCAGCCACGAAACATCCTCGGGCGCATACGAACCGAACGCGGGGCCGTGCAGGGCTTCGGGGAACGGCCCCGCACCCGGCTGCTTCGGGGCCGCGGCAGAGCTCGAGCCGCCACCGTGTTCCGCGCGGCCCGCACGGTCCGCAGAATCGGTCGCCACGGTCGATTCCTTGCGACTCGGCGCGTTCGCGCTGGTGGCGGAATCGTTGTACGACACCGACAGTGACGCAGTCCCAGCCACTCGCTCAGCGGTCCGGCCCGCGTGCAGCGCACGAGGATCCGCACCTGGCACGACTGCGATCAGGATATCGGCGCCCGACGCGGTGAGGACGTCGACCAGGCCGCCAGGGGCGACGAGTTCCGGCGTATCGGCGGGCGGATCGATGACGACCAGCAGGACCGGGTCCGCGTCGGGCCACTGGGCGTTGTAGAGGTAGCGCTGGGCGGTGGGGTCGGGTTCCGGGGCGGTGAACCGGAAGCCGCGGCGTAGGGGGTAGCCGGGTTCGTCGAGGACGTATGCCGGTGAACGGGTGGTGGTTTGGAAGCGGGCGGGGATGCCTGCGTCGGCCAGGTCGGCGGCCAGGCGCAAGGGGAGGTACATGAGTTCTTCGTGGCCGATGACGATGACCGGACGGCCGGCGAACTCGGCGTCGAGGCGGGAGTTCACCTCGTCGGCGATGGATTTCACCGCGACGTCGAAGGCGGCGTTGTCCGAGCGAAGGGTGCCGTGCCGACCGCCCTCGGGAACGTCGGCGGGCCAGGTCAATTCGATGCGTCCGTACGAACCCCGCTCGGTGGCGATCGGATTCAGCCGCGGTTCGGGCAGTGCGGTCACCGTGTCTATCAGCCCGGCCGGTAGCTCGGTGCGACCGGATGCCAGGCAGACCGTGTCGATGCGCGCACCGAGTTCGGCTGCGGCGGCTTCGAATTTGATCCGATCGGCAGGTGTGCGCATGTCGACCAGTGAGGCGAGGACGTAATGCGAGCGGGGAGCGAACGCGTGCAGTGCGCGGACCGCGTCGATGGCGGTGTCGCCGGT
The DNA here is from genome assembly GCF_053590715.1 of Nocardia sp. NPDC003183. Lineage (NCBI taxonomy): Bacteria > Bacillati > Actinomycetota > Actinomycetes > Mycobacteriales > Nocardiaceae > Nocardia > Nocardia sp. NPDC003183. Next base: position 183,017 of record NZ_JBSFTG010000004.1, read on the forward strand.
GGAGATCTCGTCGTCGACGAGCACCAGCGGCAGATCGTTGGCGAAGATCGCTGCGGGGGCGGGCTGGAGCAGGTGCGAGGTGGCGTGCGAATGACCCTCTTCGAAGCCGGTCAGTGTGGTGGCCCGTGACTCGTGCCTGCGGGTGGAGTGCAGGTAGCAGCCCGCGTCGATCCGCGCGGCCACGCAGTGACCGAGACCGGTAGCGGTCTCGGCGAATCCGAGCACCACGGCTTCACGATCACCCAGCACCTCGCGCACCAGATCGGCCAAGCGGTTACCCGCACCGATCACGATGCGCGGATCGGTCGGCAGGTGCTTGCCCAGCACCGTGGAAACCAGCAGATGGGCCCGCCGCGGATTGCGGCGCAGACCCGGCTGCACCAGCGCACCGATCGCGAGCTCGCCCGTCAGCACGCTCTCGGCGGACAACGCCACGAACCTCTCGGCCGAGGTCGCGGCGACATCGACGCTCTCACCGGTCACGCCATCGGCCGACCTCGCCGCGAGCACCTCACCCGGCACGTCGTCCTCGGCCGAGCGCGCGGCGAAGGACTCGCCGTGGTGCAGCTCGATGCCGAGATTCACTGTCGCCCACGGTGTTTCGAACGTACTCATTCGGCGATCATCGCTGTCAGCAAGTCCACGAAAGACACTCCCTTGTTCGCGACCCCGAACGCACGGGCCCGGACCAGCGTCTGGCGGGCCCAACTGCGGTGCGGGCGCATCTCGTTCATCTTGTTGCGGTATTCCGAGGCCGCGACGCCACCGACATCGGCCGCCATGATGTCGAGCGCGTCGGCGTACTCCTCGTGGGTCACCACCGACAGCGCGTGCACCACGGCCACGTGCGAGGGGTGGATCACCGTTTTGCCCTGGATGCCGTTGGCGCGGTCGAGGGTGATCTCGCGCAGCAGGCCGTCGAGGTCGCGGCTCACCAGGTACTGGCGGAACTTCACCGCGTCGGATTCCTCGAACGGCGCGCTGCGCAGCTGCGGCCGGAACATCCGCTCGTGATCGGCGAAGTACTCCCACACCGGTCCGGTGATGATGAAGCCGGTGCCGTCGACGCGGCCGAGGTAATTGACGATGTCGGCGATCACGTCGGCGACCACCCGCACGTCGTAGATCGTGAGGTCGCGGTCGCGGCGGATGCCGAAGGTCGAGCACATGTCGGTGGCGCCGATCCGCACCGCCAGCAGCTGCTCACGGTGTCCGGCGAGCAGATCGGCGATGCGCGAGAGCTGCTCGTCACGGGTCTGGCGGTGCACCAGGTTCGACGATTCGAGCACCGGCATCGCGTAGACCGGACGGCCGAGGCTGCGGTTGGCGTCGTCGAGCGCGGCCAGGTAGGCGGGCCCGCTGACGGCGTCGAACTTGGGGAAGACGAATCCTGTGAGCACGTCGGCGCCCGGTCCGAGCGCGGCGACCAGTTCGCCGACCGAGGCCGCGTCGCGGACCCGGATGAACAGCATCGGGTTCGCGTCTTCGCCGCGTGCGAGCAGATCCAGGGTGTCCACCGCGTGCTGTTTGGCGGCTTCTACCTGGTGATCGGCGACCGCGTCCTCGAGGTCGATCACCATCGAGCACACCCCGCGCGCGGCCCGCCGGCGAATCGTGGCGGCGAGATCGGGGCGGGTCGCGGGCACATACAGGGTCGCGCCGAGCGCGGTCGCCAGCAGCTCCCGGTCGTCGTGGCCTTGAATCGGCTCCGGTTCGACCAGGAACAACTCCCGGCGGCGGGGACCCTGCAACTGCTGGAAATGGCGCAGCGGTACCTGCTTACGCAAGCAAACTTCCGGTGCGATGGCGTAGCCCGCGGTCATTCCCCCCACCTCATCTGTCGACCCATGTCATTTCTTACTTTTCGGAAGCGTGTTTTCTGATGCGCTCGACTACGCCCGCGATGAACTCTGCGACGGTACCCAGCTCGGTAACATACGCCCAGTAGTCCGGGTGGCGACCAGTAAGTCCAGCGGTGATGCGATCGAGGCGTTCTGCTTGTGCATCGAGAACCGAGCCCCACTCGGCGACCAGTCCTCGGTCGACCGCCAGCATCTGCGCGTCCCGCAGCCGGAATCGTACGGTGCGGGCCTGAGCTTCGGGGTCGGTACGTACCTCACGTAACAATTCGAGGCGCCGGGTGACGGCGTCGACCAACTGCTCGGCCTCGGCGAGGTACGCGCGTGCGGTGGCGGTCAAATCAAGGGCGGTCTCCGGATCACGATCGGCTGCCGCGACGCGCGCGCCGACCAGCGCTTCGTCGGCGGCGTCCATGCCACGACGGCTTTCCCGCTCATTGTTGGTCAAGTCCGCCGAACTCGCAGCACTGAACTCACGCAGCAGCGCGGAGTAGGCCGGTCCGAGCGCGCCGGCACGGTTGCCGACGGCAGCAAGGCGGGTGGTCACCGACGCGATCGCGTTCGCGGCAGCCGAGGCACGAGAAGGGGCCTGCGCCAACGCATTCGATAGTTCCGCCGTCGCCTCTTGCACCGTATTCGCAGCCTCGCGCGCGGCCGCGACCGACGTGCCGGGATCGCTGGAAGAGGCTGTGATCAGAGCCTCATTCAGCCTCCTTACACCCGCGGAGATCGAGGGGTAATTCACGAATCCGGACGACGCCGCGGCGGCCAGCACCTGCTCGGCCTCGGCCCGCACGTGTGTCAGCAACTGCGGCACCGACGCTCGCACGGTCGCGGCTTCGGCGAGGCCGGCGCGGTGCGCGTGGTAGAAATCGTCGACCCCACGCGCGGCCTCGTTCAGCTGCCGAACCAACGCGTCCGCCCTGGCCGGACCGTCCGCGATCGGGGTGCCCGCGGCCTCGGCAGCGTCGAGTTCCTCGGTGAAGCTCAGATACGCGCCCGCCGCGGCGTAGCACCGCGCCCGCACCGGCTCCCAGACCGCGCCGATCCGGCGGTCGGGGAAGACCTGCTCACTGGCCACCACGCCCGCCTCCGCCGCCGTCTGCCTGCGATCCATATCCAGAAAGGCGGCCGACGCCGCGGCCCGCGCCCCGCTGATCCACTCATGATCCGCCCCCGATCTGAACCATCCGCGTCTGCGAGGTGTCACCGGCACATCCCCTTTCCGAACCACGGCCGCGGTTCGCCCACTCACTGCCGTCGATGGTAGGAGATTCACCCCGTTAACCTGGGCTGCAGACGGTTCCTACGCAAGATCCACGAAACCTATTACTGTCGTAGCGGTACCCGGCGATTCGGACATGCTGGGAAACGACACACCGGACTAATCGAAGGGATTCCCGCATGGGTGTCAGTCTGTCCAAGGGCGGCAACGTTTCGCTGAGCAAAGAGGCTCCGGGCTTGACCGCGGTCTCGGTCGGCCTCGGCTGGGACGTGCGCACTACCACCGGCACTGACTTCGACCTCGACGCGAGCGCCATCGCGACCGGCGCCGACAAGAAGGTCGTCTCCGACAAGCACTTCGTCTTCTTCAACAACCTGAAGTCCCCCGAGGGCGCCATCGAGCACAAGGGCGACAACACCACGGGTGAGGGCGAAGGCGACGACGAGGTCATCGACGTCGACCTCGCCAACACCCCGCCGACCATCGAGAGCATCTTCTTCCCGGTATCGATCTACGATGCCGAGACTCGCTCACAGTCGTTCGGTCAGGTACGCAACGCCTACATCCGCGTGGTCAACAAGGCCAACGGCACCGAGCTCGCCCGCTACGACCTGTCCGAGGACGCCTCGACCGAGACCGCTATGGTCTTCGGCGAGCTGTACCGCAACGGTGCCGAATGGAAGTTCCGCGCCGTCGGTCAGGGCTACGCCTCCGGTCTGTCCGGCATCGCTCGCGACTACGGCGTCAACGTCTAGTCACCCTCGCGAACAGGGGGCTCGACACATCGGGCCCCCTGTTCGTGCGAAACAGAAAGGTCCCTCCGCGTGATAACGCGCATCTTCGGCCTGTCCATCGTCATCACGGTGTTCTCGCTGGTCGTGGCCTACCTCTACGGTGGCTTGACCGCTCTCGCACTGTGCGCCATCCTCGGCATTCTCGAGGTGTCGCTGTCGTTCGACAACGCCGTCATCAACGCCACCGTCCTGGAACGGATGAGCGAATTCTGGCAGCGGATCTTCCTGACTGTCGGCGTGCTGATCGCCGTGTTCGGTATGCGTCTGATCTTCCCGTTGGCCATCGTGTGGGTCACCGCGGGACTGAACCCGGTCGAGGCTTTCGACCTGGCGCTGAACCCGCCGGTGGACGACGCCGCCTACTTCCCTGACGGCAGCCCGAGCTACGAGACCCTGCTCACCGACGCGCACCCGCAGATCGCGGCGTTCGGTGGCATGTTCCTGGCGCTGCTGTTCCTGAACTTCATCTTCGAAGAGCGTGACATCACCTGGCTCAGCTGGCTCGAGAAGCCGCTGGCCAAGGCGGGCAAGCTCGACATGCTGTCGGTGGTCGTCGCCGGTACCGGTCTGGTGCTGGTCGCGGAGTTCCTGGCCGACGCCGACGATCGCTCCACCGTGCTGGTCTCCGGCCTGCTCGGCATGATCGTCTACATCCTGGTCGACGGCCTCGGTTCGATGTTCCACACCGAGGAGTTCGAAGAGGGCCCGCAGGGTGGCCCGTCCACGCTGGTCAAGGCGACCGGTAAGGCCGCGTTCTTCCTGTTCCTCTACCTGGAAGTGCTCGACGCGTCGTTCTCCTTCGACGGTGTCATCGGCGCGTTCGCCATCACCTCCGACCCGATCATCATCGCGCTCGGCCTCGGCCTGATCGGCGCGATGTTCGTCCGGTCGATCACGGTGTACCTGGTTCGCCAGGGCACGCTGTCGGACTACGTGTACCTCGAGCACGGCGCCCACTGGGCGATCGGTGCGCTGGCGGCGATCCTGCTCGTCTCGATCGGCGTGCACGTCAACGAGCTCATCACGGGCTTGATCGGCGTGGCGTTCATCGGCGCGGCGCTCGTCTCCAGCGTCCTGCGCAACCGCAAGGCGGAGCCGGACGCCGTGGAGGACGCCAAGGAGTCCGCTCCGGTCAGCTGATCCACAGCCGAAGATCAACAGCGGCGGCGAGTCCCCTCGGGGATTCGCCGCCGTTGTCGTTCACGCGGGTTGCAGTTGGCGACCGAGCGCGGTGCTCGGTTCGACGCGCGGGCCGCGCACCCTCGCCCGCAGGAAGAGGAAGAACAGGGTGATCAACAGCGCGGTGCGCAACCACACGCCGAACTGGACGATCCCTTCCATCAACTCCACGCCCTCGCCCTCGCCCAGCGCGGCGAAGTACCGGAACACCCCGACGCCCACCGCCGCGTCGGCCACCAGGTAGGCCGCGACCAGCGACCACGGCACCTCCAGCAACACCAGGAACGGGATTATCCACAGGGTGTACTGGGGTGAATGCACCTTGTGGAACAGCATGAAAGCGGCCAGCATCGCCGCGCTGACACCGACCCACGGATACGCCGAAGTGGGGGTCCAGCGCCGCCAGCCCAGCCACAGGGCCAGCGCGAATCCGCCGAAGATCAAGACGGGCGAGGCGATCGCGACCGCGTCGTGCCAGGTCTGCGTCGTTTCCGCCGAGCGGCCGAAGATCAGCTGGTGACCCCAGTACCAGATCGAGTTGGTGGTGATGTCGGCCTGACGCAGCTGCTGGAACGTGATCGAGGCGCGCCAGCCCTCCACCCCGGCCAGCACGAACGGCAGATTCACGGCCGCCACCGTGCCCATCGCGGCCAGCAGAGTCTGCGCGGCACCCGCCACATCCAGCTCACCGATCGGGCGACGACCGCGCGGTGCGCCCTCGGTGAGCACGAACACCGCGAGCGGCAGCACGAAGATTCCCGGATAGAGCTTGAGACAGAAACCCAGCGCGAGCAGCACCGCGGCGATGATTCCGCGGGTGCGCACCGACAGGCCGGTCAGCATCGTCATCACATAGACCGCCGCCACCGCCGTGCACACCACCGGCAGTTCCCAGTTGTGGAAGGCATAGAACACCAGCGGCGGGCCGATCGCCCACAGCAGCGCCGCCGGGCCGGCGAGCCTGGCCAGCATCCACGCTGTGAGCAGGGCGAACGGCGCGAGCAGCAGCGCCGAGTGCCACAGGAAGTCGGCGTCGTTGTCCACCCCGATGGCGCCCGCCCACATCAGCACGCCGCTGAGCACCGGGTATTCCACCGCGCCGCCCGTCAGCGCACCGTCTTCGGTGATCGCGCCGTCCACGTACGGGAAGACGTGATTGTCGATATCGCGGCCGAGCCACAGGAATTGGATGTCGGAATAGCAGACATCCGAATCCTTGCGCTCCTCGAATACCAGACTGCGACCGGATTCATCGATCGCGCCGCCCGCACACCGGGCCTTGTTGGCATAGGCCAGCGCGAGAGTGAGGCCACACAGCAGCATCACGAAGATGCTCAAGGCAGCGGCCCACGTCGCGCCGCGTCGTGCTGCGCGCTGCCGCGGGCCGACTGTGGTCATGGCGACCACATTATGCGGCGGTGTCCCGATCACCCGGGTACACCCGCGGCAGGCATCGATTTCGCTGGTCACCACCCGCTCATGTAGCCTTGGCGGGTTGCTGACGCAACGAACCCTCCTGCCATGGAAAGTCCATGGCCGTTTCCTAGTCCACAGGAGGTGATTGGTCCGTGCGTCAATATGAAGTAATGGTCATCCTCGACCCGAGCCTGGACGAGCGCATCGTCGGGCAGTCCCTGGATACCCTGCTCACGGTCGTCAAGACCGAGGGCGGCAACGTCGACAAGGTCGACATCTGGGGCCGCCGCCGGCTCGCCTACGAAATCGCCAAGCAGGCCGAAGGCATTTACGCGATCGTCAACCTGACCGCGACCCCGGCCACCGTGAGCGAACTCGACCGCCAGCTGGGCCTGAACGAGACGGTGCTGCGCACCAAGGTTCTGCGCAACGACAAGTAGTCCGCACCCTCGAATTTGTCAGAGCCTGGCTTTAGGCTCGAGCGCAAATCCCCGAGATGCGGACTGCACCCCGAGCAGGAGGAACCCCCATGGCAGGCGACACGGTCATTACCGTCATCGGAAACTTGACGGCAGACCCGGAGCTTCGTTTCACGCCCGCAGGTGCGGCGGTGGCAAATTTCACCGTCGCGTCGACTCCCCGTGTGTTCGATCGCAATTCGAACGAATGGAAAGACGGCGAGGCTCTGTTCCTGCGCTGCAACATCTGGCGTGAAGCAGCGGAGAACGTCGCCGAAAGTCTGACCCGAGGCGCTCGCGTCATCGTGAGTGGCCGGCTCAAGCAGCGCTCCTACGAAACCCGCGAGGGTGAGAAGCGCACTGTGGTCGAGCTCGAGGTCGACGAAGTCGGTCCCTCGCTGCGTTACGCGACGGCGAAGGTCTCCAAGGCCGGTCGCGGTGGCGGAGGCGGCGGTGGCGGCTTCAGCGGTGGTGGTTCCGGTAATGCCGGTGGTGGATCTAGCGCAGGCGGCTACAACGCCAACAACGGCGGCGGACGTCCGGCCGGCGGCAGCAATGCCGGTGGCGAAGACGATCCGTGGGGTAGCGCGCCCGCGGCCGGCTCCTTCGGGGGCGGCGGCCGCATGGATGACGAACCGCCGTTCTGATCGAACGGCACTCATAGTACGGAGAGAAACCCATGCCTAAAGCGCCCGCGCGCGAAAAGGTACTGAAGAAGAAGGCCTGCGCTTTCTGCAAGGAAGCAAAGTCCGGAATCGTCAATATCGATTACAAGGACACCACGCTGCTGCGTAAGTACGTCAGCGATCGCGGCAAGATCCGCGCTCGCCGCGTCACCGGCAACTGCGTGCAGCACCAGCGTGACATCGCTGTCGCCGTCAAGAACTCGCGTGAGGTGGCTCTGCTTCCTTACGTGTCGACCGCTCGCTGAGAAAGGGAGTCACACAGATGAAGCTCATCCTCACCGCTGATGTCGACAACCTCGGCGCCCCCGGCGACCTTGTCGAGGTCAAGGACGGCTACGGCCGTAACTTCCTGCTGCCCCGCGGTCTGGCCATTCAGGCCACCCGTGGCGCCCAGAAGCAGGTCGACGGTATCCGTCGCGCCCAGGACGCCCGCAAGGTGCGCGACCTGGATCACGCCAACGAGCTGAAGCAGGCCATCGAGGGCCTCGCCGCGGTTTCGCTGACCGTGAAGACCGCCGACAGCGGCAAGCTGTTCGGTTCGGTCACCACCACCGACGTGGCTTCGGCCATCAAGGCGGCCGGTGGCCCCGTGGTCGACAAGCGCAGCATCGAGCTGCCGAAGTCGCACATCAAGGCGACCGGTAAGCACGGCATCGTGGTGCACCTGCACCCCGATGTGGCCGCGAAGTTCAACCTCGAGGTTGCTGCGAACTGAGTTCGCCGGAAACCACCCCTGTGCGTGCGCAGGGGTGGTTTCTGCTTGCCTTTTTCAGGGCGATTTTGCGATAACTGGTAGGTAGCCGATAACGCGACCGGTACGGGTGGTGTTGCGCGGCTCACGGTCGGGTATCGCTCGACCTCCGGTTATTCACCCTGTGGATGACTGCGGAAACCGACCGGCAGATTTGTGACTCCAGTCATAGCCTGCACCATCGCTGTTAACCCAACACGCCCGGCTGTTCACCTCGACCGACACGCCGGAACTTCTTTCATCCACAGGGACGAAGTTGGGCAAACCGGGGTCTAGCAGGGCGTTTTACCGTACTGACCTGGGTTTTCCCCATGTTTTCCACAGGCGCTGCACAACAACGGGTGAACTACCCCCAAGTTATCCACAGTTGTGTGCACATGTCGGGTTGGCGAGTCCCGAAAACGTCGCCTAGGTTCGTCGCATTGCCCTGCGCGCGGCCCCGGGAATCACGCAGGCAACCGATTGCTGACATCCGTGTCGGTGTCCGGGAGTACAACGAGAACATCGATGTGAAACCCCGGTTCTGCGGGCAGAGAGGACTCCCCTGGTGACAACCACCGGTGACCGCGCGCAAACCGAGTTCACGCCTGAACCCCCCGGCGAGGACTTCGGTCGTCAGCCTCCGCACGATATGGCCGCTGAGCAGTCCGTCCTCGGCGGCATGCTGCTGAGCAAGGACGCCATCGCCGATGTGGTGGAGGTGCTGCGCCCCGGCGACTTCTACCGCCCCGCGCACCAGGCGATCTACGACACCATCCTCGACCTCTACGGCCGCGGCGAACCCGCCGACCCCGTCACCGTCTCGGCAGGCCTCGACCGCCGCGGCGAACTCAAGCGCATCGGTGGCCCGCCCTACCTGGTCACCCTCACCCAGACCGTCCCCACCGCGGCCAACGCCGGCTTCTACGCCGAGATCGTCGCCGAAAAGGCCATCCTGCGCCGCCTCGTCGAAGCGGGCACCCGCATCGTCCAGTTCGGCTACGCCGGCGCCGACGGCCAAGACGTCGCCGAGGTGGTCGACCGCGCCCAGGCCGAAATCTACGAAGTCACCGAACGCCGCACCACCGAGGACTTCACCCCGCTGGAAGAACTCCTCCAGCCCACCATGGACGAAATCGACTCCATCGCCTCCCGTGGCGGCATCTCCCTCGGCGTCCCCACCGGCTTCACCGAACTCGACGAACTCACCAACGGGCTGCATCCCGGGCAGATGATCATCGTGGCGGCCCGACCCGGTGTGGGTAAGGCGCTGGCGCTGGACACTCCGCTGCCGACGCCTGGTGGTTGGACCACCATGGGTGAGGTTCGTGTCGGTGAGGAGCTGCTCGATGCACAGGGCCGTCCGACGCGCGTCGTCGCAGCGACCGAGGTCATGGTCGACCGGCCGTGCTACGAGGTCGAGTTCTCCGATGGGACAGTGCTCGTCGCAGACGAGCAACACCAGTGGTTGACCGAGACGCGCGCGTCACGCCGTTCAGCGCAGGTGTTCGCCGAAGTCCGCACCACGGCACAGATTGCCGACACCGTGCGTTGCGATACCGCGGACAAGAGGATCAACCACTCCGTCACCAACGCGGAGCCACTGCAACTACCTGAGCGCGAGCTTCTCGTCCCGCCCTACACACTGGGCGCCTGGTTGGGCGACGGCACCTCCGCGGCAGCTCAGATCACCAGTGTCGACCCGGAAATCATCGCGCGTATCGAGGCCGAAGGCATCGTGGCGGTTCCTTCACGATCGGCGCAGTGGCGATTCCAGCTCACGCTCCCCGCTGATGAACCCGTCGCGGCCCGCCCCTGCGTGGTGTGCGGCACCGAATTCACTCCGTTCACCAGTGAGGTCCGTACCTGCGGCCGTTCCTGCGGCGGTAAGGCACGATTCGTATCCGAACCCGTTCCCGCGCCGACCTGCTCGCAGTGCGGCGGCCCATCGATCGGTTTGCGTCTGTGCCAGTCGTGCCGGAATTCGGTCGGCAGCGTGCAGGCCCGGCTCCGCACGCTCGGGGTACTCGGTGACAAGCACATTCCTACTGCCTACCTGCGCTCGTCCGAATCTCAGCGTCGGGCACTCCTGGCAGGTCTGCTCGACACCGACGGGACCGTCACCCACGGCGGGTCTGCCCAGTTCGCGGTCACCAGCGAACGCCTGTTCCGCGATGTTCAGGAACTGGTCGTCAGCCTCGGCTATCGCTGTGGTGTGTCGACAAAGCGGGTGCGCGGCCGTTCGGAGCAGTCGTCGACGTGCTACACACTGACGTTCGCCACGGATGACGAGGTGTTCGGTCTGTACCGGAAGGCGCTGCTGCACAAGGAACGTCGCGCCGCGGTGAGCACGGCTCGATCGAACTCCCGCTACATTGTCGATGTGCGGCGCGTCGAGTCAGTGCCCGTGCGCTGCGTCGAAGTCGACAATGCCGATCATCTCTACCTGGCCGGTCGCTCGATGGTGCCGACGCACAATTCCACGCTCGGTATGGATTTCATGCGGAGTTGCTCGATCAAGCACGGCATGGCGAGCGTTATTTTCTCGCTGGAAATGAGCCGCACCGAGATCGTCATGCGTCTGCTGTCGGCCGAGGCGAAGATCAAGCTCGGTGATATGCGGTCCGGGCGGATGAGCGATGACGACTGGACCAAGTTGGCTCGGCGGATGAGTGAGATCAGTGAGGCGCCGCTGTTCGTCGATGATTCGCCGAACTTGACCATGATGGAGATTCGGGCGAAAGCGCGGCGGCTCAAGCAGCGTCATGACCTGAAACTCGTTGTGGTGGACTACCTGCAGCTGATGAGCTCGGGCAAGAAGGTCGAATCACGTCAGCAGGAAGTCTCGGAATTCTCGCGACACCTCAAACTGCTCGCCAAGGAACTCGAGGTTCCGGTGATCGCGATCTCGCAGCTGAACCGTGGTCCGGAACAGCGAACCGACAAGCGGCCAATGGTGTCCGATCTGCGTGAATCTGGATCGCTCGAGCAGGATGCGGACATGGTCATCCTGCTCCACCGGCCGGATGCCATCGAACGCGACGACCCCCGAGGCGGCGAGGCCGACCTCATCGTCGGCAAACACCGTAATGGTCCGACCGCCACGATCACCGTCGCCCACCAGCTGCACCTCAGCCGTTTCGTCGATATGGCCCGCGGCTGACCAGCCGCCGCGCCACGGTGGGATCACCCCGCTGACGGGACCAGGGTGTTCTGCCGAGCGGCGGTCCACCACTGCCCGTTCTGCTCGACCAGTACGTACAGCGCGACCATCGCCGGTTCGGTGTCGATCAGGGTGCCGTCGGCGGTGGTGGCGCGTGCGGTCTTGTGGGCGATGGCCACATCCGGGCGCAGAAAGGTCACGTCGACGACGTCGTATCGGACGTATTCGTCCTTCAGGAATCCGGCCAGCCCGCGGCGGTTCGCGTCGAGCAACGCGTCGTGTCCGCTGATCAGCATGCCGACGGCATTGCCGACCACCGCGTTCGCGGTGAACTGTGCGGTCATGAGTTCGGCGTCGTTGGTGTTGTAGGCGGTCTGCGTGTCGGTGATGATCCGGCGAATCGCGGCGATGTCGGCGGTGTGGTCCACGGTGTCGTCATCGACGACCGGGGGCTGAATCATGTTCGTGCTCATGAGAGAAACTCTCGACCCTCAACAGTGGTTCAGGTCAAGGGAGTCGCGGACGATTCGGCACCGGTTCCCGGAAGGCGCCACGCTGCCGATGCTGGTACGCGGACGCGCCGCGGGATTCGATCTGTCGCTGCGCCCGCACTGGGTCGACCTCTGGTGAACGCGGAAGCCGACCTTCCCGCCCGAGTTCGCTGACGCCGATACCGATCGCGAAACCGATCGGCGACATCCGGCGACCTCCCGGGGAATCGGTCGGGTGCGGCGGATGATGGGTCGATGGCTGACCAGATTCTGCAGGTGGAGTGGAAGTCCGCTCCGGAAGATCATGACTATCCCGCTGCCGCCGACTATCTCGATCTGCTGGGCGACAAGGCGACGGTCGACGCGATCGTGGCCGAGCTCAGGGCCGCGCCGGTGGTGGTCAAGAAGGCGAAGGACATTCTGCGGGCGTCCCAGCTCGAAGCCCTCACGCCGGACAATCCGCATGTGCGCAGAGACCTGCTCAAGGTGAACGAGGGCAAGAAGCTCTCGCCGATCCTGCTGGTGCGGGGTGACTGCCGCGCGAATGTGCCGATGCTGATCGCCGACGGTTATCACCGTGTGTGCGCGCTGTACTGGGCCGACGAGAACGTCGAGATCCCCGCCAAGATCGCCGCGATGCCATGACGTTCGCAACCCTGGCGCTGGTGGTGGCGCTCGGGTTGATCGGGCCACTGCTCGCCCTGCCGAGACAGCTGTATCTGCCGGTGCTGCTCGGCGAACTCGTCGCGGGAATCATCTTCGGCACCACCGGTCTACGCATCCTCGACCCCACCGATCCGATCTTCGTCTTCCTCGCCGACATGGGCTTCGCGCTGGTGATGTTCGCCGCGGGTACCCATGTTCCGGTGCGTGATCCGCGAGTCCGGACCGCGCTCGGTATCGGCGTGGTGCGTGCCGTGCTGGTCGGCGTGGTCGCGGCGGTGGCGGGCTGGGCGGTGGCGCAGGCGTTCGACGTCGGGCACGCGGCGGTCTACGCGGTGCTGATGGCGTCGTCGTCCGCGGCGATGGCGTTGCCCATCATCGACTCGATGCGGTTGAGTGGGCCGCCGGTGCTCGCGCTCACCGCGCAGGTGGCCATCGCCGACACCGCCTGCATCGTCGCGCTGCCGCTGGTGATCGATCCGGCGAACGCCGGCAGAGCCGCGATCGGCGCGGTGGTCGTGGCGCTCTGCGCGACCGTGATGTTCTTCGTGCTGCGCTATCTCCAGACATCGGGTGCGCAGCGTCAGGTGCACGAGGTGTCCGAGGACCGGAAATTCACGCTGGAACTGCGGGTGAGTCTGGTTCTGGTGTTCGCGCTGTGCGGGGTGGCCAGCGCGATGCACGTGTCGATCATGCTCGGCGGGTTCGCGGCGGGGTTGGCGGTGGCCGGTGTCGGCGAACCACGTCGGGTGGCCAAGCAGGTGTTCGCGATCAGCGATGGGCTGCTCGCTCCGCTGTTCTTCGTCTGGCTCGGCGCCCGGCTCGATCTGCGCGAGTTCGGGGAACACCCGCAGTTCATCCTGCTCGGCTCGGTACTCGGCCTCGGGGCTGTCGGCGTGCACTGTGCGGCGCGACTGCTCGGCCAGCCGGTCGCCTACGGCACACTCGCCGCGGCACAGATCGGGGTGCCGGTCGCGGCGGTGACCGTCGGCAGTCAGCTGGGGGTGCTCGTGCCGGGTGAGGGCTCGGCGATCATGCTGGCGGCGCTGTGCACCATCGCGGCGGCGACGGTAGCGGCCGGACGACTCGCGGCGAAAGCGCCGGCGAGCAGCCCATGAGCCGCGCCAGAGCACCCCGGACGGGTGGCGCGGCACCGCATCGGCGGCATTGCGCACCCGAACACTGAGTCGGACAATCGGTTTCAGGTGCTGATAGTGGCAACGGTATCGAGACCGTAGGTGCGCGCGTAGCCGTTCTCGGTGCCCACGAGGAGGTCGACGACCTCGAAATAGCGGTCCCAGAAAGGGGTTTCGCGCAGGGCGTCGATGAGCAGTTGGTAGGCGAGGTGACTTTCCGCTTCCCATACCCAGACATCGGTGACGCGGACGGAGTAGAACTCGGTGTCGTAGAAGCGTGACCGCACACCGGTGGTCTTGGCTTCGATGGCGGGCAGGACCTGGGTGGTGAAGGCGTCCACACGTTCCGGGACGGTCAGGGCGAGCCATTCGGGTGTGGTCTTGACGAGCATGAATGCCGTGACCGGGGGTTCGGTGTGCGCAGCGGGCATGAAAATGTCTCCAAAGGTCTTGGTGGTACGGGTCGGAGGGTGGGTTCAGGAGAAGACAGCGGGCTTCAGGGTGGTGGCGCACCACTGCTCGAAGCTGGTGGGAGACGCCGTTTCCGGAGTGCGGGTGACACCGGCGTCGAGGCCCTGGTCCTTGGCTCGCTTCATGTCGACGACTCCCTGGGCGAACGCCGCGTCGAGGCCGTAGCCCACGAGAGTGGTGTGTAGTTCGTCGAGGGACTGACGTTCGTAACGGACGGGGCGGTCGAGCTGTTCGGTCATGATGCGGGCCAGGTCGTTGGGTGACAGGTCCTGCGGGCCGAGGACGGGGACGCTGTCGGTACCGGTCCATGAGCGGTCGAGCAGCAGCTCGGCGGCGACGGCCGCGATGTCGGCGACCGCGACCATCGGGGCCTTGCGGTCGGCGTCGACGACATCGACGAACACGCCCTCGTCGCGGATCGAGTCGATGTCCTCCAGGAGGTTCTCGAAGAAGGACGGATTGGCCAATGCCCGGTAGGCGACGCCGCTCCCGGCGATGAGGTCGTCCATGGCGAGGGACGCGGTGACCAAGCCGGCGTGGTCGGCGAGTGGGGTGCCGCGGCCCAGTGCCGACACCGCGACGACCCAGCCGACACCGTGGGCTGCGAGCGCCCGTGCGGCGGGGCTGGTGAAACCGCTCCAGCCGTCGTGCGGGGGTCGGGAGGAATCAGGGGGGACGAGCCAGAACACGGCGTCTGCGCCGTCGAAGGCTCGATCGAGGACGTGGGCGTCCGCGTGCGAGCCGGTGATCACCTCGACGCGTCCGCGTGGGGTGTCGGGCAGGCGTGCGGGATCACGCACGATCACCCGCAATTCCTCCTCCGAATCCAGGAGCTGGGCGAGTAGGGGACGGCCGATGTTCCCCGTGGGAGCAGTGATGACGATCATGTTCGCCTCGCAGGTAGTGGTGAATCGGGACACCCGTCATCCTGCGGAGAACCACGTATTGCCACAATAGGAATTTCAGCACTGAATTATTGACTGAAATGGAATAATGCTGGTGAACAGCTCTGATCCGGTCGTCGACGCCAATCTCGCCCTCGCGCTGGACGCCTTGCTGGCCGAGAACAGCGTCACCCGCGCCGCCGCCCGCCTGCACACCTCGCCCGCGGCGATGAGCCGCACCCTCGCCCGGTTGCGCCGCATCCTCCAAGATCCCCTCCTGGTCCGGGCCGGACAGACCATGGTCCCCACCCCGCGTGCCGAGGCCCTGCGCGAAGAAGCCGCCGCGGTGGTGCGGAGTCTCGGAGCACTGCTCAGTCCCGGTTCCGGCGTCGATCCCGCCGGTCTGAGCAGCACCTTCACCCTCCAAACCGCCGACCTGGTCGGCGCGGCGCTGGCGCCCCGGCTGCTGGCGCTGGCCGCACAGGAGGCGCCGGGGGTCTCGTTCCGGCTGCTGGCCGAAGAGTGGGAGGCGGGATCCGCGCTGCGCGACGGCCGGATCGATCTGGAGGTCGGGTCCATCGATCACGTCGATCCCGAAACCCAGGTCGAGGAATTGGTGACGCTGCGCATGGTGGCGGCTGTCCGACCGGGCCACCACCTGACCGAAGAATCCTTGACCCCGGCCCGGCTCGCGGCCGCCCAGCACGTCGCGGTCAGCCGCCGTGGCCGATTCACCGGCCCGCTCGACGCGGCGCTGGCCGAGCAGCACCTCCGGCGGCGGGTCAGCGTCGTCCTGCCCAGCCACCTGGCCGCCATGACCCTCGCCGCCCGCTCCGACATCGTCTGCCTGGTTCCCGCCGCGCTCCCCGGCGCCGAACCGTCGCCCCTCACCGACGACGCGACCGCCCTCGGCCTGCACCTGCTCGACATCCCCCTGGCCCTACCGCCCCTCACGATCGGCATGGCCTGGCACCCCCGTCACACCGCCGACGGCGCCCACCAGTGGCTCCGCGACGCCATCCGCCGGACCTTCTCGGTGAGAGCGATCGCGCATGACCCAGGAAATGGGGGCAGGGCTTCCCGTTTGCGTCAGTAACGATCTTGCTGGTGGGCGCGACATTGTTCGTGACATGCGGCCCGTCGGGGGGCCTGCCCACCTGTAGGTCATTCGAACGGGATCACATATGAATCTGCGTGAGTTTCTCGCGAAACATCGCATTGCTTCAGCTGTTGCCGCGCCTGCGGCGTTGGGTGTCGCGGCGATTGTCGCCGCGTCCTTCGCGGTGACGTCGCAGCCGAAATCACCCAGCTACGAGCTGACGACGTCGGTGACGGAGTGCCGCGAGATGGTGACCATCTCGGTGGCCGGACGCAACGACACCCCGGTCGAGGGCACGACGGCGATGCTGCTCGATGCCAACGGGAATCCGCTGCCCGCCGCGCTGTCGGGCGACCACAGCAGTGTGTGGGTGGATCCGGTGGTGAACGCCCCGCGTGACGACGTGGCCGAGGGCGACTACGCGGCGGTGTACATCGCCTACCCGGCCGATCTGGCGAGCTATGAGGACGCGGTCAACCGGGGTGTGGAGAACACCCAGCAGGTGATGCGCGAGATCTCGGCGGCCTGCCCGGACACCAAATTCTCGATCGTGGGCTACAGCGAGGGCGCCGATGTGGTGCGTCGGGTGGCCGAGGGCATCGGCAACGACGACCCCGCCGACGGGTACGCGACCGTGAACCCGGACGACGTGCTCGGTGTGGTGATGTTCGCCGATCCGGGCCGCAAGGCAGGCGACGGCACCTTCCTCGGTGCGGACGACCCGTTCGCGCGCCCCGACAACTTCGACCAGAAGTACCAGGACGGCAAGACCCCGATCTCGGGTCAGGGCGTCACCACGGGCGCTGATTTCGGCGCGCTCAACGGCAAGATCGCCTCCTTCTGCTCCGAGGGCGACCTCACCTGCGCAGCACCGGACAACATCTCCCTGCTGCAGCTGGCCGCCAATGTGGGTCGTCAGATCAATATCGACGAACTGCAGCGCGCCGACCTGGAACGCAACGGCATCACCGCGATCACCCCGGCGATGGGCCAGGACATGGCGTTCACGCTGGGCCGGATCGCGATGGCCGCGTTCTCCGACATCGGCTCGAACCCGAACTGGATGGCCAGCGACGAAACCTTCCTCGACGTACTGCTGAAGGTGTCGGACCCGGACTACAAGCCGGGACAGACCACCACGCCCGCGAAGGCCGACGTGATCGCCGGTGAGCAGCTCTCGCCGCTGGCGTACCTGCCGCAGAAGATCTTCAACGAGATCGTGGGGCTGATCGTGACGAACCAGAACACGATCCCGGTGGTGATGAACGATCCGTACCAGCTGACTCTCGGCCCGAACGGCACCGGTCACCACTTCGACTACTGGCGTGATTCCGACGCCGCGAACGGCAAGCCGCTGACCTCGGCGGAGTACGCGGCAGCCTGGCTGACGCACCTGGCCAAGCAGGCGCAGGCGGGCGAGACCATCGACACGAAGGCCGCGCCGGACGATGCCTCGGTGACCGCCGCACTGGCGGCTCCGACGAAGCCAGCGACGACCACCACCGCGCCGACCAGCACGTCCAAGACCTCCGCGAAGTCGACGACGACCAGCCCCAAGCCGAGCACCACGTCCAAGACGGGCACCAGCACCACGGCACCGTCCACGACGGTGGCCCCGTCGACGACCACACCGTCGACGACCACACCGGAACCGGCGACCAACCAGGCGGCCGCTCCGGCCCCGACGACCACCGTGGCCCCCACCACGACGGTCGCCCCGACCACGACGGTGGCGCCCACCACGACGGTCGAGCCGACCACCACCGTTGCCCCGACGACCACCCCGTCGGCCAACTAGTCACGAACCACGAAATCCCCGGTGGGCAGCGTTATCCGCTGCGCACCGGGGATTTTCGTCTGTCTAGACCGAGACGGGTTCGGGGACCGAAGGCCGAACGGCGCGTTCACCGCGAGTCGCGGCGATCAACACCAGCAGCCCGGTGACCGCGAATCCCATTCCGACCCACAGCGGCGACACCCAGCCGAACCCGGCGCTGATCGCCAGGCCGGACAGCCACACGCCGAGGAAGTTGCCCACGTTGAAGGCCGCGATATTGGCCGACGAGGCGAGAGTCGGTGCGGCACCGGCATTGTCGAGCACCCGCATCTGGAGACCGGGGGTGGCGCCGAAGCCGAAGAATCCCATGGCGGGGAGCAACAGCAGTGCTGCGATCCGGTAGTCGGCGAGCAGTGCGAATGCCGCCAGCGAGAGCGCGAGGGCCAGCGTGAGCGCGAGCAGAGTGCGGGTGAGTGCGCGGTCGGCCCAGCGGCCGCCGAGCAGATTGCCGAAGAACAGGCCGACCCCGAACAGCACCAGCAGCCAGGGCACCATCGCTTCGGAGAAGCCGGTGACGCGCGTGAGCAGCGGTTCGATGTACATGAAGGCACCGAACATCCCGCCGAACACGAGCACGGTCATGACCAGCGAGTACCAGACCTGGGTGTTGCGGAAGACCGACAACTCGGCCCGCAGGTTCGGGCGTTCGCGGGTGGCGGGCGCGTCGGGGACGAGCGCGGTGATGCCGGCCAGCGCGACCAGCCCGACCACGGTGATCACCACGAACGTGGCCCGCCAGCCCCACTGCTGGCCGATGAACGTCCCCAGCGGAACGCCGAGAACATTGGCGACGGTGAGCCCGCCGAACATGATCGAGATGGCGCCGGCCTTCTTCTCGGGCGCGACGAGCGAGGAGGCCAGCACGGCCCCGATGCCGAAGAACGCACCGTGGGCGAGGGCCGCGAGCACCCTCCCGCCGAGCAGCGCGGCGTAGCCGGGAGCGAGTGCCGAGGCCGCGTTGCCGACGGTGAACAGGACCATGAGCAGCTGCAATGCCCGCTTGGGCTGCCACCGGTTGACCAGTGGGGTCAGCGCGAGCGCGCCGATGACGACGGCCAGCGCGTACCCGGAGATGAGGTAGCCGGCGGTGGGCACCGAGACGCCGAGGTCGGCCGCCACCGGGGAGAGCAGCCCCGCGATGACGAATTCGGTGAGTCCGATGCCGAAGCCCCCGAGCGCGAGAGCGATGAGACCGAGTGGCATGTGAACGCTTCTTTCCATCAGGGGCCGATTACCCGCGTGTGCAACTAACGATGATCGACGATAGTTGCACACGCGCTATATTGCAACCGCCAGCTATACTCGTCGCATGGGTATTGCTGATGACGCCGTCGAGGTACGGGCGACCGGCTGGCGCACCCTGGCCGCGCTGCACGGGCACATCGAGACCGCGCTCGAACGCGAGCTGGTGCGCGAACACGAGCTGTCGATCGTCGAGTTCACCGTGCTCGACGCACTGGCCCGGCAGGACGGCTGGCACATGCGGATCTCCCAGCTGGCCCGCGCGGCCGCACTGTCGGCGAGCGCGACCACCCGGCTGGTCAACCGGCTGGAAGACCGCGGCTTCCTGGTGCGCGTACTGTGCGCCGACGACCGCCGCGGCATCTACACCGAACTCACCGAAACCGGCAGGGCCGCCTACGAAAAGGCGAAACCGACCCACGATCGAGCACTCGAGAAGGCACTCGCCGACGCGGAGCAGATCCCCGAACTCGCCCCCCTGGTCGATTTTCTGCACCGGGTTCCGGCGCCGAGCTGACACGCGACATCGATACCAACGCGCCGATCATGGTGACTGTTGCGAGCACCGGTGCAATGATCGCTGGGTGACTCAGTGGCTCCCACTCCTCGGCTCGCTCCCCGTCGCCGGCGCAGTTCTGGTCGGCGTCATCGCCAACAACCGAACCCACCGGGAAGGAATCGCGGCCGCCGACGAGCGCGGCAGGCAGGCACTCGACGCAGCGCAGCGCAATGTCGAACTGTCGAACATGGTGGGTGACCAGCGCGATCACGAGGCGTGGCGCCGCGAGGCGGTGCTCGCCGCGGTCGCCTCGATCCTGGAGATGTCGGCCTCGGTGCGCGCCGACCTGACCACCTGCGGTGAATGGGATCTGGTCACCACCGACGAGATCGACAGCGTCAGCGCGCAGATCCACAAGGTGATCTGGGATCGCCCGGGCGGCACGCTGACTCGTCTTCGGGTGGTGGCGCATCGCCGGATTCCCAACAAGTGCGAAGACCTGCTGCGCACCCTCACCGCCGCCCAGCACATCACGATGCAGCGGCTGAAGCTGCACATCGACGTGGAGGCGACCGTCGAGGAGCTGGAGCAGATGGCGTCGCTGTGGCAGAAGGCGATGCGCCATGCCGCCGAACAGGAGCGTGCGCTGGTCGAGACGACGCGCATCGAGCTCGGTATCGAGATCGCCTCGAAAGGTGGCGGGGCGGACCCGGTTCCGGCGCCGCAGCCGGTGGTCGCCGAAACCCGTTCGGAAGAAGTCGCATTCGAGGAAGTCACCGCCGAAAAGCCCACCGAGCCCGAGCCGACGGCCGAGCCCGAGCAGTCGACCGAGCCGCAACAGCCCACCGAGGCACCGCAGCTCATCGAGGCGCAGCTCACGAATGAGGCGTCGCAGGAAGACGATCCGCGCGACGCCGTCGACCCGCGCGAAGCGCAGACCGTCAAAGTCTGACCCGAACAAGAAATCGGGCCGCGACATGTGGTGTCGCGGCCTGTTTTCGTAGAGCTCTACTCATCCGCGGCGCGCCGTGTTCGCTCAGCTCGAGCATCCAGTACTCTTCCGCGAGCTGAACATCCGGTGAACACCATGGAGTTCGTGATGGTCCGGGCGTTCAGCTGACGCGACCCCGGACGGACGGGTAACTTGGATATACGGCACGCAGGGGTGCCGAACCCGACAGCGTGGTCGATCGTCTGAAGACTTTGCACCGATCCACTCTCGTCAGGGGGCGATCTTTCATGGATCTCATCGCGCCGTTGGATGCGCTGTTCCTGCTCGCGGAATCTCGTGAGCACCCGATGCACGTCGGCTCACTGCAATTATTCGAACCGCCCGAGGACGCCGGGCCCGACTATCTGCGCGAGTTCCGCGCGGCCTTGCTGGCCGACAAGACCGTTCGGCCCACGTTCGGCAAGCGGCCCGCCACCTGGCTGGGCGCACCGCAGATGGCGTGGACCCAGGACGACGACGTCGACCTGGACTATCACGTGCAGCGCAGCGCCCTGCCCGGGCCGGGCCGTATCGACCAGCTGCTCGACCACGCGTCGACCTTGCACAGCGCCCTGCTCGACCGGCACCGCCCGATGTGGGAGCTGCACTTCGTGGAGGGCCTGGCCGACGGGCGCTTCGCGCTCTACTCGAAGATGCATCACGCACTGGTCGACGGCGTGTCGGCCCAGCGCCTCATGCGGCGCACACTGACCACCGACCCGTTCGCGACCGAGCTCAGGCGGCCGTGGAACCTGCCGCGCAAGCTCGGCCCGCCGCGCCCCGGCAAATCCCGGCTCGGCAGCCTGATCGATACCGTCACATCGGCGCGTTCGTCGACCACGGCGTTGATGAAGGCCACCCGCACCGGTCTGGTGCAGCAGCAGCTCACCTTGCCGTTCGAGGCGCCGCGCACGCTGTTCAACGTGCCGATCGGCGGTGCCCGCAAATGCGCGGTGCGCAGTTGGTCGATGGATCGGGTCAAGCAGGTGAAGAAGGCGACCGGGGCCACCGTGAACGATGTGGTGCTGGCGATGTCGGCGGGCGCGCTGCGGGCCTACCTGCTCGAGCGCGACGCCTTGCCGGACAAGCCGATGATCGCGATGGTGCCGATGTCGTTGCGCGAGGAAGACGACGTCGACAGCCAGGGCGTGAAAGTCGCGGCGCTGCTGTGCAATCTGGGCACCGATATCGCGGACCCGCTGGAACGCCTGCGGGTGGTGAGCGAGTCGACGCGTCGCAACAAGGAGGTGTACCACTCGCTCACCCCGGCGCAGACGCTGGCGATGGCCGGGGTGATGTTGAGTCCGATGGCGGCGATGCTGCTGCCCGGGTTCGCCTCGGTGGCGACGCCGCCGTTCAATATCGTCATCTCGAATGTGCCCGGAGCGCGCGAGTCGCTGTACTGGAACGGTTCGCGTCTGGACGCCACCTATCCGCTGTCGATCCCGCTCGACGGGCAGGCCGTGAACATCACGCTCACCTCCAGCGGTGACAACCTCGATTTCGGTCTGGTCGGCTGCCGTCGCACGCTGCCCGACCTGCATCGACTGCTCGATCACCTCGAGGATTCGCTGGCCGCGCTGGAGGATGCCGCGCTGTAGAAATTAACCGTTCTCGACCAAACTAGAACGTGTTACAGTTCGGTATGCGTACCGAATTCTGCGAACAGCTCGGCATCGAGTTCCCCATCTTCGCCTTCACCCACTGCCGCGACGTCGTGGCGGCGGTGAGCAACGCGGGCGGATTGGGGGTGCTCGGCGCGGTCGGCTTCACCGCCGAACAGCTCGAGGTGGAGCTGGCCTGGCTCGACGAACACGTCACCGGGATCTACGGCGTCGACCTGGTGATCCCGTCGAAGTACGAGGGCAAGGGCGTCGACGGGCTCACCCCCGAACAGCTGGAAAAGCAGCTGGCGCAGATGGTTCCGCAGGGCCATCGCGACTTCGCCCAGCAGATCCTCACCGACCACAACGTGCCCGCGCTGCCCGACGGTGAGCACCACAACGAGCTGCTCGGCTGGACCGCGACCACCGCGGGACCGCAGGTCGACGTCATCCTGAACCACCCCAAGGCCAAGCTCGTCGCCAACGCGCTGGGCACCCCGCCCGACGACGTGGTCAAGCGCATCCAGGACTCCGGCCGGGTGATCGGCGCGCTGTGCGGTTCGGTCAAGCACGCGATGAACCACAAGGCGGCAGGCCTCGACTTCGTGGTGTGCCAGGGCACCGAGGGCGGCGGGCACTGCGGCGAGGTGTCCTCGCTGGTGCTGTGGCCGCAGGTGATCGACGCGATCGGCGACGTACCGGTGCTGGCCGCCGGTGGCATCGGCAACGGCGCGCAGGTCGCGGCGGCGCTGGCGATGGGCGCGGCGGGCGCGTGGACCGGGTCGCTGTGGCTCACCGTCGAGGAGGCCAATGTGCCGCCCGCCCAGATGGACACCTACCTCGAGGCGACCAGCCACGACACCGTCCGCTCGCGTTCCTGGACCGGCAAGCCGTGCCGCATGCTGAAGAACGACTGGACCGACGCCTGGGAGTCCACCGACACCCCCGACCCGCTGCCGATGCCGCTGCAGATGATGGTGGCCCTCGACGGCGTCAAGCGCGGCCACCGCTACCCCGAAGCCGCCAAGGACGTGAACTTCAACCCGGTCGGCCAGGTGGTCGGCATGATGAACAAGGTCGAACGCAGCGCCGACGTGGTCAACCGCCTCGTCGAGGAATACGTCACCGCCTACGACCGGCTGGTCCGCCTCGCCGGGGACTCCTAGCTGGTCCGCCTCTCCGGGAACTTCCAGCCAGACTCGAGTGCGGGGTAGTCGGCGACGCGGCGAGCTCCCAGCCTCGCCGGTGAGCCCGTTCCCGGTGAGTTACCCATGTAGTCGCGAGATCTCGGGATGCGGTCCGATTCCATCCGTTTGCTGGGTCCATTCATTGCGCGGAAGAGGCACTACACTCGGCGTATCTACCCTGCGGGGCGGTGTTAAGACACCGTCCCGCAGCATTGCCCAGCGGTTGCGGACGGCGGTGACATGGGTTCGGAGGAATACGCGAGCAAGACCTGGAACGTGGCCAGAACCCGGGTTACGCACGCCATCGCCAAGGTCCGCGAGCAATACGCGAAGGCCGCGCCGCGACCCACCGAGCACGAACCCGTCGACCCGCCCGTACCCGCCGATCTGCTGAATCTGCTGTGTCGCATCGGCGTGGCGCTGGTCGGCGCCGGCGAGACCTCCGCACGGGTGCAGGTCATCCTCGACAAGCTGTCGCGGCGCTACGGCACCGCCAATATCCATTTCATGGTGCTGCCCACCGCGGTCTTCGTCCGGGTACGCACCGACGAAAGCTCCGCCATCGACATGCTCGATGCCCGCGTCGGCACCCTGCCGCTGGACCAGATCGACGGCCTCTACCGGCTGATCGACCAGATCGAGCAGGACGCGCCGCCGCCGAGCCGGGCATCGAGGGATCTCGACACGATCCTGACCCAGAAACCCGGCAGCCCACCGTGGCTGATCCTGCTCGGGCAGGTCGTGCTGACCGTCGGTATCGGCATGATGCTCAACCCGGGCGCACGGGCGCTGGTCGGCTATGTGGTGCTCGGGCTGGTCGTCGGTGTGCTGACTCAGCTCGCCGATCGGGTGCGGCTGCTGTCGATGGCGTTGCCGGTGGTCGCGTCGGCGGTGGTCGCGGTGCTCGCGTACGGCTTTCCCGGCGCGCTCGCCGGTGGGCAGCCGCAGCAACTGCTGATTCCCGCGGTCGCGACGCTGCTGCCCGGTGCGATGCTCACCAACGGCACGATCGAGTTGGCGACCGGGTCGATGGTGGCCGGTGCCAGCCGGGTCGTCTACGGCATCAACATGCTGTTCCTGCTCGCGCTGGGTTCCTACGTGGGGGTCAGTGTGCTCGGGCCGCTGTCGGATCCGCCGGTGAGCAGTGCCCAATTGGGGTGGTGGGCACCGATAGTCGGGGTGCTGCTGATCGGGTACGGGCATTCGTGGCGGTCGAGCGCACCGCAGAACACGGTGGGCTGGCTGCTGCTCGTCCTCTACATCACCTACGCGGCGCAGGTCCTCGGCAAGCATGTGTCCGGTCCGCTGACCGGCACGTTCCTCGGCGGGCTGGTCGCCGTGAACGCCGCGTATCTGATCCAGGGCCGCAAGCACGCGCCACCGACCCAGGTGGCGTTCCTGCCCGCGTTCTGGATGCTGGTGCCCGGCGGGATCAGCCTCACCGGGATCTCCGACCTCGTCACGCATTCGCTGTCGGGGGTGTCGACCGGCGGGCTGGAGGTGCTGGTCTCGGCGCTGCTGTCGGTGATGTCGATCGCGCTGGGCGTGATGGTCGGCTCCGGTCTGGCCACCGCGCACACGCCGCGCGTGAGCACCATCATCGACACGGTGGTGCCACACCATCTGCCGTGGGTGCACACCGCGGAGACGACGAAGAAATCCGACTCAGACAGCTAGCCGGGGTGGTTCAGACGGCCGAGCTCAGCGGCACGGTGTGGACCGGAGTCTCGCCGACGAGTTGCCCGAAGCGGGCGATCACCTTCTCGTGGTACAGCGCGAACAAGTCACCGAACAGCGCGAGTTGCGCCTCGCTCGGGGCGGATTCGGCATCCCACACCGCGAGCAGCGCGCGCCAGACGAGCACGTGCAGATCGGGCGCGACGGCGAAATAGGCGGCGACCGCCTCCGGCACCTCGACGACCATATCGGCGATCGAATTCAGTACCGCGCGTTGCATACTCATCTCGAGCACGCCGAGTAGCTTGCGCACCAGCGCGATCTCGGCGGCGATGATGCGCGCGTGGTCGGGCACGGCCTGACGTGCCATCGCCTCCAGCTCGTCGACGGCGGCGGCGAGCTCGGCCGGATCGAGCACCTTCTCTCCCGCCGTATAGGCGAGCAGCGCCTCACCCACGATGCCGCGTTCGACCTCGACGATGTCGGTGAACATCTCGGCGGCGACCGCGGGCGCGGTGATCGAGAACCGGAACAGGTGCCGGTAGACGTCCATACCGCCCTCGACGCGGACATCGCGGATGGTGAAGCCCTTACCTCGCCTTGCCTCGACGAATCCGTAGGACTCGAGGCGTCCGAGGATGAGCTGGGCGGTAGCGCGGTTCATCCCGAACTCGTCGGCGACCTGGCGAACCGACGGCATCAGCTCGCCGGGCCGGTACTCGCCGGTGGCTACGCGGCGCGCCAACTCATCGGCGACGTCGGCGACCACCGTCCGGGATCCCATCGAAACAACACCTCTCGGTCATGATCCGGCTACGTCCCAGACAGTTTAGGCGCTGAATGCCTGGAGCGCTGGTGCGCTCGAGTCGAGACTTTCAGCGATCACATCGCTATCGATGCGCCGCCCTGTCTCCGATCAGCGAACTTTCCTTCTGGCGTGCCGTTGAGCTGGATCAGACAGCGCTGTGCGACACCGTGACTGAATACGCAGGCAACGGGGCAGCTAAACATTTTGGGCGGAACCGCGCGAGCCGGCCTTCGGGCCGGCCCTCCGAGAATTCAGATCATGTCTTTCTTGTCGAGCCACCGCATGACCGGCCAGCCCAAACCTACGGGGATCCAGCAGGTCAGCACGCGGTAGAGCAGGACGGCTGGGACGGCGATCTCGGCCGGGACGCCGAACGCCGCGAGACCACCGATCAGGGCCGCCTCGACCGCGCCGACGCCACCGGGTGTCGGCGCGGCCGAGGCCAGGGTGCCGCCGATCATGGTGACGATGGTGACGGCCACGAAGTCCGTGCCGCCGCCGAAAGCCTCGACGCTGGTCCACAGGGCCAGCGCCTGGCCGAGCGTGATCGCGCCGCAGCCGGCGACGATGACCACGAATCGCATCGGATCCTTGGCGAGGTCGGCGAGTTCGCCCAGCACTTCCTTGACCTGCGGACGCACCGAGTGATTGACCCAGCGCCGCAGCGTCGGCACGAACATGAACGCGCCGATCAACCCCACGCCGACGCCGGCGATCAGATACAGCACGGTCGCGTCGGGCACGATGTGGGCCAGGTTGGTCGACGTGCCCGCCACCACGCTGAACACCACGAGCAGCACCAGGTGGGTGAGCACCTGCATCGACTGCTGCATCGCCACCGCGGCGGTCGCGCGCAGGGTCGTCATGCCCGCCTTCTGCAGGAACCGCACACTCAGCGCCAACCCGCCGACACCGGCGGGGGTGGTCGTCGCCACGAAGGTGTTGGCCAGCTGCTCCACGAGCAGATAGCGCATCTTGACCAGCCCGTCCGCGCAGGCGCCGAGCGCGGCGGCGGCGCCGACATAGGTCAGCCCCGACACGGCCAGTCCCGCGAGCGCCCACCACCAGTTGAGCGTGCGCAGCTGACTGAAGAACGTCGGCACCTGGCTGAAGAACGGATACGCCACATAGACGAGCGCGACCAGCAGGACGAGCTGGATGATCTGGTTGCGGGAGAACCGCGTGATCTGTTCGGACTGGATGCGGTCGTGGCCGGTCTGCCTGCGCACTTCCTCACGGGCGGTGGCCATCACTTTGGTCCACTGCGGCACCGACTTCCGGATGCCGATCGACATGGCCGATTTCGTCAGGCGCCGGGCCGCGTAGGCCACCCTGTCCTCGCCGAGTACCTCGATCGCCGCCGAGACCGCCTCGTGTTTGCCGTAGAGCGAGGTGGTGGTCACCAGCAGCTGGGCGATATCGGTCTGCCGTTGCGCCTCGGCCGCGCCGAATTCGGCGGCCGAAAAGCCGCCGAACAGGGTGTCGCCCTGGCTGACTCGCACGAAGTCGGGTTGCAGATCGCCGAGGCTGATCTGGTTCTCGTGCAGCCGCAGCAGCGACCGCCACACCCCGGGCAGCACCTGCGCGGACAACGTCGCGATCTGGGTACCGCGAGGCATGGTGTGCGCGTACAGCATCCAGCCGCGACTCAGACCGGCCACCGCCACCTGATGGCTGTCGGCCATCCCGAGGTCACCGATCGCGATGCCGAGCAGCGCGCGATGTTCCACCGCCCGGTGCATCGATCCGTGCAGCGGCGCGGTCTCACTGGTGCGGAACGTGATCCAGCGCCACACCTGCCGGATCGCGCCGAAGCTGCGCTGGTTCTTGCCGTACAGCTCGACCATGATCTCGTCTTCGGGCCCGTCGACCTCGGTGGCGAGCAACAGCGGTCCGCGCCCGGCCGGTCGATCGACCCGGAAGGCTTTCACAGTGTGGCCGCGCCCCGCGAGCACCCGGACCGCGCCGTCGAGCGGCACCTCGAGCGCGGGCGTGCCGACCACCCAGACGATCACCGCGCCGACCAGCCAGCCGACCACCAGGCCGAGCATCGCCCGCGCGGGCACCACCGAGCTGACCACCAGGTGGATCGGCGCGAACATCAACAGCAGGAACCACATCCAGCGTCGCGGCCGCACCGGCAGCCACGGGCTCGACACGGTGAGCATCGCCGCGAGCATCGCGATCCAGCGTGGATCGTCGAGGAATTGGGAGAGGAAGGTGTCGAAGCGGTCCGGGACCGGCATGTGCCATTTCGGCGTGAAGATGCCCGCCCCGGTGATCGACAGCGCCAGCACCGCGAGCAGGCCCGCCGCCCCGTACCCGAACAGGAGCTTCCATTGCCTGCGCAACACGAGTTCGATGAAGATGGCGAACGGCAGTGCCAGGATGAGCATTCCGTAGATCAGGTAGACCATGGTCGCCTGGTCCTGGCTGAGGAAGTCCACGATCTTGGCGACCGAGCGTTCCAGCGCCAGCCATTCCGGCCGGGTGATCAGCGAGCCCGCGATCACCACGGCTACGCCGATTCCCGCCAGCACCACCCGGACGATATCGCTGGTACGACGGATCATCGGCTGCAGGAGTTTCCCCGTGACCGGGATCTCCCGACCGTCGACTCGCATGAGCCGCACGATACACACCGACACGCCGCAGACCCGCCGTGACATCACTCAATCGGCACGGCCGTCCCGCGTGCCGTGAAGCCGATCACAGGCCGTCACGAACACTGGCGATACCCCGTCCAGGAAGTAGGGAAACACTCACTCAGCCGGAAGGAACGATCATGCAGGTTCTGCTCGCGGGCGCCACCGGCGCCATCGGCCGCCCTCTGATCCGCGCGTTGACCGCGAACGGACATACAGTGTGGGCGCTCGTCCGGAATCCGGGTGCGCACCCACTCGTGCGCGAGCTCGGCGCCACCCCGGTCACCGCCGATGTGCTCGACCGCGACGGCCTGTTGCGCGCCGTCGAGGGTTTGCGCGCCGAGGCCGTCATCCATCAGGCCACCGCCCTGCGCGACGCGAAGGTGCAGCGCCGGATTCCGGCCGACGATCCGACCGGGCTGCTGCGCACGGTCGGCACCGCCCACCTGCTCGACGCCGCGGCGGTGGTGGGCGCCGGTCGGTTCGTCACCCAGTCGCTGATCCTCGGCTACGGGTACCACGACCACGGTGACCGGCTGGTCACCGAGCGCGATCAGTTCGGGGTGTACGACGGTGGGGTGGCCGACGAGGTGGTCCGCGCGTGCGTGGCCGGCGAGAGCCAGGTCTTCGACGCGCCCGGTGTCGACGCCATCGCGTTGCGGTACGGGCTCTTCTACGGTCCCGGCGCGTTCAGTGACCTGTTCGCGGACATGATGCGCAAGCACCGCCCGGTCGGCCCGCTCGGTTCCGGCGGGGTGAATACCTGGGTCCATGTCGACGACGCGGCCGCCGCGACCGTGGCCGCACTCGAGCGCGGCACACCTGGTCGCGCCTACAACATCGCCGATGACCATCCGATCACCTGGCGGGAGTTCTTCACGGAGGTCTCCCGAGCTCAGCGGACCCCACGCCCGATCCGGCTGCCCGCCTGGATGATCCGATGGGCGGTCCCCTATATCGGCGCCCTCATGTCCGACACCTCGATGCGGATCTCGAGTCAGCTCGCCCACGATGAATTGGGTTGGCGTCCGAGGTACGCCGATGTCGCCGCCGGTCTCGCGGACTGATCCTCCGGTCGGGCACCACGCCGATATCCGGCGATCAGGGTGCGGTGCGGGCGGTCACGGCGGCACGGTCGTGACCGGGGATCACTTCGATCTCGGCGGGAAGCGCGTGCAGGCGGTGGATGGTCTCGAACGCCCGGTTGCGGTCGGCGTCGAGGAGTTCCCCGAGCAGCGGCGCTTTCTCGCGCAGGAGGTCGATCTGCAGGGTGCTCCAGACCGCGTCGCCCGCGAGCAGGACGCGGGAGCCGTCGTCGACCGCGAGCAGGATCCCGACGCTGCCGGGGGTGTGCCCCGCCAGGTCGACGATCAGCACGGATCCGTCGCCGAACAGGTCGTGACTGCGGGCGAAGGTCAGCACCGGCGGGCCGTCGAGTTCGTAGAGATCGAACGCGCGACCGCGCAGCGGCCCGCGGGCCACGCCGAGGGGGGCGTGCGAACCGGTCATGGCCCAGCTGTATTCGACGGTGGGCACTCGGATCGGAACCAGGCCGGGTAGTTCGTACAGCCCGGCGACATGGTCCCAGTGCAGATGTGTCGGCAGCACGAAGTCGATGTCGTTGCCGGTGAGGTCGTGGGCGGCCAGTACCTCGCTCAGTCCGCGCACCGGGCTGTCGGGCCCGACCAGCAGCGGCACGGGGAAGGGCAGCTCGGGCAGCACCCGCTGGTGCACGCCCGCGCAGATCGCCGGGTCGACCAGGAAGGTGGCGTCCGGGTGGCGGATCAGGAAGGTCGACATGGTCAGCGGCGTCGACCGCAGGGTCCGCACGCCCTCGGCGACGATCGTCGTCGGCGCGGACAGCTCCGCCTGGGTGAGCGCGGTCAGGGCGACGGTGTTGTGCGCGGGAGGGACAGGAGCGCACTCCAGTCCGTCGAGAAATGCGGTATCGGCGCCGCGCGGCCAGAGCAGCCGCGGCCCCGTGGTGGCGACAGCGATACAGCAGGCGAGAACAGTCGATAACATCGTCGTGCGCTCACCCATACGTGCCACCGTAGGCGATCGCCCACACCGCGACCACCAGACCCGGTCGAGCCGCCGCTGTTCATCGCTAACGCCCGATTACATCCAGCGGCTAGTCGGCGCGACCCATGAGCCGATCTGTTTCGCGCCGTTCACGTTTCGTAGGCCGACCGGCACCACGCTCGCGCTGCGGCAGGGTGGCGAGGACTTCCTTCGGCGGCGGTGGGGGGCTGCGATCGATCAGGCACTGGGCGGCGACGGGCGGGCCGACGCGCTTGTGAATGATCCGCTCGACCACGACGATCCGCTCGAGACCTGCGTGGCGGATCCTGATCTCGTCACCGGGGCGGACGGTCAGCGCCGGTTTCGCGGTAACCCCATTAACGCGCACATGCCCGGCGCGACAGGCTTCTGCCGCGGCCGAGCGTGTTTTGAACAGGCGCACCGACCAGGTCCACGCGTCGACGCGGGCCTGGCTATCGGAGTGCTGGGGGGTCACCCCTTAGACGATACGGCGAGCCGTGACGACGTCGTCTGCGCTGAGGTGGGTGTAGGACACCGGGGTACCCGACTGCACGGCGTTGAGGAGCTGACCGTTGCCCGCGTAGATACCGACGTGGCCACCACCGTTGGTGATGACGATGTCACCGGCCTGCAGGTTGTCGAACGAGACGGGAGCGCCGACGTGCGACTGCTCGAAGCTGGTGCGCGGCAGTTCGACACCGGCCTGGCGGTATGCCCACTGCACGAGGCCGGAGCAGTCGAAGCTCTGCGGGCCTGCGGCACCCCAGTTGTACTGGGCGCCCAGCTTGCCGCGGGCGGCGTCGAGGGCGATATTGCCCGCCGTCTGCTGCTGCTGGAACGGGTTTTCGAACTGGACACTCGGGAGCTGCGGTGCGGCCTGGCCCTGCGGGGCGACCATCGCCTGGAGCTGCTTCTCGACCTGCTGTGCCGGCTGCTCGAGCTCTGGCGGCAGATCGAAGTTACCGAGACCGGGAATGTTGATCGTGGCGGCCTGCGAAATCGCGGGCATCGCACCGGTTGTAGCGGCCACCGCGCCCATGACGAGGGCACCCTTGACGGAATTCGGCAGTCGAGAATCCCGCTGCAAGCTGTGTTTACCCACCGAGACGAGTCTCCGATCTTGCTACTCTCCCGCCGCTCGGTCGCGAATCGCTTGGCGACAACGACTTTTCGGCGGTGACCCAATGGCGCCGCTTCTCTGACGAACCGACAGACTCCACTAAGTCACGAGAAGATTACGGCCTGTGATGAGCGCTGTCCAGCGAAGCACGCAAGTTGTTTTCCTACGACCGGAAAAGCCCAGAACAGAGGCCACGGTACCGGCGTGTCGGCGCGAGTAACGATTTCATCGTCCGCGCCGCGCGGCGCGTTACCCAGTGCGCCGCTCGCGCAGGGCGCGCTCGAGTTCGTCGATGCGCGTTCGGGCGTCGGCCAGGTCGACCTCGAGCCTGCCGAGCACGATCATCATCGGTCCGAGCGCCAGGTGAGCGAGCGACTCCGGCGGTATTTCGCCGTAGCCCCCCTCCAGCGTCGCCTCGAGCGTCGCCAGCAGGTTGCGCCGGACCGCGTCGGCCAGGTGCGCTTCCGGCGGCAGCGGCCATGCGGCGACGATTTCGGCGGCGGACACAGGTTGCTCGGACATCACCCTCCATCTCGGACCCAAGGACAGTCTCGTGTTCGCTAGCAGTATCTAGGACACAGCCCAGAGTTACCGAGATTCTCCCGTGCACACGCGCTACGGTTGTCCGGCATGGACCCCGTGCGCAATCCGTATGCACCCGGCGCCGGCCAGCGTCCGCCCGAATTGGCCGGGCGCGACAAACAACTCGCGGCGTTCGACATCGTGCTCGAGCGCATTGCCCGCGGTCGGCCCGAACGCAGCGTGATGCTCACCGGCCTGCGCGGTGTCGGGAAGACCGTGCTGCTCAACCAGCTTCGCTCGGCCGCCATCTCGCGCGGCTGGGGCACCGGCAAGATCGAAGCGAGACCCGACCAGGATCTGCGCAGACCGCTGTCCTCGGCGCTGCACATGGCGGTGCGCGCGATCGCGATGTCGGCCCGCAACGCCGAACAGGTCGACGATTTCCTCGGCATTCTCAAGGCCTTCGCGTTGCGCGCCACCGCGGACAAGGGCATGCGCGAACGGTGGCAGCCCGGTATCGATGTACCCGCGGTGACCGGCCGCGCCGACTCGGGCGATATCGAGATCGATCTGATCGAACTGTTCAAAGAGGCTGCGGCCCTTGCCTCCGACATCGGTGTCGGCATTGCCATCTTCATCGACGAAATGCAAGACCTCGGACCCGCCGACGTGTCCGCGATCTGCGGTGCCTGCCACGAACTGAGCCAGGACGGCGCCCCGCTGATCGTCGTCGGCGCGGGCCTACCCCACCTCCCCGCGGTGCTCTCGGCCTCGAAAAGCTACTCGGAGCGACTGTTCAGCTACCACCGCATAGATCGCCTCGACCGCGAATCAGCCGACCTCGCGCTCATCGCGCCCGCCGAACGCGAAGAGGTGAAGTTCACCGAAACCGCACTCGATTCGCTCTATCAAAGAGCCGACGGCTACCCGTATTTCGTGCAGGCCTACGGCAAGGCGGCCTGGGATCAGGCACCCGAGAGCCCGATCACCGCCGAGGACGTCGCGGTGGCCTCCCCCGCCGCCGAGGAGGAACTCGCGGTCGGTTTCTTCGGCTCCCGCTACGAACGCGCGACCCCCGCCGAACGCGAGTACATGCGCGCCATGGCCGACCTCGCCGGCGACGACGCCCCGGTCGCCACGTCGGCGGTGGCCGCCGAGCTCGGCCGCAAACCCGCCTCGGTGTCCCCCGCGCGCGACGGCCTGATCAAGAAGGGCCTCATCTACTCGGCCGAACGCGGCACCATCGGCTTCACCGTCCCTCACTTCGGCCGCTACCTCCGGAGCGTATGAAAATCTTCGGGCTTCTAGGGCATCACCTAGATAGTCTGAGAAAGTTCTGCCGAACGACTCCTCGACAACTATCTACAGTTTTCTAGTCCAAGGGCTAGATATCCGAAGAATTTCCTGGGTAACGGTATGAGCCTGCCCGGAATCGGTTGCGCATCGGGTGGATAACGCGAGGGTTGACCAGCTAACACGCTGGAAACCTTCTCCGAAACACCAGCAGGACCCGCCGCTGAAGGTGCGTCCCGCCGGAGGCGGAGGAGGCTCCAATGTCGAAGACCTTCCCTATCACCGACACCGACGGCCGTCGCTGCACCGTCGTCGCCGATGACGGCGTGCCGATCGCGGTCCGCAGCTTCGGCGCCACGGACGCGGCCCTGACCGTGGTTTTCGTGCACGGCCACTGCCTGCACACCGAATCCTGGTCGTTCCTGCGCGAACATCTGCTGCGGGAGTGGGACGCCGACGCCCGCATGATCTTCTACGACCACCGCGGCCACGGCGAGTCCGGGCACGCTCACCACACCACCTACACGATCGACCAGCTCGCCACCGATCTCGACGCGGTGCTGCGCGCGGTCGCCCCGACCGGGCCCTTGGTACTCGTCGGTCATTCGATGGGCGCGATGGTGGTACTCGCCTACGCCCGCCTCTATCCGGCGGCCATCGGTCACCGGGTCGCCGGGATCGGCCTGATCGCGGGCGCCGCGGGCGGCATCACCGAGGCCGGCCTCGGCAGGCTGCTCAACCGGCACGCCGTTGCCTCACTGCAGCGCGCCGTCGTGCACGCACCGCGCGTGATGCAGGCGTCGAAGCGCTTGTCCCGCTGGATCTTCGCGCCCCTGATCCGCGAGGCGAGCACGGGTACCCGGCGGGTGAATCCGCGCGTCGCGGCCATCGCCACGGCGGTGCTCAACGAGACCGCGCTGCTGACCATGTCCGGCTTCCTGAGCTCGCTGCTCGACTTCGACGAGGCCCACACCCTGCCCCACTTCGGCGATCTGCCCGCCCTCGTCCTGTCGGGCTCGGCCGACCTCATGGTGCCGTTCGCGCACTCGGTGGTGCTGGCCTCGCAGCTGGCGGGCGCCGAACTGGTGCGGGTCGAGGGCGCGGGTCACAGCGTCATCCTCGAACGCGCGGAGGAGGTGGCCCGGTCGATCATCGCGTTGGTCGAGCGGGCGAGCATCGACGCCCGTACGCGCTACGCCGTCGCCGGGTGAACGCAACAGTTACCGGATGGCAATCCTGTGATCCCCGACAACATCGGGCGTAAACCGAAAAGATCCGTTATTGTGGTGGAGATCACGTTGTGTGGTGAGTCACACAGCTCGGTGCAGTGCGGCCCGAGGCTTTTCGGGCGTGCCCGTGATCCGGCGAGTCGGTATGCCCGCCATATACACAGGAGGTAACGATGACACGCAGCGATATCGCGGAACTGCGCTACGCGGTCGGCCAACTCCGGCAATCGATAGGCGCACTGCGCTCCAACTACGGCGACGCGGCCACCATCCGTCGTCTGGAGAACGACCTCGAGCGGCTCGTCATCGACGCCGAGGACTTCGAGCAGGCACCACCGCCGGAACTCGCCGTCCCCCGCAGGTCGGAGCCGATCTACGTGCCCGACAGCAAGTCCGACGAAGCGGCATGGATGGGCGCTCAGGACGAAGGGCTCGGGTTTCATTCGCGCCCTAGAACAAAGTAAGACCTGATCACCGGCGCGACGGCCCTGCTGACAGGGTCGTCGCGCCGACCTCTGTCTGTCGGCCCCGGTCCGGGTGTCTCAGGATTACCCGGCTCGGTGTCGGCCCAATTTGCGGGTTCGGGAGCCATGGAAGCGGGCGCCTCGGGGGACTTCGGTCGGTTCGTCGATTTCGGCGGATTCGAACAGGGCGGCGATGCCGTGGTCGTGGCCGAGGGCGATGGCCTCGAGGCCGTAGCGGCCGCCGGTGCGGCCCAGTTCGTGCAGCATCGTGGTCATGATTCGCAGGCCGGTGGCGCCGACCGGGTGCCCGAGTGCGATATCGGAGCCGTTCACGTTGAGCCGGTCGAGGGGGTCGAGTTCCCACTCGGTGGCCAACGCGAGCACCTCCACCGCGTAGCCCTCGTTGATTTCGAGCAGATCGATCTCGTCCAGCGAGCATCCGGTACGCCCGAGCAGCTTCGACACCGCCGGTGCCGCCCCGAGTCCTGGCCCCGCGTTGTCACAACCGGCCGCGGCCCAGCCCGCGAGAAACGCCATCGGCGTCAGCCCGAGCTCGCCGAGCCGATCCTCGGCCACGACCAGGCACGCCGACGCCCCGAGCCGATGCGAACTCATGTTCCCCACCGTCACCACGCCCTCGCGCAGCAACGGGCGCAAACCGGCCAGCGTGTGGGTCGACAGGTCGTCGCGCACACCCTCGTCCCGGGTGATCTGGTGATCGCCGTAACCGGCGGCCACCCCGACGACCTCGGCCGCGAACGCACCCTGGCGCCAGGCGCGGGCCGCCTTGCGATGACTGGCCACCGCGAATTCGTCGGCGGCACTGCGGTCGATCCCGTAGTAGTGCGCCAACCGCTCGGCATTGTGCAATCCCGCGGTCCCGCCGGGCAGCCCGGCCGGTGTCGCCGCGCACTCCACCCCGCCCGCGACCACCACGTCGGCGGCGCCGGTCTGCACCATCATCGCCGCGGTGATCACCGCCTGCAGACCGCTGCCGCCGTGTTTGTCGGTCACGAAACCGGGTACTGCGAAAGGTAATCCGGCACCACGAGCGGCGAGCGAGCCCACCGCGGGTTTGTCGGAGAGGCCGCCGTCGATACAGGCCATGGCCACATCGTCGATGCGTAGCGGGTCGATGCCCGAGCGTTCGATCACGGCGGACAACACCGTGGTCGCCAGCCACTCGGCGGGCATACCCGACAGCGCGCCACCCTCGACGCCACTGGGCGTGCGGACGGGTGCCACGATCGCGGCTCTTCTCATTGCGCGTCACGCTCCTCTCCCCGGTGCGGGGAATACCTGTCACAGGGCACCACAGGTTTGTTGCACGGGCATGACGGGTCGTCACGGACGTCACGGCTGTGATCGAGATCACCGGCATGTGTGACAACCGAGTGGGTGAGACCCACCGCGAGCGGCGCGAACACAGGCGTATGGTGCTCCACATCACAATCCATCGCGGTGGGTAATGATCACTGCCGCAGACCCGAGGATCAGCGAGGCATCCACCGTGAGTGCCGCACCGACCGCCTCCCCCGCGTCACACTCCGCGGGCACCGGCGTCTTCAGCAGAACGCGTGCCCGCATCTCCGCGCGCACCCTCCGCACCGACCGCTGGTGGCTACCACCGCTGTTCACCGCGCTCGGGCTCGCCGCGTTCGTCATCTACGCGACGATCAGATCCTTTGTGCGGACGGCCTACTGGGTCCCCGAGTTCCACTATCTGACGCCGTTCTACTCGCCGTGTCTGAGCGACTCGTGCGCACCGGGATCGGCGCACTTCGGCACCCCGTTCCCCGAGCTGCCGATGTGGATTCCGCTCGGTTTCGTGGTGCTGCCGTTCCTGCTCGGCTTCCGGCTCACCTGCTACTACTACCGCAAGGCCTACTACCGCTCGGTGTGGTTCTCGCCGCCGGCCTGCGCGGTGGCCGAGCCGCACGCGCGCTACACCGGAGAGTCGCGGCTGCCGTTGATCATCCAGAACGCGCACCGCTACTTCTTCTACGTGGCGCTGGTGGTCTCGCTGGTCAACACCTACGACGCGATCACCGCGTTCCATGGCAGCAGTGGCGGTTTCGGTTTCGGCCTCGGCAACATCGTGCTGCTGGTGAACGTGATCCTGCTGTGGGCCTACACCCTGTCGTGTCATTCGTGCAGGCACATCGCGGGCGGGCGGCTCAAGAACTTCTCCGCCCACCCGGTGCGGTACTGGTACTGGACCCAGATCTCCAAGCTCAACACCCGCCACATGGCGCTGGCCTGGACCACCCTCGGCACCCTCGTGCTCACCGACTTCTACGTGATGTTGGTTGCGAGCCACACCATTTCGGACCTGCGGTTCGTCAACTGAGCTGCGACAACGCGAGGAGCTTGTATTTCAATGCCAGACGTGGAACGGCACGACTACGACGTCGTGGTGATCGGGGCGGGCGGCGCGGGTCTGCGAGCCGTGATCGAGGCACGCGAACAAGGGCTTTCGGTGGCGGTGGTGTGTAAGTCGTTGTTCGGCAAGGCACATACCGTGATGGCCGAGGGCGGCTGCGCGGCCTCGATGGGCAATGCCAACGAGAAGGACAACTGGCAGACGCACTTCAAGGACACCATGCGCGGCGGCAAGTTCCTCAACAACTGGCGCATGGCCGAACTGCATGCCCAGGAGGCCGCCGACCGGGTGTGGGAGCTGGAAACCTATGGCGCGCTGTTCGATCGGACGCCCGACGGCCGGATCAGCCAGCGCAACTTCGGCGGCCACACCTATCCGCGCCTGGCCCATGTCGGCGACCGGACCGGCCTCGAACTGATCCGCACGATGCAGCAGAAGATCGTCTCGTTGCAGCAGGAGGACTACGCGGCCACGGGCGACTACGAGGCCAGGATCAAGGTCTTCGCCGAGTGCACGATCACCGAATTGCTCACCGACGCCGGCGCTGTCGCGGGTGCGTTCGGCTACTGGCGCGAATCCGGCGGCTTCGTGCTGTTCAAGGCGCCGGCCATCGTGTTGGCCACCGGCGGAATCGGCAAGTCCTACAAGGTGACATCGAACTCCTGGGAGTACACCGGCGACGGCCACGCGCTGGCGCTGCGCTCCGGCGCGACGCTGATCAATATGGAGTTCCTGCAGTTCCACCCCACCGGCATGGTCTGGCCACCGAGTGTGAAGGGCATCCTCGTCACCGAGGGCGTGCGCGGCGACGGCGGGGTGCTGAAGAACTCCGACGGCAAGCGGTTCATGTTCGACTACATCCCGCCGGTCTTCAAGGGCCAGTACGCCGAAACCGAGGAGGAAGCCGATCAGTGGTTGCGCGACAACGATTCCGCGCGCCGCACTCCTGATCTCCTCCCCCGCGACGAGGTCGCGCGGGCGATCAACGAGGAGGTGAAGGCGGGCCGCGGCACCGAGCACGGCGGCGTCTATCTCGACATCGCCTCCCGCATGCCCGCCGACGAGATCGTGCGCAGGCTGCCGTCGATGCACCATCAGTTCAAGGAACTGGCCGATGTCGACATCACGGCCGAGCCGATGGAAGTCGGCCCCACCTGCCACTACGTGATGGGTGGGATCGAGGTGAACCCCGATTCCGGGGCGGCGGTCGTGCCCGGATTGTTCGCTGCCGGTGAGTGTTCCGGCGGCATGCACGGCTCGAACCGGCTCGGCGGCAACTCGCTGTCGGACCTGTTGGTGTTCGGCCGCCGGGCGGGGCTCGGCGCGTCGGCCTACGTGCAGCAACTCACCGACAAGCCGACGCCCGCCGAAACCGATATCGAAGCGGCTGTGAAAGCCGCGCTGGCGCCGTTCGATTCGCGTGCGGAGGGCACCGGCGAGAACCCGTACACCCTGCACTCCGAACTCCAGCAGACGATGAACGACCTGGTCGGCATCATCCGCAAGGAACACGAGGTGCGCGCGGCGATCGACAAACTCGGCGAGTTGCGTGTCCGCTACGCCGATGTGGCGGTGGAGGGCAAGCGACCGTTCAATCCCGGTTGGCACCTGGCGCTGGACCTGGCCAACATGCTGATCGTGAGCGAATGTGTCGCGCAGGCTGCGCTGTTGCGTACCGAGAGTCGCGGTGGCCACACCCGCGACGATCATCCCGGCAT
The DNA here is from genome assembly GCF_053590715.1 of Nocardia sp. NPDC003183. Classification (NCBI taxonomy): domain Bacteria; kingdom Bacillati; phylum Actinomycetota; class Actinomycetes; order Mycobacteriales; family Nocardiaceae; genus Nocardia; species Nocardia sp. NPDC003183. The sequence goes on from NZ_JBSFTG010000004.1 coordinate 222,536, forward strand.
GAACCCGGACTGGCGCAACACACTGCTGGTCTGCGCCGTCGATCCGGCGTCGGACGCGCAGATCCCCGACGTCACCGTCACCCCGGCCGATCAGACGCCGATGCGCGACGACCTACTCGCCCTGTTCGAACTGAGCGAGCTCGAAAAGTACTACACCGAGCAAGAATTGGCTGCGCACCCGGCAGCCGAGGGAAAGGCGTAACCATGGGATACGACGCCCGGTTCCGGGTCTGGCGCGGCGACATCGACGGCGGGAGCCTCGAGGACTACACGGTGGCGGTGAACGAGGGCGAAGTGGTGCTCGACATCATCCACCGGCTCCAGGCCACCCAGACCCCCGACCTCGCTGTGCGCTGGAATTGCAAAGCGGGCAAGTGTGGTTCGTGTTCGGCGGAGGTGAACGGGCGCCCGCGCCTGCTGTGCATGACGCGGATGTCGACGTTCACCCCGGACGAGGTCATCACCGTCACCCCGATGCGGACGTTCCCGATCATCAAGGATCTGGTCACCGACGTCTCGTTCAACTACGAGAAGGCAAGGGAGATACCGTCGTTCGCGCCACCGGCCGGTCTCGCTCCGGGCGAGTACCGAATGAAGCAGGTCGACGTCGAGCGCTCACAGGAGTTCCGCAAGTGCATCGAGTGCTTCCTGTGTCAGGACACCTGCCATGTGGTGCGTGATCACGAGGAGAACAAGACCTCCTTCGCGGGTCCGCGTTATCTGATGCGTATCACGGAGTTGGAGATGCACCCGCTCGACACCCGTGACCGACGCGAAATGGCCCAGGAGGAAGCAGGTTTGGGCTATTGCAATATCACCAAGTGCTGCACCGATGTGTGCCCCGAGCACATCAAGATCACCGACAACGCGTTGATTCCCTTGAAAGAACGGGTCGTGGACAGGCGATATGACCCGATTGTCTGGCTCGGCAATAAATTGTTCCGCCGGTAGGAAACTGTTGTCGCTGCGGGGTGCGAAACCCCGCAGCGACGGCTGCCTACAAGACAGCGACAGTCCCTACAGCGACTAATCCGACCAGTAATCCGATGAACAGCGCCGACAGCAAAGAGGCGGTGAGTACGTAGATTCCGATCGCGGATACCGCGAACAGCAGTACCACGATCAGGCGTTCCACACCGTCCTCAGGCGCTAGCCTCCGGTACCGGGGTGGCATTTTCTTCAACCCTCGGTCCATATACCTGGGTTACCCGACCCGACGCCGCACCAAACCTCGACCTATGCCGAAAATCTATCGTTCCGTGATCTACCGTGATCAAGGACGATCGAACTCGCCGTCGTGTACGCCCGCGGTGAAGGCGGTCCATTCACTCGGGGTGAAGATCAGCACGGGGCCGCCGGGATTCTTGCTGTCGCGTAGCGCGACGTACCCGTCTGCCAGCATGGCGACCTCCACGCTGCCGTCGTCGGTGCCCGCGCGCAGCCAGGTGGCACCGGAGGTGTCGATGTCGCGCTTGGTGTTCACGCGAACGCGCCGGTGTCGATGCCGCGGGTGAAGGCGTCCCAGCTCGCGCCGTCGAAGACCAGGGCGGGACCGGCGGGATTCTTGCTGTCGCGCACCCCGACGTGCCCGCCGAACAGGAAAGCAACTTCGACGCAATCCTTGCCCGCACCACTGCGGGTGCTCTTGAACCAGTGTGCGTCGACGAGATCGAAACTCATGCCACATACTCCTTCGCGACCTGCCGCAGCAGGTGTCTACTCGGTTGGATATCCAGCGCATGACGCTGGAGGCATTCGTGAGCCCGGTCGTACCTTCGAACATCCGCGCGTCGTTCCAGGTAGAGGTCACCGGTAAAGCCTTCGGCGTACACCACTGGTGGTTCGACCGGTTGCCCTTTGCTGTCGGTACCGAACTCGAGAACCGTGAAAGGTCCGGTAGAGACTCCGAGTGGAACACCGGCGGCAAACGGCAGGATGCGCAATGCCACATTACTTCGGGTACTCGCGTCGGCGAGGTGTCGCAACTGCGCAGCCATCACCTTTGCATCACCGACGATGCTACGCAATACCGATTCGTGCAGAACCACGTCGATCTCGGCGGGCGAATGCTTGCGGGTGATCAACACCTGCCGTTGCAGCCGCAGTGCGACCCGCCGATCGAGCTCGTCGACCGAATCCTGGGGGAAGCCCAGATGATTCAGCGCGCGAGCGTATTCCGCGGTCTGCAGCAGACCGGGAACCAGCTCGGACTGGTAGGCGCGTAACCGTTGCGCCGATGCCTCCAAACCCACATAGATATCGAAGTTTTCGGGAATCAAGTCGCCGTAGGCGTGCCACCAGCTCTTGACGGCGGCCTGCTGCGCCAGACCGGCGAAGCCTTCGGCGAGATCGTCGGGAATGCCGTAGATCCGGCACAGCTCGTGGATGTCGATGGTGCGAATGCGATCGGCCTGACCCTTTTCCAGTCGCTGGAGGGTGCTGGCTCCCCACTCCATCAGCCGTGCCGCCTCGGCGATGGTGAGCCCGGCCTGGGTGCGCCAATCACGCAGGTAGCGACCGAGTTGGCGGCGCGGCAGAGTCGAGGAGACGCCCGCCTGCCCCGCTGTTCCGTTCGATGCGTTCGCTGCCACAGCCCCACTCCTTCTGTGTCGCATACCCGTCATCCCCGCCATGCCCCGCTGCGGCGGTGGATTCGTCCAGTCTGGGGAATCCTGCACTCCCCGTTGGATGTCGTGCTGGGAATTCGCGGTAAATCCCATCTTTCGCGCGTGTACTCACCGTTAGCCGGGCGTTTGCGTGCTGTGCTGTTTTCATGCAATTGAGCGAAGTGAACATGCGCGTCGCCACAGCACTGCTGAGTTGCTCCATCGATCCGGGCCCGATGGAGCCCGAACAAGCCCACGCCGCAATGCAACTACACCTCGACTGCACAGTCGAAGAGTGCCGGGTGCGCCGACGGGCGCGCAACACCCTCGTCGAAGCGGGCCGCTGCGTGCTGGACGCACGCGCGACACGCTAGTGATGACGATGGTCGGTGATCGGGTCGCGCGGGCCGAACTTCGGTTTGCGCGCCTGCCCGCTGAGCCCCAGCAGTCGCACCGCGCGGTAGCGGTGGGGTTGTAGCGGTCGCAGGTATTCGATCATCGCGTCGTCGTCGATCGGGTGGCCGAGCAGACTCCAGCCGACGACGGCGGCGAGGTGGTAGTCGCCGACCGAGAGGGCATCAGCGTCACCGAACGCGCGTTGCGCGGTCTCGGCCACCGTCCACACCCCGATACCGGGCAGGCTGCGCAGACGTCGCGCGGCCTCGGCCGGGTCGAGCGTGGCGGTGCGTTCGATCGCGTCGGCGACTCTGGCAGCGCGCACGATGGTCTGTGCGCGCTGCGGCCCGACATTGGCCCGGTGGTACTTCCACGACGGGATCAATCGCCAGGTCTCGGCGTCCGGCGCCACCATCAGGCCGGTCGGCGCCGGGCCGGGGGCCTTGGTCCCGAACTCGCGGACCAGGGTGCGCCAGGCGGCGAACGACGACTTCGTGTGCACCTTCTGTTCGAGGATGGCCGGGATGAGCGACTCCATCACCAGGCCGGTCTTCAGCATGCGCAGACCGGGCACCGTGCGGTGGGCTTCGACCAGCTTGGGGTGTGCGGGGGCGAAGTCGTCGAGGTCTTCCTCGAGACAGAGCATGCGGTCGAGGCCGGCCAGGAATTCCTCGGCTCCCGGCCCCCAGGCGCGGGCGGCGGCGCCGTCACGGCCGTCCTGGGTCAGCCGGTAGGTGACCACGCCGGTCGGCATTCGCGAAGCGTGCCAGTGGCTGCCGTCCGGGCCGATGTGGTGGCAGGGATCGCCGCCGCCGCGGCGCAGGGGCGAGACGGTGATGCCGACGTCGAAGGGCCTGCTCGACCGGACGGTCCTGGACAGGCAGGCCGAGGCCAGCTCCGGGTCCAGGGTCTGGTCACGCATTCGACCATTGTGCGCCTGTGATCGGCGTCAACCGGCAGCCGGTGCGCTCGAGCAATCGAGCAGGTACCTGGCCAGATGCACGCCGGGGGTATGGGCGAGTTGGTCGGCCTGGGTGCGGCAGGAGAAGCCGTCGGCCAGGAAGACGGCATGCGGCGGGGCGTTCCTCAGCGCCGGGAGCAGGGCGTTCTCGGCGACCGCGACCGAGATGTCGTAGTGGCCGCGTTGCATGCCGAAGTTGCCGGCCAGACCGCAGCAGCCCGCCAGTTCCCCGACGGTGACGCCCATCGCGGCGAGGATTCGGCGTTCGGCGTCGAAGCCGCCTACCGCGTGCTGGTGGCAGTGCGGCTGGACGATCACGGTGTCGTGCGGTCGACGGGGTGGTTGCCAGCCGGGGTGCTCCAGCAGGAACTCGGCGAGGGTGCGGACCGCGGCGGCGACCTGTTTCGCTCGTGGATCGCCGGGGAGCAGTTCGGGGAGGTCGGCACGCAGGGTGGCGGTGCAGGACGGTTCGAGACCGACGATCAGGCCACCGGCGGCTACGTGGGTGGCCAGTGCGTCCACGGTGGCGCGCAGCCGGGCGCGGGCGCCGTCCAGTTGGCCGGTGCTGATCCAGGTCAGGCCACAGCACACCCGGTCACTGGGGATGCGCACGCGATAGCCGAGTTGTTCGATCAGTTGGGTCGCGGCTGCCGCGTTCTCCGGGTCGAAGGTGTCGGTGAAGGTGTCGATCCACAGCATGACCTCGGTGGCCGAGGTCATGCTGTGGCCTGTGCGGTCGTCGCTGCCCAGCGATCGGCGAAACGACTTCGAGGCGAGTCGCGGCGCTGCTCGCCTCGGGTCGATTCCGGCCAGGCGCATGCCGGCCCGGCGCAGGCGCGGACGGGCCGCGACGGCATTGGCCAGGCGTGGGAAGTGCTGGGCGATGGCGAGCCAGCGCGGGAGCCGGCCGAGCACGTAGTGATCCACCGGCCGTAAGCGTCCGCGGTAGCGCCGATACAGCGCCTCGGATTTGTAAGTGGCCATGTCGACGCCCGCGGGGCAGTCGGCGGCGCAGGCCTTGCACGAGAGGCAGAGATCGAGGGATTGCTCGACTGCCGGTGCACGCCAGTCGAGTTCGCCTCGAACGACTTCCTGGAGAACTCTGGCCCTGGCCCGGGTGGTGTCCTTCTCGTCGGCGGTGGCCAGGTACGAGGGACACATGAAGCCGCCGGAACCGCCGGTGTCCGCGCGGCACTTGCCGATTCCTACACATCTGTGCACAGCTGTGGACAAATCGCCGGAGTCCGCGGACAGGGCGAACCCCCGCGAGGGGACCGGCGCGATCCCGGCTACCCGCAGGTCGGCGTCGACGGGGCTCGGGGCGACGAGGACGCCGGGGTTGAGCAGGTCGCCGGGATCGAACAGGGACTTGAAGCCCGCGAAGGCCGCGCGAGCGGCCGGTGAGTACATCACTTCGAGCAGTTCGGATCTGGCGCGGCCGTCACCGTGTTCGCCCGAGAGCGATCCACCGTGGCGCACAACGAGTTCGGCGGCGTCGAAGAGGAAGGTGCGAAAACGCCGGGGCGCGTCGGTGATCGGGAAGTCGAGGCGCACGTGGATGCAACCGTCGCCGATGTGTCCGTACAGCAGGCCACCCACGTCGTATTCTGCGGTGAGCGTGGCGAATTCGCGCAGGTACGCCCCCAGATTCTCCGGCGGGACAGCGGCGTCCTCCCACCCGGGCCAGGCGGGCTTCCCGTCGGGGGTTCGTCCCGCCAGACCGGCACCATCGGCCCGAATGCGCCAGAGTGCCGCTGTGGCCACCGGATCGGTGACGATCCGGTGATCATCGGCGTGGCTCGCCGCGCACAGCCGCCGGGCCGCGGCCAGCGCCTCGGCCGGGCTCGCCCCCGCGGTTTCGACGAACAGCCAGCCGCGACCTCGTGGCAACTCCGGCACGGCCCCCCGATGCGCGCGGACCACATCGACCAGTCCGGCATCGATGCCTTCGACCGCGATCGGCGCGCAGCTGGTCACCGCGGCGATATCGTCCGCGGCCGAGGCGATGTCGGGATACCCGAGCACCGTGAGCACCGTCGCGGCGGGCACCGGCGTGAGCGCGACCTCCGCTTCCAGGAGTAGTCCACAGGTGCCTTCGGAACCGGCGAACGCCTTCGCCACCGACGAACCGCGTTCCGGTAGCAGGTGTTCCAGCCCGTAGCCGGATGCCTGCCGATCGAACCGTCCCAGCTCGGTGCGCAATATCGCCAGGTTCGTGGTGGTGAACTTCGCCAGGCCGGGCACCGCCGCCAGGTCGGTACCGAGTGTCCGCCGTTCCCCCGTGCCATCGAGAACGCGCAGCTCACGCACCGTATCGGAGGTACGACCCCAGGCCAGCGCATGCGGTCCGCACGCGTTGTTGCCGATCATCCCGCCCAGGGTGCACCGGTCCTGCGTCGACGGGTCGGGCCCGAACCGCAACCCGTGCGGCCGCAGCTGCCGTTGCAGATCCGACAGCACCAGCCCCGGCTGCACGATCGCTGTTCGCGCCTCGAGGTCGACCGCGCGCACGGCGTTCATCTGTCTGCTGAAATCCAGCACGATGCCGGGTCCGATGGCGTTGCCCGCGACCGAGGTGCCCGCGCCGCGAGCGGTGATCGACAGCCCGTTCTCGCGGGCGAAGTTCACGGTGGCGGCGACGTCGTCCTCGCCACGGGGAAACACGACCATGGCGGGCCGGACGCGGTAGTTGGAGGCGTCGGCGGAGTACTCGACGCGTCTGCGCACCGACGCGTCGACCGGGCAGCCGGTCCGCGTGCGCAGTGCGTCGGCCAGCTTTTCCGAGCTCCGGTCGTCGTCCACCCGACCAGCCTATTCCGGTCACCTGGTGGTGATCGGCGGCTGGTTTTCGCTGTGCGCTGAACCCGGTGCGCCCGGAAAGTATTTGCGGTCAACCTTTGTTGAGGTTTTAGTGTCGGTGGGCAGGAGTTCAATGGGCGGGGAGCCTCGAGGAGAGTGGCAGTGAGTATCGAATCAGTGGCCTACAGCCAGATGTACCGGCGCGTGAACGCACCGGAGGAACAGCGCCCGTTCAGCATGGTGACAGCACGGCGGATCCTGCGCTTCGCCGAGCATCACCGGCGCCGGATCGGCGGGTTCCTGCTGCTCAGCGTGGTGGCGGCGGTGCTCGGTGTGGCCACCCCGGTGCTGGCGGGGCGGGTTGTCAACGGGATCGTCGACGGTGCGGCGCCGCGCACCGTGGTGCTGCTCGCGCTCGCCATCGCGGGCCTGGCCGTCCTCGACGCGGCCCTCGGCATCGCCATCCGCTGGCTGTCGGCAAGGATCGGCGAGGGCCTGATCCTCGATCTGCGCACCGCCGTGTTCGATCACGTGCAGAAGATGCCCGTCGCGTTCTTCACCCGGACCCGCACCGGCGCGCTGGTGAGCCGGCTGAACAGCGATGTGATCGGCGCGCAGCGCGCGTTCAGCGACACTCTGTCCGGCGTGATCACCAACCTCGTCACCCTGGTGCTCACGCTCGCCGTGATGCTCAGCATCTCCTGGCAGATCACCCTGCTCGCCCTTGTCCTTCTCCCCGTCTTCGTGATCCCCGCCCGGCGCGCCGGCAACAAACTCGCCGCCATGCAGCGTGAGGCGGCCCAGCTCAATGCCGCCATGAGCACCCAGATGACCGAGCGTTTCTCCGCACCGGGCGCCACGTTGGTGAAGCTGTTCGGCAGGCCGAAGCAGGAATCGTCGGAGTTCGCGGAGCGCGCCACCCGCGTGCGCGACATCGGCGTACGCACCGCGATGCTGCAGACCACCTTCGTCACCTCGCTCACCCTGGTCTCCGCGCTCGCGCTCGCCCTGGTCTACGGCCTCGGCGGCTGGTACGCGCTGACGGGCAGCCTCGACGCGGGCTCGGTCGTCGCGCTTTCGCTGCTGCTCACCCGCCTCTACACCCCGCTCACCGCGCTGGCCAGCGCCCGCCTGGAGATCATGTCCGCGCTGGTGAGTTTCGAGCGTGTCTTCGAGGTGCTCGACCTGAAGCCGCTGATCGAGGACGCCCCGCACGCCACCTCGGTGCCCGACGGCCCGGTCGCGGTGGAACTGGACGCGGTGAACTTCGGTTACCCGTCGGCCGACAAGGTCTCGCTCGCTTCGCTGGAAGATGTCGCGACACTGGACCGCCGTGGCGGTGTCGAGGTGCTGCACGAGGTGTCGCTGCGCGCCGAACCCGGACAGCTCATCGCGCTGGTCGGCTCCTCCGGCGCGGGCAAATCCACTATCGCCCAGCTGGTTTCGCGCCTCTACGACGTCGACTCCGGCGCGGTCCGCCTCAACGGGTCCGACGTGCGCGACCTGACCACCGAATCCATCCAGCGCACCGTCGGCCTGGTCACCCAGGACGGGCACCTCTTCCACGACACCATCCGCGCGAATCTCCTGCTGGCCCGGCCGGAAGCCACCGAAAACGAACTGTGGGACGCCCTCGGTCGCGCCCGGCTCGGCGACCTGGTCGATTCGCTGTCCGACGGTCTGGACACGGTGGTCGGCGAACGCGGTTACCGCCTCTCCGGCGGTGAACGCCAACGCCTCACCATCGCCCGCCTGCTTCTCAAGCAGCCCAGAGTCGTCATCCTCGACGAGGCGACCGCGTCCCTCGACTCCACCTCGGAGGCCGCGGTTCAGGAAGCCCTCACCGAAGCGCTGACCGGCCGCACCGCACTGGTCATCGCCCACCGCCTGTCCACCATCCGCGCCGCCGACCAGATCCTGGTCCTCGAGGATGGCCGCGTCGTCGAGCGTGGCACCCACGCCACCCTCCTCAACGCCGACGGCCGGTACGCCGAGCTCTACCGAACCCAGTTCGCCGACGACCCGGTGGCCCCTGCCACCGTCTGAGCGAAAGGGTCTGTTCAGCCCAGCTCCCCGATCGTGGGGGCTGGGCTAGCGGTCGTCGCCAGGAGCATGGCCATGGTCGGCATGCCGTAGCGCGGTGACGATCGTGAGGGTGGGGGTGCGACCTGCTTCGGTGTGGCTGAGCATGGCGTATTCGGCCAGGCGTTCGTCGCCCGAGGAGATCGCGTCGATGAGGTGCTGGTGTTCGTCGCGCTGTTCCTCGGTGTTGCGTTCGGTGGTGAGGAAGAACAGCCAGGCCATCCGGGCGAGGATGGTGCGCATCAGCTGAGTGAGCAGCGAGTTGCCGGACAGTTCCACGATGGCGCCGTGCAGCTTCGCGTTCGTCTCGGCGATGCGGAGCGGATCACCAGAATCGGTGGCCTCCTGCGCTTCTCGCAACGCGGCCCGCAGGGGCGAGCTGTCGTGCCCCTGCCTGATCCGGGCAGCGGCGAGTCGGGCCGCCAGCGGTTCCAAACCGATGCGGACATCGAAGAGTTCTTCCACCGCGGTGGTATCCCAGGACCGCACGACCGCGCTGCGACGCGGCAGCGCGCTGACGATGCCGTCGAATTCGAGTAATGCCAGGGCTTCTCGCACCGGCAGGCGCGAGGTGCCGAGCATGGCGGCCAGGCGCGCCTCCGGCAGTTTCTCGCCTTCGCGGTACTCCCCCGTGATGATCGCGCGGCGCAGATCGTCGTATATCCGTCGCGTCTGCGAAGTGTCGTCGACGACTTCTACCGGCGGACGTAGGTTTCGGGCCACCCGAACAGTCTACGAAGCCGCGCCGATGGTGACGGCCGGCGATCGCGCAGTCTAGCGGCGGACCTACCGAATTCAATCCGGTAGACCAAATATATCTTTGTCCACCTCAGACCACCTGCAAACCAGCCTGCCCAGCGGGTCGAGCATGGGCCTTGACGAAGGCATTCCTGCCGGTTGGCAGCATCGAAATCATTCACGGACCCGAAACTTTCGGAACACAATGGGGATACACGGGAATCCAATTCTGTATACCGAATTACATTCTCGGCACACAGAGAGGATCAGTGTTGGCCGTCTATCTGATCCGCCGCCTCATCCAGGCGGTGATCACCGTGTTCGCCGTCATCTCGCTGGCGTTCCTGCTCGGCAGATCGACCGGAAGTCCCGTGGCCTCTCTCCTGCCGGAAACGGCGAGCGAGGCCGACATCGCGGCGCTGGAAGCCGAACTCGGCTTCGACAAACCGCCACTGACCCAGTACTTCGACTACGTGACCGGCGTACTGTCCGGCGATTTCGGTGACTCGTACCAGCAGACCGGCACCTCGTCGATGACACTGGTCCTGCAACGCCTGCCCGCTTCGCTCCAACTCGGTGTCGCGGGCTTCGCGATCGGTCTCGCACTCGCCTTCGCCGTGGTGCTCGCCATCCACCTGAGCGGCCGCTGGTCGCTACGCGGGGTAGCGCTCGGTGTCGGCGCGGCGCGACTGGCGGTGCCGGACTTCCTGTTCGGGCTGCTGCTGGTGCTGGTGTTCTCGGTGACGCTGGGCTGGTTGCCCTCGCTCGCCGGTGCCGACCCGCTCGCGATCATCATGCCCGCCCTCACCATCGCCACCGCGCAGTTCGTCGTCTACTCACGGCTGCTGGACAATTCACTGGTCGCCGAGAGCTCCCAGGACTATGTGCGCACCGCGTACGCGCGCGGCGAGCGCAGATCCTCGGTGCTCCTGCGCGATGTGCTGCCGAACGCGCTGCTGCCGGTGCTCACCATCTCCGGAATCACGCTCGGCACGCTGCTCGGTGGGCTGGTGATCGTCGAAAACGTCTTCGCCTGGCCCGGTTTGGGCACGTTGATGCTCGACGCGGTGTTCAACCGGGACTTTCCGGTGGTCCAGTCCGGGCTGGTGGTGATCGCGACCATCTTCGTGATCGTCAACTTCGGGATCGACGTCCTCTACGGCGTCATCGATCCGAGAGCGAGAGTCCGATGATCCGTCCCCGCGATTACGCCACGATCGCGGGCGTCGCCATGATCCTCGCAGTCGTGCTGTTCTCCCTGCTGTATCCCCTCTTCCCCGGTTACGACCCCTACGGGCAGGACCTCGCGGCCGCGTTCTCCGCGCCGTTCACCACCGGGAACTACCCGCTCGGAACCGATTCGCTCGGTCGCGATCTGGCGAGCAGGCTGGCGCTGGCCGGACGGATCACACTCGGGTTGGTCCTGGTGATCGTGCTGGTCAACGCGGTGATCGGCATGACGGTCGGCACCGTGTCGGGCTACTTCCGCGGTGTCACCGACAGCGTGCTGATGGGTGTCGCCGATGTGCAGCTCGCGGTCCCGATGACGCTGGTGATCATGGCGGTGTCGGCGATACGCGGGCCGAGTACCGCGCTGATGGCGACGATCCTCGGCGTCACCTTCTGGGTCGGCTATGCCAGGGTGGCGCGCTCGGTCGCGCTCGGGCTGTCCGGTCGCGATTTCGTGATCGCGCCGAAACTGCTCGGCGCGCGCTCTGGCTGGGTGATGCGCAAGCACGTCGTCGGGCACGTCACGGTCCCTGTGCTGATTCTGGCGACCGCCGATCTCGGCAATGTGCTGATCATGATCTCGTCGTTCGACTATCTCGGCCTCGGCGTGCAACCACCTACTCCCAGTTGGGGATTGATGATCACCGACGGACAGAAGTACCTGCGCCAGGCGCCCTATCTGACGATCGTTCCGGCGGTGGCACTGCTGCTGGTGATCGGCGGAACCCTGTTGGCCAGCCGGCGATTCACCGATGAAGGCCAGGGTTTGCGCCGAGTTCGACGGGCACCACGCGCTCGCCGGGGCGCTCTCGCGAAAGAGGTTGTGGCATGAACCCATTGCTGGAGATCACCGATCTCACCGTCGGCTACGAGATAGCCGCGGGCGACCGTGTGGTGCTCGTCGACGGGGTGAGCCTGCGCCTGGAGGAGGGCGAAGTGCTCTGTCTCGTCGGCGAATCCGGATCGGGCAAGTCGGTGACGATGCTCGCCGCCCTCGGCCTGCTCCCCCCGGCATTGACGATCTTCTCGGGCAGCGTGCGTTTCCGCGGCGACGAACTCGTCGGCGCCGACGACGAAACCCTGCGCCGCCTGCGGGGCGCCGAACTCGGCATGGTCTTCCAGGACCCGATGACCACCCTCAATCCGGTGCGCCGGGTCGGCACGCAGATCGGTCGCGCGCTGGCGGTGCATCAGCGGCTCGACGCGAGGAAACGCAAGCAGCGCGTAGTCGAACTCCTTGCCTCCGTGGGTATCCCACAACCGGCCGAGCGGGCGCGCGCCTATCCCCACCAGTGGTCGGGTGGTATGCGCCAGCGCGCGGTGATCGCCATGGCGATGGCCAACGATCCGGCGGTGCTCATCGCCGACGAGCCGACCACCGCGCTCGACGTGACCATCCAGGCCCAGCTCATGGAGGTGCTGGCACAGGCTCGCGCCCGCAGCGGCGCGGCGATGGTGTTGATCACCCATGATCTCGGGTTGGTCGCCCAGTACGCCGATCGGGTGGCGATCATGTACGCGGGCCGGGTGGTCGAGACCGGCACGGTGTGGCAGATCTTCGACGACGCCGCCCACCCGTACACCCGTGGCCTGCAGGGCAGTCTGCTCGGGCAGGCGGGCGCGGGCCGCGCCTATGCCATCCCCGGCTCGCCGCCGTCACCGACGAAACGTCCGGCCGGGTGCGGGTTCGCCCCGCGTTGCGAGTTCGCGGGCAAGAGCCGCGAATGCGACACAGCCCCACCATTTCTCGTCGCCACCGGCGACCGTCGCGCGCTCGCTTGCCCGCCCGCGCTCGCCGCCCCTCTCCGAGAGGACATTTCGGCATGACCGTGATCGATACCGCAGAGGAAGTGATCCGGGTCGACGGCCTCGAGGTGAGCTTCACCAGCAGGCGCGGTCTCACCGGCAAGCGCAGACTGCGAGCCCTCGACGGCGTGAGCTTCGGGGTCGTACGCGGTGAAACCTTCGGCTTGGTCGGCGAATCCGGTGGCGGGAAGTCCACGCTTGTCCGCACGATCTTCGGCATCAACACCCCGACCGCGGGTTCGGTGCGCATCCTCGGCCACGACCTGGCCGCCCTGCGACCGGCCGCGCGCAGGGCGCTGCGCAACCGGGTGCAGCTGGTGTTCCAGGACCCGTACTCCTCCCTCGACCCGCGAATGAGCGCGCACGACATCATCGCCGAACCGCTCCGGATCGCGGGCGGCTACTCCCGCGCCCGCGTGCTCGGACTGCTCGACCAGGTCGGGCTCGGACCGGACGCGCTCGACCGGCGCCCGGCCGAGTTCTCCGGCGGACAGCGGCAACGGCTCGGGATCGCCAGGGCGCTCGCGCCGAGGCCGGAGGTGCTGGTGCTCGACGAACCGGTGTCCGCGCTCGACGCCTCGGTACAGGCCCAGGTGATCAACCTGCTCCAAGACCTGCAAGAACAGCTCGGCCTGTCGTATCTGTTCATCGCCCACGATCTCTCGGTCGTGCGGCACCTGTCGGACCGGGTCGCGGTGATGCATCTGGGCAAGCTCGTCGAGATCGGCGCCACCGAGGACGTGTTCACCAGTCCCCGGCATCCGTACACGCGCGCGCTGATCGCCTCGGCTCCCGTTCCCGACCCCCATCAACGCCGCCGCGACGCCTCGACGCTGATCCGCGGCGAACTCCCCGATGCCGCGAATCCACCGAGCGGCTGCACCTTCCGCACCCGCTGCCCGTCGGCGACCGGCGAATGCGCCACGCGCATACCGGAACTCGAGCCGCTCGGGCCCGCCGGGCATGTCGCGGCGTGCCTGCATCCACTTCCCCGCTCCACGAAAGATTAGGAAACCCATGAGACCGATCACCCGCAGTGTGGCTACCGGACTCGCGATCCTCGCGTTCTCCACCGTCACCCTGAGTGCCTGCGCACCCGCGGGCACCGACACCGCGTCGACGAAGACCCTCGTGGTCGGCGCGGTCACCGAACCGACGGACGTGCCGGACCCGATCAGCGACGGTTCGCTGGCAGGCTACAACTACTACTTCGCGACCTTCGACCAGCTCGCCCGATTCGACGCGGAAGGCGTGATCGGCCCGAAGCTCGCGACCTCGTGGGAGCACAACACCGATTTCACCCGGTGGACGTTCACGATTCGCGAGGACGCGAAGTTCCACAACGGCGAACCGGTGAATGCCTCCGATGTCGCGTTCACCTACAACCAGATCAAGGCGACACCCAACGGCGATCCGGCCACCTATATGGAGATGTTCACCTCCGCCGCCGCCGGTCCCGGCAATACCGTGGTGTTCAGCCTCAACGCCCCCTTCTCCGCGTGGCCGACCATCACCACCGGCGTCTCGATCGTGCCCGAAAGTGTTTACACCAAGCTCGGTTCCGCGGGATTCGCGGCCGCACCGGTCGGCTCGGGGCCGTTCGTGTTCGACCACTACACGCGCGGCGTCGAATACGTCGTCAAGCGCAATCCGAACTACTGGGGCGACAAGGCCGCACTGGAGACCGTGACCTTCAAGACGGTGGCCGACGCCGACGCCCGACTCAACGGTGTTCAGTCCGGCAGTCTCGATGTGGCCTTGATCGCGCCCAATCAGGTCGCCGCCGTGGATGGTTCGAAGAGTGTGCACATCGAGTCGCGGGTCTCCAACGGCGTCACCTTCCTCGGCATGAACGCCACGGCGGGTCCGCTGGCCGACCAGCGGGTACGCGAGGCGATCGCACTGTCGATCGACCGGGACGCCATCGTCAAGAGTCTGCTCGCGGGCCGCGCGACGGTCGACAGCCAACTGGTCGCCAAGAACGTCGGCGGCTACGACCCGAAATATCTTGCGCCGGTGCGTGATACGGCCAGGGCCAAGCAGCTGCTGGCCGCGGCGGGTTACAACGGCACGCCGATCCCCTTCCAGTACGCGACGAACGGACGCATCCCGCTGAGCTCCGAGATCGCCCAGTCGATCCAGGCGAACCTTGCCGAAGTCGGCATCACCATCACCCTGCACGGCACCGACCAGAGCAGCCATTCCCAGATGATCTACACGAAGAAGGCCGCCACCGGCATCTACCTCAACACCTACGCGCCGTCCACCATGGACGGCGACGCCCCGATCGCCTCGATGTTCGGCGGGCAGTGGAACGACTACGCGATGCTGCCGGAAACCCAGGCCCTGGTCGCCAAGACGCGGACCGTCGCCGGACAGGCCAGGATCGATGTCTACCGAGATCTGTTCACCCTCAACGATTCCAAGGCGCTGCTGCTCGGCCTCTACACCCCCGATGCCAGCTACGCGGTGGACCCGGCGCTGAACTGGAAGCCGCGGGCGGACGGGATGATCACCGTCGACGCCGCGACCTTCGGCAAGGACTGAGCGCGTGGGTGATTCGCTGTTGATCACCGATGTTCGCCCCTGGGGCGGCCCGCCGGTGGACCTGCTGATCGAGAACGGCACGGTGGCCGCGGTATCCGCGGCCACCGGTCCGCCGGTGCCCGCCGGCGAACTCGTCGACGGCGCGGGCCGGTTGATCCTGCCCGCACTGTCGGATGTGCACCTGCATCTCGACTCGAGCAGGCTCGGGCTGCCGTTCCGTGCCCAGACCGGGATGCCGGGACGGTGGGGCCGGATCATGAACGATCGCGAGCACTGGCGGTCGGCGGAACGTTCCGTGGCCGAACGTGCCTCGTTCACCCTCGCGGTGGCAGTGGCCAACGGGGCCACCAGGATTCGCAGTCACGCCCAGGTGGACGCCGATTCCGGGCTCACCAAGCTCGAAGGCGAACTCGCGGCGCGGGAACGCTACGACGACGTGTGCGACGTGGAGATCGTGGCGTTCCCGCAGGTCGGAATCCTGCTCGAGCCCGGCGTCGTCGACCTCATGGACGCGGCACTGTCGGCCGGGGCCGACCTGGTCGGCGGGATGGATCCGTGCGAACTCGACCGCGATCCGGTGCGACATCTCGACGCGGTGTTCGGGCTGGCCGACAAGCATCAGGTCGGCGTCGACATCCACCTGCACGAAGCGGGTGAGCTGGGGCTGTTCACCCTGTCGCTGATCATCGAACGGGTGCGGGCGCTCGGGATGACCGGTCTGGCGACCATCTCCCATGCCCGGTGCCTGGCCGGTGGGCTGCCCGCTGTGCCTGCGGCGATCGAGCAGCTGGCGGAGCTCGACATCGCCCTCACCCACGCGGCGGGCGCGCAGGGTTGGGCGTTGCCGTTGCTCGATCTGGCCGCGGCCGGTGTGCGCGTCGGGGTCGGGATGGACGGTCAGCGGGACTACTGGTCACCCTACGGCAACGGCGACATGCTCGACCGCGCTTGGCAACTCGCGTTCGTCAACGGGTTCGGATCCGACGAGCACGTGGAACACGCTCTCGCCGTCGCCAGTTGGGGTGGTGCGAGCGTGCTCGACCGCAGTCTGCGCCCGCTCGGCCGGAGCGAGCCGCATCCAGGTTTCGAGGTCGGTGATCCGGCCGAGTTCTTCCTCGTCGACGCGGCCAGCCCGACTTCTGCCGTGATGGATCGCCCGGCCGAGCGCACTGTAATCCATCGGGGCAGTGTCGTTTCCGTCGATACGGCACTGGAGGGATTCGAGATTCCCGGTCGTTGGGGCAGGGGGAGGAGCTGAGATGCGGCGCGGTATTCGAGCACGCCATGTGCTCGCGTCGGGGATCGTCGGCGGCCACGTGTTGCTCACCGATGGCGAAGTGGTGGTGGAGGATTCGCGCATCGTCGCCGCCGGTCCGCGCGGTCTGGAGACCGTCGACGAGGTGATCGAGCTCGGGGACGCGGTCTTGATGCCCGGGCTCATCGACCTCGACGCGCTCACCGACATCGACCACACGATCCTGGATTCGTGGCAGTCGCGCGAGCTCGGCCTCGGTTTGCAATGGTCGCGCGAGTACGCCACGCAGCGGCGGCGCGCGGTGTTCGACGCCGAGGAGCGGGCGTTCATCCGTGAGTACGGGTTCGTCCAGCTGCTGCTGCACGGGGTGACGACGGCGATGCCGATCGCGTCGGAGGTACACAGCGATTGGGCGGAGACCTACTCCGACGCCGTGGCGATGGCCGAATCCGCACAACGTCTGGGCCTGCGGGTGTACCTCGGGCCCGCGTACCGATCCGGGGTCAACGTGGTCGACGACGACGGCTCGCGGTCCATCTACTGGAACGAAGAACTCGGGCTCGACGGGTTCGAGGGTGCGGCGCGGTTCCTGGAGTGGGCCTCGGCGCAGGACACCGATCTGATCCACGGGACGCTGCTCCCGTGCCGGATCGAGACGCTGTCCGAGGATCTGCTGCACCGGACCTCCGCGCTGGCCGCCGCGACCGGCGCGCTGGTCCGCCTGCACGCGCTCCAAGGGCTGCACGAACGCGCGTTCGTGATCGAGCGGTTCGGTATGTCACCGCTGGCCGTGCTCGAGCGGACCGGTCTCCTCGGGCCGAATCTGCTCATCCCTCACGGGATCTACATCGACTCGAACCCGCACGTGGATGCCGATACCGATGACGATCTCGGCACGCTCGCGGCGTCGGGAGCGTCGATCGTGCACTGCCCGCTCACCTCGGCCAGACACGGATCGGCGCTCGACAGTTTCGATCGGTACCGGGCAGCGGGCGTGCGCATCGCCCTCGGCACCGACTCTTTTCCGCCGGATCTGGTGCGCGGCATCGACATCGGCGTCACCTTGGCCAAGGTGCTGGCATCGCGGCTCGACGCGGCCACCTACGGCGACTACGTCTCGGCGGCGACGCTCGGCGGTGCCGAAGCGCTGCACCGACCGGACCTGGGCACGATCGCGGTGGGGGCGACCGCCGACCTGGTCGCCTTCCGCCTCGACGACCCGCGCGACGGCGTCCTCGACGATCCGATCCGCACCCTGTGCATGAACAGCACCGGGCGCGCGGCGGATTTCTCCATGGTCGCCGGGCGGATCACTCTGCGCGACGGGGTAATTCCCGGCATCGACCTGCCCGCGATGACCCGGCGGGCGCAGTCACTGTTCGACCGGATGCGTGCGGCCTACACCGAGCGCGACTACCTACGCCGTCCCGCCGGCGAACTGTTCCCGGCGTCCTTTCCGGCCGAGCCGTCGATACCGCGCGGCGATGGCGTTGCTCCCGAGCACGTGAGCACACCCGGAGGGGGAGTGGTCAGCCCCGCGGGCGGACCCAGCCGCCGAACGCCTTCTCGAGAGTGAGGGCCGCGGCGATCGAGAGGTGATCGCGGTTGGGTCCCGCGACCACCTGTACCCCGAGTGGCAGACCGTGGGTGCCGCGGCCGAGCGGCACCTGGGTGACGGGGAGCCCGGCGAGGCTGAACGGTGCGACCGTGTTCGTGCGCCACAGGCGGCCGGTGGTGCGGCCGTGACGGGGCGCGACCGTGCTCAGGGTCGGATGCAGGAGCAATCCGTCACCGATGATCTCGGTGATCTCGGCGGCAGTGCGGTGTGCGGCGGCGGTGATGCGCCGGGCCACCCGGGTGGGTAGCCGGGCCGCGATCAGCTCGCCGAGCGCGAGGAGACGGGTGGCGAGGGTGTGGTCGCCGCGCAGGGCGGTGAGTTGACCCGGCGCGAGGATGTCGGCGCCCTCGCCGCGCATGATCTCGGCGAAGCTGATCCCGGTCTCCTCGGCCAGCACGATCGTGGCGAAGAGCCCGATCGTCCGCAGCGAACGCATCGGTACCCGGGTGACCTCGGCGCCCGCCTCGGTGAGCGCGGCGGCGGCGCGGTCGCGCGCGGCCAGTACCTCACGGCCGAAGCCGGGGGCGAAGGTTCCGTCGAGCAGCACGACGGGCACACCTCGCATCGAGGTGGTCGCCGGATCGCCGAGGGTGGCCGCGCGGACCAGGGGATCGGTCCCGTCGGGACCGGCCATGATCCGCAGCAGCGGCATGAGATCGGCCGCACGGCGGGCGATGACCCCGTTGGAGCACAGGGCGGCCACGCCGAACGGTGGTGGCCACGCACCGGTGGTCGGGAGCAGGCCGGTCGACGGGCGGTGCCCGAAGACGCCGTTGCAGAAGGCGGGCACCCGGATCGAGCCGAGGGTATCGGTGGCCAGGCCGAGCGGGGAGCCGCCGCTGCCGACGGCGGCGCCCTCACCGCCCGATGACCCGCCCGCCGTTCGTGTCCGGTCGTGCACGTTGCTGGTTCGCCCGTAGACCCGGTTCGTCGACTCGAGCCACATGCACCCCTCGGCGGTGTTGGTCAGCCCGAGCACGATCGCACCCGCGTCCAGAACTCGTTGCACCACCGTGGCATTCGCGGTGGGCCGCAGGTGCCGCCGAGCCACGACGCCCGCCGTGTTGGGCAGGCCCGCGACCGCCAAGGACTCCTTGACGGTGATCGGGACGCCGAACAGCGGCGGCAGGTGCTCCGGCCCGGTCGCGAGGTGGGCGTCGGCGGCGTCGGCCTGTGCCCGCGCGGTGTCGTAGCAGTCCACCACCACGGCGTTCGTGGCGGGCGCGAAACGTTCCAGCACGGCGATGTGGGCATCGATCACCGCGCGGACGCTGACCTCACGGGCGCGAATGGACGCGGCCAGCGCGATCGCGGACTCGTCGGTGATCGTGGTGCCGTCTGGGCGGAGCATCATGTCGTTACAGTATTACATTATCCGTAACGTCGTCGTGTGGACTTCTGGCGGGCTCAGAACTCGTTGGCCACGCCGATCACGGTGCGCCCGGAGTGGGTGCCGTCCTTGATCGACTGCAGGACGGTGCCGACCTCGGTGATCGGTGCGAAGGACTCGATCGTCGACAGATGCTGGGGGCGAAGCTGTTTGCCCAGTGCTGTCCACAGTGCGCGGCGCTTCTCGATCGGGAGCTGGACCGAGTCGATGCCGAGCAGGCTGACGCCGCGCAGGATGAACGGGAGCACGGTGGTGGGAAGCTCGGCGCCGCCGGTGAGGCCGCTGGCCGCTACCGCCCCGCCGTAACCGATGGCGCTGAGGACGTGGGCCAGCGACGCGCCGCCGACGCTGTCCACCGCCGACGCCCAGTTGGCCTTGTTGAGCGGGCGCGGCTTGGCATCGGGGTCGAGGGGCAGCCGGCCGATGACCTCGTTGGCGCCGAGCTCGGCCAGCAGGTCGTTCGCGTCGGTCTTGCCGGTGGAAGCGATCACCTCGAAGCCGAGGCCGGAGAGGATGTCGATGGCCACGGTGCCGACACCGCCGGTCGCGCCGGTGACCAGGACGGCGCCGTCGTCGGGGGTCAGGCCGTGGTCGAGCAGGGCCTGCACGCTCAGGGCGGCGGTGAAGCCCGCGGTGCCGATGGTGGCGGCGTCTCGGGTGTCGAGGCCGTCGAGCTTCACCACCCATTCGGCAGGCACCTTGGTGTATTCGGCAAAGCCACCGTTGCGCGAAACGCCCAGGTCGTAGCCATGGGCGATGACCTGATCGCCGGGGGAGAAGTCATCGATCTCCGAGGCGATCACCTCACCGGTGAGGTCGATGCCCGGCACGATCGGATAGTTGCGCACCACCCCACCGCGCGGCGTGATCGCCAGCAGATCTTTGTAGTTCGCGCTCGAGTAATGAACCTTGATCGTCACCTCGCCGCTACCGAGGAAGTCGTCTCCCACCGTTTCACGAGCGAGAACGATCCCACCATCGGATTCACGGGCCACCATCGCAGAAAACTCCATTGCCCGAGCATACGAGTTCGCGAGACCGCGGGGGAGGACCCACGTCAGGGCGGGACGAGTTCCAGGCGGACGCCGAGGAGGCGGATCGGGCGGTCCAGGTCGAAGCGGTCGATGATCGCCAGGGCGGTGTCGGTGATGG
The DNA here is from genome assembly GCF_053590715.1 of Nocardia sp. NPDC003183. Classification (NCBI taxonomy): domain Bacteria; kingdom Bacillati; phylum Actinomycetota; class Actinomycetes; order Mycobacteriales; family Nocardiaceae; genus Nocardia; species Nocardia sp. NPDC003183. The sequence continues at coordinate 243,116 of NZ_JBSFTG010000004.1, forward strand.
TGGTGATGTCGTCGGTGGGGGCGGGGAGTTTTTGCTGTTTGCTGCGGGTGTAGAAGGTTTTCGTGCGGACGGTGACCGAGACCCGGGTGCTGACGCGGTGGTGTTCGCGCATCTCCTCGGCGACCTCGGTGGCGATGCGGGCGACCTCGCGGCGGATTTCGCCGGGATCGGTGAGGTCGTGCGGGAAGGTCTCGGACTTGCTGCGGCCCACGGGGATTCGTGGGGTGGTCGAGAGTTCGGTGTCGCCTTTGCCGTGGCCGAGGACCCACAGGTAGGGGCCGGTGCTCGGGCCGAACTCGGCGGCCAGGCGCGCGCGGTCGGCGGACATGAGATCGGCGACCGTGGTGATGTCGAGGTCGGCCAGACGGTGGGCGATGCGGGCACCGACGCCCCAGAGCGCGTCGGTGGGGCGGTGGCCCATGAGTTCGGTCCAGTTGGCGGCGGTGAGCTCGAAGATGCCGGTGGCGGCGCCGGGGTCGTGCTCGGGTTCGGCGGAGGTCTTGCCGGTGGACTTGGCGAAACCGGTGGCGAGCTTCGCGGTGAGCTTGTTGTCGCCGATGCCGACCGCGCACGTGAGGCCGAGTTCGATGATGGCGGTGCGGATTTCGGCGGCCAGCTGCCACGGATCGCCGTCGGTGGCGACGAACGCCTCGTCCATCCCCCACACCTCGACCGCGCCGGCCACCCGGCCCAGCGTCGCCATGATCTCTTCGGAGGCCACCTCGTAGGCGGCCATGTCGACCGGCAGGAAAACGCCCTCCGGGCACTTGCGCTGCGCCATTCTCAACGCCATCCCCGCACGCACGCCGTAGGCCCGCGCGGGATAAGACGCGCAGGTCACGACCTTGCGGGGCTGCGCGGGATCGCCCTCGCCGCCGACGATCACCGGCAGGCCGCGCAGCTCAGGGCGACGCCGGAATTCCACCGCCGCCTGGAACTGGTCGAGATCCACATGCAGGAGCCACCGGGGCACAGTTCCGTCTTACCGCATCGCACCGACAGATCGGCTCTTGCCACGTCAGCCGGACAGAACTAAATTCTGTATATGGAGATGCGAGATCGGTTGTTGCTCGCCGCGGAGCGGCAGTTCGCCGAACACGGCGTGCTCGATGCCACGCTGAGCGATATCCGCGCCGCCGCCGATGCCAGCGTCGGCGCGCTGTACCACCACTTTCCGGACAAGTCCGACCTCTATCGGCAGGTCTGGATGGCCGCGCTCACCGACTACCAGCAACACTTCTGGAATGCCGTCGCCGACAGTCCCGACGCGCGGACCGGCGTCGAGGCCGGGGTGCGCGCGCACCTGCACTGGGTGCACGAATATCAATATCGCGCAACGGTTCTCACGGGTTCGCGGCCGCCCGGGGCCCGGGAGAGCGAGCGCAATGTGGAGTTCCTCACGGCCGTCCGGCGGTGGTGGCGCACGCACGCGGGATACGGCGCGGTGCGTGACCTGGAACTCGATCTCGTCTACGCGCTGTGGCTCGGTGCGGCACAGGAATACTCCCGCCAATGGCTTGGTGGCAATATCCGTACCGCGCCAACCGATGTCGCCCCCGAGCTCGCCGCCGCCGCGTGGGCGACACTGCGGGCCGACGGCACCGAATAGTCACCATGCAGGGCCACGCAACTCGAAGAACGGAACACCCGATGCCGACCGAAGCTTCCACCCTCGACCTCGACCTGGCGCGCCAGGTACTAGCCGCGCAGCCGTTCGCCCGTCTGGTCGGCACCGAGCTCACCGAATTCGGTGAGGGCGCAGCCACTCTCATCATCGACATCCAGCCAGAACACGGCCAGCAGTTCGGCTTCGTGCACGGCGGGGTGCTCGCCTACGCCGCCGACAACGCCCTCACCTTCGCCGCGGGTACCGTCCTGGGCCCCAACGTCCTCACCGGCGGCTTCACCATCACCTACCTGCGCCCTGCCCAGGGCGAGCGCCTGCGCGTGCACGCCACCGTCCTTGGCGCCACCCGCCGCCAGGCCGTCACCCACTGCGACGTCTACGCCGAGACCGAGGGCGAGGAACCTGTCCTCTGCGCGGTCGCCCAGGGCACCACTCGCCGCGTCGAGAAGGACCTCGCCCCCACCACCGAGGAAGACGCGGACGGTTTCGACGACGACGATCTCGACGACGACCTCGACGACCTCGACGACCTCGACGACCAGGACAACTACGACACCGACCAACTCGCCGTAGTCACCGTCGCGGGCCCGATGCTGCCGCCGACCGTCAGCCGCTAGCCGGACACGTCAACGGGCCGTACACAGCTGTGCACGGCCCGTTGACAGCGGGGATCAGGCGCTGACGGCGAAGGTCTTGCCGTCGGCGGCGGGTTCGGCGATCGGCTCGATCGCGTAGGCCAGGATGTCTGCCACGTCGGCGACGGGGCGGACGTTCAGGGCGGCCAGTACTTCCGCCGGGACTTCGTCCAGGTCCGGTTCGTTGCGGGCCGGGATGAAGACGGTCTTCAGGCCGGCTCGCTGGGCGGCGAGCAGCTTCTGCTTCACGCCGCCGATCGGCAGGACACTGCCGTTCAGGGTGACCTCGCCGGTCATCCCCACATCGCCGCGGACCGGGCGACCGAGGGCCAGCGACACCAGGGCGGTGACCATGGTGACGCCCGCCGAAGGGCCGTCCTTGGGGACCGCACCCGCGGGGAAGTGGATGTGGATGTTGCGGTCGAGGACCTTCGGCTCGATACCGATTTCCTCCAGGTGCGAGCGGACGTAGGTGAGGGCGATCTGAGCCGATTCCTTCATCACGTCACCGAGCTGGCCGGTGAGGGTGAGCGAACGCTCGCCCTCGGCGCCGTTGGCCTCGATGTAGAGGACATCGCCGCCCGCACCGGTCACCGCGAGGCCGGTCGCCACGCCCGGGACGGAGGTGCGCTCCATCGAGTCCGGGGTGAAGCGGGGACGCCCGAGGTAGTCGGTGAGGTTGTCGAGGTCGACCACCAGGCTCGTCACCTGACCGACCGGCTGCGGACCGGCCGCGATGTCGATGACGTTGTCGTAGCCGAGTTCGGGGTCGTACCCGAGCACCGCGCCCTCGCCCAGCGCGCCCTTGTCGACGAGCGGGGCGTCCACGGCAGCGTCGCCGACGCTCGCGGGGTCGCCTGTGACCAGGCGAGTTGCCGCCTTGCGCAAGGCTTTTGCCACCAGGCGCTCCATTTGACGCACACCCGCCTCCCGGGTGTAGTTCGCCGCGATCTCGCGCAGGGCCGCGTCGGTGATCGACACTTCTTCCGCGGTCAGCGCGTTGCGCTCCAGCTGGCGGGGAACCAGGAAGTCGCGCGCGATCGCCACCTTGTCGGCCTCGGTGTAGCCGTCGACGGTGATGAGCTCCATACGGTCCAGCAGGGGACCGGGGATGGTGTCCATGACGTTGGCGGTCGCGATGAACAGGACATTCGACAGGTCGAGGTCCAGGTCCAGGTAGTGGTCGCGGAAGGTGTGGTTCTGCGCGGGGTCGAGGACCTCGAGCAGGGCCGCCGCCGGATCACCACGGAAGTCGGAGCCGACCTTGTCGATCTCGTCCAGCAGGACAACGGGATTCATCGAACCCGCCTCCTTCACCGCACGCACGATCCGGCCCGGCAGCGCGCCGACGTAGGTGCGGCGGTGGCCACGGATCTCGGCCTCGTCGCGCACGCCGCCGAGGGCGACGCGAACGAACTTGCGGCCCAGCGCCTTGGCGACCGATTCACCCAGCGAGGTCTTGCCGACACCGGGGGGACCCACCAGCACGAGCACCGCGCCGGACCCGCGTCCACCCACGACCTCGAGACCGCGCGCGGCCCGCCGCGAACGCACCGCCAGGTACTCGACCATCCGGTCCTTCACCTCGTCGAGGCCGTGGTGATCGGCGTCGAGCACCGCTCGCGCGGCCGAGACATCGGTGCTGTCCTCGGTTTTCACCGTCCACGGCAGATCGAGCACGGTGTCGAGCCAGGTACGGATCCAGCCGGATTCCGGGCTCTGGTCGCTGGCGCGCTCCAACCGGCCGACCTCGCGCAGCGCCTCCGCGCGCACGTTCTCGGGCAGGTCCGCGTTCTCCACGCGAGTGCGGTAGTCGTCGGCGCCGTCGGGTTCGTCCTCGCCGAGTTCCTTGCGGATGGCGTTGAGCTGCTGACGCAGCAGGAACTCGCGCTGACTCTTCTCCATGCCGTCGCGGACGTCTTCGGAGATCTTGTCGGTGACCTCCACCTCGGCGATGTGGTCCTTGATCCAGTCGATCTGCTTGGTCAGCCGCACCGCGACATCGGGGGTCTCGAGCAGTTCGCGCTTCTGGTCGTCGGACAGGTACGGCGCGTAGCCCGCGGTGTCGGCGATGGCCTCTACGTCGTCGAGCTGGTTGACGATGTCGATGATCTGCCAGGCCTCACGCCGCTGCAGCACGGCGACGACCAGCTTCTTGTACTCGGCGGCGAGCTCGGTGGTCCGCTCGTCGGGCTCGACCGCCTCGACGAGTTCGGCCTCCACCCACAGCGCGGCTCCCGGCCCGGTGACACCGTGCCCGATCCGGGCGCGGCGCTCGGCCTTCAACACGGCCGCGGGCGCGCCGCCGCGCATCCGGCCGACCTGTTCGATGGTGGCGACGACGCCGTAGGACGCGTAGCCCTCGTCGAGGCGCGGCGCGACCAGCACCGAACCGGTTTTGGCCGCCTGGGCGGCGTCGATGGCGGCCTGCGCGGATTCGTCCAGTTCGATGGGCACGACCATGCCCGGCAGCACGATCGGATCGGTCAGGAACAGCACCGGCAGGTTCTGAGCTGAAGTCATGTCGACCCTTCCAAAGTTGAGCTTTGCTGACTCAACATGGACCCCCGGCGGTTTGTTCCTGCAGGTGGCGCCGTTCACTCACGGCGAAAACAATCGGCCGGGATTCTTGTGCCGCCGATGTCGAGAACGCGTGGGTGGCTCCGTCCCAGGGGTACAACCCACACAGAACACCAACCGAGGAGAACATCATGGCCAAGTACCTGCTGCTCAAGCACTACCGTGGCGCGCCCGCATCGGTCAACGACGCGCCGATGGATCAGTGGACGGCGGACGAGGTGTCCGCGCATGTGCAGTACATGGTGGATTTCGCCGATCGATTGCGATCGACCGGCGAGTTCGTCGACGGTCAGGCACTGTCCACCCAGGGCACGTGGGTCCGCTCGGACGGCGCGGGTCGCCCGCCGGTCACCGACGGGCCGTTCGCGGAGACCAAGGACCTGATCGCCGGGTGGATGGTCATCGATGTCGAGACCTATGACCGGGCGCTCGAACTCGCCGGGGAGCTGTCGGCGGCACCGGGCGCAGGTGGAAAGCCGGTGCAGGAATGGCTCGAACTGCGGCCGTTCTACACAGAGTTGCCCACGGTGACCGAATGAACGACGCGCTACTGCGCGAACTCGTCCCCGCGGTGATCGCGATCCTCGTCCGCCGCGGGGCCGGGTTCGCGGCGGCCGAGGACGCGGTGCAGGAGGCGCTGATCCGGGCGCTGGAAACCTGGCCCGACGATCCACCGCGCGACGCGAAGGGCTGGCTCGTCGCCGTCGCCTGGCGGAAGTTCATCGATGCGACACAGGCCGAAACATCCAGGCGTGGGCGAGAATTCGCGGTCGATGCCGAGCCCGAAGCCGGTCCGGTGCCCGCCACGGACGACACGCTGTGGCTGTATTTCCTGTGCGCGCATCCCTCGCTGTCGCCGGGCTCGGCCGTCGCGCTGACCTTGCGTGCGGTCGGCGGCCTGACGACCCGGCAGATCGCGACGGCCTACCTGGTTCCGGAATCGACTATGGCGCAACGGATCAGCCGGGCCAAGAAGCGGATCACGGGCTTACCGCTGGACCGTCCCAGCGATCCGGCAACGGTGCTGCGGGTGCTCTACCTCGTCTTCAACGAGGGCTACAGCGGCGACATCGATCTGGCCGCCGAAGCCATCCGCCTCACCCGTCAGCTCGCCGCCTCGACCGGCGAACCCGAGGTCTCGGGGCTGCTCGCGCTGATGCTGCTGCACCACGCCCGCCGTGCGTCGCGTATCGAGGGCGGGCGCTTGATTCCGCTGGCCGCACAGGACCGATCCCGGTGGGACACACACCTTATCGCCGAGGGCGTGACGATCCTGCAAGCCGCACTGGCGCGTGACCGCCTGGGCGAATACCAGGCCCAAGCCGCGATCGCGGCCCTGCACGCGGACGCCCCGAGCACCGCTGAGACGGACTGGATACAGATCGTGGAGTGGTACGACGAACTACTGCTTCTCACCGACAGCCCGGTGGTGTGCCTGAATCGCGCGGTCGCGGTCGGTGAGGCCGACGGCCCCCGAGCAGGGCTGGCCGCCCTCGCGGATCTCGACCCGGAACTACCGCGCCACAGCGCATCCCGGGCCTACCTACTCGAACGAGCGGGCGAACTCAAGGAGGCCGCGACCCTGTACGCCGCAGCGGCCCGCGCGGCCACCACAGTTCTCGAGCGCGACCATCTCACCCGCGAGGCGGCTCGAGTTCGGCAGTTACCGCGACCCTGAATCCGATTGCCGCGCGGTCGCACTGGGCAAACCTGCCCGCAAAACAGCTCGGCCTCCCCCGGGTTGAGGACCGGGGGAGGCCGAGTTGTGGACAGGTGGCTTACAGGTTCGAGGAACGAATCCGCTCGGTCGGGGGATCGAACGGACGGCCCGCGGTGGAGCCCGAGCTCAGGAATCCGAGGACCGCGCCGCCGATGAGGAAGATGGCGGCGAGGATGCCCAGGATGATCGGCAGAGTCTTGCCGTACAGGTCGAGCTTGTCGAGGCTCTCCTGGGTGACGGCCATCTGGGCTTCGATGGTCTCTTCGTCGAAGACGAGGTGCGACTTCAGGATGTTGACGTCCACCTGCCCGGCGCTACGGCCGTAGTACATGTGGAGGTTCTCGCCACCCTTGAGAACCGCGCCGGTCCTCGGCTCCACCCACACGTCGCGGGTGTTGGTGTAGAAGCGCGTCATGGTGACCGGCTCGGTGCCCTCGAGGCCCCACTTGGCGGCGGGCAGGGCGAGCTGATGGGACGGGTGCTTGACGACGTCCCACATGTTCGTCACCGGGATGGTCTGCCGGAAGTGGTAGACCGGCACGCCGTTGATCTCCGACTCGTCGATGAAATCGATGTCGTAGGTGGCGCGGGCGTTGAGGTCGAAGTACGGGTACGACTTCTTCTCGGTGCCGATCGGGAAGCGGTACTGCAGGCCGCGCCGCTGCGACTCGGTGGGGATCGCGGCGCCCGACTTGGGGTCCTGAGCCACGGCGATCGAACCGTTGGGCGAGGCGTCGATCGGCGCGCCGGTGACGCGGTCGATGGTGACGCGGTCGACCGAGGCGGTGAGCAGGCCGTCCTTGGGGTCCTGGTCGTCGCGACGCAGGGTCTGGCCGGCCTGGACGGTCATCTCGTCGGCGTCCGAGGGCTCCTCGACCGTCAGGAAGCGCTGGGAAACGAGCGGCACATTGGTGTTCACCTTGGCAGCGCCCTCGGTCGCGGTGAGCGACTTCGCGTCCAGCACGAGGCTTTCCTCGCCGGGCACGCTCTTGGCGACCGTGGTGATGCGCAAGTCGAGCGGGGTCTTGGCGACCTTGCCGACCGTGTAGGTGGGAATCATGACCGCGGCCGCGAGCAGCAGCGCGCCGAGACCGACGAGGATGCAGGCGATGAGCCTGCGTACGTTGCTCATCGCGAGCCGTACTGCACGTTGCCGAGCAGCGACGAGCCCGGGTCACCGGACTCCTCGGGCGCGGGGATCGAATTCTGTTGCGCGCCCGCGGTGATGCCGAGTACGGCAATCACCCCGATGACCGCGCCGGCCAGGCCGCTGACCAGGCCGGGGACGACAAACTTCATAGATCGAACTCCAATTGCGTGGTGCGAGACTCAGCCGACGGAGAAGAAACCGAGGGTCGGGGCGAACGAGCAGGTGCGGTCACCATCGGCGGTGGCCGTGGTGAGCGAACCGGTGATCACTGCCGCGACCCGGCCGGGACCGGTGTCGGCGATAGCGGTGAGAGTGGCCGGGCCGTCGGCGTTGATGCCCGCCTCGGTGGTGAGCGGCTGGGTACCGGTGCGACGGTTGTCGAGGTTGACCCACTGCACCGTCATCGGCGGATTCTGCACGACAGTGGCGGTCTTCGTGCCGAGCGCGGTGAAGACGAAGCCGGTCTGGCCCGCGGCCGGTCCGGGCGGCGGCAGCGTCGCCGGGCCGGGGACCGCCAGCGCGGTGCCGACGGAATCCGACGTCGGGCCGATGCAGCCCTTGCCGATGGTCGGGTAGAGGAACTGCGCGATGCGCGGACCGTCCGAAGGCGGCAATTCGGGACCGCCGCCGCCACTGCCGTCGAGGAAGGTGATGACCTTTTCGAGGGTGGCCTTGACCTGCGCCGGGATGCCGGGCGTGGCCAGCAGCACGCGAGCCTGGGCCAGGATCGCGGCCTGTCCGCCGTCGGCGATGGGGCCGGGTGCCGAAATCGCGCCTACGATCGTCGGAGCCAGCGCCGCGAGTGTCCCGGAGGGGACGTTCTCGGCGATGGCGGGGACGCTCGGCTGCGTCGCGGCGGACTGCGGGGCAGCCATCGTGGGCGTGGGTGCCACGAGTGCCGCACCCGCCGCTAGTACGAGGGCGGACAATGCGGTCCGCGATGCTCGGGTGCTCAGCACTGGTCGGCCGTCCTTTGTTCGGTGGATAGATGAAGCGACCCGGAAAGGTCAGTGTTATCCCGGGTTTCAGATACTTTGGAGAGGTGACTACAGCGGACAGGCGGTATGGGGGTCGTACGGTCGTCGCGCGAAAAGCCGAACGACGACTGCGATTCCTGGAAGCAGCGACGCAGATCTTCGCGGAACGTGGCTACGCCACGTGCTCGCTCGCCGAGGTGTGCGCGGCGGCCGGGCTGTCCAAGCGGCAGTTCTACGAGGAGTTCGAAACTCGTGAAGACGTGCTGGTGGCGGCCTACGACCGGATCCAGGACGACGCGGCGGCCGCGGTCGGCACCGCGCTGGTCGCGCTCGGCTCGACCGATCCGCAGCTCGCGTTGCGAGCCGGCTTCGGCGCGTACCTGGAGTCGCTCGGCTCCGACCCGTATCGCGCGCAGGTGGCGCTGATCGAGGTGGTCGGGGTGAGCGATCGGATGGAGACCCATCGCCGGACCCGCAGGCACGCCTGGTCGGCACTGATCGAGGGCGCGCTGGAGCGGGTGGGGGTGCGCCTGCGCGGTGATGCCGAGCTGACCACCGCGCTGATCACGGGCGCGGTCACCGGCGTGGCGCACGAATGGTTGCTGCGCAAGTCGCGTCCGCCCGTCGACGAGCTGGTCGATCTGCTCACCGGCGCCGCTCTGGCACTGGTCACGTTCGACTGACATCAAGGCAGCCTTCGGGACGGTGGCAACCTTGCTCACCTGCCGCCCGCTCAATCGACTCCCTTTCCAGACATTGTGAGACCGACTGGCTTCACAGTGTGGGCGAGAGTTTGACATATTAGTGACCCAGATCGCAACGGCAGAGTTTGCGAGACCGACGCTACCTGCGGGTATGGATTGACGGTGCTGCCCGTCAGCGGCGCGACACCGCGTTTCACGTAGAGGTTTGCTACTGGACGAACGACCGGGTGCACCTGCGCCGAGGGCATCGCGGGCTATCCGGTAGCAACCTGTTCCAGTTCGGTCGGAGCCCATTGTCAGCCCTTCCGCAGGGTGCCGGCGATGGTGCCGCCGAGGACACCAGGGGTTCGATAGGCCAGCGTGCCGTCGGGTTGCAGAGTGACCGTCGAGGTAGCGCCCTCGTCGAAGCATCCGCTACCGGCGGTGAGCCTGGCCCGGAAGGTGAGGCGCTGCGCGGTGGCCTCGGTGAGGGTTTCCGCACGGCCGCAGCGGTCGCGGGAGAGGGCGCCGGTGTTGGCCGAGGTCGCGAGTTCCTGACCGACCGCACCGGCGGCGATGGTGAGTTCGATGTCGAACTGAACCGGGCCGTCGGCGGCACGGCCCTTCCAGGTGCCGACGAACTCGGCCGGGACGGAGTCCGTGCCCGATCCGGTGGCGGTCGAGCTGGGTGCGGTCTCGGTCGAGCTCGAAGCGACGGAGGTCGAGGCGACGGAGGTCGAGGCGGCGGAGGTGCTCGATCCGGTGCCGCCGGTGGACCCGGCATTCAGTTGGGTCCCGATCAGATAGGCGCCACCCGCGACCGCCACCGCCACCGTCGCGGACGCGGCGATCAACAGAGTCCGGGTTCGTCGCGACGCGGTGGCACGTGCCGGCGCGGGCGGCGGGCGACCGGTGAACGTGTCGGCGGAATTGTGCGCGACCACAAAGGGCGGCGGGGTGAATTCGCCGGGCACTCCATAGGGAGTCGGCGGCGATCCGCTGATGACGGTCGGTCCGTGCGGTCTCGAGGAGCCGGTCGGAGAGACCTGCGCGGGGTTCGCGGCCGGCAGGTTCGGTACCGAAGTGCCTGTCGACCAGCCTGGTGCGGAAATCGCGGCGGCATCGAGAGGCGATGCGCCGGATGGGTCGGCAGGATCGAAATCCAGGTCGAGTAGCCGGACGGCGCTGGTACTGATGTGCGCGACTACTTGTGGCGGCAGCCAATCGGTTCGTTCGGCAGTGCCGAGGTGGGCCAGTTCCGAAAGGACTTGTTCCGGGGTCGGTCTGGCAGCGGGGTCTTTGGCCAAACAGGACGAGACGAGCGGTCGCAGGGCGGAAGGAAGAGCCTCGAGACGGGGTTCCTCGTACACGATGCGCCAGAGCATCTGCATCACCTCGGCCGTACCGAAGGGGCCGTGACCCGCGGCGGCGAAGGTGAGGACGCCGCCGAGAGCGAAGACATCGCAGGCGGGACTGAGGGTTTCGCCGCTCACCTGCTCGGGACACATGAAACCCGGTGAGCCGAGAAACTTTCCGGTGGTGGTGAGGGCGGAATCCGCGATCACCCTGGCAATGCCGAAATCGATCACCTTGGGGCCGTCGATCGCGAGCATCACGTTCGACGGCTTCAGGTCGCGGTGCACGATGCCTGCCGCGTGCACCGCCACGAGCGCTTCGGCGAGCCCGTGTGCCAACGCCGGCAGCGCGGGCTCGGCGAACGGCCCGAACCGGTTGACCGCGTCGGTCAACGAGATCCCGGCGACATAGCCGGTGGCCAGCCACGGCGCCCGCGCATCGACATCGGCGTCGAGCACCGGCGCGGTGTAGGCCCCGCCGACGCGCTGAGCCGCCGCGACCTCACGACGGAACCTCGCACGGAACTCCGCATCGATCAGATCCGGGCGGATCACCTTCACGGCGACCGTGCGCCCGCCCGGGTTCCGGCCCAGATACACCTTGCCCATGCCCCCGGCACCCAGCACGCCCAGCAGTCGGTAGTCGCCGATCCGCCGAGGATCGTTCGGGTCGAGCGGTTGCATCGCGGGTGGTTCCTTCGGATCAGGTGCGCGTCAGGCGAGCTGGGCTCGGGTGTCGGCCAGCAGTTCCGACAGCATCGGCTTGGCCGCGTGGTCGTCGGCCAATTCCGCGACGGCCTCGGTGAGGATCTTCTCGGCTTCGGTGGGGCGGTTCAGCTCGATCAGGAGTACGGCGCGCTCGTAGTCGGAACGGGTGGCCTGGTCGCCTGCGTCGATGGCGCGGAAACCCGCGGCGGCGGCGTCTGCGCGCGGGAGGGCGTCGTCGGGGCGTTGCGCGCGACGCAGGATCCGGGCGGCGTTGTGGTTGTGCCGGGCCGTGTGCCAGATGAGCAGTTCGGTGTCCGGATGGGCGGTGGCGAGCTTCGCGATCGCTTCGTCGGAGGCCGCGATGGCCGTGATCGCGGCGGTGTAGTCGCCGGTCCAGTGCAGCGACAGCGCGGCGCTGTAGCGGCAGTAGGCGACGCGCACCGGATCACCGAATCTCTCGGCGACCTCGGCGGCCAGCACGTAGCGCTCGGTGGCCTCGGCATCGCGATCGAGTACGTCGAGCAGATCGGCGGTCTCGACGAGGGCATGGGATTCGCCGCCGAGATTGCCGGTGGCGCGGTCGAATTCGATGATCTCGTCGAGGACGGTGAGTGCCGGTTCGTCCTCGTCCAGCCGGCGATGCAGATCGACCAGCAGGAAGCGGCAGGTCCTGGCCTGCTCGAGGGCCCCGGCGCGCTCCAGCCCGGCGATCGCCTCTTCGGCCTGGTCGGCGGCGTCGAGCAACTGGCCGACGGCGCGGTAGGCGACAGCCAGATCCCATTGCACGTACGGCACCTGCGGACTACCCGCCGCGATACCGATCGCGATGGCGGTCAACAGCTCGCTGACTGCCTCCTCGTGCCTGTTCAGGTGGATGAGCAGGGCACCGCGCCGGGCGTGCACGATGAGGCGCACGCTGTCGGGGAGGTCGGCGTCGACCAGCCGAACCGCCTCATCGATCATTTCCAGCGCCGCGACCGAATCGCCCGCGTCGAGGTGAATTCCGGAAAGGTACTGGGCCACATCGGCGACCCGCCACGCCTGACCGGCCCGGCGATACGCCGCGACGGCTTCCTGTCCAGCCGCGACCGCGTCGGCGAGTTCAGTGTTGTTCTGGTGCAGATACATTCGGTGCCGGGCGACATTACCGAGCAGGATGTCCTCGCCGGCCTCGGCGGCGTCGGCCGCGGCCCGGTCGAGCAACGCGGGTAGCTCGGCGGCGTCCTCCTCGGACAGCTCGCCGCGATCGAACAGTGCGAACATGCCGCCGGAAAGCCTCAGCGTCGCAGCCGCTCTCGTCTGCGGTTCCGGCGAACTCGCCAGGTGTGACAGGGAATCCCGCAGCAGCCCGACAGCTTCCGCCACGTCGCCGTGCCTACTGAGGAGCAGGCCGAGCCGACCCAGGTCGGATTGACGGCGATCTTGCTCGCCGGTCGCGGCGAAATACGCTGCCGCCCGGCGTAACAGCGATTCGGCGTGATCGTGATCGGTCATCTGCAAGGCTGCGCCGGCCAGCACGGAGGCGCGTCGCCCGGCCAGACTCGGATCGCCCGGCTCCGGCTCGGCCGCCAACCGCTGCGCCAGGGCCCGTATTTCGGCGGGGGCGTGCTGCGTGGTCGCCTGTTCCGCGCGTTCGATCAGTTCGAGGGTGGTGAGCTCGGGGATCTCGACCGCCGCAGCCGCCGGAACCCGCTCGACCGGCACCCGGTGCGCGGCGGCCGCGGACAGCGGCAGGTAGTCGACGATCGGGCGGCTCGCCAGCTTCTGGTGGACCGATGCCGTCTGGTGATCGGTCCCGTTGCGGTGATCGAAGCGAGCGGCGATGGCCAGTGCCTCGTCGGTGAGCTCCACGTGCATTGCGCGCACGGTGGATTCGGCGGCGGGACGATCGGCGGCGGCCGGGCGGCAGAGCAACGTATCACCGTTGCCCGCATCGACGAGGGTGCGCAGGAGCAGCGCCGCGCAGGTCAGGAAGGCCAGCGCGTCCTTCGGGCTAGGCGCGCGATCGAGCCAGGAGAAATGGCGGTCGAGCAGTTCCAAGCCGCGCACCTGATTGCCCGACAGCGCGCAGAACTCGAGGTGGTCGCCGATCGCGGCGAGGTCCTGCGGCTTGGTGCGCAGCAGGCGGTAGGAGCGGCGGTGCGCGCTGCGCGCCTCGTCGAGCTGGCCGGTGCGCAGGTAGGGCAGCAGCAGTTCGGTCAGAATGAGCTGCGGTTGCTCCGAACAGCCGAGTTCGCCGGCGAGGACCGGAGCGGCCAGCTCGACGGCTTCGATGTCGCGGCCCTGGCTCGCCAGCCAGGCGACCCGGTTGGTGGGGTCACAGCCTTCACAATCGGAGTTCTCGTCACGCGGTGTGGTGCACCACCTTTCGTACCACTCGGCGGCCGCGTCGAGGTCGCCGATGTGGACCGCCACCCGATGCCTACGGCCGTACACCGCGTTCAGGCTCTGACCCTCGACCCGATAGCGGCGTTCCATCTGATCGAGGGCGGCCAGCGCCCGATCCATCGGTACCTCGGGGAATTTCGTCATCGCGCCCACCGCGGTCTTGAACTTCCACCGCAGCGACGGCGCCACCCACGACTCGTGGGCGCCGGGGTCGCGATCGTATTCGGCCAGGCAGCGGGCGAACGGGACGAACAATTTGGCCGGGCTCATCCCGTGTCCGTACGCGTCGACCATCGCCATGCGAACGTGGAACGCGAGCTCGGTGTGCGCGCCCGCCTCCGCGTGCCGCAGCACCTGTTCCAGCAGTGCGTCTTTGGCGTCACCGTAGGGCATGTCGTAGGCCTGGAACAGCAGCCGTTGCAGGTCGTCGGGGGTATTGGCGTCGGACATCAGAGCTCTCCCCGGGGATCGTGAACCGCCCAGTCGAGCAACCCGACGAATGATTTGTTCAGCAGCGCGGTGTCGACCGGCCGCATCGGATGCTGGCCCAGCAGCAGCGCCTGGCTGTAGAGCGCCTCGACCGCCGTGGTGACCAAACGGGCATCGGCGAGCCCGGTGATGCGGCGTACCAGCGGATTCCGGTAGTTGAGCACGAGCTGCGGACGGTCGCCCGCCTGGTCGGTATCGAAAGCACCCAGAATATCGGCCCACAGTTCGTCGGCGACCTCGCGGGTGGCGCGCAGTTCGGCGCGATGCTGGGCATCGCGGTCGAGCAGATACAGCGCCGCCAGCGACGGCGGATCGAAAGTGCGCAGTACCACTTCGCATTCGAGGCGATCGAGCACGCGCTGGGCGGTGGTCAGGAAGGGCCGAAGCGCCAGCTCCGTCGCCGGATCGACGAGATCGAAATGGGTGGCCAGTTCGGCGGGATCCAAACGGCGCACCCGGATCTCGGGATCGATCGCGGGCAAGCGCTCGAGAATGTCGGTGATATACGAGTAGCCGCCGTTCACCAAGCCGATGCCCGCGGCACTCGCCACCGCGGCCAGCTGCCGGAACTCCTCCACCGACGGGGTGTAGCGGACCTCGCCGAAGCGGCGGCGGAATTCGGCGAGCGGGATCTGGCCCGCGTTGGTCTCCACCGGCAACCAGCGGTCGACCAGGCGCAACATGTCGTCGTCGTGCAGGGCGAGGGCCTTCACGCCGAGATCGTGAATACGCAGGAAACGGTGCAGCGCGGACGGATCGGAGGTGGACAGTTCCACCAGCCAGTCCCTGATCCGGCCGCCGAGCGCTTCCCTCGTGCTCTCCAGCAGGTCGTCCTCGTAGAGGGCTTCGCGGCTCGCGGTGGGGCGCAGCTCGGTGGTGTCGACCACACAGCGGACGAAGAAGGCCCAGTCGGGCAGCAGGCCGGTGACGCTCTCCGCCAACAGCATTCGCTTCAGATACACACGGTGTCCGGCCTTCGCCGCCGGGTTGACCGGCTGCGGGAGCACGAAAGCCACACCGCTGACGCCGGATTCGGCGCACGCGAGATCGAAGGTGGCGAACGGGGTGAAGCCGAAGGTGTCCTCGGCGTACGCGGCGAGCGCGTTCGTGCGGTCCGAAGGAGTGGGGTGGGTTGCGCGCCAAGGGACTTCGGGCTCGGTGATCGGCTCACCGTCGACGGTGACCTCGAACGGCAGCAGGCTACCGAACAGCCGCGCCAGCTCGACGACAGTCGTCGGAGTGAGCCACTGCTCGGCGCCGCGGCGCGGCGCGAGGATCACGGTGGTGCCGGGTTCGTCGCGTTCCCGCGCGGCGGGCTCGACGCGGTAGCGGCCGTCGGCGAAACCGGTCCAGCGCACGGTCGGCCCGCCGCGCGCGGACCGGGTGAGAACCTCGGCCTCGTCCGCGACCAGGAAGCACGACAGCAGGCCGATACCGAACTGGCCGAGGAACTCGTGCCGGGCGAAGCCGAGGTCGTCGCGCTTGCCGCTGCGGCCGATCGTGGCGAGGAAGGTGTGCACCTCGGCCTCGGTCAGGCCGACACCGCTGTCATGGACACGGATGGTGCCGTCCCCGGTACGGGCGGGCGTCTCGATCCTGACCTGCGCGCGAGCCTGTGGGTCGAGGGCGTGGCGGGCGGTGATGGCGTCGACCGCGTTCTGCAGCAACTCGCGGACGTAGACCCGTGGGCTGCCGTACAGGTGATGGCTGAGCAGGTCGACGATGCCCCGCAAGTCGACCTGGAATACCTGCTCCACCGGGGTTCCCTCCCAAAACGCTGACCATCCGCTGGGTCACTGTAACTGGATCTCCGTTGGCTGGCGGCGCAGTTCTTCGCGCTCGACTCCGCCGAGAACGCAGCGGCCGGGGTTCGGTCAGTGGGGACCGCGGGTGAGCTCGGTGCGGTTGGTGACGGCGAGTTTGGCGAGGATGTTGCGGACGTGGGTTTCCACCGTGCGCTCGGAAAGGACCAGGTGGGTCGCGATTTCCCGATTGGTGAGGCCGGTGGCGACGAGGCCGTGCACTTCGCGTTCGCGGCGGGTCAGTGGGTCGGCGGTGCGGGTGGCCGTGGTGATGTCGGCGAGTAGGGTGTCGGCCGCGCGCAGACGGTGTGGCATGTCGAGGCGGCGGAAGGCGGCGGCGGCCCGGTCGGCTGCTTCGCGGGCGGCGGGGAGGTCGCCGCGGGCGAAGAGGGTGCGGGCCAGGCCGAGGTGGCCGAGGGCGACGAAGGGGCGCGCCCCGATCGCGGCGTCCATCGTCAGGCCCTGCTGGTAGAGGTCGACGGCGGCGTCGAGGTGGCCTGCGACGCGGGCGTTGTCGGCGCGGATGCGGGCGATCGAACCCACACAGATGAGCGCACCCGTGCCGTCGGCGGCGTAGTGGTGTTCGCGGCCCCGCAAGGCCCGAAAGACGCGGTCGGCAGTCTCGGCGTCGTCCAGGAATTCGGCCACGATGCCCACCGAATACACCGTGCCGGACCAGCGCGGGCCGATCTCGAGGGTGTCGGGCAGCAGGCGGAACGGCGCGAACAGGGCCTGCGCCTCCTCGAGATCGCCTGCCATCGCGTGCAGCATCGGGGCGAACAGCTGGGCGATCGTGATCTTCGGGGCGAAGGCCAGCGAAGCCAGCGCCGCGGTGAGCTCGTCACGGTCGATGTGACCGACGATCACGGCATACATGCCACGGAAGGCATGGTGCAGGCCGGCGAGGGAGTTGTCGCCGATGCCGACCGCCAGTTCGTGGGCGGCGGTGTCGGATGCCAGGGCGGCGGGGAAGTCGCCGACCAGGGCCGCGCGGGTGGCCCGCAGGCGCAACAGGTGCCAGCGGGCGAGCGGGAGGCGGCGGCGGTCGGCGAGGAGTTCGATGTGGTCGAGGGCGTTGTCGAAGGCAGGCAGGTCGCCGCGTTGCAGGGATGCGTCAGCTGTCCACACGTATCCCCAGAGTTGTGCCAGCGGCTGCTCGGCGTCGGCCGCGATCTCGATTGCCCTCGCCGCGAGCACCGTTCGCTCCGCCAGGAAGTCCACGGCCGCAAGCGAGAGATGGCGGGCGTGGATCGCGTCGAGGACGACGTCGGGATCGGTGGACCGTTCGGCGGCGCGCATGGCCCGGTCGGAGAGTTCCCTGGCCCGCGCGCCCGCGCCGCGGTCGGCGGCCGACAGGGCACGCTGGGCGAGGATGCGGGCGACGAGGTCGGGATGCTTGTCGGTTTCGAGCAGGCGTAATGCCTTGCCGCAGAGGGCATCCAGTTGCGTCATCACGGTCGGGGTGGTGACGCCCTGCACCACCAAGCCTGCTTCCGCGAGCAGGTCGGGGCGGTCTGCTCGTTCGGCCGACGCGCCCGCCTCGACACAGTGGTCGAGGCTGGTGGCCACCCAACCGGCGGCGAACTCGTCGCGCGCCAGCTCGATCAGCAGCTCGGCGCGCTCGGCATCGGAGGCGGTGCCGCCCGCGGCATCGATGGCCCACTGCCCGAATCGGATCGCCTCGGCGTAGGCGGCACTCGCGCGGGCCGATCGCGCGGCCCGACGGGACCAATGGCGACCGGACGGGGAGTCCGCACAGCCGCTCGCCTGCCGCCAGTGGGTCGCGATCGCCCCTGCCACCGCCGAATCCGGACCACCTCGCCCACTCAGCACCTCGGCGGCCGCGCGGTGACAGGCCGCTCGCCGCGAAGGGGCGAGGTCGGCGTACACGGCATCGCGCACCAAAGCGTGCGTGAAACCCGTGGTGTCGTCGGCGAAACGACGGACGATACCGGCCGCGGTTGCCGCATCGAGCGCCTTCGCCACCGGATCGAAGACCGGAACGAGCTCCGACGGCAGCACCGATCCGTAGACCTGCGCCAGCAATTCGGTATCGATGCGTTCACCGAGCACGCTCGCGGCACCGAGAACCTCGATATGGGTGGGGTCGATACGGTCGAGCTGGGCGAGGATCAGGCGGCGGATTCCGGGGACCGACAGGAGCGGGTCGTCGCCGGCGCCCATGTCGGCATCGATGACCAGGCGGACCAGCAGGGGAGTGCCGCCGGTGCGTTCGTGCACGCGGTGCGCGAGATCCGGAGTGAGGCCGCGCTGTTCGAGCCAGTAGCGGACCTCGTGTTCGGAAAGACCTGGTACGGACAGCGATTGGAAGTGGGGTAGGCGCAGCCAGGCGGGCTGGTCGGCGAGCAGGGTTTCGCCCATCGGTTCGCGAGCGGTGCCGACGATGAGCACCTTGGTGCGCGGCGTTTCGGTCGCCACGTGGGTGAGCAGCGCCAGCGACGTGGGATCGGACCAGTGCAGATCCTCGAGCACCAGCAGCAAACCCGACGGCGCGGCGGCCGCGACGAGGACATCGGCGACCTCGGTGAACATCCGGAAGCGCTGGGCGGCGGGCCCGCCACCGGGTTCGGTGACGGTGTCGAGGGCGGCGGCCAGTTCGGGGAGCTCGCGCGCGGCCCGGCGCCACGGCCACAGCGGCGGCATCCCCGCGTCGTCGAGGGCACTGCCACGGGCAACCCGCAATCCCGCCTCGGCGGCCAGCGAGCCGACCTGCTCGGCCAACCACGATTTGCCGATCCCCGCTGTGCCGCTGACCAGCACGAATCGGCCCGCACCCGAGGCCGCGGCCACCACCGCGGCGCGCAGGCGGGCGATCTCCTCATGCCGTCCGACGGCCGGAGTCTGCACCGCCCCAGTATCTCGCGCGGGCGCGAGTTCAGTACTGCGAATACGTACCGGCACTGATCCGCGCGATGCCGTTCGGCGCGACGCTTGAGCTATCCGATTCCCCCAGTTCAGGAGATGAAATCATGTACGCACACGTCATCTGGTTCGACCAGCCACGCACGGCGACCGAACTCGCCGCCGTCGACTTCGCCAACGCCAACCGCATCGAGCCCGCCGTCGCGGGAGTGCCTGGGCTGCTCGACTTCTACGAACTGCGGCGCGCCGACGGCTCCGGCATGGTGATCGGCATCGCCGAGACCGAGGACGCCCTGCACGCGGTGCGCGAGGCGATCCTGGCCACCGAACTGCTGCCGGGGGAGGACCCCGCCCTGCTGCCCGGCCCCGACCGGGTGGAGATCTGCCCGGTGCTCACCCACCGCGACCGAGCCGCCATCTACGCCAGGGCGGACGAGTCATGAACCTGATCATGGTGGGCAGCCGGATGCCGGTCGGCCGGTGTGTCGGCCTCGCCGTGCAAGCCGTGCTGCGGTCGGCGGTTCCCGCCCGCGAGCGGGAACCGCGGCGCTACAGGTCGGCCAGGGCGATACCGGTGAGCGGGCTGCCGATGCGGACCAGGTCGGTATCGGTACCGGTGCCGATGTCGACCAGGCGGATCGTGCCGCCGAGATCGCTCACATAGAAGCGGGAATCGAAACCGGTGACGCCGATCGCCTCGCGGTAGCCGGTGGAGATGATCGCCGGGGTCCCGACCTCCGGCTGGACCTTGGCCTCGTATAGCGCGTTGCCGCGGGGGGCGGCACCGCGGTCGGTCCAGACGAGATCGCCGAGACCGTGGAGTTCGACATCGATCGGCTCGGGCAGGTTCTCCCAGAGCAGCTCGATATCGGTGCGGGCGGCAGGATCCGCGCCGGGGGGCAGATCCATCCGAGTGCGGAAGATCCGGCCCTCGCCGCCCTTGGCCGCGCCCTTCTGCGTCCAGTAGAGCAGGCGGCGGTCGAGGTCGAGGCAGATGCCGACGCACCAGTTGCGCGGGAGGGAGGCATCGGCATCGCCCTCGCCGGTCACCACGAGGGCGTGCAGGTCGTCACCGTTCAGATCACAGGTGAGAACCTGCATGCCCTCGCGATCACACCAATACAGCCTGCCCCCTTCGACATCGGCGGCGAGCTGTTTGCCGGTGGTGAAGGCGCCGATCGGGACGATCGTGGTGCGGTTGCCGCCGTCGAGGTCGACCCGTTCGATGGAACCGTTGCGGGAGAAGAACTCCGGTTCGACGCCCGGCTCCGGACGCGCGTCGGGGGTGCCCATGTTGGTCCAATAGATATGGCCACGCAATTTGTCGACGACGACACCGTCGGGAAAACGATCGAGGCCGTCGACCACGGTGCGCACGTGTTTGCCGTCGAGCGAAATAGCATGCATCGCAGCTGCTTCGAGATCTAGGGCGACTATCTCGGTCATGGGGCTCAGCCCTGCTTCGGCTTCGGGTAGTCGTCGTAGAAACCCGCACCCGTCTTCACCCCGAGTTTGCCCGCGTCGACATATTTCTTGAGCAGCTCGACCGGGCCCTTCGGCAGGTTCGGGTTCTCCTGCTCGTAGTGCTCCTCGATATCGAGCACCACATCCAGACCCACCTGGTCCATCATCCGGAACGGGCCCGCCTTGGTACCGAAATTCCGCATGAACATCTCGTCGACATCATGGGGAATCGACACACCCTCGTGCACCACCTCGAGCGACTCGCGCTTGATGGCGGCCCAGATGCGGTTGAAGATGAAGCCGGTCGACTCCTTGCGCACCAGGTACGGGTGCAGGCCGTACTCCGGAAAGGTCTTCAGGACGAAGTCGAGGACGTCCTGCGAGGTCTGACCGTCCGACATCACGTCGAGCACCGTCGACTGCGGCGGCATATAGAAGTGGGTGTTGAGCATCCGGTCGTTGGTCGTCAAACCCTCGGTGAACAACCGGCTCGCGTACGACGACGAGTTCGAGGCGACGATCGCGTCGGCATCGGCATCGGCGTCGAGCTGGGCGAAGACCTTCTTCTTCAGGTCGAGGATCTCCGGCACCGCCTCGACCACCAGCCACGCGCCCTTCACACCGATCGCCTGATCGGGCACATACTCCGCGGTGCCCGGCTTGCCGTCGGGCACCGTATCGGCCACCTCGGGCAGCTGTTTCTCCACGAAAGCCACGGCCGCGTTGCCGACCTCGCCATCGGGATCGATGATGCGGACCTCACCGCCCCTGGTGGCGAACATCAGGGCGATCCTTCTACCCAAGGTGCCACCACCGATCACCGCGACCGGACGCTCGAAATGATTCTTCGGAACATTGCTCACAGCGACTCCCTCTGCACAGGCGACGGGGGAAGAACTCAGTGACGCAGACAACAGCCATGCCAGCCTAGCTCCGACGTGCGACAGCGCGGTTGTCCCACGCACGCCTCGCGTTGACTCCCCTCGCGACCCGGGCCGCATCAGCGATGTCGGGTGGGCCGACTTCGCCCGACTTTTGATCTACAAACAGGCATGGCGTAGCGGCACGGCCACCGCGGATCGTTGGTACCCGTCGAGTAAGCGGTGCTCGGCCTGCGCGACAATCAATCCCGCCCTGAAGTTGGCCGATCGAGTGTTTATCTGCGGGTGTGGGTTTCGTGCCGACCGTGACCACAACGCGGCGATCAACCTTGCTTGCTGGCCCACGATTCACCAAGACGCTCCACGATCCCCGGACCCCCGAGCAAGAGGCCGGGTTACCGAAGTCCGCCGACGGGAAGGCGCTGACCGATACCCTTCGGGTGTCGGTGTAACCGACCCGGGAGAAGCGGAAACCGACGTTCACGCCGCATTCGTGGCCTGAACCTAGGACGCCCGAGAAGGGCGGTGTCTGGCCCCATCGGGTGCCCAGACATGCTGTTATCCTCACGTTCTTCACGTATTTCGCGCGTCAGCACTAGGGGGCTCCTCGATGACCACACTGGCCTCCGGACTCTTCATCGATTGGGAAGAGCTGACGGGGCAGTCGAAATTCGTCGTCGAGCTGATCAGTTTCCCGATCTTCAGCGCGCTCGCCGGTTGGCTCACCAACTGGACCGGCGTGCTGATGCTGTTCTGGCCGCTGTACTTCAAGGGCTTCCGGGTGCCGATGCTGCACGTGCTGTACCCGTACCTACCCAGGCGCGTGCAGGTGCTGCCCACGTTTTCCGGTGACGGGCGCATGCTCGGCTTCCAGGGCTTCATCCCGGCACGCGCGGAGAAGATGGCGAGCATCTGCGTCGATTCGGCGCTGTTGCGGATCGGCAGCCCACGCGACTTCATCCATGAACTCGATCTCGACGGGATCGGCGATTATCTCGCCGAACGGGCGCGCGATCAGGTGCAGCCGATCGTCGACGAGATCATGTACCGGGAGAACCCCGATCTGTGGCGCTCGCTGCCCAGACCCGTGAAACAGGCCATCTACCAGCGGGTCGACCGGCAGCTGCCCGCGCTGTGCCGGCGCGCGTTCGAGAGCCTCGGCGACAATATCGACCAGCTGCTCGACGTGAAGAACTTCGTGATCCGGTACCTGGAGAAGAACCCGGCCATCCTGAAGGACCTGACCACCACCATCGCCGCGCCCGAACTCAAGTTCATGGCGCGGATCGGTCTGCTCGGCGCGCCCTTCGGCTTGATTCTGGCGCTCTACCTGCACGTGCACTCGAAGATCCCGTACTTCGGCGCGATCCCGGCCTGGGTGATCGTGCTGTTCGCGTCGGCGATGATCGGCGTGACGGTGAACGTGATCGCGATCAAGATGGTGTTCGAACCCGGCGATCCGCAGCCGCGCTACAAGTATCTGTGGCGTCAGGCGCTGCTGGCCAAGCGTCAGCCCCAGGCCGCCACCGACCTCGCCCACATCCTGGCGTACCAGGTGCTGACCGTGGAGAACCTCTCCGTCGAGCTCTTGGAAGGGCCGAACGGGGACAAGACGCGTCAGCTCATCGAGCGGGTGGTGTCGGAGGAGATCCACAAGCAGCTCGGCGCGACCGCGTTCATGGTGCGAGCCGCACTCGGCAAGAAACAGTTCGAGAATCTGGCGGTCTCGGGCGCGGGCGCCGGGCTGGTTTCGGCGCGCACGATGATCGAGGACGAGCAGTTCGTGCTGGAACAGGCGAAGAAGATCGACGACTTCGCGGCGCGCAAGCTGCGGACATTGACGCCCGGCGAGTTCATGGAGATGTTCTACGCGTCGGTCGAACAGGACGCGTGGTTGCTGTATCTGCACGGTGGGGCGCTGGGCATCGGTGTCGGCGCGCTCCACCTGCTGACCTTCGGCTGGTAATAACAAGCACGCGTGCTTGCATTTTTTGACGGTCGCTGCGACTCTTGGTGACGACGGCGCACCGGCACCGGGTCGCGCCATGATCGGCAAGGGAACTCCATGGCTGACCTCGCAGCGCTGCTCGACGATTACGCCGCCGAATGCGCGGATCTGGAAAACCTGGTCGCACCGCTGACCCCCGAGCAGTGGCAGACGCCGACACCCGCGCCACGCTGGGACATCGCCACCCAGATCGCCCACCTGACCTGGACCGACGAGGTATCGCTGATCGCCGCCACAGACGCCGAGGGCTTCGCGGCCTTCCTCGCCGAAGCGGCCCCGCGCGGCCTGACCATCGTCGACGACGGCGCCGAGGAAATCGCCCAGACCCCACCCGCCGACCTGCTGGTTCGCTGGCGGACCGGACGCGAGCAGTTGATCGCCGCGCTGGCCGCCGTCCCCGCGGGCACCAAGCTGCCGTGGTTCGGCCCGCCGATGAGCGCCGCGTCGATGATGTCGGCCCGCATCATGGAAACCTGGGCCCACGGCCAGGACGTCGCCGACGCGCTCGACGTCACCCGCGTCCCCACCGCCCGCCTGCGCACAGTGGCCCACATCAGCGTCCGCGCCAGGAACTACGCCTACCTGGTCAACGGCGAATCCGGCCCCACCGATGAATTCCGCGTGGAACTGACCGCCCCCGACGGCACTCTGTGGACCTGGGGCCCCGAAGACGCACCCCAGCGCGTCACCGGCCCCGCCATCGACTTCTGCCTCGTGGCGACCCAGCGCCGCCACCGTGAAGACACCGCCCTGACCACCGAGGGCCCGGACGCCGACCACTGGCTCGGCATCGCCCAGGCCTTCGCCGGCCCGCCCGGACCAGGCCGCCACGCAGGCCAGTTCGCCTGAAAGTCAGCATGAGAACAGGCGAGCGCCTTCCCAGAGCGCCATTCGTGCCGACTGCCCCGGACTTCGTTGGCCGGGGGTGACCACCGTGGCAGTCGTGAATGACGCTCGCCTGCTCCCTTCAGATACCCGATACCGGGTGTGAGAAACACTTGCCCAGCCGAAAACCCGCCCCGACTAGGACTGATACGGCGCCGTTTCGGATGTGGCTCTGATCTCAGCCGTGGGAGGCGCTCACCGCGCGCGGTACTCGGTACCGTAGGTATCAGCACGTGGCTTTCAACGATGCGGGCCCGCTCTACTCGGGTATACCCACAGCCACAGGAGGGAACCGCATCGTGACCGCACATCGGCCTGCTCAGATCGTGCGCCTGTCCGCGATCATCTTCTCCGGCGCCGCCAGCCTCTGCCTCACCGTGGCCGCGGGCGCCTACATCGTCAATCACATGCCGGAACTGGCACCGCCGCCCACCGAATTCGCGGGACCGGCCGCGACGCCGAATCCCGGCCACCACCGCCCCTTCTCGATCGAGGACTCCGCACCCCGCGTCGGCGGTGTGGAGCTGGCCATGTCCTTCGGCGCGCCGACGCTGTCCACCGAGCGCTCCGACCCCGCCGCCACGCGCACGCCGATCACCGCGCAGCAGTCCGGAGTCGGTGCGCGACCGGGTAATTCACCGCTGACCGGGCGGGTCGGGATCGGCGGCACCTATGTCGGCGCGCAGGTGACACCGCCGCGCAGCGATACCGTGGCGTTCACCGTCGACACCAACCTCGTCACGGTGGCGGCGAAATACCTCGGCCTGGCGGTGGATCCGGCCGCGGTCACCGCGCTGCACACCGAATTCGACGCGCGCCGTGGCGAGTTGGTTTTCGTGCTGTCGGATCCCGGCCTCGGCAGCCACACGTTGCGGGTCGAGGGCGCAGGCACCGAACCGGCCGAGACCCCCGGCACCACCGCGACACCGTCCGAAGACGAGGGCGACGCCGAGGCACCGCGATCCGCGACCGGGGAACTGCCGACTACCGTCGGCGTGTGACTCCTCGCGGCACCTCGAACGGTGCGTACGACTTCTGTGTGGTCGGCGGCGGCATCGTCGGCGTGGCCACCGCGCATCGGTTGCTGACCCAGCATCCCGAGGCGAGCCTGGTGCTCATCGAGAAGGAAGACACGCTCGGCGCGCATCAGACCGGGCACAACAGCGGCGTCATCCACTCCGGGATCTATTACCCCCCGGACAGTTTGAAGGCACGGCTGTGCCGGGCCGGTGCGCGATGGACGAAGGAATTCGCCGCGGCCCACGACATTCCGTTCCGTGAATGCGGAAAGTTGCTGGTAGCCACCGATTCCGCCGAACACGCGCGGATGCTGGCGCTGTACGAGCGTTCGATCGCCAACGGCGTGGAGGTCGAGGCGATCGACGCGGCCGAACTGCGGCGGCGCGAACCACGGATCGCTGGGGTCGGCGCGCTGTTCGTGCCCGCCACCGGCATCATCGACTACACGTTGGTCACCGCCGCGCTCGCCGCCGAGGTCGAGTCGATGGGCGGCAGGATTCTGCTCGGCACCGCAGTCGAGGCGATCACCGAGAGTGTCTCCGCCGTCACTGTTTCGGGTCCGGGTGGTTCGGTCACCGCGGGCACACTGATCGTGTGCGCGGGCCTGCAGGCCGACCGGATGGCACGAAAGGCCGGGATAGAAACGGACTTTCGGATCGTTCCGTTCCGTGGCGAGTACTACCGGCTCCCCGCCGAGCGATCGGATCTGGTACGCACGCTGATCTATCCGGTGCCCGACCCCGCGCTGCCGTTCCTCGGCGTGCACCTGAGCCCCACCATCGACGGCGAACTCACCGTCGGCCCCAACGCGGTGCTCGGGTTGTCGCGGGAGGGGTATCGCAAGGGCAGCGTGAACCGACGTGACGCCATCGACGTGCTGGGTTTCGCCGGCGTGCGCCGGGTGGCCCGCGACCATCTCGCCACCGGGATCCGCGAGCTCCGCAATTCGGTGTTCAAGCGCGGCTACCTCGCCGAATGCCGCAAATATTGCCCCGAACTCAGCACCGACGACCTGCTCCCGCACCGTGCGGGCATCCGGGCCCAGGCGGTGCTGCGTGACGGCACGCTGGTGCACGACTTCCTCATCGAACGCACGCCGCGCTCCATCCACGTGCTCAACGCACCGTCCCCGGCCGCCACGTCGGCGATGCCGATTGCGGAATACCTGGTCGAACAACTCCATTCCGCTAAATAAAGAGGAGATTTGTAGTACTTTTGGCTCCTGTACGCGTGGGCGAGGAAACCCATCCGGAGCAGGGAGGGCCGATGGGCCACATCAGGTTTGCGAGTGACGTCGGCGCACCGGTCGATGCCGCCTTCGCCTACACCGAGGATTTCCGCCACGCGCCGCAGTGGCTGGTCGGCGTCACCGACGTCGCGCCGCTGGGCGAACCGGATCAGGGCTTGGGCGCCGCGTTCGCGGTGAAAGTCCGGTTGTTCGGAGTGATCCCGCTGCGTTCATCGGTGGAGATCACCGAATATCGGCGCAATGCCGTCATCGGGTATACCCTGCGTGGGCGGGTATACGGAACCGTTACCCTGCGATTCGATCCACTCGGCTACGAACGGTCGGTGCTGACCTCCGAAGCCGACTATCCACCACCACGCGGCATGTTCGGCCGCCTGTGCCACGGCCTCGTCGACGCGGCCGCGAAATCGGCACTGCGCCGAACGGAATCGCGGTTGCGAAGGGAGATAGAGGCATTCCACGGTACCGATCTTGTCGGCCGCATCGCCTAGGGTGGCGGTCATGATCATCGTGAGCACCGACGGGTCCTGCCTGCGCAATCCCGGTGGTGCCATCGGCTGGGCATGGGTGAATCATTCCGGGCCCGCCGACAGTGGTGGCGCGGCCAGCGGCACCAACCAGATCGCCGAACTGCGCGGGGTACTGGAAGCCATCCTCGCCCACCCCGGCGCCGAACCGATGCTCATCGAGAGCGACTCCCAGTACGCCATCAAGTGCGCCTCGGAATGGATCACCAGCTGGCGACGCAACGGCTGGCGCACCTCCACCGGCGGCGCGGTGAAGAACGTCGAGATCATCAAGCAGATCGACCGGGCCATCACCGGCCGCGAAGGACCGGTGCGGTTCCGCTGGGTGCGCGGCCACGTGGGCAACTACTTCAACGAACAAGCCGACAAACTGGCGGGCGAAGCGGCACGAGCAGTCCGCGAGAACCCGGCTCTCGGCCGCGAGTCGGCCCCGGTCGCGCCGGAACCGGCAAGGATTCGGCGCCGGGAACCCGCGGCGCCTGTCCCCACGAACTCGGTCTCCACAGGGAAGTCGGTCGCAGCTGAAGTGCCGGTAGCAGGGACTCTGACCCTGTTCTAGGTGCGGTGCGACCGGAGTGGGACCGCACAGCGAAACGCCGCGGGCGATGAATCTGCCCGCGGCGTTTCGATTGGCTCGGTTTCCCCGTGCGCTCAGTTCCCGGGTGTCGGGACAGGCGCGGGAGCCGGAGACGGAACGGCCTGACCGGGCGCCGTACCACCGGCGGCCTCGCCGCCGCCGTTCTTGAGCAACGGCGAGTCCAGCTTGCTGACCAGCCACTTGTCGCCCGAGTGCTCGAGGCTCATCTCGATCGCGAACATCATCCGGTCGGGCTGGGTCTGGGTGAAGTTGGTGCGGTACTGGGTCATGGTGACCATGGCCTTGACATCGTCGGTGCTGCCCGAGATGTAGGCGCACTGCACGTCTTCACCGGTCGACTTGACCTGGGCCTGCACCATGGCGCCCTTGAGCGCATCGCTGGCGTCGCTGAACTCCTTGAGGTAGTCGCCGGTGGCGCCCGCCTTCATCGACGCGATGTAGCCGTCGAGATCCTTGGAGTAGTCGTAGTTGGCCAGGATGGCGCCGTAATCACAGGCGGCCTTGGTGGACTCGGCGATCGCGTCGAGCTTCTCGGCCTTGTTGCTGTTCTGCAGGAAGAACACCACGCCCGCGGTGATCGCGCCGACCGCGACCACACCGGCCACACCTGCGGCGATCCAGCCCTTCGAGCTCGATGCCGCGCTCGGGGCCGGCGCCTCGGTCACGGTCTGTGCCTGCACAGTCGGCTGATCGACCTCGGGAGTCGCCGCCGCACCCTTCACAGTGTCGTCGGCCTTCGCCAGATCGGGCTTGTCTGCTGCGGCAGCATCGGACTTACTCTGGGCATCGTCGCTGGTCATCGAATCAATCCTGCTCTTTCCCGGCGCACATATCGCACCGATTTCCGATCGTGGTCCGTGAGCCGGGCCACACGTTCTTCCCCGCGAGTATGCCCGGTCAAGCTGTGAACAGCCTGGCCGGGCACCATCTCACTTGGCGGGAATGGGTGTCCGCTCGTTCGGGTCGACACCGGGCGGCATCTGCGCGCCGTTGTTGGGCACGTTCGGCCGCGGGGCGTTGGCCGAACCACGGATCTGCAGGTCAGAGGTCGGGTTGGTGCAGTAGTTCCACTTCGGAATGCTGCCGTCCTGTACCTCTTCGTTGCGCCGGTACGCGGTGTCGTAGTTACACGTCGGGCGCGGCCAGATGTCGATGATGGTGTGGAATTCGCCGTCGTGCGCCGGAGCGCTGATCGACCCGAGCCCCAGTGCCAGCGACGGGAACAGCAGCCGCAGCGCGGGCGTACGCAGCTGCGCGGCCTTGGTGATCGCCACGAAGTTGGCCGCCAGCGAACTGATCGGATCGGCGGTCGCGTCGAGCACCGCGCCGAGCGTTTCGAACTGCGCAGGCGCGTTGTCGAGCACGCTCTGCAGCTCGGCGTTGGCGTTGTTGAACTGCGTGAGCAACGCACCCGAATTCTGGGTGAGCGTCTGCAGATCGGGCTGGGCGTGCGAGGTGGTCTCGGCGATCACCCGCAGGTTGGCGATGAGGTTCACCGTCTGCGGAAGCAGGTTGTCCAGACCCGCGACCACCAGGCTGACGCCGTTGATCAGGCCGCGCAGCTGATCGGGACCGGCACCGAGCGCGATGTCGAGCTCGTCGAGGATCACGTCGAACTGCTTCGGATTCACCTGGGCGATCAGCGCGCTGGTGTCGTCGAGCACAGCCCACACCGGAACCGGCGTCTGGATCTGCTCCGGGTTGTACTTGATCACCGCGCCGTCCCGGAGGAACGGACCGACATCGCTCTTCGGCCGGAAGTCGATGTACTGCTCGCCCGCAGCCGAGAGCGCCGCCACCTGGATCATGGTGTCGACCGGGATCTTGAAATCCTTGTCGATCCGGGTCTTGGCGGCGATCGCCTCGCCGTCGTTGATCAGCTCGATCGAGGTGACCTTGCCGATCCGGAACCCGCGCATGGTCACGTCGTTGCCCGGCTGCAGACCGCCGGAGCGATCCAGGTTCACGGTGACGTCGTACTCGGACCGCAGCGGGTTGACCCGCATCACGTTGACCAGCAGGTACGACCCACCGAGCAACAGCACGACTACGAGCGCGCTGTTCGCCAGCAAGATCTTGCTGCTCGCGAACTTCTTCAGCCTGCTCATCGGTGGCCTCCCACTCGGCCCTGAACGATCTGCAGCACCTGGATGAAGCTGCCGACGAAATCGTTCACATCTTTCAAGTCCCAGAGCTTGCTGTTCGCCGGGTCGGTCAACAGGCCCACATCGAGGTTGGTCAGCGTCGCGTACGGCGCCAGGCTCTTGCCCTTGAACGTCTGGTTGGCGCCGGGTCGGATCGCGTGCAACTGATCCATCACATACCCGAAGTCGCTGCCGGTCGCGGCCAGCGCGTTCATCAGGTTGTCGAGATTGGTGAGCAGCTCGGACAGCTGGTCACCGGTGGTGTTGGAGTAGTCGCCGATGGCGGCGGTGGCCGTGGCGAGCTTGCTGAGCAGGTCACCGATCGCCCGGTTGTTCTCGGCGATCGCGCCGATGGCCTGGGGCAGTGTGTCGGCCACCTGGCCGAGCTGACCCTTGTTGGCCTCGATGGTGTTGGCGAGGGTGTTGAACTCCGTCAGCACCGAGTCGACCTTGGTGCTGTTGGCGTTCAGTTCGCCGATGACACCGGTCATCTCGTAGATCAGATGGCCGAGTTCGGTGCCGTGCCCGTTGAGAATCGAGCCGAGTTCGGTGCCGAGCCGGCTCAGGCTGGCGACACCGCCGCCGTTGAACAGCATCGACACCGAGACCAGCAGCTCTTCCACCGTGGCGCCGGCCGAGGTGGCTTCCAGGGTGAACGTGTCGCCCGCGGCCATATCGGGCGCGCCCGCCGCGTTCTTCGGGCTGCTCAGCGCGATGAAGACGTCACCGAGGGGAGTGGCCTGGCGCAACTCCGCCGTACTGCCCTTCGGCAGCTTGAAATCGGTGTTGATCTCCATGTCGATCAGAGCTTCGAAGTTCTTGGTCGTGATCGCCGACACGACGCCGACATCGGAACCACCGACCTTCACCTTGGCCTGATCGGGCAGGTTCAGCGCGTTCTCGAACTTCGCGTGCAGGGTGTAGGTGTCGCCGCCGGTGCCCGGTTTGGGCAGCGGCAGGTCCTCTACAGTGAAGCCACAGCCGGTCGTGATCGTGACCGTGGCCAGTGCGGCCGCGGAGAGCAGCGCGCGGCGGGCCTTCATCGTCATTCGTCGGTTCATTTCGTCAGTCCGAGCAGTGCGGCGGTGAGCCCGTAGTCGGGGCCGAAGTCCTGGACGTTGCCGGTGGTGCGGCACCCATCGGGCCGCATCTGGATCCGCTCACAGAACGCGCTGACGATCTCGCCAGAGAGAGCGGTACCGATCAGCGCCTGCAGGCGGACGAAGCCCTTTTCCTTGTTGATCGCGCCGTCGATGTTCTGCATTAGCAGCGGCACCACGTCAACGATCTCGACCATCGCACCGGAGTTGGCGCGCAACTGGTTGGTCACGGTGGTCAGGCCGGTCAGCGAGGCGGCCAGTTCTTCCTGATGCCCGGCGAAGGTCGTCGAGGTGTTGTTCAGGAATTGGTTGAGCTGATCGAGGGTGGCCTGCAGACCGGGCGCCTGGTCGGCGAGCAGCCCCGACATGGCGGTCACCCGGTCGCTGAAGTCGCGCACGGACTGATCGTTGTCGGCCAGCATCGTCGTGAGCTCGTTGAGCTTGATGATGATGTTGGCGATGGCGTCCTTGTTGTCGACACCGACCTTCAGCGCACCCGAGAGCGCGTCGAGGGTCTCGCGGATCTTCTGGCCGTTGCCGTTGAGCACCGGGTAGAGCACCCGGCCCGACAGCGGGCCCAGACCCTCCTGGCCGGGTTCGGGCTTCAGCGAGGCGGCGAACTGGTCGATGGTCTTGATCATCGTGTCCAGCTCGACCGGGGTCCTGGTGCGTGCCTTGGGCAGGTGATCGCCGGACTTCAGTGTCTCACCGCCGGTGAACGGCGGGCTCACCTCGATGTGGCGATCGGTGACGATCGAGGGCGAAATGATCGCCGCGATCGCGTCTTTCGGGACCTTGACGCCGGCGTCGATGGTCATGTGGACCTCGACGTAGGTGCCCTTGGGCACGATCTTGTCGACCTTGCCCACCGCGAGACCGAGGACCATGATCTCGTTGCCCTCGTACATGCCGGCGATGTTCTCGAAGTCGGCGGTGATCTTGGTCGAGCGGCCGAGCGCGTCGTCGAACTGGCTCGGCATCAGCGAGCAGCTGCCGAGGGCCAGCGCGGTGGTGGCGATCATCATGGTCCGCGCGATGCGGAGCCTGTTGGTCAGTTTCATCCTTGGCACCCCTGGATCACCTGAACGAAGCACAGCCAGTTGTCCGGGAACAACCACGGCAGTGCGACCGAGCCGTAGTTACCGTTGCCGAGCGCGTTGTTGAAGTAGCGCGCCGTGGGCTGACCGATCTGCAGCAGCTTGTCGAGATTGTCCTTGTTCTTCTGCAGACCCTCGGCCATGGTGTTGAGCTGGCTGATGGTGCCGCCGAACTGGTCGCCGTTCTGGGCGCCGATCTCCTCCAGCTGACGGGTCAGCGTGGCGACGTTGTCCAGCAGCTGGCGCAGCAGGCTCTGCCGTTCCATCACCCGGTTGGCGATGGCCTCGCCCTGGGTGATCACGAGCAGGATCGAGTTGCGGTTGTCGGCGAGCAGCTGGGTGACCCGGTTGAGGTCCTTGATCAGACTGTCGACCTCACCCTTGCGCTGGTCGACGACCTTCGCGACCGCGCCGACACTGTCGAGCGCCTGGGCGACCAGCTCCGGCGAATCGCCGAGCTGGGAGTTGATGGTGTTGAGCGAGGCGGCGAGCTTCTTGGTGTCGAGCGCCTCGAACTTCGGCGTACCGACCTGCACCACATCGGCGATGTTGTACGGCACGTCGGTGTTGCTGCGCGGGATCGTCTTGTTCTTCAGACCCGATCCGTCGCCGGGCTGCAGGTCGACGTAGCGCGCGCCGAGCAGGGTCGCCATCTTGATCGCGGCGTGCGCGTCGGGACCGAGCTTCAGCGAGCTGTCCACGTCGAGGGTGATCACCACGTGATCGCCCTCGATCTTGGCGCCGGAGACCGTGCCGACCTGCACACCCGAGACAGCGACCTTGTCACCGGTCTTGATGCCCGCGGCCTGCACGAATTCGGCGTCGATGGACTGTTTTCCGAGCCCGATGAACTGGAAGATGCTCGAACCGACCAGCAGCAGCACGATGCACAGCGCACCGACCACCCCCAGCCAGAAGTTGCGGTTGCCGACGAAGGCTGACTTGATCTTGCTCATCTGCACACCTCGGAATGGCCGGTGCCACCGATCTGGCTGACCAGGCCGCGCGGGAACAGAACCCCGTACAGCGAGATGTCCAGACCACACAGGTAGGCGTTGGCGTGGGTGCCTTCCGATGTCATCCGGCCGAGGTCGGCGAGCATCGAAGGCATGTCGATCGCGACCTGGTCGAGCTTGGCACCGTTGGCCAGCAGCAGATTCAGCGCCGCGGTGGTCGAGTTCTGGGTCGCAGCCAGCTTCGGCTGGATCTTGGTCATCATCCCGACCAGCGCGGTCGTGGAATCGGCGAGGGTGACCGTGGACGCCTGCAGCGACTGACCCTGGTCGTAGAGTCCGCCGATCAATGCCCTGGTCTGGGTAATCAGGGTCTCCAATTCATCCCCTCGCTTCGCCAACCCGGCCATCACACCGGACAGGTTGGTGATCACGTCGGACAGGATCGCGTCGCGACGCTGGAAATCGGTGGCCAGCTGGGCCGCCTGAACGATGAACGCCGACAGCGAGACCCCATCGCCCTGCAGCGCCTGGATCAGGGTCTCCGACATCGCGTTGACCTCGGCGGGCTCGAGCGCCTGGAACAGCGGCTGGAAACCGTTGAGCAGGGCCGAGATGTCGAACGAGGGCTCGGTGCGGTCGAGCGGAATGGTGGAGCCGCTCTTGAGCGGCTCCGGGCTCGGCGTCGCGCCCGGGGTCAGCGCCACGTAGCGCTGACCGATCAGGTTCTGGTACCTGACGAGCGCCTTGGTGTCGTTGAACAGGGTCTGGTCGCTCTGCACGATGAACGACACCTTGGCGTCGTTCTTGCCGTCGAGCTCGATGGCCTCGACCTTGCCGACGCGCACGCCGGCCATCCGGACATCGTCGCCGGGCCGCAGCCCGAGGACGTCGGTGAAGATCGCGGTGTACTTGCGGGTGTCACCGTCGACCGTGCGGGCCAGTGTGTTCCACACGACCACGGTGACGAGCAGTGAGACGAGCGCGAAGATACTGAACCCGATCAGTGGCTTACGGATACTCATGCGCCACCCCCGTTTTCGGACACTTGCAGGGTTCCGCCCTTCAAAATCGGACCGAGCAGCAGATATTCGGACGCGTTCGGCTTGCGACCGAGCAGCTGAGTCATCGCCGCGTCACCGGAGTAGGAGATCGGTGTCGCGGTGGGCACGCTCGCCGGAGCGGGCGCCGCGGCCGGAGCGGCCGCGGGAGCGGGCGCGCCGCCCAGCACACCGGGCAGGCCCGGAATCTGGATCGACGGGACGAGGCCCTCGAGCGGGGTGCCCTGGAACGGCTTGATCTCGGTGCCGTTGGCTGTGTGCATCGGCGCGACACCGGGACTGGTGAGACCCGGGATGTCGGGCATGCCCGGGATCGACACCAGCGGCGGGAGGCCCGCTGCCGTGTCGAGCCTGCGCGGACGCAGGTTGTCCGGGATCGCCGGCAGCGAGGCCTCGGCCGGTGCGGTGAAGCAGCTCGGTCCGAGCAGGTCGCCGTAGCGCGGGCAGTCGGCGACGGTGTTGGGCTGGTACGGCGTGAAGGTCAGGCCGGCGTTCCACACCATCTGCTTGCCGCTCGGGCCACCGTGGAAGGTGGTGTTGAGCTGGGCCAGCGAGGGACCGAAGACCTGGAAGGTCCTGGTGATCGACGCGGGGTCGGCGGCCAGCGCACCCAGGGTGGCGTTCATGCCGACCGTGACTTCCTTGCCCACATCGGGATTCGACGCGAACAGGTCGTTCACCCGGTCGGTGGTGGCGCTCGCACCGGCCAGCAGCGCGATCAGCTGTTCGCGCTTGGTGGCGATGGTGTTCGCGGTCTGTACCGAGGAGCCGAGCACGTCGAGCAGTTCCGGCGCCGACTGGTTCAGCGCGTGCGCGGAGTCGGAGAAGTTGTCCAGCATGCCGCCCAGGTTCGGGCCCGCGTCGGCGACCGTGGTCAGCCAGTGGTCGAGGCGCTGAATGGTCGAGCCGGGGACCCGGCCGCTGCCGTCGAGTGCCTGGGTGAGCGTGCCGAGCACGCGACCGAACTGCACCGGATCGACCTCGTCGAGGATGTCGCGCACCGTGGTGAGCGTGTCCTGCAGCGCGATGGTGCCCTGGCTGCGGTCCTCGGGGATCTGCGAGCCCTCCTTCAGGTGCTGGCTGTTCGCACCGTTGTAGACCAGCTCCACGGAGGTGACCGCGAACAGGTTGGAGGGCACCACGCGGGCGGTGACGGTGTTGGGGATGCCGTCGGCGAACTCGGGCTTGAGCTCGATGTTCACCTTCTGCTCGGCGTCCTTGCCGATCTCGACGTTCTTCACCACGCCCACGAGCACGCCGCGGAACTTCACGTCGGCGTCCGACGGCAGGCCGTCACCGGTGGTCGACAGGTTCGCGACCACGTTGACCTTGGGAACGAAGTAGCCCTGGTAGCGGGCCGTGAGGAAAGCCAGGATGACGCCGAAGACGATCAGACCGGCCGCGCCGGCCACGTACAGCTGCTTCATGGTGGGACCGCGCCCACTCGGATCGATGATCATCGCGCCCTTACCCCGAGATCCTGATGCCGGGGTTGATGCCCCAGATCGCCAACGTCATGACGAGGTCGGCGAACACGACCAGGATGATGCACATCTTGATCGCGCGGCCTGCCGCCACACCGACGCCTTCGGGACCGCCCGAGGCGAAGAAGCCGTAGTAGCACTGGATGAACGTCGTGATCATGACGAAGATGATCGCCTTGAGCAGGGAGTAGAGCACGTCCGTCGGCACCAGGAATTGGAAGAAGTAGTGCGAGTAGGTGCCCGACGCCGTACCGCCGATCAATTGCACGGTGACCGAGCAGGCCAGGTAGGCCATGGTCAAACCGAGGGCGTACAGCGGCACGATCGCCATCACCGCGGCCATCATCCGGGTGCTGACCAGGTAGGGCAGCGGGCGAATCGCCACCGACTCGAGCGCGTCGATCTCCTCGGAGATGCGCATGGCGCCCAGCTGTGCGGTGAATCGACAGCCCGCCTGGGCCGCGAAGGCCAGGGCCGCCAGCAGCGGGCCGAGCTCGCGGGTGGTGGCGAAGGCGGAGATCGCGCCCGTGATGGGGCTCAATCCGAGCAGGTTCAGCGAGGTGTGGCCCTGAATGGCCACCGTCATGCCGCCGAAGGCACTGATGATCAAGATGACGCCGATGGTGCCGCCACCGACGACGATGTTGCCGTTACCCCAGGTGACGTCGGAGAGCAGACGCCAGACCTCCTTCGGGTACTGCTTGAAGGCCAGCGGGATGGACCCGACCGAACGCAGGAAGAAGAAGACCTGATGGCCGAGGCGGGCGAGCAGGTCGCCGGGCGCCTTGCTGGCCTTCTGCAGCGACCGGATCGGTCGCAGTAGCGGAGGTACGTATGTGGATGACATGGCTCAGACCACCTGTGGGGGGAAGACGGCGGCGTAGATCTGGGTGATCGCCACGTTGACACCGAGCAGCATGACGGTGGAGCTGACCACCGCGGAGTTCACCGCGTTGGCGACACCACCGGGACCACCGCGAGCGTTCAGGCCGCAGTCGCAGGCGATGATCGAGGCGATCAGACCGAACAGGACCGACTTCAACAGCGCCACCGCGAGGTCGCGGGTGACCGCGAACGAGGCGAAGGTGCTCATGTAGGAGCCGGGCGTACCGCCCTGGGCGAAGATGTTGAACATATAGCCGGTGAGGAAGCCGACGAAGACGACGAAGCCGCAGAGCAGGAAGCTGACCAGCATCGCGGCGCCCAGGCGGGGAGCCACCAGGCGGCGCAGCGGGTCGACACCCATGACCTTCATCGCGTCGATCTCTTCACGGATGGTGCGGGAACCGAGGTCGGCGCAGATGGCCGAACCGACGGCACCGGCGATCATCAGCGCGGTGACCAGCGGGGCGCCCTGCTGGATGATGCCGAGCCCGTTGGCCGCACCGATGAACGAGGTGGCACCGACCTGGCCCGCGACCGCGCCGACCTGGATCGAGACGATCACCGCGATCGGGATGGCGACCAGCAGCGTCGGCGCCGCGGCGACACTGGCCATGAACGCGGACTGCCGGACGAACTCGTCGAAAGGAAAACGCCGACGGAAGATCGCGACGATCAACTCCGTGATCGCTTCGATACCCATCGTGATCTGTCGACCGAAGGTTTCCAGCGACTTCTTCGGATGGTCGTCCCAAAGGCCCTTCGTCCAGTCGACAGCCTCGCTGACTCGTGAACGTGTGGGCGGACTCTCGGTCGACTGCACTGCATAACCCCTCTCGACGCCGGGCCCTCAACGCCCCGGCGACTTGTTTGCTTGACGCACCTTACTACGGAGTAGCGCAGAACACA
Source organism: Nocardia sp. NPDC003183 (assembly GCF_053590715.1). Classification (NCBI taxonomy): domain Bacteria; kingdom Bacillati; phylum Actinomycetota; class Actinomycetes; order Mycobacteriales; family Nocardiaceae; genus Nocardia; species Nocardia sp. NPDC003183. The sequence continues at coordinate 280,375 of NZ_JBSFTG010000004.1, forward strand.
TCACCGACATGTGAGCGCTGTCATAGATAGAGGTCACTGTCCGAAACGGCTATGAGACCGGCCATGCCGGACCCTACCGCCCGTAATTCCGGGATTCCAGGGATTACCCGCGAAGTCCTTTTCCAGCATGGTTTCCCAGTACCAGCGGTCGCGGTAAAGGAATATTGCGGAATTTTGTCATTCATAACGAAGTCCTCGTCGAATTATCCGAACACATCACGCGAGAAACACGAACGACGCGCCGCGCCGCGATTGCAATAGGGAATCGCTATGACAACCAACTCGGGAAGACCAGCACGACACGGCGGCAAACGCACCGGTCCGGAGGCGCGCCCGGGACCGAATACAGGCACGATAGACAGACCGTATTGATACTGTGCGAACTTCCGACATCTGGAGGGACATGTTCAGCAAACTCGCCAAGGTGGCCAACACCGCCTTCGCCCTCGCCCTCGGTGCAGCTCTGCTGAGCACCGGTGCGGCCAACGCGCAAGCAGGCCCCCCGGTGATCGGCGGCGGCTCCGGCATCGTGATCGACAACGCGTTCGAGTGCACCGTCACCACGGTGGGACACGACGGCGCGGGCAGGCTGGTCGGACTGACCGCGGGCCACTGCGGCGACGCGGGCGCGCCGGTCAGCGCCGAGGTGGATCGAGGCTACGGCGAGATCGGCCGTTTCGTGTACAGCAACTCCGAACTCGACTACGCGGTCATCGAGTTCACGCCGGGCCGGATCATCCCGGTCAACCGGATCGGCAACGTCACCATCACCGGCGTCGGCGGACCGGCGCAGTTCCCGACGATCGTCTGTAAGGAAGGCCGGACCACCGGCAATACCTGCGGCATCACCTGGGGCGACGTGTTCGCGACCAATACCGAGACCTGGTCGCAGATGTGCGTGGTCGAGGGCGATTCCGGCGCGCCGGTCGTCGTCGGCTCGACACTGGTGGGCATGGTCAACGCCTATCTGGCGCTGGCCTGCTTCGGGCCGGAGGTCGGGACGAACATGAACTCGATCATGGCCGACATCAACGCCCGCGGCGGCGTGGGTTCGGGGTATCACCCGATCTAGTCCCTCGCCCGTACTCCCCGGATGTCGAGCGGGTCGCGTGGTTGTCCACGCGGCCCGCTCTTGCTATGTGGCAAGCGATTTCGGTGCGAGCGCGGGTCCGTCGGCGCCGGCGCAGTGCGGCAGGCAGTCGACGCGTTCGGGCTGCGGAGGCTGACGCGGCACGCGGAGCAGGACCGCCGCGACACCCCCGCCGAGCAGCAGCAGCACCGCGCACCAGCGCATCGCGGTGTCGAAGCCGGCGGCGAAGGCGACCGGGTCGCCGAACGCGCCGGACAACCCGGCCAGCCCTGGCAACGCCGCCACGGCGAGTAGCTGTGCCGTTCGCGCCACGGCGTTGTTCACCCCGGAGGCGATGCCGGCCTCGCCCTCGCGCACCGCGGCGAGCACCGCGCCGGTCAATGGCGCTACCAGCACCGACAGTCCGAGCCCGAAGACGAACACGCCGGGCAGCACATCGGTGAGATAGTCCGCGCCCGGTCCGATCCGCTGCAACGCGAACACCCCGCCCGCGGCCAGCAGCGGACCGAACGTCATCGGAATCCGCGGCCCGTGCTGTTGCGCCCATCGGCCCGCGGGCGCCGAGAGCACCAGCATCAGCAGGGTGACGGGCAGTCCGGCGGCGCCCGACGCCATCGGCGAGTACCCGGCCACCAGCTGCAATTGCAGCACCAGCAGGAAGAAGACGCCGCCGAGCGCGGCGTACACGAACAACGTCACCAGGTTCGCCACCGTGAACACCCGCGACCGGAACAGCGACGGCGGTACCAGCGGATTCGGGCTGCGCAGTTCCACCAGTACGAAACACGCCAGCGCGGCCAGCCCGACCGCCACCAGCACCACCCGGGAATCGATCAGTCCCAGCGTGAGCGCACCGAGCGCGAGCGCGACGATCACCGCGCCCGGTATGTCGATCCGCGCGGGCGCCTCCGGATCACGGCTCTCCGGGACATATTTGAGCGTGACGACGGCGACCACCAGCGCGAGCGGCACATTGAGCAGGAAGATCGCCCGCCAGCCGACCAGATCGATCAAGCCGCCACCGAGCAGTGGCCCGAACGCACCGGCCACCCCGCCGAGACCGGACCACAGTCCGATCGCACTGCCCTGATCGCCTTTGTCGATCGACGCCGAGATCAGCGCGAGGCTCCCCGGCGTGAGCAACGCGCCCGCCACGCCCTGGAGCAAGCGCGCGGCCACGAGCATCTCGATGTTCACCGCGGCCGCGCACAGCAGCGAGGTGATCGCGAATCCGACGATGCCCCAGACGAAGACGCGCCGGCGGCCGAGCCGGTCGCCGAGCGAACCGCCGAGCAGGATGAAGGAGGCCAGGGTGAGCGTGTAACCGTTCACGGTCCACTGCAACCCGGCGACATCGGTGTGCAGCGATTCGCCGATCCGCGGCAGCGCGACGGAGACGACGGTGGCGTCCAGCGACGCCATCGACGAGCCGAGGATGGTGGCGAGCAGAATCCACCGGCCCGTGGCCGAGTTCAGCCGAACCGTCTGTGGCACTACTCCAAACTAGCCGCCACCCACGTCTTCCGTCGGGACTACAGGCTCTCCACGCAGACGACGACGTGGCGCTCGGCGTACTTGAAGCCGGAATCGGCGGCATCGGGGCAGTCGTCGACGCTGTCGGAGTTCTTGTTGATCGTGATGACCTTGACCGGTTCGGTCCCGCCCTCGCCGCACTCGATGCGCTTGGGTTCGTCGCCGCCCACGTCGATGCAGCCGCCGACGACCCAGTCGATGTCGAGGCACAGCGCGCCGGTCTCGATGCCGTTGAGCGTCTCGGCGTAGAAGTTGTCGCGGTCGCCGACGCAGCCGTTGCTGGTCTTGGCCTTGCCGATGACCTTGTAGTTCGACGAACGGCTACCGCACGCGGCCTTCTCGATGGTCGCGTCGTTGACCGTGCCGCCGAGCGCGACGCAGTCGCCGACGTTGGCCTGGAAGTCGGTCTTGCCGCCCTTGCTCGATGTCGGCGCGGGCTTGCTGGCGGTGGGTTTGCCGGTGGTCGACTTGCCCGGCTTGGTGGTCGGCGTCGCGGTGCTGGTCGCGGGGACGACATCGATCGCCGGCTGAGCGTGGCCGTCGATGGTGCCTCCGCAACCGGTCGAGACGAACGCGGTCACGGTGATGGCGATCGCGCCGACGAGCCGGCCGATTGGCAAATCTGCAAACACCCATTGTGAATACACCACCGGAGCCACCCCCGTCGACTCCAACCGGCGGGTCTGTCCCTGCGATACCCTTGGGATTCCGGTCGCCGTGTGCGGCGCGGGGCCCCCGATCGCGTGTATCAGGAGGTATCCATCGTGTCAGCACCGGTCGACGACTTCGCGGCGCCACGGCAAATGGTGGTCGATCCGCGCTTCATCCGGCTCGCGGATCATTTCTTCGGGATGTTCACCCAGCCCAGTCGTGGCGGCGGGGCGCTGGCCATCTACCTGGACGGACGCCCGGTCGTCGATATCTGGGCGGGCTGGGCGGCCAAGGATCAGCGCTGGACCGGCGAGAACATCGCGCTCACCTTCTCCACCGGCAAGGGTGTCGCCGCCACCGTGCTGCATCGGCTGGCCGAGCGCGGGCTCATCGATTACGAGGAGCCGGTGGCCACCTACTGGCCGGAGTTCGGGTCGCACGGCAAGGACGACATCACCGTGCGCGATGTGCTGTCCCATCGCGCGGGCCTGCACCGCGTACGCGGGCTGGTGCCGGGTCGCGAGGGCATTCTCGACTACGACGCGGTGGTGGCCGCCCTCGCCGAGAGCCCCGCCGACCCGCGCCGCATCCGCACCTCGGGCTATCACGCGATCACCTTCGGCTGGTTGGTCGCCGAGATCGTGCAGCGGGTCACCGGCGATCCGTTCACGGCGGTATTGCGCCGAGAAGTGGCCCAGCCCTTGGGAATCGACGAGTTCTGGTTTCAGGTGCCGCCGGGCGAACGGCATCGGATCGCGAAGATCTTTCCGCATCTGGCGCCACCGGGGATCCGCTGGAACACCGCGTCGTCGGTGCTGTCGTGGGTGCGACCCGCGCGTGGTCTGGCCGAGGCGGGTATGCCGGAGAGCTTCGACGAACTGGTCCGCGATCCACGGGTGCACGACGCGGTGATGCCCGGCTGGAACGGGGTGTTCTCGGCGCGGGCGCTGGCCAGGATGTACGGGGCCCTCGCCAACGGTGGGCAGGTGGGCGACGTGCGGTTCCTGCGCCCGGAGACGATCGAGACGATCAACCGCACCCAGCAGACCAGCAGCCGCGACTATGTCCTCGGACTGCCACTGCGGTTCACCCTCGGCTACCACCGGCCGGTACTGATGACCAAGCAGCAACCACGACATGCCTTCGGCCACTACGGTGTCGGCGGTTCCGGTGCCTATGCCGATCCCGATCTGGGGATGTCGATCGCGTTCGTCACCAATCGGCTGGGCGGGGCCGTGACGGCGCTCGGTGACGCGCGATTGGCCAAGCTGGCGGCGATGGCGCAGGGGACGGTGCGGGGCGATCGAACCTCTCGAAGAGATGCCACGTAGTACCAGGTATGAGTTCGCCGAGCCCCGCGCCCACCGCGCCGCAGTTGTCCCTGCTGCACGGCGTGGCCGCGGGGCGGGATTTCGAGGGCTACCTGCGACGACGCGCCGCGCGCAGTGATCCGTTCGCAGTCGGGTTCCCCGGGTTTCCGCCGGTGCTGTTCACCGGAACTGCCGAGGGCGCACGCGCGTTGTTCCGGGCGCCGGTGGCGCTGCTGGAGCCGCCGCGGCCCAATCCGATCGAGCCGATGGTCGGGGCAGCGTCGCTGATTCTGAGTTCGGGGACGCGCCATCGCACCGATCGCGCGCTGCTGGCGCCCGCACTGCACGGCGCGCGGGTGCGACTGCTGGGCAAGGTGATTCGCGAGGCGACACTGAACGAGATCCATCATGGCGCGCGAGGTCCCTGGCAACTCGGCACGCGAATCGATGCGCTCGCGGCCGCGCGCGCCATCACCTTGCGTGTCATCCTCGCCGCGGTGTTCGGCGCCGATTCCGATCGCGCGGCCGAATACGGCGGCGTGGTCACCGATTTCCTCACCGCCTTCACCACCCCGCTTCTGGTGGCACCCGTATTGCGCCGTGACATCGGCGGTTTCGGTCCGTGGGAGCGGTTCACCGCGGCTCGGGAGCGGCTCGACGAGCTGATCCTGGCCGACATCACCCGCCGGCGCCGCACCGGCCCCGCCGACGGTGACCTGCTCGATCTTCTCCTCGCCACCCGCTACGACGACGGCACCACCCTCACCGACGCCGAACTGTGCGAGCAGCTACGCACCCTGCTCGTCGCGGGCCACGAAACCACCGCGACCACTCTCACCTGGGCGCTCTACCACCTGCACCGTGAACCCGGCCTGCTCGCCCGACTGCTCACCGAGCTACCCGCCGCGGGCGGCGACCCGGCCGAGCAGGCCCGGCTACCGCTGCTCGACGCCGTCTGCCAGGAAGCCCTGCGCCTGCATCCACCGGTGCCGATCGTGCTGCGCACGGTGAAGGAGCCGCTGCGCTGGCTCGGGGTCGACGTGGCGGCGGGCGCCACCATCGGCCTCGCCGTCGGCGTCCTGCACAGCCAACCGTCCACCTGGCCCGCACCGCACCTGTTCCACCCCGACCGGTTCCTCGACCGCACCGTCACGCCGTTCGAGTTCGCGCCGTTCGGCGGTGGTCACCGGCGCTGTATCGGCGCGACACTGGCCGACTACGAGCTGCGGATCGTGCTGGCAACGCTGCTGACCGAGGTCCGGTTGACCCTGGATCCCGCGCTGGCGCTCGGTGGACGACCGCGCACCGTGCCCCGCAATCTCGCGACCGCACCGGATCGGGCGATCCACTTCACACGCACCGGGTGATCTGCCTCACGTGACGTTTGAGAGTCACACCGGTGTGTTTCCCCGCTGTTCGCACGCACCGCCGCCGACTCGCCGCTGTGAGCGCGGCGTTTGACGGAAGCCGATGAATAACAGCATGTTATGTGACCCACGGCACATAGTTGCGCGCCTGTTATCACCGCTCGGCGCGGCTGGCACCGTGTCACCTGGTGCGGGTAGTAATGGAGGGTCAGGGTCGGGGAAGTCGTTACCCCGTAGAGACCCGTTGCGGCCTCTACGGCACATGAGAACGAGCGTCACTGAGTAGATCTCGCGCCGCCGCATGCGGAACGAGAGATGGAATGGACGAGAAACCTATGCACTACGAGGCAAATATGCGGCAATCGCACTGGCTCCGCCGGGGTCTGCTGCTGTCGGCGGCGATCGCAGCGACCGGCGCGTTGATCGCCGTGCCCGCGCAGGCTCAGCCGACTCTGCCGGGCTTCGGCGCCGGTTCGAGCCAGCCCGCGGTGAACGAGCCCGCGCAGCAGGCGCCCTTCGCGCCGCCGAACATCAACATCGCCGACGGCGAGACCGTCGGCGTCGCGCAGCCGATCATCATCACCTTCCAGGAGCCGGTCGAGGACCGCGCGGCCGCCGAGCGGGCCATCAAGGTCACCTCGAGCACCAACGCGCCCGGCTACTTCTACTGGACCTCGAGCAAGCAGGTCCGCTGGAAGCCCACCGAGTTCTGGCCGGCCAACACCAACGTGACCGTGGTCGCGGGTGGCACCTCCAGCGCGTTCCACATCGGTGACGCGTTCGTCGCCACCGTCGACGACGCCACCAAGATGATCGTCGTGACGATCAACGGTGAAGTCGTGCGCGAGATGCCGACCTCGCTCGGCAAGACCGGCCACGAGACCCCCAACGGCACCTACATCGTGGGTGAGCGGCTCGAGAAGATGACCATGGACTCGTCCACCTACGGCGTGCCGGTCACCGATCCCGAGGGCTACAAGCTCGAGGTCGAATACGCGACCCGCATCTCCAACAGCGGCATCTTCGTGCACGCCGCACCGTGGTCGGTTGCGCAGCAGGGCTATTCCAACGCCAGCCACGGCTGCCTCAACGTGAGCACCGAGGACGCGAAGTGGTTCCTGGAGAACTCGCACCGCGGTGACGCCGTGGTCATCACCGGCACCCAGGGCGGAACCCTCAGTGCGGGCGACGGTCTCGGCGACTGGAACTGATGTACTGAGCGCACTGCGCTGAACAAAACCCGAACAATACGATCAATCGAGGTCGTGTTGTTCGGGTTTTTGCTGTAATCGGCACTGTGTGCCCGATGTTCAGGAAATCGGCGGGCAGGGTTAACCAATGGTTCGCCGTGCACCGTAAAGCTGCCGCGGTGCGAAAGAGTCCAGAGCGGGTACTCCCCGGGAGAAGCCGTCCGTGGCAGGACTACGCGCTGTTCGCGGTACTCGTGGTGCCGAACCTGGCGCTGCTCACCCTGTTCGTTTACCGACCGCTTGCCGATAACATCCGGCTATCGTTCACCGACTGGAATATCGCTGACCCGGTGGCGAATTCGGTCGGGTTCGACAACTACATCGAGTGGTGGCAGCGCGACGACTCATGGAAGGTCGTCAGCAATACGCTGATCTTCACCGTGGCGGCGGTGGTGGTGAGTATGGCGCTCGGTCTCGCGCTCGCCATGCTGCTCGATCGAAAACTGTTCGGGCGCAATGTAGTCCGCTCGGCAATTTTCGCCCCGTTCGTGATTTCGGGCGCGGCGATCGGCGTGGCTTTTCAATTCATCTTCGATCCGAGTTTCGGTCTGGTACAAGACGTCCTGCACCGGCTCGGCGTCGACAATGTGCCGGATTTCTATCAGGATCCGAATTGGGCCCTGTTCATGGTGACGCTCACCTACATCTGGAAGAACCTCGGCTATGCCTTCGTGATCTATCTGGCCGCGCTGCAAGGCGTGCGCGCCGAATTGCTCGAAGCAGCCGAAATGGATGGCGCGAGCAGCTGGACTCGATTCACGAAAGTTCTTCTGCCACAACTGCGTCCGACAACCTTCTTTCTGTCGATCACCGTGTTGCTGAACTCGCTGCAAGTCTTCGACATCATCAATGTGATGACGCGCGGCGGACCGCTCGGCAACGGCACGACGACGATGGTGTTCCAGGTGTACGAGGAGTCGTTCCGCAATTTCCGGGCCGGCTACGGCGCCACCGTGGCCACGATCATGTTCGTGGTGCTGCTGGTGGTCACGTTGATCCAGGTGCGCGTGATGGACCGAGGCGAACGATGAAACATGTAGGCCCGCAGACACTCTCGTACAGGCGGCGCGAACGTGCCGTCACCGGACTCGGCTACGCGGCGATGGTGTGTGTGCTGATCATCGTCGGAGTCCCGCTGTTCTGGATCCTGATCACCTCGCTCAAGGACCGCTCCGACATCTACACCCAGCCCGCGGTCTACTGGCCGCACAGCTGGCACCCGGAGAACTACAGCCACGCCACCACCACGGTGCCGTTCTGGACTTTCCTGCGCAACTCGCTGATCGTCACCGGCGTGGTGTCGGTGGTGAAGTTCGCGCTCGGGGTGTTCAGCGCGTACGGCCTGGTGTTCCTGCGCTTCCCCGGCAAGAACATCGTGTTCCTGGTGATCATCGCGGCGCTGATGGTGCCCAACCAGATCACCGTCATCTCCAACTACGCGTTCATCGCGCAGCTCGGCTGGCGAAATACCTTCCAGGGCATCATCATTCCGCTCTGCGGGGTCGCCTTCGGCACCTTCCTGATGCGCAACCACTTCCTGTCGCTGCCCGCCGAGGTGATCGAGGCGGCGCGGATGGACGGGGCGAACTGGTGGCGGCTGCTCACTCGCGTGGTGCTGCCCATGTCGGGACCGACGATGGTGGCGTTCGCGGTGGTGACGCTGGTCAACGAATGGAACGAGTACCTCTGGCCGTTCCTGATGGCCGATTCCGCCGATGTCGCGACGCTGCCGGTGGGGCTGACCCTGCTGCAGAACACCGAGAACCCCAGCGTCACCAACTGGGGGCCGGTGATGGCGGGCACCGTGCTCACCATGTTGCCGATCCTCATCGTCTTCCTTGCCCTGCAACGTCACATGATCAAGGGCCTCACCTCCGGTGCGGTCAAGGGATAGATCTCGAACAGGAGTTCGCCAGTGTCCAACTCACGATTCCCGGCGTTGAGCCGCCGTGGCTTCCTCGGCCTGACCGGCGGCGTCGCCGCTGCCGCGGCGCTGTCCGCGTGCGCGGGCACCGGCGGCGGATCCGGTGATTCCGGTGACGCCAACACCATCACCTTCTGGTCCAACCACCCCGGCACCTCCAAGGAGTTGGAGCTGGAGCTGATCAACCGGTTCCAGGCGAAGAACCCCGACCTGAAGGTGAACCTGGTCGACGCGGGCAAGAACTACGAGGAGGTGGCGCAGAAGTTCAACGCCGCGCTCACCGGTGGTGACCTGCCCGATGTTGTGGTGCTGTCGGATGTCTGGTGGTTCAACTACGCGCTGAGCAAGGCCATCGAACCGCTCGACGGACACTTCGGCGCCGAGGGTGTGCAGCTGAGCGACTACGTCGACTCCCTCGCCGCCGACTACCTGTTCGACGGCAAGCACTACGCGCTGCCCTACGCCCGCTCGACGCCGCTGTTCTACTACAACAAGGACGTCTGGGCGAAGGCCGGACTGCCCGACCGCGGCCCGAACTCCTGGCAGGAATTCGACGAGTGGGGCCCGAAGCTGCAGTCGCTCGTCGGCGCCGACAAGTTCGCGCACGCCTGGGGTGACGCGAAGAACTACCTGGGCTGGACCTTCCAGGGCCCGAACTGGACCTTCGGCGGCGCCTACTCCGATCAGTGGAAGCTGAAGTTCACCGATCCGGGTTCGATCGCCGCGGCCACGTACCTGCGCGACTCGATCAACGTCAAGAAGTACGCCGCGATCCGCCCGCAGATCGCGGTCGACTTCGGCACCGGCGTCGCGGCCTCGACCATCGCCTCCACCGGCGACCTCAAGGGCATCAAGAAGAACGCCGACGGCAAGTTCGAGGTCGGCACCGCGTTCCTGCCGCACCCGAACGGTCCCGGCGTCACCACCGGCGGCGCCGGTCTGGCGATTCCGTCGCGGATCTCGGATACGCGAAAGGTCAACGCGCTCAAGTTCATCGAGTTCATCACCAATGCGGCCAACACGGCGTACTTCACGCAGAACACGGGCTATATGCCGGTGCGCAAGTCGGCCGTGACCGACCCCAGCGAGATCGACTTCCTGGCGAAGAACCCCAACTCCAAGGTCGCCATCGACCAGCTCTCGGTAGCGAAGTCGCAGGACTACGCGCGCGTGTTCGTGCCCGGCGCCGATCAGATCATCGGTACCGGCTACGAGCAGATCGGTCTCCAGAATGCCGATCCGGCCACGGTTCTCGCGAAGGTGGCCGCCGACGTGCAGGCGATCATCGACCGGCAGATCACGCCCAAGCTGCCCAAGTAGTTCCCCCACGGGCCGGTGGTTCGTTGTGACCACCGGCCCGTTTCGCTTTCCCCGCTAGGAGAATTCGCCATGGCGACAGTGCAGTTCGACGGTGTGACCCATCGCTATCCCGGCGCCGACGCCCCCGCCGTCGACGCACTCGACATCGACATCGCCGATGGTGAATTCCTCGTGCTGGTCGGCCCATCCGGCTGCGGCAAGTCGACCAGTCTGCGAATGCTGGCCGGACTCGAATCCGTCGAGGCGGGCACGATTCGGATCGGTGAGCGCGATGTCACCGACCTGCCGCCGCGCGCCCGCGACGTGGCGATGGTGTTCCAGAGCTACGCGCTCTACCCGAACATGACCGTCGCGGAGAACATGGGCTTCGCGCTGCGCAACGCGGGAATGTCGAAGTCCGACACCTTGGTTCGGGTGAAGGAAGCCGCGGCGATGCTCGAACTCGAGCCGCTGCTCGACCGCAAACCGGCCAAGCTCTCCGGCGGCCAGCGTCAGCGCGTGGCCATGGGCCGGGCCATCGTGCGCCGCCCCCAGGTGTTCTGCATGGACGAGCCGCTGTCCAACCTGGACGCGAAGTTGCGGGTGAGCACCCGATCCCAGATCGCCGCGTTGCAGCAGCGACTCGGCACGACCACTGTCTACGTCACCCACGACCAGGTGGAGGCGATGACGATGGGGCACCGTGTCGCGGTGCTGCGCGACGGAAGGTTGCAGCAGATCGCGTCTCCGCGTGAGCTGTACGACAATCCGCTGAACACCTTCGTCGCCGGGTTCATCGGCTCGCCCGGCATGAACCTGCTCGAAGCGCCCGTCGTCGACGGCGAGGCGGTGCTCGACGGACTGCGAATCCCGGTGCCCCGCACTGTTTCCGGTACGCGCGTCGTTCTGGGCATCCGCCCCGAATCCTGGGAAGTCACCACCGATCCCGCCGGGATCACCGTCGTCGCCGAACTACTCGAGGAACTCGGCGCCGAATCCTTCGTCTACACCCACGGCGCGGGCACCGACTGGTCCACCCGCTCGGGCAAGATCGTGGTCCGAGTCGATCGCCGGTTCCAGACCACGCTCGGCGAGACCTTGCACCTGCGGCCGAAGCCGGAGGAAGTCTTCTTCTTCGACGCCGGCACCGAACTGCGTCTGCGCTGATCAGGGCATTCGGTCAGGCGGTACCGCGACGCGGCCGAGCGGCCTGCGCTAGGACAGGCCCGCCGCGGTGCGTCGGCCGATCGCGGCGTTGAGGGCGTCGAGTTCGGCGAGGATGTCGGTGGCGGCCCATATTCGGTTTCGTTTGGAGTCGGAGACGACGTCGAGGATCCCCGCGTCGACGAGTCGTTCGAGGGCACGGTAGGTAGCCGAATCGGTGGTCGCCGTGATGGCGTTCGCGCCGGCGACAGTGAGAATCGGGTGCCCGACCAGGTTCGCCAGGAGCGCTTCGTCCGCGGAACCGCCGCGAGGGCGGGCGCGGTCTCGCCATCGCTGGGGGAGCGCGGCGAGCGTGCGGGCCGAGTCGATCGCCGCCTCGCTGGCGTACACCGCGGCGAGCGCCAGATAGATGACGAATTCGTCGGCGGCGCCGGCGCGGTAGGCGGCCAGTTGGGCGAAATAGCGCGAGGTGTCGGCGAGCATGACCGATGCCAGGGGAACGGTGACTCTGTCGGTCAGCCCGCGTCTGCGCAGAATGGCGCTCACCAGGGCGCGTCCGATCCGGCCGTTGCCGCTGACGAACGGGTGGATCGACACGAACTGCGCGTGCGCGATCGCGGCTTGGACCAGGATCGGCAGATCACCACGCGCGACGAAGGCCAGCAGGTCGGCGACCAATTCGGGCACGAGTTCCGGTGGCGGCGGTACGTACAGGGCGTGCAGCGGCGTGTAATCGCTTCCGCCGATCCAGGTTTGGACGGTCCGGAAGCGTCCCGCCTTCTCCCATTCCGGAGCGATCAGCACGCGATGGGCGCTGAGCAGATTCGCCTCCGTGATCCGGCCGGTCGCCGCACTGTCGACCAGTCCGGTGAGGGCCCGGACCGCGCTGACCTGTGACGCCGCCTCAGGTCCGGTCGTCGCGCCGCCGAAGGATTTGCTGAATGCTCGCCACCCCGCATCGATGTGCTCGATCCGCGACGACGCGACAGCCTCGCTGCGCAGCAGGAATTCGCGCAGCGGTGCCGAATACTGGCCCTGGCCGGCTTCGAGATGTGTCACCGCGATCACCGCGGCCTCGCTCGCCGATGTTGTTCGCCTGGTGGCGAAGTCGAGTTCGGCGATGCGCGGTGGGATCGACACCGCTGCCTGCTCGGGGACGGGGCCGACTCGCGGACTTCGTCCGTCACGCGCCTGCCAGGAATGTTGTTCCGTGCGGTGGGCCGGCCAATCCATCTGCTCTTACTGTACTTTCGCTATCACAAACTCTACTTACATGGTCACTACTCGCGTTTGCCCAGAGTGACGACAGCAATCAGCTGACTACTCGTTATTCGCGCCGTTCGGTTCTCGCGTGGGTTCGCGCCCGGTCGACAGCTTGCCGGATGCCCTCGGTGAAGGGGGCACCGTGGCCGGGGAGAACCAGATCGGCGGCGAGCGGCTCGAGGGCCTCGAGTGCGGTGAGGGTTTCCGGGGTCGAGTGGTTGAAGAAGTCGGGAAGTAATTGGGGGCCTGTGAATTTCGAGGTGGGATGCGCGGTAACCAGGGTGTCGCCGGTAACTACCGCACCGGCCGCTGCGAGATGGAAGGCCGAATGACCCGAGGTGTGTCCCGGGGTGGCGATCGGCGTGGGGCGGCCGGGAAGATCCAGCTCGCCCGCGGTGCGGAAGGGCTGGATATGGGGGACCGGGTTCTTGCGGAGGCCACCCGCGCGAGTGATCCGCAGCGCCCAGCCGCAGGTGGAGACGTCGGTGAGCCGTTTGATGACGTCGAGCGGAGTGGCGGACTCATGGACCTCACCTTTGGCATGGGCCACCTCGAGCCGGCTGGTGTAGGCGGGGATGCCGTACTTCGCTTGGAGGTGGTTGAGGGCGCCGACGTGATCCAGGTGCGCATGGGTCAGCAGAACCGCGGCGATGTCTTCGACGCGATGACCGAGGGCCTCGACACTGGCCTCGATCAGGCCGGCGTCGCCGTACCACCCCGCGTCGATCAGCGTGAGGTCACGGCCCTCGCGGAGTAGGACCATGTTCACGTCCGTACCCGCGATGGTGAAGACGTTGTCGGCTACCTGCTGGTGACGCATGAGATTGCCCCTCTGCGATGGAGTGGTGTCGACCCTACCGGCGACCGGCAGGGTCGAGACCGCGTCACCAGATGGTCACACGTTCCTCCGGCTTCAAGTAGAGCTTGTCGTCCGGAGTCACACCGAAAGCGTCATAGAAGCTGTCGATATTGCGGATCACCGCGTTGCAGCGGAACTCCGGCGGGGAGTGCGGGTCGACGGCGAGGCGGCGGATGGCCTCCTCGGTGCGGGCCTTGGTGCGCCAGACCTGCGCCCAGCCGTAGAAGACGCGCTGCAGACCGGTGAGGCCGTCGATCACCGGAGGCTGATGGCCTTCGAGCGAAATCTTGTAGGCGGCAAGAGCGATGGACAGTCCGCCGAGGTCGCCGATGTTCTCACCGATGGTGAATTCGCCGTTCACGGTGTGCTCGTCGTCCAGGTCGGCGGGGGAGAGCACGTTGTACTGGTCGATCAGGGCCTTGGTGCGCTTGCCGAACTCGGCGCGATCCTCGTCGGTCCACCAGTCCTGCATGTTGCCGTCGCCGTCGTATTTCGCGCCCTGGTCGTCGAAGCCGTGCCCGATCTCGTGGCCGATCACCGCGCCGATCCCGCCGTAGTTGGCGGCGTCGTCGGCGTTCATGTCGAAGAACGGCGGCTGCAGGATCGCCGCGGGGAACACGATCTCGTTCATGCCGGGGTTGTAGTAGGCGTTCACGGTCTGCGGGGTCATGAACCATTCGCCGCGATCGACTTCGCCACCCAGTTTGCCCAGGTCGCGGTCGTGCTCGGCGGCATGGCCACGGCGGTAGTTGCCGACGAGGTCGCTCGCGTCGATCTCGACCGCGGAGTAGTCGCGCCAGGTGTCGGGGTAGCCGATCTTGGGGGTGAACTTCTCCAGCTTGGTCAGTGCGGCCGCGCGGGTGTCGGGGCCCATCCACTCGAGGTCGGCGATATTGCGGCGGTAGGCCTCCTGGAGATTGGCTACCAGCTCCACCATGCAGGCCTTGGCCTGCGGCGGGAAGTGCCGGGCCACATACAATTTGCCGACTGCTTCGCCGAGCAGTTCCTGCACCAGCGACACTCCGCGCTTCCAGCGTTCGCGGTTCTCCTCGGCGCCGGTGAGGGTGCGTCCGTAGAAGTCGAAGTACTCCTCGACGATCTCGTCGGTGAGGAACCCCGAGCGCGCGTGCAGCACCTGCCACGCCGCCCACGCTTGCCAATCCGCTTGCGGCACCTCGGCCCAGGCGGTGGCGAAGGCGCGCAGGTAGCCGGGCTGGCGCACGACGAGCTCGGCGAACAGGTCCTTGCCGTCACGGTCGAGTCCGGTGGCGATACCGTCTACCCAAGCGGCCCAGTCGAATTCCGGGTTCTCGGCGACCAGGTCGGCGAAAGTGGTGAGGTTGTAGCTCTTCTCGGCGTCGCGGCGCCGCACGACATCCCAATGACCCGCGGCGAGTGTGCGTTCCAGCTCGAACACGCGACGGGCGGCGTCGGCCGGGTCGGCGGGCAGCAGGCCCGCCAGCGACGCGTCCGCGGCGGCGATGGTGAACGTCTTGGTGATGTGCGCGAGGTACGCGTCGCGGATGTCCGCGAACTCGTCGGCGCGGTAGTAGGACTCGTCGGGCAGCCCGATGCCCGACTGGGTCGCGTGCACGAGGTAGCGGGTGGAGTTCTTGTCGTCGGTGTCCACGTAGTAGGCGAGCGCGCCACGGACCCCCGTGCGCTGCAAGCGCCCGAGCAGCGCGGCGAACGCGCTCGGATCGCCGACCTCGGCAATCGCGCGCAGCTCCTCGGCGACAGGCGTGAACCCGGCCGCCGCGACCACATCGGTGGCCATGAAGCTCGAGAACAGATCCCCGATCTTGCGGGCATCGGCATCGTCGGCGGCACCGGCCGCGCTATCGGTGATGATCGCCTGCACATCTAGCTCGGCCTGGTCGTAGAGCGTGCGAAAAGCACCGTCGACGGCCCGGTCGGCCGGGATCTCGTACCCGGCCAACCACTGCCCGTTGACATGCGCGAACAGATCGTCCTGCACCCGCACATCCTGATCGCGGAAGGACAGATCAATACCGGAGGGAGCGCTCAGATCAGAAGTCACGCCCCCCAGTATGCCGAAATACCGATGGCCGGCGATGTGGTCTTACGCGCAGGCGAACTCGTCGTCTCGGACGCCGGCGGTGAAGGCATTCCACTCTTCGGGGGTGAAGTGCAGCAGGACGGCTTCGTGGCGGAGCGTGGTCGAGCCGTCGGAGGAGGTGTGGGCTACCAGGTCCGGGTGGGGGCGGGCGGTGAGCAGGCAGTGGAGGAAGGCTGTCCACAGGGGGGCGTCGACAGTGATGATGGGCTCGACCAAGCCGGCGTTCATCGGGTTGCGGCGAAATTTGCTGTCTCGTATCTGGACAGCGTCTCCGTCGAAACGAACCTCGACACACTGGTTGCCGTTATTCGAGCGTGACGAGGTGAACCAGCCGTGTTCGGCCGGGCGGCGGCGAGCGGTGGTGGACATAACCAGAATCTTACACGCTTGCATACTCCCTGATCAGGGCGAGAGATTCGGTGCGGGAAAGGGATTGCTCGCGGGCGCGTACGTAGGCGAAGCCGAGATCGCGGACCTGTTCGGCATCGTCGACATGGCCGCCGAACACCGCGCTCTCAGCCCAGGCGAAGGTAGGTAGCTGATCGCTTGCGAAGTCGAGCAGATGGAAGCTGGAACCGCCGAGCACGGCCCCCTCGGGCGCGCTGAACGGGATGACGCGCACGTCGACGGTGTCGAGTTCGCGCACCAGCGCGACCAGGTGCCGCAACTGCCCGCGCAGCACCTCGCCACCGCCGGTCTGCTGACGCAAGGTCGCCTCGCCGAGCACCGCGGTGAGTTCCAGCGGATCGGGCCCGCGCAGCCGCTGCTGGCGGCGTAGTCGTATCGAGACTAATTGGTCAACCTGAACCGGGCGGATCATCACATCGGCACTGATCAGCGCCCGCGCGTACGCCTCGGTCTGCAGCAGACCGGGCACGATCATGCTGTCGTAGCTGCGGATACTCTGCGCGCCCGCCTCCATCCCGTACAGCCGCTGCAACTCGGGACCGATCAGCGCCGAGGAGGCCGTCGTCCACCAGCCACGCTGTTTACTCGCCTCGAGCAGGGCGAGCAGTTCGCGGCGTTCGTCGGGTGTCACATCGAGAACATCGAGGACCGGCTCGATGGTGGTGCGGGTGAGCACCCGCCTGCCCTTCTCGACATGCGACCAGTTCGCGGGCGTGAACCCGACGCGACGGGCGAACCCGGCCGAATCGAATCCGCGCTGCTCGCGGAGTTCGCGCAGCCGCAGGACGAGTTCCCAGCGCGCGACGGTCGGCGAAACGGGAGCCATGGGCGAATATCGTACGCCGATCGACACGCCAGCTACTGACTATTGTCAGCATGGTTGTGCGGCTATAGGCTGTCCGGAACGGTCTTTTTCTCTCACGTCCTGCCGTTATGAAAAAGTTTCCCGCGCCACCCGGTCGTAATGCTCCACCACCCACCGAGTTTCGCCCCGATCGAGCGAACTCACAGCTACATCGAACCACCGTCGACAGAGACGAGGTCGTGATGAGCACGTTGCACACCGATGAGGACAAGGGCGGGTATACGGCGGCCGAGGAATACTCGGCCACCCAGGACGCTTTGGCGCGCTGTCGCCAATACCGCAAGCACCATGGCCTCTACGGCGTCGTCGACGCGGCGCTGGGGCGGATCGTGCTCGAGATCGGCTCGGTCGGCGCGGTGGTGATGCCGTCGACGCTGGGCGAACGGGTCCGCGGGCTGCTCGTCACGCGGGGCCTGCGCTGCGGGCCGATCATCGCCCACCCACGCTCCGGTCGCTGGACCTTCCTCACCGGCCCGGTAGACAACTCCTACCTCGACACCGTGCTGTTCGCCGAGCTGTTCCGGGTCTGCGCCTCGGTCGCCCTGCCCGGTAGCGAGGTGGTGCTGCCCTCGCCGGCCGACGAGCGCAGCGGATATCGCACCTGGATGCAGGCGCCAGACGGCGACTTCCGACCCGAATTCGCGCAGATCGTCGCCGCTACCAGGACAAATGCCAAGTCGGCGACCTTGACCCGGCAGCCGGGTTCAGCCTGAGCTACCCGCCGCCGAGGCGCGCGTGCATCTCCCAGACGAGCACCTCGGCGTCGCCGTGCGGACGGATCAACTGACCACCGGAGCGGGTCAGCCGAATCGCGTCGCCCTGGGACAGGGTGCCGAGGCCCTCGACGTCGACCTCACCGCGTGCGACAAAGACATGCAGGTAGGGAGCATCGGGGAGGGTGACGCCGGGACTGTCGGCCGTCATCCTGGCGACGTGCATGGCGGCATGTGAGGAATTGATCGCGATGGCCGTGCGGTCGCGATAGCGGGGCAGGCCCGACGCGACCGTCACCAGATCGCCGCGCGCGAGTTCGTCGTCGATCTCGAGCTGCTGGTAGCCGGGGTCGACGCCCGGCTCATCCGGAACCACCCACATCTGCACGAAGTGCACCGGCTCGTCGTGGGTCTTGCCGTCGAGGCGCCACGAATCGTTCTTCTCCGAGTGCTGGATGCCGGTGCCCGCGCTCATCCGCTGGGCCAGGCCCGGATAGATGACGCCGTTGTGGCCGAGCGAATCCTGATGCACGAGGCTGCCGCCGAGCACCCAGGTGACGATTTCCATATCCCGATGCGGATGGGTGTCGAAGCCCTCGCCGGGCAGCACCACGTCCTCGTTGTTCACCAGCAGCAGCCCGTGATGGGTGTTGTCGGGGTCGTAGTGCTCGCCGAAGGAGAACGAATGCTTGGAGTCGAGCCACGGGATCCGCGTCTTCATCCGGTCGCCACCGCGGTGTAGTTCGATCCGCGGCGGTGTCGTCGATGTGGGCGTCACCCTTCAATTCTGGCACCACTATGGTCATGACGTGTCGACTCATCCCCCTGACGGCTCGAATACGGCGGATGAGCAGCCGATCTCGATGAGACATCTGCTTCGCGACACCCGCGAGGTGGTCCGCCGGAACCCGCGGGTGCCACGTCTGGCCCTGTTGCGGCTGGCCGCGCAGTTCGGTGACGGGATGTTCCAGGCGGCGCTGTCGGGCGCGATCCTGTTCAACCCGGAACGCGAGACCGATCCGCTGGCCATCGCCGCCGGTTTCGCGGTGCTGCTGCTGCCCTATTCGGTGCTCGGACCGTATGCGGGCGCGCTGCTGGATCGATGGGATCGGCGCAATGTGCTGCTGGTGGCGAGTGTGGCGCGGGCGGTACTGATCGGCGTGGCCGCGATCGGGCTGTTCGTGGGCGTGGGGGAGACGCCACTGCTGGTGCTGGCGCTGGCGACGGTGGGGATCAGCAGGTTCGTGCTGGCCGGTGTGTCGGCGGCGCTGCCGCGCGTGCTCGAACAGCGCTGGCTGGTGCCGATGAATTCGGTGCTGGCGACGGTGGCCTCGGTATGTGCCGGGATCGGCGCCGCGGCGTCGGTGGCGGTGATCGCGCTGATCGGCGCGGGTGACGCGGCCTCGGCGGTCGCGGTCGCGTTGAGCGGGATCGGCTCGCTGGTCGGCGCGGTGCTGGCCTTGGGGTTCCGCCCGCATGTGCTCGGTCCCGACCGCGGCTCGGCGGGGACCGAGAGCACCGTGCACGCCATCGCGACCGGTCTGCGCACCGGCGCGCGGGCCGTGTGGCATTCGGCCCAGGTGACCACGGCGATGATCGGAATCGGCGCGCATCGCGTCGTCTTCGGGATGAACACGCTGATCATGGTGCTGGTGCTGCGTCAGCCCACCGACGGCACCGAGATGAGCGGCGGGCTGGTCGGCTTCGGGGTCGCGATCGGCTTCGCGGCGGCGGGCATGCTGCTGGCCGCGATCGGCGCGCCGATCCTGATTCCGCGCCTCGGCAGGCCGCGCACGGTACTGGTGGGGCTCTCGACGGCGGTGATCGTGCAACTCACGCTCGTGACGCCCATCGCGCTGGCCACCGGTCCCGCGGTCGACAACGCGCACCGGCTGCTGCTGGCAGGCGCGTTCGGGCTCGGCCTCGCCGGGCAGACGATCAAGCTCACCGGCGACGCGAGCATGCAGATCGACATCGACGACGACCAGCGCGGGCAGGTATTCGCCCTGCAGGACACGGTTTTCAACGTCTGCTTCGTCTTGGCGATCGCGGTGACCGCGCTGGTGATCCCGGCCGACGGACGTTCGATCGGGGTGGTGCTGGCCGGCGCCGGGGTGTACGCCCTCGGCATCGCGGCCATCGCGCTCAATTCCCGTCGAGCCAGGGTGGCCTGCTGAGGGTGCCCGCGGTTTCCTGGGCCAGCACCGTGCGGTGATCGGCGGTGGCCAGCGGGATATCGGGGAGGAGCGTGTCGTGGTCGATCCCGGTGTCGTAATCGATCCAGAGGGCATCGACGACGCTCGTGTCGGCCAGTTCGTCGTGGCTCGACCAGTGGTGCACGACCGCGTCGCCGGTTCCGAAGACGTACTCGATTTCGTTCACATGTGTTTGGACGCACGGCAACAGCGATCGGTTCCGGTAAGTTCTCACAAGATCACAGGTGTTCCTCGCCGACACCGATTCGAGGGAGCCAGATGCGCGCAAGACCGGTATCGCACGGAACTGCCGCCGTGGGTGTGGTGCTGTCCGCCATCCTCGCCGTCCCCGCGCAGGCGGGCCCACTGCCGTGGGTGCCCCCGCCGGTGAATCTCTGCGGAGAAACAGGATTCGACCCGGTCAACCGGCTGCCCGACCCGGCCGCACCGCCGGCGCCGGTCCTGCCGCCGAGCATCGACATCCCCGTCTGGGTGCCGCAGCTGACGCCGGTACCGATTCCCGACCCGCCGCACGACAACACGCGCGTCGCACAGGTTCCGCTGCCCACGGATCCGTGCCGCAATCCGTGCCCGGAGGTCCGTGACACGCCGGAACCCGAACCCGAAAGTTCGGACGAGTCCACCTCGACCGGATCGGCGATCGCGTTGCCGCGGATCAGGATCAACCCGGAGATCGAGCCGATTCCGATCCCGGTGCCCGGCGGCGAGAGCGAACCGGCCCAGGAAGCGCCGGAACCGGTGATCCGGCCGATCGAACGTGGCCCGCTCGCGGCGCCGGTCGCGCCCGCGAAGGTGGAGTCCGTCCGCCTCGTGGACCAGGTCACCGGACACGGCTCGACCAACCGGACCGATATGCGCTGGCAGGTCGACGGCACCGACCTCGGGCTGTTCTGGGAAACCGAACCGGGCAAGGTGGCCATGGTGTTCGGCGACACCTTCGGCGAGGGCTGGGCCTACGGCGGCGCGGGCTCCGACGGCGCCGACTGGCGATCGAATGTGCTGGCCTACAGCACCGACAAGGATCTGAACGACGGCATCACCATCGACTCGATGGTGCAGGACAGCCCCTGTCACGCCGCCGAGCTCCTCGGCAGCCGCAAGATCAAGAACTGGGAGACCACCACGATCCCGACCTCGGGGTTCGCGCTCGGCAAACGGCAGTTCATGAGCTACATGTCGGTGAACCACTGGTCGAAGATCCCCGGCATGTGGATGACGAACTACGGCGGACTCGCCTACTCCGACGACGGCGGCTCGACCTGGACCAAAGGTCAGCATGCCCGCTGGGAGAACATGTTCGGTCTCGGGCAGTTCCAGGTGGCGGCGATGGTGCCGCACGGGGATTACGTCTACATGTTCGGCACGCCCAACGGCCGGATCGGAATGATCGGCCTGGCCAGGGTGCGCAAGGCCGACGTGCTCAACAAGACCGCCTATCAGTACTGGGTGGACGGCAATTGGGCGCCCGCGGCGCAGAACTCGGCGACACCGCTCGTGAACGGGATGGCCAGCGAGCTGTCGGTGCGGTTCGACGAGGAAAGCCGGCAGTGGCAGATGGTCTATCTCGATTCGGCCGCGAGCCAGATCGTGTTGCGGACCGCGGGCCAGCCACAGGGCGCCTGGACCTCGACCGTGCCGCTGGTGTCCACCGAGATGTATCCGAAGGCGTACGGCGGGTTCATCCATCCCTGGTCGACCGCGCAGGACCTCTACTTCACGATGTCGGCGTGGGACAGCTACAACGTGTACCTCATGCACGCGCGATTGAATCCGCCGCGCTGAGTCAGGACGCCGCCACGAACAGCAGCCGGTCGCCGGGGCGAGCCTGCGCGACACGGTCGACATCGGCATCGAGGACGACGGCGATCACCGGATAACCGCCGGTGATCGGGTGATCGGCCAGGAAGACGACGGGCTGACCGCTCGGTGGCACCTGCACCGAGCCCAGCGCCACACCCTCGGAGGGCAATTCGCGGCCGATCGACCGCACCAGCGGGGGTCCGTCGGCGCGATCCAGCCTGGCGCCGACCCGGTCGGTGTCGGTGGAAACGATCCAGGAACCGCGGAACAGCTGATCGGGATCGGTGAACCAGTCCGCGCGCGGGCCCGGACACGCTCGGACCGTGAGCACTTTCGGCGGCAACGGAACCGGCGCGAATTCCACGGTCGGCAGGGTGCGCGGCGGGGGACCGACCGGCAACTGCGTGCCGACCACCAGCGGGTCGGGACCGATACCGGACAAGGTGTCGCGGCTACGCGAACCCAGCACCTTGGCCACATCGATTCCGCCACGCACCGCCACGTAGCTGCGCAGACCAGTGTTCGCGAGGCCGAGTCGCAGCACCTGGCCCTCGTCGAGTTCGAGCACACTCGCATGCCCGACCGGGGTGCCGTCGACGGTGGCGGGGGCGGGCGCGCCGGTGACCGCGACGGTGAGGTGACCGTCGGCTCGCAGGGCGAGGCCGCCGAGCAGTGCTTCGATGGCGGCGAAGTTCTCCGGATTGCCGACCAGCCGGTTCGCCAGCCGCAGCGACCCGCGGTCGGCCGCACCCGCCTGGCCGACGCCGGAATCGAACCAGCCCTGTCTGCCCAGGTCCTGCACTGTCGCGAGCGGCCCCACCCGTTCGATGAAGATCAGCATTCGATCTCTCCCCGATTCGCTGTCGAGGCGGCGCACCGTTGAGCAGCCCTTGATTTTCCGCCGAAGCAGCTATTCCTCGGAAGCGACGAACCTGATCGCCGAACCCGCCCGCACCAGCGCGGGT
This sequence comes from Nocardia sp. NPDC003183, assembly GCF_053590715.1. Taxonomy (NCBI): domain Bacteria; kingdom Bacillati; phylum Actinomycetota; class Actinomycetes; order Mycobacteriales; family Nocardiaceae; genus Nocardia; species Nocardia sp. NPDC003183. Next base: position 303,132 of record NZ_JBSFTG010000004.1, read on the forward strand.
GGATCGCGGTCCACCGCCCACATTCGCAGATCGGTGGTGCCGATCAACTGCCAACCGCCCGGCGTGCCGCGCGGGTAGACCGCCGAATATCCGCCGGCCAGCGCCACCGCGCCCGCCGGGATGGCCGTGCGGGCATGGGTGCGGCGTGGCACCGTGAGCCTGCCGTCGGGCGAGGTGAGGTAGCCGAAACCGGGCGCGAAACCGACGAACGCGCACCGCCAGACAGTGCCGGTATGCGCCGCGATCACCTCCGGGATCGACAGGTCGAGCAGCCGGGCCACCTCGGGCAGGTCCGCGCCGTCGTAGTGCACCGGGATCTCCACGACCGCCTCGGTATCCGGCACTGTTCCACGGGAAACATCTGGCGAATCCGCTTGCGGTGGCTCGTGATCCAGCCGGTCGAGCAGCGCGACGAGTTCACGGCGGACCTGCACGCCATAACTCACCGAATGCATGGTGACCAGCACGGTTTCCGCCGCGGGCAGCACATCCTCGACACCGGCTATCGCGTGCACGCGCAGCGCGGAGGCCAACCGCTGTACCGGGCGCGGGTCGTCGAGGGTGATGAGCACGGCGCGGTCACCCGCGGGCCGGATCCGCGCGTTCCAATCGATGTCCATCGTGCCTCCCACCCCTCAGCTGAACGGCTCCACCGGTATCCCGGCTTCGTCGAGCGCCCCCCGGATCCGGCGGGCCATCTCGACGGCCGCCGGAGAGTCGCCGTGGACGCACACGCTGGCCACGGACACGGCGACCGTACCGGGACCGTCTACGGTACGCGCGGTCCCCGACAGCGCAAGAGTTGTCGCCTGGGCCACGGCGTCGTCGGCCGACAGCACCGCCCCGGCAACTCCGCGCGGGGCCAGCGAACCCGTTGCAGTGTAAGCCCGGTCGGCGAATCCCTCACCGACGAAACGCACCCGCTGAGCGGCCCGTTCCAGTTCGGTACCCGCCGGTCCGAGCAGCGCGAGACCGGGTTCGGCTTCGGCCACCGCGGCGACAAGGGCTTCGGCGAGCAGGCGATCGCGGGCGGCCGCGTGGTAGAGCGCGCCGTGCGGTTTCACATAGCGGACCCGGTCGCCCGCCGCCCGCGCGAAGGCCGCGAGCGCGCCGATCTGATAGAGCACCTCGTCGCGCAGATCGGCCGGGGCGATGGCGATATCGCGGCGGCCGAAACCGACCAGATCGCGATAGCCGACGTGCGCGCCGATCCGCACACCCTTGGCCACGGCGAGTTCGCAGGTGCGGCGCATGGTGGCCGGATCGCCTGCATGGAAACCACACGCGATGTTCGCGCTGGTCACGATGTCGAGCATGGCGGCGTCGTCGCCCATCCGCCACGGGCCGAAGCCCTCGCCCAGATCACTGTTCAGGTCCAGCGGCATGTGATGCCCTCCGGTCTTCGCGGGTCACTCGCCGGGAATGTACCCCGGTATTTCGAGCATGAACGCACAGATTCATACCGTTATCACCCGGGGCGTGGTTCAGCAGGCGTACACGCGGACCTCGGTGGCCTTCACCGCGAAGTACACCCGCGCACCGATAGTGAGCTGGAGTTGGGCGACGGCCGCCGGGGTCAGATCGGCGCACAGGCCGGGAGCCCGCGGTGCGTCACCGCGGACTCGGACGATGCCGCCCCGGTCGGTGATCTCCGCGATGTCGACGGTGAAGACGTTGCGTGGGCTGCCGCCGGGCCGGGTGCGGAAGACCGACACCGCGGCCGGGGAGAACACCGCGGCCGCGCGGGCACCGGGTACGAAATCCCCGACAACGCGGCCGTCGACACCGAGGTCTTCGACCAGCACAGTCCCGAAGGCCGGGGCCTGCTCGTCGAGGGGCGTACGCGGCATCGCCGGTTCATCGGCACCTGGCTGATCCGCTGAACTCGGCTGATCCCAGGATTGAGCCGCCGACGCGGGCAGCAGCGCCGACTCGACCCCGGTGCCGCGCAGGAGGTTGAGGCCGGCGACGCGGGCGGCGAAGGGGTTGCGCGGGTGCGACATCACCTCCGCGACCGGGCCGGACTCGACGACGCGGCCCGCCTCCAGAACGACGAGGCGGTCAGCGAGGGTGATGGCGTCGATGATGTCGTGGGTGACCAGGACGGCGCATCGGGGGTGGGCGCGGCCGGGTTCGTCGCGCAGGACACGACGCAGCAGGGTGCGCATGGCCGGGGCTACGTCGACGTCGAGCGCCGACATGGGTTCGTCGAGGAGCAGCAGGTCGGGGTCGACAGCGAGGGCGCGGGCCAGGGCGACGCGCTGGGCTTGGCCGCCGGAGAGGGCACCGGGGTGGCGGTCGGCGAAGGCGGTCGCGTCGACCGCGGTCAGCCAGCCTTCCGCGATTTTCCGGGCGGTGCGGGTGCTCGCGCCGCGGCTGCGCGGGCCGAACGCGACGTTGTCACGCACGCTGAGGTGGGGGAACAGGAGCGGATCCTGGGCGAGGAGGGAGACGGCGCGTCGATGTGGCGGTAGCGCGATGCCTTCGGCGGTGTCGGTGAGGCTGCGATCGCCGAGTCGTACGTGGCCTTCGTCTGGGACGACCAGCCCGGCGATCACCTGGAGCAGACTGGATTTGCCCGCACCGTTGGGGCCGAGCACGGCAAGCACCTCGCCCGGGGCGACGTCGATCCGCACGTCGAGATCGCGGGCGGCGATCCGCGCCGATACCGACAGACCGGTCGGACAGTTCAATGCCGCAGCGGGCGAGGGCACGTATTCCTCGGTCACTTCACGCCGCCGATCGCTCTCGCGGAGCACCGGCGCCGCTGCGCAGCTGGGTGCCGGGGATCGGGCTGGTGCGGCGGTAGGCGAGCAGGACGATCAGGACGGCGACGACGATCAGCACCACCGACAGGGCGACGGCCGCGTCGGGATCGGCTTCCCGCTGGAGGTAGATCTCCAGCGGGAGGGTGCGGGTGCGGCCTTGGAGACTGCCCGCGAAGGTGAGGGTGGCGCCGAATTCGCCGAGGGCGCGGGCGAAGGCGAGGACCGCGCCGGAGATCAGCGCGGGTCGAAGCAGGGGCAGGGTGATCCGCCACCAGACCGTATTCGGGCCCGCACCCAGCGTCGCGGCGATCTGCTCGTAGCGGCTACCCGCCGTCCGCAACGCCCCTTCGAGGGTGAGCACCAGAAAGGGCAGTGCCACAAAGGTTTGCGCCAGTACGACCGCGGTCGTACTGAACGCGATCTGAATCCCCGCGGTTTCGAGGTGTTCGCCGAGCAGCCCCCGTCGGCCGAAGGTGTAGAGCAGCGCGATACCGCCGACCACCGGCGGTAATACCAAGGGCAACAACACCAGAGCACGCAACACCGGCATCCCCGGCCACCGGGCCCGGGCCAGCACCGCCGCCATCGGCACCCCGAACACCAGGCACAGCACGGTGCTCGCGGTCGCGGTGCGCAGGCTCAACCACAGTGCGTCCCTTGATGCTTCGGTACTCACCAGCTCGACGAACCGGCCCCACTCCACTCCCCAGGCCAACGCGGCCAGCGGGAGCACCACCAGCGCGAACCCGATGACGGCGGGCACCGGCAACCACCGAGGCAACCCGGTGCTCACGCGACACCGACCCCCGGCCGATCCGGAATCTTCACGACACCAGCCAACCAGCAGGACCGGGCACCGCCCGCGCAACACGCGGCGATGCCGGGTCCGCCTGCGCCGCCGATGCCGACACCGATCACGGCGCGCCGAACCCCGCCGCGGCCAAGGCTGCCCGACCGGTGGGGCCGGTGACCAGTTCGGAGAATTTCTGCGCGTTCGCGGCTTGCTTCGAATCCGCCACCACGGCAATCGGATACGTGTTCACGGCCGCCGACGCCTCGGGCACCGCCACGACGCCCACCTTCGCGCCCGCGGCGGACGCATCGGTGACGTAGACGAAGCCGGCGTCGGCCTGGCCGGAGGTCACCTTGGTGAGAACATCGGCCACGGAGGACTCCTCACTCACCGGACGCAGCGTGGCGCCCGCGGCGTCGGCGACCTTCTTCGTCGCCCGGCCGCACGGAACCTGGGGAGCACAGACCACCAGGGTGGCGTCGGCGAGGTCGTTGATTCCGGTGATGCCCTTGGGATTTCCCGGTGCGGTGACCAAGGTGAGGACGTTGGTGGCGAAAGTGGCCGGGGCCGCGGTGATTCGGCCGCTCTGGACCGCCTTGTCCATGGTCGGCTGGTCGGCCGAGGCGAAAACATCAGCGGGAGCTCCCGCTTGGAGCTGGGCGGCCAGATCCGACGAACCGGCGAACGAGAACTGCACATCCACACCGGGATTGGCGGTCTCGAAGTCCTTCTCCAAACCGGTGAACACGCTCTTCAGTGACGCCGCGGCGAACACGGTGAGCGTGGATTGCTCGGTATCGCCACTCCCGCAACCACTCACGGTGACCAGCACCAGCGCGGCACCGAGCGCGACCCGGCCGATCATTCGGCGGCCTTCTCGACCACCACTGTCGTGGCCTTGACGCTCGCCAGCGCGACGCTGCCCGGCTCGAGCCCCAGCTCGCGCACCGATTCGCTGCTCATCAGCGAAACCACCGTGAAAGGACCGCATTGCATCTCCACCTGTGCCATCACCGTGTCGGTCACCACGCGAGTGACCAGACCCGGAAACCGATTGCGTGCCGAACTGGCACTACCCACCTGGGTGTGTGGCGTGCGTGCCTGGTCGACGGCGTGTTCGGCCAGCTCCCGGCCGTCCAGCACCAGGCGGCCCGCGGCGTCCTTGGTCGCCGAGAGGGCGCCCGTGTCGATCCAGCGACGCACCGTGTCGTCGCTGACACCGAGCAGATCGGCCGCTTCCTTGATTCGCAGTTTCGCCACCCGATCAGGATATGTCCGCATATTCGGATGTAACAAGAAAACAACTCCGCACCTTCGGAAGCAACCGGTGGTGATATCCCATAAACGGGTCACACTTCATGGCCACCGGCGACGCGGCCAAGTACGCTCGGAGCCATCATGGCCACGTATTTCGATCCGAAGTCCTGGTCACTGGCAGGCGCTGTCGATATGGGCAAACGTCTGCTCGACCCGTCATGGATCGACCAGTGGCTCGGCTTCACCACGTCCTGGGCCGACCCCGTCGCCGACCTCGGTTCCGGCACCGTCACCGCGCTCATGCCCGATGTGCTGATGACCGTGCTCAGCGAGGGCATCCTCAGCCGTTTCGGCGGCCAGGAGATCAGTGCCACGCTGCTCGGGCACGACCTCACCGCCACCCTCGACACGTTCAAGCTGCGCAGACGAGGCGCTCACTTCCAGAGCAAGACCGTGCTGTCGAACCTGGTCTGGGACTCACATCCGTTCGACACGGTCACCGTGGTCGCGCACGGTGTGCGGCTGATTCCCGGTGTGCCGACCAAGGTTCGGGTCCAGCAACTCGACATCGAGGGCGCCATCGGCATCGGCGCGCTGGCGGACTGGGTGGACGCCCAGAACCTGGATTGGCGGGTGCGCCTCGACCAGCGCGGACAGATCGTCGCGACGCATCGCACGCGCAAGATGCGGGCGGTCGTCGACGGGCAGGTCTACGACAACCTGCTCACCCTCGACATCCGCAAGGCCAGTTGGTACGGCATCCGACTCCCCAAGCGCGTGGTGCCCGCGCCGGCGCTACTGCTCGACGACCTGCCCAACCGGGCCAGCATCTCCTACGCGCACCGGCGCGGTGACGTGGTGAAATTCCGGCTCGAACTGCCCGAAACCACCGGCTCGTTCGACCTGACCCAGATCCGCGACGCCATCATCGCGGGAACAACGCTGATCGTCTTCTGATCAGTTCTGCGTGGCCCACCATTCCCGCAGGGCGGCTTCGGCCTCGTCGCGGGTCATCGGGCCGCGGTCGAGTCGCAGATCCTTCAGGTACTTCCATGCCTTACCGACCTGCGGCCCCGGCGGCAGCCCGAGCAGTTCCATGATCGCGTTGCCGTCCAGATCCGGGCGCACCCGGGCCAGGTCCTCCTGCTCACGCAGCGCCGCGATCCGCTCCTCCAGCTCGTCGTAGGTCGAGCGCAGGGCCGCGGCGCGGCGCTTGTTGCGGGTGGTGCAGTCGGCGCGCACGAGCTTGTGCAGGCGTTCGAGCAGGTCGTCGGCGTCGGTGACGTATCGGCGCACCGCCGAATCGGTCCACTGTCCCTTGCCGTAACCGTGGAAACGCAGGTGCAGGAACACCAGGCGCGCAACCTCTTCGGTGAATGCCTTCGGGTACTTCAGCGCTCGCATCCGCTTGCGCACCATCTTCGCGCCGACCACCTCGTGGTGGTGGAAACTCACGCCGCCCGCGGGCTCGTTGCGTTTGGTGTCGGGCTTGCCGATGTCGTGCAGCAGTGCCGCCCAGCGCAATACCAGGTCGGCGTCGCCTTCCTCCTGGTCGATCGCCTGCTGCAGCACGGTCAGCGAATGCTGGTACACGTCCTTGTGCTGGTGGTGCTCGTCGATCTCGAGCTTCATCGCGGGCACCTCGGGCAGCACGCGCTGCGCCAGTCCGGTGTCGCACATGAGGTTGATGCCGTCGATCGGGTGGTCGGCGCCGATCAGTTTGTCGAGTTCGGCGCGCACCCGCTCGGCGGTGATCCGGTCGATCTGATCGGCCATCTCGATGATCGCCGCACGCACCCGCGGCGCGACCTCGAAACCCAGCTGGGCGACGAAGCGCGCGGCCCGCAGCATCCGCAGCGGATCGTCGTCGAACGAATCCTGTGGCGCCGCAGGAGTATCCAGCACGCCTTCGAGCAGCGCTTCGATCCCGTTGAGCGGGTCGACGAATTCCAGCGACCCGTCGGCGGCGATCTTGACCGCCATCGCGTTCACCGTGAAATCGCGGCGCACCAGGTCGCCCTCGAGTGAGTCGCCGAAGGTGACCTCGGGATTACGCGAGACCCGGTCGTAGGTATCGGCGCGGAAGGTGGTGATCTCGAGCTGCTGATCTTTCTTGGCCGCGCTGACCGTGCCGAAGGCCAAGCCGCCGGTATCCCACAGGTGGTCGGCCCACCCACGCATCAGCTCCTGCACGACCTCCGGCCGCGCGTCGGTGGTGAAATCCAGGTCGTTGCCGAGCCGGCCGAGCACCGCGTCACGCACGCTGCCACCGACCAGATAAAGACTGTGCCCCTTCTCGGCGAACATCGCCCCCAACGGCGTCAAAACATCATTGAGCTGCCCCAAAGTCACCGCCGCCCCCGCCAGCAGGCGAGCACGACGATCCGCCACAGCATCAGGGACAACATCGGGGGAAACCACGAACGTCGACTTTACCGACCCGGTCCAATCGATTGCGCCCCTGCCGCCTCTGAGCACCCACACATCGAAGGGTTTGCGCCCCCAACTGCGGGACACCAGGGGGCGCAAACCCCGCGGCACCGCAGGTGCCGCAAAAACAAACCCAGCTAAGCTGGCGAGGTGTCTCCTCCGGCCGATCGCGCGAACAGTCGACGCCGCCAGCCGCGGCGGCGCGGTTCGGCGAACAACGCCGGCAAACCCCGCATGCGCACCGTGCGGGAAACCTCGGCGGGCGGCCTGGTCGTCGAAGGGCTCGACGGCCCCAAGGAACAGCGCACCGCCGCGCTGATCGGGCGCACCGACCGTCGCGGACGACTGTTGTGGTCGCTGCCCAAAGGGCATATCGAAGAGGGCGAGACCTCCGAGCAGACCGCGATCCGCGAAGTCGCCGAGGAAACCGGAATCGACGGGGAAGTGGTCGCCGAGCTCGGCAGCATCGATTACTGGTTCGTCACCGAGGGCAGACGGGTACACAAGACCGTGCACCATTTTCTGCTGCGGTGTCTGGGCGGTGAGCTGTCCGACGCCGACGTCGAAGTGACCCAGGTTGCGTGGGTTCCGTTGAGCGAGTTGGATTCCCGACTGGCCTACGCCGACGAACGGCGGTTGGCCGAAGTGGCGAACCGATTGATCGACCGGATGGAGACCGGCAAGCGATGACGGGTGGACTGATCCGGCTGATCACGGCGGTCCTGACCATCTTGGGTTCGATGACGCTGCTGCCCGCGGTCGCGCACGCTCAAACGGACGGGTCGGGAACGCCGAAGTTTCTCAAGCTGACCCTGGACGCGGTGGCGCCGGGCACGGTCACCACCGGCAGCGACCCGAAGCTGACCATCTCCGGCACAGTCACCAATATCGGCGACCGGGTCGTCGACGATGTGAGCGTGCGGATCCAACGGGCCGCCGCGGTGGCTTCGCCGAGTGGGTTGCGCAGTTCGCTACGGCTGGACCAGGTGAACTACGAGGTGACCGGTCCGTTCCAGGATGTGGCGCCGCAGTTGAGTCCCGGTCAGCGCAAACAGTTCTCGGTGAGCATCGCGTTGCGCGCGGGCTCGGAGGCATCGCTCGGGCTCACCGATCCCGGGGTGTATCCGCTGCTGCTCAACGTCAACGGTGAACCCGCCTACGGCACCCAGGCCAGGCTCGACGACGCGCGCTTCCTGCTCCCCGTCCTCGGACTGCCGCCGACCGGTGTGGACGGCAGCGCGGAACCGGCGGTGACACCGCCGCCGGAAGCGTCACCGGTCGCGACCACGATGATCTGGCCGCTGGCCGACCGGCCGCGCATGGTCGCGGGCAAGCCCGGCTCGGTGAACGGCCAGGCCGAACTGCTCGATGACGAACTGGCGGCCTCGGTCGGCAAGGGCGGGCGGCTCGAACAGCTCGTCGCCGCGCTGGAATCGGTGGTGCCCGCGCCGGGCAAAGACAGAAGTGTGGCCGGATCGGTGTGTATCGCCATCGATCCCGACCTCGTCTCGACCGTGCAGACGATGACGCGCGGCTATCGGGTGCTGGCCAGTCCGTCGGATCCGAGCGGGGCGACCAGGGAGGGGACCGGGGCGGCCAACGCGCAAGCCTGGCTCGACCGGTTGCGCGCGCTGGCCGGGTCGATGTGCACGGTGGCCCTGCCGTTCGCGCAGGTCGACGTGTCGGCACTGGCCGCGGTGAACGATCCGGGTCTGTCGGCGCGGGCCCTGCTCGCGCCCGCCGACGTCGTGGACTCGATCCTCGGCACGCAGTCGCTGCGCGGGGTGAGCCTGCCCGATTCGGGCAGCATCGACGATCCGGCCGGGCTGTTGTTGCGCGAGCACGGATACGGCACGGCGGTGCTGGCCGGTTCCGCGGTGTCGGGTGACGGGTCGCCCGCCGATACCGACAACGCGCTCACCTCCGCTCCGACCACGCTCACGCCCGATGTGGTCGTCGGTGGGGAACAGTCCGCGCCCGATGTCGTGCGGGTGCCGGGCGTGAGCGTGGAACCGCCCGCCGGCGCCGCCGCCGGGACCGATCCCGCGCTGCGGGTGACCACCTTCGACATCTGGTCGGCGACCGCGCTGGCCGCGGTCGGCTCGAACCCCCCGACGCCGTCGTTCACACCGTCGAAGGTGCGGTTCGACGTCACCAACGACTCACGCGCGGCCCGGTTGCAGGACGCGCTCGGCGCGATGGCCTGGAGTGCGCTCAATCCGTCGCCGGACCGGCCGCGCTCGCAGCTGCTGATGCCACCGCAGCAGTGGGGTGCCAGCCGGGAGGAGGGCGTCGCGCTGCTCAAGCAGGTCGAACTGCTCACCCGCAACAACCTCGCCGGCCCGCGCAGCTTCACCGACCTCGTCACACAGGCACCCGACCCGCGGCCGTTCGCGCTGGAGTATCTGCCGCGCGCCGCCCAGGACGCCGCGCCGGAACAGTTCATCGGACCGGTGCACGACCAGGGCGCCCGGGTGACCGAGCTGATGCGCGCGCTGGTCGAACTGCCCGAATCCGAGCTCACCCCGCACGCGTTCCTCACCCCGGCACGCGAGGATCTGCTGCGCGCGCTGAGCCTGTCCGACCGCAGGGCCGACAACGACACGCTCGCCGACCTGCACGCCCAGCGGCGCATCGACCAGGCGACCCGCGAACTGGACACGATGTTCTCCTCGGTCTCGGTGCTGCCACCGGGCGGGGTGTACACACTGGCCTCCGAGCAGAGCCCGTTGTTGCTGGTGGCGCGCAATGAACTGCCCGTCGCCATCCGGGTGATGTTCCGGATCGAAGCGCCTGCCGAGACGAACATCACCGATATCGGCGAACAGCTGCTTCCGCCGTCCGGGACCCGGTCGTTCCAGATCCCGACCGAGGTGAGCGACAGCCGTAAGCTGGTCATTCCGATCGCCCTTACCACCCCGGACGGGATAGCGCTAGGAGAGGCGACCTCGGTCTCGGTGCGCTCGAACGCCTACGGTCAGGCCCTGGCCATAATTACCGCATGTGCCGCGATACTGCTGTTGCTGCTGGCCGGGCGCCGACTGCTGCGGCGGTTCCGCGGACAGCCCGACCCCGCCGACGAAGGGTTCACCCCGGAGACGGTCGAACGGGCGGGTCGACTGCGGCGGGCACGTCAGCGGCTGCAACGGCAGTGAACACCCGCGCCTGACGCGCGGTCAGGGCACCATGACAGACAAGGACGAGAGTGGCACTGGTGAGCGAAACGCTCATCGGACCGGCGGGATTCGCGGGTTACGCCGGGTACAGGAGGCATGATGGGCGACGATGATTCCGCTCATCGGCGTGACCACGACGACGACCCGACCCTGCGCCGGGCGCCCAGTGCTCCGTGGGAACGCGGGATGACGGCCGGACAGGACGCCGACCGCGACGAGGCCGCACAGCACGTGGATCGGCGGCCCGGCGCGCCTGGTCATCGACCGGACGCCGCGCCTCGCGATGGCCGACCGCCGGTACGCCCCGGTGATCCGGCGTTCGAACAGCCCGGTGGATTTCGTCAGCCGGGGAATCGGCCCGCGGTGGATCTGCCCGGCGCGCCACGTCATCCCGGTGCGCCAGGTGCTCGGCCCGGGGTGCGTCCAGAACAGGCCGGATACCGTCCCGGGCCGGATCACGGCGCCGCGCCGGCTCCCGGTCGCCCCACCGAACAGCCACCGGCCGGGTTCCGCCCGGCACAGGGTCAGCCACGCCCGGCCGACTACCGCCCGGATCAGCAGCGCCCGCCCCAGGGCGACCGCCAAGGGCGCGGGCCCGCTCCACGTCAACGACCGCCCGGCCAGGCGAATCGTTCGGGTGAATTCCCGCAGCAGCAACGTCCCGGACCGCCGCCGCGCCCCGGTGTAGGCGGCCCTCCCGGCGCACCGCAGCCTCCTGCCGGTCCGCCCGGCCTGCCACCGCGCCCCCCTGCTTACGGGCCGGACGGTCGCCCTGTACCTCCCCAGCAACGCCACGCACCTGGTTCCGGCGCGCGCTCGGGCGAATTCCCGCAACAGCAGCGCCCCGGACCTGGTTCCGCCGGCCGTTCGGGCGAATTCCCGCAACAGCAGCGCCCCGGACCTGGTTCCGCCGGGCGCTCGGGTGAGTTTCCGCAGCAGCAACGTCCCGGACCGGACGGATTCGCCCCGCGGCGATCCGGGCCGAACCCGTCGGGCGAGTTCCCCCAGCAACGACCGGTCCCGCCGCGCGGTGGGCAGTCCGGCGCCATTCCGAGACAGGATCGGCCCGATCAGGCCGGTGCCCGCAGGCAAGCTCCGCCGGAGCAGGGACGTCCGATGCCGTCGCGGGGGAGTTTCCCCGGGATGCCCGCCGCGGACCCCGCGCGGGATGGCCGCCAGGCAGGCGCCGGATTCGGCGATCGTGGACGGAACGCGAGCGGTGTGCCCGCCGGCGATCGGTCAGCGGAGCGGACTCAGGTCATCGCCCGGCCGAAGAAGGTAGCGGCCGAACCTGCCGGCAAGGCGGGCGGCGCCCCGATGAGTGCCAACGCGAAGCTGCTCAAGGACTCGGGTTCGATCGCCGTCGCGACGCTGATCAGCCGGATCACCGGATTCGCCAAACAGCTGCTGTTGCTGACCGTGCTCGGTCCGGCCATCGCGAGTGCGTTCATCTCGGCGAACCTGATCCCGAACATGGTCGCCGAGCTCGTCCTCGGCGCCGTGCTCACCGCCATCGTCGTGCCGACCCTGATCCGCGCCGAGCAGGAGGACGCCGACAACGGCGCCGCGTTCGTGCGCAGATTGGTGACGGCGGCCTTCACCGTGCTGTTCGTCGCCACGGTGCTCACCTTGGCGGCCACGCCGATCCTGGCCGGTCACGTGCTCGTCTCCTCCGACGGCAAGGTGAATACGAACCTGACCGTCGCGCTGACCTACCTACTGGCACCCGCGCTGCTCTTCTATGGCATGTCCGCGCTGTTCACCGCGATCCTCAACACCAGACAGGCGTTCAAACCGGGTGCGTGGGCACCCGTGATGAACAATGTGGTCGCGTTGACGGTGCTGGCGGTCTACGCGCTGACACCCGGCGAGATCACGCTCGACCCGGTGCGCATGAGCGACCCGAAACTGCTGGTCCTCGGCCTCGGCATCACCGCGGGCGTGGCGACACAGGCGCTCTGCCTGCTGCCCGCGATCCGCAGGCACGGGATCAACCTGCGTCCGCTGTGGGGAGTCGACGCGCGGCTCAAGCAGTTCGGCAAGATGGGCATCGCGATCATCTTGTACGTGCTGATCAGCCAGGTCGGCTTGGTGGTCGCGAACAACATCGCCTCCTCGGCCGACGAAGCGGGTCCCGCGATCTTCGCGAACGCGTGGGCGCTGTTGCAGCTGCCCTACGGCGTGATCGGGGTAACCCTGCTCACCGCGATCATGCCGAGGCTGAGCCGCAGCGCCGCCGACGACGACACCCCCGCCGTGGTCGACGACCTGTCCGTAGCCACGCGACTCACGATGATCGCGATGCTGCCGATCGTCACCTTCATGACGCTCGCGGGCCCGGAGATCGGCCAGGCGCTCTACGGCTACGCGCGATTCTCCGGTGACGCCGAACGGCTCGGCAGCGCGGTGAGCTGGTCGGCGTTCTCGCTCATCCCGTATTCGCTCGTACTCATCCATCTGCGGGTGTTCTACGCGCGCGAGCAGGCATGGACACCGACCTGGATCATCCTCGGCATCACGACGATCAAGATCCTGATCTCGGCGCTGGCACCGGTCATCGCCCGCGACAGCGACGACGTGGTGATCGTTCTCGGTGTCGCCACCGGCCTCGGATTCACCGCGGGCGCGGTGATCGGCGGCGTGCTGCTGCACCGCAGCCTCGGCGACCTGCGAATGGTCAATGTCGGCCGAACTGTGACCAGAGTGTTGCTCGCCTCGATCGCGGGCGGCGCGGTGATGCTGATCGTCGACTCGGTGACCGGACTCGACCGTGTCTCCGGCGGCGCGGGCTCGCTGCTGCGCGTTGTCGTCGATTCGCTGGTCATGTTCTCGGTGGCCTTCGGCCTGATGCGTCTGGCCGGTATCCCCGAGGTCGTCGCCATCACCGTGGCGATCTCGCGCAAGCTCGGCATCACCCCGCCCGCGCCGGATCTCGGACTCGACGACACCCCGGCAGACGACATCTACGCGACCACCGTCCTGCGCCGTCCCGATACCTACGGATTCCCCGCATATGGGCAGTCTTTGGACACCCAGACCATGGTGCTTCCCGTCATTCGACCGGGCGCTGTTGACAGCACCGGTAAAGCACAGTTCCCGTACGCTGTTCCGCAGACCGACACGGGTTTTCAGGCCGAAGGAGGACCGAGGGTGAGCGATGACGCGGTGGGCGGCGTCCCGGCCGCTGATTCTGCGGCGCGCGCGGCAGCAGGAATGTCCACCGAGGTCGGGCCCGATGCGCCGAACTCGACGGATTCCGAACATACCGACGCGCCAGACGAAGGCGATACGCACGAAGACGACGCACGTTCGGCCATGCCGCCGCACGATCCGACATACGACACCGGCATGCTGCCGATTCCCCCGCAGGTGCCCCCGAGCGCGGCGGCCAACCGTGGACAGCGTGGCCCCAAGCTCATCCCCGGCGCGTCCGTCGCCGGTGGCCGGTACCGATTGCTGGCCGGTCACGGGGGTGCGCGCGGGCTGAAGTTCTGGCAGGCACTCGATATCAAGCTCGATCGCGAGGTCGCGCTGACCTTCGTGGACGCGGATCAGACCTCGGGCGAGAACTCCGGTCACGACGGCCCGCAGGCGGTGCTGTCGCGCACGCTGCGATTGGGCCGGATCAATTCGCCCGGCCTGGCCAGGGTGCTCGACGTGGTCCGTGGCAGCTCCGGCGGCATCGTCGTGGCCGAGTGGACCCCCGGTCGTTCGCTGCGTGAGATGGCCGAGACCGTGCCGTCGCCGGTCGGCGCGGCCAGGGCCATCAGGGCGCTCGCCTCGGCGGCCGAACTCGCGCACCGTGGCGGCGGCTCGCTGTCGATCGATCACCCCGATCGGATCCGGATCAGTGCCTCCGGTGACGCCGTCCTCGCGTTCCCCGGCACCCTCGGCGATTCCGACGCGCAAGGCGACGTCCGCGGCCTCGGCGCGATGCTCTACGCCCTGATCACCGCACGCTGGCCGATTCGCGTCGGTGGTGTCACCGGGTCGGCGGCCACCATCGGCGGCCTGCGACTGGCCGATTTCGGGCCGGACGGCACGCCGGTGGAACCGCGCCAGATCCGGCCGGAGGTGCCGTTCGAGATCTCGGCCGTCGCGGTTCGCTCGCTGGAATCCAACAAGGGCGTGCGCACCGCTGCCACCGTGCAGCACGTGCTCGAGCAGGCCTCGGTCGTCGATCAGAAGACCGACTTCATTCCGGTCTTACGTCTGGGTCAGCGGGCTGTGGCCCCCGGTGCCGATTCACTCGCCGACCCGGAACTGCTCGCGGCCGAGCGGGAACGCTCCAAGCGGATGATGTGGATCATGGTCGGCCTCGGCGTGCTCGCCGCGCTGGTGGTCGGCGTGCTGATCTGGTGGATGGTCAGCATCTTCGCGCCCGGCGCGTCGGACAAGCCGCTGGACCAGCAGATCAATATCGGCCTCACCTCGAGTGTGGCTCCGCCCGCGGCGTCCGCACCGCCCGCCGACGACCCCGCGGCACCGCCGACGAGTGTGCCGGTGCCGGTCACCGGTGCCGCGGTGTTCTCCCCGGAGGGCACCCCCGACGGCGCCGCGGCGGCGGGCGCGGTGCTCGACCACAACGCG
This sequence comes from Nocardia sp. NPDC003183, assembly GCF_053590715.1. NCBI lineage: Bacteria > Bacillati > Actinomycetota > Actinomycetes > Mycobacteriales > Nocardiaceae > Nocardia > Nocardia sp. NPDC003183. Next base: position 318,146 of record NZ_JBSFTG010000004.1, read on the forward strand.
GCGACGGTGTGGCGCACCGATCAGTACTTCCAGCAGTTCCCCGCCCTCAAGAAGGGCGTGGGGCTGCTGGCCACGCTGCCGACGCCGGCCAAGCTCACCAATGTGTCGATCACCTCACCCAGTGCGGGCAGCACGGTCGAGATCCGTACCTCGCCCACCGAGGCGCCCACGCTCGACCAGACCCAGCTGATCGGTTCGGCCAAGCTCGGTGACGGCGTCACCGATATCGCCGTGCAGACCGATCAGGCCGCTCGTTTCGTGCTCGTCTGGATCACCGGACTGGCGAATTCCGGCGGTCAGTTCCAGACCGCGATCGCCGACGTCCGCTTCGACGCGGCCCCTTAGTCTCATCGCGCCGTAAAACCCTCCCACCTCTGCTATCTGCGCAGGTGGTCGATCATTTCCGGGCCCATTGCCGATCTTCATCGAACCGCGGTCCGGTTGGTGCGTAATTGTTATCAACGATATGATCCCCCCGCGCTCTCGGTTGAGAGTTACCCAGGATTTGTTGACGTCGATCCTGGACGTCGCGTTGTAGTCAGGTGATGGATCGGCCTTGTTCGTCGGCTCGAAGTCGCCGTAATGAGCGCTGTCCAAGGGGTCAGTTTTGTCGCCGGATGTCAACGAGCAAGTCCGCGGTGTGCCACCGCGGCAGGTCGCGCCCAGCGTCCGCTCGTTCCTGGAGAACGGCAGCGACAAGCAACTGCTTGCCGCCCACGTTCGCGGGGAACCGTATGTCTTCGCCGAACTGCTGCGCAGGCATTCCGACCATCTCTGGCAGACCGCGCTGCGCACGTCCTACAACCGCGAGGACGCCGCCGACTGTCTGCAGGACGCCTTGTTCTCGGCCCATCGCACCGCCGACTCGTTCCGCGCCGAATCCGAGGTGCGCAGCTGGCTGCACGCGATCGTGGTGAATGCCTGCCTCGACCGGATCCGGCGCAACAAGACCCGTCGCGCCGTGTCGATCCTGCCCGACACCATGCCCGAGGCGGTCGATCCGCACGACGCCTTCGCGCACTACGAACTGTCCACCGTCGTGAGCGAGGCGCTGTTCACCCTCCCTGACGAACAACGATTGGCCCTGGTCATGACCGAGATGGAGGGCCGCAGCGTCGCCGAAACCGCCGCTGCGCTCGGCGTGGCGCCGGGCACGATCAAGAGCCGATGCGCCCGAGCGCGCGTACGTTTGCAAGAACGTTTGGAATTTTTCCGGGATCCAGGGAACCGGATGTAGTCGGGATGCGTCATTAACAGTGACGAACAAGTCAGCGATGTAAATCCTGCGATCCGATATCGACAGAACAGGGGAGGTGCGAGGGTGTCTCGATCCGTGCCGCAGCCTCCGTTCCCGTCGGAACTGCTGGCCGATCTGCATGCCGACAACCTCGCGCCCGAATTGTGCGAGCAGCTGTGGCCCGTGGTCCGCACCGACGAAGACGCGCTGCACTACCTGAACAAGCTCGACGAGGTGAACACCCACCTCCGCACGCTCGCCACCGACGAGCGGGTCATGCACCGCATGCCCGACGACGTGGCCGACCGCATGTTCCGATTCGTCGCCGAACTCGACGCGGGGGAGGGCCCGACCGAGCGCATCACGCCGCTCGCCGCTGTTCCCCCCGCACCGGCCGGCGAGGCCCCGATCTCGCTGGATCGCTACCGCTCCCGGCGCCGACTGGGGCTACTCGCCGCGGCCGCCGCCACCGTGGCCGTCCTGGCGGGCGCCGGTGCCGTGTTCAGCACGTTCGACACCACCGAGGGCACCCCCACCGCCGCGCCGTTCACCGAACCGGCGGCCGCCGACGAACTCACCACCGCCGCCGCACTCCGCGCACTGGGCAAACGCGACGTGATCGGCCCGCTGGCCGACGAAGCGGCCCTCACCCGCTGCGTGCAAGCCAACGGCATCGACCGCGCGGTGCTGGGAGCGTCGAATATCACTTTCCGTGGCTCCGACGCCGTCCTGGTCCTCGTCCAGGGCGAGCAGGCCCCCACCATCACCGCCCTGGTGGTCGGTACCGGCTGCACCACCGGCACCCCGGAACGGCTCACCCTCCGCGACATCGGCTGAGGGACCAGCCGCAAAGAAATACCGGGAACAACACCGTTTAGGCTGTTGTTGACCGACACGTCCCAGCTTTACTTCTCGGAAGGTCCCCATGAGCACGCCAGTTCGCGACCTGATCATCGTCGGCTCAGGACCCGCCGGCTACACGGCGGCCGTCTACGCCGCCCGCGCGGAGCTTTCGCCGCTGGTCTTCGAGGGCACCCAGTTCGGTGGCGCCCTGATGACCACCACCGAGGTGGAGAACTTCCCCGGCTTCCGCGACGGCATCATGGGCCCCGACCTCATGGAGCAGATGCGCGACCAGGCCAAGCGTTTCGGCGCCGAGCTGCGCACCGAGGACGTCGACGCGATCGACCTGTCCGGCCCCGTGAAGAAGGTCACCGTCGGTGACGAGACCTTCGAGGCCTACGCCGTGATCCTCGCGATGGGTTCGGCCGCGCGCTACCTGAACGTGCCGGGGGAGCAGGACCTGCTCGGCCGCGGTGTGAGCGCCTGCGCCACCTGCGACGGCTTCTTCTTCAAGGGCCAGGACATCGTCGTGGTCGGCGGCGGCGACTCCGCCATGGAGGAAGCGACCTTCCTCACCAAGTTCGCCGCGAGCGTCACCATCGTGCACCGCCGTGAGGAGTTCCGTGCGTCACGGATCATGCTCGAGCGTGCCAAGGCCAACGAGAAGATCAAGTTCCAGCTCAACTCCGAGGTCGTGAAGGTCAACGGTGAGAAGAGCGTCACCAGCCTCACCCTGCGCGACACCCGCACCGGCGCGGAGTCCGAGCTCGACGCGACCGGCCTGTTCGTCGCCATCGGGCACGATCCGCGCAGCGAACTCGTCAAGGGCCAGGTCGCACTCGACGGCGAAGGCTATGTGCAGGTGACCGATCCGGGCACAGCCACCGATGTCGCGGGTGTTTTCGCCGTGGGCGACCTCGTCGACCACACCTACCGGCAGGCGATCACCGCCGCGGGCACCGGCTGCCGCGCCGCGATCGACGCCGAACGCTGGCTCGCCGAGCAGGGCGACATCACCGCCAACACGCTCGACCACGCCGATGGCCCGGCCGCCGTGCGCGCCAACTGATTTCGAGTTCCACCCCTGTCGAGGAGACACCCATGGCCGAGAGTGCCAACACCATCACCGTCACCGACCAGTCCTTCGCCGACGACGTCCTGCTCAGCGAAAAGCCGGTGCTCGTCGACTTCTGGGCCGACTGGTGCGGCCCGTGCAAGATGGTCGCCCCCGTGCTGGAGGAGATCGCAGGCACCCACGCCGACAAGCTGACCATCGCCAAGCTCGACACCGAGGCCAATCCCGGCACCGCCCGCGACTACCAGATCCTGTCGCTGCCCACGATGATCTTGTTCCAGGGTGGCAAGCCGGTGAAGCAGATCGTCGGCGCGAAAGGTAAGGCGGCGCTGCTGCGCGAGCTCGACGGTCTCATCTAACACAGAGCATCCGATAAAAGCGTCTCCTACCGGCCGACGCGCCGTAGGATGCCTGGACCCGGGATTCCCGCAAAGCGGCCCGGGTCTGAGACAATCGACGGACGCTCCGGCCGAAGGAAAGGGCTCTTACGCATGCACCGACTTCGTCACGGCGATTCAGGACCAGCCGTCGCAGAGGTTCGGAGCACCCTCGCAAGCCTCGGTTTCCTGCATCTCCCACACGTCGAATCCACTGACGGACCGGAGTATTGGAAGGACACCGAGGCGGTGTTCGATCGGCCCCTCGATTCGGCGATCCGCGCGTTCCAGCAGCAGCGCGGTCTGCTCGTCGACGGGGTGGTCGGTCCGGCCACCTATCGCGCGCTGAAGGAAGCCTCCTACCGGCTGGGTGCTCGCACGTTGATCTACCAATTGTCGGCGCCGCTCTACGGTGACGACGTGGCCACCCTGCAGCGCAAGCTGCAGGATCTCGGCTTCTACGTGTACCGGGTGGACGGGCACTTCGGCCCGCACACCCACGACGGGCTCAGCGCGTTCCAGCGCGAGATCGGCCTGTCCGCCGACGGTATCTGCGGACCCGACACCTTGCGCTCGCTGGATCTGCTCGGCGCGCGCGTCACCGGCGGCAACCCGCATCGCATCGCCGAGGAAGAAGTGGTGCACCGGGCGGGCCCGCAGCTCACCGGCAAGCGGATCGTCATCGACCCCGGATTCGGCGGCGCCGACAAGGGTTTCGCGGTACCCACCGAATACGGTGACGTCTACGAGTCGGAGATCCTGTGGGATCTCGCTTCCAGGCTCGAAGGCCGGATGGCCGCGACCGGTATGGAAACCTTCCTGTCCCGGCCGTGGGGCGCCAACCCCACCGATGTCGAACGCGCCGACACCTCCAACGCCTTCGATGCCGACCTGATGATCTCGCTGCGCTGCGCGACCAGTGACAACCCGTCCGCTAAGGGAGTGGCCGGTTTCTACTGGGGCAACTCGCACGGTTCGGTGTCGATGATCGGTCAGGTACTGGCCGGTTTCATCCAGCGCGAAGTGGTGGCCCGAACCTCGGTGCAGGACTGCCGGACTCATCAGCGCACCTGGGACCTGTTGCGCCTGACCAAGATGCCGACCGTGCAGGTCGACCTCGGCTACCTCACCAACGACTACGACGCCTCGGTGCTCACCAACCCGCGCATGCGCGACGTGATCGCCGAAGCGATTCTGATCTCGGTGAAGCGGCTCTATCTGCTCGGCCAGGACGACCAGCCGACCGGCACCTACACCTTCGCCGAGTTGCTCGCCGAAGAGCTGGCGGCCGCCGACGCGGGCAATGTTCCCGCCCCGCGCGTCTAGCCTCACACAAGACCAACGGCCCCGCGGTTGTCCGCGGGGCCGTTCTTGTTGTCTCGGGTCAGTGCGCGCCGACGCGCGAGGGCGGTTCCATCGACGCCGCCGCCAGGAGTTGGTCGAGCGCGCGCTCGACGTCTTCCTTCCAGCCGTGATCGGAGTCGAGTTCCAGGCGCAGCCGGGGGAAGCGGTGGTGCGGGGCCACCACTTCGAAACCGACCTCGGCGAGGAAATCCGCGTCGATCATGCAGGTTTCGGGAGTGCACCTCGTCGCGGACGACGGGTCCCGCAGCGGCGCCGCGATCCGTTCCATCAACCGCATCGACGATCCGAAGCCGCGATCGGCTACCGAACTCGACGGTGGGCCGTTGCGAATGCCGAATGCTTCCAGCGCTCGCACGCCACGACGCACCAGATCGGCCACCACGGCCTGAACAAGGCGATGGGCTACATCGGCCTCATCGTAGGGGAATTCGGCCTGCAGCGTGGTCAGCAGGACCGCGTCCGGGCTTACTGGGGACGTGGGGAACAGCGCGGAACGTGGCACGGCACTCGGGGGGGAGTACAGCGCACAGCCCGCGAGGTTGTTGTCCACGTGGGCCACCTGCCCGCACGAACCCCACTCGAGCATCACCGTCGAGAGCCAGGCTTCCTTTTCGAAGACCGGATCGCTGAACGCGTGCGAGTCCGCGGCGACGGCCGGGTCGAGCTCCCAGAACACACACCGCCGGGTGTGCGCCGGGAGCTGACCGAGCCCGTCGAGAGTCAAAGCCGTGACGCTGGTCGACACCGCTCTGTTCAGCCTCCAGCTGTCGGATTCATCCACGCTCACGCCACATCACTATCCACAGTACGTGCCGCCTCTTTCAGTCACAGTGACGTTTCGGGGCCGACTTGCTCCATCAGCGCCACGATGCGCTCGAGATCTTCGACGGACCCGAACTCGACAACGATCTTGCCCTTGTTCTTGCCGAGGCTGACCGTGACTCGGGTGTCGTAGGACCCCGACAGTCTCTCGGCAACATCTTGCAGACCCGGCATGTGGATCGGTTTGCGCTTCGGTGCCGGGGGAGCGGTCGGCGTGGGCTCGCGGTTCGCGAGTTGCACCGCTTCCTCCGTAGACCGAACCGACATTCCCTCACGAACGATTCGTGCAGCCAATTCTTCCTGTGCGTCCGCGCCGGCATCCAAGCCGAGCAGCGCCCTGGCGTGTCCGGCCGAGAGCACCCCGGCGGCCACCCGACGCTGCACGGGAATCGGCAGCTTCAGCAAACGAATCATATTCGTCACCACCGGCCGCGAGCGACCGATTCGCGAAGCCAATTCCTCGTGCGTGACGTCGAACTCCTCGAGCAGCTGCTGATAGGCCGCCGCCTCCTCGAGGGGGTTCAGCTGCACGCGGTGGATGTTCTCCAGGAGCGCGTCGCGCAGCATCGAGCCGTCGTCGGTGTCCCGGATGATGGCCGGGATCGTGGCGAGTCCGGCCTCTTGGCATGCGCGCCAGCGGCGCTCGCCCATGACCAACTGGAACTTGTCGACGCCCGGTTCGAGGCGGCGCACGACGATCGGCTGCATGAGACCGAACTCGCGAATCGAGTGCACGAGCTCCGCGAGTGCGTCTTCCTCGAAGACCTGACGCGGCTGCTTCGGGTTCGGCTCGATCAGGTCGGCGGGAACCTCGCGGTACACCGCGCCGCCGGGGGAGACCAGATCGGATTCGGGCTCGGGCTCGGGCTCCGGCGCGGGCTCCGCGTCCGGAACACGATGCAGGAACGCCTCGGCCGGTTGCGGGCCGATCGGGTTGATTCCGATCACGCTCGCGGCGGCACTGCTCAAGCCCGGCGCCACAGCCGGACCCGTCGGGATCAATGCGGCCAACCCGCGACCGAGACCGCCCTTTTTCGCCTGACTCATCGGCTACCGATCCCTTCCTCGTTCCAACTCACGCTTAAGACGCGTCTTGCTTCAGCTGCGCACGAGCGGCCAGCTCGCGCCCCGCGTCCATGTAGCTCATCGCACCGCGCGAGCCTGGATCGTAATCGAGCACGGTCATCCCATAGCCCGGCGCCTCCGAGACCTTCACGCTGCGCGGGATCATCGACTTGAGGACCACATCGCCGAAGTGATTACGCACTTCCTCGGCCACCTGGTCGGCCAGCTTGGTGCGGCCGTCGTACATCGTCAGCAGGACGGTCGACACGTGTAGCTCCGGGTTCAGGTGCGCCTGTACCAGCCCGATATTGCGGAGCAGCTGACCGACACCCTCCAGCGCGTAGTACTCACACTGGATCGGAATCAGCACCTCCTTGGCCGCCACGAGCGCGTTGACCGTGAGCAAACCGAGGGAGGGCGGGCAGTCGATCAACACGTAATCGATGTCGAAGCCGACCATGCCCGCTTCGCGGATCGCGGTCTTCAACCGGCCTTCCCTGGCGACCATCGAGACCAGTTCGATCTCCGCGCCGGCCAGGTCGATCGTGGCCGGGACACACAGCAATCGCTCGCTGTGCGGGCTCACTTGGATCGCGTCCTTGACCGTCACTTCACCGATCAGGAGCTCGTAGCTGGACGGCACACCCGAGTTGTGTGCGACGCCCAGCGCCGTACTCGCGTTGCCCTGCGGATCAAGATCGACCACAAGGACCGTCATTCCCTGGTGCGCTAGCGCCGCAGCGAGATTGACCGTCGTAGTCGTCTTACCGACGCCGCCCTTCTGGTTGGCGATAGTGATGATCCGTTGCTCGCGAGGTTTCGGCACAGTGACCTTTCCTGGATGCAGAATCTGGCTGGCGCGTTGCGCTTCCGCCGCGATCGGGGTCTCGGCCGGGGAGATGTGCCCGAAAGGAGTATTCCCGAACGTCTCCGCGTCGAAGCTGCTGGAATCCAGCATCCCCGGGACCCGCGACGCTGTTTCCCGTGAAACATTCGCCGGACCGCTCGACATAGATTGCTCCTAACCCGAGAAACTTCAGATCACGTATCCCCGACGAACGTCGGCGCCGTGTCGTCACAAACTAACTGTGTCGGTGGAGAACTCGAAGACTCGAGGAGGGTGGCTCACTCCCGCCCGACTCTGACAGCTTGCCAGCCTCGAGACACTTAGGAAAGCTGAATCGCGGCACGCCGACAAGGACACACCCAACACTCACAAATTAGCGCCCGCGATCGATGTTTCACGGGAAACAACGGGGGAGCGGGGCACCACATCAGACGGCCGATGAGTGCCGCAACGCATGGTCCGAGCTCGCCCAAGAGCTCCCACACTCAGCCCGTCCCATCCACCCCTGCCCTCAAATCCATCTGGGGTCCGCACTCCCACCCAGCATCCAGACCGCGCACCGCACTCCCATCCAGACAGCACGCCCCGCCACACCGCACTCCCCAGATCCGCCATGACCGCACACCCAACCCCGCACCCGCGACCCCTAGGGAGCGGCGGCCACGAAGTGGCCGGTCCGCGGCCGGGTCGCCGGTCAGCGCTCGAAGCGCATGCGCCGCAGGCGCGAGTCTCGAGCGCTGACCGGCGGCCCCTCAGGGCCGCGGACACGCGCGCCAGCGCGCCAAAAACACAGCCTCAAACCCCTGGGACTACCGAACACCCAATCCCAGCCACAAATCCCACCCGCACTCCCCATCACCCACGCACCCCGGAGTCAGCCGAGAAGCACCCCCTCAGCATCAGCACAGCACCCCAACCAATTCACCACTCGCCCCGCGCCGCATCTCACACAGATCCACATGAATCGTCGGCCAACAGTCCCAGCCCGTCTCGCCGACATCCGACCCGCCAAGTTTCTGACCCCACCCCTACGTGGACCAAACGACGCCCGATCACCACCAGACTTCTCCGCACCGATCTCCACACACCCAAGCGGTCGACGAGCGTCCGGCCGAACACGTCGCCCGCGACGACCACCGTGGCACTACTCAACGAGAGAAGCGGAGCCCAGCTGCCGCCGAGAAGAACCGATGCCACACACCTTCCGATAGGACACCAACGCCCATTGCTGATCGGCAAACACGCGCTGCCGAACACGCTCGCTCACGGCAACTTCCATCCCAGGAACTGCCACACAACAGACGACCAGATTTCCCTCGACTTCGCCGACGCTCACCCCACCCAGCGGGACGCCCGACAATCACCCCCACCCGTGAGCCCGAAGATTCGATCTCACCAGACCTGCCTCGACTCACAGGCAACGCACTTCCCGGACAGATCGCGTTCCGCTTCAAACCGAGCGAGCTAATCCACCACGACCAAACCCGACTGGCGAAGTCCACACGACGCAGACGAAATTCGATCAACAACGAAGAGGAGCGGCTGTCGCGTTCCACGTGAAACACTTCCGCTCCCCGAACGCGACACCCATCCGCAACTACCGAAAATAGACCCGCCTCAAGCCCATACAACGACCCTCGGCATGATTCGTCACGTTACGAAACGCGCGAACCCGCTAGATGGAAGAGATTTCAGGTCGATCAGGATTCGCGACGCTTCCGAGCTTTCTTCTCCACTCCGGCGGCCTTCCGTTCACTGCGACGAGTCGGACGCTCGGCGCGGGGGAGTAGCTCGGCACTGATGACAAGAGTGGGGATTTCCACGATGCCGGCGCCACACCCGACAACCCGGAGATCGGTCGCACCGTCACGAATCAGCTCGGCACCGTCGCGCTCGAGTTCTTCGGCGGCGCTGGTTCCTTTGAGAGCGAGCATGCGACCGTGGTCGCGAAGAAGGGGGAGCGACCAGTGGGCGAGTTTGGCGAGAGGAGCCACCGCGCGCGAAGTGACGACATCCGCGCCGCCCGCTTCTTTGATCACGCCGGACTGCTCCGCCCGACCGCGAACCACCGTGACATCCAACCCGGCTTCTTCGATGAACTCGCTCAGGAAGATCGTCCGCCGCAGCAGTGGTTCCACGAGAGTGATGCGAAGGTCGGGCCGGGCGATCGCGAGGGGGATTCCGGGAAGCCCGGCACCGCTGCCGATATCGACAACCGAAGCGCCTTCATCGATCAGCTCGCCGATGACGGCACAGTTGAGAATGTGGCGCTCCCACAGCCGGGGAACCTCACGGGGACCGATGAGACCGCGTTCCACACCGGCCGTCGCCAGCGCCGCGTAGTACCGGCGGGCGATGTCCAAGCGGTCGCCGAACACTCGGGCAGCGGCGGCGGGCGGTTCCTGCTCGTCGGACGGCGCACCCAGTTCTCGTTCCACGTGAAACATCCTTCCGAGTGATGGCAATGAAAAAGCCCCCGGTCCGAGACCGGAGGCCTAATCACATCGTTCGTGGTTACGGCGGAAGTCAGCCTACTCGGGCACTACCACCACATGACGATTCGGCTCGACGCCTTCACTCTCGCTCGCTACGCCATCGATATCGGCGACAGCGTCGTGCACGATCTTGCGCTCGAACGGAGTCATCGCGGACAGCGCTTCGGGTGCGCCCGACTCGAGCACCCGCTTCGCGGCGGCGACGCCGATCTCGCTCAGATCGGTCCGGCGCTGTGCACGCCAGCCGGCCACATCGAGCATCAGACGGCTACGCACGCCGGTCGCCTGCTGCACGGCGAGCCGAGTCAGCTCCTGCAGCGCGTCGAGCACTTCACCGTTTCGCCCGACGAGCTTGGTCAGATCACGGCCGCCGTCGATGCTCACGATGGCGCGGTCGCCCTCGACATCGAGGTCGATATCGCCGTCGAAGTCGAGCACATCGAGTAGCTGCTCGAGGTAGTCGCCCGCGATCTCGCCCTCTTCGATCAACGCTTCTTCGGCGTCGTTCACGACGTCAACAGCAGTCGTCGCCACAGTGGCGTCCCCTCCGTCGGTCTCGGTCTCAACAGTCATTGGATTCCCTCTATCCGATCGCGTCTCAGCGCTTACGCTTCTGGTTCGCACGGCCACGGTTACCCGGCCGCTGCTGCCCGCCGGGCCTGCGCTTGCCACCGCCCTGCTTGGCCGACTGTTTAGGAGTGGTGCCGTTGGTCGCCGCGGTGCCGTTCACCGAAGGCTCGTCATCGACGGCCGGGGCGTCCTGCTTCTTGCGGACGTCAACCGGCTTGGCACCGGGCTTGGGCGCGTTCTGCGACCGCAGCTCCAGCTTCTTCTGCTTACGCTCTTCGTCTTCCTTTTCCATCCGGCCGAACACCAGGTGCTGCTGTCCGTAGGTCCAGATGTTGTTGGCCACCCAGTAGAGCAGGATGCCGATCATCAGGAAGGGGCCACCGACCATCACGCCGAGCGGGAAGACCCACAGCGACAGCTTGTTCATGATGGCGGCCTGCGGGTTGGCGGCGGCTTCGGGAGTCTGCCGCTGCACCGAGGCGCGGGCGTTGAAGTGGGTCGCCAGACCGGCGATGATCATCAGCGGCACGGCGACGAGAGCGATGTTCAGCTTCGTGGGCGTACCGCCCCAGTCCGCGAAGGCTTCCAGCTGCTCGGGCGGCGCGGTGATGAACGCCGCGATCGGCGCACCGAAGATACGGGCACTCAGGAACGACTGGACGTCGGCCGCGCTGAAGATGTAGTTCGCGGTATGCGCGTTGTCATAGTTCGACATCCCGACCTGGCCCCAGCCGGTGCCGGTTCGGTTGAACGAACGAAGCACATGGAACAGACCGAGGAAGACCGGCACCTGCACCAGGACGGGCAGGCAGCCCATGAGCGGGTTGAAGCCGTGCTCCTTCTGGAGCTTCTGCATCTCCTTCGCCATGGTCTCGCGGTCGTTCTTGTACTTCTTCTGCAGCTCCTTGATCTGGGGCTGCAGCTCTTGCATCTGTTTGGTTGTGCGTACCTGCTTGACGAACGGCTTGTACAGCACCAGGCGCAGCGTGAACACGAGGAACACGATCGCCAGTGCCCAAGTGAGACCGCTGTCAGGCCCGAACACAAAGCCGAAGGCTTTGTGCCAGAACCACAGAATTGCGGATACCGGCCAATAGATGATGTCGAGCACGGCTCTAGGTACTCCCGTCGTTCGTATCGCCGATCAGCGCGGGCGATGACTTTGTGCAGGCATTCGACCCGCGCTCTGGCACGGGATCCCACCCTCCAGGGTGCCAGGGCGCGCATTTCGCGAGCCGCACGACCGTGAGGGCCGATCCGACGACCAGCCCGCGGGTACGCAAGGCAGTCACCGCGTACTCACTGCAGGTGGGGGTGAACCGGCAGATCGGCATTCGGGTGGGGGAGACATAGGTCCGGTAGAGCTCGATCAGGGCGATCAGGGCTTTCGCGGGCAGGCGGGTGAGGGTCCTCATCGCCGTTCACCGGCCGAGGTGCGACCGAGCGCGAGCTCCGGTTCCCCGCGCAAGCCGAGCTTGCGCAGGCCGGTGCGCAGCTGGCGCAGCAACTCGGCGGAATCGGCGGTGGCGGCGCCGGGCAGTGCCCGGATCACGACATCGGTGCCGACCGGCAGTTCATCGACCACCTGGGCGCACATATGACGCAGGCGGCGGGCCACCCGGTGGCGAACCACCGCGTTTCCCACCGCCTTGCTGACAATCAGTCCGAACCGAGGACCACCTACGCGGACCAGAGAATCGCCGTCGGCGACATCGTCGTACGCGTGCGTGAGCGCGTGTACGACGAGATCTCGCCTCCCGATTCGCTGACCGCGGCGCACCGTGCGGGAGAATTCGGCACGGTGGTGCAACCGATACGGCTCAGGCAACACCCGAGCGTCCGACTACGCGCGATCAGGCAGTCAGTTCGGTACGGCCCTTACGGCGACGCGCCGCAACGATGGCGCGGCCCGCACGGGTCCGCATCCGGAGACGGAAGCCGTGGACGCGCGCCCGACGACGGTTGTTCGGCTGGAACGTCCGCTTGCCCTTGGCCACGGTCAACACTCCTGTAGTAGGTGGACACCATTCGGCGCCCGAAGTCTGTACAAATGATTTGTCTGCGCTGCGGACCGCGGTCTACGCACAGATTGCCTTGGCGATCGATGTGCAGCAGACAGCCGCCAACCGCGCCAAGGGGTGACTGTACGAGGGTACTTATCCCGAAGGAACGGGTCAAACTCGGCCCCCACGTACCTGTCACCGGCACAGGTCAAGGCTACCGGACGCCCGAACGGACCAGAGGTCTGGCCCGACCAGGCACGACACGCCCGGGCCGCAGTGACGCATGCGGCCACTTTTCGTGAGTTCTTCCACACCCCTGGCGTTGTACGGCGCGGCCAGCTAGCCTCTGTAGCCGGGGGATTGCTGAAGAACCGCAGGTCCAGCCCCATTCACTGCCACACGCTGGCAGAATTCCTTTATCCCCAGGTTTGTCCACATCTGTGGATAATTATGTGGACAGACGGCCGCAGTGGCATATTCGTAAGGCCGTCGGTGCCCGCGCCGCAGTCCGAATTACCGGGCCACAGCGTTCGAACCGGCTTCGGTTGTACGCAGGATCACTGGATTACACCTGTTCACGGGTGCTTTCCGGCGTGCGCGAAGGCCGTGGGCCCCAACAAACCGGTCCGGGGAGGACGCTGTATGGACGACGAGCAGAACGTGCTGGCCACAGTGTGGCCGGAGGTGGTTGCCGAGCTCACCACCGGCTCTGCCGACGGCGCCATCCCCGCGGTGAGTCGTGCACAGCAGGCCTGGTTGAAGCTGGTGAAGCCACTCACCGTCGCGCAGGGTTTCGCGTTGCTGTCGGTCCCGTCCTCGCTGGCACAGGAGGCGATCGAGCGTGATCTGCGCGAGCCGATCCTGCGATCGCTCGGCCGTCGGCTGGGTCCCCAAGTGGAAGGACTCGGGGTGCGCATCGCCGCGCCGAGCCCGGCCGCGGGGGAGCGGGCCGGTAGTTCGCCCCGGCACGCCAGGATGACGAGCAGGCCGGAGCGTCCGCGCGAGCAGGTGCGCCCACCCGCCGGTTATCCCGGTCCCGATTTCAGTGTTCCCGATTACGCCACCCGTGGTGAGTACGGCAGGCCGCGCTACGGCGCGGGCGAGTACCCCGGCCAGGGTGGCGAGTACGGCAACGACTATCAGTCGTCCCCCGACTATCCGGTCAACGGCGAGTACCCGAGCAGCTACGGCGGCCGTGAGTACCCCGGGCAGGCCGGCGAGTACGGCGAGCGCAACGACTACGCGGGGCACCGCGAGTACCCGGCCGAATCGGAGTACCAGCAGCAACAGCCCGATTACCAGCAACAGCCCGATTACCAGCAACAGCCCGATTACCAGCAACAGCCCGATTACCAGCAACAGCCCGATTACCAGCAGAATCCGTCGGAATTCGGCCAGCAGCCCGAATACCAGCAGGCACCGCCGGAGTACGGCCAGCAACCGGAGTACAAGCAGCCGCCCGCGGAATACGGCCAGCAGCCCGAATACCAGCAGGCACCGTCCGATTTCGGCCAGCCTGCCGAGTACCAGGGCGACCGCAACGAGTTCCCCGGCACCGATTTCGAGCCGACTGGGGCGTACCCCGTCCCCGACTATCCCGGCGCCGAGTTCGGTGGGCGCGGTGAGTTCCGTGGCGCGCGTCCGGACCAGCGAGTCCCCGAGACCGCACCGCCCGCCCGCCGCGAGCAAGCCTCGGCACCGCGTCGCGACCACTCCGGCCAGGAGTCGCTGTTCACTCCCGACCCGGCGCCGCAGCGCGCGCCGAACCGCGGCAGGCCGTCCGAAGAGCCCGCCGCCGCTCGTGCCGAGGAACCGAGCGCCGAGGGCCAGGACAAGCCGTTCCCCGGTCAGCCCGGCGCGCAGCCGGCCGACGACGAACCCGTGGTGAGCAACCGCAACAACTGGCCGACCTATTTCAGCAAGTCGCCCGAGGCGCCGCCGCAGTCCTCCTCGTCGGCCAGTCTCAATGCCAAGTACACGTTCGAGACCTTCGTCATCGGCGCGTCCAACCGGTTCGCGCATGCTGCCGCGGTCGCCATCGCGGAGGCGCCTGCGCGCGCCTACAACCCGCTGTTCGTCTGGGGCGCTTCGGGATTGGGCAAAACCCACCTGCTGCACGCGGCGGGTCACTACGCACAGCGGCTGTTCCCCGGCATGCGGGTGAAGTACGTATCGACCGAGGAATTCACCAACGACTTCATCAACAGCCTGCGCGACGACCGCAAGGTCGCGTTCAAGCGGCGCTACCGCGAGACCGACATCCTGCTGGTCGACGACATCCAGTTCATCGAGGGCAAGGAAGGCATCCAGGAGGAGTTCTTCCACACCTTCAACACCCTGCACAACGCGAACAAGCAGATCGTGGTGTCCTCGGACCGCCCGCCCAAGCAGCTGGCCACCCTGGAGGAACGGCTGCGGACTCGCTTCGAGTGGGGCCTGATCACCGATGTGCAGCCGCCTGAGCTGGAGACTCGCATCGCGATTCTGCGCAAGAAGGCGCGGATGGACCGGCTCGATGTGCCGCACGACGTGCTCGAGCTGATCGCGAGCCGGGTGGAGCGCAATATCCGCGAGCTCGAGGGTGCGCTGATCCGGGTGACGGCGTTCGCCTCGCTCAACGGTCAGCCGCTCGACCTCTCGCTGGCCGAGGTGGTGCTGCGCGACCTGATGCCCGACACGGCGGCACTGGAGATCAACGCGGCGACGATCATGGCTGTCACCGCCGAGTACTTCAACACCACGCTCGAGGAGCTGACCGGCCCTGGTAAGGCGCGTCCGCTGGCGCAGGCCAGGCAGATCGCGATGTACCTGTGCCGCGAGCTCACCGATCTGTCGCTGCCCAAGATCGGGCAGGCGTTCGGTCGAGACCACACCACGGTGATGTACGCGGAGAAAAAAGTCCGCAAGGAGATGACCGAGCGCCGTCGGGTCTACGACCAGGTCCAAGAACTCACAGCCCGAATCAAACAGCGCTCCCGCTGATTTCATCCCCAACCCGGAACACCGCCCTGACCTGGGGCGGTGTTCTTTTTTGCCCTGGGGATTCCTCGAGGAATTCCTGTGGATTCCTCGAGGAATCCACACCTTTGTGCACCGGTCGGTGCACAGGGTGTTGGGCGAGGGTGTGCAGCGTTC
This sequence comes from Nocardia sp. NPDC003183, assembly GCF_053590715.1. Classification (NCBI taxonomy): domain Bacteria; kingdom Bacillati; phylum Actinomycetota; class Actinomycetes; order Mycobacteriales; family Nocardiaceae; genus Nocardia; species Nocardia sp. NPDC003183. The sequence continues at coordinate 333,980 of NZ_JBSFTG010000004.1, forward strand.
ATGCACAGGCAGTTGTCCACATCATCCACAAGACGCTCCACTAACACCTGTGCACTAGCGGTGACCTGCGGCGTCACCGAATCCGGCCTGTGGATTCCTCGAGGAGTCCCTGTGGAGTCCTCGAGGAATCCACACCGTTGCCACCAGGCTGACCCGACGTGTGAACAACTGGGTGAATCCGGTGGAACAACTCGAGGACAACTCGAGGATGGAATGGGGACAACTTCACGCCTCCACAGCCACCGCTGATTCATCCTCGAGTCACCCCAAGGCCATCCCCATGCCATCAAGCGCTCTGACCTGCGGATTCGGGCGAAATCCACAGATTCCACAGTGCCTACTACTACTTCAGTTCTCCTTCTAGAGAGAACTCTTTTAAAACAGGGTGTGTGGAAACTCGGTTGGGGAGGCTCGAGTCGAGCGGTCGTTCACTCACAGACAGGCAAGGAGGAGCGGAGTGGTTCGACGAGCGGGAATCGACCGGGAGGGTCGATGCGGAGTTCGCGCACTGCACGGGTACCGTTTGGTTGTCGGTCGGTTGTGCGAGACTCAATGCGCGGCCGACACAGCAGTTCAACTCCGCTGACACACACCCGCACACGGATTCGAAACTCGGAGAGGACAAATCGGGCGATGGAGCTTGCGAGCATGAAGTTTCGGGTCGCCCGAGAGGACTTCGCCGAATCGGTGGCCTGGGTGGCGCGCAGTCTCCCGTCCCGGCCTCCGGTGCCTGTTCTGGGCGGTGTGCTGCTGGTGGCCGACGAGAACGGCCTGACGGTCTCCGGATTCGACTACGAGGTCTCCGCGCAGATGCGTGTCGCGGCCGAGGTCGCCGGTCCCGGCCAGGTGCTGGTCTCGGGCCGCCTGCTCGCCGACATCACCAAGTCGCTGTCGAACAAGCCGGTCGATGTCTCCGTCGACGGCACCCGTGTGCTCATCGCCTGTGGCAGCGCGAAGTTCTCGCTGCCGACCATGCCGGTCGAGGACTATCCCCAACTGCCCGAGGTGCCGCAGCAAACCGGTGAACTCACCGTCGACGTGTTCGCCGAGGCGGTCGGCCAGGTCGCCGTCGCCGCGGGCCGTGACGACACCCTGCCGATGCTCACCGGCATCCGGGTCGAGATCGAGGGCAACGACGTGGTGCTCGCCGCCACCGACCGTTTCCGACTCGCTGTGCGCCACTTGCAGTGGAACCCGACCCGCTCCGACATCGAGACCGCGGTGCTCATCCCCGCGCGCACGCTGTCCGAGGCCGCCAAGACCCTCGGTGCCGCCGAGGCGCCCGTGCAGCTGTCGCTGGGCAGTGGTGGCGGCGCCGACGGCCTGCTCGGCATCGTCAACGGCGGCCGGCGGACCACCACCCGACTGCTCGACGCGGAATTCCCCAAGTTCCGCCAGTTGCTCCCCAAGGAGCACACCTCCATCGCCACCCTGCCCGTCGCCGTGCTGTCCGAGGCGATCAAGCGTGTCGCCCTGGTGGCCGAGCGCGGTGCCCAGGTGCGGCTCGAGTTCTCCACAGACGGCGTGCTGCTGTCGGCGGGTGGGGACGATGCGGGCCGGGCCGAGGAATGGCTGGAAGCCGATTTCCGCGGCGAACCGCTCACCATCGCGTTCAACCCCGGCTACCTGACCGAGGGCCTGGCCGCGCTGCACACCGACCGGGTCACGTTCGGGTTCACCACGCCCAGCCGTCCGGCGGTGCTGCTGCCCGCCTCCGACGAGGAGCCCAAGGTGCTCGAGTCGGGCGCGTTCGCGGCGCTGGAGAGCCAGTACATCTACCTGTTGATGCCGGTCCGGCTGCCCGGCTGAGCAGGCAGGGGCGGCTAGGCCTACATGTTCATCCGTGAGCTGTCGGTCCGTGATTTCCGTTCGTGGGAACACGCCGATCTCGAGTTGTCCCCAGGGCGCACGGTGCTCCTGGGGGCAAATGGCAACGGCAAGACGAATCTGCTCGAGGCCGTCGGTTATCTGGCGACGCTCGGCTCGCACCGGGTCTCCGCCGACGCGCCGCTGATCCGGATGGGCGCCACCCAGGCCAGGATCGGGGCCACCGTGGTGAACACCGGGCGGGAACTGCGCGTGGATGTGGAACTCAAGGCGGGCAGCGCCAACCGCGCGCAGATCAATCGCTCGCCGGTGCGCCGCTCGCGCGAGATCCTGGGGATTCTGCAGACCGTGTTGTTCGCGCCGGAGGATCTGGCGCTGGTGCGTGGGGATCCGGGGGAGCGGCGCCGGTTCCTCGACGAGTTGTCCACAGCCCGGTTGCCCAGGCTCGCCGGTGTGCGCGCCGATTACGACAAGGTGTTGCGGCAGCGTTCGGCGCTGTTGAAAACCGCTGGGCGCCAATCGCGTTCACGTGCCGATCTGGGCACCCTCGACGTGTGGGACGGGCACCTCGCCGATCATGCGGCGGTGCTGCTCGCCGAACGATTGCGCCTGGTCCACGACCTGTATCCCCATCTGTCCCAGGCATATCGGTCGATCGCACCCGAATCACGTCCTGCAGCAATCACTTACCGCTCCGGGTATCTCCCACCGGAACTCCTCGATCCGGCCAGAGTGCCCGCGGCCGGTGACGCACAGCTGCTGCACGAGATCATGCTGCGCGAGCTGGCCGCTGCGAGGAACCGGGAACTCGATCGCGGGGTCTGTCTGGTCGGCCCGCACCGCGACGATCTCGAGTTACTGCTCGGCAGCGCACCGGCGAAGGGATTCGCCAGTCATGGGGAGTCCTGGTCGTTCGCTCTCGCGCTGCGGTTGGCCTCGTTCGAGCTGTTGCGCGGAGAAGGTTCCGAACCGGTGCTGCTGCTCGACGACGTGTTCGCCGAGCTCGACCGCCGGCGGCGCACCGCGCTCGCGGAGGTGGCCGCGGGTGCCGAGCAGGTGTTGATCACGGCCGCGGTGGCCGAGGACGTGCCGTCGGAACTGGCCGCCGAACCGTTGCGTGTGCACACGACCGGCGAGGCGGACCGGCGTACCTCACAGATCGTCCCCGAAGTCGTCCAACACGCCGAAGATATGCACAGATCGCGATAGTTATCCCCAGCCCCTGTGGAAAACCGGCAACATGCTGGATATATGCCGGATCGGTGCTCGACGAGCCCGTCGGCGCCCCGGCGTAGACTCCATCCACACTCGGCCACCCTCGACACCGGAAGGCGGAAACCCGTGCCGGAAGAACCCGCACCGGAGCTGCGCGGCATCGATCTGGCCCGCCGGGCGCTGGAAGAGGCGCGGGCCGCGGCCAAGGCCAGCGGCAAGTCCGTGGGGCAGGGCAGGGCCTCGCCGGTACGCAAGCTGCGGGCCGGTGGCAGGCGCCGCAGTGGTTGGTCCGGGTCGGGTCCCGATGCCCGTGATCCCCAGCTCCTCGGTGCGCTCAGCGGCACGCTCGCGAAGAATCGTGGCTGGTCAGGCAAGGTGGCCGAGGGCACGGTGTTCGGCAGCTGGCCGCGGGTGGTCGGTGAGGACATCGCCTCCCACGCCACTCCGGTGACCTTGGAGAACGGTGTGCTCAAGATCGCCGCCGAGTCCACCGCGTGGGCCACCCAGCTGCGCATGTTGCAGAGCCAGATCCTGGCCAAGATCAATGCCGCGGTCGGTCATGGCGTGGTGACGTCGCTGCGCATCACCGGCCCCGCCGCGCCGAGCTGGCGCAAGGGCGATCGCCACATCAAGGGCCGCGGCCCGCGCGACACCTACGGGTAGCCGCGCGGTGACCGGAGCGAGATCCGTTGCGCCCGCGCCGCTCTCAGGCCCCAAGTTGTGGACATGTGCATAGAGCCTGTGGATAACTTCGGAGGCGACATCTGATCCCGCGCGGACACGGGTAACTCCCCGGGAACCCCACACATCTCACGCGTCCCGGCAGCCGGTCCGAGGACATACTCTATTCGCGCCTACGACCGGCAAAATACCCGAGGAGGCGGAACCGCCTCGCGGTCGGACGATTTCTTGCATTCACGGCGAAGCCAGGGGTGTCGTAGGTGCACTGTAAGTTGGGCTTACCAGTAGGATGGTGACGTAACCAGCGGCGAACCCTCGGCGCGTGCTGTGCAGTCCGTGATATTCGATGGCTCTTTCCGAGCCGTGCGCGTGCTGCCCGGATCGCTGCGCCAGGGATCAGCAAGTAAGGAGAGCTACCGAGAAGTGGCTGCCAACGACTCCAACGCATCGGGCAACAATTCAGGCTACGGTGCCTCTTCCATCACGGTCCTCGAAGGCCTCGAGGCGGTGCGCAAGCGCCCTGGCATGTACATCGGTTCCACCGGTGAACGCGGTCTGCACCACCTCATCTGGGAGGTTGTGGACAACTCGGTCGATGAGGCGATGGCCGGCTACGCCACCAAGGTCGAGGTGACCTTGCTCGCCGACGGCGGCGTCGAGGTGATCGACGACGGCCGTGGTATCCCGGTCGGGATGCACGCACAGGGCGTGCCCACGATCGAGGTCGTCATGACCCAGTTGCACGCCGGTGGCAAGTTCGACTCCGACTCCTACGCGGTGTCGGGTGGTCTGCACGGTGTCGGTATCTCGGTGGTGAACGCGCTCTCGACCAAGGTCGAGGTCGAGATCGACGTCGACGGCTACCACTGGACCCAGACCTACAAGGACGCCAAGCCCGGCAAGCTGGCGCAGGGCGAGCCGACCAAGGTCACCGGCACCACGGTGCGATTCTGGGCCGATCCCGACATCTTCGAGACCACGACCTACAACTTCGAGACCGTGGCGCGGCGCCTGCAGGAGATGGCCTTCCTGAACAAGGGCCTCACCATCAAGCTCACCGACGAGCGGGTCGCCGTCGGCGACGTGACCGACGAAGTGGTCAGTGAGACCGCCGAGGCGCCCAAGCACGCCGAGGAGGTCGCCGCCGAAGCGGTCGAGCACAAGGTGAAGACCCGCACCTACCACTACCCGGGCGGCCTGGTGGACTTCGTCCGCCACATCAACCGCACCAAGTCGGCCATCCACAACTCGGTCGTCGGCTACACGGTCAAGGGCACCGGCCACGAGCTCGAGGTCGCGATGCAGTGGAACTCGGGCTACTCCGAGTCGGTCCACACCTTCGCCAACACGATCAACACCCATGAGGGCGGCACCCACGAAGAGGGCTTCCGCGCGGCGCTCACCACGGTGGTCAACAAGTACGCCAAGGAGAAGAAGCTCCTCAAGGAGAAGGACGGCAACCTCACCGGTGACGACATCCGCGAGGGCCTGGCCGCCATCGTGAGCGTCAAGGTCGGCGAGCCGCAGTTCGAGGGCCAGACCAAGACCAAGCTCGGCAACACCGAGGTCAAGTCGTTCGTGCAGCGTGCCTGCAACGAGCACCTGCAGCACTGGTTCGAGGCCAATCCGGCCGACGCGAAGACCATCGTGCAGAAGGCGGTGTCCTCGGCACAGGCCCGCATGGCCGCCCGCAAGGCGCGCGAGCTGGTGCGTCGCAAGTCGGCGACCGACCTGGGCGGACTGCCGGGCAAGCTGGCCGACTGCCGGTCGAAGGACCCGGGCAAGTGCGAGATCTACATCGTCGAGGGTGACTCCGCCGGTGGCTCGGCGAAGTCGGGCCGCGACTCGATGTACCAGGCGATCCTGCCGCTGCGCGGCAAGATCATCAACGTCGAGAAGGCCCGCATCGACCGCGTCCTCAAGAACAACGAGGTCCAGTCGATCATCACCGCGTTCGGCACCGGTATCCACGACGAGTTCGATATCGCCAAGCTGCGCTACAACAAGATCATCCTGATGGCCGACGCCGACGTCGACGGCCAGCACATCGCGACGCTGCTGCTCACGCTGCTGTTCCGCTTCATGCGTCCGCTGGTCGAGCACGGTCACGTGTTCCTCGCGCAGCCGCCGCTGTACAAGCTCAAGTGGATGCGGTCCGATCCCGAGTTCGCCTACTCCGACCGTGAGCGCGACGCGCTGGTCGAGGCCGGGCTCGCCGCGGGCAAGAAGATCAACAAGGACGACGGGATCCAGCGCTACAAGGGTCTGGGCGAGATGAACGCCAAGGAGCTGTGGGAGACCACGATGGATCCCTCGGTGCGGGTGCTTCGTCAGGTGACGCTGGACGACGCGGCCGCGGCCGACGAGCTGTTCTCCGTGCTGATGGGCGAGGACGTGGAGGCGCGTCGCAGCTTCATCACCCGCAATGCCAAGGACGTCCGTTTCCTCGATGTGTAAGCGGCGCTGCGCCTGATAGGCGCGCCCGCTCGCATGTCGGCCCCTCGAAGGAGATTTGATGACTGAGACCACGCTGCCCCCGTCCGGCGGTGCGGGCGACCGGACCGAACCGGTCGATATCCAGACCGAAATGCAGAACAGCTACATCGACTACGCGATGAGCGTGATCGTCGGCCGTGCGCTGCCCGACGTGCGCGACGGCCTCAAGCCGGTGCACCGTCGCGTGCTCTACGCGATGTACGACAACGGCTACCGCCCGGACCGCGGCTACGTGAAGTCCGCGCGCCCGGTCGCCGAGACCATGGGTAACTACCACCCGCACGGCGACTCGTCGATCTACGACACCCTCGTGCGCATGGCTCAGCCGTGGTCGCTGCGCTATCCGCTGGTCGACGGCCAGGGCAACTTCGGTTCCCGCGGCAACGACGGCGCGGCCGCCATGCGCTACACCGAGTGCCGCCTGACGCCGCTCGCGATGGAGATGCTGCGCGATATCGACTCCGAGACGGTCGATTTCGTCCCGAACTACGACGGTCGCTCGCAGGAGCCGACCGTGCTGCCCGCGCGCGTGCCCGCCCTGTTGATGAACGGCTCCAACGGCATCGCGGTCGGCATGGCCACCAACATCCCGCCGCACAACCTCAACGAGCTGGCCGACGCCATCTACTGGGCGCTGGAGAACTACGAGGCCGACGAGGAATCCACCCTCGCCGCCTGCATGGAACGGGTCAAGGGCCCCGACTTCCCGACGCACGGCCTGATCGTCGGCAGCCAGGGCATCCACGACGCGTACACCACCGGCCGCGGTTCCATCCGCATGCGCGGTGTGGTGGAGATCGAGGAAGACGCGCGTGGCCGCACCACGATCGTCATCACGGAACTGCCGTACCAGGTCAACACCGACAACTTCGTCAACTCCATCGCCGAGCAGGTGAAGGACGCGAAGATCGCGGGTATCTCCGATATCCACGACGAGTCCTCGGACCGCGTCGGCATGCGCATCGTGGTCACGGTCAAGCGTGACGCGGTGGCCAAGGTGGTGCTGAACAACCTCTACAAGCACACCCAACTGCAGACCAGCTTCGGCGCGAACATGCTCTCGATCGTCGACGGTGTCCCGCGCACGCTGCGGCTGGATCAGATGATTCGCTACTACGTGAATCACCAGCTCGAGGTCATCGTGCGGCGCACCCGCTACCTGCTGCGCAAGGCCGAGGAGCGGGCCCACATCCTGCGCGGCCTGGTCAAGGCACTGGACATGCTCGACCAGGTCATCGCGTTGATCCGCGGCGCGGCCAACACCGATACCGCGCGCACCGGCCTGATGCAGTTGCTCGACATCGACGAGATCCAGTCGACCGCCATCCTCGACATGCAGCTGCGTCGCCTGTCGGCCCTGGAACGTCAGCGCATCATCGACGATCTGGCCAAGATCGAGATCGAGATCGCCGACTACAAGGACATTCTCGACAAGCCCGAGCGTCAGCGCGCGATCGTGCGCGACGAGCTGGCCGAGATCGTCGAGAAGTACGGCGACGACCGCCGGACCAGGATCATCGCCGCCGACGGTGACGTCGCCGACGAGGATCTGATCGCCCGCGAAGACGTGGTGGTCACGATCACCGAGACCGGCTACGCCAAGCGCACCAAGACCGACCTCTACCGCTCGCAGAAGCGCGGCGGCAAGGGCGTGATGGGCGCCGGCCTCAAGCAGGACGACATCGTCAAGCACTTCTTCGTGTCGTCCACGCACGACTGGCTGCTGTTCTTCACCAACAAGGGCCGCGTCTACCGGGCCAAGGCGTACGAGCTGCCCGAGGCCAACCGGACCGCGCGTGGTCAGCACGTGGCCAACCTGCTCGCCTTCCAGCCGGACGAGAAGATCGCCCAGATCATCCAGCTCAAGACCTACGAGGACGCGCCGTACCTCGTGCTCGCGACACGCGCGGGTTTGGTGAAGAAGTCGAAACTCACCGATTTCGACTCCAACCGCTCCGGCGGCATCGTCGCGGTGAACCTGCGCGATGACGACGAATTGGTCGGTGCGGTGCTGTGCTCGTCCGACGATGACCTGCTCCTGGTCTCGGCGCACGGTCAGTCGATCCGCTTCGCGGCGACCGATGAGGCGCTGCGTCCGATGGGCCGCGCCACCTCCGGCGTGCAGGGTATGCGCTTCAACACCGACGACGAGCTGCTCTCGCTCAATGTGGTGCGTCTGGAGACATATCTGCTGGTCGCGACGGCCGGCGGGTACGCGAAGCGGACCGCGATCGAGGAGTACACCGCGCAGGGACGTGGCGGAAAAGGCGTATTGACAATCCAATACGATCCGAAGCGTGGCAGCCTGGTGGGTGCGCTCATCGTCGACGACGAGGACGAGTTGTACGCGATCACTTCCAGTGGTGGCGTCATCCGCACCGCAGCCAAGCAGGTTCGTAAGGCCGGACGCCAGACCAAGGGCGTGCGATTGATGAACCTCGCGGATGGCGATACCTTGCTAGCGATCGCGCGCAACGCCGACGAGCCCGATCCCGATCAGCTCCTCGGCGACGTGGCTTCGGAGTAACACACCAAATAGCGGCGGCAACGAACGGATCTGAGGATTCCATTGACCACACCGAATCAGTCGAACGACGATCGGAACCAGACCAACGGCGTCACCGAGCGGATCGCCACGTCTCCGATCCCGCCGCGGCCGATCCCACGCCAGGGCGGTCCGGCCGAGGGCGCGGCGCCGGAATCCGGTGCGGCCGGGACCGATTCGTTCGACGGCAAGGGCAGCAAATCCTCGCCCTACCAGGACGGGTGGGCTCAGCTTCCGCAGCGTGAACCGCAGTCGAACCTGTACCGGCCCGGCGAATCGCCGAGTCAGGGGCGGCCTTCGTCCGGGGCACCGGGCGGCGGCGGTCTCAAGGGCAGTGGGGCGTCCAATGCCCGCACCACCGCCGACCTGGCGGCCAAGGCGGCTCGCAAGGAAGCGGCGATGGTGAAGTCCGTCGGGATCGACGGGCCGACCCGCAGCATCGCGCGTCCGGAGCTGGTCAAGGACATGCCAGACCTGTCCGACGTGCGCCACCCGGCACCCGAGGCGCCGGTGGCGCCGCCCGGGCTGCCGATGGCGCCGCAGCCCCAGCACAACATGGGGCCGAGCGCGCGGGCAGCCGCGGCGGGCAGCGTCTCGCCCGCGGTGCCGGTGGCCATCGCGGCTGCCGCGTCGGGTGAGCCACTACGCGCGACCGTGCAGATCCGCCGGATCGACCCGTGGTCGACCCTGAAGATCACCCTGGTGATCAGTGTCGCGCTGTTCTTCGTGTGGATGCTGGCCGTCGGTCTGCTCTACATCGTGCTGGCGGGCATGGGCGTGTGGGACAACCTGGACAACTCGCTGGGCGAGATGCTGAACCAGGAGGGCAGCTCGTCGAGCCTGATCGACGCAGGCACGGTGTTCGGCTACGCGGGTGTGATCGGCCTGATCAACGTGGTGCTGTTCACCGCGCTGGCCACGGTCGGCGTGTTCATCTACAACCAGTGCTGCGATCTGGTCGGCGGCATTCAGATAACCCTGGCCGATCCCGACTAGGAGCAGGTTTCCGGTACGGCCGGTCGGTCCCAGGAAACTGGGTCTGACCGGCCGTTTTGGTTATCGGCAGGCAGGTAAGGTAACCTCGTTTCTCGTTGCGGTTCACTGCTCCGGCGGGGATCGAAATGAGTTCGGGCCTATAGCTCAGGCGGTTAGAGCGCTTCGCTGATAACGAAGAGGTCGGAGGTTCAAGTCCTCCTAGGCCCACTCCCGAACAGCACAGTAGGGTGGGAATCATGAAGATTGTCCTCATGGTCGGTGTTGTGATCGCCGTTCTCATCGGTGTCAACAAATTCCGCAAGCGCGACGACGCAGACCTCTGGCGCGAGGTCACCACCCGCTGATTTCGGGTTGCCAACCGGTCGATGACCGGTAAGGGGCCTTAGCTCAATTGGCAGAGCACTGCCTTTGCAAGGCAGGGGTTAGGGGTTCGATTCCCCTAGGCTCCACATCTGTGAATTCCTCGGTATTCGATTTTCTTCTCACCACCACTCCCGCCGACGCCGTTTCGGCTGATTTCGCGGCGGACTGGGCGCGACACCGCACCAGGACAGCCGGGTTCGCGAGTTCGCTCGATCGGGCCGCGATCGCCGGATTCGACGGTGCGGGAACAGGTCCCGCCTTCCTCGGTGGCTATCAGGAAGCCCTGCACGCGCTGGTTCCCTCGCTCGATCCCGCCGAGCTCTCCTCGATGTGCGCGACCGAGGGCGCCGGTGCGCGACCGTCGACGATGACGACAACAGTGCGCGAGGACGGCACCGTCAGCGGCACCAAATCCTTCGCCACGCTGGGCGCGTTCGCCGATCGGTTCCTGGTGATCGCCCGCTCCGGCACCCAGCCCGACGGCAGGCCGCTGCTGCGCGCCGTGCTCGTCGGCGCCGGTGCGTCCGCCGCGGTGACGCCGCTGCCCACGCTGCCGTTCGCGCCGGAGATCCCACACGCGGAAGTCGTCTTCGATGCCGCGCCGGGCGAGCTGCTGCCCGGTGACGGCTACGCCGACTACCTGAAGCCGTTCCGGACGGTCGAGGACCTGCATGTGGTGGCCGCTGTGCTCGGTCAGCTCGTTCGGGTCGCCCGGCTAGCGCAGTGGCCCGCGGAGCCCGTAGAACAGCTGCTGGCGCTGTTTGCGGCGGTGCGTGGGGTCGGTGCCGAGGATCCGAGCTCCCCGGGTGTGCACATCGCGCTCGGCGGCATCTTCGATCGGCTGACCGGTCTGCGTACCGAACTGGAGCCGCTGTGGGCGCCGGTGGATCCGGAGGTCAGGAAGCGCTGGGAGCGTGATGCGCCGCTGCTCGGGGTCGCGGGCAAGGTGCGGGCGGCGCGGCTGGCAACCGCGTGGCGCACGCTCGCCTGATCGACCGGTTCCGGTGCTGTGTCACTCGCTCTGGTGCTGCGTCACTTCGTTCTGGTGCTGCGTCATTTTGTTCTGGTGAACGTGCCGAGACCGCTCTCGTCGAAGTAGTCGATGGTCAGAGTGCCGTCGGCGAACCGTGCCGAGGTGACGCTGCCGGGCGGGGCGTTCTCGCCGCTCAGGTCGAAGGCGAAGGTGTCGCCGTCCCAGTGCCGGAGTTGATAGGTCCGCTGCTCGGGGCCGATGGTCAGGCGCAAGCCGTTATCGGTCGCGACGATCGTGGCGGGTCCCCAATAGGCGCTGTCGTAGCTGCCCTCGTAGGTCGGTAGCGGCTGTGCGGGGGCAGGATTCGCCGGGGCGGGCTGACCGGACAGGGCACCTTCCGGATCGTCGATGGCGGCGAAAGCGTCGCGGTACAGGCCGCGCCAGTCCTCGCGCACCTCGCCGAACTGCACCAGATCGGCGAACTCGGCGGTCAACGTCTCCGGGACGCCGAGCGGCGCGGCGTTCGTCAGCGCGACGATGGCCACGTCGGCGGACGGGATCACCAGGAAGTTGGTCGCCGCGCCGAGGCCGAAGGCGCCGGAATGACTGGTGGCGGTGCGCCCGGCCGCGGAGACCGACACATTGAAGCCGTACCCGTAGCTGCCCGCCCGCGCGGTGGGGGAGGCGGGCGGCGCCGAGACGATCTGGGGTGTGACGGCGGGCAGCAGCGCTTCGGGCGGGGCGATGGTTGTCGCGCCCGCCGTGCCGTTACCGAGCAGCATCGTCAGCCAGCGGGCCATATCGTTCACCGAGGAGCTCGCCCCGCCGGCGGGGGACTGGGGGTCGGGGTCGCGCACGTAGCGGGCCACCCAGTCGCCGTCGATGTTCACGTGTCCCACCGCGTGATTCGGCCGGGCGAGGAAGTCGTCGAAGCGAGAGCTGGTGTCGCGCATGCCGAGTGGCGTGTAGAGGGCATCCGACGAGAGTTGGGCCCAATCCTTCCCGGCCGCCGCGGCCACGGCTTCGGCGCCGGCGGTGAGTCCGAAGTTGGTGTAGTGATAGGTGATCCGGAAGGGGTCGAGGGGCTCGAGGCGCAGCTTGTCGAAGATCGCGGCCTGGTCGTAGCCGAGGTCTTCGAGCCGGTCGCCCGCGTGATCGGGCAGGCCGCTGCGGTGCGCGAACAGGTCGCCGACGGTGAGCTGGGCGGTGGTGGCGGGATCGGCCAGCGCGAACGACGGGAGGTGGGCGACCACCGGGGTCGTCCACTCGATCGTGTCCGCGCCGACCTGATTGGCCACGACGGTCGCGGCGAGCGACTTCGACACCGAGGCGAGTTGGAAGACGGTGTCGGCGTCGACCTTGTCGGGTGTGCCCGCCGCGCGAACACCGAAACCCTTGGCGTACACGGTCTTTCCACCATGGACCACGGCGACAGCCATGCCGGGAATGCGGCTGGAGTCCATCAGCGAGCCCACCAGTTCGTCGAGCTGCCCGACGGCTTTGCCGACCGCGTCGGCGGGCAGGGCGACGCCGGCGACTTGATTCGGGGGGAGCTCGGCGGTGGTCGTCGTGGTGGTGTGCGTGTCGTCGGTGGATCCGCTACAACCAACGAGGATCGTCATCGAGAGGACGACCCCGGCGATCGCACCGCGACCAGGCACCATGGGCCGACGATAACCCTGGTTGCCGGGTGATCGCCGGAACGTGGCCGGACTGTGACGCCCGGCGTTGCGGTGCGCTTCGGCTGATCTGCCGAGCTGCGACCTTGCCGGAAAATGGGGAGCGGGCCTCGGCGAAGGGGGGGAGTTAGCCGAGGCCCGCGTAGGGTCGGCCCGGGGGGGAGGGGCCGACCTGAACGATCCTACGCGATACGCGCGGAATTCGTGTACGCGCACCGGGCGAGTTCACGAGATTTTTCGGGTGCCGGTGCGGGTGTCGGCGGTGGTCCGGGGTGCGGCGATCGGCCGGTGCGCGCTCCCGGTACCTGTCAGGTGTCTTACGAACATCGGAATCGGCTGGTACGCAACGTTTTACGGGGAATCAACGGTGAACATGTTCTCGTCTCGCGTGTGGCGACCGTCCAGCGAACAGGCGCTCTTGTTCGTGTCGGGAGACAGAAAATCAGTCCGATTCGCCGCGTGTCGCGACACGTCGGCATGTCGAACAATTGTGTACATCTGACTTGCGGTCGCGCGGAAATTTGGGATGCGACTTGTCGGTGGGTGGGGCAATACTGGGCACAGCATCGCCAACCACGACTTCAGGAGAATCATGCCCGACGCAATCGTCGCCGAGGGTCTGGTCAAACGGTATGGGCAGCTCGTCGCCCTCGACGGACTCGACCTGTCCGTTCCGGAAGGTACCGTCACCGCGCTTCTCGGCCCCAACGGCGCGGGAAAGACCACGACTGTTCGCGTTCTCACCACGCTGCTGATACCCGACGAGGGCACCGCCACCGTCGCCGGTATCGATGTGCTCGGCAATCCACAGGCCCTGCGCTCGCGCATCGGCGCCTCCGGCCAGTATTCCGCCGTCGACGAATACCTCACCGGTTTCGAGAACCTCGAAATGGTCGGCAGGCTCTACCACCTCGGCACCCAGCGAAGTAAGGAGCGGGCCCGCGAACTGCTCGACCGCTTCCGCCTCAGCGACGCCGCCGACCGGCCGGTGAAGGGTTACTCGGGCGGTATGCGCAGGCGGCTCGACCTGGCAGGCGCCCTCGTGGCCAACCCGCCGGTGCTGTTCCTCGACGAACCGACCACGGGTCTGGACCCGCGTGCCCGGCTCGACCTGTGGGACGTCATCGAGGAGCTGGTCGCCGGCGGCACCACCCTGCTGCTCACCACCCAGTACATGGACGAGGCCGACCGCCTCGCCGATTCGATCGCGGTGATCGACCACGGCAAGGTGATCGCCCGCGGCACCGCCGACGAACTCAAGGCCCTCGTCGGCGGCGACCGGATCGAACTCACCGTCGGCGCCGCCGACCAGCTCGCCGTCGCCCAGCAGGTGCTCAGCGGGCTCGCCGACGGCGAGATCCATCTCGAACCCGGCCTGCGCAAGCTCATCGTGCCGGTCGCCGACGGGTCACAGGACCTGGTCACCGCCATCGGCAGGCTCACCGAGCACAAGGTGGACATCAACGATGTCGCCCTGCGCAGACCCTCGCTCGACGACGTCTTCCTGACGCTCACCGGGCACGAGGCCGAAGAACTCGTCAACGGCGATCGCGAGTCGGAGACCGTGGGCGCCGCGGAAGGAAAGAACCGATGACCGTCGCACTCGACAAGGCCGAGCTGCACCCTCCCAGCCTCGGCGAACGACTGTCGATGGTGGTGAGCGACAGCATCACCATCGCCAAACGCAACGTCATCAAGATCAAGCGCGTACCCGACGTGCTGATCTTCACGACGCTGTCGCCCATCATGTTCGTGCTGCTGTTCGCCTACGTCTTCGGCTCGGCGATCTCGATCCCCGGGCTCGAAGGTGGCTATCGGGAGTTCTTGATCGCCGGCATCTTCGCCCAGACCGTGGTGTTCGGCGCCACCTTCACCGGTGCGGGCCTGGCCGAAGACATGCAGAAGGGCATCATCGACCGGTTCCGGTCGCTGCCGATGGCGCCGTCGGCCGTGCTGGTCGGGCGCACGATCAGCGATGTGGTGATCAACGTGGTCAGCCTGGTAGTGATGTCGCTGACCGGTCTGGTCGTGGGCTGGCGGATCCGCGGATCGTTCCTCGACGCGGTGCTCGCGTACGCGCTGATGCTGCTGTTCGCCTACGCGCTGTCGTGGATGATGGCCGTGGTCGGCCTGATCGTGCGCGCGCCGGAGGTGTTCAACAACGCCAGCTTCATGGTGATCTTCCCGCTGACGTTCCTGTCGAACGCGTTCGTTCCGCTCGACAACATGCCTGCTCCGCTGCGGGTCTTCGCCGAATGGAACCCGGTCTCGGCGCTCACCCAGGCGGTGCGTGACCTGTTCGGCAACGTCAACCCGATGGCGCCGCCCTCGGACGCGTGGCCGATGCAGCATCCAGTGACTACCACGCTGATGTGGATCGTGGTGATCCTGATCGTCTTCGTGCCGCTGGCTCAGATCCAGTACAAGAAGTCGGTCAGTCGCTGAACAACAGCCGGAACTAGTGCGCCGAGCCGTTGCGGGAATACCCCAGACGCGGCGGCTCGGCGGCGGGTTCCGGCAGTTGTGGACGCTTGGCGCGGGCCAGGTAGGCCAGGGCGCCCGCCCCGGCGAGCGCGATCGACGCGAGCAGCGGATTACGAAGCTTCATTCGACCACTGTGGCACAAACAGATTCGACGTGTCGCGTGGCACCATAACTGCGTGACCTCACCCAATCAGACGGCCGTGGCAACTCTGCACACCAACCACGGCGATATCAGGATCGCGCTTTTCGGTAACCACGCCCCGAAGACGGTGCGCAACTTCGTCGGTCTCGCCGACGGCACCGCGCCGTACTCCACCGTCAATGCCGGTGGGACGGAAAGTGGCCCGTTCTACGACGGCGCCGTCTTTCACCGGATCATTCCGGGGTTCATGATCCAGGGCGGCGATCCGACAGGCACCGGCCGTGGTGGGCCGGGCTTCGAGTTCGCCGACGAGTTCCACCCGGATCTGCGCTTCGACCGGGGCTATCTGCTCGCGATGGCGAATGCGGGCGCCGGCACCGAGACCAACGGTTCGCAGTTCTTCATCACCGTCGGCGCGCAGCCGCACCTCAACCGCAAGCATTCGATCTTCGGGGAGGTGGTCGACCCCGATTCGCGCAAGGTCGTCGACGCTATCGCCTCGGTGAAGACCGATCGCAATGATCGCCCCGACGAGCCGGTCATCATCTCGGCCGTCACGATCGACTGATCAAGGCCACACACAGAACTCCCCGCCGCGGACCGTCGCGGCGGGGAGTTCTCTTTGCTTCACGTGAAACAACGTCAGTCCGAAGTCACCGAGGCGAAGCCGTTGACGACCAGAGCGTCGTACACGTCGTGGGGATTGGTACCGAGGTCCCAGCGGCCGAAGATCAGCAATCGCTCGGTGTCCTCGTGGCGCACGTCGACCTCGAGCATCGCGGATTTGCGGCCGATGCGGCGGTAAGAGACCATCCGGATCCGGTCGATCCGGTCGAGTGGGTAGTCCTTCGGGCCGGTGAGCGTGCCGACCACCAGCCGCGGCGCGGGGCCGGGAACCATGGTGAGCCGAGGGCGCTGCCGGATGCCGAGTGCGGACATCGCCAGCACGGCGACGGCGGCGATGCCGATGAGCAGCCTGCTCGGGCCGTCCTGGGCGAGGACTGCCAGCACGGCCAGCAGGATTCCGCCACCGCTGATGGCGAGCAGACCTGCGACAGGGGTGGACCACGAGACGGGTTGTGCATCGTTCACGCGGTTGTTCGCCCCTCTATCCTCGAGTTGTGCACAGGGTTATCCACAGGTGTGCATGAATAACACCGGTGTAATCCGCTGCGATCAGCGCCATCGCATGGTCATGACCAGGCCGATGACCATCAGGCCGAACCCGATCAGGAAGTTCCAGGCGCCCAGATCGAGCATGAAGCTGATGTGGTCCTGCGCCAGGTAGTAGACGATCAGCCACACCAAGCCGGCGAGCATGAAGCCCAGCATGATCGCGACGTACCAGACCGGCGACGGCCCCGCTTTCACCTTCACCGGCGTGCGGCTGGCGGGGCTCGGGGTGTAGTCGGCCTTCTTGCGGACCTTGGACTTGGGCATGACGTCCTCGAATTCGGAGTACAGGTAACTCCTAGGCTATCGCAACTCCCGTACCCTCGACGCATGCGTGTATTGGTCGTCGACAACTACGACAGCTTCGTGTTCAACCTGGTGCAGTACCTCGGCCAGCTTGGTGCCGACGTCGTGGTCTGGCGCAATGATGACCCCCGCCTCGACGATCTGGACACCCTGCTCACCGTCGGGGACGAGGGTGGAGCGTTCGACGGCGTGCTGGTGAGCCCCGGCCCAGGCAGTCCCGACCGGGCGGGCGCGAGCATCCCGCTCGTGCACGCGGCGGCCCGGCACAACAAGCCGCTGCTCGGCGTGTGCCTCGGGCACCAGGCGATCGGCGAGGCGTTCGGCGGCACCGTCGACCGGGCGCCCGAATTGCTGCACGGCAAGACCAGTGATGTTTTCCATCTCGGGTCCGGCGTGTTGGCCGGCCTGCCCGACCCCTTCACCGCCACCCGATACCACTCGCTGACGGTTCTCCCGGAAACCATTCCCGAGGAGCTGGTGGTGGTCGGCCACACCGAGAGCGGCATCGTGATGGCGATGCGTCACCGCACGCTGCCCATCCACGGCGTGCAGTTCCACCCCGAGTCCGTGCTCACCCAGGGCGGCCACCGGATGCTCGCCAACTGGCTCGAGGTCTGCGGCGAACGTCCGTCCGAGGCACTCGTCGCCGCGCTCGAGGCGGAGGTCGCCGCGCTGGTCACGCAGTGAGGCCGTGGGTGCGGTTGTCGGTGGCGGCGAGTCTGGACGGCTATATCGACGACGCGAGCGCACAGCGCCTGCTGCTGTCGAACAGTGCCGACTTCGATCGGGTCGACCAGATCCGTGCCGAATCCGACGCGATCCTGATCGGTGCGCACACGCTGCGCACCGACAACCCCCGCCTGCTGGTGAACAGCGCCGAGCGCCGGGCCGCTCGGGTGGCAGCGGGCGAACCGGAGTTCCCGGTGAAGGTGACCGTCACCGATTCCGGTGATCTCGATCCGGGGCTGCGCTTCTGGCACACCGGCGGCGACAAACTCGTCTACACCTCCGATGCGGGTGCCGGGAGGCTGGGCGACCGGCTCGACGGACTCGCCGAGGTGGTGAGCCTCGGCGAGCGTCTCGCGCTCCCGGCCCTCGTCGCCGACCTCGGCGCGCGAGGTATCCACAGGCTGATGGTCGAAGGGGGTACCGGCATGCACACCGGCTTCCTCGCGGCCGATCTGGTCGACGAGATCCGGCTGGCGATCGCGCCGATCCTGGTCGGCGATCCGGCGGCGCCGCGCTTCGTCGGACCGGCGCAGTTCCCCGGCGGGGCCGGTCGCAGGTTGCACCTGGCGGGTGTGGAACAACTTGGGGATGTCGCTGTGCTGAACTACCTGGTCAGCCCCGATCCACAGCCCCGCAACTAACTGATACCGCGAACAGAATCACTGCATTGACCTGGGAAAATTCAGCTGTCCACAGTTCACGGACAACTTTGCTCCACACCTGAACATGACCGATTCCACATCACGCGAGAGTTGTGGATAACTCGCCGACCACAGGGAAATGACATGAGCCACGACGACACCGACCACCGGTTCATGCACAGGGCGATAGCGCTCGCCAGGAACTGTCCGCCCAGCGAGACGGCCTATTCGGTCGGCGCCGTAATCGTCGCCGACGGGGTGGAGATCGCGACCGGCTTCTCTCGCGAAACCGACGAGAAGGTGCACGCCGAGGAGTCCGCGCTCAACAAGCTCGACCCCGACGACCCCCGCCTGACCAGGGCCACGATCTACAGCACCCTCGAACCGTGCTCCACCCGCGCCACCGCCACCCGGCTGCCGTGCACCGATCGCATCCTGGCCGCCGGCATCCCCACGGTGGTGATCGCCTGGCGCGAGCCGAGCCTGTTCGTCGCCGCCTGCGAGGGTGTGGACAAACTCCGCACCCATGGCGTGCGCGTGGTGGAGCTCACCGACCTGGCCGCGGAAGCCAAGTCGATGAACACCCACCTCGACCTCAGTTAGCTCAGGGCCGCCCGTAGATGGCGGTCACGAATTCGCCGAGCTGATTGTCATCGAGGTGCCGAGCCAGATCGGCCTCGCTGATCATCCCGACCAGGCGCTTGTTCTCGATCACCGGCATCCGCTTCACGCGGTGCGATTCCATCTGGTCGAGCACGTCTTCCACATCGGCGTCCGCGCTGACCCACCGCGGCGTCGACTCGCAGAGTTCCGCCGCTGTCGTCAGATCAGGTGACAGACCGAGCGCGACGCACTTCACCACGATGTCGCGGTCGGTGATGATGCCGCACATGCGCTCGTCGTCATCGGCGACGACGATCGATCCGACCCCGAGATCGGCCATCGCCGTCGCCGCGGTCGTCACGGTGTCACCACGGGTGATCCACTGCGCACCGGGCTTCATGATGTCCCTGGCTGTCGTCATAGGGGGCTACCTCCTCGTCAGCAACGCTGGATGGGATGAAAGCAGCCTCATTCTGCGCCCGCGCGGACGCGGCGGGCGTGTTCGCCATCCAATCGAGACCTCATCGCGGAATCGGCGACGCTCCCACGTGCAGCACCACATTGCCGTTGATCGTCACTGCCGAACCGGCCGCCGGATTCTGCCCGACGACCTTGCCCGAGGCATTGCCGTCGAGCGTGATCACCGTGGTCTGGCTGAGCTGACCGGTCCACCCGAGCCCGCGCAACGTCTCCTGCGCCTGCACCGGCGTGAGCCCGGTCAGATCGGGGACGGTGATCCGGTCACCGGCGGAGACCTGAACCGTGATGGTCGAGCCCTTCTCCGCGTTGCTGCCGCCGGCCGGGTTGGTGGCGAGCACCTGGCCCTTGGGCAGCGAGGACTTCACTTCCTGGATCTCGACCTTGAAACCGGCGGAGGCGACCAGATTCGGCTGAGCGATGGAGATGTCCTGGCCCACCACGGTCGGCACACGCACCTCTTCCGGCCCGCCGCCGATGGTGACGACGATCGGCCGGTCGATGTCCACCCGCACACCCGCGCTCGGGTCCTGGGCGATCACCTTGTCGGTCTCGGCGGTGCTCGACGGTTTGCGCACCACATTCGGATCCAGTTGCAGACCGAGCGAATTCAGCTTCTGCTCGGCATCGGCCTGACTCATCCCGATCAGCCGCGGCAACTGCACCTGCGTGGGCCCGGTCGAGACCTGCAACGTCACCGTGCTGCCTTTGTCGATGCGCGAACCGCCGAGCGGCTGGGTCGCGATCACATTGCCCGGCGCCACCTTGCCGTCCGGCTTCTCCAGCCTGGCCACGTGGAAACCGGCCTGCTGGAGGTCGTCCTGTGCCTGCTGCGCGGGCTTGCCCGACAGATCGGGGACGGCAACTTGATCGGCCCGGCTACCTGGACCGACCAGCACCCAGAACAGGCCGAACGCCACAGCGAGCGCGGCCGCGACACCGAGTGCGATCAGCCCGGTGCGGTTACGTTCCTCGCCGTCGGGCCCGACCACGGGATGCTCGGAGGTGTCGTCGCGGCGGTCGTGGAAACTCCGCGGGCCCGGTTCGTCGTCGTAATCGGTGCGGTCTTCCTCGTTCATCACCATCGGCGCGCTGGGCTTCTGCCCGCCGAGCACCCGGATCAGGTCGGCGCGCATCTCCGCTGCCGTCTGGTAGCGGTTGGCCGGGTTCTTGGCCATCGCCTTGAGGATCACCGAATCGAGCTCACGCGGCACGCCGGGATTGACCGACGACGGTAGCGGCGGATCCTCCTTCACATGCTGGTAGGCGACCGCGACCGGCGAATCACCGGTGAACGGCGGCTGCCCGGTGAGGATCTCGAAGAGCACGCAGCCCACCGAGTACACGTCCGAGCGCGCGTCGACGGTCTCGCCGCGCGCTTGCTCGGGCGAGAGGTACTGGGCGGTGCCGATCACCGCGGCGGTCTGGGTCATCGGGTTGGCGCTGTCGGCGATCGCGCGCGCGATGCCGAAGTCCATCACCTTCACCGCACCGGCGCGGTTGATCATGATGTTGGCCGGCTTCATATCGCGGTGCACGATCCCGGCTTTATGGCTGAAGTCGAGCGCGGCGCACACGTCGGCCACGACTTCCATCGCCTTGCGCGGCGCGAGCGGTCCCTTGCCGCGCACGATGTCGCGCAGGGTGTCGCCCTCGACGTATTCCATGACGATGTAGGGCAGCGGCCCGCCGTCGACGGTGGCTTCGCCGGTGTCGTACACGGCCACGATGGCCGGGTGGTTCAGCGCGGCCGCGTTCTGGGCTTCGCGCTTGAACCGCAGGTAGAACGTGGGATCGCGGGCCAGATCGGCCCGCAGCACCTTGATCGCCACGTCACGCGACAGCCGCACGTCGCGGGCGCGGTGCACCTCCGACATGCCGCCGAACCCGATGATCTCGCCCAGCTCGTACCGCGAGGAGAGGTTCTTCGGGGTCGTCATGGTTGTCCTATGGTCGGGCCTACCGCCGTGTCGCCATCGGGGAACGGCAGGTCGAAGGTGGGCAGCCGGGGACGACCGACGGTGGTGGTGCCCGCGGCCGGCGCCGTGGTGGTCGGCTCCGGTTTGGTCGGCTTCGGTGTGGTCGTCGGCTTGGTCTTGGTCGTGGTGGTCGGGGGCACCGTCGTGGTGGTCGGCGGCTCGGTGGTCGTCGTCGGCGGCTCGGTGGTCGTCGTCGGACGTTGCGTGGTGGTCGGCGGTTCCTCGGTGGTCACCGGCGGCGGCGGGACCGGCCGGGTGGTGGTCACCGGCGGCGGCAGCGGTTTGGTGGTCTGCACGGTGGTGGTCGTGGTCCCCGAATCCCGGTTCGGTTCACCGCCGAACAGCAGCCACAGCACACCACCGCCGAGCAGCAGCGCGCCGACACCGAGCGCGATCAGCCACTTCTGGTTGTTCTTGGCGTTGCTCGCGGGCACCGGCGCGGGCGCGGAAGCCTGGGTGGCCGGACCGCCGTAACCGCCGGTGGGCGGACCGACCGGACCGCCGGGCTGATGGCCGAAGCGCATGGTCGCGCCGTCGTAGTCCGCCGCGGCCGCGGCTGCCGCGGCGGCGGGGAGCACCACGGTCGGGCCGGGCGGAAGTACCCGGGTGGCCCCGGTCATCGACGGACCGGTGGCGCCACCGGGGAGCGGCGGCATGTGCCCGGCACGCACCGCGGCCACGGCATCAGCGAACTCGCCGCCGCTGCGGTAGCGCTGCAGCGGGTCCTTGGCCATGGTGATGGCGATCAGTTCGTGCACGTTCGCGGGCAGGTCGTCGGGCATCGGCGGTGGTGCGTCGCGTACGTGCTTCATCGCGACGGTGATCGCGCCCTCACCGGTGAACGGGCGGACGCCGGCCAGTGCTTCGTAGCCGACGATGCCGAGGGAGTAGACGTCCGACGCCGCGGTGGCGTCCTCGCCGACGGCCTGTTCGGGCGCGATGTACTGGGCGGTGCCCATCACCATGCCGGTCTTGGTCACCGGTGAGGCGTCGACCGCCTTGGCGATGCCGAAGTCGGTGATCTTCACCTGTCCGGTCGGCGTCACCAGGATATTGCCCGGCTTCACGTCACGGTGCACCACTCCGGCCGCGTGGGCGACCTCGAGCGCGCGCCCGGTCTGCTCGAGCATGTCGAGACCCTGGACGACCGAGAGCCTGCCCATCCGGTTGAGCACCGCGTTGAGCGGTTCGCCCTGCACGAGCTCCATCACCAGGTAGGCGGTCTCGCCGCCCGATGGGTCGGTGGTCTCGCCGTAGTCGTAGATGCCCGCGATCCCGGGCGCGTTGAGCTGCGCGGTGGTCCGCGCCTCGACGCGGAACCGCGCACGGAAGGTCGGGTCGGCGGAGAACTCGGTCTTGAGGACCTTGACCGCCACCCGGCGGTCGAGCCGGGTGTCCATCGCCTCCCACACCTGACCCATACCGCCCGTGGCGATGAGCCGCTGCAGGCGGTAGCGGTCGGCGATCATGGCGCCGTTGTTCAGCATCGGGGCCCCCGTGTTGTCACTCGCACACTCATTTCGTTCAGCCCCCTGCCAGGCCCGCGTCCAGTACCGACCTGGCGATCGGCGCGGCTACCGAACCTCCGGTGGCCGCCAGGGCCCGATCGCCGCCGTTCTCGACGATCACCGCGATGGCGATCTTCGGGTTCTGCGCGGGCGCGAAGGCCATATACCAGGCGTGTGGCGGGGTGTTACGGGGATTACTGCCGTGTTCGGCGGTTCCGGTCTTGGACGCGATCTGGTACGGCGACCGTCCGCCGCCCGCGGTATTGGCTTCCGAGGCGACCATCAGATCCGTCAGGGTCGACGCTACCTGGGGGCTCACCGCCTGCCCGACGCTGACCGGCTTGGTCTTGCTGAGCTCCGACAGATCGGGCGCTTGGGTCTGATCGACCAGATACGGCTGCATCCTGGTGCCGCCGTTGGCGATGGTCGCGGCGATCACCGCGACATTGAGCGGCGTCACCGACACATCGCGCTGGCCGATGCTCGACTGGCCGAGCGCGGCGTTGTCCGGGATCGGGCCGACGGTCGATTCGGCGACCGGGATCGGCACACCGGGCGGATCCTCGACTCCGATGCCGAACGCGGCGGCCTCGTCCTTGAGCTTCGCCGCGCCGACCTTCACGCCGAGTTCGACGAACGCGGTGTTGCACGAACGCCGGAACGCGTCGTAGAGGCTGGCCGTCGGCTGGTCGCCGCAGGTGCTGCCGTTGTAGTTCTCCAGCGTGGTGCTGGTTCCGGGCAGGGTGATGTTGGGCGCGGCGGTGAACTGGTCGTTCGGACCGGCGACGCCGTTGGACAGTGCGGCCGCGGTGACGACGGTCTTGAACGTCGACCCCGGCGGATAGGTCTGCGAGACGGCGCGATTGAGCATCGGCTGACTCGGATCGGTGCTCAGTCGTTCCCAGGCGGCGCGACCCGCCGCGCCGTCGTGGCCCGACAGCTCGTTGGGGTCGTAGCTGGGCGTGGAGACCATGGTCAAGATCTTGCCGGTGCTCGGCTCGATCGCCACGACGGCGCCGGTGTAGCCCTTCGACGTCATCTGTTCGTAGGCGACCTGCTGCATCATCGGATTCAGCGTGGTGAGCACATTCGCGCCGCGCGGATCGCGTCCGGAGAACATGTCGATGAGCCGGCGGCCGAACAGACTCGAGTCGTTGCCGGAGAGCAGCGGATCCGCGGCCAGCTCGAGCCCGGTCTTGCCGTACTGCATCGAGTAGAAACCGGTGACCGGCGCGTACGCCGAGGGGTCGGAGGGGTATTCGCGCAGGTACTTGTACCGGTCGTCGGTCGCGACGGAGCCGGCGAGCACCGTGCCGCCCGCGGAGATCTGACCGCGCTGGCGTGAGTACTCGTCGAGCAGCACCCGCGAGTTGCGCGGATCGCTGCGCAGGTCGTCGGCCTTGACCACCTGCAGGTAGGTCGCGTTCACGAGCAACGCCACCACCATCACCATCACGGCGACGGCGACGCGACGCAGAGGTGTGTTCATTCGCTCACCCTGCTTTCCGGCCTGCGGACCAGTTCGGTGGCCGCGTCCGCGATCGGGGCGGGCGCGCGCTTACGGGCCGGTGCCGGTGCGCGGGCCGCATCGGAGATCTTGATCAACAGCCCGAGCAGCGCGTAGTTCGCCAGCAGCGACGAACCACCATAGGAGATGAACGGCGTGGTCAGACCAGTGAGTGGAATCAGTTTGGTGACACCGCCGACGACCACGAAGATCTGGATCGCGATGGTGAACGACAGGCCCGCCGCGAGCAACTTGCCGAAGCTGTCCCGCACGGCCAGCGCGGTGCGCAACCCGCGGACGATGAAGATCAGGAACAGCATCAGCACCGCGGTGAGCCCGATCAGGCCGAGTTCCTCGCCGATGGTGGTGACGATGAAGTCGGTCTTGGCGAAGGGCACCTGCTGGGGCCGTCCGCTGCCGAGGCCGGTGCCTGCGAGTCCGCCGGTGGCGAAGCCGAACATCGACTGCGAGATCTGGTACCCGGTGTTGTGGTAGTCGTCGAACGGGTGCAGCCAGGTGTCCACGCGCACGCGTACGTGCCCGAACAGTTCGTAGGCGAACACGAATCCGAGCGCGAGCAGGCCGCCGCCGATGATCAGCCAGCCCACCCGTTCGGTGGCGATGTAGATCATCACCAGCACCGTGCCGAAGATGAGCAGCGAAGTGCCGAGGTCTTTTTCGAGCACGAGTACGCCGATGCAGACGATCCACACGATCAGGATCGGGCCCATATCGCGCGGTCGCGGCCATTCCATGCCGAGGAAGTGCTTGCCCGCCGCGGTGAACAGGTCACGCTTGGCCACCAGCACGCCCGCGAAGAAGATGATCAGCAGGATCTTCGCGAATTCGCCCGGCTGCATGCTGAATCCGGGCAGCCGGATCCAGATCTTGGCGCCGTTGACTTCGGAGAACCGGCTCGGCAACAGTGCCGGAATCGCCAGCGCGACCAGCCCTACCAGGCCTAGTGTGTAGGTGTAGCGCGCCAGCGTGCGGTAGTCCCGCAAGACGATGAGCAGGCTGATGAACACCACGATGCCGAGGCCGGTCCACATGATCTGCTGGTTGGCGTCGGGGGAGGGGACCGATGTCGCGTCGTACGCCGCCTTCTGCGCCTCGGCGAGATCGAGCCGGTGGATCAGCACCAGTCCCAATCCGTTGAGCAGCGCCACAATCGGTAGTAGGAGCGGGTCCGCGAACGGCGCGAACCGGCGCACCGCGAGATGCGCGATCCCGAACAGCGCGAGGAAAGCCACCCCGTACTTGGCGATGTCGGTGGTGATCGACTGTTCCTGGCTCGCCTCGACGATGAACAACGACACCGTGGTGATGCCCGCCGCGCCCGCCAGCAGCAGCAACTCCTGGTTGCGTCGCGTCGACGGCGGCGGCGCCGGCGCGAATCCACCAGGGGGACTGGGGAACGCCCCAGCCGACGGCGGTGGCGGTGCGGACATCAGTCCGTCACCCGGCAGTTCTCCCCTGAGATCTGCGGGGTTGTCGGGGGGACGGTGGTGGTCGGGGCAGGCGTGGTCGTGGTCGGTGTCGCGGGCTGGTCGGGGCCGGGAGTCGGTGCGCCGCCGGGGATCACCGGGGTCTGCTCGGGCGGCAGCACGCCGGGCTGCGGTACCGATTCCTTCTTCGGGCACGGCGGCAGGAGCTCGTTCTGCGCCAGCACCTTCATGCTGCCGCGCGCCTTGTCCAGCGAATCCGGCGGCAGGCCCTTCTGCACTTGGTCGCGCCCGGTCTGCTTCAGGTCACTGACCAGCAGCGGCTTGCACCCACTCGGCGCGGACTTGCCGACCTCGACGAGCGTGAGCTCGCTCTTGCTGTTCACACAGCCCGTCAGCTCCACATCGTGGATCGAGTAGCCGAGGATCGAACCGGGCAGGCCGCGCATCACGACCACCTTGTCGTTGTCGGCGCCCACGTAGTAGTTGCTGCGAATCATCTTGTAGCCCACCACGAGTCCGACGGCGACCGCGGCGATCAACGCCAGCGACAGCAGCAGCCAGCGCAGCTTGTGCGACTTCGTCTCCGGCGGCGGTGGTGCGGCGGCTGCCCGGCGCGGTTGCGCCCGCGGCGGACGCATCGCGGCGGCACGCCCTGCCGCGGTGTTCGGCGGCGGGGAGTCTTCCTCCTCCTCGGTGGAGGCGGCGCCCGCGAGAATCGGGTGGCTCTGGCCGTAGTCGAGGTCGATCACATCGGCGACGACAACGGTCACATTGTCAGGCCCACCACTGCGCAGCGCCAATTCGATGAGCCGGTCGGCGCACTCGTCGGTGTTGCCCTCACGCATGGTGTTGCCGATGGTCTCGTCACTCACCACGTCCGAAAGCCCATCGGAGCACAGCAGATAACGATCACCGGCGCGGGCTTCGCGCATGATCAGCGTCGGCTCGATCTCGTTGCCGGTGAGGGCACGCATGATCAGCGAACGCTGGGGATGGGTGTGCGCCTGTTCGGCGGTGATCCGGCCCTCGTCGACGAGCGACTGCACGAACGTGTCGTCGCGGGTGATCTGGGCGAGTTCGCTGTCGCGCAGCAGGTAGGCACGCGAGTCGCCGATGTGGACCAGGCCGAGTTTGCGGCCCGCGAACAGGATGGCGGTGAGCGTGGTGCCCATGCCGTCGAGTTCGGGTTCGGCCTCGACGTGGTCGGCGATGGCGGCGTTGCCGGAATGCGTGGCGTGGTCGAGCTTGCCGAGGATGTCGTCGCCGGGCTCGTCGTCGTCGAGATGCGCCAGCGCGGCGATCATCAACTGGGAGGCCACTTCTCCGGCGGCGTGCCCACCCATGCCGTCGGCCAGCGCTAGCAGGCGTGCGCCCGCGTAGACCGAATCTTCGTTGTTGCCCCGGACGAGTCCGCGGTCGCTTCGCGCGGTGTAGCGCAGAACAAGTGTCACGATCGCAGCTCGATCACTGTTTTGCCGACTCGCACAGGAGTGCCGAGCGGAACACGGACGGCGGTGGTGACTTTCGCGCGGTCTAGATATGTGCCGTTGGTGGAACCGAGGTCTTCCACGTACCAGTCGTCACCACGCTGAGACAGTCGCGCGTGCCTGGTCGAGGCGTAGTCGTCGGTGAGTACCAGCGTGGAATCGTCGGCGCGTCCGATGAGGACCGGTTGCGTGCCGAGGGTGATTCGAGTGCCGGCGAGTGAACCATGAGTCACCACTAGATACTTGGCGCCCTTCTGGCTTCGGCTGAAGGAGGGCAGACCGATGGATCCGCGATTTCCGCGGGTTGCCCTCGGCTGTATCCGTATGCCGGATGCCGCGTAGATATCGCTGCGCAAGGTCCGCAGAACGGCCCAGACGAACAACCAGAGCAGCAGCAGGAACCCCGCGCGGGTCAATTGCAGGATCAATCCCTGCACGGCGTTCCACCTCCTGTTCGCCCGGGTACGTCGGTACGGCAGGTGCGGGGCGAACCACCCCCACCAGCGTGCTGGCTTGCGGGCCCCGAGGTCGGGACCGTGCGTGTAATGGCAGCATCATAGAGCCGACAGCGTCGACTCGTGACGTGCACCGCGCAGCTTACGGGATCAGACGATCCGGATCAGGATCTCGGAATGTCCGGCCCGGATGACGTCGCCATCGGCGAGCTGCCAATCCTGCACGGGGGAACCGTTGACGAGCGTTCCGTTGGTGGAACCCAGGTCGGAGAGCATGGCCGTCTGGCCGTCCCAGCGCACCTCGATATGGCGACGCGACACCCCCGTGTCGGGTAGCCGGAAGTGGGCGTCCTGGCCGCGGCCGATGATGTTGGAACCCTCGCGCAGCGCGTAGGTGCGGCCGCTGCCGTCGTCGAGCTGGAGCGTGGCCGAGTAGCTCGACTGGGCGGCGCCGTAGCCCGCGCCCTGCTGCTGGCCGTAGCCCTGCTGGCCGTAACCGGCGGCGGGCTGGGCGTAGCCGCCCTGCTCCTCCTGGCCGTAGGCGGGCTCGGCGTAACCGGGCTGCGCGCCGTATCCCTGCTGGCCGTAGCCCTGCTGCTGGGGTTCGGCGTAGCCCTGCTGGCCGTAGCCGCCCTGCTGGTCGTAGCCCGGGTCGGCGTAGCCCTGCTGGCCGTACCCACCCTGCTGGCCGTAGCCCTGCTGCTGGGGTTCGGCGTAGCCCTGCTGGCCGTAGCCGCCCTGCTGGTCGTAGCCCGGGTCGGCGTAACCGGCCTGGCCGCCCTGCGCGCCGTAGCCGCCCTGCTGGCTGTAGGCCTGCTGGCCGTAGCCGCCCTGCTGGTCGTAGCCGCCCTGCTGGTCGTAGCCGGGCTCGCCGTACGCGGGCGCGGCGCCGTAGCCACCCTGCTGGCCGTAGCCCTGCTGGGCGGGCGCGGCGGGGTCGTAGCCGTTCTGGTATTCGCCGCCCTGCTGGCCGTATGCGTCGCCGTATCCGGGCTGCGCCTCGGGCGCGCCGTAGCCGCCACCGCGGCCGTAATCGTCGGCCGGGTAGGAAGCCCCTGGTGCGCCGGCGGGCGGCGGTGCGTACCCGCGGTTGCGTGGATCGGACTCCGCGGGCTCTCGGCCGGGCTCGTAGCCTGAGTTATGCGTCATGGGGCCAGCTCCTGGTTGCGGGTGTGCGGGTCGTTGTGGCGGTCCGGGGCGAGGTGGGGCCGTCCCACGACCGGCGTCGGGGTCGACGCGGCCGCTCGCTCTGAACATTCCGGTGTGCAGCGTAGGTGATGCCTCGAACGCCACGTGTACTTCGCCGTAGGTCTGCCAGCCCTGCTCGCGGATGTAATCCTGCAGATGTTTGGCGAACGCTTTGGTTGTCAGGTCGTGATCGGCGTCCAGCTTGCCGTGATCGGTCTCGTTGATCGTGATCACGTAACTGTTCGGCGCGAGACGGTGCCCGCCCTCCAGATCCTGGATCTGATCTGCGGCTTCCTGCTGCAGCGCGGCCTCCACTTCCTGGGGAACCACACTGCCGCCGAACACCCTCGCGAACACGTCACCGACAGCGCCCTGCAAGCGACGTTCGAATCTCGACACGATGCCCATCACAGCCCTCCCTTCGGTGCGCGTGTCCGCCCTCCTCGACACGCTGGTTACGGCGTGTCCGGACCCGACCACGTTCCTTGCATGATATCCACGATCCTCTACCTGGGTAACTCCCGGCGGCGTGACCCAGTTCCCGCGCCCTTTCAATCGACATCGCCGCAGGTCAGGGAATCGATTTTATTTTCGGCCGCGGGGCATGTTAGATTTTTCCAGTCGCTCGGGCGAGTGGCGGAATGGCAGACGCGCTGGCTTCAGGTGCCAGTGTCCGTAAGGACGTGGGGGTTCAAGTCCCCCTTCGCCCACAAGACTAAAGGCTCGATCCTTCCGGATCGGGCCTTCGGTCGTTTCCGGGGTCAGTGACGGGCGATGCGAAACAGGGCCGCCCGCAGATCCGGCCGGGGCGACTGTGCGTCCAGCTCGAGTAGGGCGGTTTCGGCTATCGCGGCTACCAACAGGACGGCGACGGGCGCGGCGTCGGACCAGCCCATCGCCGTGAGGTTCGTGGCGAGCAGGCCGGCGGCGGCGGAATTGCGGGCGCTCACCTCGGTGGCCAGACCCGCGTCGGTTCTGGCCTGTACTAATAGGCCCTTCGTCGCGGGGGCGGCCAGACAGCCGTCGAGGTAGGCGGCGATCCCGGCCGCGAGGCGTGCTTCGCCGGGTGGGAGATCGGCGGTCGCCGCGCTGACCTGGTCGTCGAGATCGTCGTGGAAGGCGCGGTGCAGGGCGAGTATGTAGGACTCGCGGCTCGGCCAGTGCTGGTAGAAGCTGCCCTTGGCCATCTTGGCCTCGGCCGCGATCGCGTTGACCGAGAGCTTGCTCAGATTCTCGGTGGCCAGTAGCTGCCTGCCCGCGTTCAGGAGGGCGCGGCGCCCGGGTTCGGCGGATCTCATTGCGGCATTTCAGCACGGGCGGTGAGGAACTCGCGCACAGCGTCGAGGAACAACCGGGGCGCCTGAGCGAACGGTTCGTGCCGCGTGGGCAGTACGGCGACCGGCGCGCCGGGCAGGGCGCGGGTGATGCCGCGCCGGTTCATCAGCCAGGGATTGGTCGGGTCGTCGCGGCCCCAGACGACCTGGACGGGTAGCCCGGGCAGCAGTGGGGCCGCGGCGGGCAGGTCGACGCGCGGGTCGTCCAGGCTCCGCCAGAGGCTGCGATATACGGCGAGCCGGATCGGATCGCCGGATACCTCGCGTGCCCGCTCGAAGAGGGGGCGAACACCCTCGTTGCGCAGCGAGCCCAGGTAGAGCCGCGCGTGCGGGACGACGAACCGACGGGCTACCGAGGGGCGCGCGATCAGCCCGAACATGGCTCTGGTCAACGGATTCAGCGGTGCAAACCCGGCCGACTGCACCAGGACCAGCCCGCGCACCAGGTCCGGTGCGCGCTCGGCCAACCGCACTGCGGCGTATCCGCCGACACTGTTGCCGATCACGGTGAGTGAACCGAAACCGATCTGCGCCAACGATGTCGACACCCGCACGGCGATGTCGCCGAGCGCGTCGACGGTGACAGCGTTCGGGTCGGTGACCGTGGACGCGCCGTAGCCCGGCCAGTCGACCGCGGCGACGGCCCATGTCCTGCCCAGTGCCGGCACGATCTGATCGAAGTCGCGATGGTCACCCGGATTCGCGTGCAGCAGAAGCAGTCCCGGTGCGTCGTCGGGCGAGCATCCGCTCAGGTGTACCGCGATCTCGCCGTACGGCGTGGTGACGGTGAACGGTGTCATGGACCGACGGTAGCCATGACCGACCGGTCGGTCAAGACTTGGGTCAGGCCTTGCGGGCGATCAGCAGGTGGTGGGGGATGGGCGGATTCGGCAAGGTGCGCTGCTCCACCGTCAGTCCCGCGGAACTCAGCGCCGCCACCACATCGGCAACCGGGCGCAACGTGAATCCATAAGGGGTGAAGGGCATTCTGGCCATGGCGTCGGGATCTCCGATGCCGATCACCGCGACGCCGCCTCGGCGCAGGACGCGGGCGAGTTCGGTGCAGGCGGCCGGGAGATCGGCGAGGAAGTAGATGGTGTTGACGGTGATCGCCGCGTGCAGGCTCGCGTCGGGCAGTGGGAGCGCGGTGAGTGTGCCATCGGCGAGGAGGAGGCGGCCCTCCGCGGCCTCCACCGCGAAACGACCACGGGCACGGGCGAGCATGTCGGGGGAGGGCTCGATGCCGTGCACCGTGCCTTCGGCACCGACGCGCGCCAGCAGCAACTCCAGTCCCACCCCGCCGCCGAAGCCGATATCGGCGACCGTCGCTCCGGTGGGCGGCGCCGCGGCATCGACCGCCGCCGCGATGGCCCGCTTGTTCCCGCGATTGAGGACGAACGCCACGCCCTTACCGAGCACACCGTGCGGATTCCCGAGCTGTCCGGCGATTGTCGTGAGCAGGCGATCTTTGACCCCGGTCATTTCGCCATCGTAGGCGGCATTTTCGCGCCGCCGTCGGCCGTCGGCCGAGGGCGGCTTGCTCGGCGCGGTGGTACGCCTCTCTCGGCAACGCGGGTCGGCTGGTCGTCGACGGCGGCCTCCGCACCCGGCGGCGCATCGGGGCCGACGCGACAACCCCCCTCGACGGATTCGACTCTGCCGTTGTCGACCCCTCGACCGGCGCCGTACGCCCCTCGACTCCGCTGCCGGGCACGGTCGCCGGGGACCCGCTACAGCGAGCCGCGCTCATCACCCGGTGCGGCAGGCAACGTCACCGAGGTCGTTCGAATCGGCTGAGCCCCTCTCGCGCGTTGAACCCGACCTCGCGTCTGTTTCGGCAGCCCGATGACCACCGTGGCCTGCCGGTATCGCTGCTGCCCCTGCCGAGGCGCACATGCCCGCTCGCGCCGTCGGATACTCCTGATCCTCGCAGGTGAGGCGAAGGTCACACTGCCTGTGCAAGCTTGTATTCCGGATGTTCTTCTGCCGATTTCTGTCCGTTCGGCGGACCGTTCGCAACCAGTCGTTCGTCCAGTTTGAGGCGATGAATTCGGTGTTTCACTGTGATTGCTGGGCGCGCATCTCGTTTGCAACGTAGTTAACAAACCTGAGGTTTCTTTTAACGTTTCAAGTAGGCGGCAACCGTAATTCCGTTGCCGAAACCCCAGGTGACAGCTATGTCTTGGCCTCAGTGTGATCCGAAGCAACCTTGCCCGACATTCGCGAGCGGGACCCGTCGAGGGTGCGTGATTCGTTATCGAAGGTTTGCTCGGGGTGAATTCTCGGTGCTGCCAACTGCTCGGTGAGGGGCGCGCCAGAAGTTTGCTAGAGGTGTGAAAATCGGTGCGTCCACAGGGCTTTGCAGGTTCACAATTCCTACCCCGGACCTGCGCGTTGGGGGTTGCGTGGGCATAACGATTGTGTACAGTTGACGGTAACGCTGGCCGCAGTTCGAGCCCGACTCACTGCGGCCAGCGGAACTCAAATGGGGGAGTTCGTCACCGTCTCTTAACCTTCTGTAGCTGCCGATTGTCCGGTGCTGTCCCGACGCGGTGTGCTCGGAGTTGTCGGCCTCACAAATGCACGCACAGTTGCGAACTCACGCCCGGTCAACGGCCTTCGCCGGCGTCATCAGCCACCGATCGGCCGGATCCGCCGCCGCGACCGGCACCACCGCCGCGGCATCCTGTTCCTCGGCCACCCGCCGGCCGATCCCGAAGACGTAGTAGAGAAACAGCGCCTCGGCCGCGAACCCCAGTGCGATCCGTACGGGCGCAGGCAGCGGACTCGGCGTCACGAAACCCTCGAGCAGGCCGCATACCAGCAGCACGCACACCAGCCCGAGGGCCACGGTCGCGGTCGCACGCCCCTGCCTGGCCATCGCCGCCGCCCTGCTGCGCCGGCCCGGGTCGACCAGCGTCCACCCGAGCTTCAACCCCACCCCGCCCGCGACGAACAGCGCGGTGAGCTCCAGCGTGCCGTGCGGCAGGATGAAGCCGAAGAACGAATCCAGTCGCCCCGCCTCGGCCATCAATCCACCGGTTATCCCCAGATTCAGCGCATTCATGAACAGTGCGTACACAGCCGGGAGGATCAGGACACCGGTGAACAACGCGATCGCCGATACCAGCGAATTGTGTGTCCACACCTTCGCGGCGAAGGCCTCGTTGGGGTGGGCGGAGTAGTACGACTCGAACGAACCCCCAGGTCCGGTGACATCCGACAGGTCGCCCTCCGGTATCCCCAGCGCATCGCGGGCCGCCGCCGAACGATCCACAAGCACGCCGATCACGCCCGCGACGCCGAGGAAGATCGCAGTTGTCCCCAACCACCACGGCCAAGCTCTGTACACAGCCGCGGGAAAGTGCCGGGTGAAGAACCGGCCGACCTCGCGCCACGGCTGCGACCGCGCCGCCAGCACCCGCCCACGGGCCCGCGCCAGCAGCGCGCTCAGCCGGCCGACGAGCTCCGGATCCGGGTGGTGCCCCTGCAATCTCGCCAGCTGCTGCGACGTGGACCGGTACAACCGGACCAGCTCGTCGGCCTCCGCGCCGGACAGCTTGCGCTGGCGGACCAGCTGATCGAGCCGATACCACGACCGTTGACGTGCCCAGCTGTAGGCATCGGTGTCCATATCGGGAATGCTAGCCACATGGCTGAATTCACCACCGGCGAAGCGGTGGCGCTCGATCTCCCCATCGCGCGCATCCCCAGCCGTGCGGGCGCTTTTCTGCTCGACCTGATGCTCCAGTTGGCCCTCGCCGCGACGCTGGAATATGTCCTGATGCTCGTGCTGTTGGCCACCGATGCCGACTCGGCCTGGTTCTCGGTGACGGCGGTCATCACGCTGGTGGCCGTGCTGATCGCCTATCCGGTGGTCAGCGAAACCGTCTCGCGCGGCCGGTCACTGGGCAAGCTGGCCTTCGGCCTGCGTGTTGTGCGCGCCGACGCCGGGCCGATCGACTTCCGGCACGCGCTCACCCGCGGCCTCGCGGGCGCGATTGTGGATTTCTGGATGCTCGGTGCGTTCGGCGCGGTCGCGGTTGTCACGTCGCTGTGTTCGCGCGAGGGCAGACGAGTGGGTGACGTGCTCGCCGGGACGGTAGTTGTGCACACCCGCCAGACCATGCCGGCACCGTCGCTGGCGGTCGCCCCGCCCTGGTTGACAGGCTGGTCGGCGCAGCTGGATCCGAGCGGGATCTCCGACGAACTGGCCGCGGCAGCACGGCGGTATCTGACCAGGCTGCCCACGCTGACGCCGCCCACACAGCACTATCTGGGCACCCAGCTCGTCGAGGCCATGTGCGCCGCACTGCGCTGCCCGGTGCCCGTCGGCTACCCGCCCTATCACGTGCTCGGCGCGATTCTCGCTCGGCGACAGCAGCTTTCACGGGTGTAGCTCCACAGCCTGTGGATGAATCGCCTGTGCACGAATCAGGTTGCGCGGGAACCCACCTGTGCACAAACCCACCTGTGGATGAATCTGTTGGTGAGTCGGTGGATGAACTGTGAGTACCGGTGGAAACTGCGGTTATCCACAACCACGTGCGGTTGTGCACAATTCGCGATGCCGCCGATCACAGCGAGCCGGACTGCTTGAGCTCGAGGTATTCGTCGGCCAGCGCCTCGGGCAGTCGATCGGGTGCCGCGGCCACCACGGCCACCCCGCGCCGCCGCAGCGATTCCTGCACGAGCGCGCGCTCGGCCAGCACAGTCTCGGCCGCGGCCGCCGTGTAGACCTGCGAACGGTCACTCGCCGCCGCCGCGATGTCGGGATCGATCACAGAGACGATCAGCACCCGATGACGCCGTGTCAGCGTCGGCAGCGCGGGCAACAGGTGCTCGGTGACGGTCGGCCCGTCGAGACTGGTGAACCATACGATCAATGCCCGCCGTCGAACCCGCGAGATCACGGTGCGTACCAGCCCGTCGGTGTCGGTGTCCACCAGCTGTGGAGTAACCCCGGCGAGGGTGTGCATAAGTTTCAAAGGCAGCTGATTACCGCCTACGCCACTCACTTCCGCGCGGACTCGGCGGTCGTAGGCCAGCAGGTCGACCGTGTCGCCCGCGGCGGCGGCCAGACCACCGAGTAGCAGTGCCGCTTCGATCGCGCTGTCGAGCCGCGTTCCCTCACCGACCCGGCCCGCGCCGGCCCGCCCGGTATCGAGGACCATCAGCATGTGCCGGTTGCGTTCCGGCCGCCACGTCCGCACCAGCACGTCGTTCGCGCGCGCGGTGGCCCGCCAGTCGATGCTGCGCACGTCGTCGCCCGCCACGTACTCGCGGAACGAATCGAACTCGGTGCCCTGCCCGCGCGTATTGGCGACATTGCGCCCCTCGAGATGATGCAGCCGCTTCACCTTCGAACGCAGCAGCCGCTCACTGCGAAACGCGGGCAGCGCGCGCACCCTGGCAGGCACGTCGATCCGGCTCTGCCGTCCGGCCAGACCCAGCGGACCGAGCAGCCGCACCGTCACCGGGCCTGCGACCCGATCACCGCGATAAGTGGGAGTCAGGCTGGTGCGCAGCCGGATTCGGGTGTGCGGGGCCAGATCCAGCTGGTGTTCGCGGATGTCGGCACGCGCGCTGTCGGGCCAGGCGTCCCACAGCAGGCCCCGCACCGTGGCCGTGCCGGTATTGGTGACCGCCAACTCCACCTCGGTGCCGCGTCCGAGCCGCACCACCGTCAGCGGATCACGGGTCAGCGACAGCGCATCCGCGCGCGCGGTGAGCGCGATATCGGTCAGCAGCAGCGCCACCAGCACCGCGCAGGCGCCGAGCACGCCGGCCCATGTCGGCACCACGAACATCACCACCGCCGCCGCGACCGTGGCGAGCAGCGCGAACCGGCCTGTGACCACCACGTCGCTAGACCGGAACCGGCACCGAGACCAGCAACGACGAGAGCACGCCCTCGGTGCTCACCCCGTCCAGCTCGGCCTCCGGCCGCAACTGCAAGCGATGCCGAAGTACCGCCATCGCCACGGTTTTCACGTCGTCGGGCGTCACGTACGCGCGGCCGTTGAGCCAGGCGAAGGCGCGGGCGGCGGCCAGCAGCGCGGTCGCGCCACGGGTGGACGCGCCGTGCGCGACGGCGGGGGAGGAGCGGGTGGCACGGCACAGATCGACGATGTAGGCCAGCACCTCCGGGCTCACGGTCACCTGGCCCACCGCGGCGCGCGCGGCCGCGATGTGTTCGGGTCCGGCCACCGGGCGCAGTCCGGCGGCGCCGAGGTCGCGCGGATCGAAGCCGCTCGCGTGGCGTTGCAGGATGCGGAACTCGTCGTCGCGGTCGGGCAGCCGGATGTCGACCTTGAACAGGAACCGGTCGAGTTGCGCCTCGGGCAGGGGATAGGTGCCCTCCTGCTCGATCGGGTTCTGGGTGGCGACCACCACGAACGGATCGGGCAGCGGACGCGGCTGACCGTCCACCGAAACCTGGCGCTCCTCCATCGATTCCAGCAGCGAGGACTGGGTTTTCGGTGGGGTGCGGTTGATCTCGTCGGCCAGCAGCAGGTTGGTGAAGACCGGACCCTTACGGAAGGTGAACTCGGCCGAATGCGGGTCGTAGATCTGGGATCCGGTGACATCGCCCGGCATCAGGTCCGGGGTGAACTGCACGCGTGCGTGCTCGAGCGCCAGCGAGGTGGCCAGGGCGCGCACCAGCAGCGTCTTCGCCACGCCGGGAACACCTTCGAGCAGCACGTGACCGCGGCACAGCAGGGCGAGCACGAGGTACAGCACGGCCTGGTCGTTGCCGACCACCGCCTTGCCGATCTCGGTGCGCAGTGCGGCCAGTGCCGCCGCGGCCTCCTGCGCGCTCGGCGTCTCGAGCAGCACAGCGTCCTTGGAAATATTTGTCATCCGAGCTCCGTCTCGATCCATTCGAGGTGTGCGGCAATGTAATGGAGGGTTGTCTCGTCCGGCACCTCGCCGAACAGGACAGTGCCGATCTGCCGGCCGGGTACGCCGAGACGGCTGGACACGGCTTCGACGAGTTGATCGCCGGTGAGTTCGCCGCCCAGCCGCGGTGTGATCCGGCGCAGCGTCGCCGCGCGCAGGACATGGGCCACATGGGCCACGTCGCCGGAGCGGCGATACAGGCCCGCCTGTCCCGCGAGCAGCTCGTTCGCGGGGACCTCGACCGGGCGCGGCTCGCCGACCAGCGCGCCACGCCTGCGGGCCCGCCACCAGATCAGCGCCACGAAGGCGAGCAGGAACTGCAAGCCGCCGAACGCCAGCCAGCCGGGCAGGCGGGTGAAGATCGAGTCCTTGCCGCTGCCGAAATCGAGGTCGTTGTCATCAGGAGGTGGCTCGGGCGGGTCGGGTGGGTTGGGCAGATCGGGCGGGTGGGGTGCGTTGGGGGCGCCGCACGACTGCATGGTGGCGTAGACCAGCAGGGCGATGGCGAGTCCCGCCGCGAGCACCGCCCAGAAGCGGGGGCTGCGCAGGATCGGGGGCAGGGGTGGAAGCTTCCTGCGCTGCTTGGGTTCTCGCTCGACCACCTCGACCTCGAGCGGATCGAGAACGGGAGGTGGTGCGGACTGGGAGTACCGGTCGGCGTATTCGAGCCGACGGTACTCGTCCTCGGTGGCGCTACGTCCGCCGTAGACGACCTCGTCGAAACTCCGTGCCGCCGGATGCAATTCGGTGGACTGCTCCAGCGGCAATGCCGTGGTCGCGTCGTCGGCGGTCTCCTGCGCGGTGCGCGAGCGGCGCACCGGCAAGCTGCCGTCCTGTTCGAGTCCGCGCAGGACGGCGCGGAAGCGTTCGCGCAGTGCGCGGTCGTAATCGCGGCGGCCCGCGGCGTTCTCGGCGGCGGCGCGATGTTCGGCGGCGGCGCCGAGACGGGGCTGCGGTGGGACGCCGTCAGGGAACTCGGTCACCGGCGATCACCGGGAATTCGAATGTCCATGCCTTCGCGCACACACCGCCGGCTGATGTAGCACAGCACGCGGCTGGTCGCCTCGACGATCTCGCTCACGGTCACCACCAGCAGAAACCCGCCGACGAGCAGGGTGATGAAAGCCCAGCGATGAGTGCCGGAGAAGTCGGAGAGGAAGAACGGAATTCCGAACGCGGGCACCGCGAGGACCGCGAAGATGCACCGCTGGGTGAGCCACAGACCCGCGGTCGACCAGTCGGCACCCTGCACGAGCTCCTTCGAACGGGCAACGCCCACACCGAAACCCGCGTGCTCGGCCACGATCGCCGGCTCGGTGACGAACCGCCGCGCCCGGACATACGAAAGCCAGATCAGCGCGAGCGGATAGGTGATCACCAGAATGCTGCCGAGCAGCAGCACCCCGATCCCGGTGAGCGTGAACATGATCTGCGCGAGCACCAGCGGCGTCGCCTGCCTGCCCGCGGCCCGCAACCCGTCGAGCACGCCGTAGCGCACCCCGTGGAAGTCGGCGAGCGCGATCGCGACGGTCGCGCCGCGCAGGACCAGGCGAACCACCCACACGCAGGCCGCGGTCGCCAGGATCGCCGCCCACGCGGTGCCCGCGTCGGAGCCGTCGGTGAGGTGGGAAACCAGACCGGTCACCCCGAGCGCGACGAGCACACCGATCACGAGCGCACTGCCGCCGAGCACCGCGAAGGTCCGGATATGGGCCTGGATCAGGGCGAACGGCTCATCGAGCAATTCGCGGAAACGCAAGGGGCGGATCGGCACCGTCGGCGGTGTTGGCGGCCCCGGCGCAGGCACCGGTGCCGGATCGACTCCCGCCCTCACGACGCCAACCGTATCGGCGGGACGCACGGGCCGAGTCTAGTCAATCCCGTCCGCCCCGCCCGGTATGTCTTTACCGAGAGGGGCCCGCCCCGACTCGAGCGCGTCAGCGCTCCGACAAACACAGCGAGGTACACCCGCCCCTGGCCCGGTTTTACGGTTGACAATTCCTACCGAACATCGGCGGACCCGCGCCCGACAGCTGACCGCTCATCAACCGACGCCGATACCCTCGGCAGCGCAACCTGCGTGGGCTTCAAACGCCCACGCAGCGTGACCGTCTCACCGAGAATCCACTGCGCGGATTCTGAGTCGGCCGCAGCGGCAAGCGTGGTCGCCGACGTGAGCAAACGTTCGTCGTGCTGCTTGGACAGCTCACACAGCCGAGCCGCCTCGTTCACAGCGTCACCGATCACCGTGAACTCGTACCGATTGTGCGTACCGACGTTGCCCGCGACCACCCGTCCCGCCGCGACACCGATGCCCGCGTCGAGATCGGAGGCGTCGCGCAATCGGCGCTGGATCGCCCGACCGCACGACAGCGCCGATCCAGCCAGGTCGTCGAGCGGAGCGGGGGTACCGAACACCGCCAGCGCCGCGTCGCCCTCGAACTTGTTGAGCAGCCCGCCGTGCCGTTCCACCTCGTCGACGACGATGTCGAAGAACCGGTTGAGAATGCCGACGATCTCGGGTGCGGGCAGGGTGGCCGCCATCGTGGTGGAGCCGATGATGTCGATGAACAGGGCCGCTGCCTCGGTTTCGGTGCCGCCGAGCACCGGCTGGGAGGCGATCGCCGCCATCGCGACATCGTGGCCGACATGCTTGCCGAACAGGTCCTCGATCATCGCCCGCTCGCGCAGCCCGTGCACCATCGTGTTGAAGCCGCTCTGCAGTTCGCCCAGTTCGGTGCCGTCGTAGAGGGCGATCTCGGCGTCGAGGTCGCCGTTCTCCACGCGCCGCAGCGCCTGGCGCACCCCCTTGATCGGGGCCACTGTCGCCGCGACGACCTGGGCCATCAGGATCAACCCGAACACCAGCGCGGAGCCGCCGAGGCTGAGCATGCACACCGCCAGCCTGGCCTTGCTCACCGCGGGATCGGCCAGCGCCCACACCGCCACCGTCATCGTGAGCGCCACCGGTACGCCGACCCCGACGAACCACGACAGCATGGTCCGGCCGAACACGCCGATGCCACGGCGGCGGTGCGGGTCGGCGGCCAGCACGCGCGCGGTCACCGGGCGCAGCGCGAATTCGATGATCAGGTAGCTGTTGGCGCACACGACGATCGCGGCGGCGCCGGTGGAGAGGATGACCTTGGGGATCAGCGCCGGTTCGAGCACCCCGTAGACGATGGTGAGCACGGTCAACGTCAGCGTCCACAGGATGGCCTGCTGCAGCACCATCCAGCGCGGCGCCGACACGGTGACCTGCTGTTCGGCCGGCGTCGGCACGTGCTCGGGATCGGTGGCCCAGCCCATCGAGCGCACCCCGGCCACGGTGCCCCACACGGTGCCGCCCGCCAGCGCGAGCGCGGCGCACAGTGGTGTGAACACGCTGTTGACCAGCAGGAGTTGCCGAGTGAACACGGTGGGACCGGGCAGCACGAAGCCCGCGAGCACCACCACCATGGCGATGCCGATCAGATTGGCGATGAGCAGCGGGACGGTGAGTAGTAACTGCACCCGAACTCGACGGATCTTCGATGCCTCGTCGACTGGCCCGAGCAGCGGCGAGCCCCATGGCGCTGATCGTGCCGCGCCCGCCGGTCCATCGCGGTTGATCACTTCTGAACTGTAAACCGGTGAACCCGGTGTCGGCCACAGAGTTGCGCAGGTCACTGCATCAGTCAGGCGGCTATACCAACTGGTCGCACCCAGTTTTGTGACCGCCCACCGGTCTGTCGACTGTCCTGTCGTCCGCGGCTTCGTTCGGTGTACAAATGTGCACTCAACCCTGGAGCAGGTTGTCGACGACGGCACGGTAGCGCGCGGGTTCGATCTGTGGCAGACCGAGCAGGGCGCGCAGGTAGACCCCGTCGCCCACCAGTCGGATGGTGTCGGCGCGGACGGGGTCGTCCACCTCGGTCTCGAGGTTGTCCGACCAGGCCGCCATCACCGCGTCGAGCGCGCGCTGCACCTCGTCGGGTTCGCTGCCCGCCGACGCGTCGATCGTGCGCATGGTCGCCAGCAGTGAGCGGTACAGGGCGAGTTCGACAGCGTCGTCCTGCGCGGTGGGGTCGGGCGTCTGCAGGTACCACTCGGCGATGGAGCTCCCGCTCGATCTGGCGTCGTCGAGTTGGGTGCGGGCTCGCTCGCCGAGCCGCTGGACCAGGCCGACGAGCAGGGCGTCCTTGCTCTTGAAGTGGTAGAGGAGCCCGCCCTTCGACACGCCCGCCGCGGCGGCGACGTTGTCGAGGGTCATCTGTGCCGCGCCGCGTTCGAG
This sequence comes from Nocardia sp. NPDC003183, assembly GCF_053590715.1. Taxonomy (NCBI): domain Bacteria; kingdom Bacillati; phylum Actinomycetota; class Actinomycetes; order Mycobacteriales; family Nocardiaceae; genus Nocardia; species Nocardia sp. NPDC003183. The sequence goes on from NZ_JBSFTG010000004.1 coordinate 375,392, forward strand.
CAGCAGGGTCTCCAGGGCGTCGAGGATGCGATCGCGGGTGTCAGAGCTCACGGCAATCACTGTACCGTCTGGACGGTTTTCTTGTTACTGTACCGTCTGGACGGTTTACCAACCCGAAAGACGAGAGACCGATGAACACCCCCACAGCACTCACCCCGACGCGCGCCACCCCGCGTGAGTGGGCGGGCCTCGGCGTACTCGCCCTGGCCCTGCTGCTGCTCGCCGTGGACGCGACCGTGCTGGACCTGGCCGTGCCCGCGATCAGCGCCGACCTCGCCCCGAGCACGCCACAGCTGCTCTGGATCATCGACGTGTACTCCTTCGTGCTCGCCGGTCTGCTGGTGGTGATGGGCAATCTCGGCGACCGGATCGGCAGGCGCAAGCTCCTGCTGATCGGTGCGGTCGGCTTCGGCATCGCCTCGGCGCTGGCCGCGTGGGCGGTGTCGCCGGAGATGCTGATCGCCGCGCGCGTCCTGCAGGGCGTCGCGGGCGCCACGCTGATGCCCGCCACGCTCGGCCTGATCCGATCGATGTTCCAGGACCCGCGTCAGCGCACCGTCGCGATCGGTGTGTGGAGTGCGATGGCCGGTGGTGGCGCCGCGGCCGGTCCGCTGGTCGGCGGCTGGCTGCTCGAGCACTTCTGGTGGGGCTCGGTGTTCCTGGTGAACCTGCCGGTGATGCTGGTGCTGCTCGCCCTCGCCCCGCTGCTCATCCCCGAGTCACGTGACCCGAACCCGGGCCGGTTCGACGCGCTGAGCGCGCTGCTGTCGATGCTGGCGCTGGTGCCGGTGGTCTACGCGGTGAAGGAAACCGCCGCGCACGGTCCGGCGGTGAGCGCGCTGCTGGTCGGCCTGGTCGGTGTGGTCTCGGCCGTGCTGTTCGTGCGCAGGCAGCGTCGCCTGACCGATCCGATGCTCGACCTGCGGCTGTTCGAACTGCCGCGGTTCCGGGTGGCGGTGTTCACCAACCTGCTCGCGGTGTTCGCGCTGGCGGGCGTGCTGTTCTTCGGATCGCAGTATCTGCAGCTGGTGCTCGGCCGCACGCCCTTGGAGGCGGGTCTGCTGATGCTGCCGGGGCTCGCGGCGAGCGTGTTCGGTTCGCTGGCGGCGGCCTGGCTCGTGCGGCGCTGGCGCGCGGCGCTGGTGCTGGCTGGTGCGCTGGTCGTCACCGCGATCGGCGCGGCGGCCTTCCTCGCGGTCGACGCGGTGAGCGGCGCCGAAGCGTTCGTGCTCGGGTTCGTCGGCATCGGTCTCGGTGCCGGTGTGGCCATGACCGTGGCCGCCGACCTGGTCGTCGGATCGGCGCCGGAGGAACGCGCCGGTGCTGCCGCGGCGATCTCGGAGACCGCCTACGAAACGGGTCTTGCCCTGGGTGTCGCCCTGCTCGGCAGCACCGTGATGGCGATCTTCCGGCGTGGTCTGGACGTGTCCTTGCTGCCGGATGACGCCGTGGCGGCCGCGTCGGGCTCGCTCAGCGGTGCCGTCGAGGTGGCCGGTGAGCTGCCCGCCGCGGTGGCGGCGGAGTTCCTGTCGTCGGCGAACCAGGCGTTCGTCAGCGGCATCCATCTGACGGTGCTCGGCATCGTCGCGGTGCTGTTGTTCGCGGCCTACAGCGCGGTGCGGACGAAGACCACGCGCGGCTGAGCCGGGGTGGCCGAGACTGTCCACCCCGTGCGATCAGCGGGCGGGCCACCCCGTGCGATCAGCGGGCGGGCGGCAGCTGACGCCGGTTGCCGGGCAGCTCGTTGGCGTTTCCGCCGGCGAGCTCGCCGTGGCTGTCCGCCTCGGGCAGGCCGTTGCCCTGACCGGCGGGCAGCGCGGTGTAGTTCGGGGCCGAGGGGTACTGACGCGGGTCCGGGTGGAAGCGGCTCGACGGCGCGTCGACCACGTTCGAGGCGATCTGCTGGGCGTACGGCTGGTACGGCTGCTGGTACTGCTGCTGCGGGTAGGCGCCGGGCGGCAGGAAACCCTGCGCGGGCTGACCCTGCAACTGATATCCGGCGGGGACCTGCTGTTGCTGCGCGGAATCCTGCGTGTCGACAGTGACCTTGCGCGTGCGGCGCAGCGTGAACGTCACCTCTTCGACCTCTTCGAACGCCTGCCGCGCGGTCCGCATCGGGTGGGTGGCCGAGTCGAAGGCATTGGCCACGAAAGCCGGTACCAGCGGACGGATCCAGCGGGCGGCGGTGTCGGTGAACGGCACCGTCCCGATGATCGGCAACTCCAAACCGCCACCGCCGGCCGGTGCTTGCGCGGGCGGCTGCTGGGTGGGCGTCTGGTGGGCGGGGACGAGAGCCCCGGCGGTGCCGGCGGGCAGCGCGTGCTGGACGTACCCCGCGGGCACCTGCGATGTGACGTTCGGCTCCAGAGACACGGAGTCGTCCTTTCGATGCGGCTCGGTGAACCCGAGCTCGAAACCGCCGATCGCGGCGATGATCCTGGTGCGCTGACGTTCTCGATCGATCACGGTATCGGCTTCGATGGCCAGTTGCGCGGCGGTGAGCTCGTGTTCGGCGCGCAAGGCGGCCGTCTCGGTGCGCACTTCGGCGCGTTTCACCGCGATGGCGGCGTCGGCCTCGCGCTGGGCACGATCGGCCACCTCCGCGGCGTCGACCCGGCGGTCGAGCGCGGTTTCCCCGCGCCACCAGCGCAGCAGCAGCGGCAGCAGGGCCACGACGATGCCCGCGAGCAGGATGAGCAGGCGCAGCGCGGCGGCGCCCGCGTGTGACGCGGTGTAGCTGTTCATGGCCAGCCAGCGGGCGCCCAAGCCACGGTCGCCGTCGGCGAACGCGCTGGTCCGCGCGGTGGCGAGCGCGGCGGACTCGGTGCGAACCCGCTGGTCGAGGCCCTCGATGCGGCCCTGCGCCGTGGCGAGCTGTTTGCGGGCGTCGTCGAGCATGTCGTTGGCGGTCTGCGTTTCCGGACCGCGACCCGGTACCCCGGTGATTCTGGTCCGCGGGCATTCCGCGGTGGGGTTGTACTCGCAGCGAGCGATCACCAGCGCGCGGTCGATGTCGGCCTGCGACTTGGCGATACTCAGATCGAGCGCGGCCCGGTCGGCGGTGGCGAGGTCGAACGAGGTGCGGGCGGCGACCACGGCAGGCGCGTTCTCGGCACTCGCCTGGGCGCGCACATCCAGTTCCCGGTCGACGGTCCCGCCGAGCAGCACGGTGGCGGCGAGTTCGGCGACGAAGACCCCGGCCAGCACCCCGACCCCGATCCGGGCCGCGATACCGAACCGATCGTCGTCCGCACCGGGCCGCGTAGTCGCCTGCGCCCGGCCGAGCGCTCCCGCGGCGACGGCGATGACCAGCGCGAACAGCACCGCGACGAGCACGGCAGCGTCGGCGGCGAGCAGTGCGGACATCGCGACGAGACCGGCGATCACGGCGAACAACGTCACGGCGGCACCGGTGACGAGATAACGGCCCTGTTCATGGCTGAAAGCCAGGTCGGCGCCCGATTCGTGGTCCCGGCGCCGTGGCGAGGCGAGGCCTCCGCCGAGCCAGGTGAGTAAGCCGGTCATGAGTTCTCCCCGGGTCGTGCGCTCCACTGGGCATGGCGAAACTGGTAGATAAGGCGAAACTGGCATGGATTCGTTGTGTCAGCGTGACAGGCCGGACACCGACACACCGAGTGCCGAGGTACTGCTTGTGGTCAGCCTCACAGTGGATGGGTCCACTCATCGCGCTGACCGAAACATTTCTGTGCCGACCTCGGCGTGTCGCGCGCGGCGAGCCGGGCCGCACCGCCGTCCGTGCCCGATTTGTGTCGAACGACACTGCCAGAAGTTTGCCAGCAGTGTGCTGTGGCGCACATTTCGCAATACAGACCGTACGGTCGGCTGACTGGAGCGCTTGTGGGGGCCCGTGTCGGGAATATCTCACAGTCCCCACCCCTGGTTAGCGGAGGTGGGAGGTTTGACCAGGGCATCTGCAGGGAAATCTGCTGCGGTGCAGGTGAGTTCAGCTTTCGGCCCCCGGCCGACGGTGGAACCGAGTCTGCTCGTCGACTGTGTTCACGCAGGTAGGCGGGGGTTGTCCGGGATCGATCCGGTCCCCGGTCTGCTTTACACTGGACGACGCGCGCGACGATGCAAGCAGCCGTTACAAACCCCAGCTAGACGGGTTACTTAGCACAACCTTAGTTGGTTGGGTCTGCGGTCTGACTTATCGTTTGCTCTTACGCCGAACGCACCCAGTTCGGCACAACCACCTGTTCGAGGTCCGGTGAAACCGGGCCAAGAGTAGCGGGTGAAACCCCGCGCAGAGGTAAGGGAGAAGTAAGCATCCCGTTACCTCTGAGCACCCCAACTACGTCAACGCCGCAAACCACCACCGTCGCTGGTTTCGGATCGTACGGACGCAGTCTTGACGGAGGCGAAACGACGAAGGGCCCACGCTCAGCTTGCTGGGTGGCCGACATCGACAGCCGACTTTCTTGAAGGCAGAGGCATGACGCAACTTCCTGGCCACAGGTCACCCGGAGTCACCGGGCTCTACGATCCGGCATTCGAACACGACGCCTGCGGCGTCGCGTTCGTTGCCGACATGCATGGACGACGCAGTCGAGACATCGTCGACAAGGCCATCACGGCCCTCCTGAACCTGGAGCACCGCGGTGCTGCGGGTGCCGAGCCGAACTCCGGCGACGGCGCGGGCGTCCTGCTGCAGCTCCCGGACAAGTTCTTCCGTGCGATCCTCGCCGAAGAAGGCGCCGCTTTCGAGTTGCCCCCGGAAGGCTCCTACGCCTCCGGTATCGCCTTCCTGCCGCAGGCCCGCCGCGAAGCCGCGCGGGCCGCCTACGGCGTCGAGAAGATCGTCACCGAAGAGGGCCTGGCCGTGCTCGGCTGGCGCGAGGTGCCGATCGACGAGACCTCGCTCGGCGCGCTGGCCCGCGATGCGATGCCCACCTTCCGGCAGATCTTCATCGGCTCACCGAAGAACTCCGCCGAGCAGCTCTCGGGCATGGACCTGGAGCGTCGCGCCTACGTGATCCGTAAGCGGATCGAGCACGAGCTCGGCAAGGCAGGCCCCGGCGAGGGCACCGTCGGCAAGGAATCGGTGTACTTCCCGAGCCTGTCCGGCCAGACCTTCATCTACAAGGGCATGTTCACCACGCCCCAGCTGCGTGCGTTCTACCTGGACCTGCAGGATGAGCGCGTCGAGTCGGCCATCGGCATCGTGCACTCGCGCTTCTCCACCAACACCTTCCCCTCGTGGCCGCTGGCGCACCCGTTCCGCCGGGTCGCCCACAACGGTGAGATCAACACTGTCACCGGTAACGAGAACTGGATGCGCGCCCGTGAGGCGCTGCTGCGCAGCGACGTGTTCGGCAAGGACGAGGCGGGCAAGGACCGGCTGCAGAAGATCTTCCCCGTCTGCACCCCCGGCGCCTCCGACACCGCGCGTTTCGACGAGGTGCTCGAACTGCTGCACCTGGGCGGTCGCGAACTGCACCACGCCATCATGATGATGATTCCCGAGGCGTGGGAGCGTAACGAGAACCTCGACCCCGACCGGCGCGCGTTCTACGAGTACCACTCGATGCTGATGGAGCCGTGGGACGGCCCGGCAGCGGTGTGCTTCTCCGACGGCACCAAGATCGGCGCCGTGCTCGACCGCAACGGTCTGCGCCCGGGTCGCATCTGGGTCACCGAGGACGGCCTTGTCGTGCTCGCCTCCGAGGTCGGCGTGCTCGACATCGACCCCGCCACCGTGGTCCAGAAGATCCGCCTGCAGCCGGGCAAGATGTTCCTGGTCGACACCGAGCAGGGCCGCATCGTCACCGACGAGGAGGTCAAGTCGGAACTGGCCGCGGCGCAGCCGTACCAGCAGTGGCTCGACGAGGGCGTCAGCCGCCTGGCCGACCTGCCCGACCGCCCGCACGTGCACATGTCGCACGACCGCGTGCTGATCCGTCAGCAGATCTTCGGCTACACCACCGAGGACCTGAACCTGCTGATCACGCCGATGGCCAAGACCGGCGGCGAGGCACTGGGCTCGATGGGTACCGATACCCCGATCGCGGTGCTGTCGAACCGTTCGCGTCTGCTGTTCGACTACTTCTCGCAGCTGTTCGCGCAGGTCACCAACCCGCCGCTGGACGCCATCCGCGAGAAGGTCGTCACCAGCCTCAAGCGCAACCTCGGCCCCGAGGCCGATCTGCTGCATCCGGGTCCCGACTCCTGTCGCATGATCGCGCTCGAACAGCCCATTCTCGACAACGACGAGCTGGCCAAGCTCGTCCACATCAACGACGACGGCAGCCAGCCGGGCCTGCGCTCGGTGGTCGTGCGCGGTCTGTACCCGGTCGCCGAGGGCGGCGAGGGTCTGCGCAAGGCGCTCGCGGCCATCAACACCCAGGTCTCGGCCGCCATCGACGGCGGCGCGCGCATCATCGTGCTGTCCGACCGTGAGTCCAACGAGAAGCTGGCGCCGATCCCGTCGCTGCTGCTCACCTCGTCGGTGCACCACCACCTGGTGCGCGAGCGGACCCGCACCATGGTCGGCCTGGTCGTGGAGGCCGGTGACGCCCGCGAGGTGCACCACATGGCCCTGCTGATCGGTTTCGGCGCCGCCGCGATCAACCCGTACATGGCCTTCGAGACCATCGAGGACATGCTCGAGCGTGGCTCGCTGCAGATTCCGGGCAGCACCGGCGATCTGGGCGCCGACTTCCGCAAGGCCGTCGCGAACTACTGCACCGCGGCCAGCAACGGCGTGCTCAAGGTGATGTCGAAGATGGGCATCTCCACCCTGGCCTCCTACAACGGCGCCCAGCTGTACCAGGTCATCGGCCTGGCCCAGGACCTGGTCGACGAGTACTTCACCGGCCTGCGCTCCGCGCTGGGCGGCATCGGTCTCGACGAGATCGCCGAAGAGGTGGCCATCCGCCACCGCGTCGCGTTCCTGGAGAACCGCAACGAGCGCGCGCATCGCGAGCTCGAGGTCGGTGGCGAGTACCAGTGGCGTCGTGAGGGCGAGTACCACCTGTTCAACCCGGACACGGTGTTCAAGCTCCAGCACGCGACCCGCACCGGTCAGTACTCGATCTTCAAGGAGTACACCAAGCTGGTCGACGATCAGTCCGAGCGCTTGGCCGCGCTGCGTGGCCTGTTCAAGTTCAAGTCGAACCAGCGCGCGTCGATCTCCATCGACGAGGTCGAGCCCGCGAGCGAGATCGTGAAGCGTTTCTCGACCGGTGCGATGAGCTACGGCTCCATCTCCGCCGAGGCGCACGAGTCCCTCGCCATCGCGATGAACCGCATCGGCGCTCGCTCGAACTCCGGTGAGGGCGGCGAGAGCCCCGCTCGCTTCGAGGTCGAGGAGAACGGCGACTGGCGTCGTTCGGCGATCAAGCAGGTCGCGTCGGGTCGCTTCGGTGTCACCGCGCACTACCTGACCAACGCCACCGACATCCAGATCAAGATGGCCCAGGGCGCCAAGCCGGGCGAGGGCGGCCAGCTGCCCGCGCACAAGGTGTACCCGTGGGTCGCCGAGGTGCGTCACTCCACGCCGGGCGTGGGCCTGATCTCGCCGCCGCCGCACCACGACATCTACTCGATCGAGGATCTGGCGCAGCTGATCCACGATCTGAAGAACGCGAACCCGCAGGCTCGGATTCACGTGAAACTTGTCGCGGAGCCGGGTGTCGGCACCGTCGCCACCGGTGTGTCCAAGGCACACGCCGACGTCGTGCTCATCTCGGGCCACGACGGCGGCACCGGCGCGTCGCCGCTGACCTCGCTCAAGCACGCGGGTGGACCCTGGGAGCTCGGCCTGGCCGAGACCCAGCAGACCCTGCTGCTCAACGGCCTGCGTGACCGCATCGTCGTTCAGGTCGACGGTCAGATGAAGACCGGCCGCGACGTGATGATCGCCGCCCTGCTCGGCGCCGAGGAGTTCGGTTTCGCGACCGCGCCCCTGGTGGTCTCGGGTTGCGTCATGATGCGCGTGTGTCACCTCGACACCTGTCCGGTCGGCATCGCCACCCAGAACCCGGTGCTGCGCGAGCGCTTCACCGGCAAGCCGGAATTCGTCGAGAACTTCATGATGTTCATCGCCGAGGAGGTGCGTGAGCTGCTCGCCGAGCTGGGCTTCCGCACCCTCGACGAGGCCGTCGGCCGGGTCGACCTGCTCGACACCGCCAAGGCCAAGCAGCACTACAAGGCCGCCAAGCTGGACCTGTCGCCGATCCTGGACATGCCGGAGACGGCGTTCATGAACCAGAACACCCGGTGCACCGGTACCCAGGACCACGGTCTGGACAAGGCGCTCGACAACGAGCTGATCGCGCAGAGCGCTCCCGCGCTCGAGCGTGGTCAGGCGGTCAAGATCGAAACCAAGATCACCAACGTGAACCGCACGGTCGGCACCATGCTCGGCCACGAGGTGACCAAGCTCTACGGTGGCGCGGGCCTGCCCGACGACACCATCGACATCACCTTCACCGGTTCGGCGGGCAACAGCTTCGGCGCGTTCGTCCCGGCCGGCATCACGCTGCGGGTCTTCGGTGACGCCAACGACTACGTCGGCAAGGGTCTGTCGGGTGGCCGCATCGTGGTCCGCCCGTCGGCTTCGGCTCCGGAAGCCTTTGTCGCCGAAGACAACATCATCGCGGGCAACGTGATCATGTTCGGCGCCACCAGCGGTCGCATCCTGATCAACGGTGTCGCGGGCGAGCGCTTCGGCGTGCGTAACTCCGGTGCCACCGCGGTCGTCGAGGGTGTGGGCGACCACGCGCTCGAGTACATGACCGGTGGCCGCGTGGTCATCCTCGGTGACACCGGCCGCAACCTCGGTGCCGGTATGTCCGGTGGCGTCGCCTACTTCTACGACCCCGAGGGCAAGCTGCCGGGCCGGGTCAACCCGGATCAGGTCGACGCGATCGAGCAGCTCTCCGGTGACGACTTCACCTGGCTGCGCGACATCATCGCGACCCACCGCGACGAAACGGGATCGGCTGTGGCCGAACGCATCCTGAGCGACTGGTCCCAGCAGGTGAACCACTTCGTGAAGGTCATGCCCCGCGAATACAAGAAGGTTCTACTCGCCATTTCCGAAGCCGAGAAGGCCGGCAAGGACGTGGATACCGCGATCATGGAGGCGGCTCGTGGCTGACCCACAGGGATTTTTGAAGCACACCTCGAGGGAAACCCCGGCCCGTCGTCCGGTCGAGCTGCGTCTGCTCGACTGGAAAGAGGTCTACGAGGAGAAGAAGTTCTCCCAGGACACCTTGAAGACCCAGGCCAGCCGCTGCATGGACTGCGGTATCCCCTTCTGTCACAACGGCTGTCCGCTCGGGAACCTGATTCCCGAGTGGAACGACCTGGTCTACAAGGGTGCGTGGCGCGAAGGCATCGACCGCCTGCACGCCACCAACAACTTCCCGGAGTTCACCGGCCGCCTGTGTCCGGCTCCGTGTGAGGCGTCCTGCGTGCTCGGCATCAACCAGGAGCCGGTCACGATCAAGCAGGTCGAGGTCGAGCTCATCGAGAACGCCTTCGACGAGGGCTGGGTCACCCCGGTGTACCCGACCCGTCTCACCGGCAAGAAGATCGCCGTCGTCGGCTCGGGCCCGGCCGGTCTGGCCGCCGCCCAGCAGCTCACTCGCGCCGGTCACACCGTGACCGTGTTCGAGCGTGACGACCGCATCGGCGGCCTGATGCGCTACGGCATCCCGGAATTCAAGATGGAGAAGTCGGTCATCGACCGTCGTCTGGCCCAGATGGAAGCCGAAGGCACCATCTTCAAGGCGGGCGTCAACGTGGGTGTCGACATCACCGCCGAGCAGCTGCGTGAGCGTTTCGACGCGATCGTGCTGGCCGGTGGCGCCACCATCGCCCGCGATCTGCCGATCCCGGGCCGCGAGCTCGACGGCATCCACCAGGCGATGGAGTTCCTGCCGCTGTCCAACCGGGTGCAGCTCGGTGACGACATCGCCGACGCGGACGGCCTGCCGCCGATCCACGCCAAGGGCAAGAAGGTCATCATCATCGGCGGTGGCGACACCGGCGCCGACTGCCTGGGCACCTCGCACCGTCACGGTGCCGAGTCGGTGCACCAGTTCGAGATCATGCCGCGTCCTCCCGAGGAGCGCGCGGGCTCGACCCCGTGGCCGACCTACCCGCTGATGTACCGGGTCGCCTCGGCGCACGAAGAGGGTGGCGAACGTCTGTTCTCGGTGAACACCGAGCGTTTCGTCGGCGCGGACGGCAAGGTCACCGGTCTCGATGCGCACGAGGTCAAGATGGTCAACGGCCGTTTCGAAAAGGTCGAGGGCACCGACTTCACCCTCGAAGCCGACCTGGTCCTGCTGGCCATGGGCTTCGTCGGTCCCCAGAAGCCGGGCCTGCTCACCGATCTCGGTGTCGGCTACGACGGTCGCGGCAATGTCCAGCGCGACAAGAGCTGGGCTACCAACATCCCCGGCGTCTTCGTGGCCGGTGACATGGGCCGTGGCCAGTCGCTGATCGTCTGGGCCATTGCCGAGGGCCGCGCCGCCGCGTCGGCCGTCGACAAGTTCCTCGAGGGCGAGACCGCGCTGCCTGCGCCGATCCCCCCGACGGCTGTCGCCCAGCGCTAGCCGCGCAACCAGTAAGGCGCCCGCAGGCTTTCGAGCCCGCGGGCGTCTTTTTTTGTCATTCCCCCCACACGAGGCAGGTGTCGCGCCGAATCCGGACGCCTTGCCGGATACCTGCGGGTTTGCGGGGAATGTGCGTAGGGGGGTGAACGGGGAAGGGGTGCAAGGGGTTCGGTAGGCGAGCGAACGACGTGGCTGATCTTCCCTGCAGCACATAGACTTTCCGTGTCGAGGTGTACGGGAGATCCGAGGGGGAGCTGTGCCGTTGCCGCCGGAAGCGTTGGCGAACCTTCGCCGCGCCGCAGAGCGTGGTGACGGTACCGCCATGCACAATCTCGCCCACTTCTACCACGACCACAGCGATTTCGAAGCCGCCGAGTACTGGTTCCGGCGCGCCGCAGCCGCGGGGCACACGCGCTCGATGAACAACCTGGCCGTGTTGCTCGACCAGTTCGGTGAACTCGACGAGGCCGAGTCCTGGTACCGCCGTGCGGCTGTCGCGGGCAATGCCAACGCCATGTTCAATCTGGCCACCATGCTCTACCAGTGCGGTGACCGCCGGGACGCCGAAACCTGGTACCACCACGCCGCGATGGCGGGCCATGTCGACGCCATGTTCAATCTCGCGCGACTCCTCCAGGATCAGGACCGCCTCGACGACGCCGAAGCCTGGTTCGGCGAGGCCGCCGACCACGGCGACATCGACGCCGTGAACAACCTCGGCATCCTGCTGCGCCACCGCGGCGCCATCACCGAGGCCCGCCGCTGCTTCCGTCGCGCGGCCGATCTCGGCCACCCGCGGGCCATGGCCAACCTCGCCGCCCTGCTGGAATCCCAAGGCGCCCACCGCGAAGCGGAAACCTGGTACCGCCGCGCCGCCGGCTGATCGCACACTCCGAGCACATCGGTGGGGAACCGCTGTGCGTCGGGTTCGGCGAGGTCTGCGAAGACACAATTATCGATGTTTACGCGATGATCGCTGGCGGGTGGAACAGGCGAGTGATCACCGGTTATAGCTGCTCGCAGCGAATGGGCGCCGAAGTTACTCAAAAGTATTGATACCGAGCGGTTTTCCAGCAACCATCAGCAAACATATTGTGCGGCAGCAATTTTCCGGCGTTCAAGATGCGAGGAATAGCGGAGGGGTATAACGTCTCGTCTCGATCAATAGTCGATGACGGTTCGGGGGCTCGGTGAATTCTCTTGATGGGTGTCTGAAACGCATCATGGATATTCCCGGGGCGCGCAGTGTGACGCTGGTGGACGGGGCGAGCGGGTTGGCCGTCGCCGGTGCCGGCGAGCGCCGAGGCGTCGACGAGCACGAGGACGCGGCGGGGACCACCGATGTGATGCGGGCCGCGCTCGCGTGTCCGGCCCTGGGGAGCTCCGACGACGACCTCACCGAGATCGTGGTGTGCCGGACCAGGGGATTTCACCTCCTCCACCTGGTCGACGGCGATTTCGACGGCAGGTTGTTCATGCATGTCGTCTTCGACGGCGACACCGGCAATCTCGGGATGGCCCGCTATCAGCTCAGGTCGGCACTGCAGGAATTGACGGGCGGGGATCGATGAGTGTCGCGCTCGCCGATGAATTGCATCGGCTCGGCGAAGAAGGCTCGACCGGAGTATTGCGCGCAGGCGACGGCGAATTCCACTTGGTGCGCGGCACTATCGCCTCGGTCGGCTGCGGGCGGACCATCGGACTCGACAGATTGGTCGTCGAAGCGGGCGTAGCAACGGCGGAGGATTGGCGTCGCGCCGGTGCGGGCGACCCGGGTCCGCTGCTGGACCAGCCACAACTGGAAACCCTGGCGCTGCTGTCGGTGTTCGACGCCGCCTATTTTTTGCTGGCCTCCGCGGGTGAGCCGGAATTCCGTCCGACCACCGAACACTGGCTGGCGCCGGTCTGCCACATCGCGCCCCGCGCGCTTGTTCACGAATGCGAACGCCGCACCGACAACGAGTACGGCCCGTGGACCGCCGACCTCGTCACCCTGGTTCCGGTGGTCCCGGCCCGCCGGATCAAGCGGAACCAGGTGGTACTCACCGGAAGTCAGGCAGAGGTTCTCGCCGCCGCCGACACCCGCCGCAGCATCGCCGACATCGCCCGCGATCTGGGCCGCACCACCTACGGCTGCCTCGTCGCGGTCCGCGACCTGACCACAGCGGGCCTGATCGAAGCGCCGGAACCCGTCGCGACCGAACAACCACCGCGCGGGCGCCACCTCGCCCTCGCACCGGACCCGGCCGACCACCGGAGCTCGGCTCGGTCGACAACATCCGTGCCCACGCTGCCCCGACGCGTTCCGGGCAGCGCGGGACCGACCCGCCCCCAGCAGGAGACGGGTGCACGACAGGGCAGGCACGCGATCGACGAGGAAGCGACCGCGACCGCCCGACACCGCGGAAAACCGGCCGGCGCAGCGGAACCCGAACGCTGGCAGCAGGTCGACCGCGAAACACTCATCCGGCTCAGGGCGGCGTTGGAGGAGCTTGCGTGACCGTGCGGAAGAAGCTGCTCGGTGATTGGAGGGGAAGGTTGACCAAGGTGGCGATGACCACACCCGAACCCAGGGCGCCCGAACACACAGCGCCCCAGAACTACCCGGCTGTGCAGGCCGAACTGCAGTCGTTGCGCGAACGGCTACCTCAGCTCACCGGGTCGCTGGTGGCCTCCAGCGACGGGCTGCTCATCGAACACGACCTCCCCGCCCATCTCGAACCCGCGGGCCTGGCCGCGCTGTCGGCCGCGCAGTTGTCGCTGTCGTACCGGCTGGCGAACACCGCGCACGGCGGCGGGTTCAGCGAGGTCGTCGTGCACGGCACCGAGGGGCAGGTGGTGATCTACGCCGCCGGGCGCACCTCGCTGACCGTGCTCGCCGGACCCGAAGTGAATGTCGGTCGACTCCATCTGGAGTCGCGACCGGTAGCTCGCGCGATCGCCGGCCATCTGGCGGCGGCGCACAACGATTGAAAGGCACACGATGTCGAATATGGATCTGGCTCTGAAGGACATGATGGTGATCGAGGGCGCGATCGGCGCCGCGATCGTCGACTACAGCAGTGGCATGGCCCTCGGAATGCTCAGCAGCACCAAGTCGCTAGACCTGCAGGTCGCCGCGGCGGGCAACACCGAGGTGGTGCGGGCGAAGATGCGCACCATCGAGCAGCTCGGCCTCAACGAGGAGATCGAGGACATCCTCATCACCCTGGGCACGCAATACCACCTGATCCGCCCGATGACGGGGCGCAAGTCCAAAGGGCTGTTCCTCTACCTCGCCCTCGATCGCGGCCGGGCCAATCTGGCGCTGGCGCGGCACAAGCTCAAGGGCATCGAAGAAGACCTGGAGGTGTGAGTTTCGCGAACGGGGGGCGTGTCGGCGGTGACGTGCCGCCGACATCCCGTCATCGGCGGGGTGAACCCTGCGCGATCAGTCGGTGCGACCCATCACAAGATCGAGAGGTTGTGTGGCATGGGATGGCTCGTACGCCTATTGTGATTCGCGGCGAGGTCTGGGGCCACAACGTCAGTAATCGGGGTTGCTCTCACATCGACGAGCAAGGGTGAACTGGAGCGGTATGCAGTTGAAGAAGGTTGTCGCGGCTCTGGGAGCGTCCGCGGCGATGATGTCCGGAATTGTTGTCGGCAGCACGAGCGCGAGCGCGGCGCCCGCCTGCCCGAGTCTTTATGTCGTCGCCATTCCCGGCACCTGGGAAACCGGCCACGAGAAGGCCCCCGGCCCCGGCATGCTCGCCGGCGTCACCAACGGCCTACCGAGAAACACCGACGTCGACTACGTCACCTATGCCGCGACCGCGTTCCCCTGGGAGGGCGATGTCTACGGCAACTCCAAGAAGCAGGCGGTCGACGCCGCCCGCGGGCTGATCAGCGAGAAGCTGGCCTCCTGCGGCAACACCAAGGCCGCGATCGTCGGCTACAGCCAGGGTGCCGACGCCGCAGGCGATCTGGCCGCCGAGATCGGGACGGGTATCAGCCCGATCCCGCAGGACCGGGTCGCCGCTGTCGGCCTCATCTCCGATCCTCGTCGTTCGCCGACCGATATCCAGGTCGGCCCGCACGCCGCGGGCGCCGGTGCCGGTGGCGCTCGGCCGGGTGGCTTCGGTTGGCTGAGCGACCGCACCCGCACGATCTGCGCGGTCGACGATCTGTACTGCGCGACCGCTACCGACGACTTCGTGACGCGGTTCGCCGGCTTCCTCGCACAGAGCTCGGACGCGAACCCGGCCAACCTGTGGCGCTACCAGCTCGAGGCCGGAGCGATCGTGAGCGACCTGATGTCGTTCGGCGGCATCCCGACGCTGGGGGCGCAGCTGACGGACGCGGCCAACCAGAAGCGGGCCAAGGACCTGGAGCAGTTCTACCGTTCGCAGGCGCACACGCTGTACGGCAGTTACTCGGTGGGTGGCGGGCAGACCGCCATCAGCTGGATGCACAACTGGATCGCTCAGGCGGCCTGAGCCGTTCGCGCAGAGCCCGGTATCGCTTCGGCGGTGCCGGGCTCTTTCGTGGATCTAGGGCGTGGTTCGGGACAGGTACCTGGGGAGCAGGTTCCAGACGTGGGCGTTCTCGTTGATGGTGGCGGCGGTGCGGGTGCCGGTGCGGGAGTAGAGGATTCGGGTGATCGAGCAGTAGTCGATCGGGAAGGTGAGGGGGCGGGGGAGGGCCAGGATGTCGGCCAGGAGGACGTTGATGACGCCGCCGTGGGCGAAGGCTACGACGGTGTCGCCGGGAGCTGTGGTGGCGACCAGGGTTTCGACGGCGGTGAGGACTCGCGTGGTGAAGGCGGGGCCGTCGATCTGGTCGGGGAGATGGCCCGCCTTGATGCGGGCGTAGGCGTCGGCGAATTCGGTTTTCGCGTCTTCGATCGGGATGTAGGCGGGTAGGTCGCGGTCGTACTCGGCGAGGTCGTCGATGACGTCGACCGGTAGGTCGCGTGCGGTCGCGGTGGGGAGCGCGGTGTCGCGGGCGCGGCGCTGGGGGCTGCTGACGATGCGAGCGATGTCGTGGGGTGCGAGCGCGGCGGGGACGCGGTCGGCTTGGAGCTTGCCGATGTCGGTGAGGCCGGGGTCGGCGGCGGTGGTGTCGCCGACTACGCGTTCGGGTTGGGCATGACGCACGAGTATCAGCTGCACGGTCAACACTCTGCCCTATCCGCCGGATACCAGGGCTCGGGGCCACCCACAGCCGAAACGGACTCGCGGGGATGCCTCGTCGTCGACCGAGGGTATCGCCGCGAGTCCTCCGGCTAGGTCAGGACTGGCCGTAGGGCGGCTGGCCGTAAGGCGGCTGACCACCCTGCGGGCCGTTGTACGGCGGCTGACCACCGTTGTACGGCGGCTGGTCGCCCTTCTTCTTGTTCTTGAGCAGGAAGATGCCGCCGACGATGAGCACCACGATGATCAGGCAGCAGATGCCGCCGATGATCAGGCCGGAGCTGTTCTTCTTTTTCTTCTTGGCCGCGAGTTCCAGCGCGGTGTTGACTGCGTCCGAGCTCGCCAGGGTGTCGAAACTGCTGGTGAACATGTGCGGATCGACGAGTGTGGCTGTGGTCAGCAAGTCCAGATACATGAAATCCCATCCCGATGTGTTGGTGGTCCGGCATCCTCCCGGTGCCGGAACTCCGAGAGTAACGGTCTCACTGTGGCTTTCGGTTCGAAAGCCTCGCAAGCGCCACACAGAGCATGTGTTGATCGCGAACGCGTCGCGATCCGTATACACCTGTACCCGATTTCACCGCGGTTTCACCAACGGGAACGGCAGCGTCTCACGGATGCTGCGCCCGGTGATCAACATGACCACCCGGTCGACGCCCATCCCGAGTCCGCCGGTGGGCGGCATCGCGTGTTCGAGCGCGGTCAGGAAGTCCTCGTCGAGTTCCATCGCCTCCGGATCGCCACCGGCGGCCAGCATCGACTGCTCGGTGAGCCTGCGCCGCTGGTCCACCGGGTCGGTGAGTTCGCTGTAGGCCGTGCCCAACTCGACGCCCCAGGCCACCAGGTCCCAGCGCTCGGCCACCCCCTCGATGCTGCGGTGCGAGCGGGTGAGCGGGGAGACCGAGGTGGGGAAGTCCAGGTAGAAGGTGGGGTAGGTGGTCTGCGACTCCACCAGGTGCTCGTACATCTCCAGCACCACTTGGCCCGCGTCCCAACCGTGTTGGTAGGCCACGCCCGCCTCGTCGCACAGCTCGCGCAGCCGGGCCAGCTCGGTCCGCGCGGTCACCTCGGCGCCGATCGCCTCGGAGACCGCGCCGTGCACGGTCTTCACCCGCCACTCGCCGGAGATGTCGACGGTGTCGAAGCCGCCGTCGTCGTTGGGCCGCAATGCCACCTCGGCACCGTTGGCGGCCATCGCCGCGTGCTGGATCAGCCTGCGGCACAGGTGCATCATCTGCTGGTAATCGCTGTGCGCCTCATAGGCTTCCAGGATCGTGAACTCGGGATTGTGGCTGAAGTCGACGCCTTCGTTGCGGAAGGTACGGCCGATCTCGAACACCTTCTCCATACCACCGACGCACAGCCGTTTGAGGTAGAGCTCGGGGGCGATGCGCAGGTACAGGTCGAGGTCGTAGGCATTGATGTGGGTGCGGAACGGAGTGGCGTTGGCGCCGCCGTGCACCTGTTGCAGAATCGGCGTCTCCACCTCGAGAAAGCCCCAGACATAGAGCGAATCGCGCAGTGAGTGCAGGACCGCGCTGCGCTTGGCCATCACCTCGCGGGTCTCGGGGTTGATCGCCATGTCCACATAGCGTTGCCGGACCTTGGCTTCCTGATCGGCCAGCCCACGCCACTTGTCGGGCAGCGGATGCAGGCATTTGCCGTTCATCCGCCAGTCCTGCGCGAGCAGTGACAGCTCACCGTTGCGGCTGGCGCCGATCTGCCCGCTCACCTCGATGAGATCGCCCAGGTCGAAGAATTCGGTGAACTCGTTGCTGCGATCGGCGCCCACCCGTTCGCGATCGATCACCAGCTGGATCTCGCCGGTCCAATCGCGAACCAGCGCGAAGATCACGCCGCCGTAGTCGCGAATCCGCAAGAGCCTGCCCGCGATACGCACGGTGGTGCCCTTGGGGCAGCGTCTGGCCTCGGCGATGTCGTGGGTCGGCGGGTAGGCGACCGGATAGGCATCGATGCCCGAAGCCGTGAGCCGGTCGAGTTTGTCCAGGCGCACCCGCACCTGTTCGGGCCTGCGTGGACCCTGTTCGGCGTCGGCGCCCTCCGGTGCGTCCGGTGCGCTGCCGTCGGCGTGCAGGCCGGTGACCGTCGCGGGGACCGCCGCCGTCGTGCCGGTGTGCACGCCCGCGTCGGGCGCCTTGCCGATGCGCGGCAGGAACCCTTCGGCCAGCCCGCTCGCCGTGGCCACCCGCGGCAACTGCCTGCGTTCCTCGAACAGGAAGAACCGCGGCACCCAGCGCGGGTGGTATTTCACGTTCGACCGGTACAGCGCCTCGAGCTGCCACCAGCGCGAGAAGAACAGCAGCACCCCGCGCCAGGCCCGCAGGATCGGACCGGCGCCGATCCGGCCGCCTTCTTCGAACACCGATCGGAACACCGCGAAGTTCAGCGACACCTTGGTGATGCCGTACTGGTCGGAGTTCAGGGCGAGCTGCGAGATCATCAGCTCCATCACGCCGTTCGGGCTCTGCGGGTCGCGGCGCATCAGTTCCAGCGAGACGCCGGTGCGCCCCCACGGGACCAGCGAGAGCATGCCGTGCACGCGGTCGTCGTGGTCCACCGCTTCGACCAGCAGGCAGTCGCCGTCGAGTGGGTCGCCGAGGCGGCCCAGCGCCATCGAGAAGCCGCGCTCGGTCTCGGTATCGCGCCAGGCGTCGGCCCGCGTGACGATTTCGGCGAACTCGGTGGCGGGAATGTCGCGGTGCCTGCGGATCCGCACCTCGAGGCCGTTCTTGCGCAACCGGTTCGCGGCCTGACGCACCTGCTTCATCTCCGGGCCCGCCAGCGAGAACGTGCGGGTGTCGAGGATCGCCTCGTCACCCAGCCGCAGCGCCGACAGGCCCGCCTTGCGGTACGCGGTGGCGCCGAGTTCGCCGGCGCCCATCACGGCCGGCTGCCAGCCGAACCGGTCGGCCTGCTCGAGCCACGCCTGAATCGCCTGTGGCCACGCCTGTTTCGGGCCGATCGGATCGCCACTGGCCAGGCACACACCCAACTCGACGCGATAGGTGATCGCCGCCTTGCCGTTCGGCGCGAACACCACCGCCTTGTCGCGACGGGTCGCGAAGTAGCCGAGTGAGTCCTCGACATCGCTGCTCGCGAGCAGGCCGCGGATCGCCGACTCGTCCAGCGCGGTCATCGCGTTGTCGGCGCGCTGCGAGCGCAACAGCACGACCACCGCGGCCAGCAGCGCGATCGCGCCGAACAGGCCGAGCAGGAAGTTCACCCAGGCTCGCGGATGCCCGTCGAAATGCTCGTTGTTCACCAGCACGGCGGCGGTGACGCGATACACCGCCCACAGCGGACGCTGCACACCCGCCGGCAGCGAACCGGGGAACAGTTCGACCAGGCCCCAGCCGAGCAGGCAGCCGAGCGCGAGCCCGGACACCAGGACACCCAGCGCCTTCCACAGCGCGCCGGGCCGAACCCGGGTGTAGAACTCCTTGCGCGCGGCCACCAGTATCGCGATGACCACCACGTGCACGACGAAGGCGACCAGCGCGTCCACATCGTCGTCGGCGAAGAAGTCCAGGATGTTCGCCACCGCGTACAGCAGCAGGTACACGACCAGCAGCCACCAGGCGATCCGCTTGCGGGCCGCGGTCGCCCCCGCGAGCAAGCCGACGATCAACGCCCATACGAGGCTCGTGTCGGGGGCATCGAAATAGTAGGTGTCCACATAGTGCCGCGGCACCTGCGTGAGGATCCGCAGGCTGGGCGAAACACTCCACAAGAACAGCAGCACCGCGAACACACCGAGGACCAATCCGGCGATGTGCGGTACCTCGGACAACTTGCCGTGCGCGCGATGGGGCACCGGCGTGCGGTCCTCGACGATGGGGTGCTGCTCGGCCTGCGTGGAAGTCACCGATCCAGTGTGCGTCCAATCGAGCCGGAACCGGGTGGCGGTGGCTGCGGCGTGTTCGTCACCACCCGCAACGGCGGGGCCGGTGGTGACCGGTTTCGCGCGACGGGGTAAGTATTAGCGCATGTCGGAACCAGTTGATGTGCCGATCGATGACGCTGTCATCCGGCTCGGGCAATTCCTGAAACTGGCCAACCTGATCGATTCGGGTTCCGAGGCCAAGACGGTGATCGCGCAGGGCTTGGTGCGCGTGAACGACGAAGTGGAGCTACGCCGCGGCAGGCAACTCGAGATCGGCGACATCGTCGTCCTGGCCGGCAACAAAGTACGGGTGTCCGAGGGCTGACCCTCGAACACCCGCGTCGCCGTCAGTCTTCGGCGCGAACGACCACGCCGTCGGAGTCGCTGTAGAGCATCTCGCCCGGCACGAAGGTGATGCCGCCGAACTCGACGGGCACATCCTGCTCGCCGCTGCCGGTCTGGGTGCTCTTGCGCGGGTTGGTGCCCAGTGCCTTCACCCCGATGTCGAGGGTGCGCAGGATCGCGGAGTCGCGCACGGCGCCGTTGACGACCACGCCGGCCCAGCCGTTGTCCACGCCACGGCCGGCGATGATGTCGCCCACCAGCGCGGTGTGCACGCTCGCGCCGCCGTCGACGACGAGCACCTTGCCCTCGCCCGGCCCGCTCAGTGTCTGCTTGACCAGCAGGTTGTCCTGGAAGCAGCGGATCGTGGTGATCCGGCCCGAGAATTCGGCGCGGCCGCCGAACTGGATGAACTGCGTATCGCAGCTACGGATCTCGGGGCCGATCTCGTCGGCCAGATCGGCGGTGGCCACAACATTCGCTGATTCGGTCATGGATCAGATTGTGTCAGGCCCGCCCGGCCGCGCCATTCGTAGGCTCTCAGACCTGCTCGCTGTGTGATTTCTCGATCTCGCGAATGAGCGCGTCGGTGGTGTGCTGAACCGCGATCTTCACGAACGGCTCGATCGTCTTGCCGAGCATCTTGCCCGTGATGCCGCCGCCGACGGAGAAATCGATGTCCGCGTCCACGGTGCACGCGATCTCACCCTTGGGAATGAACCTGAAGGTCGCGACGATCTCGATGCCCTTGATCGACTTGGTGGCGATCAACCGGCCCTCTTCCCAGCCGACGACCTCGACGCGCGAGGTCAGCGACGCGGGGCCGAGCTTCATCTTCCCGTCGAACGTCGCGCCGAGGCCGTCGGTCTGCGCGGTGAGGGGCGTGAAGGATTCGATGCCGTACCAGAACTTCGGCAGATTGCGGTAGTCGTTCATGAACGCGAACGCCGCTTCGGCGGGCGCGGCGCAATCTTCGGCGATCCTCACTTCGGTCATAGCGGCCACTCTAATCGGTGGAATCGAGGCCGAACGGCACTCGACACCGAACGTGATCGAGGTGACTACCCGGTCACGGCCAGCGTCGCTGCCAGGCCGAATGCCACCGCCATCACCAGTACCTCGGCCGCCGCGTTGCGCAGGGAGACCTCGGCGGTCACGCGGTGGTCGCCGGCCTTGGGGACCCAGGATCGACGCCACCACCAGCCCAGCGCGACGAGTACACCCAGGATGATGAGCTTCGCGAGCAGTATCCGTCCGTAGCCGCTGGTCAGCAGCGAGGTGATGCCGCCGAGGCGGACCAGTCCGTTGATCAGGCCGGTGAGCGCGACGACAACGACCAGGGGCGCGGCGAGCCTCGAGTAGTGCGGCAGCGTCGCGGCCCATTCGCCCCGGGTGCGCAGCACCAGGACCATCGCGAGCAGCAGGCCGAGCCACAAGGCGGCGGCGAGTGCGTGGACCGCGGCGAGTACCGAGCCGAACATCTGCTGGGACATGTGCCCGGTGATCGGCCGCAGCGACAGCGCGACCGCCGCGAACACGAGCACCAGATCCGCCGACGCGGTGTCGGGTCTGCGGAAGGCCAGTGCCGAGTAGCAGGCGATCGCACCGGTGCAGAACAGGATCGCGATCCCGATCTGGCCGCCGCTGAGCCTGCCGAGGAAGGTGATGAAATCGCCCGCGTCGAGCTGGGTCACGGCGACGCCGACGATCTCGGCGGCCTCACACACCAGCACGGTGAACTCGGCGGCGAACCAGATACCGGCCAGCGCGGCCAGCGGTCGCCAGGTGACCGTCAGCCGGTCGTTGAGCCGGGGCAGCGCGGCCAGGCCGAGCACCACCGCGCCCACGCCATCGGCGAGCACGCGCGCGAACGCCACCCACGCGAACCCGCCGGAGCTGCGCAATATCCAGGCCAGCACCACCCCGAGCAGCGCGGCGACCACGACCGGCACCAGGACACGCCACTGCCGCAGCGCGGCACCGGGCACCCGGCGACCGGTCGTCATCGTCGACTACTTCTTGCGGCCGGACCGGCCGCCGAGCAACGCCACCGCGAGGCCGGCGCCGAACAGCACCACGCCGCCGGCGATGAACACCCACACGGGCACCCCGCCGTCGCCGCCGTCGTCGGCCGTGTCCGCACCCGGACGCGCGCCCGGCGTGCCGGTGCCCGCCTTGCTCAGCGTGAAAGTCCGCGTGCCGCTCACGGGATGACCGTCGGCCGAGGTGACCCGGAACGCGATCGTGTACTCGCCGACCGGCCCCAGCTCACCCAGTTCCACACTCACACTGCGTCCTTCGACCAGCGCCTTGCCCTTCGACCACAGCCTGCCATCCGGGCCGACCACGGTCAGCGACGGAAAGTTCTGCTGCAGTTCCTCATTGAAGGTGACGCTGGCCCGCGCCGGTCCGGCCTCGACGGTCGAACCGTTCTCGGGAACGCTGCTCACCGCGCCGGAATGCGCACTCGCCGTGCCTGCCGCCGCGAAGGCGCAGGCGAACAGCACCGCGAGCAGGCCGACGAGCATCTTGCGCATCACGACGACCGCCGGGAGCGCACGACCAGGCCGAGGCCGAGCGCGGCGGCGAACAGGCCGAGGGCCAGGCCGATGCCACCCATCCAGCGGGCGACGTCGTCGGTCTCCGACTGGGTCGATTCGCCGGAGGCGACCTGGTGATCGCCGCCCTCGGCGCCGCCCTTCGCGGTCAGCGTGATAACCGGCGCGGGGTGCTCGGGCTCGGCGCCGCCGGTGCTCAGCTGGTTCCAGGCCACGACCTTGCCGTCGCTGTAGGTCTGCTGGGTCGGGAAGTTCACGGTGTCCTGGGTCGGCAGCGGGCCGAGCGAGAGCACGAACCGCTGGAACTGGCCGGGTCCGACACCGGGATTACCCGGATCGGCGGACCACGCTACGGCTACCGTCTCGCCCTTGTCGTTGCGCTCGACTTTCGACGTCCAGCCCGGCATCGGCTCGGTCCGAACACTTTTCAGGTTCGGCACGGTGACGCGCAGCGCGGTGGTGGACGCGGTATCGGATTCGGTCGGCACCTTGAAGGTGGCGACGGTGTACTTGCCCTGGGCGGCGCCCGGAGCGTCGACGGTGACGTGCGCGGCCGCCGAACCGCAGGCAGCGAGGACCAGGCCCGCCGCGAGAGCGGCGGTGCCGGTGCCGCGGGTGATGAAGTTGTGCATGGAATGCCTTGTCGTCCGAAGAATTCTGAGGTGGTCGCGATTCAGGCGAACACCGGCGGTGCGCGCGGACATCGCGCACCCCTCGGACGAGTCCCGCGCGCGACGGCGAGCGGGCCGAACCAGCGAGCGGTCGGGTGGGCAACAGCGAAGGGACTGCCGAGTACAGCCCGAATCACGCTCGACGCAACGAGGTACAGCCGCTCGGCGACGAGAATCAGTGCGGCACAGGCACACGCTGCCACCAGGTGCGCGGCGATCATCGGCAGGCTCGGCAGATGCAGTAGTCCGTGATGGTCGAGTGTCGCCGACAGCGCGAAGTGCCCGGCCCACTGACCACCGATCAACGCGGCGGCCGTGCGCATCGTCGCGGCGTTCGCGAATCGGGCGGAGGGCCCGCGTGGCCCGGTGCCATGGGCGAATATCCCGGCGGTCAGCGAAACCAGCAGCAGCAGTGCGATTTCCGACGACCGCGGCACCCCGCCGCCGCCGATCCCGTGGGCGGCCACCGCCAGCCCGCCCACGAGTACGCCGCAGCCACCACCGCGTAAGCGGGAGGTGAGCTGCGGCGTTGTCACGGCAGGATCAGCGGACGCCGAGGCGGGCGAGCACGTCGTTTTCCAGCACGGACAGCTCGGCCGAGATCGACGCGTGCACGGCCTTGCGACGTGCGGCAGGCATCTGCTCGGCCGTGCGCACGGCCACGTTCAGATCGGCCATGCGCGAGCGGGCCGCTTCGACGAACTTCGTGGTGTCGGCATCGCCCGCCTTGTCGGCGGCGATCTTGTCGAGGGCTTCTTCGGTGTTGGTGATGCGGGCCTGCAGGCGCGCTCCGTGCCCGCTGAACTCGCTCAGCTGGTCCATGCCGATACCGAGCTGCTGGGCCTTGCGCGCGTCGAGCTGCCCGCGCACCATCGTCGCGCCGCGGTAGGCCAGCGGGGCGAGTACCGGGATCAGGACCCGGGCCACGCCGATGTACTTGCGGATCTGGCTCGCGCTGAACAGTTCGCGATCGGCCTTCGCGGCCGCCTTCTGCGCGGCCTTCTCCTCGGCCTGCAGGGTCGCGATCTGCGCCTTGGCCACCTTGTCGGCCGTGCGTGCCTGAGCCTTGGCCGCACGCCGGGTGACGCGCTCGCCCGCCTTGGCCGCCTTGCGCTCGTTCTTGGCGCTCAGCTTCGCCTCCACCGCGGCTTTGTGCTTGAGTGCTTTCGCCTCAGCGCGTCGGCTCGGCCGCCGCTTCCGCTTGCTGAACAACCCCATGGGATCAGGCCCTCCGTCATGCTCGCCAAGTCATGAGGCAGGACCGCCTTCAAGCGGCCTGCCGTTCTTCGTAGCGTAGTGGGATGAGGGTAGCGATTGGGCATTGTGTCGGGGGTAAGGCCCATACTGCTTGCGTGCGTGCAGCCGAGGACGACTTCGACGGCGGGCCGGTGCGTAGCCCGGTCCCCGCTTCCGCTGCGGATTTCCGCATCGCCTTCCTGGACGCGCGTTCACTGATCGGATGCAGGCATCGCCTGCGCCTCGATGCCGAGAATCCGGGCGTGCTCGCCGAGGTGCGCGAGGATCCGGGCGTGCAGCAGCGGCGCGACGCCGCCACCGCCCATCGCACCAAGGTCCGCGACGAACTGGTCGCGGCCGCCCCCGCCGACTGGGTGGTGATCGACCCGGACCTGCGTGGCGCCGCCAAGGCCGCGGCGACGATGGCCGCCATCGAGGCGGGCGCCCCGCGCATCTGGGGCGGGCTGCTGCCCCAGGAAGCCGACACCGGGCGACGCGGCGGTGTCGAGATCCTGCTGCGCGACGACGATCGTGGCGGTTATATCCCGATCATCGTGGTCAACCACAAGGTCACCGACCCGCGCAGGCCCGACCCGGCCGATTTCCACCCACTGACCTCGGACCTGTTCCGCTGGCAGCCCCGCCGCGACAAGCACGTGAAACTGCGCCCGCAGCCGCGCGACCAGCAGCGCCTGGCCCACCTGTACCGCATGTTGCAGCGCTACGGAATGGCGAGCCCCGCCCTGATCGGCGGCGCGATCGGCCTGGTCAGCGACCGCATCCTGGTGCACGATCTGACGAACGTGCTGGCCGATTACGACCAGCGCTACGCCGACCGTATCGCGGTGGTGCGCGGCGAACTGCCGACCCAGCCGTCGAAGGTGCCCGAGTGCAGGCAGTGCCCGTGGTGGGTGCGCGGGCCCGACGCGCAGCGACCGGCGGGCCCGGAGGCGGTAGCGGAGCGTGACCACGCAGGGCCCTCGGGAGCGCAGCAGTCAGGCACAGCCGAGCCGAGTTGTGAGGCCACACTGGCGCAGATGCGGGATGTGAGCCTGGTCGCGCCGGGTTCGCGGGCCGACGTGCTGCGCCTGCACGGGATCGAAACGGTCGACGAGCTGGCCGCGTGGGAAGGCGACGATCCCGACGACTGGCAGCACGGACCGTTCGCCGAAACCGTCGTCACCGCACGCGCCTGGATCGACGGCGCCCCGCTCGTGCGCCGGTTCGAGCAGGTCAGCGTGCGTCGCGCCGATGTGGAGATCGACGTCGACCTGGAGAGTTACCAGGAGGACGGCGCCTACCTGTGGGGCACCCTGCTCGACGACGTCTACCGCCCGTTCGTCACCTGGGATCCGCTGCCCACCGAGGACGAGGGCCGCTCGTTCGGCGAGTTCTGGACCTGGCTGATGGAGCGGCGCGCCGAAGCCCACGCCCAGGGCAAAACCTTCGCGGCCTACTGCTATTCGCGAACCGCCGAGGACAAGTGGCTCTACGAATCGGCCCGCCGGTTCGCCGGCCGCCCCGGCGTGCCTACCCACGAGGAAGTGCGCGCGTTCGTCGACTCCAAGGAATGGGTCGACATGTTCCAGGCCGTCACCGAGCAGTTCATCTGCCCGAACGGCAAGGGGCTCAAGAAGATCGCGCCGGTCGCCGGGTTCGGCTGGCGTGATCCGGAAGCGGGCGGTGAGGCGTCGATGGGCTGGTACCGCCGGGCCGTCGGTTACGACGACGACATCGACATGTCGCAGCGCACCCGCCTGTTCGTCTACAACGAAGACGATGTCCGCGCCACCCAGGTGCTGCGCGATTGGATGTCGAAGCGGGCCGTAGCCGAGGTTCCCTCACTGGCCGATTTCGGACGGTAATAACATCGGGGGCGTGACTGAGCAGCACGTCGAAACCCTCGAGTTCCAGGCCGAAACCCACCAGCTCCTCGAGCTGATGATCCACTCGGTCTACTCCAACAAAGACACCTTCCTGCGGGAGCTGATCTCGAACGCTTCCGATGCGCTGGACAAGCTCAAACTTGCCGCTTACCAGGACAAAGACCTGGGCGCAGACACCTCCGACCTGCACATCGAGCTGGAGGTCGACCAGGACAAGCGAGTCCTGACCGTCCGCGACAACGGCATCGGCATGTCCCGCGCCGAAGTGATCGACCTGATCGGCACCCTCGCCAAATCCGGCACCGCCGACCTGCGCCGCAAGCTCACCGAGGCCAAGTCCGACGCCGCCGCCGAGGAGCTGATCGGCCAGTTCGGCATCGGCTTCTACTCCACGTTCATGGTCGCCGACAAGGTCGTCCTCACCACCCGCAAGGCGGGCGAGACCGAAGGCACCCGCTGGGAAGCCGCCGCGGGCAGCTCCACCTACTCCATCGACACCGTCGCCGACGCACCGCAGGGCACCTCGGTGACCCTCGAGCTCAAGCCCGCCGACGAAGACGATCACCTCTTCGATTACACGCAGGAATGGAAGCTGCGCGAGATCGTCCGCAAGTACTCCGACTTCATCGCCTGGCCGATCCGCATGCAGGTCGAGCGCACGGTGACCGAAGGGGAAGGCGAGGACAAGGTCGAGAAGACCGTCGTCGAGGACCAGATCCTCAACTCGCAGAAGGCGTTGTGGACGCGACCGCGCAGCGAGGTGAGCGACGAGGAATACAAGGAGTTCTACCACCACGTCAGCCACGCCTGGGACGAGCCGCTCGAGATCATCCCGATGAAGGCCGAAGGCACCTTCGAATACCAAGCGCTGCTGTTCGTTCCGTCGATCGCGCCGTTCGACCTGTTCACCCGTGAGCACAAGCGCGGTGTGCAGCTCTACGTGCGTCGCGTGTTCATCATGGACAACTGCGAAGAACTGATGCCGGAGTACCTGCGTTTCGTCAAGGGCGTCGTCGACGCCCAGGACCTCTCGCTCAACGTCTCGCGCGAGATCCTGCAGCAGGACCGCCAGATCCAGATGATCCGCAAGCGCCTGGTGAAGAAGGTGCTGTCCACGGTCAAGGACATGCAGGGCGCCGAGGACCAGACCAAGTACCAGACGTTCTGGGCGCAGTTCGGCCGAGTCCTCAAGGAGGGCTTGCTCTCCGATACCGACAACCGCGAAACCCTGCTCACCGTCTCGTCTTTCGCCTCCACGGCCTCGGAGTCCGAGCTCACCACGCTCGCGCAGTACGTGGAGCGGATGAAGGACGGGCAGGACTCGATCTACTACATGACCGGCGAAAGCCGTGCGCAGGTGGAGAATTCGCCGCACCTGGAAGCCTTCACGGCCAAGGGTCGCGAGGTGCTGATCCTCACCGATCCGGTCGACGAGATGTGGGTCGGTTCGGTGCCGGAATTCCAGGGCAAGACCTTCCAGTCCATCGCCAAGGGCGAGGTCGACCTGGAAACCGAGGACGAGAAGAAGGAAACCGAAGCCCTGCGCGAACAGCAGGACAAGGACTTCGGTGACCTGCTCACCTGGCTCGGCGGCACGCTCACCGACGTCGCCAAGGAAGTCCGCCTCACCAACCGTCTCACCACCTCGCCCGCCTGCCTGGTCGGTGACGTCTACGACTTCACCCCCATGCTCGAGCGCATGTACCGGGCCTCGGGCCAGGCCCTGCCGGAGTCCAAGCGCATCCTCGAGCTCAACCCGGCCCACCCCCTGGTGACGGGCCTGCGCGACGCCTACGACGCCCGCAAGTCCGACGCGGACGAAGGCAAGGTCCCCGAGCTCGCCGAAACCGCCGAGCTCCTCTACGGCACAGCGGTTCTCGCCGAGGGCGGCGAACTCAAGGACCCCGCCCGCTTCGCCCAGCTGCTGACCGAACGCCTGACCCGCACCGTCTGATCTGGAAATACTGAACTGCCCGCTGCCGTTTCGGTGGCGGGCAGTTTTGTTCACCTGCAATTCTGGTGCTGACTGGTCACATCGGGGTCACCATGGAGTGATGGTGGGGCACGAGATTCGTCGCGCAAGACCCGGCGACTACGACAGCATCATCGGCGTGGTCGACAACTGGTGGGGAAGAGCGGCCGTCCACAACCTTCCCCGCATGTTCCTCGACCACTTCCATCGCACCAGCCTGATCGCCTCCGACGACAACGGAATCTCCGGTTTCCTGGTGGGTTTCGGCTCACCTTCCGACCCCTACACGGCCTACATCCATTTCGTCGCCGTCCGCCCGGATGCTCGCAAAGCCGGCCTGGGCAGAACCCTCTACGAAGCGTTCTTCACCATCGCCCGCTCCGACAACCGCACCGTCGTCACCGCGATAACCTCGCCCGCCAATTACACCTCGATCGACTTCCACCGCAGCCTCGGTTTCGCGGTCGCAGGCCCCA
This sequence comes from Nocardia sp. NPDC003183, assembly GCF_053590715.1. Classification (NCBI taxonomy): domain Bacteria; kingdom Bacillati; phylum Actinomycetota; class Actinomycetes; order Mycobacteriales; family Nocardiaceae; genus Nocardia; species Nocardia sp. NPDC003183. The sequence goes on from NZ_JBSFTG010000004.1 coordinate 404,197, forward strand.
TCCCGGACTACAACGGCCCCGGCCGCGCCCTGATCACCTTCTCCCGCCCGGTATGAATGTTGTTATGTCAGAACAGTTGTCCTCCGATGTTCGTCCGTGGGACCTCGTCGCCGAGGGATATGCCGAGACCGGTGCGACCGTGCTCGCGCCCTTCGCCGCGCACGCACTCGAATACGTCACTCTCAGCTCGGAATCGGAGATCGTCGACATCGCGGCGGGTACCGGGTTGCTGAGCATCGCCGCCGCCGAGCTCGGTGCCCGAGTGCAGGCCATCGATCTCTCGCCGTCGATGATCGACCAGCTGGTCGCGGCGGCCGCCGACCACCCCACGGTCACCGCGCAGGTCGGCGACGGACAGGCCCTGCCCTACGAAGACAACCGATTCGACGCGGGCTTCTCCCTGTTCGGGCTGATGTTCTTCCCCGACCGGCCCGAGGGCTTCGCCGAGCTGTGCCGCGTCCTGCGCCCCGGCGCCACCGCGGTGGTCGCCGCCTGGGCGCCCGCGGCCGAATCCTCCCTCATGCGAGCGTTGTTCGGCGCCCTGACCGCGGCGGACCCGACAGCCACACTCCCGCAACCGGATTCGCGCAGCCTCCAGAATCCCCGAGTGTTCGGCGCGGAGATGCGCGCGGCGGGCCTGCTCGACGTGCGGATCGAGCAGCACACCGCCGAGCTCTGCTACCCGGACGCCACCACCCTGTGGGAATCCCTGACCCGCAGCAGCGCGCCGCTGGCTGTCGTGAGAGACGAAGTGGGCGAGGAGGAATGGCAGCGCCGCAGCGAAGCGGCCATCGCCCACCTCACCGTCACCTACCGCCCGAACACCCCGCTGCGCACCACCGCCCTCTTCGGCATCGGTACCGCACCCTGAGACGCCGACGGCGCCCTGCCCGGGTGGGCAGAGCGCCGTGTGGGTGTGCCGCGTGACTAGCGCGGGGCCATGCGCAGCGCGCCGTCCATGCGGATGGTCTCGCCGTTGAGGTAGTCGTGGGAGGCGATGTACTCCACCAGCTGGGCGTACTCGTCCGGACGGCCGAGACGCGACGGGAACGGGACGCCTGCTTCGAGGCCCGCGCGGTACTCGGGGGTGACGCCGGCGAGCATCGGGGTGTCGATGATGCCGGGGGCGATGGTGTTGACGCGGATGCCGAACTGGGCGAGGTCGCGCGCGGCGGGGACGGTCATGCCGTGGACGCCGCCCTTGGACGCGGAGTAGGCGATCTGACCGACCTGGCCCTCGAAGGCCGCGACCGAGGCGGTGTTGATCACCACGCCGCGCTGGCCGTACTCGTCGACCGGCTCGGTCTTGGCGATGGCGTCGGCGGCCAGGCGCATCACGTTGAACGTGCCGAGCAGGTTCACGGTGATGACCGTGCGGAACAGCTCCAGGTCGTGCGGGCCGTTCTTGGACAGGATGCGACCCGCCCAGCCGACACCGGCACAGTTCACCACGATGCGCAGCGGCGCCGGGCCCTCGGTGATCTGGGCGATCGCCGCGGCGACCTCGTCACCGCTGGTCACGTCGGCCGCGATCAAGGTGACGCCCGCGGGCACGTTGTCGCCCGCGCGCTCGATGGACGCGGGTACATCCAGCCCGAACACAGTGGCGCCCGCGTCGGCGAGGCGCTTGGCGGTGGCGGCACCGAGACCGGACGCGCCTCCCGTAACGATGGCAGCGGAACCCGAAATCTCCACGACAAATCCTCCTGTATTGAATGGCGGCTTATTGTGCCGCTTGCCAATAGTGGCACCCTAGCGTGAACCGGGTGTGGTCTGGAACACGCAGCCACAGCGCTGGGGAAATCGTCGTGAACACCGGTGTTTACCGGTGGTAGCGTGCCGTCATGAGATCGTTCGCCGGTCCGTCGGTAGCCGGACGCAGGGTCCTGATCACCGGGGCCGCTCGTGGGATCGGTGCCGCGCTCGCCCGCAGACTGGCCGCGCACGGGGCCCACGTCGCCTTGCTCGGGCTGGAGCCGGAACTGCTGGCCGAAGTCGCCGCGGAATGCGGCGACGTGCCGTGGCGGTATTGCGATGTGGCCGATCGGGGGCAGGTCGAGCGGGTGGTCGAGGTACTGGTCGCCGAACTCGGCGGCCTCGATGTGCTGGTGGCCAACGCGGGAGTCGCCAAGCAGATGGCGATGATCGGCGGGGATCCGTCGGTGCTGGAGGAAACCCTCGCGGTGAACGTGCTCGGGGTCGCCTACACGGTGTCGGCGGCGGGTGCGCATCTTTCGCATCCGGGCGGGTATGTGCTGATGATGTCGTCTATCTCCACCGCCGTGCAGTTGCCGCTGGGCGGGGCCTACAGCGCCTCGGCGGCGGCGGTTGCCTCGCTCGGCGCCACGCTGCGCGCGGAACTCCGGTCGACCGGGGCCAAGGTTGGGGTCAGCTATTTCGCCGGGATCGACACCGACATGACGGCGCGTGGATTCGGCACGGCCGCCGCGCACACCGTGCTGGGGGAGACCAGCCTCACCGGGAGCTCACCCGTCGGTCCCGCTGTCGAAGCCCTGGAACGCGCCATCGCCCGACGACGCAAGACCGTGGTCTCGCCCTGGTGGGTAGCGTTGGTCCGCCCGTTCCGGCTGCTGGCCCAACTGGTCGTGCAGCGCGTGCAGGGCGATCGCCTGGCCCGCGCCATCGACATCGCCCGCACCGAGGACGTCCCCTTCACCACCGAACAGCCGGCCCGGCCCCGCAGAATGGAACGGCAATCATGAGCGATTCGACCCTGCGGCAACAACTTCCGCGTGGACGCCACCACCTGTCGCGTGAGGAAGTGATCGCCTCTCAGCGTGAGCGCATTCTCGTCGCGATGGGGGAGGCGATGACCGTGGGCGGCTATGTCGGCACGCCGGTGGCGGCCGTGCTCAAGCGCGCCGGGGTTTCCCGGGAAACGTTCTACGAGCTGTTCCGGTCGAAGGAGGACTGCTTCAACGCGGCCTTCGACCGGGTGTCGAGCGCACTGGCCGAGAAGCTCCAGACGGTGATCGCCGACTGCGCCGACACCGACGCGCTCACCAGAATGGACCGCATCCTCACCGCCTACTTCGACCACATGATCGACGACCCGGCCTCGGCCCGGCTGTTCCTGGTGGAGGTCTACGCGGTCGGCCCGTCGGCCATCGAGGCGCGGATGGACTTGCAACATCGATTCGTCGAGGTGGTCTCCACCATGCTCGGCGCCGAATCCGAGGACCAGCGGTTCGCCTGCGCGACCCTGGCCGCCGCGATCGGCGCCATGGTCACCGGCCGGATCGCCGCCGACGACCCGGAAAGTCTGCGCGGCATCAAGGATCAGCTGATCGCATTGGCCCGCCGTTCCGGAACGCTCTACGGCAACGCGTTCGCTTAGGTTCGGTGGCGGCTGAGCCCGGAAATCACCCGGCCCGCCGGGAACGACAGCCTGCCGACCTGCTGCACCCACCGCTGCCACGCCGTGATGCTCTCGGGCAACACGATCCCGGCCTGCCCGGCGCGTGCGGTGATATCGCGCAGCGAATCGGACAGCAGCCGCCACGCCTGCGCCTCGGTCGCCGTGAGCCTGGCGTCGGCGGCATTGGCCCAGTGCTCGGTCGACGATCGCGGGCAGAGCCCTTCGACGAATTCCGTCCAGGTCGAGGTCGGCGCCGCAGTGTGCAGATGCGTGAGCAGCACCGGGCCCAACTGCGGGAACGCGACGAGGGCGCCGAGCAGGACGAGCGCGGGCAGACGAGCTTCGTCGGAGCCCTCGTCGGATCGGAGCCGTTCGATCGCGGAGAACAAGCCGTAGCTGTTGGCCAGCCGTTTGACCGAGCGCGGAGTGTTGATCAGCGGGGGACCGAGGAGCCCGAGCAACGTGATCTCGTTGTCGCCCATCGTCATCGGCGCGATGGTCTCGGTGAGCTCGAGGCGGCCGAGGTCGGGAACGGTGGTGGTGCGTCGCGGTGCGGGCAGAGATTCCTGGCGACGGGTCGGCGACGGTGGCGGGGGAGTCGTTGTCGCGGTGGACTGTTCGACCGGCACGACTGTGCTCGGCGCCTCGGCCCGGCGGCCGACGAGGGTGTTCATCATCGAGAGATAGCCGCCCGTTGCGAGCGGCGGCAAGGTGAACACCACCTGGAAGATCTTCTCCAGGTACTGCGGGGGCGTCGACGACCAGTGACCGTCATCATCGGGGTCGACGACCAAACCGTCGGATTTCGTTCCACCCATGAGCATTTCGCGGTAGTGCGTGGCGATCGAGCGCAGCATCCAGCGCGGGTCGACGGCGACGACAACGACGAACAGTTCGACCGCGAGCAGGAGGTGGATGGCCTCGAGCAGTTGCACCACCCGCTGCGGCGGACAGCGATCGAGGTCGTCGATGTAGAGGACGATGCGGTCGATCGACGGAAACTCGTCGCCTACCGAATCCCGTGCGTTCCGCGGTGATTCGGTGTCGTTCGCGAGCAACAGCCGCGACATCTTGTCGAAGTCCTCACGGATGCGCGTCATCACACCGAGGCTGCTCCGATAGCCGCCCTCGGCCGCACGGTCGGTGACCAGACCTGCCAATTGGCCTGCGGCGGTGAGGTTGTGCTTCTCGCGTCGCAAGGCATCGAGGTTGGCTCGGCTGACCGCCAGCGCGGTCGCGCGCTTACTCGCGATGCGTGCGCGTTCGACCTCGACGTTGCGCATGAGCTCCGCGACCGAGTCGGTGTAGCGCTTGCTCATGTGGTGCAACCGTTGCAGGAAGGCGATGGCGAGCACCACCGCCGCGGTGCTCGCGCCGCGGGCCAGGTCGGAGAGGAAGAACAGGCCGACGACGCCGGCGATCACCAAGATCAAGGTCAGTGCCCAGCGGACGCGGTTGCCCTTACCGCACAATGCCGCGGTCTCGCGGGCGTTCTGCCACCACTTCTCGTCGGTGGCGGCGCCGGCCCGCTGGTCGAGGGCGTCGCGCTGCTGTATCGCCCGCTCCCACAGTGCGTTCGAGAAGGCGGCACGCAACGCCAGCAGTTCCATCCGCCATCGCGGCGTGGCGGACGGCTCGGCTTCCAGCTCGGCGATCCGCTCGGACTCGGCGGCGATCCGCTCATCGATGTGATGCGCGGCGACGAGGGCGGTCTCCAGCCGCGACATCTGACGCTGCGCTGTCGCGGGATCGATGCCTTCGGTGCGAGACAACTGCCCGAACATCTCGGTGACCAGGCTCGACCACAGATCGGTCTCGGCGTAGTGCCAGGCATTGAACCGCACCTGCCGCACATGGTGACACGCCCACTGCTGCTTCATGGCGTCGCGCACCCGGTCGTGCAGGAGTCCGAGGAAATGACTCTTGCCCTCACCCCACTCACCGAAGAGGCCGACAGCCAACGGCAGGCTGGTCGAGGCGGAGGTGAGCAGCTCGGCCAGCGCTGTGGCCTCGGTGGTGCGGTCGAGTTGGTCGACGGTGGTGGTGTTGTCGGTGCGATAGGCCGGCAGGCGCGGGTGTTCGAGCTCGGCCTCGAGTCGCCGGACGGTGACGGTGCCGGTGGCGGCGTCGCCGGTGGTGAGGGTGGGTTTGCCGTCGATCAGCTGCCAGATACCCCAATTGCCCTGGGGGCGGGTCGCTGTCAGATCGACCACGAGTCGTCGATCGAAGAGTTGCAGCTGCACGACACCGCCGGCGTAGCCCGTCGCCAGCACGGGGAGACCATTGATTCTCGCCCACGATCCCCAGGTGCTCGGCCCGACCGAGGAAGCCGGGACCGCCATGTGGGAATCCGCGAACCTCGCGGGGTTCATCGGCGACGTCTCCGAGCGGGCGCCGACGGTGAAGTGGCTGATGCGGGTAATGACGGTCAAGCCGTCGTCGAAGCCGCACGCGAGCCAATAGCGAGGTTCCTCCGGCGAGCTCGAGTCGTCGGCGGGGAACCTGTCATCGAACGTGGCCAACCAGCGGGCAGGGCCCAGGTGACCGCCCTGCGAGCTCGCCGCACCCGGTTGCCGCGCGGGGTGGTTGTCGAAAAGCGAGGTGCGCTGGAGCTGGTCGTACCCGACGGACAGGTATACCTCGACCTCTCCTCGGCCGGTGCCGACCACCAGTAGCCTGCCGTCTTCGGTCTCGGCGACCCAGGCACCGCAGGTGGCAGCGCTGCCGACCTCGACCCGCCCTACCGCTTCCCATGGGCCGGGGGCGTTCGGCTGAATTCGCCAGACGATGACGACGCCGTCGTCGTCCCCGGTGGCGAGCAGATCGGTGCCCGCGTTCCACGCCCCCCACCGCACCTCGGCGAGATGACCGCGCAGCAGTCGTTCGATGTACGGCGCGGTCGGATCGTCCGCACCGGAAGGGGGCCGCTTGACCGGCACCTGACGCACCACCACCGCGCCGTTGCCGTATCCGCAGGCCAGGGTCGGTCGCCCGGCGATCGTGGTCCACGCGCCCCATCGCGCCGGTCCACCCGGTTGGTCACTGAACACCCAGAGCGGGTCGAAGAACGAATCCGCGATATCCGTGGAGGTCCGCCGTACCGACGGCGCCGCGAAGTCGCGCCACTCGGGTGCCGACCAGACGCGTACCTCGCCGTTGCCCATCCCGACCGCGAGCAACCACGCGCCGTCCACCTCGGTTTGCGTGCCCCACAGTGCCGGCCCGCTGCCGTCGGTCCGCAGGTATATCGACCGCCCGTCGGGCGCTGCCCGTGACTCGCTTCGGCTGATGGCGGTCGTGGTGGATCCGGACGACAGTCTGCCCGCCGGGATATCGGTGGCCCCGGACCGAAACCGCAAGGTCCCGTCGGCACAGCCACAAACGAGCACCTGCCGACCTTCGATCGTCGCCCACAGGCCCCATTCGGTGGGTGACGCGGCCAGGCTGTCCGGGTCGTCGCTGCCGAAGTAGGTGGCCGACGGCGTCAGCCGTAGGTGGTCGAAAGCTGTCGCCGGTTCACCGGTTGTCGCTGAGCCCGCATCGCCTGCGGCCGCTGTCATCGGATAATTCAACCGCCGAATGCCGCGGCCCCGCAACAGATTCGCGCGTATCGAGGGGGTGCACAGCAGTGGCGCGACACCGTGTCGGTGCCGCGCCGCTGCGAACCGGCGTGAACTCAGCGTGCGGTCTCGGCGAGCTCATCGCCGTGCACGGCGGGCTTCCTACGCGTGCGCCAGACGGCGACACCGAGGCCGAGCAGCGCGGGTGCGATCAGGGCGAGCACGGCCGAACCCCAACCGCCCAGCTGGGGCGCGAACGCGTCGAGCACAGTTTTGCCCGCGAAGAACAGGAACAGCAGGCCCGAGGCGATGGCGATGCCGCGCTCGGGCAGGTGCTTGCCCGCGAACTTGCCGACCAGGATGGCCAGTCCGCCCGCGGCGACCATGCCGGCGACCGAGCCGATCCAGACGGCCAGCCAGTTGTTGTTGGAGGCGAGGGCGGCGGCGGCGAACATGGTGCGGTCGCCGAGTTCGGCGAGGGTGAAGGCGGAGATGACCACCAGGAAGGCGTTGCGGGCGCTCGGCGGCTCCGGGGCCTCGTCGGAGTCGCTGTCGCTACTCAGCGCGTCGTGCAGGGTCCAGAGACCGACTACCAGCAGGGTGAGCGCGGTGATGACGGCGATCGCGTTCGCGGGCAGGGCGGTGCCGAGGAAGTGGCCGACGCCCGCGGCGATGAGGTTCACGGCGACGCTGGCGACGCTGATGCCTGCCAGCACCACCCACCAGCGGTAACGCAGCGAGAAGGTCAGCGCCATGAGTTGGGATTTGTCGCCGAGTTCGGCGAGGAAGAGCACGCCGAAGCTCAGCAGGATCGTGGCGATCATGAAGTCAGCTCCCAGGAAAATACTCCGGCCTGTGGCTGAAAGACGGGTGCGCCTTCAGCCACACCGGTCGACGGATCGGTTCGTGGCCGAAGGTCTCGCCCACCGGTGGTCACCGGTTCACGCAGCCGGACCGCGCCGAATTCGGCGGCGATCAGTATGTCGACTGGGCGATTGCGGGCTACTCCCCTTCGCTGTTCACCACTCTAGTCCGGTTGCTCCCGGTATGCCAAGTCCTGGTAATCCAAATCTCAATGGGCACAATAAGTTTGGGTGTGCGGCGGTGATAGTTCGGTTTCCCTGATTTCAGTGGCACGCAGACCCGTTGCCGAACATTCGCCCGCCCGTCGCGGGCGAAAGAGTCAGGCCGCCAGCAGCATTGCGAGCACGGCGGTATCGGGATCGCTGATCAGATCCATCCCGACCCGGCTCACCAGCGAGGTGATCGTGCCGTCGAGTTCGGCCTCGGCCCATGCCGCGCGATGCTCCAAACCGAGGTGTGGCACGCCGGGCAGCAGCACGCAGCCCGAGGCCGCGCCCGCGCATTCGGGCAGCGACGGACGGGTCTCCGACGGTGGGTGCAGCATCAGCAGCGCCGGCGGGGTGTGCGCGGCGAACCGGCCGGGTTCGATCGCTTCATCGCCGAGTACCGGCCCCTCGGCCATCACCAGGCCCACCGTGCCCGGTTCCGGGTCGTCGGGTAGCTCCTCGCGCACCCCGAACACCGTGCTGGTCACCAGCAAGCCCGGCATCGACGCCACCCGCACGGCCAGCACCAGCACCTGTGCCCATTCCTTGGTGGTATCCGGCCACCGCCCCGACACCACGAACCCGCTCAATCGTCCCCGCGCCTGAAACGGCGTGATCCCGATCGGACCCTGTGTATTCATGATGGCCTCCCGACTAACGGGGGCGACTGTGCCCGTATGACAGGAATAACCCCAAACCCGTCTGGCACACAAGTACCAGTGAGTGCCAGAACGGGCAATCCACGCAAAAGACCTCCCAGTCGATGACCGGGAGGTCTTTCGCGCAACGCCTGATTTCGCAAGAACATGGGTAACTCGTCGGGCACGCCCAGAAGCCTGGGGCACACGACCGCGAGTCCGGTCAAGAACCCGTGGAGCTACCTACGACCGGCAAAATACGCGGAGAGGCGGATCAGCCGAAGATGAGGCCCTTGCCCTGGCCGACGGCCCGGGCGAAGCGGTCCTGCACGTCGGCCCAGTTGACGACGTTCCAGAACGCGGTCACGTAATCGGCCTTGACGTTCTTGTACTGCAGGTAGAACGCGTGCTCCCACATGTCCACCTGCAGCAGCGGGATGATGCCGGTGGGCACGTTGGCCTGCTGGTCGTACAGCTGGAAGGTCAGCAGCTTCTGGCCCAGGGTGTCGTAACCCAGGACGGCCCAGCCGGAGCCCTGCAGCCCGTTGGCGGCAGCGGTGAACTGCGCGCGGAACTTGTCGAACGAACCGAACTGGTCGGCGATGGCCGCGGCCAGGTCGCCGTCCGGCTGGTCGCCGCCGTTGGGGGAGAGGTTCTTCCACCAGACGGAGTGGTTGTAGTGGCCACCGAGGTGGAAGGCCAGGTTCTTCTCCAGCAGCAGGATGGCAGCCAGGTCGCCGGACTCACGGGCTTCCTCGAGCTGCTCGAGTGCCTTGTTCGCGCCTGCGACGTAGGCGGCGTGGTGCTTGGTGTAGTGGATCTCGTTGATCTCACCGGAGATGTGAGGCTCCAGTGCGCCGAAGTCGTAATCCAGTTCCGGCAGCGTGTAGACGGCCACGATGTCCCTTTCCGTGTGTCGGGCTGTGTGCGCCCAGTTCGGACGACAACACCAACCATCATTCGTACACCCGCTCGCTGCAACCCCGCACACGCGGTTCCGCATTCCCTTGCGATCACCGAGATGGAAACTTCGCGGGCGTGGCCTGCGGTCGCGGGCCGCGAATACTACAGCGGCGGTGCGATGTCGGCTTTGGTGGTCCGGGCGTCCCCGGTGGCATGCGCGTCCCACCACCGACGACCACCCTCGATGAACTCGTTCATCGGAATCTCCAGGCCGGCGGTGTTCGTGACGACGATCTTGTCGAACCACACGCGGACGTCGAGTTCGCGCGGGTCGATGCCTTCTTCCTGGGAGAACTCGATGACGTGCGCGGCGATGCGCTGATCGAGCACCGTGTCGAAGCTGAGCAACTCGCTCCACAGCGTCCAGCCGCTGTCGTCGAGGTCGATGAACTCCCAGCCGTGCAACCCGCCGCCGCCGAAGCTCTCGATGGCCTCGTCGAGCTGGTCGAGGCTCAGGGGAAGCACACGGGCGTCGACATCGTCCCAGCGCTGGATGCGCAGGGAGGCCGCGACGCGGGTGACTCCGGTGAAGGTGAGCAGAACTTTCGTGTCGATCGGCGCGGGTCCATCCGTGGGTAGCGTCAGCACCTCCAGAGCGAGTTGCAGCCGGCCCGCCGCGGCATCCACTTCTACCCCTAGACACGTGGATTCGGACAAAGCGGTATTCAAGCCGTTGATGTCGAAACTGTCGAGTAGCCCCCTGCTCACGTTCATGCGCCCAGGCTACCGATCTGGCCGCCCAGATCCCAGGATTTAAGATTTTCTCTAGTGTTCTCGTTTTTATGGAACCGAATCGGTCCCGCTTGCGTCCAAGTAGATGTCGGGACAGAACACACTCCACGAATCCCGACGTCAGCGGCGAACGACCGCTCCGGGATGACATGGAGGGGAGTCCCGGATCGGTCGTTCCCGGCTGGTTCCACCCGGCTGTCGGCGTTGTCGGCAGCCGGTTCCCGTTGGCCGTGTGCTGACCGGTAGCTGAGGCCCGCGCAGCACCTCGTCGTCGCACAGGCTCGCCCGGCAACGCGCGCGGCATGGCAGGATCGAGGCGTGACGAGCTCCGATGTCCCCACCGTGCCGGTGGGTGCGGTACCCGCCGCGTTCGACGACGCGGACCCCGCGCCGGGTGCGCAGCTGCTCGACGTGCGCGAACCCGACGAATGGAACCTCGGGCACGCGCCGGGCGCGATCCACATCCCGATGGTCGACGTGCCCGCCCGCCTCGACGAGCTCGATATCGACGCCGAGCTCTACGTCGTGTGCCGGCAGGGCGGCCGGTCCATCGAGGTCGTCCGGTATCTCGCCCACATCGGGTACGAAGCGGTCAACGTCGCGGGGGGCATGGTGGCCTGGCAGCAGACCGGCCGCCCGGTGGTCGCCGACGGCGACCACGAAGCCAAGATCTACTAGTCCGGAAGCGGGGTGCGCGGGTGAGTTCGGTGGTGCAACCATGTGCACGCTGTGGTGCGCGGTGGGCCGTGCAGGGCGCGCCGATGCACTGGTGCCCGCGCTGCCGAGGAGTACTGCTCTCGCCCGGCAAGGTCGACGCGCCCGCCACCCAGCGCAACTACCGCTGGGTCGCGCGCCGACCCGACCACCGCACCCGTAAGGCGGGCGCCACCACCACCGCCCCGCTCGGGCCGACTCCGCGCTACGCCCAGACCCCGCGCTGGGGGCTGCTCGACCCGCCGCCGTCCGCGACCCCCACGCCCGAACGTCCGCTGCGCGGCATCGCGGCCCACCGCGACCGGCTGCTGCTCGGCACCACGATCGTCTTCCTGCTCGCCGGGCTGGCCGAGTACGGCCGCTACCTGATCCTGTTGCAGAACCGCGCCCGGCTCATCCCCGGCTGGCTGCTGTCGATCTCCGACGCGACGGTGCTGGTGTTCGGCGTCATCGCGCCGATCTACGCGCTGGTGACCGCGGTGGCGCTGGTCGCTTGGCTGATCGAGGCGCGCACGATCGTGTTCACCGCCTACGGCAAGCGCGACCCACGCAAGCGCTGGTCGCTGATCGCGGGATGCCTTGTGCCGGGCGTCAATCTGATCTGGCCGGGCGTGTTCCTCACCGAACTCCTCGGTGCCGACCCCGATCCGCGTTCGTGGCGGGCCGTGCGGATCTGGTGGGCCGCTTGGGTGTTCAGCGGGCTGCTGTTGATCGCGGCGACGCTGTGGCGCGATGCGTCGACCCTGCAGGCCGAGGCCGACGGGGTCTCGTTCACCGGTTTCACCAACCTGTGTGCTGCCGGGTTCGCGATGCTCACGCTGTGGATGGTGCGCACGCTGGAAGGTCGCGACCTGCGCGGCGACATCAGGTCCGCGCATCGCTGGGTGATGGCGGCCGACCCCGCGCAGGTCGTCATCGCGCCCGTCGAGCCGGGCGCTGTCGCGGCGCGCGACGACGCCGGGCACGATGAGGCCGAACGCGCGGATGTTGTCCGGGCAGGCGAGAATACGCAGGAGGAGGTCGTGGCCAAGTGAGCCAGAACAATCGCCCACCCTTCGTGGTGGCGCATCGTGGCGCGTCGGCGGCACGACCCGAGCACACTCTCGCCGCGTACGAGCTAGCCCTGCAGGAGGGGGCCGACGGTGTGGAATGCGACGTCCGGCTCACCCGCGACGGCCACCTGGTCTGCGTGCACGACCGCACCGTCGACCGCACCGCCGACGCCACCGGCCTGGTCAGCGAACTGACGCTGGACGAGCTGCGCGACATGAACTTCGGCACCGACGACGCGCCGCAGGGTGTGCTCGCGCTCAGCGATCTGATCGGACTCGTCCTCGACTGGCGTACCCGCCCGACGAAACTGTTCATCGAGACCAAACACCCGGTGCGCTACGGCGCCCTGGTGGAGAACAAGGTGCTCGCCGAACTGCAGCGCTTCGGCATCGCCACCCCCGCCTCGGCCGATCATTCCCGCGCGGTGGTGATGTCGTTCGCGGCGACCGCGGTCTGGCGGATCCGCCGCGCCGCCCCGCTGCTGCCGACGGTGCTGCTCGGCGAATCGTCGCGGTTTCTCGGCGGCGGCGCGGCCACCACGGTCGGCGCTACCGCGGTGGGGCCGTCGGTGAAAACGCTGCGTGAGCATCCCGAACTCGTCGACAAGGCCGCCGCGGCGGGGCGGGCCACCTACTGCTGGACCGTCGACGATCCCGAGGACGTGACGTTGTGCGCCGACCTGGGCGTCAGCTGGGTCGCGACCAATCACCCCGGTCGTACCAAGGCGCTACTCGCCGGAGTCTGATCGGACGCGCCCTGGGCAGGGGGCGCGGTAAGCGAACTTGCCGCCCGGCCATAAACTCCACGCGTGGGTAAAAGCAAGCGGAACAGTCCGAAGCCCGACAGTAATCGGGCTCAGCGTCTCGCGCAGCGGCGTGCGGCGCAGGAGCAGGCATCCGCGGCCGTGACACGGCCGTTCGAGGGTCTTGCCGCCGAATGTGATCTGGTGGCGCTGCGGGAGTTCGTGCCGTCGGCGACCGCGACCTTGAAGCTCGCGCCGGGAGTGGCCGCGCAGCGTGAGGTCACCCTGGCGACGGTGCTGCCCGGCGCGGTGGCCGCGCTCGTGCGGGCAGGCGACGAGCCGGTCGGCTTCGTCGGCACGCAGATGCAGTTCCGTGGCGAGGACCCGTCGGCCGACATCGCGGCGGCGATCCTGTGGACCCAGTCGGCCGAGCCCGGTGAGTCGCTGAACTCCGCCGAGGCTGCCGACGGTGGTCCGCGCCTGGCCGATGTCATCGATCCCGGCGCCGATCTCGAGCTCACCGTGCACCAGGACTTCGACTGGTGGGTGCCCGAGGGCGTCACCCCGGATCCGCAGGTGGCGGCGACGATCGAGCAGGCCAAGCAGGCCATCATGCCGTCGGCGCGGCTGGATCTCGGCCCGGATTCCGTCGGCGCGGCCTGGTGGGTCGACGCGGGCGAGAAGGCGCATGTGCGCTGGGTGCGTCCCGAAGACGAGGACGCGCTGATGCTGGCGCTGGCTCGCGTGCACGCCACCGGTGGTCTGCACCTGGGTGAGGGTTCGCGTTTCGCCGGTTCGTTCCGCACACACGGTCTGCTGGTGCCGGTGTTCGATCTCGATCCCGAGCGGCACCCGGCCGAATGGGAGGCCCCGGCACGTGAATTCGGTGCTCGCCTGGCCGAGGCGCTGGCCTCCGACGCGCCGATGACCAGCGAAGAGCGTCGTTCGCGCGATGGTTTGCGGTCGCGTCAGGTCACGCTGCGCTGAACTTAATGAAACATGCCTCTTTCACAGATTTGGTCGGCTAGGTTCACGACTGAACCGGACAATCGGTGACAAGGAAAGTAAGAGGCATCGTGGAATTTCTCGGATCTATCGCCGGTCTCGCCCAGATCTTGATCGGCACCGTGCTGGCCAACACCGGCTCGGGCGGCTCCGGCTCCGGCTGGTAAAGCGCTCGCGAAGGATTCGGCTCGCTGCCCGCGAGCCGAATCCTTGTCGCGTTCGAGCTAGACGCTGCCGCCGGCCACCGACGGTGCGCCGGACGCGTCCTTCGGGGTGCTCAGCTCACGCCACATGAACGCCTCCAGATCGAACAGGTTCGACCCGGCGCGATCGGCGATATTGAGCAGCGTGGTCATGTGCGCCACTTCCTCGACCTGTTCCTTCAGGAACCACTGCATGAACTGCTCGCCGAGGTAATCGCCCTCTTCACGGGCGGTGCTCGCCAGCTGCACGATCTGGTCGGTGACCGTCTTCTCCTGGGCCAGCGCCAGTTCGATCGGCTCACGCGCGGACTCGAACTTCGACTTCGCCGCGTCGATGCCCGAGATCTCCACGGCGATGTCGCGGTCGACGAAATACTGCACGATCATCATCGCGTGATTGCGTTCTTCCACCGACTGTGCGTAGAAACGCTTCGCCAGCTGCGGGAGGTCGTTGTTGTCGAACCACACCGCGATCGCGATGTACTGGTGCTCGGCATTGAACTCATGCCGGATCTGGTCTTGGAGCAGAGTGTGGAACTTGCTTCGCGGGGTTTCCGGATGAATCGACATGGCGGCAACATTAATGCTGGTCATAGGGGGTTGTCATCCAAGTGCAGCCTTATTGAGGACAGTATTCCCTAACCAAGTATTTCCTAATAAGCGCCGATGTGCAGCCATTCCTGGGCTGCGCACGGCCGGCGCGCAGGCGCGGCTATGCCTTACTCGCGCCTGCCATTCGGGGCGCCGTGGTGTCGACGCGCACCGCGCCGCGCAGTTCACGGCGAATGAATTCCTCGACGTCGAACAGGTTGTCCTGCCGGTCGAGCACAGTGAGCAGCGTGGTCATTCCGGCGACATCGTCGACTTGCTCCCCCAGGAACCACTGCATGAATTGTTCGCCGAGGAAATCATTGGTGTCACGCGCGGCCGCTGTGAGCGCGCTGATCTGCGCGGTGGTGACCCGTTCACGGTCGAGCAGAAAGGCGATCGCGGCGCGCGGGGAATCGAATTCCGACCGCACTTCGCCGAGCCCGCCGATGCTGATCGGCACGTCGCGGTCGAGGAGGTACTGCACCATGCGCATCGCGTGCCCGTGGTTGGCCGTCGAACGCGCGTAGGTTTGCCCGGCCAGCTCGGGTAAATCCTGCGCGTCGAAATAGACGGCGGCGGCCAGATACTGATGAGCCGCGGTCAGACCGGCACTGACCTGGTCGCGCAGGAGTTCGGTGAACGACAGGTACTCGGGCATACCTCGACGTTACCGCGTCAGCAGCTCCTCCGGAATCTGCTGATCGGTGGCGAGCGCCTCGAAGAACCCGGAGGCCTTCGACTTGTCCCAGAGCAACACGTTGCCCACGTCGGTGTCGTCGAATCCGCCGATCGGGACGCTGGTGGTGACGGTGTCGCCGCGCATCGCCCAGCCCAGTGCCGCCAGGTTCCAGATGTGGTCCCCGTCGTCGACCTTGAGCGACCCCGCGACCCCGGTTGCCATGGGCCACAAGGCGAACGGATTGGCGAGGGTGCCCATGCCCGTTGCCTTCTTCAACAGCGCCGCCATGAACATCCGCTGGCGGTTCATCCGGTCGACATCGGCGGTCGGGGTCGCGCGGGTGCGCACGAATCCGAGGGCCTGCGGGCCGGACAGTTTCTGACAACCCGCGGCCAGGTCGAGCCCGGCCAGCGGGTCGACGATCGGCTCGTCCAGGCACATCTCGATCCCGCCGATCGCGTCGACCACGCTCGCGAAACCACCGAAACCGATCTGCGCGTAGTGGTCGATGCGCACTCCCGTGGCTTCCTCCACCGTCTGGACCAGCAGCGGAGCGCCGCCGAGCGCGAATGACGCGTTCAGCTTGTCCTTGCCGTGGCCGGGGATGTTCACGTAGGAGTCGCGCGGGAGGCTCACCATCGTGGTCGCGCCGGAGGACGGGATGTGCACCATCATGATCGTGTCGGTGCGTTCGGGTCCGGTGTCGCCGCCGGTCGCGAGTTCCTGTTCCTGCTCGGTCGAGAGGTCACCGCGGCCGTCGGAGCCGACGAGCAGCCAGTTGGTGCCCGGGGTATTGCTCACGCGGTCGCTGTAGGAGGGCAGCGCGGTGATGCGGGTCAGCGAGTTGTCCAGGTGTACGACCGCGGCGATGAGGCCGGCGATCAGCAACACGACAATCAGTGTGAACCACCGGAACGGATGCCGTTTGCGCCTGCGCCGCGGGGGCTGCGGCTGCCTGCCCCCGACGACCGGCGGTGGGTTGCGGCGGGGCGGCAGCGCGTCGTGATGGGGGACCGGCCGCTGGGTCGGCGCGTGTCTGACCTGCTCACGACGCGGCGGTGGTGGTGGTTGACGCGGCTTCTCGCGCTCGTACGGCATCTGCGAGTAGGCCAGCGGCTGGTCGCCGGAGTTGCCGCGGTGCAGCACCTGGGTGGGTTCCACGTGCGAGGCGCCGCGCCTGGGGGCCGGGTTGTAGCGCACCGTCGGCCCGTCCTCGGGATTCGGGCGGCGATCGTTGCCGGGCGGACGGCCGTAGCGCGGATCCGGCGGCATCGCACGGCCGGGTGGCGGCACAGGACGACCTGGTGGGGGCACCGCGGGGCGGCCGGACGCCGGCGGCACCCGGCGTCTACGGGGGTCCTCGCGGGGATCGTCGCCGTTCATCACCGTCAAACTCTACTGATCGTGGAGAGCGCGAGTCGGTTCTGCGCGCTCGGTTACTACTGGGATACCCCGTCGGCGGGCCACTGTTAGCGCGAAACGCGGTGATGTGGTGAAACTCGCCGCGACACGCCGACCGCATCAGTGCACCGGCACGTGGCGGGTGCGTCTCACGGCAGCCAGCCGACCCGTCCGCGCAGCACGTTGTAGCCGAGATAGGCGACAGCGTCGATCGTCGCGTGGGCCAGGATCAGCGGCCACAGGCGGTTGGTGCGCTGCCAGTAGCGGCCGAAGATCAGGCCCATCACGATATTGCCGAGGCCGCCGCCGATCCCCTGGTACAGGTGATAGCTGCCGCGCAGCAGCGCCGAGGCGGCCAGCGACGAGTTCTCCGACCAGCCGAGTCTGCGCAGCCGGGTGATCAGATAACCCACTACCAGTACTTCCTCGGCCACGGAATTCGCACAGGCCGACAGGACCAGCACCGGCAGCCGCCACCAGTGCTCCGACAGCGAACTCGGCACGATGGTGACGCTCATCCCCATCGCGTGCGCGATCAGATACAGCGCGAGTCCCGGCACCCCGATCACCGCGGCCAGCGCCAGACCCGCCACGACATCGCCGCGCCGGATCCGCGCCAGCCCGATCAATTTCGGCCCGATCCCGCTGCGCCACAACAGATACAGTCCCAGCGCGGCCCACGCCAACAGCCGGGTCACCCCGACGAGCTGGAACAGCAGATCGAGGAACGAGTTGTTCGACCGCGACGCGTTCAATGCCACCGTGCGCCCGCCGACCCCGCCCGGCGACAACGCCGAATCGAGCAGGGACAGACCGGCACTGATCCCACTCAACCCGAAGGTCACGAGCAGAACGATCGCGATCTCGACTCGCAGCCCGAACCTGTCCCGCTCGCTCAGCGGGGCCTGGGGAGGATCGACACGCATGCGCGCAGTGTAAGCAGCGAACGCGCCGCATCAGGTTCCCGCCGAGCCCGGCAACCCGAAGTGAGACGCACCCCCCCACCGAGAGCCCAACGCAGAACCCCCAGACAGCCTGCGCCGGGTGATCCTGATGGTCTCTACCAAAGCAGAGCCCCCAGACAGCCTGGGCGGGTGATCCTGATGGTCTCTACCAAAGCAGAACCCTCAGACAGCCTGGGCCGGGTGATCCTGATGTGTCTCTACCCAAAGGGGCCCGCCCCGATCTGGACTGACCGGAGGGTGCGACGAAGGAGTACCCGGAGGGAGGGAAGATCGGGGCCTCCAGGGCCCCGCTCGAGCGCGCCAGCGCTCCAAAATCACAGCTCAGATGCGGCGCAGACCGTTCAGAAACGGGCAGCCGGCCAGCACCCGCACCGCGCGGCTCAGCGATTCGATGTCGTCGGCCGGGGTGGGGAAGGGCAGCCGGACATCGTGGTCGCCGTCGTTGCTCTCGACCCGGAGGGTGAGCCCGTAGCGGTCGATGGCCAGCGGATGCACCAGCCCGCCCCGCAGCCGAGTCGGCAGGTGGCGGGCCAGCTGGGCGACCACGTCGGCGTGATCCTCGGACATGTGTTGCAGCCAGGCGCTTTCCAGCTCGCAGAACGGGTCGGCCGTGGCGGCGCGCAGGTCGGCGTGGTCGACGGATTCGGCGCCTGCGGTGTCGGCCAGTACCGCCGAGTTCACCACGATCCGCAGCAGCGTGACGCCGTGCCCGACATCGAGCAGACCCGGATGCGGGTACTCCTTGGCGATTTCGACGGCGAGCGCGCGCTGCGCCTGCTCCGGTACCTGGCGCACCCAACCGCGCAACCACACCAGCGCCCGCACCGGCTCGCGCAGCGGCAGCGGCGCGTGATCGGTGAGTTCGAGGACCGCCGAGGTCTCGTTGGCCGTGGCGGCCAGCGCGGCCGCGAGTGAGGACCCGGGCACCGCGATCACCGCGTCGCCGCAACGGCGCAGGTGATGCAGCGTGGTGGGGACCGGGTCGATACCGGGGAGCGCGAGCACCGCAGTCTCGGCATGAGCGCACGCACTTCGCACCCGCTCGGCGGTGGTCGGCGCGAGGATCGTGGTGGGGCTCGACATGACAACCTCCGCGAACGTTTGATTAGGTAAACCTAAGCTAAGTTACAAACGTCCGACGCGCAAGAGGACACCCCGATGAATCGAGCCGATACGGTGGACGGATGACGCACGACGACCACGGCGACGACCATTCCGCCCCCGCCGAACCCGTCCTGCTGAACCTGTCGGCCCCCGCCCGCCGCAGCCTCGTGGCCGACCTGGTCCGCCCCGACGGCAGTTCCCCCGCCCCCGTGGACGTCGACATCCCCGACCCCGACCTCACCGCCTTCCTGGCCGGCATCGCCCACGCCGACCACGGCTTCGTCGCCCGCACCACCAGCGGCCCCCGCGCCCTGGCCGTCGTCGCGGGCACCGTGGCCGCCCTCTGCGGCGAAGACATCCCCACCGCCCTCACCACCCCCGACCTCCCCTTTCTCAAGTCACTGAAACCCGCCGCCATCGAGGCAACCCGCACCGTCCTCCTGTCCATCGAAACCCCCAACGAACAGGCCATCACCGAGGCCTTGCGCGTCCTGAACTGACCCACCCCACACAGGGCACCCCGATGCGACTGGCCCTGCCCGCGACCGCCCGGGTCGGGTAGCCCGTTGCGGCTGGCCCTGCCCGCGACCGCCCGGGTCGGGTAGCCCGTTGCGGCTGGCCCTGCCCGCGACCGCCCGGGTCGGGTAGCCCGTTGCGGCTGGCCCTGC